>NZ_QSNV01000001.1:0-75045 GCF_009498615.1 Agrobacterium sp. ICMP 6402
TACGCCATGCTGGACGAACCAGCCATGGCCGCATAACTCAAACCAAATGGCCTCCGGCAAACCCGGTGCGGTTCAGTGCCACAAATGAGCCCCAGCCGGCCCGCTTGGGTATTGAGGCATGGCATAGGCGGCAAACAGGAGGCAAAAAGAATCCAGTTCGCTATCTGACGGAGCGGTCGGCGTCTTCTACCGCAGCTAAGGATACCCCCGCAGCTACTCGAAATGGATGGTCCAGGACAGGATATCCGGATAATCATCATTTAGTTGATGGATATGCTGGGTTGCTGTATAGGGCTCCAAACGCAGTAATCAAGAGACGCTCGTGGCTACTAAAAAAAACGAAGGCAAAGGCGATTCGAGGATGCTGTCGGTTGTCGTTCCTTGTTACAATGAAGTGGATGGCCTGGGTGAACTGCATCGTCGCGTGACAGAAGTTTGCGTGAGCTGTGTTTCTGATCAGTACGAGTTAATCCTTGTAAACGACGGATCTTCTGATGGGACTTGGGCCGCTATGTCTAAATTGGCAGAGCGAGACAGACACATCGTTGCCGTTAACTTATCACGCAATCATGGACATCAGCTTGCTTTGACTGCTGGGCTGAATATGTGCCGCGGTGACCGCGTATTTATTCTCGATGCGGATCTGCAGGATCCGCCCGAGTTATTGACAGACATGATGAGCCGTATGGATCTGGGTTGTGACGTTGTCTTTGGACAACGAATAAAGCGTGAGGGCGAAACAGCGTTCAAAAGAGCCTCAGCCTTTATTTTTTACCGCCTTCTCAATAGGATAGTGGATATAGACATTCCACCAGATACGGGCGATTTCAGGTTGATGAGCCGGCGTGCGCTCGATGTCTTGAACAGCATGCCAGAGCATCACCGTTTTATTCGCGGAATGGTTAGCTGGATTGGGCTACGGCAGGAGGCGGTTCAATATGAGAGAGCGCCTCGCTTTGTTGGTGAGACAAAATATCCGCTTCACAAGATGATTCGTTTTGCGATCGATGCCATCACGGGATTTTCGATCCGCCCGCTTCGAGTGGCGACATACGTGGGTCTAGGTTTTGGCTTTCTGGAATTGCTTCTGCTTGGATATGTGATTGTCGAATACCTCCTCGGGAACACGATTGAGGGTTGGGCGTCGCTTGCCGTAATTGTGCTTGCAGTTGGAAGCGTGCAGTTGTTTGTGGCCGGGATTATGGGTGAATACCTAGGTAGACTTTACATAGAATCAAAGGGGCGGCCCTTATTTATTATTCAGGACGTTCTTTGCTCGGAGGAACTAGTAGTCAATACGTCAACAGTAAAGGCGCTCGAACATGGACAACGAGACCAAGACGCAGGGCTCTAGAGGAGCACGCCTGCAAGCCGAATTCGACCTCCTGGCCGATGAGTATCGTAATGTTCACAAAGAAAACATAGCGATCACGGGCGAAGCTCCGGAGTATTTCTCAGAGTATAAAATCGCCGATCTCGCAAGGTGGTTCACACGAGAGAATAAACCCGTGGCGAGCATCTTAGATTTTGGAAGCGGTATAGGTAATTCCTTACCGTATTTCCGGAGCTACTTTCCTGGGAGCGAAATAAATTGCGCAGATGTTTCCGCACGCAGCATTGAAATTGCACAAACTCGATTTCCCGGCAACGAGAATTACCTGCTGATTGATGGAAACGTACCATTGCCAACGGATAGCCAGGACGTTGTGTTTTCTGCATGTGTATTTCACCACATTCCGCATGACGAGCACCTGCATTGGTTGGCAGAGTTGTGCCGCGTTACAAAGCCAGGGGGCGTTCTCGCCATCTACGAACATAATCCCCTAAATCCACTTACGCAGCGCGCCGTCAATACATGCGAACTTGATGTCAACGCCCATCTCATACGCGGAGGCGTGATGCGGGCTCGGGCTCGGAAAGCAGGTTGGGCGTCTGCTCAGGTAGCATATAAGGTATTCTTCCCTTCCGCTCTGGGAAAGTTGCGGCCACTGGAGAAACGCCTTGAATGGTTAGCTTTAGGGGCTCAGTACCGCATGCTAGCACGGAAGAGCGCATGATTGACGCTGTTTGGCAGGTTCTTCGCTTTGGCACAGTCGGGCTTGTTAATACTGCCGTTGGTCTCCTTGCTATCTATGTACTTATGTATGTATTTGATACGAATCTGCTGATCGCAAATGCCTCTGGGTATATAGTCGGTCTTTTAGTAAGTTTCTTATTAAATAGAACCTGGACTTTCAGGAGCGATCAGCGGACGACTGTGGTGTTGCTGCGGTATATAGCGGCGGCGCTTTTTTCGTATTCTTTGAATTTTCTTATTGTACTTTATGGCGACATGTATTCATCGGTGAATCAATTTTTTTTGCAAATTATTGGAATTTCATTTTATACGGTTTCCATGTTTATACTATGCAGATATTTTGTATTTGCTGTTCGGTCCCACTAACCGTGGCAGGAAGTGATAAATTGGAGATTCAATTAAATGGTGGATGATGACCTGCCGTCTCGCGTATCTGCTGATGAGTGCAATATTATACACGGTCTCAAGACGTCGACATGCCAGTGCAAGCCTGATAGACGGTTGGTGAACGAATTGCCCAACGGCGATCCTCTATCGAGATAGTGTTGAACAGTTATACGGATCACAGGACGGGGCATCAATTGCTGAAATTTTCGGACGGCGTTTCTCGACAAACCCCGAAGTCTCTACTCCAGATCGGCACCGCGCTTGCCTATGGTTTGGCCATCACTATATTTCTGTTAATCGCTCAGAGCGTCATTGACAATGTCCATATCACGACGACAAACGGACTTTGGAAGAGCATCGACATTAGAAGGTGGATCGAAAGCCCCTCCTGGTCGCTGATGCAGCCATCGAATGCAATTTTCTATCCGGTGTATGCAACTCTTGCGAAATTGCTGACAGAGGTCGGCGTGTATCCAGACTTGGTCTGGCGACAAATGGCTGTAATTAATGCGATATTCGCTGGAGTTGCGGGAGCTGTTGCCTTCGCATTCGTCGCAGCTTGGACGCGCAATCTCTTCGTCACCTTGTTGGCGGTAACGGCATATATGATGTCGGGCTACATTCTTCTGCACGGGCTCATCAACGAAGACATTATGCCAGGATACTCAATCGTTTTGACGAGCACGCTACTGGCTTGCGCCTGGTTCGGTCGGCCGTCGGCGCCGCGAATTATGGTTGTAGGAGTGCTTTTCGCAGTTGGGTGGTTGTTTGAATGGCGGCTCATGTTTCCAAGTCTGCCGCCATTGTTACTCGCGTTATTTCTGGCACCCGGTACTCGTTCGCAGCGCATCTTGAGGCCGTTTTTATTTCTTGCCGCGATGGCTGTCCCGCCGGCGATTGTAGCGATGCTTACGCTGACCGTGAATACGGCGGAACAAGCCATCACGTTGTTTACGACGTTGTTTTGGACTGGCAAGGGTGTCGGTAGCGGTTGGGGTGGCTTCTCTCTTAACAAGGTTTGGTTCGAATGGGCCGGGGTCGCGGAAGCGCTAATCGGCGGACGATATATTTGGGACCCTGCTTGGTTAATGACGACTCAGGCGACGGAAATCCTCGTTGCGACAGCGTTGTTGCTGGTGCTCGGCTGGTTATGTTTGCAGTATGCGTGGCGCAATCGGAGTAATCCGACAGTTTGCGCGGCCTTCGTGATCGTAGGGGGAAACGCCGGGTGTGGAATCGTTTTTAATCTCTATTCACAACCCCAAGACCCGCAGATGCAGATCAACGTTACGATCTGGTTGCTATTCGGTTGGGTGCTTCTGATAGATCGCCTGATACGGATGAGCAAACTCGGATCGTCAATAATTTTGCAAAGATTTGCACTAGCACTGGCAGTCGCTTCCCCGATCGTTTTGGGGAGCTATAACTTTGCTGTTGCTTACGCAGTGAAAGGTTATGACACTAGGACGATGAATCGGATCGCTGCCATTAATGCGCAGTTCGATCCGAGCAAAACAGTATTTGTGTACCATGACTTCGACGGCACGATCACATGGCAATCGTCGCTATACGGCATGGCTTCTTATGTCGGGATAGAGACGCTGCCGCCGGCACCTGCGCAAGAGCCCCTATTTAAGTGGATCGGGTTTGTTAGGGATGCCGTGCAACACCCGGAGTGGACTGCCGAGCAGCACGCTACAAAGGTGACTGCCGACATTGATCGCGCCCTTGAGCTTGGGTATCGTTTGGTGACGCCCGCGTATTGGACAGGCAGCGAGGACGAGTGGGTCCAAGGTTTTGCGACAGTTGTTGCTGATTCAAACAAATCGCGCGAGATCTGGCGTTTGTTGCACCAAAACTTTACAGCCACTAAAATCTGGAGTGAACCGGAGGGAGAGTCCTGGTATGAGATCACTCGCCGAGCGTGTATGTCGCAAAACCGGTCGGATTGTTCATAAGTCGCCGCTTCCTGAAGGTGTGGCTGCAGAAACTGGGTTGGGCGAGTCTTAATTGAGCCGCGTTTGTCTCATTTCGCCGGTTTTCGAAATGTCATAAATGATGACTGCTTGTGACAGGCTTTATCAAACATTGTAATGCCGATACTCGCGTAGCTAGTAAAAGAATATATCAGGACAAGGCAGCATTGGCGATGCCCTCGCTCAGCACTATCTCGCTGGAACCGTCGTGCTTGTTTCTGAAAGCAAAGGCTGGGTCCTTTTCACGCACTCCAGTTTCACGGTTTTCGAGATGCTTCCTAACTGAAAATATGGCGCGCCATTTTGTAGTTGCTATGCGAATATGCAATTTATCTTGACTACGATTAAATTGCACGTGATAGTTGATGCAGTCGTAACATTATGGGGAAGTGTTATGAGTCGCAAACTTCTTTCGGAATTTTTGGGAACTTTCTGGCTTGTCTTCGGTGGCTGCGGCAGTGCGGTTTTCGCTGCTGGGTTTCCTGAGCTTGGTATTGGTTTTCTCGGCGTTGCTTTTGCTTTTGGCCTGACGGTTCTGACCATGGCCTATGCGGTCGGAGGTATCTCCGGCGGTCATTTTAATCCGGCGGTTTCCGTTGGTCTGGCGGTTGCCGGCAAGTTCCCGGCATCGAACCTCGTCCCTTATATTGTGACGCAGGTCCTGGGTGCGATCGTCGCGGCGGCGGCGCTTTATGTCATCCTTACCGGCAAGGCGGGGGCCGAAATTGGTGGCTTTGCCGCCAATGGTTATGGAGAACATTCACCGGGCGGATATTCCCTCGTATCAGCGCTGCTGATCGAGGTCATCCTGACGGCGTTTTTCCTGATCGTCATTCTGGGATCGACGCATGGCAGGGTTCCGGCCGGTTTTGCGCCGATCGCCATTGGACTTGCCCTCACCCTTATTCATCTGATTTCCATTCCGGTCACCAATACCTCGGTCAATCCGGCCCGCTCGACGGGACAGGCATTGTTTGTCGGTGGATGGGCGCTGCAGCAGCTCTGGCTGTTCTGGCTTGCTCCGATACTCGGCGGCGCCATCGGTGCTGTGATCTGGAAACTTTTCGGCGAGAAAGAGTAAGGCCCAAGGCCAGCGCTCTCTTCGCCCGCGCAGACATGAATGGGACGTTTGTTTCCCTGAATGGTCGGGGAAACCAGTGAGGAGGATGACATGGATCTTACTTCGATATTGGCCCAAATCGTGGGCGGTGCGGTTGGCGGCACGGCTGGCGGGAAGATAGTGAAGGATTCCGATCTCGGCTCACTCGGCAACCTGATCGCCGGCGCCATCGGTGGCATCGGCGGCGGAACAGTGCTGGGCTCGCTGCTCGGAACCGCGGGAACTGCAGCGGCCGGCGGTGTGGATATCGGCGCTCTTGCCGGCCAACTGGTTGGTGGCGGTGTCGGCGGTCTGATCGTTCAGATCATTGTCGGCCTGATCAAGAACAAACTCGTCGCCAAATAGGGTCGTTCAGTCACCGTCGTGGTGATGTGACAGACCTTGCCGGAGGAGACACCTCATTCGGCAAGGCATTCTGGTCTATTGCGTATTGATAGCGGCAACGCCGCCAGAACCGGATTTTTGCGAGATGCAGTAGCACGGGTTGCAATGGTGGGACGTATTCTGCGGCCGCCGAAGAGAGGTGCGAAGACTGCATTCACCGATGTTGCGGATGCCGCGTCAGGCCTAATTCTTGACGGCCGGTATATGCGGTGTCTTGTTCCAGACGAAGGGTCTGGTTTTCAGTTCCACAACCGCGCGCCATGCCGCAAAAGACAACATCAGCCAGTAAAACGGGATCGCTAGCCAGCGTTTCCCGACCTGTTTCTTTTCATAGGGTATCATTCTGTTTCGGCCCATCAGCACGAAGATGGTGTAGCTTCCGAAAATATTCAGCGTATCGATGATGAACAGAATGCCCTGCCAGGAAAACAGTATATCTGTGCCGCTTTCCAGGATCGCCCTGGCCATGAAGGTGAAGGAAAGAAACAGCAGGGGGTGGGTCAGTGACGATAAAAGCATTCCGCCGATCAGCAGTTGAAAGACGATATAGTCGATCCATCCCATCTGGCGCGCAGTTGTAACCGGCGCACGGGTCATCACCAGCCAGCTTTGCAGCCAGCCCTTGTACCAGCGCGCGCGCTGGCTCAGCCAGACGGAGAGCGAGGTTGGCGCGTCCTCCAGCGTCTGCCGCCTAATGACACGGCAGCGATAACCGAGCCTGTGCAGCCTGAGGCCCATATCGGCATCTTCCGTCACATTATAGGGGTCCCACGCGCCAACGCGGCGCAACACGGCGGTGCGAAAATGGTTTGAAGTACCGCCGAGCGGCAGCGGCAGCCTGTGTGCGGCAAGAACCGGCAACATGCAGCGGAAGAGACCGGAATATTCCAGTGCGAAACACGCGCTGAGCCAGGAGGAGCATGCATTGCTGACAATAAGTGGCGCCTGCAGGCAGGCCACTTCATCCGGCTGGCTGCGAAAGGTGGCATGGGCTTCGCGCAATTGCTGCGGATGGGGACGGTCTTCCGCATCGTATACGACAACGAATGTACCCCGCGCCCCAGCGAGTGCATAGGTCAGCGCCTTGGGTTTGGTGCGCGGCAGGGATGGCGGCACTTTTATGACCTCGATATGCGGACCGGGACTGACACGCCTGATGGCGGCGATCGTCGCGTCATCATCCGCTTCGCAGACGAGCTTGATATCCAGCCGGGACCTGGGCCAGTCCAGACGCTCTAGCGCGCCGATGAGCTGCTCGACGACAGCCTCCTCGCGATAAAGCGCCACGAGAACGGTGTATACCGGCAGGTCGCTGTCGTTTCGGAGCGCGGGGAGGGTTTGTTTTTCGTTTTCCGTTGGAGCGTGCGGAACATTAACGAGCGCAAACAGCCTGAAAAGCAGGGTGAAGAAATAGAGCATCGTCAGGCTGACGTGAATGTAAGCCAGAGCCACTTCCGCATAAAACAGCAGCGACAGCATCAGCAGCGTAGCCAGAACACCAGTGTAGAAACCCTGCTCGCCCTGCAACGTGATCCTGGCGGAATGGTGCGGCGCCACGTTGAAAAGCCGTTGTTGCACCTCGTGGCTGCGGCGTGTCTCGCCTGCCTTCCAGATTGCGCTGCGCATGGCATGCGGCGTGGTGACGGCAAGTTCGTCGAAAAGATGCGGATGCCGATCGAGCACGGTCTTCAGCGATTCGATCTGTCCCAGCGCCGGCACGATCAGAAGTAGCGGTCTGCCATTCAGCGGCTTCAGCCGAAGCAATTGCGTTTCGGCAAGTTGCGTATCGAGGCTCTTGATATCCTCGACCCGTTCCGGATCGATTTCCGGGAAAAACGGTAGCCGCAGAAATCTGGCAAAGGCACCGAAATAAGCTTCCGGCTGGACAAGGCCACTTGCCAGCAATTCATCTTCCATCGTCGAGCCGTTTTTAAGAGCCCGCTGTTCGAATGCGTCGATATAGGGCTTGCCGAAGCCCAGCGAGGCGAGGAACTGCGCCTGTCCGGGTTCAGCCTGTTCAGCAGCGATCCACTGTGGGTCATCGCCCGTGAATGAAAATGCAATTTTCCGTTCCGTTGACGTCGTGCGAAACGATTCTCGTGTATAATGGCTAGATTGATCCATGCATCGCCGCCGCCGTCATGGTAATGTCCCACATTCTGCCACGGACAGTATAGATGAGAATGACGAATGTAACGCGAAATATAGGTATTGGCTTTACTTTAGCTGTCGCTTTACAAATTTTTGGTGTTATTGGCGAAACCCATGCCGAGGGTCTCTCGGACGGAAACCGCATGCCGGTGCTGTTCGATGCGCAGGAGCGCTTTCCGGGCGGCGATCTTTCCTCCGTGCCCCGGATCAGGTTTTTGATGTCGGTTGATTTCCCGCCGTTCAATTTTACCGATCAGGAGGGCCGACTTGCGGGTTTCCATGTCGATCTGGTGCGTGAAATCTGCGCCCAGCTGAAGGTGGAAAGCAAGTGCCAGGTGCAGGCATTGCCGTTTGACGAGCTGGAGGCGGCCCTGGAAATGGGAGAAGGCGAAGCGGTGATTTCCGGCATCGCCACCACCGCTGACCTGCGCAAAAGTTTTACCTTCTCGCGCCCTTATCTGCTGTTGCCGGCCCGTCTGGCGGTCAACAAGGCTGCGAAATTTTCCGGCACCGGCGCTGATGCCCTGTCGGGAAAAAAAGTGGGAGTTGTCGCCGGTTCGCGGCATGAACAGATGCTCAAGGCATTTTTCCCGAAAGCCGCTCCGGAAGGTTTCGAGGGTTATGAGCCCATGTATGAAGCCCTGAAGACGGGCAAGGTGGACGCCATCTTTGCTGACGGCCTGCGCCTGCCTTTCTGGATTTCGGGAAGCGCCGCCGAGGGCTGCTGCGCGCTCTTTGGCGGACCTTATATGTCCGACAGGTTTCTTGGCGAAGGCCTTTCCATCATGGCGGTCGATCCGGACAATGTGCTTGTGCCGGCCTTTGATCAGGCGCTTGCCGCACTTTCCCGCAACGGCAGGCTGGAAGAAATCTACCGCCGTTATTTTCCCTACGGGCTCTATTAGAGCATTCGGGAAAACGGTGTAGCCGCTTCACGCTCGGAAACGGTGCGGACGGCGATAGTTTCTGTGTCGATCCGGTTCAGATCGCCTGTGGCGTACATCCTATTTCGCGGGGGCAAAAGCCTCGTCACTGCGGCGCAATCGCAAAAGCGCAATCCATACCGCAGCGGCAATGGCGGTCTCAACCATGAAATAGCTGCCGATCGTTCCTGAAATGCTGAAAGACCAGGTGGCAAACGCGACGACGACGGAACCGATGAGGTTGCCGCTGTTCCATATCTTGGCGCGAATATCCTGCCGCCCGGATGCGCCGAGTGCTTCAAGCGCCGTTGCCGCAACAGCCATGGGTATCACCGCCCAGCAGAGAACACGGGTGATGACGGGCAGCGAAACATATTCGTCGCCGAACAGGAGGGGCAGGAATGGTGCGATGATGAAGATCGCCAATGCGCTGCCGGCTGCGATGACAAGGGCGGCCTTCAACACATTATAGGCACGTTCTATCGTCTTGCTGATGCCCTGCAGGGCGGCGGAGGCCGAGCCGGGATAGATCAAGCGGTTAAGCGCCTCAACGGAGAGATAGGAACTGTCGAGAATCCGCCGGGCAATGGAATAGCTGCCCAGAACCTCGGCGCTGGCAATGGCGCCGAGAACCAGAATATCGGCATTGCCGCGCACGGCCTTGAACAGGAACTGCGTGGAAAACAGAATGCCGATGCGGATTTCATCGCGCACGATCCGGAACACGGGCATGCCGAGCCTGCTGATTGCCTTCACGGAAATCACGGCCGCAATGGTGTGGGCGGCGAGGTTCCACAAGGCCCAGGCCTCCACCGTTTCCACCTTGAAGACGAGGCAGGCGACCACGGCGGCAATCGTTCGGGCCACGGCAAACATCACTTCCAGCTTGTTGGCCGAGGCGAAGTCGGAATGGGCGATGAAACTCTGTGTGGAAAGCGAAATGACCTTCAGGAGAACGAGGTTCGTGATGAGGATCAGAAAGGTGGTGATGAGCGTGTGCAGCAATGTTTCCGAGGTCGGGAAAAACACCGGGATCGTTACCATGCCGATGATGGTCAGCACCACGCCTGTCGCCGCACTCAAAAGGTAGCTGTGGCCGAGCATGACGGGAAACATGCTGCGATCCTGCGCCACGCGGCGGATGAGCGATTCCTGCGAGCCGATGCCGCAGATCTGCACACCCAGGTTGGTCACGGCGGTAATCGAGGCGTAAAGCGCGAATTGTTCGACACCGAGATGGCGGGCGAGCAGGGCAAACGTCAAAAGCTGGGCGGCGCTGGACATCAGCAGTGCCCCGCCGGATGCCATGTAGGTCAATCCCAGTCTGACTAGATGGCCGAACCGCGGCGTATTCAACGACACCTCATTCTCCATGTTTTTTCGACATTGCCGGGCAAATTCAACAATGACCGCCCTGCCTTGCAATATTTCGCGAACTGAAAAAGCCGGTGATCGGCCAGTAATCTGAATGCCAGTAACCTGAATGAATGGCAGTTTCTCCTGTCTTAGCCTTCTTGAGGTAAGAGAGGGTTAAAGCAATTGCACAATAATGATGATAATGACCGTTTATGGTTATTTGGACATGGCCCGGTTTCACAAGGGTTTTGTTGTTCGTCACAAGGCAGGCCAATGATCCGATTTTCCGTTCCCGATGCAGGCGACCATGCCGCGCTTTGCTGATACGCAGTCCATTTCTGCGGAAAGCAGCGCCATGTCGCTTTCGGGCGGCCGTCGTGACGCGATTTTTTTCGTCGTCACGATGCTCTATATCTGGATTTCGGTAGCGCCTTTCGAGAACCTTGCCGCTCCGCCTGTGCCGCACGCCGCTGCAAACCAGCTGACCGGACTGGTGATCGCGCTGATTTTAGGGGTGTTTGCCCTGCGCCACCGGTTGACGGGGCTTTTGCTGCGGCCGCGTCTGCCCATCCTGTTGCTGTTTGCCTGGCTGGTGATCTGCTCGGTGGTTGGAGCGGGGCCTGGCACCTCGCTGCAACGCCTGATTTTCACGGCGCTTCTGTGCTTCATCACCAGCGTCCTTGTCGTCATGCCAAGGGACCGGCGGCAGTTCGACCGGATGATGGCCGTCTTCGCCATCATTCTCTTGGCGCTTTGTTATTTCGGGGTGATCTTCGTGCGATCGCGTGCGATCCACCAGCCTTATGATCTTGAGGAAAAAGCACTTGCGGGTGACTGGCGCGGCATCTTCAACCACAAGAATGCCGCCGCGCCCGCCATGATCATTCTTTTCATGGTCGGGCTTTATCTGCGTAACGCCTGGTCAACGGTCGGCGGTATTGCGATCACGCTGCTGGCGGGGTTCTTCCTCTGGAAAACCAACGGAAAAACCGCCGCGATGCTGTTGCCCGTCACCATCGCGCTGATCTGGGTCATGGAGAGACATGCCGGTCGGACATTGCTGATGATCGGCAGTCTTCTGGCTTTCCTCAATATCCTCGCGGTCGGTTCGACCTATTTTCCGAGCATACAGAACCTCGTCGAAAGCCTGGGGATCGATGCCACCTTCACCGGTCGGACGGACATATGGCGTCTGTCCTTCGACACCTTTGCGCAATCCCCGATCTTCGGGCAGGGTTTTCAGGCGTTCTGGACAAGCGACCGGCTTTTATCGCAGGCCGATATTGCCGGCACCTGGGCGGTCACGGCCTTTCATGCCCATAATGGTTATGTCGAAAGCCTGCTGAATGGAGGCCTGCCGGCCTTTATCCTGACAGTCATATGGCTCGTCATCATTCCCGCAAATGATTTTCGCACGGCGGTCGACCGCGGCACGGATCCGGGCCTGACGCGGCTTTTTGGACGAATTTGGGTGTATGCCTTACTTTCTTCGTGTCTTGAGAGTAATTTCTTTACCGGAACAGGGCCTATCTGGTCGTCTCTTCTGATTGCAATCTATTGTTTGAGGCATCAGGCTTACGACATACTTGAACAGGGGCAGTAATTTGTTGACAGGCCGGGGGGCTGTGTATGACGCAAAAAATCGGAACGATTGCAGACCGGGTCAATAACCGGCTCGTGCGGTATTTTCCGGGACCGGCGGTGCGGATCGAAACATCCGAACCCATCGTCTCCTTCACATTCGACGATGTGCCGGCGAGCGCCTGGACAAGGGGCGCCCGTATTCTGGAAGAAGAGGGCGTGCGCGGGACGTTTTACATTGCCGGCGTTTTTATCGATGGGCACGATGAAGAGCAGGAGATGATTTCCGCACAAGGCTGTTCCGAGCTTGCAGCGGCCGGCCACGAGCTTGCCTGCCACACCTATTCCCATCGCAAACTGTCGAGCTTTTCACGGCGCGGGCTTGAAGAAGATTTCGACCGTAATGATGGCGTGCTCGGATCGTTCGACGAAAACCGGCACAGGCAGAATTTCTCCGTTCCTTTCGGCATGGCCTCGCCGGTCATGCAGCCCCTGTTGCGGCGCCGGTTCAGAACCGTCCGCGGCATCATGCCCGGCATCAACCGCGGCAGCGTCGATCCGCATAATCTTGCCGCCGTCGAATTGCGGTCGGATCAAAATTATCTCGATGCCGCTGACCGCTGGCTGGAGGATGTTTTGCAAAATGGCGGCTGGCTCATCATTTTCACCCATGATGTTTCGACCACACCAAGCTTTTACGGTTGCCCGGAAGAGCGGCTTCGGGGTCTTGTGCGTCGGGCGACGTCCGGAGGGGCGAAAGTCATGACGGTGGATGCCGCCGCAAATGCGCTCGGCCTCTGAACGTCTATTCTGCTTGGTATAGCGTCAGCGGCTCTTTATCCGCGCGCTTACTGGCTGGCCCAGATGATGCGGGCGATCCATTCCACATCGGCCATGTCGAAGCTGCGGTTCGGGTGTTCGGGATTGAGCGACAGAAGCTCGATGTTCTTGGGGCTTTGCCGCGCCAGCACCTTGGCCATCACTTCACCGTCACGGCTTTTCAGCACCACACGGTCACCGCGCCGCACCTGCGCGCCGGGTTCCACGATGAGGATATCGCCATCGCGGTAAAGCGGCATCATGCTCTCGCCTTGCACTTCCAGTGCGTAGACGCCCTGTTTGCGTTCGGGGGAAGAGGGGAATTCCACCACATCCCAACCCTGACCCGCCGGAAAACCGCCATCGTCGAAAAAGCCGCCGGAACCGGCCTGCGCGAAACCGAGCAGCGGAATGGCGTTGTCGGCACCGGAAGGCTGCATGGTCTGCGCCTTGCCGAAAGCGTAGCCGAAGAACTGATCGACACTCGCCCCCGTTGCCTCCAGCACTTTTGATACGGATTCCGTCGAGGGCCAGCGTTTGCGTCCGTCCGGGCCGAAACGTTTCGACTTGTTGAACGAGGTAGGATCGAGACCGGCACGCTTCGCCAATGCCGAAGGCGTCAGCTCATGGCGCTTGGCAAGCGTATCGATGGCGCTCCAGATCGTCTCGTGTGAAAGCATGATAGAAAGCCCGCAGATGGAGCCGATGGCGGAAAAGCTCCTGTCGTTTACCCATCGGAATCTAGACTATATCCGGTCTGGAGTAAAGAAAGGAAAGGAATAAAATCCTTTTGTCATGCCACCATGGCCGATGTATTTATCTTGGCGAGCTGGATGACGGCCTGCGTGCGGCTGTCGACCTTGAGCTTCAGGAGGATCGCCGAGACATGCGCCTTGATGGTGGCTTCCGAAACATTCAGCTCATAGGCGATCTGCTTGTTCAGCAGGCCTTCGGCCAGCATGCCCAGAACCCGGCTCTGCTGCGGCGTCAACGTTCTGAGCCGGCCGATGAGATCGGCGACGTCCGAATCCTGTTCCTTCTCGCCTTGATGACCCGCCGGTATCCAGACATCGCCTTCCAGAACCGCGCGGATGCCGTCCCTGATATCATCGATACCAGAGGATTTGGAAATGAAACCGGAAGCGCCGAGTTCGATGGACCGGCGTATGGTGGTTGCATCGTCCGTTGCCGAAACAATGACGATCGGCAGGCTGGAAAATTCCGCCCGGAGCGCCATCAGGCCTGAAAATCCGCTAACCCCCGGCATGGCGAGATCGAGAAGCATCAGATCGGTGTCGTGGCGCGCTGTTGCAGCGCTTCGGGCGGCTTCGAAATCTCCTGCTTCCATAATGGTCTGCTGCCCGTCAAGACCGGATACGGCCTGTTTGAGGGCACCGCGAAAAAGCGGGTGATCATCTGCAATAATAATGACAAGTTCCGACATTCTGGCCCCCTCCCAAGGGCGTTATGCGGTTCTTTTGCGGGTACTGGTGCACTCCCTTGCCGGTGGTCGAAACGCGCCCGGCTCCTCCGCTCAAGGTTGCGCCAATCGCTTGCGCATTACAAGAAAAAGCTTGTGGAGAGGCGGCCTTTGAAGCTCTCCGCAATAAAAATGCCGTGGAAACTGTGGACAATCTTCGAGCTTTGCGGCAAATCCCGCTGAGTGGAAAGCCTTGGAGAGCCCTATGCAGGAAACGCCCGCGATCATTTATAAAATCGTGCCGGAGACGTTGTGGAGTGCGGCGAGGGCAAAAGGCGTGTTCGAAGGTGCGGCTATCGACCTGACCGACGGCTTTATTCATTTTTCGACGGCGAAACAGGTGGCCGAGACCGCCGCGCGGCATTTTTCCGGCCAGGTCGATCTGCTTCTGATTGCAGTCGACGGCGCAGCGCTGGGCGACAAGCTGGTCTATGAACCCTCCAGAGGCGGTGATCTTTTCCCTCACCTCTATGTGTCTCTTCCTCTGACGGCCGTGCTTTGGGAAACGCCGCTCTCACTCGATCATGATGGCCAGCACCAGTTTCCGGAGATTTTGTGATGAACGGATTATTTTCCTCGATCGGCCGCAAGGGCCTGTTTCTGGTCGATCCGGAAAAGGCGCATGGGCTGTCCATCGCCGCGCTGAAAAGCGGCTTTTTGCCCACCTGCATGGTGCCACATGATCCGCGCCTGCAGCAGACGGTTGCCGGTCTCGTCTTCCCCAACCCACTCGGCATGGCGGCGGGTTATGACAAGAATGCCGAGGTGTCGGGGCCGCTTCTGCGGCTCGGTTTCGGCTTCACGGAAATTGGCACCGTTACGCCGAAGGCGCAATCCGGCAATCCGAAACCCCGTATCTTCCGTCTGGTTGAGGATGAAGGCGTCATCAATCGCCTCGGTTTCAACAATGAAGGCCATGCCGCAGCACTGGAGCGCCTGAAGCAGGCGAACCTGCGCGGCATCGTCGGCGTCAATATCGGTGCCAACAAGGATAGCGAAGACCGCATTGCCGATTACGTGCAGGGCATCGAGGCGTTTTATTCGGTCGCATCCTATTTCACCGTCAATATCTCCTCGCCCAATACGCCCGGCCTGCGTGACCTGCAGGCGCGTGAAAGTCTTGCAGCCCTTCTCACTGCCGTGCTCGAACGCCGCAAGGCGGAGACTGAGCGCTTCGGCAAACGCATTCCGATCTTTCTCAAGATCGCGCCCGATCTGACCGAAGAGGGGCTGGATGATGTTGCCGAAGAAGCGCTGGCCCATGATCTCGATGGATTGATCGTCTCCAACACCACGCTTTCACGCGAAGGCCTGCGGCCCGGTCCGCACAAAGGCGAAGCCGGCGGTCTCTCCGGCAAGCCGCTGTTCGAGCTCTCGACCACCGTTCTCGCCAAGATGCGCCGTCGCGTCGGCAGCAATATGCCGATCATCGGCGTCGGTGGTGTTTCATCTGCGGAAACGGCTTTGGAAAAGGTAAGGGCAGGGGCCGATCTGGTGCAGCTCTATTCCTGCATGGTCTATGAAGGCCCCGGCCTGCCGTCCACCATCGTCAAGCGCCTGTCGAAGCTGGTCGCGCGTGAGGGCGTTCAGTCTATCCGTGACCTGCGCGACAGCACGGTCGATCGCTGGGCCGACCGCAAGCTCGGCTGATTCTGGAACGGGGTTGGGCGCGCGCGGCGGCGCGCTTGCCCGTGAACCCCGCTTCCGTCATCTGATCAGGCGCAGAGCACCATCGCCCAATAGGGCCGGTTGCGGCTGGCGGCGTCATAGGCGACCGCGACGCCAAGGCCATTATAAGCCCCAAGCATGTTTTCGAGGTGATGCGGCGAGCCGATCCAGGCCTTGACTACACGCTCGACGCTGTCCTGCCCGGCGGCCACGTTTTCCGCAGCCGGAAGCGGCACCTTGCCATCCTTCATGCGGATGAGGAAACTGTCGGTGAGGCCGATCAGATGCGCCATCTTCTGCGCCTTGACCATGCGGCCGGCCTGATAGGCGGCAGCACCGCTTGCAGCGCCATTGATGGCGAGCGGCGAAAGCCCTTTCGAGCGGCGTAGATCATTGACCATCGGAAGCGCCGCCGCCGTCTCATCGCGGGTGCCGGATGGCATTCCCTTGTTGGTGGGCATGGAAACGCAGGCGGAAAGGACGGAGCCGGCGGAAATCAGCACGAAGCCGCGCCGGGTAAGCGTCTGGAATGATGTGTCGGTCATGTCAGCGGCGATAGCTCAGAAGGCGCAGGATGATGAAGATGGGAATGACGATCGTCGCGCCGAGGATCAGATAGTCGCCGATCGCGCCCAGCGCATGGAAACCGCTGCGCCACAGGTCGACCACGAAATCGCGTGCGCTGTAGATGATGTTCCACGGCGTCAATCCGAAGATCGCCATCAGAAAGCCGACGAGCAATGAAACCACCAGCAGCTTCACCACGGTGCGGGCCACCGTATCACCCAGCATTTTGTTGACCTCACCGGCCATCAGCAAGTCTCCTGTTTTGTCCTGACATATGCAGCACACCGCTTCGATGCAAGTTCGGCGCACTATATCGCGTCATATTCACCAATTCCACGCGTGCGCCATGAAATAGGACTTGAGTTTTTTTATGGCTTGATAAATGACAGCCGACATCTTCTCAGGAATCATTGATGGCCCCAAACCAGTTTTCTTCCGGTGACGTCATTGCCGACCGCCGGGCGGACTATGCCCGCATGTTGGCGGAAAGCGGTGAATATCCCGCCGCCGCCGAACTTATGGAACAGGCGCTTGAACTTGCGCCACGGTGGACGGCGGGATGGTTTCGCTTCGGGGAATATCACGAAAAGGCGGCAGAGACCGCAAAAGCGGTGGCGGCTTACGAGAAAGTCGCCGAGCTGGATAGGGAAGGGCTGTTTGCAGCCGAACTGAAACTTGCGGTTCTCGGCGCCGCAGAAACACCCGAGCAGCCGCCGAGCCGTTATGTGGAAGGGCTGTTTGACGATTATGCCGACCGCTTCGAAACCTCGCTTGTTGAGAAGCTGGATTACAGCGTGCCGCAAAAACTGGCGGAGCTGATCGGCAAGGCGGCGAAAGGCGGCGTCTTCGACACCATTGTCGATATCGGCTGCGGCACCGGCCTGCTTGGTGTCGAAATCCGCTCCCTCGCCAAACGGCTGGAGGGGTTCGATATTTCGCAGAACATGCTGGCCAAGGCCGAGGAAAAGGGTCTTTACGACCATCTCGGCCAGGCCGATCTTTCATTGAATGAAGAGACCTCGGGACTGTTCACCCCGGCACTTGCGCAACATCGCGCCGATCTCGTCGCCGCTGCCGACGTGATGATGTATCTCGGTAGCCTCGAAACCGTCATGCCGCTTGTTTCCGCCCTGCTCAAGCCATCGGGCTTTTTCGCCTTCTCGGTGGAGGATGCCGGAGATGGGGAAGGGTTCGTCCTGCGGGAATCCCTTCGTTACGCCCATTCCAAAAGCTACGTGACCGATCTTCTTGAGCGGACGGGCTTTTCCCTCATCGAAATCCGCAAAACCACCATTCGCAAGGATGCCGGAAAACCCCTTTCCGGCATTCTCTTTCTTGCACGCGCCCGAGGCTGAACATTCCGTTTCTTGCCTTTTTCATGATAGGTCAGCCTTGCTTACATATCCATCTTGATCCGGTATTTTTTGCAGTGCAAAATATGCAGGAAAATTGAGGGAAAAAGCGTGAGCAGAACGAGAAGCGTTTACAGCATGTGGAGTTCCGATCCGGCCAAACATGCGCCGGTGGAAGACGTGCAGGGCATTGTTACCGGTGCCATCGTCTCGGCGCTCGGCTTTTATCTCCTGAACAAGGTCGGCCTTCTGACCGGCGGCACTGCTGGCGTCGCTTTTCTCCTGCATTACGCCTTTGGCATCAGCTTCGGCCTGCTGTTCTTCCTCGTCAATCTGCCGTTCTATTACCTGTCCTTCCGCCGCCTCGGCCTTGCCTTTTCCCTCAAGACCTTCATTGCCATCGGCCTCGTTTCGGTGCTGACGGAGGTGGAGGCGCGCTGGATGGTCATCGACAGCATTAATCCGCTCTGGGCGGCGCTGCTTGGTGGTCTGCTGCTGGGTTATGGGTTGCTGGCGCTTTATCGCCACCGCGCCAGCCTCGGCGGCATCGGCATTCTGGCCATCTATATTCAGGACCGTTTCGGCATCCGCGCCGGCCTGATCCAGCTGGCATTCGATGCCTTTGTCATGCTCTGCGCTTTTCTCGTCATCGATCCGGCCACCGTTGTTTATTCGATTGTCGGCGCTTTCGTTCTCAACATCTTCCTCGCCATCAACCACCGCTCGGACAGATACATCGTCGTGCGTTAAGCTGAGTGCTTGAAATTCGTCGTGCTTGGGCGCAATAGCTGGGCAAGGTCGGGCCAGATCGGGCAAGTCAGGGGAAAATGCATGGACGATACCAGTGCGCGCAGGCGTTTGAACCTTTGGACGTCGGCGCCCGATCGCCATTCGCTGCTGGAAGATGCGCAGGCTATTCTGGCGGGCAGCATGCTCATTTCACTCGGCGTCACGCTGTTTTCCGCCGCCGGTCTTTTGACGGGCGGAGTGGTGGGGCTTGCGTTTCTGGCGCATTATGCCAGTGGCTTCAGCTTCGGCGCGGTGTTTTTTCTCGCCAACCTGCCGTTTTATTATCTCGCCTTCCGTCGCCTCGGCCTTACCTTCACAATCAAGACCTTCTGCGCCATCGCCATGACGGCACTACTGTCCGAATACATGCCGGGCTTTTTCGCTTTTGAGAGCATCAATCCGATTGCAGCTGCACTCTTCGGCGGATTGACGGTTGCCGCCGGCATGCTGGCTCTGTTTCGCCACCGCACCAGCCTCGGCGGTTTCGGCATATTGGCGCTTTATCTTCAGGATCGTTTTGGCTGGCGTGCCGGTCTTGTGCAGCTCGCCTTTGATGGCATGGTGCTGGCCTGCTCCTTCTTCGTCGCGACGCCTTTTGTCATCCTCTGCTCCATCTTAGGCGCGCTGGTCATGAACCTCACGCTTGCCGTCAATCCCAGGAACGACCGCTACATCGCCATGTAGCGGTCGTCCTTTTTAGATCGAAGGGTCAGGCTGCCTTCGCAGCCGCATCCACCGGGTGCTGCGAGCGGAAGCCCACGGCGATGCGGTTCCATGTATTGATGGCGCCGATCGCAACCGTGATCTTCACGATATCTTCGTCGGAGAACTGCGCCTTGAGGGTCTCGAAGGCATCATCCGGCGCACCGGTTTCGGCAATCCTGGTCACCGCATCTACCCAGCCGAGCAGCGCCCGTTCCTGTTCGGTATAAACGGTAGATTCCCGCCAGACGCTCATCAGGTTGATCCATTGTTCGGCAAGACCGTCGTGGCGGCTTTCCTTGACATGCATGTCCACACAGAAGGCGCAGCCGTTGATGATCGAGGCACGCAGCTTGATGAGGTGAACGAAGCGGCGGTCAAGGCCACTGCTCTGGACGTAATTTTCCAGCGCCATCACGGCCTTGAAGGCTTCGGGGGAGGCTTTGGCATAGTTGATACGGGTTTTCATCGGTCTCTCCAGTGGTTGGGGTGTATTTGAGGGCATGCAGTATCCGTCCGGAAAGCTGTCAGGCTCACCGGTATTGGCTTGGCAGGTCTGTAGGTGGTTCTGTCGTTTCGGATCTCAGCGCGTCATCGTCTTGCGCTCATTCAACTCCAGAAAGGCGCAGCCGCGCGCGGCAATCCCGCCATCGTCATTGGAGGCGAGATCACCCAGAATGTCGGCGATGCTGGTTTTGGCCAGTTCCGCGCGGTATACCTTCTCCGCTTTCAGCATCGCGGCATTGATGCCGCAAGGCTTGGTGAAATAACGCCCCGGCAAGGGGTTCGGTCCGCGCTGGCGGATTTCCGCACAGCGAAAGGCTGGCTGCGGTCCTTCGACCGCCAGCACGATATCGAGCAGCGTGATCTTGTCGGTCGCCCTGGCCAGACGGTAACCGCCTTTCGGCCCCGGCACGGTGGCGACAATTCCCGCGCTCGACAGTGATTGCAGGTGTTTCAGAAGATAGCTCGTGGAAACGCCGTGGAATTCCGCAAGCGCCGCTGCCGAAAGCACGCCGCCTTCGGAAAGTCCCGCCAGCATGCCTACGCTGTGAATGGCCTGTTCCACGCCGTCGCCGAGTTTCATCGGTCTTTCCCATGTTCTGGTGCTTCAGTATCGTGGATATTATTTATCCATGATTATGGTTTCCTGTCAAGCGGCCATGTTCCGCCCTTCTTTTTTGCAGCTTTTTCACTACCTTGAAGGCGTGAAACACACCGAGTCTCCCACTTCCGGCACACATGTCGGCACCTTGCCCCTTCCATTCCAGAAATGGTTTGCTGAAAAAGGGTGGTCTCCGCGCGCGCATCAATTGGAGCTGATGGCGCGGGCGCGGGGCGGGGAAAACATGCTGTTGATCGCGCCGACGGGCGCCGGCAAGACGCTGGGCGGCTTTATGGCTTCGCTCACTGATCTGGCGGAACGCGGCAAGGTGCCGCCCGGCTCCGGCTTTGTCGGCGTGCACACGCTCTATATTTCGCCGCTGAAGGCGCTTGCCGTGGATATCGAGCGCAACCTGACGAAGCCAGTCTTCGAAATGGACCTGCCGATTTCCATCGAAACGCGCACGGGTGACACGCCGCAGGCCAAACGTCAGCGCCAGAAGGTCAAACCGCCCGATATTCTCTTGACCACCCCGGAACAGGTCTCGCTGCTGCTCGCCAACAAGGAAGCAGAGCGCTTTTTCAGTGACCTGAAATATGTGGTGCTGGACGAGTTGCATTCGCTCGTCACTTCCAAGCGCGGCCATTTGCTGTCGCTGGCACTCGCCCGGGTGCGCCGACATGCGCCCGATGTGCGCTTCATCGGCCTTTCCGCCACCGTGGCGGAGCCGATGGATCTGCGCCGTTACCTCGCACCGCAGGGACAAGGCGAACCGCCGGCCGGTCTCATCACGGTCGAAGGTGGCGCAAAACCGGACATCGCCATTCTGCAGACGGAAGAACGCATCCCATGGTCGGGCCATTCGGCAAGCTACGCCATGAAGGACCTGTATCCGGCGCTGAAACAGCACCAGACAACGCTGATCTTCGTCAACACCCGCTCTCAGGCGGAGCGGATTTTCCAGGAACTCTGGACCATCAATGACGACAACTTGCCGATCGCGCTGCATCACGGCTCGCTGGATGCCGGCCAGCGCCGCAGGGTGGAAGCGGCCATGGCGGAGAACAAGTTGCGCGCTGTCGTCGCCACCTCCACGCTCGATCTCGGCATAGACTGGGGCGATGTTGATCTCGTCGTGCATGTCGGCGCGCCGAAGGGCGCGAGCCGCCTTGCCCAACGCATCGGCCGCGCCAACCACCGCATGGACGAACCGTCAAAAGCGATCCTCGTCCCCGCCAACCGCTTCGAGGTGATGGAGTGCCGGGCAGCACTGGATGCCAACTACATCGGCGCGCAGGACACGCCGCCGATCGCCGAAGGCGCGCTTGATGTTCTCGCCCAGCATGTGCTCGGCATGGCCTGCGCCGAACCTTTCGATGCCGACGAGCTCTATCGTGAAGTAACGAGCGCTTCGCCCTATGCGGATTTGCCGCGCGCCACCTTCGACCGGGTGGTGGATTTTACCGCGACAGGCGGTTACGCGCTGCGCACCTATGAGCGTTACGCCCGCATCCGTCAGATGAAGGACGGCCGGTGGCGCGTCTCCAATCCGGCGGTCGCGCAGCAATATCGTCTGAACCTCGGCACGATCGTCGAGGCGGCGGAACTGAATGTCCGCATGGTCAAGCGCAATGCCAAAGGCACGGTTGGCCGTGGCGGCATGTCACTCGGCAAGGTCGAGGAGCATTTCCTCGAACAGTTGGTGCAGGGCGATACATTCCTATTCGCCGGCAAGGTGCTGCGGTTCGAAGGCATCAGGGAGAATGAATGCCTGGTGTCGCAGGCCTTCTCCATGGATCCAAAAATCCCCTCCTATGCCGGCGGCAAGTTTCCGCTTTCCACTTACCTTGCGGATCAGGTGCGTTCCATGCTCTCCGACCCCGCCCGCTGGCAGGCGCTGCCGGATCAGGTGCGCGACTGGCTGGCGATCCAGAAAGAAAAATCGATCATTCCCAAGCGCGACGAGTTGCTGGTTGAAACCTTCCCCTTCCGCAAGCGCTTCTTCATGGTCATGTATCCCTTCGAGGGGCGGCTGGCGCACCAGACGCTGGGCATGCTTCTGACGCGGCGGCTGGATCGGGCGGGTGCAAAACCCATGGGTTTCGTCGCCACTGATTATTCGCTCGCCATCTGGGCCATGGAGGATATCGGCAGGCGGCTGAAATCCCGCCGCCTGTCGCTGGCAGACCTTCTTGATGAGGATATGCTGGGCGATGATCTTGAGGCGTGGTTGGATGAATCCTTCATGCTGAAGCGCACCTTCCGCAATTGCGCCGTCATATCCGGCCTCATCGAGCGCCGCCATCCGGGCAAGGAAAAGACCGGCCGGCAGGTCACGGTCTCCGCCGATCTTATTTATGACGTTCTTCGCAGCCATGAGCCGGATCATATTTTGCTGGAAGCGACGCGGCGGGATGCGGCGGCGGGACTTTTGGACATTGGCCGTCTTGGCGATATGCTGAAGCGAATCAAGGGCCATACCACCCACCGCGCGCTGGAGCATGTCTCGCCGCTTGCCGTTCCGGTCATGCTGGAAATCGGCCGCGAGACGGTGGCGGGCGAGGCGATGGATCAGGTGCTGGCCGAAGCCGCCGACGAGCTGATCGCCGAGGCGATGTCTTGAAAATAAAGGAACGAATGTAAAAGTGCTGAGCCGGCTGACATTGAGCGACAGGTTTTCCAACGGCTTCGAATGCCTCGGCAGCGAAACCGCTGTCAATGGCGTCGCCGCCTGGTGCGATCCTTTGGGCGGGCTTTACCTGCCGGACCTGTCGCTGCTCGTCGTCTCCGACCTACATCTGGAAAAGGGTGCGGCCTTTGCCCGGCGCGGGCGGATGCTGCCGCCATATGACACTATCGCCACCCTCAAAATCCTGTCGTCCCTCGTCAGCCGCTACGATCCGAAGATCGTCGTCAGTCTCGGTGACAATTTCCACGATCGCGTTGGTTCTCAGCACCTGCCGCTGATGCTGCGCGAACTCATCCGCGAGATGGCCCGTGGCCGCGAATGGATATGGATCAACGGCAATCACGATCCGGATGGCACGGTCGATCTGCCGGGGTCTTCGGTGGATGAGATGTTCTATGGCAGTCTCGTTTTCCGCCATGAGCCGAAGGTCGGCGATGCCGCCGGCGAAATCGCCGGGCATCTGCATCCCTCCGCCACGGTTCGCCGCCGCGAGAAGACGGTCCGGCGGCCGTGTTTCGCCACGGATGGTTCACGTCTGTTGATGCCGGCTTTCGGTGTCATGAGCGGCGGGCTGGATTTGCGCCACAAGGCCATGCGCGGCCTGTTCGATCATGCAGCGCTCGTCGCGCATCTGATGGGACGGGACCGCATCTATTCGGTGCGGTTTTCAAATCTGCTCGGTTGAGCGTATCATCGCCGTTGTCTTTTTGTTTTTACGCATTGTCCGGACGTAAAACCGCTACGCACTTTTGACGGAAATGCTCTATTGCCGGTAAACCAGCACCGGTATCTTCGAATTCTTCAGTACCTTTGCCGTGACGCTGCCGAGCAGCATCTCGATAAAGCTCCTGCGCCGGTGCGAGGCCATGGCGATGAGGTCGCAGCCGGTCCTGTCGGCGATTTCGACGATCGCTTCGTCCGGCCGTCCCGCCCGTGCCAGCAGGGCTTCGCAATCCAGCCCCATCGACGCTGCGTGCGCCTGCGTGTCTCTGAGAAGATGCTCAGCCTCCTCGCAACGGTGGAATTCTTCTTCGGCAATGGCGGCAATGTCTTCGACGTCGCTCGCAATCACGTGAAAGGGTTCCGATACCGTCACGACGGTCACCTTTGCGCCTGCCTCTCTGGCCAGAGCGAACCCTTTGTCGATTGCGATCTGCGCCAGCGGCGAGCCATCGGTGGGAATGAGAATGTGCTTGAACATGACATTTCTCCTTTTCATCCCGGTTACAACCGCGCTGCCGCCACTGTCTGGGTGCATGGTTGTAACGCCTTGAATTTTACCGCAAACAGTCAAAGGAAGCGAATGCTATCTTTGCCCTTGCGAGCGGCAAACGCTCTCTTTTTCGCGATGAAAAAGCTGTCAGTCCTTGCGGAAGATGATGCTGGCCCCCCAGCCGGTCACGACGGCCAGCAGAACGCAGAGCGCGCCATAGGCAAGCGGCGTCTGATGCGCCGCATCGGTGATGGCCTGCTCCATACCCGTCTTGACGACGCGCAGTTTCAGCTCACGCTGGGCGATGAATTTGCCGCTCTTGAACAGATAGGCGCGAGCTGTGTGCACGCCGTTCGGCACGTTGGCGGGCAGGCGAAGCGTCGCCCAAAACAGGCCGGTGCGCTCCAGCCGCACCCCTGTCGTATCATTGCGGTAGATACCGCTGGAAAGCTTCAGACGTCGATAGGCTTCCTGAAAATCGAAGACATTGTCGGGCACGCCGGAAAACACCGCACTCTTGAGCGACAGATGATCGACCCCCAGCCCCATGGCCCGCAAGGTGCCTGGGGAGGCGACATCCGTGATGTCGCGTGTACTGGCCATGGAATAGGATTCCGGCAGCGGCGTGAAGGTGATCGCACTTGTATTGATCCAGATGCCCGCAATACGTTCCTTTTTGCGCACGGTCATGTAGTCGGTCGGCCCTTCGAGCGTAACGACAATATCATATTGGCCGATCGCCAGCAGCAGCTGGTCGGTATTGTTCAACGCGCCGAAGAGGGTGAAATCCGCACCGCGAAAATCGGAGGCGATGGGAATTTCCGTCGTCGATGCGCCGATTTCGATATTTTCCAGCAATGACCGCTGCTGCGTGCCGGGAGGCAGGGCAAGCGGCGGTGTCTGTGCTGAGGCCATGCTCCCAAAGACAAGGCACGGCAAGAGCAGAAGGGCGGCGATGAGCAGGCGAGAGGTCAATAGCCCAGCCCTCCCACGGCAACCGAAAACAGGTCTTCCGGGCGCACCACCAGCGAGACCGCAAGACGAAGGGCGACCGCGAGCACGAGAAGGGCGAGAAGGGCGCGCAACTGTTCGCCGCGCAGTTTCTGTCCGACGCGCACGCCATATTGCGCGCCGATGACACCCGCCACCATCAGGATGAAGGCCAGCACCACATCGACGGAATAGTTGGTCGCCGCCTGAACGATGGTCGTATAGGCTGTCACGAAAATGATCTGGAACAGCGAGGTGCCGACGACGACATTGGTCGGAATGCGCAGAAGATAGATCATCGCCGGCACCATGATGAAACCGCCGCCGACACCCATGATCGAGGTGAGAATGCCGATGCCGAAACCAAGGGTGACGATGGGAATGATGCTGAGATAGATCTTCGATTTCTTGAACCGCATTTTCAGCGGCAGGCGGTGCACCCAGTTATGATGGCCCGGCCGGCGCAGCGTCACGGTTTCGTTGCGGGCGGCGCGGCGCAGCGCCGAAATGCTCTCCTTCAGCATCAGTGCGCCTACGGTGCCGAGCAGGATGACATAGAGCAGCGAAACGATGAGATCGAGCTGGCCGATGCTGCGCAGGAAGGAGAATATCCACACGCCGACCGTTGCCCCGACGAGGCCACCGACAAGCAGCACACTGCCGAGCTTGATATCCAGCGTGCCGCGCCGGAAATGCGTGATCGAACCGGAGACCGAAGAGGCAACCACCTGGTTAGCACCCGTCGCAACAGCCACGACTGGCGGGATATTGTAGAAAATCAGCAGCGGGGTGATCAGAAAGCCGCCGCCCACGCCGAACATTCCGGAAAGAAAACCGACGGCCGCGCCCATGCCGAGAATGATGAAAATGTTCACCGACAGTTCTGCGATCGGCAGATAGACAGTCACGGCTCGGACCTCGGGCAAATGGTTCCGGGCGGCAGGGCTTGTCCGGGTGAGGGGGCCGCGCCGCGATTTACACTTTCTGTCTGAAAAGACCGGGCATGCCCAGCCTTCATCCGTCATGCCCGCGAGGGCCTGACCTGTCAACATTCAACGGTAAATACGTTGATAATTTGGAAAGATAGCGGCTGTGTGTCGATGGCCAGCCACATTCCTGCGCCGAGTGGTGCAAAAGCGGCCAGGGCGGCCGCTTCACCTGTTCCGGAAGGCTTACTTGTTACGGGCGAGCAGTGCAGTCACCAGTTCATTGGTAATGCGCCCGTCGGGTGCCTGACCGACGGATTTCTGGAAATCCTTGATGGCGGTGACAGTGTTCTTGCCAAGCTTGCCATCCGGCTGGCCGGCATCGAAGCCGTTCTTGTTCAGGATCGCCTGAATGTTGCGGATCGCCTTTTCCATGTCCACGGAGGCGGTCTTCACACCTTCCTTGCCAGCCCATTCTTCAGGCGGGTTGACGCTGTTGGTGTCTTCCGAAAGCGGCTTGACCTTCCATGCGTCCACCTTGGACTTGGCGCTCTGAAGCTGCTGCGGGTTCATGGCTCCGGCAACTTCGTCACGCTTCTGGGCGGCGTCCGCATCGCCATCCTTGGCGGCAATCGCGAACCATTTGTAGGACTCCTCGATATCCTGCTTCACCCCGCTGCCGCGGGCATAAAGAATGGCGAGGTTGAACTGGCTGTCGCGCACGCCGAGTTCCGAGGCCTTGATGAACCATTGCGCCGCAGCGGTGAAATCCGGCTGGCCGGCCGCGTCGGATGCGAGCAGGACGGCGAGGTTGTGCATGGCGCCGGCATTGCCCTGTTCAGCAGCCAGCGTGTAGTAGCGCTTGGCCTCCGAAAGGTTGCGCTCCACACCGTTCGCCTTCTCGTAAAGATTGGCGAGACGGTATTGCGCAGGCGCCAGGCCACGATCCGCCGCAAGCTTGTACCATTTCGCTGCTTCCGCACGATCGGCGGCAACACCACGACCTTCGGTATAACGTGCGGCAATCTCGAACAGCGCCTGCGTTTCGCCCTTGGCAGCCGCTTCGGCCAGAGATGCGGGCTCAATGCCGGCGGGAACCGCGATGGCGTCCTGCGGTGGAACAACGGTGGTGACGGTTTGCGTCGGAGCCTGCGGTTCGCTCTTTGCGACCGTGTCTGGCGTTGCCGGGTCCACGACTGGCACATCGGCAACCGGCGGCTCGTCTGCGAGCGGTGCGCCGCCAATGGTGCGGGCATCGATGCTGTTCTGCGCCGGCGCATTCTCGATGCTGTCGGCCGATGCCGCCTGCTCGGGATCGATGGCGAGATCGGAGGGGATGGTCACGGCCTTGTCGCCGGTTTCGGGAAGTGCCGAGACCGGTGCATTGTCCATCTTCTGCTCGATGACCGGTGCCGGAGCTTCCGCGCCACCGATCATCGTCTTGACGAGCGGCATGGCCATCATGGCGAGAAGAATGGCGCCGATACCAAGCAGCAGCGGGCGGCGATAGCGCGACAGCGCCGAAGCGTCGGCCTTGCGGCTCTTCTTGCCGGTTTCAAGCTTTTCCGGCGATGTTTCCATGGCCGCAGCCTGCGCTGCGCGGCGGGCGGCGGCAATGAAATCCGTCCGTCCTTCGGCATCTACGGCCTTGCCGCTGGCAGCCACCTGGCTGGCGCGCACACGTTCCAGTATCTTCTTGATGTCAGGTGCGCCCGAACCCGGCTCCAGAAGTTCGTTTTCCTGGCCTGCGGGCAGCACGTCGATCGGGTCGAGCGACGGAGCCGGCTCCACCTGCGTGCGGGCAGAGGAGGCCGAGACCGGCTCTTCCGCAGCTTTGACGGTCTTCGCCGTGCTGGTCTTGAACCGTTTCGTTAGGCCGGCAAGCAGGCTCTTCTTTTCCGCCTTGGCGGGCTTGGCAGCGGCGGGAGGCACAACGGCCATCGCATCCGCTTCGTTTTCGTCGGCGTCGAGAATGGCCTGTTCTTCGGCGATGTAACCTTCTTCCGGGAAGATGGCGGCTGGCATGGCCACATCTTCGCGGGCGGGCGTGACCATATGCTGCGCAACCTTGCGGGGCGCGGCCTCTTCGCGATAGGCGGGAGCGTTGTCCAGGCTGTCGAGACGGCCGGCAATCTGCACCAGCGTCTCATGCAGCGCCTCGAAAGTGCGGTGCGTGCGTTCTTCGGTATTGCGGCTCAAGGCTTCGAGGCTGCGCAGATCGGTTGCAAGATCGGTCAGCATCGTCATGTCGGCAAGGTTTGCGCCGGCCGAGAGATTGTTGCGCGTATAGGCGTCCAGAACGGCTTCGGCCGCCTGTCGCGCCGCTTCGATGATATATTCGTCGTTCGACGACATATAGTCTTCGATCGCCGCCATGCGGGAGTCGAGTTCCGGCGACATGCCGGCCGGCTGGTGGTAGCCCGGCTGGCTGATTAGCGAGGAAAGGTGGGCGATCTGGTTTTCGAGGCTCGTGAGCGCGCCGCTATCAGCGGGGGCGGCGTGCGCGGTCTCGTCGAGACGGGCAGCGATATTGCCAAGCCGCTCTTCCAGACGCGAAAAGGCGCTTTCGCTGAGGCCCGATGCCGGCTGCGGCTGGCTGTAGCGATAATCGAGGTCTTCAATGCGGCGCGACAGCGTATCGAGCCGTTCTGCCAGACCGTCATTGACGGCGCCATGATCCAGCGCATCGATCTTGCGGGAGATATCGCTGAGGAAAGACGTCAGTTCCGCCTGCTGCGAGGGGCGCTGCGACCGCTCCAGAAGCAGCGAAAGCTGGTCCAGCCGCTCATGCAGCTGGGCGGCGTCGCGGGCGGTGCTGAGTTCGTCAATCTTGCCAGACAGCGCTTCAAGGCGGGCAGTCAGGTCCAGCGCCGGCTCAGGCTTGGCGACGGCGAGGCGGTTGATATCGCCGAGCTGTTCGGCAAGGCCGTTCAGACGGGTTTCCAGCCGCTGCGCCAGCGCGTTATCCGTGGCCTGCGTGTTGGAGCGGGTATTGGTCGCGGCAATGGCGCGGCTGATTTCGTCCAGCCGCTGGTCGAGACCGGAAAACTGTTCGGTAAAGGCGGCCTCATTGGGCTGCATATGCTTGCCGAGCTGCTCCACGGCGCTGGCAATCGCAATCAGCTTTTCCTCGAGCACACGCACGGCCGGATTGTTGCTCATGCCGCCAAGCTGGGTCTTGATGTCATCAAGACGATAGGCAAGCGACACGATCTCATCCTGCAATGAGGTCGCATCGAAACCGCGCAACGTGTCTTCCACATTGTTCCAGCGGCTTTCGATCCGGTGCACGCTGTCTTCGCGCGCAAGCTGGTCGATGGTGAGACGCAGGTCTTCGAACTCGTTGCGCAGCCCGTAGGCGTCAGGAGATGCGAGGTTGCCGAGCTGGTCGATGCTGCCGGCAAGCCGGGCGATGTCATCGCGCAGGTCGCCGATAAATTGCTGGTCTTCCGCCACCGCGCGAATATTGCGGATTTCGGTCCGCAGCCCCTGCGCTTCGCGGGCCACGCCCTCGGAAATATCGTGCTTCAGCTCATGGCGAAGATTGACGAGCGCCTGCGCGATCTCCTGCAGGGCGGCGTCATTGCGCTGCGGTTCCTGATATGGCGGAATGGAACGCGCGCGCGGAGCGGGGTTGGCCGTCGTGTTTTGAACGTTCGGCCGATATTCCGGTGCAAGCGGGCGGGTAATTGTCCGTTCCGGACGCGCAACGGGTTCCTGCGGGCGCTGGAAGCTCGCCTCGAGCAGGCGCTGGCGCTGGCGGATTTCGTTGACGGGGTCAAGTTGCGGCGGGGTCACCGTGGCGCGGGGTTCGCGCGGCGCGGCGTAAGCCTCGCCTTTCGGCTCGGGCGCGGGGCTCGGGCGCGGCTCGCGCGGAAATTTCTGACTCATCAGCCCTTCAATACGGGCTTCAAGACCTTCAATGGTGCGATTGAGAGCATCAAGAGACGACCTGTCGCTTGGCTGTTGGTTATTCGATCGCAATCCGTTCATCTTCTCGCTCGCTTCGCTTCCGCCCGCTATGCCCGGTTGTTGTCGCGACGTTGCCTGCCTGTGCATGCCGTCGCTGCAACATGCAGCAATTCCAGAGCCGGTATTCGCCCCCTTGGAGGAAAATGCGCCGATGAACGAAGCAGTTACCTCTTGTCGGAGAATTCACGAAACGTGGTAAAGAAGTGGTTAACTATGGTTGGAATTTTTTAACTTTTGTGGCGCGGGGGCGGGCTGCGCCGGGCTGAGCAGCCATTTGGGAGGAGAGGATCGGCGAGGTTCCGTTGAAATTTATTTGACGTTTACGCGCACGTCAAATATTGTCGTCCCATATCCGCCGGATTGTCTCCGGCCCCACGATGCGGAGGAACATCGGTAATGCCTGTTTACAAGGCCCCAGTCAAAGACACGCTTTTTATCCTGAACGACGTTCTCGGCCTCGAGCGGTATAACAACCTGCCCGGCTTTGAAGATGCAACCCCTGACATGATCGAGGCCATTACCGGCGAGGCGGCGAAGCTTGCTGAAGAGCGGCTTTTCCCGCTCAACCTTTCCGGCGATCAACAGGGCTGCAAGCGCGCCGATGATGGTTCGGTTTCCGTGCCTGACGGTTTCAAGGCCGCCTATGACGCCTATTGCGAAGGCGGCTGGATCGGTCTTGCCGTTCCCCAGGAATTCGGCGGGCAGGGCCTGCCCTATACGCTGCATGCGGCGATCGGCGAATATATGTCGTCTGCCAACCTGTCGCTGATGATGTATCCCGGCCTGACACAGGGCGCGATTGCCGCAGTCCTCGTGCATGGTACGCAGGAGCAGAAAGAAACCTGGCTGCCGAAGATGGTGGAAGGCACATGGTCCGGCACCATGAACCTCACCGAACCCCATTGCGGCACCGATCTCGGCCTGCTGCGCACCAAGGCTGTTCCGCAGGGCGACGGCAGCTATAAAATTTCCGGTCAGAAGATATTCATTTCCGCCGGCGAACATTCCATGACTGATAATATCGTCCATCTGGTGATTGCCCGTATCGAAGGCGCGCCTGAAGGCACCAAGGGCATTTCGCTGTTCATCGTGCCGAAGTTCCTGGTGAAGGACGACGGCACGCTCGGTGAGCGCAATGGCGTCACCTGTGGTGCCATCGAACACAAGATGGGTATTCACGGCAATGCCACCTGCGTCATGAACTATGACGATGCGACGGGTTATCTCCTGGGCGCGGAGAACAAGGGCCTTTCGGCCATGTTCGTGATGATGAACGAGGCTCGCCTCGGCGTTGGCCTGCAGGGGCTTTCGGTTGGCGAGATCGCCTATCAGAACGCTGTCGAATACGCCCGTGAGCGCATTCAGGGCCGCTCGCTTTCCGGCGCGAAATTCCCGGACAAGAAGGCTGATCCGATCATCGTGCACCCGGATATCCGCCGCACGCTGATGACCATCAAGGCCTACAACGAGGCTGGCCGGGCCTTCCTTCTATGGACCGCGCTGCAATCCGACATCGCCCATCGCTCGACCGACGAGAAAGAGCGGCAGGCGGCGGACGACCTGCTCAGCCTCGTTACGCCGATCCTGAAGGGCGTGTTGACCGACAAGGGCTTCGACCACGCGGTGATGGCGCAGCAGGTCTTCGGCGGCCATGGCTACATCGAAGAACATGGCATGAGCCAATATGTCCGCGATGCGCGTATCACCATGATCTATGAGGGCGCCAATGGCATTCAGGCGCTCGATCTCGTCGGCCGCAAGCTCGGCATGAATGGCGGCCGCGCCGTCATGGCGCTATTCAAGGAAATCGGCGATTTCTGCGAGGAAAACCGTGCCGATGAAAAGCTTGGCCTTTACACCAAGGGACTGAAGAAGGGCTTGAACGACCTGCAGGCCGCAACCATGTGGTTCATGCAGAACGCCATGGCCAAGCCCGACAATGCCGGTGCCGGTTCGACAGACTACATGCATCTCTTCGGCATCGTAGTGCTGGGTTACATGCAGGCGCGCATGGCGAAAGCCGCTAGCGAAGCGCTTGCGGCGGGTAGCGCTTCGGATGAGGATTACCTCAAGACCAAGCTTGTCACGGCAAAGTTTTACATGGAGCGCATCATGCCTGAAACGGCGCTGCGCAAGGCCCGCATCGAAACCGGCGCGGACACCATGATGGAACTGGCTGCGGAAGCATTCTGAGAAGGTTGGCGGTAAACACGCCATAGGGAGAGAGTTTATGACCGACGTTTACATCTACGACCATGTCCGCACCCCGCGCGGACGCGGCAAGAAGGATGGCAGCCTGCATGAGGTGCCCTCCGTTCGCCTTGCCGCCAAGACGCTGGAAGCCATCCGCGACCGCAACGGGCTGGATACATCGACCGTCGACGACATCATCATGGGCTGCGTCGATCCTGTCATGGATGCCGGTGCAGTGATCCCGAAAGCCGCCGCTTTCGAGGCCGGTTACTCCAACAAGGCCCCGGGCATGCAAATCTCGCGCTTTTGCGCCTCGGGTCTCGACGCCATCAACTTCGCGGCTGGCAAGGTCAAGGCGGGTTCGGACGATATCGTCATCGCCGGCGGCGTGGAAAGCATGTCGCGCGTCGGAATGGGCATGTCGGGCGGTGCATGGTACATGGACCCTTCGGTCAATTTCCCGGCCTTCTTCATGCCGCAGGGCGTTTCCGCCGATCTCATCGCCACGAAATACGGCTTTTCCCGCGACGATGTCGACGCCTATGCCGTCGAGAGCCAGAAGCGCGCGGCGCATGCCTGGGAAAAGGGCTATTTCAACAAGTCGGTCATTCCGGTGAAAGATTCAAACGGCCTGACGATCCTCGACCGTGACGAGCATATGCGTCCCGGCACGGACATGCAGGCACTCGCCTCCCTCAATCCTTCCTTCCAGATGCCCGGCGAAATGGGCGGCTTCGAAGCCGTCGGCATCATGGCGCATCCGGAGGTGGAGCGCATCAATTACGTGCACCACGCGGGCAACTCGTCCGGCATCGTCGATGGCGCGGCGGCCGTGCTGGTTGGCTCCAGGGCGGGCGGCGAGGCGATGGGCGTGAAACCACGCGCCCGCATCAGGGCTTTCGCCAATATCGGCTCAGACCCTGCGCTGATGCTGACCGGCCCGGTGGACGTGACCGAAAAGCTCCTGAAAAAGACCGGAATGTCGCTTGCTGATATCGACCTTTTCGAACTCAACGAGGCCTTCGCCGCTGTCGTGCTGCGTTACATGCAGGCTTTCGATATCAGCCACGACCGGATGAACGTCAATGGTGGCGCCATCGCCATGGGCCATCCGCTCGGTGCAACCGGCGCGATGATCCTCGGTACGGTGCTGGACGAGCTGGAGCGGCGCGATCTCAACACCGCGCTCGTCACGCTCTGCATCGGCGCGGGCATGGGCACGGCGACGGTTATCGAGCGGGTTTAAGAGGCTTCGGCTGATACCGCAACCGTTCCTCCGTCATCCTCGGGCTTGACCCGAGGATCTATCCCCGGTGCTTGGATCCTCGGGTCAAGCCCGAGGATGACGGAGAGAGCGAAGCGGCCACTAAGATTCAGGGAAGAGGAATCCCAAATGAGCACTTACACCAATTTCACCATCGAGACGGACGCAGACGGCATCGCACTCGTCACCTGGGACATGCCGGAAAAATCCATGAACGTCTTCACCTCTGAGGTGATGGACGAGCTGAACGCCATTCTTGACGCGACTGTCGCAGATGGCGCCGTCAAGGGCGTCGTCTTCACGTCAGGCAAGAGCACCTTTTCCGGCGGTGCCGATCTTTCGATGATCAAGTCGATGTTCTCCTTCTACAATGACGAGAAGACGAAGAACCCGGATCAGGCGGCGGCAAAGCTGTTCGAACTGGTCGGCCGCATGACGGGCCTGTTCCGCAAGCTGGAAACCAATGGCAAGCCGTGGGTCTCGGCCATCAACGGCACCTGCATGGGCGGGGCTTTCGAGCTGTCGCTTGCCTGCCACGGCCGTGTCGCGTCGAATGCCAAGAGCCTCAAGATCGCCCTGCCGGAAGTCAAGGTCGGCATCTTCCCCGGTGCCGGCGGCACCCAGCGCGTGCCGCGCCTGACGGACGCGCAATCGGCGCTGCAGATGATGACGACGGGCCAGTCGCTCACTGGCGCGCGCGCCAAGGCCATGGGGCTGGTGCATCAGGTGGTGGAGCCGGATCAGCTGGTCGCAACCGCAAAGCAGATGATCAAGGACGGCCTGAAGCCGGTCGCCCCCTGGGATGAAAAGGGCTTCAAGGCCCCCGGCGGCGGCATCTGGACGCCGGCCGCTGCCCAGCTCTGGCCCGCAGCTCCGGCGATCCTGCGCCGTGAAAGCGCCGGCAACTATCCGGCCGCCCTCGCTATCCTCAAATGCGTCTATGAGGGCCTGCAATTGCCCTTCGATACGGCGCTGAAGGTGGAGCAGCGTTATTTCACCGAAATCCTTCGCTCGAAGGAAGCCTTCGGCATGATCCGCTCGCTGTTCATTTCCATGCAGGAACTGGGCAAGGGCGCGCGCCGCCCGGCCGGCCAGCCGAAGACGGAGTTCAAAAAGGTTGGCGTTGTCGGCGCGGGCTTCATGGGCGCTGCCGTCGCTTATGTTACCGCCGCAGCCGGCATACCCGTCACGCTGGTGGACCGCGATCAGGAAGCCGCCGACAAGGGCAAGGGCCATTGCGAGGAAAGCGTCAAGGCCGCCATCGGCAAGGGCAGGCTGACGCAGGATGAAGGCAAGGCCCTGCTCGACCTCGTTACCCCGACATCCGATTACGCCGCACTCGCGGATGCCGATCTCGTCATCGAGGCCGTCTTCGAAGACCGCGATGTGAAGAAGGCCGTCATCGAGGCCGTGGAAGCGGTGCTGCCGGAAGGTGCGATCTTCGCCTCCAACACCTCCACCTTGCCAATCACGGGCCTTGCGAAAAACTCGAAGCGCCCGGCGGATTTCATCGGCATCCATTTCTTCTCACCGGTCGAGAAGATGATGCTGACGGAAGTGATCCTCGGCAAGGAAACCGGCGACAAGGCGCTCGCCGTCGCGCTGGATTACGTGGCCAAGATCAAAAAGACGCCGATCGTCGTTAACGATACGCGCGGTTTCTTCGTTAATCGCTGCGTGCTGCGCTACATGGCGGAAAGTTACGACATGCTGATCGAAGGCGTGCCGCCCGCCATGATCGAAAACGCCGCGAAATTCGCCGGCATGCCGGTCGGCCCGCTGGCGTTGAACGACGAAGTGGCGATCGATCTGTCCTACAAGATCCTGAAAGCCACCGTCGCCGATCTCGGCGAAAAGGCCGTCGATCCGCGCCATATGGAACTGGTGAAGAAGCTGGTGGAAGGTGAGGGCCGGTTTGGCCGCAAGAACGCCAAGGGCTTTTACGATTATCCGGAAAAGCCCGCCAAGAAGTCCCTCTGGCCCGGCCTGAAGGACCTCTATCCGCAGCAGAAGCCTGAAGACGTGGATATGGAGGTGCTGAAACAGCGCTTCCTCGTCACCGTGGCGTTGGAAGCCGCCCGCACGGTGGAAGAAGGCATCGTCACCGATCCGCGTGAGGCAGATGTCGGCTCCATCCTCGGTTTCGGTTTCGCGCCCTATACCGGCGGTGCGTTGTCCTACATTGACGGCATGGGCGCGAAGAATTTCGTCGCTCTGGCCGAAAAGCTCAGCGAGGCTTATGGCCCGCGCTTCAAGCCGACGCCACTCCTGAAGGACATGGCCGCCAAGGGCGAAACCTTCTACGGTCGCTTCGATCCTTATGCCAGCGCCGCCAAGGCGGCCTGAGGCTTTACGGCAGAACAATAAACAGGCCCTTCGGGGCCTGTTTTTTTGAGCCGAATCTACCGCGCTGATCGCTTTATGTGCATCCTTTGCCCGGCTGGGGCGTTGAAACGGCGAGACCGGGCAAAGACGCCCGCCGCCGCAATTCAGCACGCCCTAGGAGACAGCGATGAAAGCACCACTGCGATCCCACGGTTTCGACAAGCCCACGGACCTCGACGACCATCTGGCAGAGCTGGACGAAGAGGCTGAGGCGATAGCCGCGGAAGCAAAGACGGAAAAAACCACGGCGAAGAGTACCCGTGCTGAGAATACCGTTGATCCGTCGCTGCGCGCCGAACTGGAAGAGCTTCGCAAACAGGTCGACAAGATCCGCCGTGATGTCAAACGGCTGGAGGCGGCCCGGCATTCCCGTCACAGGCCCGCACAGGTGCACCATGAAAGAGACCGCGAGAATTCCCGTCTGATGATGGTGGTGCGCTCCGTTGCCGTTACCTCGCTTGCCAGCCGCATCTTCGCGTCCTCGCCCGTCATGGCGGCGCTGGTGGCCGTGGTGCCCTTCGCGCTTGGCCTTGCCGCACGACGCAACGAAACGGCCTAGCTGCCGCTTCCCATGCCGCTATGCCGGGTAGGACCGGCTGCTGCCGAACCCGGGTAGCGGCCGGATGCCGCAAGGCACGACACATGGCCGATAACGGGTTTTCTCCCGCAATCTCGCCAGCGCCGGGCAGACATTCCAGCCATCCACAGCCCTCGTGAAAAAACTGTCAAAAAACTTCGCGATGGCGCTTGCCATGTCCGAACAAGATGTTATAACCCCGCTCACTTTCGGGGCGCCAAAACGGCCCCGCCCGCCAAAAGCGGAGGTTCTTCAAGGACCTGAAGTGCCCGGATAGCTCAGTTGGTAGAGCAGCGGATTGAAAATCCGCGTGTCGGTGGTTCAAATCCGCCTCCGGGCACCATTTATCTCAATTTCACTGCTTGATGAATTGGTGGCGTGTTGCCTGTTCATTTGCCGCGCAACGGCAAATTTCAATCAACGGCTTTCTCCATCATACGCTTTTTGACCGGCCCGATGTAGACATGGGCCAAGTCTGATTGTTTCACGCGGTTGGAGAGCAACCCGCAAATGGATCATGCCGTAAGTGCATCTCTTCTACCGCCCGGAATCTTGTATTTTGATGGGTTCCTTTCCCCCGATGAGGAAGCTGCCGTTACTGCCCGATTGGATGCCGGGGAGTGGAGCACAGAGCTAAAGCGTCGCGTGCAGCATTTCGGTTACCGTTATGACTACAAAGTGCGCGCTGTTACCCCAGAGGCGCATCTCGGGCCGTTACCGCCTTGGCTCGGTTTGTTTGCGGAACGATTGGTTAGCGAAGGATATTGCCGGAATTTGCCCGACCAGGTTATCGCGAACGAATATCTTCCCGGACAGGGCATCAGCGCACACGTGGATTGCGTTCCGTGTTTCGACGACGAGATCGCGTCGATAAGCCTTCTTTCCGCATGTGAAATGGTTTTCCGCGATTTGCGCGGACCGGCCGTATGCGGCGTTTTGCTCTATCCTCGCTCCGGTGTCTTGCTTAGAGATTCCGGGCGCTATGGTTGGACCCATGAAATTCCGGCGCGCAAATCCGATATCGTGAATGGGATAAGGACGGCCAGAAGCAGAAGAATTTCCCTCACTTTTCGAAAGGTCATTTCTTCGAACCGGCTTTGATCGAAGCGAATTTACAAATGCTCCCTATTATCCGAATTCTGCTCAGCCCGATCCCGATAAAGCGCGGCCCGTCCCAGCAGCATCAGCGACACCGGCGTCGTCACCGTCATGAAAATACCGATGAAGATTTCGTGGAAGGCGAAGCGGTCGCCAGAGACGGAGAAATAGATGATCGAGGCCATGACGATGCCGCCGGTGCCCCAGCTGGTGCCGAGTGTGGGCGCATGCAGGCGCTCGTAGAAGCTGTTCAGCCTCGCAAAGCCGATGGTACCGATCAGCGTCAGCGACGCGCCTAGCAGCACGAAGAAAGCCACGAGAATGGCGGCCCAGAGCGGAAATTCTGCGGCGTTGTTCATTCGATCACCTCGCCGCGCATCATGAATTTGGAGAGGGCGACGGTGGAGACGAAGCCGAGGATGGCGATCAGCAGCGATGCCTCGAAATAGATGTCGTTGCCGGTGCGCAGGCCGAAGGTGAGGAGAAGCAGCATGGCGTTGACATAGAGCGTATCCATGCCCAGCACCCGGTCCTGGGCGCGGGGGCCGATGGCGATGCGATAGACTGATATTGTCATGGCGATGGCCAGCATGAACTGCGCCAGCGAAAAGGACCAGAAAAGGATAATCGAACTCATTCGAATATCTCCATCAACAGTTTTTCATATCGGTTCTTGATGAGGCTTATCCACGCGGCCTCATCCACATCGTCGAGAACGTGGAGGAGCAGCGTGCCCTGGCTGGAATTATATTCAAGCCAGGCGCTGCCCGGCGTCGAGGTCAGGATGGTTGCCAGCACGGCCAGCGCCATGGGATCGCGAATATCGAGCGGCACCGCCAGGAAGCCGGATTTGCGGTCTCTTTCGCGCTTGAACAGAATGATCTTCACGACCGAGATATTGGACCTGATAATATCATAAAGCACGATCAGGATCAGCAGCGCGAGCTTGTGCCAGTTGCGGATACGCGGTTTGGCTGGCCGCAGCGACGCCATCGCCCAGGAGGCGATGAGCGCAACAGCGGTGCCAAGCAGCAGATGTCCGGGCGAAAAGCTGTTGATTGTCATCCAGAAGAAGATCAGCGAAACCGTCAGCAGCGGGTAGGGGAGGAGACGGTTCATCATGGCTCCGCCTCCGGGTTGCTTCCCGCTCGCGGTGCGGAAATGACGCCCTGAATATAGCTTGCGGGCAGATCGAGGATACGCGCCGTTTCCTGCATGTAGCGCATCACCGGACCCGCCTGCACGGTCATGGCAAGTGTCAGGGCGAGCAGCAGCATGATGGGTGCTATTTCGATGACGAGAACACGCGGCACGGTGCCTTCTATGGAGGCCCAGAAGGTGCGGATGCCGGCGCGGGTCATCGAGATCAGCGAGGCAAAACCGGCAAAGACGATCAGGAAGACCAGCCACCAGGAAAGCGTGGAAATGCTGTCATTGGCGCCAAGCCCGGAAGGGTTGAGAATGGCTGTCAGCATCGAGAATTTGGCGATGAAACCCGAAAGCGGCGGCAGGCCGGCCAGAAGAATGCCGCACGCGGCAAAACAGGCGCCGAGTACCGCGATCGTGGCGGGCATCGTCACGCCGACTTCTTCTTCTTCCTCCTCCTCCTCGCCTTCGCCATAGGCTTCCATGGTTACGGCCAGAACGTTCGCGCCGGCATCCTGGCCGCGCTCCACCAGCTCGATCAGCATGAAGAAGGCGCTGATGGTGAGGGTAGAGCTGACCAGATAATAGAGCGCGCCGGCCGCAACTGTCGGATTGCCGGTACCCATGGCGGCGAGAAGCGTTCCCGACGATATCAGTACCGAAAAGCCGGCAAGCCGCCCGAGCGCCTGTGATGCCAGAACGCCGATCGCCCCGAAGATGATGGTGGCGATGCCGCCGACGAGCAGGGCATCATGGCCGAAGCCTGCCGATTCCCCCGCCGTCTGCCCAAAAAGCAGGAAGGACAGGCGGGCAATGACATAGATGCCGACCTTGCTCATGATCGCAAACAGGCCGCCAACCGGAGCGGAAGCTGAACCATAGGCCGATGGCAGCCAGAAATTCAGCGGCCACATGCCGGCCTTGACCAGAAACGCAATGCCAAGCACGGCAGCGCCGGTTTCCAGCAGCATGCGCTGGTCCGGGTTCAGCCCCTCGATCCGATGGGCAAGGTCGCCCATGTTCAGCGTGCCGGTGACGCCATAGATCAGGCTGACGCCGATCAGAAAGAACAGCGCCGCGACGAGGTTGATGGCGATGTAATGCAGCCCGGCCTTGACGCGCTGCTGGCCGGAACCATGCAGCAACAGGCCGTAGGAGGCCGCCAGCATCACTTCGAAGAACACGAAGAGATTGAAGAGGTCGCCGGTCAGAAACGCGCCGTTGACGCCCATCAGCATCATCTGGAACAGCGAATGGAAATGCGCGCCGGCCTTGTGCCATTTCGCCATCGAATAGATCAGCGAGGGAATGGCAAGCAGCGCCGTCAACAGTACCATCAGCCCGGAAAGACGGTCTGCGACAAGCACGATGCCGAAGGGGGCGGCCCAGTTGCCGAGCAGATAGACGCCGCTCGAAACCACAGCGGCGATTTCGGTATTGACCGTCGAATTCACCTCGCGGAACAGCAGGATGGCGACGATCAGCAATAGCACTGTCGAAGTAAGGCTGATGGCGGCCTTTGCCACGCGCTGGCGCTCGTCGAAGAACAGCAGAATGGCGGCGGTGATCAGCGGCAGAAGAATGGGCGCGATGACGATGTGGAAGGGGAATGACATCATTTCGTCTCCCTCCCGTCCACGTGGTCGGTGCCGGTGAGGCCGCGGGCGGCAAGCAGCACTACGAGGAAAAGCGCCGTCGTCGCAAAGCCGATGACGATTGCCGTCAGCACCAGCGCCTGCGGCACGGGGTCGGCCAGCGTGGAACTATCGACACCGTTGACCAGCACCGGCGGCGCATTGGTCTTGATGCCGCCGACGCCGAAGATGAACAGGTTGACGGCATAAGACAGCAATGAGAGCCCGACGATGACCTGATAGGTGCGCGGGCGCAGGATAAGCCACACGCCGGAGCCGGTCATCACGCCGATACCGATTGCGAGAATGAGTTCCATTACACGTCCTCCGCTTTTGCGGCTTCAGGCGTGCGAACGCGGTAGTTGCGCAACGATTGGTGTGCCAGTGCTATGAGAATAAGAACGGTGGAGCCGACGACCGCCGAAAAGACGCCGAGATCGAACAGCAGGGCGGATGCCGTCGGCATTTTGCCGATATAGGGTATCTCCGTATACTGGAAATAGGAGGTCAGGAACGGGTAGCCGAAATACCACGAGCCGATACCCGTCACTGCGGCCATCAACAGGCCGAAACCCATCCAGCGCAGCGGCAGGATACGAATGCGGTCCTCCGCCCAGCGTGCGCCGCCGGCCAGATATTGCAGCAGGAAGGCGATTGCCATGGTGATGCCGGCTGCAAAGCCGCCGCCGGGCAGGTCATGGCCGCGCATGAACAGGAAGATCGAGAAGGTGATGATGACCGGGAACATCCATTGCATCACGATCGACGGCACATAGAGATAATCGTGGACGGTATCGCCTTTGCTGCGATCAGGACGTTCGGCATCGAAGGCATTCTGCATCTTCTGCTGTTCCGGCAGCCCGATGCTTTCGTGCGCGGGGCGGAAACGGCGAAGCAGTGCGAAGACGGTGAGCGCCACAATCGCCAGCACCGCGATTTCGCCGAATGTGTCGAAGCCGCGGAAATCGACCAGAATGACGTTGACGACGTTGGTGCCGCCACCTTCGGTATAGGCGCGCTCCAGGAAATAGGTGGAGATGGCGTTTGGCACCGGCAGCGTCATGACGGCATAAGCGATGACCGACATGCCGATGCCGCTGGCGGCGGCGAGCAGAAAGTCGCGAGCGCGGCGAAGCTGCGCCGGCAGCTCGTCGCTGCTATCGACCTTCTCGAAACGTTTCGGCAACCACCGGAGACCGAGCAGGATGAGAACCGTAGTGACGATTTCGACCAGCAACTGGGTAATCGCTAGATCCGGGGCGGAAAGCCAGATGAAGGTGAGGCAGGTGACGAGCCCCGAAACGCCGAGCATGATGAGGGCGGCAAGCCGATGATATTTAGCCTGCCAGGCGGCACCGAGCGCGGCGATCATGCCGATCAGCCAGAGAATGGCGAAGATCGGATCGAAAGTCGTCACGCGCGGCAGCGACAGGGAAAATTCCGAAAGGAACAGGGGCGAGAAACCGGCGAGAAGCGCCACGAGGATCAGAAGTCTCAGCTGCGGCTGCAGACGCCGCGTGCCGAGCGTGCTTTCCAGCCACCGCGCCCACTTCCAGGACACGGTGACGAGAATGCGCTCGAAGATGCGCTGGCCTCGCAAATGCCGGAAGACCGGCGGACCGTCATCGCAGCGCGAAAAATAGCCGCCGAGCAGTGCATAGATGGTAACGCCGCCGATCAGCGCCGCGATACTCATGATCAGCGGCAGGTTGAAACCGTGCCAGATCGACAGGCTGTAAACGGGCGTCTGCGGCCCGAGAACGGAAAGCACGGCCGAATGCAGGAACGGGCCGATCGAAAGGCTTGGAACGATGCCGACGATCAGGCAGGCGAAAACCAGAAACTCGATCGGAAAGCGCATCCAGCGCGGCGGCTCGTGCGGATTGGGGTTCGGTAGATCGACCGGTTTGGGACCGAAAAACACCGTGTGGATGAAGCGCAGCGAATAGGCGACGGCAAATGCGCCGGACAGCGTCGCGACATAGGGCAGCGCCCGGTCCAGCAGCGAATCGGCGTGGGTTTCGACGGCCTCGGCAAAGAACATTTCCTTGGAGAGGAAGCCGTTGAACAGCGGCACGCCGGCCATCGCCGCACTTGCCGCCATGGCAAGCGTGGCCGTCGCTGGCAGATAGGTGTAGAGCCCGCTCAAGCGCCGCATGTCGCGGGTGCCGGTTTCATGGTCGATGATGCCGGCCGCCATGAACAGCGAGGCCTTGAAGGTGGCGTGGTTGACCATGTGGAAGATGGCCGCAACCGCGGCCAGCGGGCTGCCGAGGCTGAGCAGTGTGGTGATGAGCCCGAGATGGCTGATGGTGGAATAGGCGAGCAGCCCCTTCAGATCCTGCTGAAACATGGCGAAATAAGCGCCGAGCAGCAGGGTGATGACGCCGGCCATGCCCACCAGCCAGAACCATTCCGGCGTGCCTGCCAGCACCGGCCAGAACCGCGCCAGCAGAAACACCCCGGCCTTCACCATGGTGGCCGAATGCAGATAGGCGGAAACGGGCGTCGGCGCCGCCATGGCATTCGGCAGCCAGAAATGGAAGGGAAACTGCGCGCTCTTGGTCAGCGCGCCGCCGAGAATGAGGATAAGCGCCGGCAGATAGAGAGGATGGGCGCGGATTTGGGCGCCGGCCTCGATGATCTTGTCCAGATCATAGCTTCCCGCCATATGGCCAAGGATCAACAGCCCCGCCAAAAGACTGAAGCCGCCGATGCCGGTCACGGTCAACGCCATGCGGGCGCCGTCACGCGCCCCGGCGTTCTGATGCCAGTAGCCGATCAGCAGGAACGAGAAGATGCTGGTCATTTCCCAGAAGATCGACAGCAGAATGACGTTGCCGGACAGGACCACGCCGAGCATCGAGCCCATGAAGGCGAGGAAGAAGGCAAAAAACCGCGGGATCGGGTCTTTTGCCGACATGTAGTAGCGGGCGTAGAGGACCACGAGCAGGCCGATGCCGGTAATGAGGATTGCAAATAACCAGGCAAATCCGTCCAGCCGCAGGGTGAAGTTCAGGCCGAGTTGCGGCAGCCATTCCGCATCGTATTTCAGTGCGCTGCCATCGCTGATCGTCGGATAAAGAAAAATACTGCTGACAAGGCCGAAGAGGGCCACAGCGCCAGCCACGGAGGCGGGGCCTGCGGCCGCGCCGTCGCGCGGCATGAAAGCCGTTAAAATGGCGCCGACAAAAGGCAAGGCGACAATAAATGGAAGAATGGTTGCAAGTGTCATATGCGGCGGCGGTTTTTCTCTGGAATTGGAGTCTGCGGCGGGTTTCCGACGACTCCGATCCCTCAAGGCTCATAAGAACCGAATGATGAGGACCGCCGGAATGACTAATAGATAATATGCGGGGGCGCTCTTGGAACCACGCTCGCAAAGTCTCGGAAAGCTTGTGGCGCGATGGCAACAGATGTAACGGCCGGCCCGGCGTCAACGGTGATCCGCAAAGCGGGAGAGGGGAAGTTGCCGGGGCGAAGACCTGAACCGGCATCCCCGGCCTTGCAGCCGCTATCGCAATCCCTGTCGCCAAGAGTGAGGGAACGGCTGAGATCAACCGTCTCCAATCTCTCCAGACGGCTGGTCTTGGAAAGTGTCTTGATGCCGGAAGGTGCCTGAAAGCCGATCATGACGAGCAGGCTTGCGACCATGATGCCGATCAACACTTGCGGATGGCGCCTTGAACGGCGGCATGTCTCCATCCATAACAAGTTGGCATCTCCTTGATCGTAAAGGTCTCTTTAAAGCATCACCGCTCAGCGAATATCCCGTTGATTTGTTTTAGGGGAAGCCGCACGCGCTTGTCCAGCGCACAGGCCGGAAAAACCGCCCGCGATGGCCGATTCCTTTTCGGTTTTGCCGGTTTGCGGCAAAGTGAGGGCGGCAACGGCTAAAAGCTTTTACAAATTTCACCGTTTGACGCCGGAGCCGATGTTTCTTAACTTTCAAGCAAGGAATTAACCATAAAGATTGATGGTATTTCCACGGCGGAATGGGGTTCTCTCCCCTTCCAGGCATGACGCCGCACTGCCGTACCGGGCCCGATCCGGTATTTTCGTTTCTTGGTTCAAGAAGGTCTGGCAAGCGTCGATGCCGCATCGTCCGCGATGGGTATGTTCGTTCAAAAATCCGCGAAGGGTGCTGACGTTCTGAACCTTGGTCAATTTGGCCGGGTTCCTCCGGCCGTCATGGTGTTGGGGACGTCGGTTGGGGCAGGATTTGCCATCAGATCAAGCGCGCAGATCGGCAGGTGCAAGCCTGGCGGGACGGCTTCGCTTTGCCGGCCTCGACGAGACGCAATCCGATTTCCTGCGCAATTATCGCGGCATGCTCGAGCCTTACGTCAAGGCCGGTCTGCGGGACGTGATGAACCGTTTCCAGTCGATGCCCGACTGTTCACCGTCTTTCGAAAGCGAAAACCAGCTTGATCGCCTGCACGACCTGCAATCCTCGCACTGGAGTGTGCTGACGGATGCGCGTTTCGATGCGCTTTATGCCGAGCGGGTGAAGGTTCTTTCTGACAATGCCGGCCGCATGGGTCTCGATCCGCGCTGGCAGATCGCCAGTCACGCGGTCGTTCTTGAACATCTGCTCGGTGGGCTGGTGGCCGAACATGCGCCACGCTCCATCCTGCCCGGTAACCGCAAGAAAACCCGCGAACTGGCGGAAGCCGTGAAAAACGTCGTCCGTCTGGTGATGGTCGATACCGAGATCGCCGTCTCGCTGCGGTTTAATGAATTGCGCCTGCGCCATGGCCGCGAATTGGCGGAACAGCGCGACAGCGACCGTTCGGAAGCGGCAACATTGCTGGGTGCGGCGCTGACATCCTTTGCCGCAGGCAACTTGCAGGCCCGCATCGGCGGCGATGTGCCGGAAGCCTATCGTGATGTTGCATCCTCGTTCAATACGGCGCTGGCGACCATCGGCGCATCGCTGATATCGGCGCAAAACGGTATCGGCGAGGCCGAAGCGCTAAGCGCGCGGTTTGCCGAAATGGGTCGTTCCATGGCCGAGCGTTCCGGCCAGCAGGCCGAAGCGCTTGCGGAAACCTCCCGTGCGATCCAGACGATGATCAGCGGCGCGGCCGAAAACGGCGTTCGCATATCGGCGACGGAGACGGCGGTTTCCCGCGCCCGTGAGGCAGCGGTCGAAAGCGGCAAGGCGATCGGCGAGGCGATCGATGCCATGTCGCACATCGAGCAATCCGCCGAGCAAATCGGCAGGATCATCGGCACGATTGATGAAATTGCGTTTCAGACGAACCTTCTCGCCCTCAATGCCGGTATCGAGGCGGCACGCGCTGGCGACAGCGGACGTGGTTTCGCCGTCGTCGCGCAGGAAGTGCGAGCCTTGGCGCAACGGTCTGCCGACGCTGCAAGAGAGATCAAAAGCCTCGTCGGCACCACGAAAACCCAGGTCGAGGGCGGCGTGCGCATGGTCAACCGCACGCAGGAGGCAATCGGCGGCGTCGTCCGGCAGGTGTCCGGCATCAACGACATGATCGCCGAAGTCTCCCGCCATACGGCCGACCAGGTCGGCGAGCTGCAATCGGTCGCTGCTGACATGAGTGAACACCAGCGGCAGGCGGGGCGGATCGCCGCCGATATAAGCGGCGGCGCCTCCGAGGCCGACGCACTTCACACCGTCATTCTCGAACTCGGCCGCACCATCAGGGAGTTCCGCATCGCCCGTCAGGGTCAGGCGGGGGCGATGGCCGTGGCGGAGCGTCAGGACACATCATTTATGGCCCGTGGGGATGACCGCACGGATTACGGCCAGGATTACCAACAATTCAGACGCCAAGGAGTCATGTAATGGCAGCCAGAAAAGCAGCTGAGGCGACGCTGAAACTGTCACCGGTGCTGGATCTCAACGAGGCATCGGCGCTGCACGGCAAGCTGATGACGCTGAGAGGAGCACCTTTGTCGGTGGATGCGTCCGAGGTTGAGCGTATCGGAGCACTTTGCGCCCAGGTCCTCATGGCCGGTGCGAAGTCCTGGGAGGAGGACGGCAAACCGTTCGGTTTTGCCAAGGCGTCCGATGCATTCGACAAGACCATGAAACTGATAGGCGTCGAAATCGATCATTTGCTCCTGAAGGAGATCAAGAAGTGAAGAAAAAAGTTCTTACCGTGGATGATTCCAGAACGATCCGGAACATGCTCCTGGTCACGCTCAACAATGCCGGTTTTGAAACCATTCAGGCCGAAGACGGCGTTGAAGGCCTCGAGGTGCTCGAGCAGAGCAACCCCGATGTCATCGTGACTGATATCAACATGCCCCGTCTTGATGGCTTCGGCTTTATCGAGGGTGTGCGCCGCAACGAGAAGTATCGGGCTATCCCGATCCTCGTTCTGACAACCGAAAGCGACGCAGAAAAGAAGAACCGCGCCCGTCAGGCCGGTGCGACCGGCTGGATCGTCAAGCCGTTCGATCCTGCGAAACTCATCGATGCCATTGAACGCGTAACCGCCTGATACGGGACATTTCACGATGGATATGAACGAAATCAAGGAAATCTTTTTCCAGGAATGCGAGGAGCAGCTCGCTGAACTGGAATCGGGGCTTCTTAAATTGAATGACGGCGACCGTGATCCGGAAACCGTCAACGCCGTTTTCCGTGCCGTTCATTCCATCAAGGGCGGGGCCGGCGCCTTCGGTCTGGATGATCTCGTGGCCTTCGCCCACGTTTTTGAAACGACCCTCGACTGCGTTCGCTCCAACAAGCTGGAACCGAGCCAGGATGTTCTCAAAGTCATGCTGCGCTCGGCCGACGTGCTGGCGGACCTGACCAATGCCGCAAGAGATGGCGGCAGCGTTGATGAAAGCCGCACCCGTGGTCTCGTCAAGGAACTGGAAGCGCTGGCCAATGGCGAAACGGTGCAGGTTTCCGCGCCGGCGCCGGTTGCGATAAAGGCTCCGGTTCCCGTCGCGCCCAAGCCGACGGATGACAGCGGTTTCGAGCCGATCCCGTTCTCCTTCTCCGATTTCGCTGACGAAACCACGCCGTTGATGGAAGCGCCGACCTTCCAGGTCAAGTTCAAGCCGCACGCGTCGCTTTATTCGAAAGGCAACGAGGCGGCGCTTCTCCTGCGCGATCTCTCGCGTGTCGGCGAAATGAGCGTCAATTGCGACATGTCGGAGCTTCCCACGCTCGACAAGCTCGACCCTGAAGCCTCGTATCTCTCCTGGACGGTTTCGATCACGACCGACAAGGGTGAAGAGGCTATCCGCAGCGTTTTTGAATTCGCCGAATGGGATTGCGATCTCGAAATTTCGCCGGTTCTTTCCGATGCCGCCGCGGACGAGGAAGAACTTCCGATGATCCCGGTTCCGTTCGATCTCTCGGCTCTCGATAGCGGACCGGAAGAAGAGCCCGCCGTCGCGCAGGAAGCGCCTTTTGTTGCCGCAGCCGTCGAGGCAGCAGTTGCAACGACCCAGATTGCTCAAAGCGTCAATGCCGCCATCGAAAAGCGCGAGGCGGCGGCAGCGCCCGCCGCAGCCCAGGCAAACGCAAATGCGGCCGCCAATGCGAATGTCGGCCAGACCATCCGCGTCGATCTCGACCGTGTCGACCGCCTGATCAACCTCGTTGGCGAGCTCGTCATCAATCAGGCAATGCTGTCGCAGAGCGTCATCGAAAACGATGCGAGCGGCACCTCCGCCGTCAATATGGGTCTCGACGAGCTGCAGCAGCTGACGCGCGAAATCCAGGACAGCGTCATGGCCATCCGCGCGCAGCCGGTGAAGCCGGTGTTCCAGCGCATGTCCCGTATCGTCCGCGAAGTCGCAGACATGATCGGCAAGCAGATCCGCCTCGTCACCGAAGGTGAAAACACCGAAGTCGACAAGACCGTCATCGACAAGCTGGCCGAGCCCCTGACCCACATGATTCGCAATGCCGTCGACCACGGCATCGAAACACCGGAAAAGCGCGAAGCGGCGGGCAAGAACCCTGAAGGCACCATCAAGCTTTCGGCGAAGCACCGCTCGGGCCGCATCCTGATCGAACTTCAGGACGACGGCGCCGGCATCAACCGCGAGCGCGTTCGCCAGAAGGCGATCGACAATGATCTCATTGCCGCCGATGCGAACCTGACCGACGAGGAGATCGACAATCTGATCTTCGCGCCGGGCTTCTCGACGGCAGACAAGATTTCCGACATTTCCGGCCGTGGCGTCGGCATGGATGTGGTCAAGCGTTCCATTCAGGCGCTTGGCGGCCGTATCAGCATCTCCTCGCGCCCCGGTCATGGTTCGACCTTCACCATGAGCCTGCCGCTGACGCTCGCCGTCCTCGACGGCATGGTGGTGACGGTGGCCGGTCAAACGCTTGTGGTGCCTTTGACCGCAATCGTCGAAACCCTGCAGCCGGAAGCGAAGAACATTCATTCCTTCGGCTCCAACCAGCGGCTGATCTCCATCCGCAATTCCTTCTGCCCGCTGGTTGATGTCGGACGCGTTCTGAATTTCCGTCCGACACAGGCCGATCCGGTCGAAGGTGTAGCCCTTCTGGTGGAATCGGAAGGCGGCGGCCAGCGCGCCCTGATGGTTGATGCGATCCAGGGTCAGCGTCAGGTCGTCATCAAGTCGTTGGAAGCCAACTATACCCATGTTCCGGGCATTGCCGCCGCAACTATTCTCGGTGACGGACGCGTTGCGCTCATTCTGGATGTCGATGCCATTGTCAGCGCTTCGCGCGGACAGCCCCTGAAGCAGGAAATGTCGCTTGCGGCGACAGGTTGAAAGCGGATCATCCATGGCAGCACTTAATCTCAGCGACCAGCGCCAGTCTCCGGACGACGTTCTTGCCAGCGGCGAATACCCGCTGACAAGACGCGATCTGTCGGAGATCGCTGCGATGATCTATGCGGATGCGGGCATCTATCTCAACGACACCAAGGCGTCGCTGGTCTATTCCCGCCTCTCGAAGCATATCCGCAATCTCGGCCTCTCCGGTTTCCGCGAATATTGCACGCTGGTCTCCTCAACCGAGGGCGCCCCGGCGCGGCGCGAAATGCTGTCGCACCTGACGACGAATTTCACGCGCTTCTTCCGCGAGAACCATCATTTCGAACATCTGCGTGACGGGGTCCTGCCGGGTCTCATTGCAAGAGCAAAGAGCGGTGGACGTGTCCGCATCTGGTCGGCGGCCTGTTCCGACGGGCAGGAACCCTATTCCATTGCCCTTACCGTGCTCGCCATGTTCCCGAATGCGGCGGACTACGATTTCAAAATTCTGGCGACCGACATCGACCCGAAGATTCTGGCGCAGGCCCGCGCCGGCGTTTACGACGACAACGCGCTCGAAACCGTGTCTCCCGCCATGCGCAAGCAATGGTTTACGGAGGTTGATGCCGGCGGTCGCCGCAAGTTCCGCATCGACGACAAGGTCAAGCGTCTCATCACCTTCAACGAACTGAATCTGATGACGCAATGGCCCTTCAAGGGCAATTTCGACGTCATTTTCTGCCGCAACGTCGTCATCTATTTCGATGAGCCAACGCAGACACGCATCTGGTCGCGTTTCGCAGGACTGCTGCCGGAAGGTGGTCATCTTTATATCGGCCATTCCGAACGCGTCTCCGGCGACGCCAAGAACCTGTTCGATAACACCGGCATCACCACCTACCGCTACATTGGTCACGCATCCGGGAGGAAGGCATGAGCGCACTCGCACGGGTACTCGTCGTCGATGATAGTCCAACGATGCGCGGCCTGATTTCGGCTGTCCTCAAGGCTGATCCGGAAGTCGAGGTGGTCGGACAGGCCGGCAACGCCATGGAAGCGAGAGCAGCTATCAAGCAGCTCAACCCCGATGTCGTGACACTCGACATCGAGATGCCGGAAATGAACGGCCTTGAATTCCTCGAAAAGATCATGCGCCTGCGGCCGATGCCGGTCATCATGGTCTCGTCGCTTACACATCGCGGTGCGGATGCCTCGCTCGCTGCCCTTGAAATCGGTGCTTTCGACTGCGTCGGCAAACCGGCTCCGGGTGATGCGCGTCCCTTTGGCGATCTCGCCGACAAGGTGAAAGCCGCCGCCCGCTCCCAGCATGCCGCCTATCGCGCGGCTCGTCCGGAAAGCGCGGCGGCAGTGCAGCCTACCCCGGTCAGCGATTATCGGGCCGGTCGCAAAGTCGTGGCCATCGGTTCATCCACGGGTGGGGTCGAGGCGCTGATCGCCGTGCTGCAAAAATTTCCGGCCAATTGCCCGCCGACCGTCATCACCCAGCACATGCCGTCGACCTTCACCAAGAGTTTCGCCGAGCGGCTGAACCGCATCTGCGCGCCCGTCGTGGAAGAAGCGACGGATGGCGCACGGCTGCAAACGGGCAAGATTTATCTCGCGCCGGGCGGCGAGCGCCACCTGCAGATCGCCAACCGCGCAGCACCCTGCTGCCGGCTCATCGAGCGTGACCCGGTCAACGGCCATCGCCCCTCTGTCGATGTCCTGTTCGATTCTGTGGCCGAGCTTGCCGGACGCAACGCCGTCGGCGTCATTCTCACCGGCATGGGCCGTGATGGCGCGGCCGGACTGCTGAAAATGCGGCATGCCGGTGCGCGCACCGTCGGCCAGAATGAAAAAACCTGCGTCGTCTACGGCATGCCCCGCGTGGCGTATGAGCTTGGCGCCGTTGAACAGCAATTGCCGCTGGCCTCCATCGGCGAAGAAATCCTGAAACTAACCACTGCCCGCAAAGAAGGTACTGACTAATGTCTCTCGCAGAAAAGATCAAAGTTCTGATCGTTGACGATCAGGTGACCAGCCGGCTGCTCCTCAGCGATGCGCTGACACAGCTCGGCTTCAAGCAGATCACTTCCGCCGGCGATGGCGAGCAGGGATTGAAGATCATGGAGCAGCAGCCCCATCATCTCGTCATCTCCGACTTCAACATGCCGAAAATGGACGGTCTCGGTTTCCTGCACGCCGTGCGGGCCAACCCGACCCTCAAAAAGGCGGCCTTCATCATCCTCACCGCGCAGGGTGACCGCGCGCTGGTGCAGAAGGCGGCGCAGCTCGGTGCGAACAACGTGCTGGCCAAGCCTTTCACCATCGACAAGATGCGTGCAGCCATCGAGGCGGTTTTCGGATCGCTGAAATGATTGAAGCTGCGGCCAAACGCGTACATATCATTCAGGGCGAGTACAAGGTTGTCAGCGATCCCGACGTGGTCATGACGACGATACTCGGTTCGTGCGTGGCCGCCTGTCTGAGAGATCCCGTTGCCGGCCTTGGAGGAATGAACCATTTCCTGCTGCCGGGAACGGGCAATGTGACCGGGGGAGATGCGACGCGTTACGGCGTGCATCTCATGGAACTTCTGATCAACGGCCTTCTGAAGAAGGGCGCCCGCCGCGACCGGCTGGAGGCCAAGGTTTTCGGCGGCGCAAAGACGATCGCCAGCTTCTCGAATGTCGGTGAACAGAACGCCATCTTCGCCATGCAGTTTCTGAAAGATGAAGGCATTCCTGTCATAAGCTCCTCCACGGGCGGAGAGCATGGCCGCAAGATCGAGTTCTGGCCGGTCTCTGGTCGCGCGCGTCAGCATCCGCTCAGCGGCGCGGAAACCCAGAAGACGGTCGCCATGGAAACGCGTCCGGTGCCGGCCCCAAAGCCCGTCGCCAACGACATCGAATTTTTCTAGTCACGGAGTTTCCAATGCAGATTGCAGACCACGCCGGTACCGCTCCGTTCGAAGAAGCCCTGCCGGATGTTCTCATGCGCGTGGTGTCGGAATTGCACGACGTCGCCTATCTCATCGAACGTATCGAGCCGCAGCTGCTGGAAGTGACCAGCGGTCAATTGTCCGGCGACGGCATCAAGCTGTTGCAGGGTATTGATCTCGCCGTCCAGAAGACCCGCGGTCTTGCCGAATTCATCGACACCGTCACCGGTTCCATTCCCGGTGAATGGATCGTCGATGTCTCCACGGCGCTCAGCCTCGTCAAGCTTGCCGAAATGCAAAAAGCGCTGGGCGCCGCCTTCCGCCATGGCCATTCCCAGCCGCTGGACAAGGCTTCCGGCGACTTCGACCTGTTTTAGACCATATTCCCGCCGACGTTCCTTTCCTCGCTGAATGCGGAGAAAGGCAACGCTCGCGCAAGCTTCGCACCCTATTGTCATTACGGGGCCAAAAGGTCTCGGATTCTATGAATGACGGTGCGGAACAGAATGAATCTGTTAAATCAAATCCCTCAGGTCCTGAAAAATATCGCGGCGCTGGGTCAGACACGGTTGCTGATGCTGGGCGGCGTGGGCGTTTTGTCCATGGCCGTTATCCTTGCAGCAGCTCTCTACGTGAACCGTCCCGCTTACGAGACCCTTTATGTCGGGCTTGAAAAAAGCGACCTCAACAAGATCAGCATTGCGCTTGCCGAATCGGGGCTGGACTTTCAGGTCGGAACCGACGGTTCGAGCCTTCAGGTTCCCGTAGGGCTTACCAGCAAGGCAAGGCTGCTTTTGGCCGAGCGCGGTCTGCCTGATAGCGCCAATGCCGGTTACGAGCTTTTCGACAATGTCGGTTCTCTCGGCCTGACCTCCTTCATGCAGGAAGTGACGCGCGTTCGTGCCCTTGAGGGTGAGATTAGCCGCTCCATCCAGCAGATCGACGGGATTGCGGCTGCACGCGTCCATATCGTCATGCCTGATGTCGGCAATTTCCGCCGTGGCGAACAGAAGCCCACCGCATCGGTCATGATCCGCGCCAGCGCCACCGCAGGTCGCAAGGCGTCCGCCTCCATCCGTCACCTCGTCGCCTCGGCCGTTCCCGGCCTTGAAGTTGATGACGTGACCCTGCTCGATTCCACCGGCCAGCTTCTCGCTTCCGGCGACGATGTCACCAACGCCGCCATGAACCGCTCGCTGACACTGGCGCAGAATGTCCAGCAGGAAATCACCACCAATATCGATAAGGCGCTGGCGCCTTTCCTTGGCATGGACAATTTCCGCTCCAGCGTCACGGCGCAGCTGAACACCGACAGCCGCCAGATTCAGGAAACCGTCTACGATCCGGAATCGCGTGTCGAGCGCTCTGTTCGCACGGTAAAGGAAGACCAGAAATCCCAGGAGACGCAGCCGGATACGGCAGCGACCGTGGAACAGAACGTGCCGCAGGCTGCCCCTCAGGGCGGCGCTGGCGGCCCGCAGTCTTCCGACCAGTCGGCCAAGAAGGAAGAGCAGACCAATTACGAGATCAACTCGAAAACGGTCGCCACGGTCAAGAACGGCTATACCGTCGAGAAGATTTCAGTTGCCGTGGTCGTCAACAAGGGCCGTATTGCCAAGATGGTCGGCGAACCCGTCGATCAGGCCAAGATCGACGCCTATCTTGCCGAAATGCAGAAGATCGTGACGTCGGCGGCAGGCATCTCTTCGGATCGTGGCGATATCGTCACGCTGACGGCAATGGACTTCCTGGAAACGCAATTGCTCGACGAGGCCACCAGCGGTCCGGGCGTCATGGAAGTGCTGAGCCGCAATTCCGCCGGCATCATCAACTCGCTCGCTTTCGTCGCCGTCGCTTTCCTCGTCATCTGGCTCGGTGTGCGTCCCCTGGTCCGCACGGTTGCCGGCAATGGTGCGGCTGCCGGTCAGCTCAGCCAGGAGACCGCCGGTCTCGAACTGCCGGATTTCTCTCCCGGCATGGATGCAGGTGCTGGTGGTCTTATGGAAGGTTTCGGAGCGGATTTCGGCTTCGACAGCACCGACGATCTTCTGGCCGGTGGCGACAGCGAAGGCACCTTCAACCGCCGGGTTCGCGAAGGACCGGAACGCAGGCTCTCCCGCATGGTGGAAATCAGCGAGGAAAGAGCAGCCAAGATCCTGCGCAAATGGGCGGTGGAAAAAGCAGCGTGATTTTGAAAAGGCCGGGTTTACCCGGCCTTTTTTGCATTTTCCGGCTTTTTACTATCCTTGGTCGTCGGCCCGTGGCATTCTCGTTTCAGGACAGCATTTACAAATCATTCATCAACGATACAGTTTGCTGGGAATAGGCTGAGAATGCCGATTATGAATCAGCCAGCTTTTCAGTATGTTTTTTTAGCAATAGACGAATGAGGAAATACGTGGAAAGGCTGTTGTCAGGTAATGGCAAATTCCGGTCGGTTCCATAAAATGAAATGATTCGGTCTCCGGGGGCGCGCCATTCCGTTTTGGTAAGCTTCTTGAATGGAATGATTCCATCCCGAGGTATAATCTCCCGTTGGGAGCAAGAGGGCGTAGGCGATTGAAAGTCGATGTTGATATCCGCAGGCTGTCTGCCAAGCCTATGGAGGGCATGGGTAAGCCCTTGCCGCGCGACCAGCTTGCCAAAAATGTCGCAGCCACGGCCGCTGCCGGTAACGTTGCAGGTGCACTGGATCTGCTTGTAACTTACGCCGGCGCCTCGCATTATCTGCTGGCGCGGGATGATCTTCTCGAAGAAACCGGGCTGAAATTCATCGTCACATCCGACTGGCCTTTCGATCTGGTACGAAGGCTGGGTATTGAACTGACGAACAGCCAGAACAGATCGAGCGAAATGGAAAAATGCCTTTCGCTTCTGCGGCCACGATTATTGTTTCTTCCTGACGACGTTTCTGTTCCCTACGGTATCGACCGGCAATATTCCGCACTGTCCTTCTGCGTAGGCCGCATCCGGCTTTCCCTCCTGCTGCTGTTTCCCGAACACGTTGTTCCTTCACCGGAGCGTTTGCGCGAAATCGCCCTGCTAACAGGTTATTGCATCAGTTTCGGCATCGCCAGCGAAGCAAAGCCTGTGCGTGATATCGATCTTACCGAGCGCGAGCTCGAATGCCTGTTCTGGATTGCAGAAGGCAAGACAAGCGACGAAATTGCGATGATCCTTGGCATTTCGCGCAATACGATCAATAATTACATTACAAGCGTGATGCGTAAAACCGCGACAAAAACCCGCTCGGAGGCAATTGCCTACGCCGTGCGCAACAACCTCGTATAATGGTCGGACGGATGGTACAGACGAAAGACAATGAGGGTACAGGTCAAACGGGCATGTTTTACCGCACTCCTGTCGCAACGAGCCGGTCGGATCTGTTTCCGAAGCTCGTCGCCATGCAGAAGCTGGTCGGCGCGCGAAATTTCGTGGTGACGAAGGCTGCCGCTTCCGGTTTCCCCAACAAGAAGAAGATGACCTGCGAGCTGGAAAACTGGGGCATGAATGCCGCAGAGCAGAGCACGCAGTTCATCCGCGCGGTCGGTGATATTCTTCTCGATCATATCGAGACGTCGCTGTTGCCGGTTATCTGGCGCAACAAGAACGCCGGCGGCTTTGCCGATCTTCCGGATGTTCCGGCGTTGCTGCGCCGGATCGAAAACGACACGTTGCCCTATGCGGGGCTGGCCATGCCGGTGCGGCTCGGCACCATCGGCAATGGTTACATCGTTTTCTGCGGCACCAATCTCGTCCTCGACAACGAGGTCGTCATCGAGCAGCACATCAAATGCTGCGAGATCATGGTGGACATGCTGGCGCTCGACGAGCGCAAGGCGGCACCCTCGGAAGCACTGAGCGAGAGGGAAATCGCCTGCCTGCAACTGGCGGGTGACGGCCGTATCAGTGAAGAGATCGCGGTCAAGCTCGGGCTTTCCGTGCACACGGTCAATGCCTATCTCGGTTCCGCGACGATCAAGCTCGATTCCGTCAACCGTATTCAGGCAATCGCCAAGGCTATCCGGCTCGGCTATATCCATTGATTGCGGACGGGGTTTTCCCGTCCTGCAAATCCGGCCATCTCGAGGGTCGCTGACCGTGGTATTCCTGCCGACGGGGCATGATTCATGTGCCTTATTTCGCGTTTTTTAACAGTTGCCAACTAGAACTGTCGCAGGTTTGGCTTTGGGGAACTGTTTCATGCACAACCGGCTCTTTAAGACCGTTGCGAGTAAGGTCGTCGCACTGACGATTGGCTTGATCATGCTCAGCGTGGCGGCAGTTGGTTTTTCCACCTACATGCGCCTGAAGGACAATATCATTACCACCGCGCTGCGCGATACCAACAGTGCGATGCGCGGCATGGCGATCCTCTACGAGATGAAGGTCGGTGGCGTCACCCTCGACATGGGTGATGGACCGCTGAAGAGCGTCAGCCGCGCCAGTATCGGGACGCTGCGCGATAACGACCTTGTTGATCGCACCGCGGCCGGAAACGGCGGCATCGCCACAATTTTTGAAACCAAGGCCGGTGAATATGTCCGTATCACCACCAATCTGAAAAACGAGAAGGGCGAACGGGCGGCAGGCACCAAGCTTGCCACCGATCATCCTGCTTTCGAAAAAGTCAGCAAGGGGGAAGCATATTTCGGTCCGGCCACGCTTTTCGGCGTCAATTACATGACCGGTTACATGCCGGTTACCAACAAGACCGGAGCCACCGTCGGCATTCTTTTCGTCGGCGTTCCCATGGCCGTCTATGAAGCCCAGATATTCGGCCTGCGCGACCTGATGTTGATCTGCGGCGCGCTGGCCATGGTCGGTGTCGGGCTGCTCGCCTATTTCGTTATCAGGCGCACGCTGCAGCCGCTGGGTAAGCTGACCGATGCGGTGAAGTCTCTTTCTGAGGGTAATCTCGAAACGCCAATCCCCTATGCCACCAACACCAACGAATTCGGTAACATTGCCCGCGCGCTGGTGATCTTCCGCGAGAACGCACTTGAGAAACTCGCCATCGAAGGACGAAGCGCCGATGAACGCTCCGTGGCGGAATCCGAACGCCATCGTAACGACGCTGAAAAGCAGGAGCTGGACAGCCAGATCGAATTCGCGGTCAGCGAGATCGCATCCGGTCTCGGCAGGCTCTCGCGTGGCGATCTGAGCCGTACGATCGAGACACCTTTCGCCGGCCGTCTGGACCGTCTGCGCACGGATTTCAACGGTTCCCTGCTCAATCTGCGCGATGCGCTGGGACAGATCCGTGAGCGGACGCTGATCATCCAGCATAGCGGCTTTGAAATCGAGCAGTCCTCGGTTGACCTGTCGAAGCGAACCGAAAATCAGGCGGCCTCGCTGGAAGAGACCGCAGCTGCCGTCGAGGAAATCACCGCGACGGTCAGATCGTCGGCCGAGCGGGCGCGGGAGGCCAATGAGGCCGTCCGCATTACCAAGCAGAGCGCCGACAGTTCCGGTTCGGTCGTCAGCAATGCCGTTGATGCCATGGGACGCATCGAAGGCGCTTCCCGCAAGATCGAGCAGATCATTGAGGTCATCGACGATATCGCCTTCCAGACCAATCTCCTCGCCTTGAATGCCGGCATCGAGGCGGCGCGTGCGGGTGAGGCGGGCAAGGGTTTTGCCGTGGTGGCGCAGGAAGTGCGCGAACTGGCGCAACGCTCCGCCGACGCAGCGCGTGAAATCAAGCAGCTCATCAACCAGTCGACGCACGAAGTCAGCACCGGCTCGAAACTGGTGCAGGAGGCGGGCACGGTTCTTTCCGCCATCAGCCAGCAGATCGTCACCGTCAGCCAGCACGTCGAAACCATCGCGACGGCGACGCAGGACCAGTCTTCCGCGCTTCACAACGTCAACGGTTCCGTCAACCAGATGGACCAGATGACACAGCAGAATGCAGCCCTTGCCGAACAATCGAGTGCGGCGAGCCGGGTGCTGTCCGGCGAGGTGGAGGCCTTGCTCGATCTCGTCCAGCGTTTCCAGATGGAGCAGGGTTCGGCGGCGGGCAGGGATCGATTGAACCGGGCCGCCTGATATCCCCAATTTGCAAAATCAAAAACTCCCGGATCGCAAGGTCCGGGAGTTTTTTATTCCGCGGCTGCCCGTGCCGTGCTGGAGACCTGGTTGATATAGGCGCGCAGCGCCGCCGGTTTGACCGGTTTGTGTTGAACGGAAATACCGTATTTTTCGGCATCGCTGCGAACTTCCGGACTGCGATCCGCCGTCACCAGCAGGGCAGGGATCGACTTGCCATAGAAAGTCCGGATGAGGCGGATGGCGCTGATGCCGTCACCATCATCGAGATGGTAATCGGCGATGATGACATCCGGTGCTGCGGTGAGTTTCAGGAAGGGTTCCTCCAGCGCTGCCACCGAACCTGCCGGCAGAACTTCGCAGCCCCATCCCGTCAGCAACAGCGTCATGCCCTCGAGGATTTTCGGCTCATTGTCGATGCACAGGACACGCACCCCCTGAAGGCGGTCGCTTGCCGCCGAGTTGGTGACAGTGCTGCCGGATTTGGCGGGCGTCACGCGGTCTGATTCACGCGGCAGATGAATGCGGAAGGTCGTACCCTTGCCGGGCGTCGAAATCAGCTGCACGGGATGGTGCAGCATGCGCGACAGCCGGTCGACAATGGAAAGGCCGAGCCCGAGGCCGGAGGCCGTTTTTGCTCCCTCGTCCAGCCGGGCGAATTCCTTGAAGACGGTGCGGAATTTGGATGCGGGAATGCCGATGCCGGAATCCGTCACCTGAATGACGACTTCGCCGCCCCGGCGGCGGGCACCGACCACCACCTTACCTTTCAGCGTATATTTGATGGCGTTCGACACCAGATTTTGCACCAGCCGCCGCAGGAGATTGGGGTCGGAACGGACCGTGAGCGAGGTGGGCATGACCACGAGGTCGAGGTTCTTTTCCTGCGCCATCGGTGCGAAATCGGTTTCGATGCGTTTCAGCAGCTCATTCAGCGGCACCGATGTCATGCGCGCCTTCATCGAACCCGTGTCGAGGCGGGAAATATCGAGAACAGCGCCGAGAATGGTTTCGACCGATTCCAGCGCTGAATCAATATTGTGGACGAGGTCGCTTTCTCCCGAAGCGCCAAGCCGTTCGACAAGCGAGGAGGAATAGAGGCGCGCGGCATTGAGCGGCTGGAGAATGTCGTGACCGGCGGCGGCGAAAAACCGTGTCTTGCCGATATTCGCCTCATCGGCGGATGCCCTTGCCTCCGCCAGTTCGCGGTTGACGCGGGTAAGCTCGACGGTTCGTTCCGCCACGCGCTGCTCCAGCGTCTCGTTTGCCTGTTTCAGCGCCTGATCGCTCGCTACCCGCTGCGTAATGTCGGTGAAGGTGGCGACGATGCCTTTGTCCGGCATGGTGTTGGACCGCACCTCGATGATGCGCTCACCGCCGGCCAGCACCAGCGAGAAGGGCAGGTCCATGGTCAGGAAACTGGTGATCAGCTCGTCCGTATCTCCGGCCGGCATGTCGCCGCGCTCCTGCAGCATGGAGACGATATCCGTCAGCGGCACGCCCACCTGGCCGAATTGTTCCGGCAGATCCAGCAGGGTGCGGAAGCGCCGGTTCCAGATGGTCAGCTGCTGCGAGCTGTCGAAAACGGCGATGCCCTGATCCATCTGCGCCAGCGCCGTTTGCAGCATGTCCTGATTATATTGCAGGGCTTCGCTCGCCTGATCGAGCAGCCAGGCGGTGTCTGCGCTGGTATCCTCCGCCTTCTGGAGAATGATCGACAGCACAAGCCGGGCCGAGGAGGAGCCGATGGCGCTGCCCAGCAATTGTTCGGAAAAATGGATCAGCGCCATATCCGCCGGCTGGTCGTCATTGAGCTTCCGGCCCGCTGTCTTCTCATAGGTCGCGAGCGAACGCAGCATGCGTTCTTCGCCGAGATAACGGGCGATTGCGCTTTTGAGGTCACCGACACTGACGCGGGTTTTCCAGCCGCGCGTGGCGAATTGTGATTTCGAGTGGCGCTTGACGAAAATGCCGGACTGGATGCGCTCCACCGGCCGCGGGTTGCGCGATAGCGAGCCGAGCACGAAGGCCATGCTGTTGACGAGGAGGCTGAGGATGACCGCATTTACGAAAGGATCGGCTTCGGGACCGTTGAAGACGGTGCTGCCGGAAAACAGGAAACCGAGAATATTCGCAGCCACCTCGGAATTATCAGGCCCGCCGAAGCTCGGCAAAAACAGCAGATAGGCCCAGACAATAAAGCCTGAGCTGAGGCCGGCAATTGCGCCGCGGGCATTGGCGCGCCGCCAGAACAGGCCGCCGAAAAGGGCAGGGGCCATCTGGGCGATGGCGGCGAATGCCAGGAAGCCGATGGAGGCAAGCCCCGTCGCGCTGTCGGCGGCGCGATAATAAAAGTAACCCAGCAGCATCACCGCGAAGATCGCCGTCCTGCGGATATTGAGCAGCGTTTTGGCGAAATTGTCCCGGTGCGGCGAGCGGTTCAACAGCTTCTGCCGCAGAAAGATCGGCATGACGATGTCGTTGGAAATCATGATCGACAGCGCCACCGAAGCAACGATAACCATTGCGGTCGCCGCCGAAAATCCGCCGATGAAGGTGATCAGGGATACGACCGGCATCTGATGCGTAAGCGGCAGTTGCAGGACGTAGAGATCGGCGCTGCCGTTTGCGCCGAGCGTCAGAATGCCGGCGAGCGCGATCGGCAGCACGAAGATGTTGATGGCGATGAGATAGAGCGGCAGCAGGAAACCTGCCATGCGCAACTCTTCCGGCGTGCGGTTTTCCACCACGGTGACGTGGAACTGGCGCGGCAGCAGGATGATGGCGAAGCCGGATAGCAGGGTCATGACGATCCAGCGGCTGACGGGCGTGTGATAGGATATGGCCCGCATGGCCTGTTCATTCTCCGTGGCGAGCCGCCACAGATGCACAGGCCCGTCGAAAAGGACGAACAGCACGTAAAAGCCGACGGTGCACATGGCGACCAGCTTGACCAGCGATTCCATCGAAATCGCCAGAATGAGCCCGTCCTGATGTTCTGTCGCGTCGGTGTGGCGGGTCCCGAACATGACGGCGAAACCGGCCATGACGATGGTGACGACCAGCGGCAGATCGAGGAAATAGAGATTGCCGCTGCCGATGCCATAGTCACCGGGATCGACCATCGTCGCCACCGAATTGGAAACGGCTTTCAGCTGCAGGGCGATATAGGGAATGGCGCCAACGAGTGCGATGATGGCGACGATCATCGCCACGGTGGAGTTCTTGCCGTAACGGGCGGCGATGAAATCCGCAACCGATGTCAGCTTTTCGGTTTTGGCGAGCTCGACGATGCGGCGAATGATCGGCATGCCGATGGTGAAGGCAAGGATCGGCCCGGTATAGATGCCCAGGAACTCCAGCCCCTTGTCCGCCGCAAGCCCGACGCCGCCGAAATAGGTCCAGGAGGTGCAATAGATCGCCAGGCTGAGCGCATAAACGAACGGCCGCCCCTTTTTCGGGGCGTTTCTTTTCCGGCTGTTTCTATCCCCGAAGCTTGCAACCGCAAACAGCAGCAGGACATAAGCGAAGGCCGAACCGAATATGATCCACCCAGGAAGCACGCATCCTCCCCATGCAAGAATTCCCTGATATGAGCATAGGCGAATTCCATGCCGTTGAGAATGAGTGCGGTCTGATCATAAAGTTCAAGACGAGCGTGCAAAAAAGCTAACAAATGCAATCTTGACGAATTCCAAATGCGAAAGGGAATCTATATGGTTGAGCGCGTAGGGACAGTCACATAGCTTCAGCTTTCGAAGCAGGAGAGAGGGACAATCTGGATGCTAAACGAATTTAAAACCTTCATTGCCCGCGGCAATGTCATGGATCTGGCCGTCGGTGTCATCATCGGTGCGGCTTTCAGCAAGATCGTCGATTCCGTCGTCAATGATCTCATCATGCCGATCGTCGGCGCAATTTTCGGCGGCTTCGATTTCTCGAACTACTTCCTGCCGCTGAGTTCGGGCGTCACCGCCCCCTCGCTTGCCGCTGCCCGTGATCAGGGTGCCGTCTTTGCTTATGGCAACTTTCTGACCGTTCTCATCAACTTCCTCATCCTCGCCTGGATTATTTTCCTGATGGTCAAGGGCGTCAACAGGCTTCGTGCCTCGGTCGAAACAAAGAAGGCCGAGGAAAAGACGGAAGCGGCTCCGCCGCCGGAAGATGTCAAGCTTCTCACCGAAATCCGCGATCTGCTCAAGACTCGCTGAGACCGAGATTATCCCCGGCCCGATTTTGCTGGCTCACGCGGACAGCAATCTCCTGCCGGGGATCGATCCATAAAGAAAATCCATCTTCGCCTCACGGAATATCATGCATATGGCCCGTTCGATGCGCTAGAAAGCACCAAACGGAGTGTCTTTAATGTCCATCTTGAACAGTCTGAGTGCACGCTCTCTGGCGGCCCCGCAGAGCGGCATCGTCGAACTCGTCAACTATGCCCGGGGACGGGACAATCTCCTGCCGCTCTGGGTTGGCGAAGGCGATCTGCCCAGCCCGGGCTTCATCAATCAGGGTGCGATTGATGGGCTGAACAACGGTGAGACTTTCTACACATGGCAGCGCGGCATTCCAGAACTGCGTCAGGCGCTCAGCCGTTATTATGAGCGGCACTTCTCAGCGTCGCTGCCGCCGGAGCATTTTTATGCTACTGGTTCCGGCATGCAGGCGATTGTGCTTGCCGTGCAGGCGCTGACCTCGCCCGGCGACGAGATGGTGTATCTCTCGCCAACCTGGCCCAATATCGTCGCCGCCATCGGTGTGGCGGGTGCAGAGGCGGTTCCAGTCGGCATCGACTTCCGCGACGGTCGCTGGGATCTTGATATCGGCAGGCTGGAAAGCGCCATCACCGGCAAGACGAAGGCGCTTTTCATCAACACGCCTTCCAACCCGACCGGCTGGACGGCAACACTCGACAATCTCCGCGATGTTCTCGCGCTTGCCCGCAAACACGATCTGTGGATCGTCGCGGACGAGATTTACGCGCTTTACCACTATGCCGGCACCCGTGCCCCGTCGTTCCTCGACATCATGGAGCCGGACGACAAGATCGTCTTCGCCAATTCCTTCTCGAAGAACTGGTCCATGACCGGCTGGCGTGTCGGCTGGCTTGTCGTGCCGCCGGCCATCGGTCAGGTCATCGAAAACCTCATTCAATATTCCACGTCAGGCGTGGCGCCATTCATGCAGCGCGGCGCAGTTGCGGCTCTCGACCACGGCGACGGTTTCATCCGGCAAAACTACGAACGCGCTTTGGCATCGCGCGATATTCTCTGCGATGCGCTGATCGCGACGAACCGGGTGGAAACGCTTAAACCCGACGGTGCTCTCTATGCTTTCCTCAAGATTGACGGTGTGACGGACAGCCGCGCAACCGCGTTTGATATTGTCGATAAAACCGGTGTCGGCCTCGCACCCGGCACGGCCTTCGGCCCGGGGGGCGAACTGTTTCTGCGCGCCTGCTTCCTACGCAACCCAAAGCAGATTGAAGATGCGGCCGACCGGCTGGCATCTTACATCCTCAGCAGATAGGTTCCGATCTTCCTGCAGTGTTTGCCTGTCGCGTTGCTATTCCACCACGACAGGCGCATTGCTCAAAAAATCACAGTGAAGCTCCAAAACTACAACCCCACGGCGTAACCATCGACGTGCGGGCTTTTCTGTGATATGCGCCTTCTGTTCCTTTTATGAGAACATTTTCATCTAATAAATAAAAAGCACTTCATTGCGCTAACCAATCGTAAGCCACCTTTTCAGAGGGCTGAGGGTTGGGTCGCGTATTTGCTGTGCAAGTAATCAATGATGAAGAATTATTGGCTTTGATGGGCTCAAGAAAAGCAAACAGGGAAGTAAAGTCATGGCTGTTCTGGTCACGGGTGGAGCAGGTTACATAGGAAGCCACATGGTGTGGGCGCTGCTCGATGCCGGGGAAGAGGTCGTTGTTGTCGACCGGCTTTCCACGGGGTCGCGCTGGGCTGTCGCGCCGGCTGCGCGCTTCTATCTGGGGGATGCGGCCGATCGCGCCTTGCTCGACCAGATTTTCGAAGAAAACCAGATCGAGACCATTTTCCACTTTGCCGGCTCCCTGAGCGTTCCTGAATCGATCAGCCGGCCGCTCGAATATTACGAAAACAACACCGGCACGACCCGCGCCCTTGTCGCGGCAGCGGTCGCCCATGGCGTTCGCAATTTCATCTTTTCGTCGACAGCCGCGGTCTATGGAAACCAGCCCTTTGATGGCCCGGTGCCTGAAACGGCGATCCTGAGCCCCGAAAACCCCTATGGCCTGTCGAAACTCGCCTCTGAAATCATGCTGCGCGACGTCGTGCAGGCGCATGATTTTAACTATGTGGCGCTGCGTTACTTCAATGTCGCCGGAGCCGACCCGCAGGGCCGCGCCGGACCTTCGCCGACGGGCGTGGCAAACCTCATCAAGGTCGCCTGCGAGGCCGCAACCGGCCGGAGGGATCGGGTGGAGGTCTACGGAACGGACTATCCGACCGCCGATGGCACGGGTGTTCGCGACTATATCCACGTCAGCGATCTCATCGATGCGCATATGCTGGCCATGGCGCATCTGCGCGCCGGTGGCGGCACTCGAACCCTGAATTGTGGTTATGGCGTCGGTTATTCGGTGCTGGACGTGCTGCACGCGGTGCGGCAGGAATCGGAGCACGATTTCCCGGTTATCCATTGTCCGCGCCGGCCGGGTGATATTGCGGCCATGGTAGCGGATTCCACCCGTATTCAGTCGGAGCTGGGTTGGCGTCCGCGTTTCAACGATCTGGCGATCATCGTTCGCACTGCTCTTCAGTGGGAAGCAAAGCGCCAGGCGCAGCAAAGCGGCAGAATCCCCTCGGTCCGGCGCAAGCTGGCGGCGATAGGCTGAGCAGGTTCCGCGTCAGCGGGCACTGTTTTTCTTGACGGAAGGATAGACGACAGGCCGGTCCGAAGTGCTGGCGACGGGCAGCCATCGCTCCCTGTCAAAAAACCGGCGCGTTAGCTTCAGCCCCGACGACTGTTCGTTCGCGAGCAAAATCACGTTCATGCGATGCGGCGCGGTCGGCTCCGGCTTGACGGAGACCGAAATGCCGAAATGTTGCGCCTGATAGGCCTGCATCCCGCGTGCCGGCTCAAGCATGGCGGCAAGGTCGGCCCAGCGGGTTTGCCCGATAATCAGGGCCAATGCCTCGTCAAGCTTCACCCTGACGGCGGCACCGTCAGGCGTCTCAGGCGCTACGGCCTTCATTCGGATGGATTTGATCTCGCCAGAAGCCTCCCCCCTGATCTCAAGGAACAGCGATGCCCGCTCTGCAGGCGTTGCCGCATTCCCTTCGGCAAGATCGGCCATGCATTCGAAATTGCGGATATTCACTGGGCTGGCGTGCCAGCCTTGTCGGTTGGAAAAACCCTCTGTGGTGAAACGGTCACAGAGGTCCTTGCCTGAAAGTACGAAATCGCGTGCGAAGGATGCCCTGTCGCCAGCTTTCTCGAATTTCAGTAGATGAGGCGGCAGATAGACCTTCCTGGCGGCGAGCTTTTGCCGTTTGACGGGCTTCACTTTGGGCGGCGGCTCGGCGGAATAGATGGCAGGCGCCAGATTGAAATAGGTCAGCAGGCTCCTGAGGTGTTTTTTGTCATTGGCAAGCAGCACCGTCGCCAATATGGCCAGACAGACGGCCAGCACTGTAAACAGCAACGCGCCATGGCTTACTCTTTTTTGCAGGCTTGCGTCCATCGCAGGACCCTATGGCTACCGGGGCAGGGCGGCAGCCTTTTTTGATATGGATTTTCGGGCCGTTTTCAGCCCTGTGAATATAGATGTAAGTGGAAGCTCAAAAATAATATCATGCAATCCACCGCCGGAATCTCCGGCGGTGCGTAACGTTATTCAGATGTATTTTTACCTGTGTCCTGCCCGCCGGCGCTGCTTTCATCGTCTGCGACCGGAATGGCGTAGGAGCCATTCAGCCAGCGGGCGAGATCGAGCGAGCGGCAGCGATCCGAACAAAATGGATAATCGTCGCGCGTCGAGGGCCGCCCGCATTCAGGGCAGGGCTGGGATTTACGAAGCGGCGTGACGTTTCCGGCGCCTTCGGTGGAGGGTTTTGCCATGGTCTATCCTTCGAGCCAGCCCGACGTCACCTCAAATCCTTCACCGGACAAAAGTGACATGGTCTCGTAAAGCGGCAGGCCCACGACGTTGGTGTAGGAACCGGTCAGTTTCTGCACGAATGCGCCGGCAATGCCCTGAATGCCATAGGCGCCCGCTTTGCCGCGCCACTGCCCCGACGCGATATAGGCGTCGATCTCGCGCGTCGAGAGCCGTTTGAAGCGCACCTTGGTTTCCACCACCTTCTGGCGAATTTTGCCGCCGGGGGTCACGAGGCAGATGCCGGTATAGACCCAATGGCTGCGTCCCGAGAGAAGATGCAGCGATGCGGAGGCGTCTTCGGTATATTCCGCCTTACCGACGATACGACGGCCCACGGCCACGACGGTGTCGGACCCGAGAACATACGCGTCCTTCCACGTCTGCTCGCCCTTGAGCGCGGCATGCGCCGCTTCAGCCTTCTGCAGCGACAGACGACGACACAGCGTGCGCGGATGCTCGAGCTTCGCGGGCGTCTCGTCGATATCCATCGGCATCAGGCGTGCCGGCTCGATGCCGATCTGATGCAACAGTTCCAGACGCCGCGGTGAGCCGGAAGCCAGAACGAGCTTTTGTTTCGAGTTTGTCATTGCGCTGCCCGGGCGTCCGATGCCGAAAACGGATTACTTGAAGCGATAGGTGATGCGGCCCTTGGTCAGGTCGTAAGGCGTCATTTCAACCAGCACCTTGTCGCCTGCCAGAACGCGGATACGGTTCTTGCGCATGCGGCCGGCGGTGTGGGCGATGATTTCGTGTTCGTTCTCAAGCTTCACGCGGAATGTTGCGTTCGGCAGCAATTCGGTTACGATGCCCGGGAATTCAAGGACTTCTTCTTTTGTCATGTAAGGGTTTTCTTCCTGTTGATAGTGCCGGACATGTCCTGTCCGGGAAAATTGCGCGGAAACTACACAATCCCGGCACATTTGTGAACCTCTAAAGCATCGGCTTGAAAATCAGTACCGATTTTCACGAAGCAGGGGCGTTTTTCACTCTTTTGAAACCGTATCCGCCACCGGCTGCGGCCTTCCCGGCAGTCGTTCAGCAATCAGCCTGGCAAGATGGTCCCGCACCTCGCGATAGGCATTGAGGATTTGTTCGCGGGTGCCGGTTATCACCGTTGGGTCCATGGTCGGCCAATAGACCACATCGAGCGAATTCGAGCGCGTCAGTTCCAGCGCGGCATGATGGGCTTCGGGCGTCAATGTAATGATCAGATCGAAAAAATCATCCTCGATCTCGTCCAAAGTGCGCGGCCTGTGCTTGCCGAGCGAAAATCCCTGTTCCTCCAGCACCGCATCCACGAAGGGGTCGCGCTCTCCAGCCTTGACCCCGGCCGACTGTATATAGATGCCGGGCGCCACCAGCCGTTTGGCGATGACTTCTGCCATGGGGGAACGGATGGAGTTCATGCCGCACATGAAGAGGACCGATTTCGGCGCTCGTCCCTCATTTGGCGCTGCGGCAGGATTGCTCATCTCTAACCCCGCCAATAAAGCACGCAGACAAGGGTGAAGAGCCGGCGCGCCGTGTCGAAATCCACCTTGATCTTGCCGGAAAGCCGGTCCATCAAAGTTTGCGAGCCGTCATTGTGAATGCCGCGCCGGCCCATGTCGATCGCCTCGATCTGGCTCGGCGTAGAGGAGCGTATCGCCTCGTAATAGCTCTCGCAGATCAGGAAATAATCCTTGATGATGCGGCGAAACGGCGTCAGCGACAGTATATGGGTCGAGACATCCTTCTCGTCTTCCGTCTTGATCGAAAAAACCAGCTTGGCATCAACAAGCGAAATATGCAGCCGGTATGGCCCGCCCTCATGGCCAAACGGCTCGAAGGTATTTTCCTCGATCAGGTCGAAAATGGCCACGGCGCGTTCATGCTCCACATCAGGCGTGGACCGGCCGATGCTGTCGTCCAGAACCACGTCGCAGAGCCGGAAATCGCCTGAAGCCATCTGTTAACTTTCCGGGTTGAGGCGAATGGCGACCGAACGCGCATGCGCATCCAGCCCTTCCGAGCGGGCAAGGGTGATTGCCGCCGGGGCAAGCTGGCGCAACTGCTCGGGGCCGAGACGCAGGATCGAGGTGCGCTTGACGAAGTCCAGCACCGAAAGCCCGGAGGAGAAACGCGCCGAGCGTGCTGTCGGCAGAACATGGTTGGAGCCGCCGACATAATCGCCGATCACTTCCGGGGTATGACGCCCGACGAAGATCGCGCCCGCATTGCGGATGTGGGCCATCAACGCGTCCGGATCGTCAACGGCCAGTTCGAGGTGTTCGGCGGCGATGCGGTTGGCAAGCGGAATGGCGTCGGTGAGCTTTTCAACCAGAATGATCGCGCCGAAATCGGCCCAGCTTGCTGCCGCCGTCTCGGCGCGCGACAGGCGTTTCAGCTGCCGCTCGACGGCCGCTTCCACCGCCTTGCCGAGTTCGGCATGGTCAGTGATGAGGATGGATTGCGCGCCGCGATCATGCTCCGCCTGTGCCAGAAGATCGGCTGCCAGCCAGTCCGGATCATTGTCCCTGTCGGCAATGACGAGCACTTCGGAAGGTCCGGCGATCATGTCGATACCAACAGTGCCGAAGACCTGCCGTTTGGCGGCAGCCACATAGGCATTGCCGGGGCCGACGATCTTGGCGACCGGCGCGATGGTTTCCGTGCCATAGGCAAGGGCGGCGACGGCCTGCGCGCCGCCGATGCGATAGATTTCCTCGACACCCGCGATACGCGCTGCGGCAAGAACGGCGGGGTTTATCACGCCGCCATTGGCCGGCACGACCATGACGATGCGCTCGACGCCGGCAACCTTTGCCGGTACGGCATTCATCAGGACGGAGCTAGGATAGCTGGCGGTACCACCAGGCACATAGAGACCAACAGCCTCGATGGCCGTCCAGCGCGAGCCGAGACCCACGCCAATATCGTCTTCGTAAATGTCGTCCTTCGGCATCTGCCGCGCGTGGTGTTTTTCGATACGCCGGGCCGCGAGATCGAGGGCTTCGATAACGCTTTTGTCGACCGCTGAATAGGCGGCATCGATTTCGTCCGCCGTCACCCGCATCGAGACCCTGGTAAAATCGATGCCGTCGAATTTCTGGGAATAATGGGCAAGGGCCGCATCGCCGCGCTGGCGGACATCGTTGATGATGTCGCGAACCGTCGCGTTGACGTCTTCGGAAACTTCTCTCTTGGTCGTCAGGAAGGCAGCGAATTTCTGTTCGAAATCAGCCGATGCCTGCTCCAGCCAGATTGCCACGCCACTACCCTTTCATTGTCCCCGCGGACGATCCCCGCGAGGTGCACGAACTCGCCGCGCAACAATCGCGGCTCTGGTATGTGGCATAAATCGAAACGGTCACGAAAGGCAACCGTTGCGACGGCGTGAAGCGCTTATTCGCTATCGGGATGATGTGGTTTGGCGGCGGTTTCCCAGGCGCCGCTCACATCGGTCAACTGCGCCTCGATGCATTCGACGTCGAGCGCAATCGCCCCACCGCCCGACAGCGTCAGTTCAACGGCTCCATCAGGTCCTTCGCCATTCTGCACGAAGCGTATGGCGAGAAGCGACAGGACCTGTTCCTTATCGGTGCGGTTGATGCCATATGAGCGGACGGCCGAGACCCGCTTCAGGAAAACCACGCTGCGGCAGCGCTCCGGCGGCAGGTTCTTCTTATCCGCGCTTTCCCACACGAAACGATTGGCGGAAAGCGTGAACTGGCCATGCTTCGGCTCGAAGGCAACGTCTTTCAGTTTGAAGACGCTGTCCTGCATATGCGTCGAGATGACGGAGAGATCTTCAGTATCCAGCGCGAGCAATTTCAGGCCGCTCATCATTTTTTCCTTTTCCGCGGGCCACGGGCCGCAATGTCTATTTCTTGTACTGGAAATAGGCAGTCGAGGCCCGCTGTGCAACGGGTAGGAAACGGATGAGCGGCAATGAAAGGATCAATCGCTGACGCGCTCGACCAGCGCACCGCAGCGGGTGAGTTTTTCTTCCAGACGCTCGAAGCCGCGATCAAGATGGTAGACGCGCGAAACCATGGTCTCGCCTTCCGCCACCAGACCGGCAATGACCAGCGATACAGAGGCGCGCAGATCGGTTGCCATGACGGGCGCGCCCTTCAAGCGGGAGACACCCTCGATGCGGGCCATCTGGCCGGAAAGCGAAATCTTTGCGCCGAGACGGGCCAGTTCCTGCACATGCATGAAGCGGTTTTCGAAGATGGTTTCGGTGATGTGGGAGACGCCCTGCGAGCGGGTCATCAGCGCCATGAACTGCGCCTGCAGATCGGTGGGGAAGCCGGGGAAGGGCTCGGTGACGATATCGACCGGCTGGATGCCATTGCCGTTGCGCACGACGCGCAGGCCGGTCTCCGTGTCGCTGATCGTCACGCCGGCAAGCCGCAGCGTGTCCAGCGCGTTGTCTAGCAGCGAAGAACGGGTGCCTTCCAGCACCACGTCACCGCCTGCCATGGCAACCGCCATGGCATAAGTGCCGGTCTCGATACGATCAGGCAGCACCCGGTGGCGCGCGCCGGAAAGCGAGGTGACGCCCTCGATGGTGATGGTGGAGGTGCCGGCGCCTTCGATCTTCGCGCCCATGGCGGTCAGGCACTGCGCCAGATCAACCACTTCCGGCTCGCGGGCCGCGTTGTGAATGACTGTCGTGCCGCGGGCAAGGCTTGCGGCCATCAGCATCACATGCGTTGCGCCGACGGAGACTTTCGGGAAGGTGTAAACCGCGCCGATCAGGCCGCCCTTGGGGGCAGTGGCGTTGATGTAACCGCCGTCGATCTCCATCGTCGCACCGAGCGCCTGCAGGCCCTCGATGAACAGATCGACCGGACGTGTGCCGATGGCGCAGCCGCCCGGCAGGGAAACGCGGGCGCGGCCTTCACGGGCAAGCAGCGGGCCGATGACCCAGAAGCTGGCGCGCATCTTGGAAACCAGCTCATAAGGTGCCGTGGTGTCCACAACAGTGCGGCAGGTGAAGTGCACGGTGCGGGAATAGGCTTCGCCCTGGCTTTCGCGGCGGCCATTGACGGAAATATCGACGCCATGATTGCCGAGAATACGGATGAGCTGCTCAACGTCGGCCAGATGCGGCACGTTTTCGAGCGTCAGCGTGTCGCTGGTCAGAAGCGATGCGATCATCAACGGCAAGGCGGCGTTTTTTGCGCCGGAGATTGGAATGATGCCGTTTAGCTTGTTGCCACCCGTAATTCTGATGCGATCCATGCGTCCCTACGGGCCTGTGCCCGCCTTTCTTATCATGCCTTGCGGAAAGGCGCGTCCTTAGACGAATTTCCGCGGCGTTTCAATTTATGCTGATGAATTCTCTATGAGGATGATTCGTCCGTTTTTGCGGCAGGCAGACCGATTGTATCGTCCGCATCGCCGGCGCGGCGCGCACGAACCTGCTGTTTGCGCTTGAGAAGGTTTTCACGAAGCTTCTTGGCCGCCCGCGCCTTGCGTTCCGCCTCGCGCTGCCGTGCCTTTTCGCCCGGCCCAGCCTGCTGGCCACCGGTCGCCGCCACGGCGGACGATTCTGCGACAGCGCCCGCGCAAACCGTTGCCTTCGCCTGTTTGTCATGATGTTCGTTCATAAATTCAGCAATATCCGAAAAATGCGTTTTTCAACAGGGGGCACGCTTTTTTGCCCCGCTTGATGAAGAATATCGTTTTGCGACTTGCGCTCGTCAAAAACCTATGGCAATAGGCCGCCACGCTTGATGCTGAAGCAAACGCTTCGGCACCGGATGCTGCTATAGCTCAGGGGTAGAGCACTCCCTTGGTAAGGGAGAGGCCGAGAGTTCAAATCTCTCTAGCAGCACCATTTTCTCCCATAAATTCAAAATCTTACGCACTTGCCCGAGCCGCCGGCATTGGTCTGCCGCGCGCGCTGCTTGCGCACTTTCTCAAGCGCTCCGTGGACGCCTTGGAGAACAGAAATCCAGGCGAACGGAAAACCGCGCCTCTTGCGAAGCGCGGTTTCCATATCCGAATATTCTGTTGCTGCCAGAGCGGGACGAAACCGCCCGTAGCCAACGGGCGCCGCTTACTGGCGGAATAGCGACAGGATATTTTCGGAGCTGGTATTGGCGATGGAGAGTGACTGGATGGCCAGTTGCTGCTGCGTCTGGAGAGCCTTGAGCCGGGTGGATTCTTCGTTCATGTCGGCGTCAACGAGGCGGCCGATGCCTTTGTCGATGGAGTCAGTCAGCTTCGAGACGAAGTCTTCCTGCAGATCGAGGCGCATCTTGATGGAGCCGAGATCGGCGCTTGCGCTGATAAGCGACTCCAGCTTCGTGTTGACGAACTGGATCATGTTGTCGAGACCGTCATTCTCCGTCAGCGGCTGGCCTTTGGCATCCGTCAGCCCGCTGAGGTCCTTGGTGATGTCGAGATCGATCAGCGAGTAGTCGAGCTTCTGGGCCATCTGCGACGTTGCCGCAGCGGTTTCGAGATAGATATTGTTGTTGGAGGAGCCACCGGTGCCGATCGTCGTCACCGTCGTGCCTGCAGGTGTTGGCACCGTATTGTTAGCCTTCACGTAAAGTGCTTCGCCCGCGGCGTTTTCACCGATCTTGAAGTAGGTACCGTTGTTTTTTGCGGTTGTTGCCGCAGCAACGGTTACGAGGCCGGTTGTTGCGTCTGCAGCGGAAACCGTGGTTGTCGTGCCGGATGGGAAACCCAGAAGCTGAGCTTGGGTAAATACTTTTGCGGTATATGGCGTGGTTGTCGCAGCACCGGCGGGCGTTGTGGTCGTGATTTCGAATTCACGCAGAACACCTGTGTCGGAGTAATAAGCAGAGCTGTCGAGAATGCCGTTTTTCGTCGCGCCGGTCGACGTATCGAAAAGCGCGGTCTTGTTGTCGACCTGAATGTTGATGGTCTTGACGGCGACGTTACCTGCGCCATCACGGACGAAGGAACCGACGATCTGTTTGGTGACCGGCGTCAGGTTGCCGGAAGCGTCGCTGATCTTGCCCTTCAGCCAGTTTTCGCCGGAGAAGGAGGCGGATTCGCCGATGCTCTTCAGCTGGTCCTGAAGCTGGCGGATTTCTTCCTGGATCTTGGCCTTGTCGACGCCTGCTTCGCGGGCGGCAACCAGCTTCTTGCTGATTTCCTTGACGACATCGACGGTGGTTTCCATGGCGGAATAAGCGGTGTCGACCTTGGCGGCGCCGAGGCCGAGGGCGTCCTGTACGGCGGAAAGCGCGCCATTGTCGGAACGCATGGTGGTCGCGATCGACCAGTAGGCGGCGTTGTCGGATGCGGTCTTGACGCGCAGGCCGGAAGAGACACGCGACTGCGTTTCTTCCATGTTGCTGCCGATGGCGCGAAGGGTCTGAAGGGCGGCCATTGCCGCGACGTTCGTCAAAATGCTGGTCATAATTATTTGCCCCTTGATTGGCTTAAATGAAAAGGGACATTCCGGATTGCCGCCGGGAACGATCGAGCGGCTTGATGCCTGTTAACCTCTTTTTCGTCTTGGTTAACCAATCGTTTCGATGACTAGGTTTTAGGCGGCGAATGGTTAACAAAGCCTAAATTGCTATTAATAAAAATTAGGAAATAATAATTTCGCTTAACCATAACGAAAAAAGCCGCGCTCAAGGCGCGGCTTCCTTTTTTGATGTCGCTTGCGATTAACGGAAGAGCGAGAGAATGCTCTGCGAGTCGTTGTTGGCGATCGACAGCGCCTGAACAGCCAGCTGCTGCTGGGTCTGAAGAGCCTTGAGGCGAGTGGATTCTTCGTTCATTTCAGCGTCCACGAGACGGCCGATGCCCTTGTCAAGCGAGTCGGTCAGCTTGTTGACGAAGTTTTCCTGCAGTTCGATACGCATCTTGACCGAGCCGAGGTCGGCGGAGGCCGAGATCATACTCTGGAGCTGTTTGTCCACGAAGGAAACCATGGCATCCAGAGCCTGCTCGGCAGTCAGGGTCACACCGGTCGGGCCGGCGAGATCCTTGGTGATGTCGAGCGACGTCAGGGAATAAGCGAGTAGGTCCGCAGTGGCCGCAGCGCCCTGATCGAGGTATACGGCGACGCCGCCGACAGAGCCAATTGAGGTGTTTACGATTGGAGCCGTTGGACCATCGGTGGTGGCGGGTGCGCCGGCAGCGGCAGAAACGATCTTGACATATTTGTCGTCGCCAATCTTCAGGTATGTACCTGTAGCAGCAATCGGGGAGCCCGCGGCTGCGTTTTTGATGACCGCCAGGCCGTTTGCCATCACTTCATAGTTGGCGGTAGCAGCGCCATTTCCAGGGGAACTGCCCTTCAGCTGCGCTTCAGTATAGGTCTCGGCTGCTACGACCTTGGTCGTTGCCGCAGCAGCAGTGGCACCGGCTGTCAGTTTGAAGAGATCGTAGGTGCCGGACTTGGAATAATATGCATAGGAATCGAGAATGCCTTGCTTGTCTTTTGCGGCACCAGAAGACGTATCGAACAGGACGGTGTCGGCAGTCAGTGCGACATTGATCGTCTTGACGGACACGTTCCCACCGGAGTCACGGATAAATGAGCCAACGACCTGCTTGGTGACGTTGGCCAGGTTGCCCGTGCCATCGCTGATCTTCGCCTGCAGCCAGTTTTCGCCGGAGAAGGACGAGGAGCTGGAAATCGACTTCAGCTGATCCT
>NZ_QSNV01000001.1:75098-75769 GCF_009498615.1 Agrobacterium sp. ICMP 6402
GGCGCCGAGGCCGAGCGCGTCCTGTACGGCGGAAAGCGCGCCATTGTCGGAACGCATGGTGGTCGCGATCGACCAGTATGCGGCGTTGTCGGAAGCTTCGCCGACGCGCTGGCCGGAGGACACGCGGTCCTGGGTGGCTTCCATGTTCTGGCCGATAGAACGCAGGGTCTGGAGTGCAGACATGGCTGCAACGTTTGTCAAAATGCTGGTCATAATAAATTGCCCCTTGAATGGCTGATTAGAAAAGGGACATTCCGGTCTCACCGGGAACGGCGCGCAGCGTCATGCCTGCTAACCAGCTGATTTTTAAAGGTTAGCTCGCCGTTTCGATGGCTCTAGCTAACTGCTTCATGGTTAATAAATACTTAAAGTAGTAAAAAGCATAAGGTAAAATTTTTACGTGTAAATCATCTAAAAAAGTTAAAAATAATATGACCGCACCCGTCTCCGGATGCGGCGTTCGAAATGGCGATACGCTGTGGCTGATGCTTCGCCAGTTTTTCAATTGCATAATCTCGAGGTGCGCTCAATTTTGCCGTCGACGAAAAAACGGCAGACTAGCGAACTTCAGTTCCTTTCGAGGGGATGGTGAACGAAAAAAGCCGCGCTCGAGGCGCGGCTTTCCGATTTGAATGATGTCGCTTGCGATTAACGGAAGAGCGAAAGAATGC
>NZ_QSNV01000001.1:75829-76636 GCF_009498615.1 Agrobacterium sp. ICMP 6402
TTGCTTGTCGACGAACGAAACCATGGCGTCGAGGGACTGCTCGGCGGTCAGGGTCACGCCGGTCGGGCCGACGAGATCCTTGGTGATGTCGAGCGACGTCAGCGAGTAGTTCAGGGCTTTAGCGAGCTGGTTGTTGGCGCCGGTTTCAAGATAGACGTTCTTGCCATCCTTCGTCGTGCCGATTGCCACGGTGCCAGCCGTAACCTGTGCCGTATCAACGGTCGTGGCGTTGCCAGTGGTGCCGTCACCCATAACCTTGACGAACTGGTCGTCACCGATTTTCAGATAAGCGCCGTTCTCGGCTGCCGAAGCATTGGCGACGACGACCAGGCCGGTTGTCGCGTCCGCGACGGCGGTAACCGGAGTAGCAGCAGCAGCGGGCGTCAGGCCCTTAAGCTGCGCTTCGGTGAAGACCATTGCAGCCTTTACTGTGGTGGCCTTGGCGGCGCCAACACCCGTCGTGATTTCGAAGTTCTTGTAAGCGCCGGTCGAGGAATAGGAAGCGAAGGAATCGAGGATGCCCTGCTTGTCTTTTGCGGCGCCGGAAGACGTGTCGAACAGAACGGTGTCATTGCTGAGGGCAACGTTGATGGTCTTGACGGAAACGTTGCCGCCGGAATCACGGATGAACGAACCAACAACCTGCTTGGTGACGTCGGTCAGCTTGCCCGTGCCATCGCTGACTTTCGCCTGCAGCCAGTTTTCACCGGAGAAGGACGAGGAGCTGGAGATCGACTTCAGCTGATCCTGCAGCTGGGAGATTTCTTCCTGGATCTTGGACTTGTCGACGCCGGGTTCGCGGGCGGC
>NZ_QSNV01000001.1:76684-1587351 GCF_009498615.1 Agrobacterium sp. ICMP 6402
AGAGACGCGGTCCTGCGTCGTTTCCATGTTCTGGCCGATGGAGCGCAGGGTCTGGAGCGCAGACATGGCTGCGACGTTGGTAAGAATGCTTGTCATGATAAATTTGCCCCTTGAATGGCTGATTAGAAAAGGGACATTCCGGTTTCACCGGGAACAGCGCGCAGCGTCATGCCTGCTAACCGGCTGATTTTTAAAGGTTAGCTCACCGTTTCGATGGCTCTAGCTAACCTTCATATAGTTAATTAACATCTAATGACTCTCTAAAAAAGTGCATTCAGAGTAATTGATCTTCAACCTTTGCGCGTGCGCGCGTGTAACCGCAAATGCTTAAAAAACAATAAAGCCGCACCCGTTTCCGGATGCGGCTTTGGTAGAGGAACAATACGCTCGGGTCAGCCTCCGTCGCGTTTGCCTTTTCACCTGATTGAAAGACGGTCAGCCCCCGCTTGCGATCCTGTGTCTCATGTCATTCCGGCCAGCGGCTATCCGCTTGTCCATACGCAAAATCTGACAGCCGATGCTTGCCAATTTCCTAATTTCACAGGGCATACGGCCCTTCGTTCAATTCGTGGTAAATGCTTTGAAAGCAGGGATGGTAAACGAAACATTGCGGTTTGCGGACCACTCCATAAAGCAAAACCGCGCCCTTTCGGGCGCGGCTCGGTTTTTGTAATTTCGGTCCGATTAACGGAAGAGCGACAGGATGTTCTGCGAGTCGCTGTTGGCGATCGACAGGGCCTGAATTGCCAGCTGCTGCTGCGTCTGCAGAGCCTTGAGGCGGGTGGACTCTTCGTTCATATCGGCGTCAACCAGGCGGCCGATACCCTTTTCCATCGTATCGGACAGCTTGGAGACGAAGTCTTCCTGCAGGGAGATACGCGAAGAAAGAGCACCGAGCTTTGCAGCGGCGGAGTTCATGCCTTCCAACTGACCATCGACATGCGAGATCAGGCTGTCCAGTACGTCTTCGTTAGTCGCCGTGGCGGCAAGGCCGAGACCGGTCTTGATGGTGTCGAGCTTGGTGATGTCGACCTTGGCGACCGAAGTGTCCGTTACGAACACGGCAGCCGTCGTGGTCAGAGCGGTCGGTGTGCCAGCGAGCGCAGTACCGGTTGCGTCCGTTACTTCCAGGAACTTGTTCGGTTCAACTTCCTTGAAGAACTTCGGAGTAGCGGCACCGTCCGTCCAGACGCTGTCCGATACCTTGGAAGCGGTCGCAGCAGCGGGCGGGGTCGTCGTTGCGGTGTAGTACTTGCCGTCCGTCCACTGGGCAACGGTTGCCTTCGTAGCGTTCTTGTCGAGAAGGCCCTGGTTTTTGCCGCTGGAGTCGACCAGCACGTTCGTGCCGTCAAGCTTGATATCCACAGCCTGCGTCTGGACGTTGCCGGAAGCGTCACGGGTGAACGAGCCAACGATCTGCTTGTCGATCGATACGCCGACTGCCAGATCGGCAGCAGCAGCACCGGCCTTGCCGATCGAGCCCTTCAGCCAGTTTTCACCGGAGAACGATGCGGAAGAGGTGATGGACGTCAGCTGATCCTGAAGCTGGGTGATTTCAGCCTGGATCTTTGCCTTGTCGGCGGTGGATTCCTTGGCGGTTACGAGCTTCTGCTTGATCTGGTCAACGACCTTGATCGCAGATTCCATACCTGCGTAGGCAGTGTCGATCTTTGCAGCGCCGAGGCCCAGAGCGTCGGAAACGGAGCCGAGGGCTGCATTGTCGGAGCGCATCGTGGTCGCGATCGACCAGTAAGCAGCGTTGTCGGAAGCGGTAGCGACCTTCATACCCGAAGAAATACGGCCCTGTGTGGTTTCCATGTTGCTGCCGATAGAACGCAGCGTCTGGAGAGCAGCCATAGAGGAGGCGTTGGTGAGAATGCTTGCCATAATATATTGTCCCTTGTTTTTACGAGATACTGGAATTGGGGACATTCCGGACTTCGTATTACCGGTCACAACGTTTCGGCTTCATGCCACTCGGTTCAGAGTTACTTGTCTCTTGAAACCAAACCCGCTGTGTGTAGGGAGAATTTCGCAGCGAAAAATTGCGTAATTATTAATTTGAGCACTAAGAACTACTGGAAAATACTTATGGTTACTGCGAAGTGTATTTAAATGGTAAGTTTTTAATTTAAAATTATAGTTATCCGACCCCTAGCAAAACTGGTAACCAAAGCCTTAAAACGCGAAAACCCCGCTGCCGTGGGGCTGCGGGGTTAATAAACAGGATTAACGAAGTTTATTTCGGCACAGATGCCGTCAGTTGAACGATCTGACGAGGCTGCCGACGAGCAGGTTCCAGCCGTCGATCAGCACGAAAAACAGGATTTTGAACGGCAGGGAAATGGAGGTGGGCGGCAGCATCATCATGCCCATGGCCATGGTGATGGTGGCGACGATCAGATCGATGACCAGAAACGGCAGGATGATCAGGAAACCGATCTCGAAACCGCGCCGGATTTCCGACAGCATGAAGGCCGGAACGAGCACGCGGTAGTCGACGACATTGTCGGTCATCACTTCCTGTCCGCGCTCGCGGGCGATATCCACGAACAGCTTCAGGTCCTTGTCACGCGTATTGGCGTTCATGAAGGTGCGGAAGGGCTCGGCGATGCGTCCTATCGCCTGCTGCTCGTTGATCTGGTTCTGCAAGAGCGGCTGCACGCCGTCGGTCCAGGCTTTGTCGAAGGTGGGCGACATGACGTAGAAGGTCATGAACATCGCCATCGACAGCAGGATCATGTTGGACGGGGTAGAGGCCAGTCCCATGCCGGAGCGCAGGATCGAAAAGGCGATCACGAAGCGCGGAAAGCTCGTGACCATGATCAGGATGCCCGGCGCGACGGAGAGAACCGTCAGAAGGCCGAAAGTGCGTATGATCCATGCCGCGACGGATCCGTCTATCTGTGTATTGAACAGATCAGACGGGAATTGCTGGGCGTTGGCAAGGCCCGGCAAGGCGAGGAGGACAGCGATGGTTACAAGAAATCGAATCATTCGATGACAAAGGTCCGGAACATGACCTTGGATACGCGCCCTTTCGAGCGCAGGTCAACTCGTTCCTGAAGGTCATCCTTAAGATATTGAAAGCCGCGCGGCCCTTCCAGCTGCTGAAGGGAAACGGTGCGCACATAGGCCATGATATCCTGATGGATATCCTCGGCCAGCCCAACTTCCACCGGCCCCTTGAACATCAGCGCCACTTCCAGCCGTACCCAGTTGGTCGAGGGGTAGGCGAGGTTGGTGGTGATGGGGTCGAGCTGAACGATGCCGTTCGCTTCGGCGGAGATTTTTTCGATGCCCTCGGCGCCCTTGCCCTTTTCAGCCGAAGCGGCCGGCGCGTGTGCTGCGGCTTCCGCGCCGGCGAGCTTGGGGGCGATCATGCCGCCCACCAGCCAGCCGCCGCCCGCACCGAGCAGCGTCAGGATCACCACGCCCACGATCGTCATGACGACCGGGGAGGACTTTTTCTTGCTCTCAGCCTGTTCGTTTTCCATGGTCAGTCCCGCTCCCGCAAACCGGCGTCAAAGCGGCGAGAACAGGTCGACGACCTGCTGACCGACCGGGGGTTGCTGCACTTCCGTCAGGCGGCCACGACCGCCGTAGGAGATACGTGCCTCGGCAATGCGCTCGTAAGAGATCATGTTCTGCGCATCGACATCCTGCGGCCTGACGATACCGCCGACATTGAGGATGCGGATTTCATGGTTGACGCGCACTTCCTGCGAACCGCTGATGATGAGGTTGCCGTTTTCCAGAATGCCCGTGACGACGGCGGCCACCATCAGCGTCAGCTTTTCGGAACGCTTGGTCTTGCCCTTGGCCTGGGTGTCGGTGTCGGAGCCGTATTTGATGTTGGAGTCCGCTTCCGGCGTCCAGCCGAAGATTTCCGCCTTGGCCTTCCAGTTCAGACCGCTGGAATTGGTGCGGTTACGCTCGGTCTCGTTGTCGAAATCGGCCTTGTCGTTGATCTGGATGTTGACGGTCAGAATGTCGCCGATGTTCAGCGCGCGCAGATCCTTGAACAAGGCGCCCTGGCTGTCGCTCCACAGCGAATAGCCGCTGGCCATATGTTTCGGCTGCTTGGGATACATGCCCATCTGCGGCGTCTGGCTGAATTGCAGGCCGCTGCCGATCGGGCTCATCGCCGGTGCGTTGCCGATTTCCTTCAGGGTCTGGTTGTTCTGGCAGCCAGCAAGCAGGGCAAGCGGCAGGAGGAGGGCCGGAAGACGACGCGTGCTCATGAAGGATCCTTCGAAGTGTTTTTGTCGGTTGCCTGCGACATGATGCCGGCGACGGTGGCGGCTTTCTGCGCATCCATCTCGCTGAGGATGAGGCCGGATTGGCGCGGCGGCAGCTGCATGATGATGGCGGCCGCAATCTCCACATGCATCTTCTCGAGCTGGGGTGCGGCGGCATCCGCCTTCATCGTCTTGTAGACATCGACGAGATTGGCTTTTGCCTGGGCTAGGAAATGTTCGCGGCGCGCCAGCCAGTCCTCATATTCCGCCTTGCGGTCTTCCAGCACGGAGATGCGCTCATTGACGTCGGCCTGAAGCTTTTCAAGCTCCTGCTTTTGCATCAGGTACCGCTGGTCGCGGGCCGCATCGGCGATATTGGTGCAGAATTTCTGGATTTCATCCTGCGTGCTGAGTTCCGAGACCACGTTCTGCTGGCTTTCGGCAGAAGCGGCCGGCAACAGCAAAAGCAGCGAGGCGACGACCGCGAACCGGGCAAGACCATTCGGAAAAGCTTTGTTTTTAAGATGTTCCATCATTGCAGCACAAGCTCCGCCTGAAGGGCGCCGGCGGATTTGATGCCTTGCAGGATGGATATGATGCCATCCGCCTTGAGCCCGATGCTGTTGAGACCGGCAACCAGCGTGCGAAGGTCAGGACCTTCGACGATGGCGACCTTGCTGCCTTCCTGCAGCGCCATGATATCCGTCTGCGGCTGCACGGCGGTCTGGCCGCGCGAGAAGGGCGCCGGCTGGATGACCTGCGGTGATTCCGTCACCTGCACGGTCAGTGTTCCATAGCTGACGGCAACGCGGGAGATGCGCACATCCGCGCCGATGACAATCGTGCCGGTGCGTTCGTTGATTACGACCTTGGCGGGCGTATCCGTCTCCACCGTCAGGTTCTCGATTTCCGCCATCAGCCGGGTGAGGTCAGCGGTGCGGGGTTTCTGTACCGCGATTTCCTGCGAATCGCGCGGCTCGGCGATACCATCGCCGTAACGGGCGCGGGCAAAGGCGTTGACAACGTCCGCGACACGCACCGCAGTCGAAAAATCGGGATTGCGCAGCTGAAGGACCAGATTGACTGAATCCTTGAATTTGGACGGCAATTCGCGCTCGATGATCGCGCCGTTCGGCACGCGGGCAGAGGTGGTCACACCCTGAGTCAGCGTCGCTGCATCGCCCTGCGCCGAAAAGCCGTTGACGATCAGTGCGCCCTGCGCGACCGCATAGATCTGCCCGTCAGCACCGGAAAGCGAAGTCATGATCAGCGTGCCGCCACGCAGCGAGGTGGCATCGCCGAGAGAACTGACCGTCACGTCTACACGGCTGCCGGGGCTGGCGAAGGGCGGCAGATTGGCCGTCACCATCACTGCGGCGATGTTCTTGGCGTTCGACTGGCCGCCCTGCGTGGTGATGCCGAGATTCTGCAGCATCGCGCGCATGGATTGTTCGGTGAATGGCGAGGAGCGCAGGCTGTCGCCCGTGCCCTGCACGCCAACGACGAGACCGTATCCGATCAGCTGGTTGTCGCGTCCGGCCTGCAGCGATGCGATATCCTTGATACGGGATGTATCGGCATGGGCCGCAGGTACGGGAAGGAACGGCTGGGCCGAAAACAGAATGGCCGCGGCCAGGATACGAAGCAATCTCATTTCGCCATCACCTGAATGGTTCCGTCTTTCATGACAGTGCCGCTGACCATCACGCCGGAATCGATGTTGCGCACCCGCACCACTTCACCAAGCGAGCCGTCCGTCATCGGCGTTCCCGACGCCATCAACGTCATGTTGCCGATGGTGAAGACGAGCTTGACGCTGGTGCCGCGCACGACCAGAGACGCTTCGCGCAGTGCGGCGACCGGGATCGTGCGGCCGGGAAGCAGGGTCTGCTTGGAGATCATGCCTTCGACTTCGCTGATATCGGTCGCGTAACCTGAGGAAATATTGGGATTGGTCACTTCCACCGGCTTCACCTGGTCGGACGAGATGGTCTCGCCCGGATAGATGGTGCGTGTGGGAACCAGCGCCATCGGCGCCTGCGCGAGAGCCGGCGCCATGGCAACCAATGAAAAGGCAGACGCCAGGCACATACGGACGAGCACCGTTCTGCAGCTGTTATTGTTTCGGCCAAACCTCATGTCCGCCTGCCTTTCCGTTCTTATTTCAGGTTCTTACTGACAATCGATGCCATTTCGTCAGCGGTGGTGATGACCTTGGAATTCATCTCATAGGCGCGCTGCGCCGTGATCAGGTCGGTGATTTCCTTGACGGCATCGACGTTCGAGCCTTCAAGATAGGACTGCTTGATGTAGCCGTAGCTCGGATCATCAGGCACACCGATGACCGCGTCGCCGGAAGCCGGCGTCTGGGCAAAAAGGTTGTCACCGAGCGGCTTCAGGCCCGCTTCGTTGGCGAAGTTGGCGATGGTCAGCTGGCCAAGTTCGGTGAAGTCAGCGGCGTTGCCGATACGGGCCGTCACCTGACCCGTGCGGGTAACGGTGATGTCCTGCGCGTCGGTCGGGATATTGATGTTCGGAATGACGTTGTAGCCGTCGACCGTCACCAGATTGCCGTCGGCATTCTTGTTGAAGGCGCCGGCGCGGCTGTAGAGCGTCGAACCGTCGGCCGCCTCGATCTGGAACCAGCCCTGTCCGATAATCGCCACGTCGAGCTTGTTGCCGGTTTCGATCAGGTTGCCCTGGGTGTGGATGTTACGCACGGCCGAAGTCTGCACGCCGAGACCGATATTGGCGCCTTCCGGCACGATGGCCTGATTGGCGCGGTTCGGCACGCCCTGCATGCGCTCGGTCTGGTAGAGCAGATCGGTAAACTCAGCACGCGCGCGCTTGTAGCCTGTGGTGTTGATGTTGGCGATGTTGTTGGCGATGACTTCCAGATTGGTCTGCTGGGCGTCCATACCGGTGGCGGCGATTGCAAGAGCTCTCATATCAATATTCCCGCTGGGCTAGATCTGCATCTTGGTAATGTCGAGATAGGCCGACACGATCTTGTCGCGCAGCGCGATGGCGGTCTGCAGCGATTGCTCGGCCGAAAGCACGGCATCGACCACTTCACGCGTGTTCGCCTTGCCCTGAATGCCTTCGAAGGAGGCGACTTCCGCCTTCTTCAGGTTGTTCATCGCATCCAGCGATACGTTGCCGAGAACGCTTGCGAAGCTTGCGCCCGTCTGCTGGGCCGGCGTCGTCTGCTGGCTGCCGAAGACGCTTTCCGTCAGCGAGGAGATGTCGCTCGCGCCGCGCGTGAGCGAAAGAGAACCGAGTTGCTTGATGCCGTCGATCATTGTGATGCCTTCAGAAGGTCGATGGTGGAAGCGACGAGGTCGCGTGTCTGGCGGATGACCTGAAGGTTGGCGTCATAGCTGCGGTTGGCTTCGCGCATGTCGGCCATTTCAATCAGGATGTTGACATTCGGCATCTTCACCATGCCGTTGGTGTCGGCGGCCGGGTTGCCGGGATCGTATTCGTGAACGAAATCGCCACGGTCGACACCGAGCTTCTTCACCGTCACGCGGTCCACGCCGGTGGCGCGGTCGAGCTCCTGGCCGAAGGTGACCGTCTTGCGGCGATAGGGGTCGGCGCCGGGGGTGTCGCCGGTCGATCTGGCGTTGGCGATGTTTTCGGAAACGACGCGCAGTCGGGTGGACTGCACTTCCAGGCCGCTGCCCGCGATCTTGCTCGCCGCACTCAAGGGATCCATAGCTTACCTCTTAACCGTCATCAGCATCATGCGATGGAAGGATTTGACCAGATTGGCGTTCAGGTCGTACTGCCGCTTGATCTCGCCGGTCTTGGTCATTTCTTCAGCAAGCGCGACCGAATTGCCGGATTCCTGCATGCCGATCTCGTTATTGATCGGGTTGTCGCGCACGGCGATAGTTTCGCTGAGGTCGCTTGCACCGAAATGGGCGGGATGTGTCTTTGCCATGCCGACCTGCTGGCTGGTGGCCTGCATGACCGCTTCGAAAGGGTTGACATCCTTGGCGTGGAACTTGGGGGTGTTGGCGTTGGCGATGTTGGTCGCCACGACTTCCTGCCTCACGCTCAGCCATTCCGCTTGGCGGGATGCCAGATCGAACAGTTGAATCGGTTGCATAGACTTCTCCATCTCGTATGGCCCGAACCTACGGGGCTAATCTTGCGTCAGACTTGCGGAGAAGGGCGAAGGCACCAAACGGCGGAAGAACCGGTATGTGTGAAACAAAAAAGGCGCGCCGGCAGATGCGGCGCGCCTTTTTTGAGGGAAGAAAAACCGTCTATTTTTCAGGACGATAGGTTTTTCCGGAAGAAGTCTCGATCTGCCATTCACCGCTGCGCTGCTCGATCTTGGTCAGAAGCGCATTGTCGGGCAGGGTGGAGCCGACCCGCACCATATACATGCCTGATCCATCCTCGATCAGCGCGCGACCGTTTGAAACATGCAGCAGGCGGAACGAGGTCTGGCCGGGGAAGGGCTGATCTTCCACACCGGCGGCGAGATCGTTCTGCTTTTCCTTGCCGCTGGCGTTGACTGTCGCCGTCGTCAGCATGTCCGGCAGTTCGCCCGGCGGCGGCATGTCTTCCTTGTTGCGGTTGGTCATGGCCATCGGCGAAACGCTGAAGACCTCCCGGGGGCCTGTGTGAGGCAGGTCGCGTGTACGGTCACCGCCCGCCACCTTTATCCCAAACTTGTCTTCGTTGAAGAACACGTACCAGGGAAAAAATGCGGCGGCAGCGGCAAGCCCTATTCCCGTCCAGGCCAGAATGCGGTCGAGCGTGAAGAAAGGCGGCTGCGGCCGTGCGTCCTCGACGTCGCCATTGTCGATTTTTTTCTTTTTCACGGCGTCAGCCTCTCATTCTCGGGTTTACCTGCGGCTGATTATTCTGCGCTCCGCCCCGTAACGCCGTCGCCAGATCGGCATAGGCGTCCTGCGCTGCCGGTTCGTTCGGAAGCTGTTTCAGCGTTTCGTAGATGATCGGGACCTGCTTTATCGCCATGTCGAGATCAGGATCGGTGCCGGGCCGGTAACCGCCGATGAGGCGCAGATCCCGCGTTTCCTCGAAGCGATGCACCAGCGCCTTCAGGCGCGAGACCAGTTTTTCCTGATCCGGCGTCCATGCCTTCTTGGCGAGACGCGAGATCGAGGCGAGCGGATTGATCGGCGGATAACGGCCTTCTTCGGCAAGGCTGCGGTCCAGCACGATATGACCGTCGAGAATGCCACGGGTCGAATCGGCGATCGGATCGTTGTGATTGTCGCCATCCACCAGAATGGAGACGATGGCGGTGATGGTGCCGGTGCCTTCAGCGCCCGGTCCCGCCCGCTCCAGAAGGCGCGGCAGCTCAGTGAAGACCGAGGCCGGGTAACCGCGCGCCACCGGCGGCTCGCCGGAAGCAACCGCCACTTCGCGGATCGCATGGGCGAAACGGGTGACGCTGTCGATGATGAGAAGGACGTTATCGCCCTTGTCGCGGAAGTGCTCGGCAATTGTGACGGCGGAAAGCGGGGCCATCTTGCGCAGCATCGGGCTTTCATCGCTGGTCGCAACGACTGCGATGGACTTGCTCATATTCTCGCCCATCGTGTCTTCGATGAATTCGCGCACTTCGCGTCCGCGTTCGCCGACCAGCGCAATCACCACCTTGTCGAAAGCGTCGGCCTTGGCGAGCATCGACAGCAGCGTGGATTTGCCGACGCCCGAACCGGCGAAAATGCCGAGACGCTGGCCGAGGCACAAAGGCGAGAAAATATCGATTGCCCGCACGCCGGTCTTGAAAGGCGTCTCCACCCGCTTGCGCGTCATCGATGGCGGCGCATTGTTGGAAATCGACCGGCGTTCTGTACCGGAGGAAAGCGGCCCCTGGCCGTCGATGGGTTCGCCCAGCGCATTGATGGTGCGCCCACACCAGCTGTCGTCAGGCGCAACACGGAAAGCGCCCTTGCGGATGACGGTGTCGTGGATGCCGATCGGTTCGCCCGGTTCGATGGGGCAGACGTAGCAGATGTCCGGCTCCACGCGCACCACTTCGCCGAGATGGATGCCGGTCGCACTGCGGTGGGCGACGAACTCGCCGAGCCGCACATGCCGCGACAGGCCGGACACCGTATAGTGTCCTGCGGCAATGGTGCGGACATGGCCGCCCGGCGCCACCGAAAACTCCGGATCGGCATAGTGCCCGGTGAGACTCGCCAGTTGCGCGAGCTTCGGTGAAATGGCCTCAGCCGAGAGCATGGGGTCCGGCATTGTCATACATCAGTTCCTTAACGCGCGCCGCCAAGCGTCTTGATGCCTTCGCCGAAGGTGGATTCGGTGTCGCGCATCAGCGAGGAAATGCTCTCAAAGGCCCGGTTGACCTGAATGAGCTGCGTCATCTGGGAAATGCCGTTGACGTTCGACTGTTCGAGATAACCCTGAACGACGCCGACCTCGTGATCGTTGACGACCGGTGTCGGCTGAGCAACGGGTTTCACGCCGCTATTGGGATGGCGCAGGAAACCTTGCGAGAAATCCGCCTTGAAGATGCCGAGCGTGGCGACGATGTTTTCGTTCTGCCTGATGGCACCGTCGAGGCCGACGGTGATCGGTCCGCCATTCGGATTGAGCTGGATGGGACCGCCGCCGGAGTCAAGAACGGGATAACCGTTCGAGGAGATCAGCGCGCCGTCCGGGCGCATGGTGAAACGGCCGTCACGGCTGAGAATCGGGCCATCAGGCGTGTCCATCGAGAACCAGGCGTCGCCCTTGATGGCAAAATCAAAGGAATTGCCGGTCTGCTCGAAAGCACCCTGGCGAGTGGAGAGATAGTCGTTGCCCTGTGAAACGAAGGCCACTTTGGCATTCATGTCATTGTGGTTCTTGGCGACCATTTCGTCGAATTTCACTTCGGAGCCACGGAAGCCGACCGTGTTCACATTCGCCATATTATCGGAAATGGTGGTGAGACGGCGCTCCAGCGCGATCTGCGAGGACAGGGCGACATATAGTCCGGATTGCATATCATTTGCCTCCGAGTTTCAGGGAGTTGATGGAAATCAGCAGGTCCGGGGAAATACCGTAGCCGCTGGAGGAGCCGAAAACGGCCAGGGGGTCGTAGGTCGTCGAGGGGTTTTGCATTTCCCACATGATGGTGAAACGCTCGAGCAGCTTGCCGACCTTCTCAGGATCCTGCAGATCCTTGATCTTGATGGATTTTTCGATAAGAGCGGCCTGTTTCTCGACACTCGCAGCGGCAAATTCGTCGGGCAGGTTGAAGGCTGTGCGGAACACCTGCGCGAGCGCATCGTCGGCCAGGAAATCCATGCCTGATTTGATCGTCGGCGCCTTGCGCTCGAAATAAAGGGCAAGCCGGACACCGTTATTGTCATCGCCGGCTGTCTGTTCCAGCGTCTGGCGGGTATATTTCTCGATGGTGCCCGATTGTGCCGCCTCAGTCGCGGTCGCAGCTTTTCCCAACTCCGCAAAATTCAGCGATTTCGCCAGATCCGCGTAACGATTGTCGGAAAGCTTGTTGGCGAAGGCATTCTTGTCCGACGTGCCTTCGGTCAGCACCTTGCGGATGAAGGCTTTGGCATAGGCCATATCTTCGAGGCCGTGAGCTTTCAGCGCGTAATTATAAAGGCGTGTATCGGCCATGAAGTCGTCGATGGATTTCACATCGCCGATTTTTGCGCGGTAATATTCGGTTTCGCGCGCCACGTCGGGCTGCTTCGACACGCGCTCAAGCGACTTGCCGATGTCCTGACTGATCAGTCTGTAGCTGGTGTAGGTGGAAGTCACTGAACCGCCGCTCTCGTTTGATCCCGATCTCAAGGCGCACGTCCGCCTTTGCCGGCATATTGCCGTAGCTTGCTTGTGCGAAACTGATTGCTGGAGAAGCATGAAAGAGGCGTAGCGGACAGGTTCACGCAAGCCACATTTTCTAGAGATGTCGGCATGGAACACTGTTCGGGCGTGGTCGATCAATGAATATTGTAATTGGACTTATAATCACCTTCGGCTGCATCATCGGCGGCTACATGGCGATGGGCGGCCATCTGGACGTCCTCATTCAGCCGTTCGAACTGTTGATTATCGGCGGAGCGGGGCTTGGCGGCTTCATCATGGCGAACCCGATGAAGGTCGTGAAAGATTCGGGCAAGGCGCTCGGCGAGGCCTTCAAACACTCGGTTCCGAAGGAGCGCAACTATCTCGACGTGCTCGGCGTGCTTTATTCGCTGATGCGCGACCTGCGCACGAAATCGCGCAATGAGATCGAAGCCCATATCGACAATCCGGAAGAATCCTCGATCTTCCAGTCGGCGCCTTCGGTTCTGAAGAACAAGGAACTGACCTCGTTCATCTGCGACTATGTCCGCCTCATCATCATCGGCAATGCCCGCAGTCATGAGATCGAGGCGCTGATGGATGAGGAAATCGAGACCATCCTCAATGACAAGCTGAAACCTTACCACGCGATCACCACCATGGGGGATTCCTTCCCCGCCATCGGGATCGTCGCGGCGGTTCTCGGCGTCATCAAGGCCATGGGCAAGATCAACGAATCGCCCGAAGTGCTGGGCGGCCTCATCGGCGCCGCACTCGTCGGCACCATGCTCGGCATCATCCTATCCTACTCGATCTGCAACCCGCTCGCGTCGCAGGTCAAGATCGTCCGCTCCAAGCAGCACCGCCTCTACATCATCGTCAAGCAGACACTGATCGCCTACATGAACGGCTCGGTGCCGCAGGTCGCACTTGAATATGGCCGCAAGACCATCTCCAACTACGAGCGGCCGTCCATCGACGCCGTCGAGCAGGAGATGATGAATCCCGGCGGCGAAAACAAGGCGGCATGACCATGGCAAAAGCTGCAGCGCAAAGAGCCCCCGCCATCGACACGGCCCTGCTCGCGCAACTCACCGGCGGGCTTTCCGATCGCAAGACGATCGCCAGGATCGGCTCCGATATCGGCCACCTCTACAGCGAATTCCTGCCTGATATCTTTCACAGCGAGACCGGCATCGCGATCGACGTCGAATATATCGGTTCCGAATCGGGGCTGATGACCGATCTCATCGCCAATGTCGGACAGAACGTCTCGATTGCCGATTGTTCGCTGCGCAACTGGTGCCCCAATTTCATGATGGCGGTCGGCAACGGCTTCGTCATCGCGCTCATGGAGCGCATGCTGGGTGCGGCGCCAGACACCATCGGCGACCCGGATGAACGCAGCCTATCGCATATCGAGCTTGACCTTGCGGCCATGGTTCTCGGCCGCATCGCGGGTGTCCTGCGTTCGGGCGTCAACGCGCCGGGCGGCTTCGAGGCGACAATCGACCCGCCGTTCAGCGCCAACGGAAAGAGCGCCTTCGACGAGATGATTGCCGGCCTTTACGGCGTCACCATCCGCATGAAGATCGATATCGGCAAGGTTTCGTCCGAGTTTTCTCTCATCGTGCCGCAGCGGCCCCTGCTCAAGACCTCCATCGTCGCGCCCAAAGCTTCGGCCCAGGCGCTGAAGAAGCAGGAGGAATGGATGGAGATGATCTCGCAGCAGGTGAAGAGATCGCAGGTAACGCTCGAGGCGCGCATCAAGCTTGAAACGCTGACGCTGCGGACAATTTCCAAACTGGTGGCCGGCGACGTCATTCCGTTTCAGGATCTGAAGCAGGACGATATCGGCGTCGAGGTCAGCGCCAACGGCTCCAAGCTTTATAATTGCGAATTCGGCAAGTCCGGTGACCGCTACATGGTTCGGGTGAAGAACAATGTCAGCACGGACGACGAGATTTTGCGACATCTGATGGGTTAAATCCTGCCCGCCCTTTTGGGTTCTGGGCAGGCTGACGCAAGTTTCAAAGGGAATAATCAGCGCATGGCTACGAAGAAAACACCTGTGACCGATGATGCGGAGCTGCCGTCGCTGGAAGATGCCGGCGACCTCGACCAGGCTATCGGCGATCTGCGTGGCGTCCTCAAGACGGATGCGGAAGGTTCGCTGTCCGATTTTGGCGACTTCGGCGATTTCGGAAGCACGGAAGATGCTTCCATTGATACCGATCTTTCCGCCTTCGGTGGCGGAGCGGCCGGTTTTGCGATGGACGATTTCACTGCGGCCCCGCAGGTCGCGGGTCTGAAGGCGCCGCTCGGCAGCGGATTGTCCGAAAACATGGAAATGATCATGGACATCCCGATCGATGTCCAGATCGTTCTCGGCACCAGCCGTATGCTGGTTTCGGGCCTGATGAACCTCGAAGAGGGTGCGACGATTGCGCTTGACCGCAAGATCGGCGAGCCGGTCGAAATCATGGTGAATGGCCGCCGTATTGCGCGCGGTGAGATAACGGTACTTGAAGACGACGATACGCGCTTCGGCGTAAAATTGATTGAAGTAATGAGTACGAGAAAAGCCTGATCCCTGTGGGGACGGAGAGGAAAGACCATGATGGACTTCGAGGATTTCGGTAACCCGCTGGCAGGGAAGCCGTTGTCTCAGACCGACAAGGCGGCCGCGGTGCTGCTTGCCATGGGCAAGGGCGTCGCCGGCAAGCTGCTGAAGTTTTTCACGCAGCACGAATTGCAGATGATCATTTCCTCGGCTCAGACCCTGCGTGTCATTCCTCCCGACGAACTTGCCCAGATCGTCGCGGAGTTCGAAGACCTGTTCACCGAAGGAACGGGTCTGATGGACAATGCCAAGGCAATCGAAAGCATTCTCGAAGAAGGTCTGACCCCTGAAGAGGTGGACAGCCTTCTCGGCCGCCGTGCGGCCTTCCAGGCCTATGAAGCGTCGATCTGGGATCGCCTGCAGGAAGCCGAGCCGGAATTCGTCGGCAAGTTCCTGCTGCGCGAGCATCCCCAGACCATCGCCTACATCCTCTCCATGCTGCCCTCGTCCTTCGGCGCCAAGGTTCTTCTGACCATTCCCGAAGAGCAGCGCGCCGATATCATGAACCGCACGGTGAACATGAAGGAAGTGAGCCAGACGGCCGCCCAGATCATCGAGAAGCGTGTGGTCAACCTCATCAACGAGATCGAAGCGGAACGTAATGCAGGCGGCTCCACCAAGGTTGCCGATCTGATGAACGAGCTGGAGAAGCCGCAGGTCGACACGCTGCTCAGCTCGCTCGAAACGTTGAGCAAGGAAGCAGCAAACAAGGTAAAGCCGAAGCTCTTCCTCTTCGACGACCTCATGTTCATGCCGCAGCGCAGCCGCGTCATGCTGCTCAACGATGTTTCTGCCGATGTTCTGACGATGGCGCTGCGCGGCGCCACGATGGAAATCAAGGAATGTGTGCTGTCCAGCATCAGCCCGCGCCAGCGCCGCATGATCGAATCGGATCTCGCCGTACCGCAGGCCTCGATCAATACCCGCGAAGTGGCGATCGCCCGCCGCGCGGTGGCCCAGGAGGCGATCCGTCTGGCCAATTCCGGCCAGATCCAGCTGAAGGAAGCCGGAGCGGACGAACAATCGGCGGCTGCCTAAGCGGAAGCCGGTTGATAACTCGCCCTTCGGGCAGAGCCGGCCATTGCGATGGCCGGTCTCGAGCGCTAGTTTCGGGATGACGGCCTGCCGGGATCGGCGGGCCTTTTTTTGATCCCGGGAACGTGCCTTGGCAGACGATGAGGACAAGGACAGTAAAACAGAAGCCCCGACGGAGAAAAAGCTCCGCGATGCGGCTGAGAAGGGCAATCTTCCCTTCTCTCGGGAAGTGCCGATCTTTGCTTCGTCGCTCGCATTTTACTGTTATCTGGTCTTCTTTCTGCCCGATGGCGCCGGCCGTCTTGGCGTCACGCTGAAAGACCTGTTCGGCCAGCCCGACCAGTGGGACCTCAGCACCCGGCCGGATGCCCTGTCGCTGCTTTATTTCCTCGGCACTTCCATGGCCTATCTGCTCATGCCGGCCATGATCATGTTCATCATCTTCGGCCTTGCCTCGTCGTTTCTCCAGAACCTGCCGTCGCCAGTGCTTGAGAGGGTGCGCCCGCAATGGTCGCGCATCTCGCCCGCGAAGGGGTTCACGCGCATCTACTCCAAGCAGGGCTTCGTGGAATTCGGCAAGTCGCTGTTCAAGATATTGATCGTATCGATCATCATGTTCATGTCGCTGCGCGGCGATTTCTACGGCCTGATCGACCTGATGTTTTCCGATCCGCAAGTGATTTTCGTCAAGGTTGTCGAACTCGTCAAAAAAATGATGGTCGTGATCCTGTTTTCGACCGCATTGCTAGCCGCCGTCGACCTTTTGTGGACCCGCCACCACTGGTTTAGCCAGCTGAAGATGACGAAGCATGAGGTGAAGGAAGAGTATAAGCAATCGCAGGGCGACCCGGTGGTCAAATCCCGCCAGCGCTCAATCGCCCGCGATCGCGCCCGCCGTCGCATGATCAACAACGTGCCGCGCGCAACACTTGTCATCGCCAACCCGACACACTTTGCGGTGGCGCTGCGTTACGTGCGCGAAGAAGGCGATGCGCCTGTCGTCGTCGCCAAGGGTCAGGACCTTATCGCATTGAAAATCCGCGAGATTGCGGAAGCAAACAATATCCCCGTTTTTGAAGATCCGCCGCTCGCACGCTCCATGTTTGCGCAAGTCTCGATCGATAGTGTGATTCCACCAGCCTTTTACAAGGCTGTGGCTGAGCTCGTTCATCGGGTTTACGCCATGAAGTCATCGAAAATACGGGTTCAATAAAACCAATGAAAAAATCCGCCTATTCTGAACAGCGGGAAATGATCGTCGCAGAGGCGATCAACCCGATCGCCACCGAATTACGATTGCTAGACCCGGCAGACCTGATTTCGCTGCTCAGATTCGAGTGCTATGGCAGCATCGCCGACCTCGTCTCTTCAGCCGCGGAGCTTTATTATCATCCCGGCACGATCAATTTCGGTGCGGGTGGCGAATACAAGCTCGAATGGGAAGGCGCCCCGGAGATCGTTCTTGATCTCGAAATCAAACCGAAGGGCGCCACGGTTTATGCGCAATTGATCCTCGCCAATGAACATGCGGCGGTCGAGATCAATCATGTTTCGTTTCAGAATCCTTCGGAAAACCCGGATGAGAACACCGAGTTCCTGCGCAGAAGCCTGATGGCGGCCCGATTCGTTCCGGCCCATCAGGGCGAAGCGGCCTGAACCACACCACCGATATTGTCATCGATTGATCGTTGCGACCGCTAAAATGGCGGCCGCGACGGTTTTGTTTTATCGCTTTTTCGCCCGACCTTGCCTGAAGCCTGCCGCTTTATGCAAAACCGCTCTGGGGAAGCGAGGAACGCCTTGCAAATCAGCGTTGTTGTTTGGTACCTATCGAATTAACGATTTGTTAACGAACGGCAGGTCGCGGTGGCTCATTTCAACCATCGCCGATGCGCATGATGCTCCTGCTCGTTTTCGGCGCTGCGCCGGATTTTTTCTTATATTTTGAATTGGGTGGAACCCATGACCAGCATTATGACCAATGCGGCGGCAATGGCCGCGCTGCAAACCTTGCGCATGATCGACAAGAGCCTTGAGACAACGCAGGCGCGTGTCTCCTCCGGTTACCGTGTCGAGACGGCGGCGGATAACGCGGCCTATTGGTCTATCTCAACGACCATGCGGTCCGACAATACGGCGCTTTCGGCCGTACAGGATGCGCTGGGTCTTGGAGCCGCCAAGGTCGACACTGCTTTCGAGGCCGTTGAAAGCGCCATCGAGACGGTCAAGTCTCTTAAGGCGAAGCTGGTCGCCGCCTATGGTGTGGGCAGCAACCGAACGAAGATCCAGGAAGAAATCAAGCAACTTCAGGATCAGCTGAGAAGCATTTCCGAATCGGCCTCCTTCTCCGGCGAAAACTGGCTTCAGGCGAAAATCGGCGATGGCAAGACGCCGGCGGCCGAAGAGCCGATCATCAAGAAGATCGTTGCTTCGTTTACCCGCACCGCTGCAGGCGCGGTGGGCGTAACGACGGTCGATTATTCGCTTGATTCGAGCACCGTGCTGTTCGATCTGAGCGGCGGAAAATTTGGCATTCTCGACACCGAGGCCCGCTTCCTACGTAAGAATGAAGCGACAGTGACGATGCGCACGACGGACACGCCTGCATCACCTGCGCTTCCTACGGTCACCGACAAGAATTATGTGGTCGCTACGCTGAATGACAGCGAAGTGGCTGCTTTGGCTGGCTTCAGTCTCAAGGCAACAGGCATCTACACCAATGCTGGCAGTACCCAGGGATATTTGAAGATCGGTGATGGCGTCTGGGTGAAACTCACCTCCACGGATCCCGCAAGTGCCGCCGCTCCAACCACCGACAGCACCACTCTGGTCGCAACGACGACATCGCCGAACACCAACTGGTACTACGACGTTTCCGCTGCAGTCGATCCCGACACCCGCAAACTCGGTATCTCGGTATCGACGCTCGACATCAACAAGCTGACCGACCTCGCCCAGAAAATGGGAACGATGACCGGAGAGCAATATACCGAAGCCAACGTGCTGGATGCGATGATGTCCTTTGTCGACGGACAGCTTGAAGCGATGACCAGCGCGGCATCCAGCCTTGGTTCGCTGCAGAGCCGCATCGACATGCAGGAGAACTTCGTCTCGAGCCTGATGGACGTGATCGACAAGGGCATCGGCCGTCTCGTCGATGCGGATATGAACGAGGAATCGACCAGGCTGAAGGCGCTGCAGACGCAGCAGCAACTCGGCATCCAGTCACTTTCGATCGCCAATGCCAATGCGGAAAATATCCTCCAGCTCTTCAAATAACGGGTCTGGCCCGGCGTGGGCGGGTGCGAAGACAAGGCGCGGGCTTCCGGAACAGGCCGCCTTCATCCTCGCACAAGTTTGAACACCTAACGTCGGGGTAATATCGGCTGGATCGCATGGCGTGATCCGGCCGGAATAATCGAAGAGACGGGCAGGGTAGCAAGGATGACGATGGTGCCGCCAAACGGCTTAAATCGCAGGCAAAGAAACATGTCTCGCCTCTCTGGCCAGTTTTGCCGGGGGCGTGCATGAGCGCCTCCATTGCAAGATATCTCAAGGATTTCGGTGACAGCCAGCCCGCCGGGCTGGCGTTTGGCGATCCGCTGGCGGATGCCGAGGGCATGTCCGGTTTCGGCGATGTCGCTACCGGTTTCGATGAATTCGAGACCGTCGATGTCGAAAGCGAAAAGCAGGCTGCCTATGCCCGTGGCCGCGACGATGCGACCCGGGAAATCACCGAGAAGATGCAGGCCGAGCGGGACGCGTTATTGGCTTCCCATGCGGCCGAACTGGAGGCCCTGCGTTCCGTCTATCTCGAAGAAATCGCGGTTTTCCTGTCCCGCGGGCTGCGCGAAGGCATCGATGCGATCGCGGCCAATCTCAGCGAACAGACTGCCGGTATCCTTGCCCCGGTTCTGACGGAAGAGCTGTCGCTCAAGGCGGTTTCGGCGCTGGCGGATGTCGTGCGCGCTTCCATGCCGGATGGCGAGGCTGTCACGATTGTCGTCAAAGGTCCCAGAGATTTGTTCGAGCATTTGAAGGCCCAACCGGGCTTCGAAGAAGAAACGATGAAATTTACCGAGACCACGGACATCGACCTTTCCGTCGAACTGGGTGAAAGCGTGTTTGTGACCCGCATGTCGGCCTGGGCGTCCAGTCTTCGCAAGGTGATGAAATGAGTGAAGGCGAAAATCACCACCACGGCAAAAACGAGATCATCATCGTCAAACGCCACAAAGGCGGGCACGATGGCGCCCATGGCGGCGCGTGGAAAATCGCTTACGCCGACTTCATGACGGCCATGATGGCGTTCTTCCTCGTCATGTGGCTGGTCAATGCCGCCAACGAGGAAACCAAGGCCTCGGTCGCCAGCTATTTCAATCCGATAAAACTGTCCGATGAAAAACCCTCGTCCAAGGGGCTGGAAAAGCCCGTGGACAAGGAAGAGGGTGTTGAGAAAAAGGACCAGTCGAATATCAAGGCGGAAAAGGTAACCCAGGGCTCTGCCGCGGCGACGGGTGAGGATCTGACGTCCCAGACTGGCGAACAGTCGAATTTCTCGGAAGCCGACTTCTTCGAGAACCCCTATTCCGTGCTGGCGGAAATTGCCCAGCAGGTCGGGCAGCAGGCCAATGTCAGCGCCAAGGGTGAGGGCGGTGCAGCTGATTCCGGCCCGGCGACGGGCGCAAGCGGCGGCGAGGCCTATCGCGATCCCTTCGATCCCGATTTCTGGACCCAGCAGGTGAAGATCACCCGCGCCGACCAGCAGCAGAACCCGACGGAGCCGCAGCAGACGGCGGAGAAGCAGCAGGATGCGGCCAAGGACGCCGAAGCGGTGTTAGCCGCAGCATCTCAAAAGCCCGCTGATCCTTCGCAAGATGGCAAGCCGATGGAAGTTGCGGCCGTTGTGCCGCAGCAACGCCCGGATGCCATCGAGCAGGCAGCACTTGTAAAACCGCAGCCGGATGAGAAGCAGGCGACTGACGCCGAATGGCAAAAAGCCGACACGCTGCGCGAAGAGATCGAGAAGCAGATTTCAGGCATTACCGGCAAGCTCTCTGAAGGCCTGGTGGTGACGCCGGCCGAAGGCGGATTGCTGCTGACCATTTCCGACCAGTCGGAGACGCCGATGTTCAACGTCGGCTCGGCCGTGCCTCGCGGCGAAATGGTTCTGGCCATGGAAAAGATCGGTAAATTGCTTCAGGAGCGGGGCGGCAGCGTGGTGATCCGCGGCCATACCGATGGGCGGCAGTTCAAGGGCGAGGCCAATGACAACTGGCGACTTTCGATGGATCGTGCGCACAGCGCCTATTACATGCTAGTGCGCGGTGGTCTCTCCGAAGAGCGGGTGAAGCAGGTTTCTGGTTTTGCCGATCGCAGATTGCAGGTGCCGGCAGACCCTCTGGCGGATGCCAACCGCCGTATCGAAATCCTGCTTGAGGCCGATCGGGGGTGAGTGTGACGAAATCCTCGAAACGCTGGCTTTTTCTCGCGGCGACGCTTTGCGGTCTCGGTGCCGAGCCGATCAAGGCATTCTCGCAATCGCAAGACAGCCTCATGCCCTATGCCATGTTGCGCTCTCTGCAATTCGTGCAGGATTCGGTCGCCATGGGCGACCATTCGGCAACGGAAATGCAGCGGTTCCTGCTCCAGACGATCGATGAGCGGCTTAAAAGCGCGCCGTCGGCGATCTTCAAGGATCCGCGTAATGTCGATGCGGCGCTTGTCTATGCCATGAGCGGCGGCAATCCGGCGACGCTGGAATTGCTGGTCGCGCGCGATGTGGACGGCAATTTCGACAGCCGCGTCGCCGATATCCTGCGCAAATACCTCTCGGGCAAGGGTACGCTGGTGGCGCAGAGCATTGCAGCCATGGTGCCTGAATATCGCGGCACGCGGATCGGTGCCTACCTGGCACTGATCGGCGGCAATGTGACGATCCCGCGTGATCCGCTGGCCGCACTCGGTTTTTACGACATAGCCCGGCTGGAAGCACCCGGCACCATCGTGGAGGAGGCGGCCCTTCGCCGCTCGCTGGCAATTGCGGTTGAAGACGGCGATGCGGCGCGCGGTGTCGATTATGCGCAGCGCTATGCGCGGCGCTTCCTGCATTCGCCCTATGCCAGCCAGTTTGCGGATCTTCTGGTCTCGCTGGTGATCAAGCGCGCCGATTCCATCGGGGAAGAGACGATCCAGGAAACATTCGCCATGATGGACACGGAAAGGCAGAAGGAAGCCTATCTGCGTCTCTCCCGTCTTGCGGCGATCAGCGGCAAGGACGGGCTGGCGCGTATGGCGGCGCTGAAAGCGAAAGCTCTGTCTCCCGCCCTGCCGGACCAGCCGGAAGTGCAGGCAAATCTTTATGAAAGCCTTTCCAACATCGGCACGCCCGATGTGGTGAGCGCAATCGAGACAATCGTGCAAATCCCCGAAGGACAGCTTTCAGATCGCGACAGGGCGCTGCGGGATGCGGCAAGGACGATCGCCGAGCAGGTGGTCCGCCCACCCTCGTTGCAGCCGGGGCTTCCTGGCACCGAGGCCGGCGCTGCGATTACCCAGCAGGACGCCAGACAGAACCCATCCTCGAATGGGACAGCTGGCACTGAAGAAAAGAGCATATGGCGGGTTGAAACCCACAAGGCTGACGATGAGGGCGAGGATGTGCGGCAACTCGTAACGAGCGGCCGCAGCAAGCTTGATGAAATCGACAGCCTGTTGAAGAAAGGCGAGGGGGCACCATGATCGACGGAACCGTCAACGCGATAGTGAATGCACCATATAATGATCCACGCGCCGGCAGCGCCGGGGTGAGGGACGACGCCAAGGGCGGAAGTTTCGGCGAGGCGCTGTCCACCATTCGCGACGAGCGCCCAACGCAGGCACCGCATTCGCGGCATCAGCAGGAAGCAGGTTCGGCTGAGGAGCAGCACGCGCAGCCCGAAGGTGGCGAAGAAGAAGCAAAGACGCCGGTCAAGCGGCCTTCGACCTTCCTGAATGTAATCGGCAACGACCATTCCGCAGAAGGCCGCAGCCATGAGACGGCAGGCGAGCTTCAGAACGCTGGGAAGCCGGCGCGCACACCGGCTGAAAACGGCAAGACCGGCAAGAAGCTAAAGGACGACGCCGACAAGGATACGGAAACGACGGCGGATGCCATTGATCCAAAACTGGCGGATCTGAATACGATCGCGACCAATGTCGGCGATATCGCAACAGCCAAGACACCGCTTGAGGAAATCGCGCAGGCGATCGCCGGCAAGGCCGACCCGGTAAAGTCCGACAGGACCGAGACCGTCCGTGGCAAAACGGAGCCTTCGCCCAAGGACATGCCGACACGAGCCGAGCTTGCTGGCAATGAGGCCGAATCCGACTCGGATAGCGAAAACGGCGCTTCGGCATTCCGCTTCGCCTCCGCGCGTTCAGGCACGTCCCGCGCACTCGATATGAGCACGGTCCAGCGCGAAGGCCGCGTTGAATTCGATGCCCGGGAAAGAACCGGCAAGGCGGCCGATACCATAACTGTTCTCGATTCACGGCGGTTCATCGGCCTGGCGCCCTCGACCAACGCATCGGCATTGACCGGTCTCATCGCTAATGATCCGGAATGGGTCAGCGCCATGCAGCCCGGTTCGTCGCTGTCCAACGCCGCTGCCCAGAGCAGCACCGGTAAGGTCGTCCATACGCTGAAGCTGCATATGACGCCGATCGAGCTTGGATCGGTGACGATGTCGCTGCGCCTGGCCGGTGACGAGCTCGCCGTTCACATGACGGTGGAGAGCGTTGCGGCCTATAAAAAGCTTCAGGAAGACAGCAAGAGCATTCTTGATGGCCTGAAAGCGCAGGGTCTGACGGTCGATAACATCACCATCAGCATCGCTTCTTCCGACAAGAGTGACCAAACGGGCACACAAGGCAACAATCAGCAAAATCAGCAGGCGCAGCAACAGGGCCAGCAGGCCGCCGCAGGCCGCAACCGTGACGAGTCCGGCGCACGGGACGGCCGACAGGGCAATGGTGATAATTTGGGGGTGCATAATGAAGGCATGGATGGCGCTCTCGGCTCTGGCCGTTCTTCTGCTGACAATGGCGTCTACCTCTGAAAAAGCCTCGGCTTCGGCAACATCAGGTGTCTGTGAAAGGGAAATCCAGTCCGCCGCCCGCAAATATGGCGTGCCGGAGGGAATTCTCTATTCCGTTGGCCTGACTGAGACGGGCCGCAAGGGGCGGCTCGATCCCAATGCTATGAATATTGAAGGAAAACCGGTATTTGCGGCATCCACGGAGGAGGCATTGACCACTTTCGAGGCGGCGAAGCGCAATGGCGCCAAGCTGATCGATCTCGGATGCATGCAGATAAACCACTATTTCCATGGCGAAAACTTCACATCGGCGCGCGAAATGTTCGACCCGCGCCGCAATGTCGAATATGCCGCCATGTTCCTGCGCAATCTCCACAACAGGCATGAAACCTGGACCATGGCGGTCGCCCGTTACCATGCCGGCCCCAATAACGATCCGGCGCAGAAGAAATATGTCTGTCGGGTGATCGCCAATCTGGTGGCGACGGGCTACGGGAAATGGACCGTCAACGCGAAAAATTTCTGCGACGGATAACAATCTTTGGTTGTTTTCGGGTGTCCCGAGACTCGTCATGATAAATGTGGCCAGAGATTGATCGAAAAAAGGCGCTGCAAGCGGTTTTTTTGGGATTTTGAAATTTTTACACAAAAATTTTGTGCCATATATGGTTAACAACCACTATATATAGATCAAATCGGCACAAAATAGTTAATCAATTATTAATATCTATCGATGATTTCCTACAGTTGTCGCTGAATCCCCCGATTCTTATCAATGCCTCATTGGAAAACACCACACTGATTCGGAGGCGGACGAATGATCGTAGTGGTTGATGAGCGCGAGCTCGTTAAAGACGGCTATACATCTCTATTTGGGCGTGAGGGCATCCCCTCAACCGGGTTCGATCCGGTTGAATTCGGGGAGTGGGTCTCGACGGCTGCGGACAGCGATCTGGCGGCCGTGGAGGCCTTCCTGATCGGCCAGGGCGACCGGAGCTTCTCTTTGCCGAAGGCGATCAGGGATCGCACGACGGCGCCGGTTATCGCGGTCAGCGACCAGCCCTCGCTGGAATCGACGCTGGCGCTGTTCGACAGCGGCGTCGACGATGTCGTGCGCAAGCCGGTTCACCCCCGTGAAATCCTGGCGCGTGCGGCGGCGATCCGTCGCCGGCTGCAGGTCATCTCCAACTTCACCGATGCCGGGCCTATCAGGGTTTTCTCCGATGGCCGTGATCCGGAAGTCGGTGGTGAAGTATTTCCCTTGCCGCGCCGCGAGCGCCGCATCCTTGAATATTTGATCGCCAATCGCGGACGCCGCGTTTCCAAGACGCAGATTTTCAATGCCATCTACGGCATCTTCGATGATGACGTCGAAGAGAATGTCGTTGAAAGCCACATCAGCAAGCTGCGTAAGAAGCTGCGCAAGAAGCTCGGTTACGATCCGGTCGATTCCAAGCGGTTCCTCGGCTACAGCATTGATTGGCAATGATCTTCATTGACCCGCGTGGTCTTTTTCAAGCGCGGTATTTCAGACAGCTTCACGCAAGCCAAACGCTTTACCTTATCCCTGAAGATGACCACGAGGGTTTTTGAATGAGTATTTTCGGCACTATGCGAACCGGTGTGTCCGGCATGAATGCGCAGGCGAACAAGCTGGGCACCGTGGGCGACAACATCGCCAACGCAAGCACCACCGGTTACAAGCGCGCATCGACGTCGTTCTCCTCGCTCGTTCTGCCCTCCTCGTCGGGCAGCTATGCCTCCGGCGGCGTGCAGTCCAACGTACGCTACAGCATTTCGGAGCAGGGCAACCTCTCCTACACCACCTCGAGCACCGACCTTGCCATTCAGGGCAACGGCTTCTTCGTGGTTCAGGATGGTGCAGGCACGCCTTACCTCACACGCGCCGGCTCCTTCGTGAAGAATGCCGAAGGTTATCTGGAAAACGCAGCGGGCTTCCAGCTGATGGGTTACCCCTACGGCTCCAACCCGCCGGCTGCCGTCGTTAACGGCTTTACCGGTCTTGAGGCCATCAACGTCAACAATTTCGGTCTGACGGCATCGCCCTCGACGCAGGGTAGCTTCCCGGCCAACCTGAACCGTGATGATCCGATCGTGCCGGGGGCATCGCTTCCGAGCACCAATTCCGCGACTGCGACGGTTGGTAGCAAGACGTCGTTGACGGCATTCGATAGCGGCGGTGCTAAGGTTCTCTACGATTTCTACTACACCAAGACCGGTGCTAACACCTGGGAAGTGGCAGTTTATCGTCAGGATCAGTCGACTAACGGCGGTTTCCCCTATACGGCGACAGCACCGGTTACCCTTGTTCAGGCAAAAGTGGATCTGACCTTTGATCCTGCCACCAACAAGCTTACGACCGCCTCGCCCAAGTCCATCACCATCAATGACGGTAACAGCGGTGTGGCGCAGTCGATCAATATCGACCTGTCGGAAATGACGCAGTTCTCCTCGAAGTTCACGCCCGGCACGGCGATCCTGAACGGTAATGGTCCGAGCCAGATCAAGGATGTCGAAATCGGCAAGGACGGCGTGGTGACGGCAGTCTATCAGGATGGCGGCCGCCGCAACATCTATCAGCTGGCAGTGGCCACGGTGCCAAGCGTCGACAACCTCAGCCCGCAGAACGGCAACGTTTATCTGCCCAGCAACGAGTCGGGTGTCGTCACCATCGGCTTCCCGCAGACGGGCAGCTTCGGCTACATCCAGAAGGGTGCACTGGAAGGTTCGAACGTCGATATCGCCAGCGAACTCACCGACATGATTGAATCCCAGCGTATCTATACTGCGAATTCGAAAGTCTTCCAGACCGGGTCGGATTTGATGGATGTCCTGATCAATCTGAAGAGATAAGAATTCTCACGAGGACAAATGAATGTCGCTCACGTCAGCAATGAATACTGCGCAGTCGATTTTCAATAATACAGGTAAGCAGACAGACGTTACTTCGAAAAATATTGCCAATGTCGGCAATGCGAATTACGTCAAGCGAACCGCCATTCTCGGCACGACCATGGCCGGAGCGAGTATCGTCTCCAATGGCCGTGCCCAGAATGAAAGTCTTCTCAGGCAGACGATCTCCAGCGCCTCGCTGGCCACCGGTCAGAACACCGTTCTGACCGGCCTTGAGGAGATGAAGAGCATTTTCGGCGGCAACAATTATGAAAGTTCGCCGTCTACCTACATGAAGGAATTGCTGAAGAGCCTTAGCGGTTACGCCGCCAAGCCGAGCAATGCTGCCCTTGCGGCGACGGCTGTGACCTCGGCTGCGGATGTCGCCAGTTCCCTGAACAAGGCGTCTTCCGAATTGCAGGCGATGCGTCTGCGTGCCGACAAGGAAATCTCCCTTCAGGTCGACAAGCTGAATGGCCTGCTTGCAAAATTCGAGGAAGCCAATAACGAGGTCAAGGCGCAGACGGCGATCGGCGGTGATCCGAGCGATGCCCTTGATCAGCGCGAGACCTTGTTGAAGGACATTTCGTCCATCATGGGCATCAATGTCGTCAATCGTCCAAACAATGATGTGGCGCTTTATACGACGGAAGGCGCGACCCTGTTTGAGGTCGTGCCGCGCAAGGTCACCTTCAAGGCACAGCCGGGCTACGATGCGACGACCACGGGCAATGCGATCTACGTAGACGGCGTGGCGCTCAAGGCCGGCAACGGCAGCAACACGACAGCGGAAGGGTCGCTGCAGGGTCTGATGCAGGTTCGCGACGATCTGGCGCCGACCATGCAAAGCCAGCTCGACGAAATCGCCCGCGGCCTGATCAGCATGTTTGCCGAAAAGCCGATCACGCAGCCGGCGCCGCCCGCGACGCCCCTGACGGCGAAGCCTGGCCTGTTCACATGGGCGGGAGCAACGGCAACAAGCGAGATTCCTCCCGCTGGCGTTATCGTTCCGGGACTTGCTGCCAGCATTAACGTCAACTCCGCGTTAATTATTTCGAAAGGTGGAAACCCGGAATTGTTGCGCGACGGCGGCATCAACGGTACCGCTTATATTGTCAATACCACAGCGACGGGTGGAACCGGCTTTTCCAACCTGATCGACAGCTATGTGACCGCATTCGACGCGCCCATGAGTTTTGCCGCGTCGACACGTATCGATACGAATACCAGCATCCTGAAATACGGCACCAACTCGATGGGTTGGCTCGAACAGGAACGGTCCGGTGCGACTTCGGCGAACGAAGCGAAAAGCGCGCTTTATGAGCGCTCCGCCGCCTCCTATTCGAACAACACGGCGGTGAGCCTGGATGAGGAGCTGTCGCTGCTCATGGATATCGAGCAGTCTTACAAGGCAGCCACCAAGCTGGTGACCACAGTCGATGAAATGCTCAAGTCCTTGATGGACATGGTGAGGTAAAAGATGAAAACGTCCTTCATTTCATCGCTGGCGATGCAAAACAGCATGCGCAGCACCATCCTCAAGGCCCAGCTTGAGATGACCAAGCTCAATACCGAACTGACGACGGGCAAGCATGCGGATCTCGGCGTCACGCTCGGCGCCAATACGGCCCGCAGCCTCGATCTCAATCGGGATGTGGAGCGGATTTCTTCGCTTGTCACGGTCAATTCCTTTGCCACGCAACGTCTTGAATCGTCGCAGACGGCATTGGATGGCATGGCAAAGGCTGCCCAGGAGATCCTCGGCGTTCTGGTGCCGAATACGAGCAGCGCGCAGCCCACGCTTGCCACCGTCAACCAGAAAATTACCAATGCGCTCAACAATTTCACCAGCTTCGCGAACACCGCTGTCGATGGCGAATATCTGTTTTCCGGTACGAATACGGATGTGAAGCCGGTCGATGACTACTTCGCCGATGGTTCGACGCTGAAGACCGCTTATAATGATGAGCTGAACCATTTCATGGCGACGCAGACGCCGCCGGTGGGCAGCATCGCCAACCTGTCCAAGGATCAGGTCAACGCCTTCATGACCCATATGGAAGGCGTATTCAACGGCACGACGACGGTCACCAACCCGCCGCATGGCAGTCTCACCGCCGGTCAGAACGTTGATTTCTGGACGACGTTCGGCTCCAAGGCCAGCGACACCAACATGACGAGCCGGATCAGCCAGAACGAAGTGATCGAGACATCGACCAACAGCAATTCGCAGGGCATGCGTTATTTCGCGATGACGGCAATGACGGCGATGACCTTCCTCGACGACAAGGTTCCGAGCGGCGTTCGTGAAGCTGTCGCCACCCGCGCAGTTACGACGATCGGTACCGCGATCGATGGTTTGAACCAGCAGGCCAGCGGCCTCGGCCTCTCGCAGGAACGCGTCAAAAAGTCGAACGACTCTTTGGCCGCGCAGAAGAAGATCATCGAGACGCATCTGCTGGATATCGAAGGTATCGATACCTACGAAGCGAAGACCCGTCTCGACCTGCTGCAGCAGCAGATCGAAATCGCCTACAGCCTGACATCGCGTCTGCAAAAAATGAGTCTGGTGAACTACCTCTGATGAACAGGGGTGGCGGCAGATAAAGGATACATGAATGTACCAGTTTTCCTACGCCGAAATCATGGAGGATGGTGTCGCAGACGCGAAAGATCGCGAGCGACAGGCGTTGACCAAATCGATCGAACTGCTTGTGGAGGCAAAGGATAGTTCTTCCCAGCGCCATACGATCGAAGCACTTTTTTACACTCGGCGGGTTTGGATCCGCTTCATTGAGGACCTCAAGCAGCCGGATAACCAACTGGCTATGGAACTGAGGGCCAATCTGATCTCGATCGCGATCTGGATTTTGAAAGAGTGCGAACTGATCCGGAAACGTCAGTCGACGAATTTCCAGGGCATAATTGACGTGACAACCATCATCAGGGATGGACTGAAATGAAAAGTACACTTCGAATCTCGCTGAAATCTGGCGAAAAGATTTTCATCAACGGCGCGGTCTTGCGGGTGGATCGCAAGGTGGCGCTCGAATTCCTGAACGATGTCACGTTCCTGCTTGAAAACCACGTGTTGCAGCCGGAGCAGGCGACAACCCCGCTGAGGCAGCTTTATTTCATCGCACAGATGATCCTCATCAACCCGGAAGGGCGTGAACAGTCGACGAACATGTTCCGCAAGTCCGTTAGCATGCTGCTGAACTGCTTCCAGCATGATGAGATATTGGCGGAACTCAAGCGGATCGACGGGCTGGTTGCCTCGGGCAAGGCTTTTGAGGCGCTGAAGGCTATTCGCGGTCTTTATCCGACCGAGGAAAAAATCCTCAACAATCAGGAAATGACCCCCGCAACGATCGAACAGATTCGCAAGGAGATCGCACCATGGCGGTAGATGCAGTCACGTCGGCAGCCTCCAATCCCTGGGCTAATGCCGGGGCGAGCAGCAATGACAAGAGCGCGGCCTCGCTGAATTACGACAGCTTCCTGAAGCTTCTCATCGCCCAGATGAAGAACCAGGATCCGACCAGCCCGATGGATGCCGGCCAGCAGATGTCGCAGCTGGCAAGCTTCTCGCAGGTCGAGCAGACGATCAAGACGAACACCCATCTGAAGAGCATGCTGCAGGCGGAAGCCCTCACACGCGCTTCCGATCTGGTCGGCAAGACGGTCAAGAGCGCCGATGACAAGGTCACCGGTGTGGTGAAGGAAGTCGAGGTCTATTCGGACGGCGTTGTCGCCATTACCGAAGCTGGTGACAAAGTGCTGCTGCAGGCCGGTGTGAGCTTCTCGAACGGCCCGATCGCGACTACATCTGATGGCGATACCGATTCGGATAAGCCTGCCGGTTCGTGATAATGTAGGGGCGGTATGACACCGCCCTTCTGGAATAAAGGATGCGACGATGAACGAGGCCGATGCGCTTGATATCATGCAGGCAGCAGTCTGGACTGTTCTCGTCGCGGCCGGTCCGGCCGTTCTGGCTGCCATGATCGTCGGTGTCGCCATTGCCTTCATACAGGCCCTGACCCAGGTTCAGGAAATGACGCTGACGTTTGTTCCTAAAATCGTGACGATCATGCTCGTCCTTGGCATTGCCGCCCCCTTTGTGGGTGCGCAGATCGGCCTTTTTTCCAATCTCGTCTTTTCGCGCATCCAGTCCGGCTTCTGACATTTGTGCGCTGCGGATGCCACCCTCGCGCAAGCTTCAGCGGCTAGTGATAGGCTGAAGCATCGGACCGAATTGCGCGCGTAATTTCGAAAAGCCGATGCCGCGAACCGTGCGGCGGCTTTTCCGTCGCCCTTCTCATGAAGAGACAGGACGATTTTATGGCGCAACCACCAGTCATCTCCTTGCCCAAAGTAAGTCCGAGCATGCGTGATGTCGGTTTCGCATTGGGCATCATTTCGATCCTTTGCGTCCTGTTCCTGCCCATTCCGGTCTTTCTGGTGGATATCGGACTGGCGTTTTCGATCGCACTTTCCGTCCTTATCCTCATGGTGGCGCTCTGGATTCAGCGCCCGCTGGATTTCTCGTCTTTTCCGACCGTGTTGCTGATCGCGACGATGATCCGCCTGTCGCTGAACATTGCGACGACGCGTGTCATCCTTTCACATGGCAATGAGGGAGCGACGGCGGCGGGTGGCGTGATCGCCGGTTTCTCCAGCCTCGTGATGTCTGGCGACTTCGTCATCGGTCTGATCGTCTTTCTGATTCTGATCACCGTCAACTTCATCGTCATCACCAAGGGTGCGACGCGTATCGCCGAAGTCGGCGCGCGCTTCACGCTCGATGCCATCCCCGGCAAGCAGATGTCGATCGATGCGGATCTGTCCGCCGGTATCATTGATGAAAAGGAAGCGCAGCGCCGCCGCCGTGAGCTGGAAGAGGAAAGCTCGTTCTTCGGTTCGATGGACGGTGCCTCGAAATTCGTCCGCGGCGACGCGATCGCCGGCCTCATCATCACCGCGATCAATGTTTTCGGCGGCATCATCATCGGTTATTTCCGTCACGGTATGCCCATCGGCGAAGCTGCCGACGTTTTCGTCAAGCTTTCGGTCGGTGACGGTATCGTCTCGCAGATCCCGGCCCTTATCGTCTCGCTGGCGGCGGGCCTTCTGGTGTCTCGCGGCGGCACAGCCGGCTCCACGGATCAGGCTGTCGTCAATCAGCTGAGCGGTTATCCTCGCGCTTTGATGGTTTCGGCCATGCTGATGGGGCTTCTTGCGATCATTCCGGGCCTGCCCTTCCTGCCCTTCATGTTCCTGGGCGGCATCATGGCTTTCGGCAGCTGGTATATTCCGCGCCAGGCCGAGGCCGAAAGCGCCCTGCTGCGCCAGGAAGAAGCGAACAAGGTTTTCCAGACCAGCGAAGCGGAGAAGGATTCGGTCAAGCAGGTGCTGAAGACGTCCGAAATCGAACTGGCGCTGGGCAAGCAGGTTTCGACACGGCTTCTCGGCGCACATCAGGAACTGGCCTTCCGCGTCGGCAAGATGCGCAAGAAATTCGCAAGCCAGTACGGTTTCGTCGTGCCGGAGATCAAGGTCTCCGACGACATCATGATCCCGGAAAAAGCCTATCAGATCCGCGTCCACGGCACGACCATCGCATCGAGCAATCTGCGTGTCGGCGATGTTCTTGTCGTGACCGGGGCAGGGCGCAAGCCGAGCATTCCCGGCGACGAAATCCGCGAACCTGCTTTCGGCATGCCGGCCGTCTCGATCCTTGAGACCTTTACCGAGGATCTGAAGCGCGAAGGCTTCCACCCCATTGATAACGTCTCGGTGGTGCTGACGCATCTGAGCGAAGTCATCCGAAACAACCTGCCACAGCTCCTGTCCTACAAGGACGTCAAAATCCTCATCGACCGGCTTGATCCCGAATACAAGAAGCTGGCCGACGAAATCTGCTCGTCGCACATGTCCTATTCCGGCCTGCAGGCGGTTCTGAAACTGCTGCTTGCCGAACGCGTGTCGATCCGCAACCTGCATCTCATTCTGGAAGCGGTTGCCGAACTTGCGCCGCATGTGCGCAAGACCGAGCAGATCGTCGAGCATGTGCGGGTGCGCATGTCGCAGCAGCTCTGCGGCGATCTTGCCGACAATGGCGTGCTGCGCGTCCTGCGTCTCGGCAACAAGTGGGACATGGTCTTCCATCAGGCGCTGAAGCGCGATCAAAAGGGCGAGATCGTCGAATTCGACATCGATCCCCGCCATCTCGAAGAGTTTTCCGAGCAGGCGTCGAAAGTTATCCGTGAATTCATGGATCGCGGACTGCCCTTTGTCCTTGTAACCTCGCCGGAAACGCGGTCCTATGTGCGCATGATTATCGAGCGACTCTTTGCGACCCTGCCGGTTCTTTCACATGTGGAACTGGCGAAGGGGCTGGAGATCAAGATCCTGGGCGCCATTTCATGATAACCGACCCGCAAGGGACAATTATCGCATTGTTCCTTGCCATTTGCCGTATCGGCGCCTGTTTCATGACCATGCCGGGCTTTTCCAGCTCGCGTATTTCGCCGCAGATCCGCATGTTGCTATGCGTCGCAGTGTCCATGGCGCTTCTGCCGATCCTTTGGGATTCGATCTACCCGAAAATCTCCGGTGCAAGCCAGGGTACCGTGGTCGGCATCATCGCCTCGGAGATCGCCATCGGCGCGATGTATGGCTTGATCGCGCGGTTTTATACGCTCGGTTTTCAGTTCACCGGCGCGCTCATCGGCAACTCCATCGGTCTCAGCGCTCCGGGTGGTGCGGATGTCATCGAGGACGTGCAGGAAAACCAGATATCCAACTTCATCACCTTCGGTGGTTTGCTGGTGCTGTTCATGCTGGATTTCCACCATATCGTCCTGAAGGCGCTGGTGGATTCCTATACCGCTACGCCGGTCGGTGCGCTTATCAGCGGCCAGAAAATGCTGATCACGCTCACCGATACGCTGCGGGCGACCTTCTCCATCATGCTGCGGCTCGCCAGCCCCTTCGTGATCTACGGTCTGATGTTCAACGTCGCGGTTGGTCTCATCAACAAGCTGGCGCCGCAGATTCCGGTTTACTTCATCTCGACGCCTTTCGTTCTGGCAGGCGGTCTTTTCATGCTTTATTTGTCGGTCGCGGCCCTCATCCGTCAGTTCGTGGATGGTTTCGGCCCGGTCTTCATCGGTTTTTGATCTGGAGAAAGCCATGGCTTCGGACAAGCGCTCAGCAAAACTCAAGCGTCTGGTAACGGTCCAGCGCCACATGGAAAAAATGGCCGAGGTGGAGCTTGCCGATACCACCCGCGTGCGTACCGAAGTGGCGCAATCCATGGACAACGTGCTGGAAGCCATGAGTTCCATGGAGCCGGTGCATCAGACGTTTTCCAGACATTATTCGGATCGTTACGGCCGCCTTGTCGTCAAGGACCGCCAGCTTGCCGGCGTGCAGCAATTGCAGGAAAACAAGGTGCTGAAGGAAAAGACCAAGGCCGATCGGCTTGAGGACAGAATGCATCTTGCCCGCGATCTCGAGGATCGCGAGGCCGACGACAATGCAATCTATGATCTGCTTGAAATAACAAACGCATCTCGGACACCAGCCTCCAGCAAGGTTGGCGATCCATAGTCCGTTCCATTGTTGCATCGCGGGCGTTCGAAAGACGTCTCCGGCGATGTTTCTTGATTGAACGGACGTGTCGGCTTTCCATGCCACACGTTCGTCAGCTCGGGAGATCGGGACGTGGCGATATCGGTTATAAGTGATCTGGTGATGGATGTGGTGCGCGCTGCGGACCCCCAGGAAGTACAGATCGCCCAGGAAAAACTCAAAGCGAACAAGGCGGCTTTTGCCGCAACCAGCCTTGCAGATGCGGGCAAGGGCTTTGGCGCCGCCGTCGATATGCTGGATGGCGCCTCTTCGAAGGCGGGCCTGGGCGATACCAATATTCGCTCGGCGCGCACGGAGATTCCTGAAACCTACCGCAAATATGAAGCCTCGGTTCTCCAGACCTTCGTTGCCAACATGCTGCCGAAAGACAGTGAGGAAGTTTATGGCAAGGGTAATGCCGGCGAAATCTGGAAAAGCATGATGGCGGAACAGTTTGCCGACACGATCTCCCGAAATGGCGGCGTCGGCATTGCGGAGCAGGCCTACAAGGATGCGTTGCGGAAAGCCGAAAGCAAAGGCATCACCGACGTATCGATGAATGAAAAAGACCATAATGCTGCAATTCGGATGGTGGCGGAGTTCGAGCGGCAGGTCCTCGGCGTTTCCAATGATAAAACGGACGAGGCTTGAGAATGAAAAACCTTAACGAGGAGACAAGCATGGACCTTATGTCGAACGACCACCGTATCCAATCCGTTCTCGGCCGCCTTGAGATGATCATCGACAATGAGAACGATAATATCGGTAAGGATCCGCAATTCGACTTTAAGGTTTCCAACGCCCATAAAAGCCGCTGCCTCTATGAACTCACCATGCTGTTTCGCGACACACCGCGCGAAGACATCGCCGGTGGTTATCTGGAGCAGGTAAAGGGCATCAAGTCCAAGCTCGCAACCAATGCCAGCCGCGTTGAGGCGCATCTGAACGCTGTTCGTGCTGTTGCGGACCTGCTGAAGAACGCGATCCAGGAAGCCGATACGGACGGCACCTATTCGCAGGAACAGTTCATGTACGGTGCCGCCTCCTGATGTTGAAGCTTCTTCTCACCGGCGTCTGGGTTTGCGCCGTCACGCTCGGCGCGGTGTATTTCTCCGTCCAGATGGCGACGGCGCCGGGAGATGAGGCGGGCGCGAAAAAGACCAATCTGCAATTGGTCAAGGGTGAAAGCATCACCATTCCCGTCATCAATGATGGCGGGGTGAACGGCTATTTCCTCAGCCGGATTTCGCTGCGCGTCGACAAGGACAAGATGGCGAAGATCGAGCTGCCGGCAACGCAGCTGATGACCGACGAATTGTTCACCCTTCTGGCGGGTTCCTCCATGGTCAACATCGCCAATATTTCCACCTTCGATCCCGAGGCCTTCAAGCAGCGCATCCGCGAGGGGCTGAACAAGAGGCTGGAAGACGAGGTGGTCGAGGATGTGCTGATCGAACAGCTGGATTATCTGTCGAAGGCCGATATTCGCGAGCAGAACGGCAATGGCACACCCCGTTCGGTCAAGATCGTCGAGGGCGAGAAGGCCGAAGCTGGAAAAGAAGCCGCCGCCGCGCCCAGCTACTAACGTCGCAGGGGGCGGCTCACGCGCCCGCCGACGGACGGTTTCCCGGTCTGGTTAACCGTTCCTTTGCACGAGCCCGAATATTCGAGCGATTGCTTTCAGCATAACTTCAACCTGCACCTGTATAAACAAACCCATGAGCCGCCGTCCCGCTACCATGCGCCGGATTGGCGGTGGTGGGTTTGGCATTCGGGGGTTGGCAATGAGTTTCGCGTCAGGTTTTGCGCGGCCGGGATCGCAACGGAATATCCACGGACTGCGTGTCTGTGATCTCGACTGGAATGGGGCACTGGAACTGGTCAGCGGCCGGGCTTCGGCTTGCGAAGGGCACACGATGCTCTCTTTCCTCACCATCGATAAAGCCAGACTGTCGCTTAAAGATATCGCTTACCGCGAGATTCTGGAAAGCTGCCTGCTTCTGCCGCAGGGCAAGGCGATGAATGCCGCCGCCCGTGTGGAAAATGGCAAGCCTCTGCCTGTTGTCATCGATGGTGTCGCTTTCGTCATGGCGCTTCTGACCTATATGGCGGTGCCGAAACGGATTGGTGTTGCAGGCGACGATGCGGCGCAGCTTAGTGAAGTGCTGGCAAAGCTGCGCGCCCATGCGCCATGGCATGATTTTGTGATGCTGGGCCGGGACGCCTCCGGGGTGAAGGTCGATATTCTGCTTGCCGGCATGAGCGGTGAAAATCAGGAAAAATGGTTGCACCGAACCGTCAGCCGTCAGGATGTGCGCGTCGCAATCGCGGTCGGCCCATTGTTCAAGGTGCTGTCGTCCGAAGTGGCGGGCATGCCGGAAATCTTTCGAAAGCTGCATATGAGCTGGCTTTACAGCCTCTGTGCTGAACCGTGGCACATTGCGCTCGGTAAAGCTGAGACGGGCTCTCGAAGCCCACGTTAACCATTTGTTTGCCACGATCCTTTAACCTCTCGTAAGGTTTTGACAGTCGCCCGTTGCGGGCGGCACCGAGCGTGGCAGACGGCTTCAGATGGTTGATAACAGTCCGGATATGATGGCGATCCGCCCCGACGAGGACGATGTCGCCGTACCCCCGTCGCAATGGCGCAGACATTGTCTGCGGCTTTTGACTGCTGGTTGCGTCGTTGCCGCTACCGTTACCTGCGCGGCCCTTCCGTTGCTGCTGATCGATTCCGGCTTTCGCGGATATGTTTCGCAGGCCCGGATCGAGGTCACCCAGGCGTCCTATGATGCGCCCGATGCGACCCGCTTTTTGGCGATGGCGCGACGCACCCTGTTATCTCCCGCCGGGCTTGACCGGATCAGCGGCGATCTGAAGCTGAAACCCGCCGATATGGTGGGCGTTCGCAATCAGGGTGAGCTTGGCCTGCTCGTCGATCTTTTGACAGGCGCGGACGCACGTCCGCTTTCGCCGCGAGAAGCACTGAATGGCGCGGTGGGTGAGGCGATACGGCTGGAACTGACGCCGGATGAAAATACGCTGATCGTGACTGCGAAGGCCGCGACGCCGGAAGGCGCGATGCGGCTGACCGATTATCTTTCGATGCGGGTCATGGCGGATGGCAAGGCCGGCACCATGACGCCCGCCATGCGTGAGACCGAGCGGGCAAGGACAAGGCTGGACGAGGCGGAAGCGGCATTGAACGGCTTCCAGATGCGCCATGGCGATGCCGTTCTCTCGGAAGTGCAGCAGCTCGAACAGCAATTGCGTGAGGTGAACGACAGCCTTGCGGGCAGCACACAGTACCAGCAGTCGCTGCAGGCGGATTTGACGCTGGCCTCCGCCCTCAAGCCGAATGATGTTTTGTCGAAGCCTTTGCCGGCCGGCACGGCTTTCGCAGCGCTTGAGGATATCAGGCAGAAACACGCGACCGCCAGCATGGCGCTTGCCAGTGTCTCGGTTGATTATGGCCCGAAACACCCGCGCCGCATCGCCGCCCAGAATGCGGTGGATGCCGTACAGGCGCTGGCGGCTCCCGCATTGCGCCAAGTGGTTGAAGGTTTGCGGGTGGATGAAAAGCGCATCGCCCAGGAGATTGCGACCGCGAATGGCGAGCGTAAGAAGCACCTTGACCGCTTAGAGGCTCTGGGCGTCGCTCCCGGTGAGCTTTCGCGATTGCAGGCTGAGCTTGAGACAGCGAGAAATGCCTATCTGGAAGCGAGCGAGCGCCGTGAGCTGTCCTCTTCCTCGACGCCCGCCATCGAAACCCGCCTTGCAAAGAAGGCTGGACCGGGCGAACTGTCGCGTGATCTGACGCAGGCGGCGATGATGGCAGGTGGCGGCGGACTGATCGGTCTGCTGGGCAGCCTTTATCTTCTGAGCTATCGTCGCCATGACGAGGAGCAAGAGGACGCGCTGGTCGTCGAAAATGAAGCGCAACTTCCCGCTTCCATGGATGGGCCGGAGCAATCGCTGCAATTTTCCGAATTCGAGCAAATTGAGCCGGCGGTTTTCGATGATCTGGAAGTCCTTGCCGCAGACGATTACGTCCAGCCTGAAGACGCCTTCGCAGACTATTATGCCGAAGCTGCAAATGATGCCGATGATATGCCGCTGGACGAGCGCGTGCGGCAGGTGCTGATGGGTAACCGAACGGTCAGAAGCGCCACTCAAATGTCATCGGAGCTCCCGCCATTGCTCAATGAAGCCCTTGCCGGACACTTCGATCATGAACAGGCCGAAGCCGAGGAGTTGGCGGAATTGAGACGCGAGCTGGCGCATCTAAGAGAGCGTCTCGCCGATTACGCCGATCACCAGGACGACTACCGCAAAACTGCCTGACGAGGCTGTATTTTTGCTTGCATTCCTGCAAAGGGGGCACCATACGGGGCCAACGTAATCCAGCAGGAGCAAGACGCATGGCAGTTGTGATTGACGGGAAGGCGAAGGCGGCTTCGGTAACGGAGGCGGTCCGCATATCGGCAGAAGCGCTTGAGACGGAAAAGGGCGTGAAGCCCGGTCTCGCGGTTGTCATCGTCGGTAATGATCCGGCCAGCCATGCTTACGTGAACTCCAAGAGCAAGATGGCCAAGCAATGTGGTTTCAACTCCGTCCAGCACACGCTGCCGGAAGAGACGACGCAAAGTGAGCTTCTGAAGCTGGTTGGCGAACTGAACGCCGATGCCTCCATTCACGGCATTCTGGTGCAACTTCCCCTGCCGAAACACTTCAATTCCGATGAGATCATCCAGTCGATCCTGCCCGAGAAGGACGTAGACGGCCTGAGCGTGTTGAACGCCGGCAAGCTGGCGACGGGCGATCTCGCCACCGGGCTTATTTCCTGCACGCCGGCCGGCGCCATGCTTCTGGTGCGCGGCATTCACGGCGACGATCTCTCCGGCCTGAATGCCGTCGTCATCGGCCGCTCGAACCTGTTCGGCAAGCCGATGGGCCAGCTTCTTCTCAATGCCAATGCCACGGTGACGATGGCGCATTCGCGCACCAGGGATCTCGCCACCGTCTGCAAGACGGCCGATATTCTCGTGGCGGCCGTTGGCCGCGCGGCGATGGTGAAGGGCGACTGGGTGAAGCCAGGCGCAACCGTCATCGATGTCGGCATCAACCGTATTCCTGCTCCCGAAAAGGGCGAAGGCAAGTCGAAGCTGGTGGGTGATGTCGCCTTTGACGAGGCAAGCGCCGTTGCCGCTGCCATTTCGCCCGTTCCGGGCGGTGTCGGCCCGATGACGATCGCCATGCTGATGGCCAACACCGTCATCGCCGCTTATCGTTCGCTGGGCAAGACAGCGCCGACGTTCTGAGTTTTTGCGATCAGGCCGGCTGCTACGCTTTTGGAGCCGGCCCCGTCGAAGAGCGCACCACAAGCTCCGCCTTCCAGAGTTCCTGATGCGGTTCCATTTGCCCGAACTTGATCCGATTGATCAGGCGTTGACCGACGCGCACGCCCGCGGCCCGGAGCGATGAGCGGGTGGTGGTGAGCGGCACGGAAAAATTATCCGGCTTCAGCAGCGGCAGCACGTCGTCATGGGCGATCAGCGAAATATCCCTGCCGGGTTTTAAGCCGCGCTGGTTGAGCGAGCGGATCGCGCCGAGCGCAAGCGCGGTACTGGCGCAGAGAATCCCGGTCGGCTTTTCCGGCCGGGACAGCAGCGCCTCCATACCGAGATAACCTTCCTCATCCGTCATGCTGCCATGTCTTTTATTGTTCGGGTGCAGGGTCAGGCCGTTCGCAGCCAAGGCCTTCTCCACCCCGAGACAGCGCCGATAGGTGAAATCATAACCCTCCGGGCCGTTCAGAAGCCCAATGCGCGTATGGCCAAGCTGGAGGAGAAGCTGGGTCGCATCGCGAAACGCACCCTCATTATCCACATCGAGATAGGGATAATTCTCCTCCACGCCGACGGACCTGCCATGCACGAGGAAGGGCAGGGAGAGCGACTGCATCATGGCGATGCGCGCATCGTTCTTTTTCATATAAGCGAGATAGATGCCATCGACACTGCCGCTTGCCGCCAGCCCGCGCAGCGCTTCGCGTTCCTTCTCCGGCTCCGTCGGCATGATGACGAGGTGAAATCCGCTGCGCGACGCTTCTTCGCCAAGGCCGCTCAGGAATTCGCCGAAATGCACGTCGGAGCGGTGGTGTTCGCCAATCGGCATGACAAGCCCGATGGAGCCGACCTTACCGGTCGCCAGCCGTTGTGCTGCGGCATTCGGGCGATATCCCGTCTTTTCGGCGGCCTCCATGACACGGCGGCGTGTCTCGGCGCTCACCTCGGGATAACCGTTGAGCGCCCTGCTGACGGTGGTCTGCGAAATGCCGAGCAGTTGCGACAACTGTTTCAGGTTCATGTCCGTATTTCCTCCATGCGCGCGCCTCGGGAAACGGCAAAAGCCTCTCCTCAGATTCCCAAAGCGCTTTAGATTTTTACCAGCCTCTGCCGCTTTTCTCAATCGAAAACGATAGCCGCCTTTCTAAATAAATATGACTATTCGCAAGGCATCGTAACCTTTCCGTAGAAACAGCCTCTTGACTCTTTCTCAATGACAATGAGATGAATAGGCAGCCAAAGCGCTTTGATTGGAAGAGGACGCTTTGAGGCTTTTATGTGATGGGAGGTAAATCACATGCGGAAGACTCTTTTGGCGACGGCGGCTTCGATGTTGCTGCTGTCGGGTGCGGCTTTTGCCGCCGACCTGAAATTCGCGCCCGGCGGGGACGCCAAGTTCAACTGGAAAAGCTACGAAGACTTCAAGGCGGCCCATGCCGACCTGAAGGGGCAGACGCTGACGATTTTCGGGCCATGGCGTGGTGAGGACGAGGCCCTGTTCCAGTCCGTGCTTGCCTATTTTTCCGATGCGACCGGCGTGAATGTCCGTTATTCCTCGTCGGAAAATTACGAACAGCAGATCGTCATCGACACGCAGGCGGGCTCGCCGCCCAATATCGCCATCCTGCCGCAGCCCGGCCTTCTGGCCGATCTCGCCGCCAAGGGCTTCCTGGTGCCGCTCGGCGACGACACGGCCAAATGGGTCGAGGAAAATTACGGCGCCGGCAAGTCCTGGGTCGATCTTGGCAGCTACAAGGGCAAGGACGGCAACAAGGCTTATTTCGCATTCCCGTTCAAGGCCGACGTGAAATCGCTCGTCTGGTACGTGCCTGAGAACTTCGAGGAAGCGGGCTATAAAGTTCCCGAAACCATGGAAGACCTGTTCAAGCTGACGGACCAGATCGTCGCCGATGGCGGTACGCCCTGGTGCATCGGTCTCGGTTCGGGCGGTGCGACCGGCTGGCCGGCAACCGACTGGGTGGAAGACTTGATGCTGCGCACGCAGCCGCTCGACGTCTACCAGAAGTGGACGACGAACGAGGTCAAGTTCACCGATCCGGCTGTAGTCGAAGCGATCAACGAATTCGGCAAATTCGCCAAGAACGAAAAATACGTGAGCGGTGGCGTGGCGGCGGTCGCCTCCACCGACTTCCGCGATAGCCCCAAGGGCCTCTTCGACATTCCGCCGAAGTGCTACCTGCATCATCAGGCGTCCTTCATTCCGTCCTTCTTCCCTGAGGGCACCAAGGTCGGAACGGATGCGGATTTCTTCTACATGCCGACTTACGCGTCCAAGCCTGAACTCGGCAAGCCGGTTCTCGGCGCTGGCACGCTCGTCACCGTCACCAAGGAAGCGCCTGCCGCCAAGGCATTCGTCGAATTCCTGAAAACCCCGATCGCCCATGAAGTGTGGATGGCGCAGTCCAGCTTCCTGACGCCGTATAAGGGTGTGAATGTCGACACCTATGCCAACGAGCAGATGAAGCGCCAGGGTGAAATCCTCACCACGGCGACGACCTTCGGTTTCGATGGTTCCGACCTGATGCCCGGCAAGATCGGTGCCGGCGCATTCTGGACCGGCATGATCGATTTCGTCGGCGGCAAGTCCGCCGATCAGGTCGCGGCCGATATCCAGAAGGCCTGGGACGGCCTGAAGTAAACATACCGGATCAGGCCCGGCGGCTTGCTGCTGCCGGGCCTTTACCAAAGGAACGGCCCGACGACCGCATAAATCAGCGCGGCGCGGAAAGGATCAAGGGAGGGACCATGGCTCAACAACTCGTTTCTGCCATCGGCGTCATGGTGGCAGGGGTTTTTGCCTGCGCCGCCTATTATTGGCTATCCGACAAATTGTTGCAGGTCATCTTTCCCGTCCGCTCGGGAGACGTGCTGCAGGCATCGCGCAATCTCAACCGCCGCGCGGCGGTTCGGCCATGGCTGTTTGTTGGCCCCGCCTTGATCCTGCTTCTCGTCTATCTGGTTTATCCCGTTGTCGCGACGCTGATCCTGTCGTTTTACGACCGGACAGGCAGCGAGTTCGTCGGCCTTGCCAATTACCGCTGGGCGTTCTTCGATGCCGGTTTCCGCCAGTCGATCTTCAACAACATCCTCTGGCTCGCCGTCGTGCCGGCCGCCTGTACCTTCTTCGGCCTCGTCATCGCCGTCATGACCGACCGCATCTGGTGGGGCAATATCGCCAAATCCATCGTCTTCATGCCGATGGCGATCTCCTTCGTCGGCGCGTCCGTCATCTGGAAGTTCATCTACGAATACCGTGCCGAAGGTCAGGTGCAGATCGGCCTTCTGAACGCCGTCGTCGAGTTTTTCGGCGGCAGTCCCGAGGTTTGGATTTCCATGCCCTTCTGGAACAATTTCTTCCTGATGGTCATCCTGATCTGGATTCAGACCGGTTTCGCCATGGTCATCCTTTCGGCAGCGCTACGCGGTATTCCGGAAGAGACCATCGAGGCTGCGGTCATCGACGGTGCCAATGGCTGGCAGATTTTCTGGAAAATCATGGTTCCGCAAATCTGGGGCACCATCGCCGTCGTCTGGACGACGATCACCATTCTCGTTCTCAAGGTCTTCGACATCGTGCTGACCATGACCAACGGCCAGTGGAACACCATGGTCCTCGCCAACCTCATGTTCGATTGGATGTTCCGCGGCGGCGGCGATAGCGGCCGAAGTGCCGTCATCGCGCTCATCATCATGGCGGCCGTCACCCCGATCATGGTCTGGAACATCCGCCAGGCCAACCGCGAGATGGAGGGTCGCTGAGATGAATATCGTCAAACGCCTGCGCCGCGTCGGCCTGCCGCGCCTCATCGTCCATGCCAGCGTGCTGGTCGTAGTGCTTCTCTGGCTGTTGCCGACACTCGGCATTCTCGTCAGCTCGCTGCGCGACAAGGACCAGATCACCGTCTCCGGCTGGTGGACGGCCTTCTCAAGCTCTGAACAGACGGCGGCCGTTCGCCTTGCCGATGCCACCGTCCAGAAGCAGGATGGCAGCCGTTACGTCATATCAGGCAATGTCTTCGAAAACGGGAAGGGCGGCAAGGTCGCAGCCTTTGGCGTTCGCGTGCAGGAACCGACGGCTTTCAAGGCCGGCGAAGCCGCGGACATTGGCGATGGCGAGACGCTGCTCGTCAACGAAGACGGCACTTACGAATATAGCAAAGCCTCAAGCTTCGAAGGCTCTCGCGGCAAGCGCGTCTATATTTCCGTCGCCACGCCGCCTGTCTTCACGCTCGACAATTATCGCACGGTCCTGACCTCGGAAGGCATCGGCCAGTCCTTCGTCAACTCGCTGACGGTGGCCGTTCCCGCAACCGTCATCCCGATCCTCATCGCCGCCTTTGCCGCCTATGCTTTGTCATGGATGAACTTTTCCGGCCGTAATCTCCTGATTGCCATGGTGGTGGGCCTGATCGTCGTGCCGTTGCAGATGTCGCTGATTCCGCTGCTGCGGCTCTATAATGAAATCGGCACTATCTTCGGCGTGCCGTCCAAGACCTATGCCGGCATCTGGCTGGCGCACACCGCCTTTGGCCTGCCGCTCGCCATCTATCTGCTGCGCAACTATATTTCCGGCCTGCCGAAAGAGATCATCGAAAGCGCCCGGGTGGATGGCGCGAGCGATTTCGAAATCTTCGTCAAGATCATCCTGCCGCTGTCCTTCCCCGCACTTGCCTCCTTCGCCATCTTCCAGTTCCTGTGGACCTGGAACGACCTGCTCGTTGCCATGGTTTTCCTCGGTACGCAGAAAGACGAGCTGGTGCTGACCGGTGCGCTCAACGCGTTGCTCGGTTCACGCGGCGGCAATTGGGAAATCCTTACCGCCTCGGCTTTCGTCACCATCATCGTGCCGCTCGGCGTCTTCTTCGCCCTTCAACGTTATCTCGTGCGTGGCCTGCTGGCAGGCTCCGTCAAGGGAGGCTGATAATTCCATGAACGCCCATACCAAACAGGACACTTCCATGATCGCTCCGGTGACTTCCGCTTTGACGCCCAACAAGGACTGGTGGCGTGGTGCGGTTATCTATCAAATCTACCCGCGTTCCTATCAGGACTCCAATGGCGACGGCATCGGCGACCTCAAGGGCATCACCGACCGGCTGGCGCATATTGCCGGCCTCGGTGCGGACGCCATCTGGATTTCCCCCTTCTTCACTTCGCCAATGAAGGACTTCGGTTACGACGTCTCGAACTATGTCGATGTCGACCCGATGTTCGGCACGCTCGCCGATTTTGACGGCCTGATTGCCGAAGCCCACCGCCTCGGCATCCGCGTCATGATCGACCTCGTTTTGTCGCACACCTCCGACCAGCACCCATGGTTCGTGGAAAGCCGCGCCAGCCGCAACAATGCGAAATCGGACTGGTATGTCTGGTCTGACGCCAAACCGGATGGCACGCCGCCCAACAACTGGCTGTCGATCTTCGGCGGTTCGGGCTGGCAGTGGGATCCGACCCGCATGCAATATTACATGCACAACTTCCTGACCTCACAGCCGGACCTCAACCTGCATAACGCAGAAGTCCAGGAAGAACTGCTGAACGCCACCCGCTTCTGGCTGAAGCGCGGCGTCGATGGTTTCCGCCTCGACACCATCAACTTCTATTTCCATGATCTGGAATTGCGCGACAACCCGGCGCTGGCACCCGAGCGCCGCAATGCCTCCACCGCGCCTGCGGTCAACCCCTATAACTTCCAGGAACATCTCTACGACAAGAACCGCCCTGAGAATATCGCCTTCCTGAAGCGCTTCCGTGCGGTGCTGGACGAATTCCCTGACATTGCCGCCGTCGGCGAAGTGGGCGACAGCCAGCGCGGCCTCGAAATCGTCGGCGAATATACCTCCGGCGACGACAAGATGCAGATGTGTTACGCCTTCGAATTCCTCGCACCCGATGCGCTCACCCCGCAGCGCGTTGCCGATGTGCAGGCGGATTTTGCCAGAGCAGCACCGGAAGGCTGGGCCTGCTGGGCTTTCTCCAACCACGATGTCGTGCGCCACGTCAGCCGCTGGGGCGAGCATGTCGAGGACAAGCACGCCTTCGCAAAGGTTCTCTCAGCACTTTTGATGACGCAGCGCGGCTCCGTCTGCATCTATGAGGGTGAGGAACTCGGCCTTACCGAAGCCGATATCGCGTTTGAGGATTTGCAGGACCCCTACGGCATCCAGTTTTGGCCGGAATTCAAGGGCCGCGATGGTTGCCGCACGCCGATGGTGTGGGATGCGGGCCATGCACAGGCCGGCTTCTCGACGTCGGACAAGACCTGGCTGCCCATTCCGGCCGAGCACAGGCAGAATGCCGTCAGCGCCCAGCAGGGCAACGAGGCCTCGGTGCTGGAGCACTATCGCCGCTTCCTCTCCTTCCGCAAAAAGCATCCGGCATTCGCCAAGGGCGGCATCGAATTCCAGCCGGTTGAGGGCGAGATTTCGAGCTACACCCGCACGCTCGGCAATGAAACCGTTCTGTGCCTCTTCAATCTGTCTGCAACGCCGGCAAAAGCCACGCTGCCGGAAGGGAACTGGGAGGTTCTCGAAGGCCACGGCTTTGCAAGCGGCCTTGAGGGCAGAAGCGTCGAACTTCCAGCATGGGGCGCTTTCTTCGCCCGTTACGCCTGACAGATGAGGGAGGAACACCCATGACAAGTCTCGTTCTCAAGGACATCCGCAAATCATACGGGCAGGTAAAAGTCCTGCACGGCATCGATCTGGAGATCGAACAGGGCGAATTCATCGTCTTCGTCGGGCCATCCGGCTGCGGAAAATCGACACTGCTGCGCATGATCGCCGGTCTGGAGGAAATCACCGGCGGCGAGATGTTCATTGATGGCCAGCTGGTCAATGAAATCCCGCCGTCGCGCCGGGGCATTGCCATGGTGTTCCAGTCCTATGCGCTTTATCCGCATATGACGGTTTACGACAACATGGCCTTCGGCATGAAGATCGCCAAGGAGAGCAGGCAGGAGATTGATCGCCGCGTCCGTGCCGCTGCCGAAATCCTGCAACTGACGCAATATCTGGAGCGTCTGCCCAAGGCTCTGTCCGGTGGCCAGCGCCAGCGTGTCGCCATCGGCCGCGCCATCTGCCGCAATCCCAAGGTCTTCCTGTTCGATGAACCGTTGTCGAACCTCGATGCGGCGCTGCGTGTCGCCACACGCATCGAAATCGCCAAGCTCAACGAGCAGATGGCCGAAACGACGATGATCTACGTCACCCACGATCAGGTGGAGGCGATGACGCTGGCGGACCGCATCGTCGTGTTGAATGCCGGCCGGGTGGAACAGGTCGGCCCGCCGCTGGAGCTTTACGAAAGGCCGGCCAATCTCTTCGTGGCCCGCTTCATTGGCTCGCCCGCCATGAACATCATTGCGGCAAAGATTGCCGGAACCGGTGAACGCACCTCGATCGAACTGGCTGGAGGCAAGACACTCGCCGTCACTGTTCCGACGCCCGCAACCGAGCAAGGCAAGGCCGCGAGCTTCGGTGTCCGGCCGGAAGATCTGAGCATCGTCACCGGCGATGACTATCTTTTCGAAGGCAAGGTCTCGATCGTCGAGGCTCTGGGCGAAGTGACGCTGCTCTATCTTGAGGCTCCGAAGGGGCAGGAGCCGATCATCGTCAAGATACCGGGCATCCTTTCCGTCGCAAAGGGTGAAACCCTGCGGTTTGCAGCACCGCAGGAAAAGCTCCATCTCTTCGACGCCGAGGGCAAGACCTACCGTCCGTAATCGCTGGCGATATCTACAGACATGCCCCGGAACCTCGCCGTTCCGGGGCTTTTTTGTGAGTTTTTGCCACTGTGGAAAAACATAGGGAATGTCCCGCTTCCGGTCTGTTTGAGACAAGTCTGATATGAATTGTTAAAGACTATGGCCTAGTCTTGATCTCTCAAGAGAGCATGGGAGTCCGGGACGTGCAGAGCAGTGCGGGTGTCATCAGGAACAATTACCTGAGCAAGGAAGAATCCTTCATGTACGACCGCGAAGGCCGGTTTCGTATGGAAGACACCATGAATGCGGCGCGCATCGAATATACCGAAAAAGCCGTCATGCACATGGCGGCGCGGCGCTGCGATGTCATCCGCATCTCCCAGACCGAAGCGGTGCTGGCGCTGCTGACCAAATACAGCCTGCCGAACCAGTTCTATCTCGATATTCCCGACGCCCGCATCACCAAGATCGGCTGCGTGATGTTGCGCGTCAACGCCAACAACACCATCCACGTCCGCTTCCTGCGCATGTTGACGCAGAAGGAACTGGACCGCGTTTTCGTGTTCAGCACGCACCCAGGGCACAAAGACCGGAAGCTCGATATCCGGTCTTTCTGAGCAATCTTCCAGCTATCGGTAGAACGGCCGGATCGGCCAATCTGTTGCTCACCGACATCTCCCGTCATTGCTAACTATTATCACTGGATGGTATAAGCAAAGGATAGAGAGGATATCGGCATGTCGAGCAGTGCGAATCTCGGTGATCACCTTGAAAACTATGTTTCCGATCTCGTGAAGTCGGGGCGATATAATTCCCGCAGTGAAGTACTGCGCGAAGGCGTTCGGCTGGTGGAAGAGCGTGAAAAGAAACTGGCCGCTCTGGATGCCGCCATTGCGCGTGGCGTCGCTGATGCCGATGCGGGCCGCGTCACGCCGATCGGGGACGTCGTATCGGAGCTGAACGCCAAGTATCGGAAAATGGCAAGAGAACGCGGCTTGTGATCGTCGTTCTGACCGACGAGGCCAAAACTGACCTTGAACGTATCGGTGACTTTATCGCATCCGACAATCCGCGGCGGGCTGAAACATTCGTCGGCGAATTGCTTGACCGGTGTTTAAGGCTGGCGGAAATGCCGCGCGCATTCCCGCTTGTACCCCGCTACGAGCAAACTGGCATCCGCCGTCGTCCTTATGAAAACTATCTCGTTTTTTATCGCATCGCTGAGGCACGTGTGGAAATTCTGCATATTCTGAATGGTGCGCAAGACTACGAATCTATTCTTTTTCCGCAAGATTAGGGTCACGCAAACCCGCAATGATTGCCTCGGCGTTTTGCCGAAGCGAAGAAGCTGGCTTAAGAAAGCCCGCCCAGAACCGTCTGCTTCAGTTTCACATCCGGCACCTCAGCGAAGGTCAGATCGCTGCGCCCGAAATAGGATTTCTGGTTGGTTGCCGACCAGTCGTTGCAGACCAGCTTGTAGCGTTGTTTCGTTTCCGGCTTTTCCGGCATGGCGTAGAGATAGTCGCCGGTGCGCGCAGCGAGCGGAATGTCGCCATCCTGGTTGCAACGCTCAAGGATTTGCGTCAGCGCTTCGCCATCCACTTCCGTCACCATCAGCTTGCCGTCGAAACGCAGCGAGGCGTTGAAATCGTAGCGGCGAATATCGCCCTGCGGCAGACCGGCGCCGAGCGACGTATGGCCGATGAAACCGACATCCGCGCCAGTTTTCGCAGCGATAAGCTGCGCCACATGGCGGCCGGCCTCATCGACAGTCATTGCCTTGGCGGATTTACCGACAACCGCCTGTTCTTCTGCCGTCAGGTGCTTTTCGAGCGTCTGTTCGATCAGGCTTTTGAGGGCCGGGGAGGCGGGAGTGTCGCTATCGATCGCGATCGTTTCAATGGCTGGAGCCTTGCCGGGGGTGGTGATGGTCGCAACCGTCATCGAGGTGCACCATGAGCCGGTATGGACATAACGCGTGGCACCCTGTTCATGCACGAAGTTCAGGTGATCGTGACCGCCGACCAGCAGCGTGCCATCCGGCAGCAGCGGCAGAATATCGCGGTCGGCAACGACGCCGGCATGGCTGAGAACGATGTTAATCGCATCCGGTTTAACGATTTGCGGAAGATTGGCCTTCGCCCATTCGACCGGCTGCGGGATGTCGAGCAGCTCGCGCGTCGCCTTCGGATAGGTGTTGATCGCATTGGTGGCGAGACCCGTCACGATGATTTGCCGCCCGCCGACGCTCACCTCGGCACTATCAGGCGCATAGGGCTTTCCGTTGCGCTTATCGATGATGTTAGACAGAACGGTGATACCGAGTGCCTGGGCGCGGCTGACGAAATTGGCAAGATCATTATCGATATCGGGCTCATGATTGCCGATATTGATGACGGTGGGGGCGAGCTTGGCGAGTGCAGCGAGAAACGTCCATTCGATTTCGCCGGCCGAACGGGTGGCCACCGCATTGCCCAGTTCGAACAGGTCGCCATTTAGCAGAATGATGTGGGGCGCCTTGTCGGCAGCGATGCGCGTTTCGATGGCCGCAAGAAGCTGGCCGATGCGTTCATAGGCCGAATGCAGATCGGAGATGACGATGGTGCGCAGGGCCACGTCCTGCGTCATCGCTGGTGTTGCCAACGCAATCAGCGGCAGCACGGCGGTGCCGGCCATAAGCTTCAGCACATCGCGGCGTTTGCTTGAGAAAATTGTCATGTCCTGGCCCCATCATCCGAAACTGCACCGTCGTCCCACGGTTGCTCGAGAAGGCCCTATAGGGCGATCATCACAGCCGCATGACAAGTGTGACTTTTAAGAAATGGGAAATAAAGCTGTTTCTGCGCCGGATTATCAGGGGCGAGAAAGTGCGGTGAAATGATACCGCAAAGCAGGGTTGAGAGGCGAAAGCCGTATCGGCCTTCGCCTCTCAAAAAATCAATGGAAGAGCACGCTGGCGCCCTGATCGGCCGGGCCGGCATTGCGGCGGAAGGGGGCGAAAAGTTCGCGGCCCATGCCCCATTCATTGCCGGAAAGATCGGCGCGTGCCGGTTCGCGCTTTGCCAGTTCGGCAGCGGAAACGAGAACTTCCAGCGTTCCGGAAATAGCATCGAGACGGATGATGTCGCCATCGCGGATGAGCGAGATCGGCCCGCAATCGGAAGCTTCCGGCGTGACGTGGATGGCGGCCGGCACCTTGCCGGAAGCGCCGGACATGCGCCCGTCCGTCACCAGCGCCACCTTGAAACCACGATCCTGCAACACGCCGAGTGGCGGCGTCAGGCGATGCAGTTCAGGCATGCCGTTGGCCTTCGGCCCCTGGAAGCGGACGACGGCGATGAAGTCGCGGTTGAGCTTGCCGTCCTTGAAGGCATCCTGAAGTGCCTGCTGGTCGTCGAAGACGATCGCGGGTGCTTCGATAATGTGGCGTTCCGGTTTGACGGCGGAAATCTTGATGACCGATTTGCCGAGATTGCCCGTCAGCATCTTCAGGCCGCCGGTCGGCTGGAACGGCGTTTCGATGCTGGAAAGCACCTTCCGGTCGTGGCTCTGCTCGGGGGAGGGCTGACGCGCGACCGCGCCCTTTTCGTCCAGCATGGCATCCACGGTATAGGCTGCGAGACCCTGTCCGAAGACGGTGCGCACATCGTCATGCACAAAGCCCTGTTTCAGAAGCTGCTTGATGAGGAAGCCCATGCCGCCGGCGGCGTGGAAGTGGTTCACATCCGCAAGCCCGTTGGGGTAGACGCGGGCGAGCAACGGCACGATATCCGAGAGATCGGAAATATCCTGCCAGGTGAGAATGATGCCGGCGGCGCGCGCCATGGCGATCAGGTGCATGGTGTGGTTGGTGGAACCACCCGTCGCATGCAGGCCGACGACGCCGTTGACGACCGACCGTTCATCGATCATCTCGCCCGCCGGCGTAAATTCATTGCCCTGCGCGGTGATGGCGAGCGCCCGCTTGGTCGCTTCGCGCGTCAGCGCGTCACGCAGCGGTGTGCCGGGGTTGATGAAAGAGGAGCCGGGCATATGGAAGCCCATGATCTCCATCAGCATCTGGTTCGAATTGGCGGTGCCGTAGAAGGTGCAGGTGCCGGGGCCATGATAGGATTTCGATTCCGCTTCCAGAAGCTCCTCGCGCCCAACCTTGCCTTCGGCATAAAGCTGGCGGATGCGGGATTTCTCGTCATTCGGCAGGCCTGATGTCATCGGGCCGGCGGGAACGAAGACGGCGGGCAGGTGACCGAAGGCGAGTGCCGCGATCACGAGGCCGGGCACGATCTTGTCGCAGACACCGAGATAGACGGCGGCGTCGAACATGTTGTGCGACAGGCCGATGCCGGCAGCCATGGCGATGGCATCGCGGGAAAACAGCGACAGCTCCATGCCGGGCTGGCCTTGTGTCACGCCATCACACATGGCCGGAACGGCACCTGCCACCTGGGCGATGCCGCCAGCTTCTTTGGCCGCATCACGGATGATCGCGGGAAAGATCTCATAGGGCTGATGTGCGGAGAGCATATCGTTATAGGCGGTGATGATGCCGAGATTGGGAACCCGGTCGCCGGCAAGGATGTCCTTGTCGGCGGGGGAACAGACAGCAAACCCATGTGCGAGGTTGCCGCAAGACAGAACGGAACGGTGAACGCCTTTTGAGACCTGCAGCCGCAACCGCTCGAGATAGGTCTCGCGGTAGGGCTTGGAACGTTCGACGATGCGGGCGGTGATGGCCTGAATGCGGGAATCGGCGGACATGGGCGTTCATCCTGTTCGTTGGTCGGCAACCGGCGTTCCGGGAGGTGAACGGCCGGTTGTCGTGTTTCTGTCTTCATGTCTTCGGGCGTTTTCGCGGGCCGCGGTTACGGCAGCCGCGTTGGCTTATGGCGCCCAGTATATGTCGACGGGCGTTTCTGCCCGGTTCAGCAAGGCGCGGATCGGCATTTCGTCCTCATCCTCACCCGACTGCGCTTTTTCAAGCGTCGCTTTCTTGGCCGCACCTTCGATATGCAACACCAGAAAATCGGCGTCATGCAGGCTTGAGAAGTTGAACGTCAGCCGCTCCTCACCCGCATTTTCCGCCGCCATGGTCAGAACACCACGCGGTTCGTCGAGGTCGAGCGCCTCATAGAGATTGTCTCCGCCGGGGAAGAACGATGCCGTGTGGCCATCCGTTCCCATACCCAGAATGACAACGTCGAAAGGATCGCAGATCGCCTCGGTCTTGACGGTCGCGAGCGTTGCCGCATCCTCCGGCGAGGCCGCCGGCTGGAACAGCGGCACGAAATAGGCCGCCTTTGCCTTGTCCTGCAACAGGTTATCGGCAACGAGGCGATGGTTCGAACGGTCGCTTTCCGGCGGCACGAAACGTTCGTCCACCAGCGTCACGCTGATATTGGGCCAGTCGAGATCGTGTTTGGAAAGCGCCTGAAAGAACAGCTTGGGCGTCGAGCCGCCGGAAACGGCGATGCTCGCCGTGCCGCGCTCCTGCGTTGCGGCCGAAAGGCGGCTGGCAACTTCAGTTGCCAGCGCGGAGGCGAGCTCAGTGGCGCTGTCGAAGACATGCAATGTCTCACTCATCTCCGTCATCCTCAATCTCCATCGTGCCAGGTGCGGCCGTCACGCTCGATGAGCGCGATCGAGCCGCTCGGACCCCAGGTGCCGGCAGTATAACCCTGCACGCCCTGCGCCAGATCTTCCCAGCTCTTGAGAATGGGGTCGACCCAGTCCCATGCCGCTTCCACTTCGTCGCGGCGCATGAACAGCGTCTGGTTGGAGCGGATGGTGTCCATCAACAGCCGCTCATAGGCATCGGGGCTGCGCACGTTGAAGGCTTCGGCAAAGCTCATATCCAGCGACACCTGACGCAGGCGCATGCCGCCCGGGCCGGGGTCCTTGATGAGGAGCGACTGCTTGACGCCTTCATCCGGCTGCAGGCGAATGACCAGCTTGTTGGCCTCGATCTTGCCTGCCGCATCGTCGAAGATCGAATGCGGGATCTGCTTGAAGGTGACGACGATTTCCGAAACGCGGGTCGCAAGGCGTTTGCCGGTGCGGATGTAGAAGGGCACGCCGGCCCAGCGCCAGTTGGCGATTTCGGCCTTGATGGCGACAAAGGTTTCGGTGTTGGAAACGCCGCCTTCCAGCTCTTCCAGATAGCCCTTCACCGGACCACCGGCGGAAGCGCCGGCGCGGTACTGGCCACGAACGGTCAGCTTTTCGACATTGCTGGTGTCGATAGGCTTCAGCGAACGCAAAACCTTGAGCTTTTCGTCACGCACGGCTTCCGATTTCATCGAGGCGGGCGGTTCCATGGCCACGAGGCAAAGCAATTGCAGAATATGGTTCTGCACCATGTCACGCAGCGCGCCGGCCTTGTCGTAATAACCCGCACGGCCTTCAAGACCGACGGCTTCTGCAACCGTGATCTGCACATGGTCGATGTGGGCGGAATTCCACAGCGGCTCGTAAAGCGCGTTGGCGAAGCGCAGCGCCATCAGGTTCTGCACTGTCTCCTTGCCGAGATAGTGGTCGATGCGGAAGATCTGCTCTTCCTTGAAGACGTGGCCGATGGTGTCGTTCAGTTCCTGCGCCGAAGCAAGGTCACGGCCGATCGGCTTTTCGACGACGATGCGGGTCGAGCGGGTGATCAGCTTGTGTTCGCGGATCCTGTCGGCAATGTCGCCGAAAATGCCCGGCGCGACGGCCAGATAGAATGCGCGTATGCGCTCTTTGCCCTCATCGAGCAGCTTCTTCAGCACGTCCCAGCCATTGCTGCCCTTGGCATCAACAGGCACATAGAAAAGCCGGTTGAGGAACAGCGTGACCTGCGCGTCGTCATATTCGCCGGCCTTCAGGTGCTCCTTCAGCGCGTCCTGCGCGAATTTGCGATATTCCTCATGGCTCATGACCGAACGCGACGCACCGATGATGCGGGTCGGCTCCGTGAACTGGCCTTCGACCTGCCGGTGATAAAGGGCCGGCAGAAGCTTGCGCTCGGCAAGATCGCCCGTGCCGCCGAAAACGACACAATCAAAAGGTTCAACAGGAATGATCTGACTGCTCATATCGATTCTCTCGATCTTCAAAGGTTGGGGCATCAATAATCTAATCGATTTAAAAATGCCAGACTCAGTTATGTGAAATTATGAATTTTGGCTTTTTTCGCCCGTTCTGTTTCGGTAACCGGCTGTAAACATTATCCTAAAACCTGTCCCGCAATGCGTACCATGACAATGCCAGAAAAAGCAGCGGCGCACGAAGAGATGCCCCGCCGGGGAAGGACGGCACCTTCAGACGCGCGAAGGGCGCCAGCATGTCCTGTCTGCCGAGAACGAGATCGGCATAGAGCTTGCCGCAATAATTCGACAGCATCACCCCATGGCCGGAATAACCGCCGATGGAGGTGACGCCCGGCATGACTTCGCGCACGAACACTTGCCGCGGCAGGGTGATGCCGACGGAGCCGCCCCAGGAATGGGTGATGTCGATATCCTTCAGCGCGGGATAGATTTCAGCGATTTGTCTGCGAATATGACTGGAAATGTCACGCGGCGTATCGGCGGTATAGGCCTCGCGTCCGCCGAACAGCAGCCGGTTGTCGGCCGTCTTGCGGAAGTATCGCACCACGAAACGCGAATCCGCTACGGCTTCCTTGCCGGGAATAATGTCGGGAAAAGCGTCGAGCGGCGCTGTCGCACCGATGAAGGAGCGGATCGGCATAATATGGGCGGCCGTCACCGGTTCCAGATTGCCGATATAGGCATTGGTCGCAATCAGCACCTTTGTCGCGGTAAGCGTGCCGAAGGGCGTTTCGATGATGGTCTTGCCACCGGATTGGTGGATGGAATTCGCCGGTGTCATTTCGTAAATGCCGGCACCCGCAGCTTTCGCCGCCTTTGCCAACCCGACCAGCAGCTTCAGCGGATGGATATGGCCGGTGCCGGTATCACGCGTGCCGCCAAAATAATGGGTGGAGCCAACGCATTTGCGCGCTTCGCCGCGTTCCATGTAGGAAATATGCGGGTAGCCGTAGCGATTGTTCATCGCATCGGCGCTTTTGCGGTAATCGTCCTCATAAGCGGCCTTGTGCGCCACATAGAGCTGCCCCGGCAGATATTCCATGTCGATGCCGCGATTGCTCGCGAAGTCGCGCACGTAGTTTTTGGCATCCTCGGCAATGTCGAACAGCACCTTGGATTGCTCGAAGCCGATCTGTTCTTCCATCTCGTCGGGAAACGAGCGTTGGCCGGTGCCGAACTGGCCGCCGTTGCGGCCCGACGCGCCATCGCCGAAACGATGCGCCTCTATGAGGGCGACCGAGACGCCGTTTTCGGCGAGGTTACACGCGGCTTGAAGGCCGGTATAACCGCCGCCGATGATCGCGACATCCACCTGTTTCGAGCCGTCGAGCGCGGAATAGTCCGGCCGCTCGCCGACGCTTGCCTGATACCAGGAAATTCCGGGCGCAATCGGGCTTTGCCATGTCATGCTCGGGCTACCTCACACGTTGAGAAGCAGGAATTCCCGCTCCCACGGGCTGATAACCTGCATGAAGGTTTCGAACTCCCCGCGTTTCAGGCCGGCGTAAAGGCCGACGAATTCATGGCCGAACACCCGGTCGAACTGCTCTTCGCCTTCCAGCAGCGCCACGGCCTCCAAAAGCCCGCGCGGCAGGTCGATGGAACCTTCGTTGGCCGTCTCGGCGGTCGGTTCGGTCGGTTCGATATTGTTGACGATGCCAAGCCAGCCGCAGCCAAGCGACGCAGCAAGCGCGAGATACGGATTGGCGTCGGAACTCGGCAGGCGGTTTTCGACGCGCCGCGCCTGCGGGCTGGAAATCGGCACCCGGAAGGCGGTCGTGCGATTATCGTAGCCCCAGGCATTGTTGACCGGGCAGGCCATGTCGGGCGTCAGGCGGCGATAGGAATTCACGTAAGGCGCGAGCATGACCAGTGCGTTGGGAACGTAACGCTGCATGCCGCCCACGAAGGAGAAGAACTCCTTGGAGGGGCCGCCATCCTTGTTCGAGAAAATATTGCGGCCGCTATCGATCTCCACCACCGACTGGTGGATATGCATGGCCGAACCCGGCTGTCCCTGCATCGGCTTGGCCATGAAGGTGGCGTAGATACCGTGCTTCAGCGCCGCCTCGCGGATGGTGCGCTTGAACAGGAAAACCTGGTCGGCAAGCTCGATCGGGTCACCGTGGCGCAGGTTGATTTCCAGCTGCGCCGGGCCTTCCTCGTGGATCAGCGTGTCGATCTCGAGGCCCTGTTTTTCCGAGAAATGATAGATGTCGTCGATCAACTCGTCGAACTCGTTGATGCCGGCGATGGAATAACTCTGCCCGCCGACGATGGAGCGGCCTGAACGGCCCTTCGGCGGATGCAGCGGATAATCCGGGTCGTCGTTGACCGCGACGAGGTAAAATTCGATTTCCGGCGCCACGACCGGCTTCCAGCCCTTTTCGGTATAAAGCGAAACCACATTCTTGAGCACGTTGCGCGGCGTGTAGGGAACGGAATTGCCCTCGGCATCCACCACGTCGCAGATCACCTGCGCGGTCGGGTCGCTCTCCCACGGCACGACGGACAGCGTGGACAGATCAGGCACAAGCTTCAGGTCGCTGTCGCGCGGCTCATAGCGGAAATTCGCGGTCTCATCGGGATATTCGCCTGAGATCGTATGGCGGTAGAGCGCAGACGGCAGGGCAAGCGATGTATCGCCCGTGAACTTCGCCGTCGGCATCATCTTGCCGCGCGCCACGCCGGCAAGGTCGGGGGTGATGCATTCTATATCCTCGATCCCGCGTGCTCTCAGCCATTGCGCGGCTTCGCGCCAGGTGGAAACGCCACGGGTGGAGGAAAGGTCGAGGGGAGGTGTCTTTGCCATGGTTGCCTGTTTCTTCGGGCGGAGCATGGTTTTCTTCGGGGGCATGTATCACCGGGTCTGTGTTTCGACTGGCGCCATCATAACCGTAGTTTGGCAATTGGCGAGGGGGAAAGCGCCATTGACAATGGGCGGCACTTCGAAAAGAGGAAAGGAAACGGATCGGATGGAATGATGACAGAGAAATGTGACGTGCTGATTTTGGGGGCGGGCGCCGCCGGCATGATGTGCGCCATCCGCGCCGGCCAGCGCGGCCGCTCCGTCATCATTCTCGACCACGCGAAAGCGCCGGGCGAAAAGATCCGCATCTCCGGCGGCGGCCGCTGCAATTTTACCAATATCCATGCCGGGCCGAAGAACTACCTCTCCGCCAACCCGCATTTCGCCAAATCCGCGCTCGCCCGCTACACGCCGCGCGATTTCATCGCGCTGGTGGAAAAACACCGTATTGCCTGGCACGAAAAAACACTCGGCCAACTGTTCTGCGATGACAGCGCCAAGGATATTATCCGCATGCTGCTTGGCGAAATGCAGGCGGTGAATGCGAAGCTGGGGCTCGAAACGTCGGTTTCGGCGGTCGCCCGTGATGGCGGGCGTTTTCGCGTAACGACTTCTGGCGGCGTCATCGAGGCGGAAAGCTTAGTCGTTGCGACGGGCGGCAAGTCGATCCCGAAAATGGGGGCGACGGGTTTTGCCTATCAGATCGCCGAGCAATTTGGTTTGGCCCTCATCGAGACACGTCCTGGCCTCGTGCCGCTGACGCTCGATCCTGCTGCACTCGAAAAGCTGAGCCCGCTTGCCGGTGTCGCCGTTCCAGCCGAAATTTCCCACGGCAAGACGGCTTTCAACGAAGCATTGCTATTCACCCATCGTGGTTTGAGCGGCCCGTCGATCCTGCAAATCTCCTCCTATTGGCGCGAGGGCGATACGATCCGCCTGAAACTGGAGCCGGGGCGGGATATCGTCGCACTGCTGAAAGAGGCCAAACAGAAGAACGGCCGCCAGTCGGCCCAGACCGCCCTTGCGGAAATCCTGCCGAAACGGCTTGCCCAGCATGTGGTCGAACAATCCGGCCTGACCGGCAATCTCGCCGATATGTCCGAAAAGGCTCTTACAAAGCTGGCCGCACAGGTGCAGGACTGGCAGATCAAGCCTGCCGGTTCGGAAGGTTATCGCACGGCGGAAGTTACGCTTGGCGGCGTGGACACCACTGGCCTCGATTCCCGCAGCATGGCGGCGAAATCGATGGCCAACCTCTATTTCATCGGTGAATGTGTTGATGTGACCGGCTGGCTGGGTGGTTATAATTTCCAGTGGGCCTGGGCATCGGGGCAGGCGGCGGGCGAATTTGCCTGAAACCACGCCCTGTTAACATCTTGTTAATGGGCGCGGAGTCATCCTGATAGAATGCCAGCAAAGCCGGGTCATCCAATGATCCCGCTGCACATGATGTCCTGCTGGAGAGGCTCTTAACAGGGCATGGGTCGGTTGAGTTTTTCGTCAGGAGCCCGCGCATGAACAGATCTGCACATCGCCGCCCTCGCGCCATTGCCATCGCCCGCGCTGAAAGCGAGAGCCGGCAGGTGGCCCTTCGCCTGAGCGTTATCGCAGCCGGCGCTATCGCCACCCTGATCGCTTTCTTTTACTGACCGACCGCTCTTCGCCCTCATCATGCTGATCAGCGCGCTGAAAAGCCGCCACAGCCGTGATGCCTGCGCCATGTCGGTATAAAATTTCTCTTCCTGCTGAATGGCCTCGCGCCGCGTGCGCGGCTGCTGGTTTTCGATGATGGCCCGGGCTGCAAAAATCGCATGCATATCACTCTCCTCGTAATGCGGAGGGCCATGATGCGCGCCGTTTTTTGATTTATCTGCGCAAGAAAATGCGCTACGTTTTTCACCAATGAAAAACGTCACTTGGGATTCCTACCAGCTTTTCCTCGATGTGTCACGCGGCGGCGGCTTGACGGGTGCTGCCGCCGTGACGGGTTTGAGCCCCGCAACCGTGGGACGCCGCATGGTCGAGCTCGAAGAACGCGTCGGCAAGGCCCTGTTCCAGCGCAGCCAGGCTGGATATGCGCTGACAGCGGATGGCCATGTGCTGTTCGACCGGCTGCAGGCGATGGAGAGTGCGGCGAAGGATATCGAAGGGTGGCAGAAGGCGTCATCGGCATCTTCTGTCGTGCGTATTGCCGTCGGCACCTGGAATGCTTGGCTGCTGACCGGAAATTTTTCCGCCATCTGCACGGATCGCGATGATTTCCGCATCGATCTTTTTATTGCCGAACAGAGGGCGTCTCTGGCCCATCGCGAAAACGATATTGGCATCCGCGCTTTCGAACCGCAGGAAAAGAACCTGGCCGCCATCAAGACGGGGGAGGTGGCCTATGCGCCCTACAGGCTGCGCAACGCCGCCACTTCCGTTGCTGACCGTTGGCTGGCGGTGGCGGAGGAAAGCGCGATTTCCACCTATTTGCGCTGGCCGCATGAAAACCGGCAGAATGATATTGTGGTAACGGTGAACCGGCCGACGGCGCTGCTCGATCTGACACTGGCCGGGGCAGGGGTTGCCGTGCTTCCCTGTTTCGTCGGCGATGCCGATGCGCGGCTGATGCGTGAGGGCGGCGAGATCGAACCGCTTCGCCACAATCAGTGGATCGTGATGAACAATGACGATCGCCACCGCCGCGATATCAGGACGGTGGCGGACCGGATGACCCGTCTCATCAAGGGACATTCCGATTTATATGCCGGGCGCAAGAGCCGCCCGGCTTGAAGCATTTCAGGCTGCGGCACTTCCCTGCGCGACGATGACCGGGATCAGCAGATCGCCCCAGTTGCCGCCGCCACCGTGATGGCGGGCCGAGCGGACCAGTTCGACGGAAACGCCGGCCTCGACGGCTTTCATGACGGCCTGGTTGAGGCGGTGCAGATCATTGGCCAGCATGCGGATGGCGACCTGCTGATCCTGCGTCATGGCGGATGACTGCTCCTCGGCGCGTTCCTTAACATGGGTCTTGATGGGGTTATGGGCATTCATGGCATTTCTCCTCTCATTATTGGTTGGGGTTCTTGATGCGATTTGCAAGCCCTTCCCGGCGACGGGAAGGGCATTTAGGGAGCTTTATTCCGCCGCGGGGCGGAACTGGTCGTGCTCGGTGGATTCCTTCATGGCGGTGGTCGAGGACATGCCGCCAGAGATCGCCACGGACACGGCGTCGAAATAGCCGGTGCCGACTTCGCGCTGATGTTTGGTGGCGGTGTAACCGTTCACCTCAGCTGCGAATTCCGCTTCCTGAAGCTCGGAATAGGCCGCCATCTGCCGGTCCTTGTAACCGCGCGCCAGTTCGAACATGCCGAAATTCAGCTGGTGGAAACCGGCAAGCGTGATGAACTGGAACTTGTAGCCCATCGCGCCCAGTTCGCGCTGGAACTTGGCGATCGTCGCGTCGTCGAGGTTCTTTTTCCAGTTGAACGACGGCGAGCAATTGTAAGCGAGTTTCTTGCCGGGATGCACCTTGTGCACGCCTTCCGCAAACCTGCGCGCCTGTTCGAGATCCGGCTTTGATGTCTCGCACCAGATGAGATCGCAATAGGGCGCATAGGCCACCGCGCGGGCAATGCAGGGTTCGAGACCGTTCTTGACCTGATAGAAGCCCTCGACGGTGCGGCCGGCATCGTAATCCACGAAAGGCTGGTCGCGCTCGTCGATATCTGAGGTCAGAAGCTTGGCGGCCTCCGCATCCGTGCGGGCGATGACCAGCGTCGGTACACCCATGACATCAGCCGCAAGCCGCGCCGCCGTCAGGTTGCGGATATGCGCCGCCGTCGGGATCAGAACCTTGCCGCCGAGATGGCCGCATTTCTTTTCCGATGCCAGCTGGTCCTCATAGTGAACACCCGCCGCACCCGCTTCGATAAAGGCCTTCATGATCTCGAAAGCGTTGAGCGGACCGCCGAAACCGGCCTCCGCATCGGCAACGATAGGCGCGAACCAGGTATCGACCGAAAGGCCCTTGCCTTCCGCCGTCTCGATCTGGTCGGCACGCTGCAAAGTGCGGTTGATGCGCTTGGCAAGCTCCGGCGCGGCATTGGCTGGATAAAGCGACTGATCCGGATACATCGCAGACGCCGTATTGGCGTCTGCCGCAACCTGCCAGCCGGAAAGATAGATCGCCTTCAGCCCGGCGCGAACCATCTGCATGGCCTGATTGCCGGAAAGCGCGCCGAGCGCATTGACGAAACTCTCCTCGTTGATCAGCTTCCACAGCCGGTTAGCACCCATTTCGGCCAGCGAATGACGGATTTCGACGGAGCCGCGCAGCCGCTCCACGTCGGCGGCGTTGTAGGTACGCTCGATGCCGTCAAAACGCCCCTGTGGTGCACCCGGAACAAGTTTGTAAAAATCCGTCATACTTCTCTCTCCCATGACAAGTGTAGTTTCGGAAGCGGCCTGTCATCAACATCGTGAAGCGCCGTTCGATGTGACTACATTTACATTTTTGGAGATTTAAGCGCCAGAAGAAACATAAAAACAGTGACTTGAAAGAGGTTATCCTGTAGGATGCATGACAGGGTAGCGCTGTAAAATTGTAAATTTTGTAAAAGCGATGCTCTAGCGAGTTTGTAACAGACTTGTATGAGTTGACGGGATGGAGGGGTGACACTGTGTCGGAAAACAAGATTTTTGCCGGCCCGCGCGTGCGCCGCATTCGCAACGGTCTGGGGCTGACGCAAACCGCCATGGCCGAGGCGCTGGCGATCTCGCCCTCCTATCTCAATCTCATCGAGCGCAACCAGCGGCCGCTCACCGTGCAGCTGCTGCTGAAGCTTGCCTCGGTTTACAAGGTCGATCTTGATGACCTGCAGGGAGAGGGCGCCGGATCCGCCGGGCAATTGCGCGAGGTTTTTGCCGATCCGCTGCTTTCGGGCGAGGTGCCGTCGCCGCAGGAACTGATCGAGGTTGCCGATGCCGCGCCCAATGCGGCGAGCGGCGTCCTCAAGCTCTACAGGGCCTACCGGGAGCAGGCGCAGCGCCTTTCCGACCTGTCGGATCTTCTGGCGCGGGAGGGGCATGAGACCGCGCTCTCCTCCACCCGCCTGCCGATCGACGAGGTACGGCATGTCTTTGAAAACCGGCCGGCCTATTTCCATGCCATCGATGCGGCGGCGGAAGACCTCCATAAACAATTGTCGTCAGGCGACGACCTCGCCTCCGGTCTGCGCGCATGGCTGCAGAAAAACCACGGCATCGTGGCCAGAACCCTGCCGGTGCACGCCATGCCCAATCTGCGGCGGCGTTACGATCGCCATTCCATGCGGCTGTTTTTATCCGAGCGCCTGTCGCAGCCGGATCAGATCAGGGAAATGGCGATGGAGACCTGTCTTCTGGCGCTTCGCGAAGAGATTGGCGGGGAACTGGAGGCGCTGAGCCTGAAAGGCGAGGAGGCGCGGCGCATCGCCCGTTTCGAACTGGCACGATATGCCGCCCATGCCTTGATGATGCCCTATGGTGCATTCCTTGCCGCCGCCCAGCGCGCAAAATATGACCTCGATGTTTTGCGGTCGCGCTTCAATGTGTCGTTCGAACAGGCCGCTAGCCGGCTCGTCAGCCTGCAACGGTCGACAGCCGCGGCAATCCCGTTTTTCCTGATGGAGATCGACAATGCCGGCAACCGGTTCCGCCTTGCGGGTGCCGGCGGTTTTCCGAGGGCGCGGTTCGGCGGCCTCTGTCCGCGGCTCAATATCCATGCGGCTTTCGCCCAGCCGGGGCAAGTGCTGGTGGAAGCGGTGGAAATGCCTGACGGTGACGCCTTCCTGACGGTTTCGCGCACGCTGGAAGGCCCACAGGCCGGGTTTGGCGAAAGGGTAAGGCGCACGGCCATGCTTCTAGGTTGCGATCTCAATCAGGCTGGAGAGACGGTTTATGGCCCCGCTGCTTCGGGCGCGCCACCCGTCGCCGTCGGCCCCTCGTGCCGTCTCTGCGAAAGACAGGGCTGCCTGTCGCGCGCCGAAGCGCCGCTGACACGGCCGCTGGGGCTCGATGAAATGGTCACCGGTCTCAGTGTTTTCGACTTCCAGTAGGTGTTTCCATTCGCTTTTTTGTGACCGGAACACATTTGGTTGAAAATGCTGTGCTGCACATTTCCCGCTTGCTCCCTTTTGTTTTCCTTTCTAGTCTCGCTAAAAAAGGGGATCACGCTTCCGTCGTGAGGATGCGTTAACAGGAGACATCATGAAAAACCGTTCTCTCCGCCTGACCTTGGCTCTCACCACCGCGCTCGTTGCAGCAGGCTCGGCAATGGCCCAGGAGAAGGTCGTCCACGTCTATAACTGGTCGGATTATATCGACGAATCAGTGCTTGCCGATTTCACCAAGGAAACCGGCATCAAGGTTGTCTATGACGTGTTCGACAGCAACGAACTCGTGGAAACCAAGCTTCTGGCCGGCAGCTCCGGTTATGACGTCGTGGTGCCTACCGGCCCCTTCCTCGCCCGCCAGATCAATGCCGGCGTGTTCCAGAAGCTCGACAAGTCCAAGTTGCCGAATCTGAAGAACATGTGGCCTGAAGTCTCCGAGCGTCTGGCGAAATACGACCCCGGCAACGAATATGCCGTCAACTACATGTGGGGCACCACAGGCATCGGTTATAACGTCGCCAAGGTGAAGGCCGCTCTCGGCGATGTTCCCGTCGATAGCTGGGATATTCTCTTCAAGCCGGAAAATGCCGAAAAGCTGAAATCCTGCGGCATCAATATTCTCGATGCGTCGGACGAGACCTTCGCGATTGCCATGAACTATCTCGGCAAGAACCCGGACAGCAAGGAAACGGCCGATCTGGAAGCCGGCGGCGAGGTCTACAAGAAGATCCGTCCCTCTGTGAAGACGTTTAATTCCTCCGCCTATATCGATGAGCTGGCGAATGGCGATAGCTGCATCACCATCGGCTGGTCGGGCGATATCCTGCAGGCGAAGAGCCGCGCCGAGGAAGCCAAGAACGGCGTCGAAGTGAACTACATCATCCCGAAGGAAGGCACCTATATGTGGTTCGACAACCTTGCCATCCCCGCGGATGCCAAGAATGTCGAGGAAGCGCATGCCTTCATCAACTTTCTGATGCGGCCGGAAGTCATCGCCAAGGCGTCGAACTATGTTCAATACGCCAATGGCAACCTCGCCTCGCAGGCGTTGATGGACGAGTCGGTCGCCAAGAACCCCGCTGTCTATCCCGATGCCGAAACGATGAAGAAGCTCTTCACCATCTCGCCTTATGGACCGAAGGAACAGCGTGTTTTGAACCGCGTCTGGACGCAGATAAAGACTGGCAGCTGACACCGCAGCCCGCTGGTTGAGGAACGGCCGGCGGGCCTGTTTCTCTGATGCTTTTGCCGGCAGGTCACGTTACCTGCCGGTGCTGCCCGCCCCAGGCATCCGACCGAAAATAGATGCGGTTTTCGGTCCGATGCTCAAATCGACAAGACCAACGGGATTTGAGGTAGGGTGCATGGCGAAAACTCTGGGGCCGGTCAAACGTAAATTCAGCCCGTGGGACAACCCCGATGCGGTGCCCTTCATCCGCTTTGAAAACGTCACCAAGCGTTTCGGCGATTTCGTCGCCGTCAACAATCTGACGCTTGATATTTACGAGCGCGAGTTCTTTTCGCTGCTCGGTCCCTCCGGCTGCGGCAAGACCACGCTGATGCGGATGCTGGCCGGTTTCGAGGAGCCGACCGAGGGCCGCATCCTGCTGCAGGGCAAGGATATTTCCGGCGTGCCGCCCTATAAGCGCCCGACGAATATGATGTTCCAGTCCTATGCGCTTTTCCCGCATATGTCGGTGGAAAAGAACATCGCCTTCGGGCTGGAGCAGGACGGCCTGCCGAAGGCAGAAATATCTTCCCGCGTCGAGGAAATGTTGCGGCTCGTCAAGCTAACGGAATTCGCCAAACGCAAGCCGAGCCAGCTTTCTGGCGGCCAGAGACAGCGCGTGGCGCTCGCCCGATCGCTTGCCAAGCGACCGAAGGTGCTGCTTCTGGACGAACCGCTCGGCGCGCTCGACAAGAAGCTGCGCGAAGAAACCCAATTCGAGCTGATGGACATCCAGACCAATCTCGGCCTCACCTTCCTCATCGTCACGCACGATCAGGAAGAGGCGATGACGGTATCGGATCGCATTGCGGTCATGGACAAGGGCAACGTCGTGCAGGTGGCGACGCCGGCCGAGATTTACGAGGCGCCGAACACGCGCTACGTCGCTGACTTCATCGGCGACATCAATATTTTCGACGCCAATGTCGTCGCCAACGCCTCAGACCTCGGCAAGCCGGGTCTGGTGACGCTCGATTGCGACGGGTTGAAGGTGACGGTGGAGCAGGAATGCGCCGCTGCGAACGGCAGTCAGGTGGCTTATGCCATCCGCCCGGAAAAGGTCCGCATCTCGCTCGACCAGCCCGCCGACATTGCCGTCAATTCCGCCTATGGCGAGGTTTGGGATATCGGTTATCTCGGTGACTTTTCGGTGTTCATCGTCAAGCTTGCCGATGGCCGTGTCCTACGCGCCGCGCAGGCCAACGTCTCTCGTCTCGTCGATCGCCCGATCACCTTCGGCGATATGGTGTGGCTTAACTGGAAACCGGATTCAGGTCTTGTCCTGACACGCTGAGGGAGGCTTTCATGGCGATCACAACTCCCGAAAACCGGCAAAGCCCCTGGCGCTGGCTGGTCGTTGCGGTTCCCTATTTCTGGCTGCTGCTGTTCTTCGCAGCGCCGTTTTTCATCATCTTTAAGATCTCGCTGTCGGATACGGCCATATCCATGCCGCCCTATACGCCGGTCTTCGAAGGATTTTCGAAGCTCGGCGCGTTCTTCTCGCAGCTGGATTTCGAGAATTACCTGTTCCTGACGGAAGACCCGCTCTACATCGACGCCTACCTGTCGTCGCTGCGTATCGCCTTCATCTCCACTTGCCTACTGCTGCTCATCGGTTATCCCATGGCGCTGGCCATGGCGCGCGCCCCTTCAGCGGTGCGGCCGACACTGGTGATGCTGGTGATCCTGCCGTTCTGGACCTCGTTCCTCATCCGCGTTTACGCCTGGATCGGCATTCTGAAGCCCGAGGGACTGCTGACGGTGCTGTTCCAATGGCTCGGGTTTCTCGGCCCCGACCAGCAGGTCAACATTTTCCGCACCGAGACGGCGATCTTCATCGGCATCGTTTATTCCTATCTGCCCTTCATGGTACTGCCGCTTTATTCGGCGCTGGAAAAGCTGGATAACACGCTTTTGGAAGCGGCCGCCGATCTCGGCTGCCCGCCATGGAAGGCCTTCTGGAAGATTACCTTCCCGCTGTCCCTGCCGGGTGTCGTCGCTGGTGCGATGATCTGCTTCATCCCGATAACAGGCGAATTCGTCATTCCCGATCTGCTCGGCGGCGCGCAGACATTGATGATTGGCAAAACGCTCTGGACGGAATTTTTCGGTAATCGCGACTGGCCATTGGCATCCGCCGTGGCCGTGCTGCTGCTGCTGTTGCTGGTGGTGCCCATCGCCATCTTCCAGAACCAGCAGAAGAAGGTGGGATGAGGCCATGAAGCGCGGAAAATTCGACATCACCGTCCTGACGCTCGGTTTTGCCTTTCTCTATATCCCGATCATCATCCTGATCGTTTATTCCTTCAATGCCTCCAAGCTCGTCACCGTCTGGGGTGGCTTTTCGCTGCAATGGTACAGGTCCATGTGGTCGAACCAGGGGTTGATGGATGCGGCCTGGGTGACGCTGCGCGTCGGTATCCTTAGCGCCACCATCGGCACCATCCTCGGAACGCTGGCGGCGCTGTCGCTCACCCGCTTTGCGCGGTTTCCGGGACGTGTGCTGTTTTCCGGCATGATCTATGCGCCGCTTGTCATGCCTGAAGTCATCACCGGCCTGTCGCTGCTGCTGCTGTTCGTCGCCGTCGGGGTGGATCGCGGTTTCTGGACGGTGGTCATCGCCCACACCACCTTCACCATGTGTTATGTGGCAATCGTCGTGCAGTCGCGCCTGCTGACCTTCGACCGCAGCCTCGAGGAAGCAGCGCTCGATCTCGGCTGCCCGCCGGTGAAAACCTTCTTCCGCATCACCCTGCCGCTGATCTTCCCCGCGGTCATCGCCGGTTGGATGCTGGCCTTCACGCTATCGCTCGACGATCTCGTGATCGCCAGCTTCGCCACCGGCCCCGGCGCAACCACGCTGCCGATCAAGATTTACTCGCAGGTACGCCTCGGCGTGACGCCGGAAATCAATGCCATCTGCACGATCCTCATCGGCCTCGTGACGATCGGCGTCATTGTCACCTCCATCACGTCCAAACGCACCGAACTGCAGAGGATGCGGGACGAACACGCCGCCGCCCGCAACTGATTATCGGCTCGGCTCCGATTTCTTCGCGTTACTGTTGAAATCGCAATAAAATTAGAAACCTATAATTTAGTTTTGGAACTCTACGGTCTCAAAATAGGAATTATCGTCGGTGATTGCTCGATTTTGGTTTTAACCGCTTGTTAATAGGAGTTGGCGGAAAGTAAACCTAACGCAGGGTTGTCAAATTTCTGACGACCGGGATTGATAATTTCCATATGGCGAGGTTGTCCCCCTTTCTCTCGTTAAAAAAAGCACAACTAATACAGGCGGCCGAAAGGCCGCCTTTCTTTTTGCCGAGATACCGGGCGCGGCTCAGCTGTTTTCCGGATGATCCATCGATTTCGAGACGAGAAGCACGGGAATAAGCCCGGCAATGATGATGATGATTGCCGGAACGGCGGCATCCTGCACCCTGGAGCGGGATGCATCCTCATAGACCAGCGTGGCGAGCGTGTTGAAACCGAAAGGCCTGAGCAGGATGGTCGCCGGCAGTTCCTTCATGGATTCGATCAGTACGAGCAGAAAAGCAGTCAGCGCCGCCGGCCGCATGTTCGGCAACAGTACCTTGAACAGCGTTTGCAAACGATTGCGTCCAAGCGTCCGCGAGGCCATGTCGATATGCGGCGAGAGCTTCTGGAAACCGGCATCGAGCGTGCCTTCCGCCATAGTCATGAAACGCACGCTATGGGCATAGATGATGGCGAAGGCTGTGCCGGAAAGCAGCAATCCACTTGAAAACCCGAAATGCGAACGAATGAACCCGTCGACCCCATTGTCGAGGCTGGCGAGCGGAATAAGCACGCCGATGGCAAGCACCGTTCCCGGCACGCCATATCCCATGGAGCCAAGGCGGGCCGCGACCTTCGATGTGCGCGAGCGCTCGGTTCGAATGGCGTAGGAAAAGATGAAAGCCGCGATCAGGGTGACGAAAGCGGCGGAGAGCGAGACCTCGAGGCTGTGGCCCAGCGCTTTCAGAAGTTTCGGTGCAAACAGCGCATCCAGCCGCTTGGCGGCATAACCGCCAAGCACGATGACGGGAATGAAAAACCCGCTTGCCACGGGCAGGAAGCAGAACAGGCTCGCACAACAGCGCCGCCAGCCGGTCAACATCTTCAGCCGGTGGCGCTGCGCCATGCTCGTCGCTTTCGGCGCACCGAAACGCTGTTTCTCACGCGCATTGCGTTCGATGAAGATCAGCGCGCCAACGATGATGAGGATGACGGCGGCGATCTGCGTCGCATTGGCGAGATTGCCGCGATTGAGCCAGGTCTCGTAAATGGTGAAGGTCAGCGTCTGGACACCGAGATATTCGACTGCACCGATATCGTTCAGCGTCTCCATCAAGACTAGCGAAAGCCCGATGGCAATCGCCGGCCGCGCCATGGGCAATTGTACGGAAAAGAACACGCTTAGCGGCTTTGCGCCAAGCGTGCGGGCCGCTTCCGCCGCAAACCGGCCCTGCATGGAAAAAGCGGCGCGAGCCGAAAGATAGACATAGGGATAAAGCACCGAACTCAGGACGATCACCGCGCCGCCAAGCGAGCGTATGTCGGGAAACCAGTAATCGCGGATGCTGTGATAGTCGAAGGCGGCGCGAATTGCGCTCTGAACCGGGCCGGTGAAATCGAGGAATTCGCCGAAAGCATAGGCGGCCAGATAGGAGGGAATGGCCAGCGGCAGCACAAGTGCCGCAGACAACAGACGCCGAAGCGGAAATTCGAATGTCGTGACGAGCCAGGCGCAGGCAATACCGAAAAACGCCGTCGTCGCGGCCGTCATCCCCAGCAACATGAACGTGCGAAACCCCGCACGCGGCAGAACGTTGGCGAGAAGATGTTGCCATCCATCGGTACTGCCGGTGAGCGCCAGCCAGAAGATCGCCAGAATCGGCATGGCGGCAATGGCCGCGACGATGACCGCCGCGACAGGCAGTATCGAAACGCGTTTTGTGGCTGGAAGGGAAACCGTCATGGGCATGCGGGCCTGTCTTGCGAAAGCCGTGATCGGCGATCATGATGCCGGTGGCTTTCGCATTGCTACGCCCGCATGGCCTCAGTTGGCAAGAACCCGTTGCGATGGAAAGGTGATTTCCACCAGCGTGCCTTCATTCGGCGTCGAGGTGATGGAGAAATTTGCCCGGTTGGCATCCACCATCGCCTTGGTCAGTGGCAGGCCAAGCCCGGTGCCGTCGCCGCGCACGCGCTTGCTGGATGAGGCCACCTGCCGGAATGGCTTCATGGCCTGTTCCAGCTCCGCCCGCGTCATGCCGATGCCGGTGTCGCGAATGCGCAGCGCCACGCTGCCATTCGCCTCATAGGCGGTGGAAACGACGATCTGGCCGCCCGACGGCGTGAAGCGGATGGCGTTGGACAGGATGTTCAGCACGATCTGCTTGATCGAGCGCAGGTCGGCAACGATCTGTGGCACGGATTGCGACAGTGCGGTGCGGATGATGACACGCTGATTGTTGGCCTGCGGCTGCACCAGCGAGACCGCTTCGGCCACCGTCTCGTTCAACGGCACGGCGATGAAATCCACATCCATCTGCCCCGCCTCGATCTTGGAAATGTCGAGCAGATCATTGACGATGTCGAGCACGTGCCGGCCGGAACGGCCGATATCATTGGAGTATTCCGCATAACGCGGATGACCGATCGGCCCGAACCGCTCGGTCGCCATCATGTCGGCAAAGCCGATAATGGCGTTGAGCGGTGTGCGGATTTCATGGCTGACGCGCGCCAGGAAATCGGTCTTGTGGGCATTGGCGGTTTCCGCTGCCCGCTTGGCGTTGCGAAGTTCTTCCTCCGTGCGCTTCCACTGGGTGATGTCGCGGATGACGGCGCAATAGCCATGCGAGGATTTAAGCCGCCCGATGGTCATGAACAGTGGCAGGAACCCGCCGGATGCTTCGCGGCCGATCACCTCGCGGCCATCATTCAACACACTGGCCACACCGTTATTGGCAAGGCCGGAGAGATAATCCAGCACGGCGCGCTGGCTCTCATGCGCAAACAGGGTGACGAAGGGCTTGCCGGCGATTTCGCCATTGTCATAGTTGAACAGCGCGCTGGCGGAACGGTTGAGCGAGCGGATTTCGCCGCTGTCTCCCAGTAACACCACGCCGTCGGTGGCGGTTTCCAAAATGGAATGCAGTTCCTCGACTTCACCCTGCAGCACGGAAACGCTGCCGGCTTCTGCACCCGCTGTTGCTGCCGTATTTTCGTTGGCTGCTGCAACAGGCGTCTGTTTTTCTTCCAGCGGAATCAGCGACAGCATCAGTGCCTTGGTTTCTTCCCAGCGGATGGACTGTAACCGCGCCTTGACCGGAATGATGTCGTTTTCGGCACTGACCACGACCATGCCGCCCTCATTGTCAGGCATCTCGTCCAGTTCCTGCCGCTGCAGCAGCGCTTCCAGCCCGCCCACATCCTGGAGTTCCTCAAGCGAGGTGTAGCCCGTCAGCCGCAGGAAATCCGGATTGGCGTGGATCAGCCTGTCGCCGGCATGGACAAGAAGCGCTACCGGCATTTGATCCAATGTCTCGGCCGTCAGGACACCGGCGGGGCGAGGGGGAGGGCTAATCATCGCAGCAGCAATATCGGCCGTCGGCTGCAAGTCCGTAGCGGTTTCTTCCTTCTCGCCGGTATCGATTTCATTTGTCGGTGTGGGGGCAGCAGCCGGCCGCTCACCACGAACATAATCGGCGAAGAGGTCGTCCTCCTCCACTATTTCCGTCGCCTTGGCAGGCTCTTGAACGTTCTGCGTTTTGTCCACCGGCATTTCCGGGGCGATATCTTCGCGACTATCCTGCGGAACCGGTTCGGCGGAACGAGCCTCTTCGTCCGCTTTGCGGTTCTCGTCGGCCAGGGTATCGATGGGTGCAAGCGTCCGGCCGATTTCCCGGAAGGCAGCCTGTTCGCCTGCGGTCAAACCCTCGCGTGAGCGCGAACGGCGGTCCTCCAGATGAACGACCTTGTCGGAATAGGACGGCTCGGGCGCTCGAACGGTCGCCGGCACGGGTGCTTCTAATTCCGGCGGGCTGTAATCGTGACGTTGGTCTTCGGCCGAAGCCTCGCCCGTCGTTTCGTCAGCTTCCACCGCCGGGGCCCCGTCTTCGGCCTCGTCATCCTCATCGATAAAAGCCAGCAATTCGCGGCTTTCATCCACGGCATCCAACTGCGGCGAAGCTTCGGTCTGAAAAACATCTTCCGCGTTCAGGAAGGTAAGGCCGGTGGCATGCGGATCTTGCGCGGCGTCGGCAAGCCGCACGATGCCGAAACCCCGGAAACCGTCGAATTCACGCGAGCGGGTATAGGTGGGCAGGGCGGCGAGGTCGATCGGCACCATCAGGGAGGTGCCTTCCACCGGCCAATAGATCGTCTTGCCCGACCACGTGTCGCGACGGCTAAGAAGTTCGCGAATCTTGCCATCCGGATCAAGGTTGAAAAGTGCGGCCACATCGGCAAAGCCCATGCCTTCGACAGCCGCCGCCTTTGCGCCGACAGCTTCTGCGAATTCATGCGAAATCGAGCTGAAGCGCCCCTCGGCATCGATTTTCCAGACGAAACGGGATGCCCGCGCACCGGCATTAAAGACAAAAGCCGGTGCTTCTTCTGCTGCGTCCGTTTCCGCCGGAATATCCTCTTCCGTCGGCACAGCGGCCTGCGCCGTCACGGTTTCGGCGATCTCTTCCGCTGGTACGCTTTCAGCTTCTTCCGACACCTCTTCAGCATGGTCGTGACCGGTGGCACGGTCGATTGCCGGCGCCTCTGCCTCATCCGCATCGAGTTCGAAGAGATCGGCAATATCGTCGGTCATCGCCTCCTGCGCGGCGGCATCGGCATCTTCGACAGGGATATCCAGTGGGGCCTCGGCCTGTTCTTCTGCCGGCAAGGGAAGGGCGTCCAGTTCCTGTTCGGCCACAATCTCGTCTTCGCCATCGGCGTGCAGTTCCGGCACGTCCTCCACATCCTCGATACCGGCAACGGCATCAAGCACGGAATCAAAGGAGGCCGCGGCGGCGACAACAGGTGCGGCCTCCGCGACTGGCAAATCGGGCTGAACGGCAGCCGGGGTTTCCTGCGGCTTGTCTTCGGCAAAGCCATTGACAGGATCGAGTGTGCCAAGCGCGGTCTCGACCACGAACATCAGGTTGAGTTCGGGCGACGTCGTGATCTGGCCGGTCGCCGCCGGCAGATAACCCTTGCCGGTCGGCACGGGGCGCTTGACGAGATGACCGGACTGGCCGGCGGCCATGCGCACCAGCGTCCTTGCCGTGTGCGGCGTAATGCCGAGAGAGGGGAAGCGCGGCGAAGCAGCAACGATCTCGTTGTCGCCATTCAGAACCGCCATATGAATATCGGGGTCGTCAAAACCTTCGATCATGCGCCGGGCGCATTCCGTGGTGTCCGGCGCGGCCTGGTCGGTAAGGGCGGAAAACAGTACTGCTGGCTGGCCCGGTTCTGCTTCAATGATTTCCGCCCTGGCGGTCACGGCAATGCTGCGGAAACCGGCATTGATGCGAATGGTAAACGGCAGGCTGTCGCCCGCCTGGGAAAGCCGCGCCGCCGTCGCCGCCAGCTGCCGGAAGGTCACATCCTGCCGCTTCGGGCCCTGTTCCAGAAAATCGTAGACCATCGGCGTGCCGAACAACGCCGCACCCCGGCCGTTGGCCCAAAGGGCGCTCTGAAGGTCGAGCGAGAACAAAGCCATCGCCTCGCCGCGCCCGAAACCTTCACGCACCCGTTCATGCACTGCTATATCGATAAAGGGATACTGGACGGCGGGCATGTCGAAACCTATTCTGGCACTACCGGACCTTGCGGGCTTTTCAGCCTCCTCATGAAGCTGAAAGGTAAACCCGCTATGGCACCACGTTAACAGAATTTTAAATAACTTCACAGGCCGGCGGGGTCCACCATCCGGCGGATGAATCGCCAAACAGAGTTAACATGAACAGGCCTTGCCTTCGCCCGTTATCCGTCTCGGCGCAATGAAAGCGCTTGCCTTTCGATGCCTTTTTTCGCAAAATTCACTGAGGCACTTGCAAATGGGGGAAACACCTTTTATGTCACCCCCCGTGACGCCGCTTCGGCGTTTCATGTGCGGTTGTAGCTCAGTTGGTTAGAGCGCAGGTTTGTGGCACCTGAGGTCGGTGGTTCGACCCCACTCAACCGTACCATTCCCTTCTCCCGATAAGTTCAAATGCTACAAGGACTTACCGGGAGATGGGAGTATTTTTCTCCCCGCCTGATATCCCGATTTTCAGACATCCCCGGAAATAATCACAGCGATTTCGGCAGTCAGCACCCGCGCTTCCTATCGCATGTGAACCGTTGCCGTTTTCGGTTCGGGAAAAACCATTTGGCTAAAATCTCTTGCGCTGGTATTGTCCACCCAACGAAACCTATGAAAGCCAGCAGCATAGCGTCTTTGCTTGTGCGCGGCGAAATGGACAAGACAGTGATCGACCCCGGAAACGGCCCAAAGCCGTCGGACCAAGGGGCATCGGTGGCGGACAAAGGGAAAGCGAAGCGATCCCGTCGTGGCAAGAAACACAAGCGTGACGGGAAACCCCGTGACACCGCTGTGCTGTCGCATGATGTTGCCGCGGATGTTCCGGCCGGTTCCCCTTACGTGTCGGCTCTCGAGCCGGATGCCGAACCGCGCAAACGAAAGCGCCGGCGGCGTTCTCGCGGCAAAGGCGCGTCCTCCCAGCAGAGTGCGCCTGCATCTGGTGAACAGGCGCAGGTTCCAATTGCAACGGACGCCATAAATCCAACCACTGCACCGCCCGGCGGTGTTCGCAAATCGCGCAACCGCAAGCGGGTTCACCGCGATCCGCGTGGTCGCGATCCGCAGGGGCGCCCGCTGGTTCCCTCTCCGGCACCAAGACATGTCGGCAAGCAGAACGGTCGTGCCAATGGGGCTTCCCATGAGCCACACCGGCAGCAATCAGACATGTCCGCGCGACACACGGGTCGTCAGCACGAGCATGGCCAGGACACGCCGGCAGATATGTATGCGGCGCTCGATCTCGGCACCAATAATTGCCGCCTGCTGATCGCGCAGCCGACAAGGCCCGGCCAGTTCCGGGTCGTTGATGCCTTTTCGCGTATCGTCCGGCTGGGCGAGGGATTGGTATCGACCGGCCGCCTTTCAGACGATGCTATGGATCGCGCGGTGGAGGCCCTCAAGGTCTGTGCCGCGAAACTCGCGGGTCGTCCCATACGGCGCATGCGGCTCATTGCCACCGAAGCTTGCCGCGCGGCAATCAATGGTGAGGAATTTCTGGCGCGTGTCACCCGCGAAACCGGGCTCAGGCTCGAAATCATCAGCCGTGAAACGGAAGCCCGCCTTGCGGTCTCGGGTTGCGCCTCGCTTGTCGGGCGTGAAGCACGCTCCGTGGTGCTGTTCGATATCGGCGGCGGATCGTCGGAAATCGCCGTCATCAAGGTCGGCGAAAACCGCTCGAACCGGCTCGCCAACCACATCACCCACTGGACCTCGCTGCCGGTCGGCGTCGTCACGCTTTCGGAACGCCATGGTGGCCGCGATGTGACGCCTGACGTGTTTGCGGCCATGGTGCGGGAAGTTGAAGGGCTGCTGGATGCCTTCCATTGCCCGCCTCTCGCACCGCTTGTGCATCACGAGGATTTCCATCTGATCGGAACATCCGGCACGGTGACGACGCTTGCGGGTGTTCATCTCGATCTGCCGCGCTATGATCGCCGCAAGGTGGATGGCCTCTGGCTTTCCGATGCAGAGGTAACCGCCATGCAGGACAAGCTGCTGGCATGGGATTTCGCTGGCCGCGCCGCCAATGCCTGCATCGGTCCTGATAGGGCCGATCTGGTTCTGGCGGGCTGCGCCATTCTTGAGGCCATTCGCCGCCGCTGGCCGTCACGCCGCATGCGGGTGGCCGATCGTGGCCTGCGTGAAGGTCTCTTGACGGATATGATGGCGGATGACGGCGCATGGCGGCGCAACCGCATAAGGCGCATGCAGATCGTACGGCAGGACAGAACAGAAGGTTTGACATGAGCAAGGCGCCGACAAGCACCAATCGTACCGGCCGAAAGATCGGCCAGAAGGTCAAGAAGACCAAGCTCAAGGCCTCATCGCGCCGCTGGCTGGAACGTCATATCAACGACCCCTATGTGCAGCGCGCCAAGCTGGAAGGCTATCGCGCCCGTGCCGCCTTCAAGCTTCTGGAAATCAACGACAAGCACCAGATTCTGAAGGGCGCGACGCGCATCATCGACCTTGGCGCCGCACCCGGAAGCTGGTCGCAGATCGCTTCCAAGGTGACGGATTCGACTGAGGATGATATCCGCGTCGCGGCCATCGATTTTCTCGAAATCGATCCGATCCCCGGCGTGAAGATCCTGCAGCTCGACTTCCTCGACCCGACCGCACCGGACCAGCTGATGGAAGCTGTCGGCGGCACGCCCGATCTTGTCTTGTCGGATATGGCGGCGCCAACCACGGGCCACCAGAAGACCGACCACATCCGCACCATGCATCTGTGCGAAGTCGCGGCCGATTTCGCCGTTCAGGTGTTGGCGGAAGGCGGCCATTTCCTGGCCAAGACCTTCCAGGGCGGCACGGAAAAGGCGCTGCTGGACATGCTGAAGAAGAACTTCAAGCAGGTCCTGCACATCAAGCCGGCGTCGTCACGCTCGGAATCGGTCGAGATGTTCCTGCTTGCCAAGCACTTCAAGGGCCGCAGGAACGAGCCCGCTATCGATGCCGAAGCCGGAGAGGCTGCTGAAGACTGATCATTCCGCCGGTTGCGAAACCTTGCCGCGGTGGCCGGAGACGGCCGCACCGGCCTGTGCGTCCATGCGGATGATCGGCACGATGGCGAACAGCGACACCAGCGCCACGATGGTGAAGGCGATGTGGAAATCGGCAAGCTGCAGATGCGTGCCTGACATTGCACTGCTGACTTCCAGAATGGATGCGGCGAAAGCCACACCCAGCGCCAGGCTGATCTGTTGCATCACCGAGGCCATCGAGGTTGCCTGACTGGCCTGGCTGTCTTCGATATCGGAATAGCTGAGTGCGTTCGATCCGGTGAAAAAGAACGACCGGGCAAATCCCGCCGTGACCAGAAAGATCATGATCAGCGGGTAGGGTGTTTCCGGTGTGAAGAAGCTGTTGGCAAGCGTCGTGAACGCGCCGACGACGCCCGCTCCGATCAGCGTTGACCTGAATCCTGTTGCCGCAAACACGCGCTTGGCCATGAATTTCGTGGTGATCGCACCGATTGCGCCGGCAAAGGTGATCATCCCTGATTGGAACGGGTTAAGCCCGAAGCCGATCTGCAGCATCAGCGGCATCAGGAACGGAATGGCGCCCGTCGAAATGCGGAAGATGGTGCCGCCTACGGAGGCCGCCCGGAACGTCGCATTCTGAAAAATGCGGAAATCCAGAATGGGGGCGGGATGGCGCGCGGCATGGCGCACGTAAAGAAAACCGCAGATAAAACCGATGATCGTCGAGGCGATGCCGATGGCGGGCGGCAGTGCCGGCAGGCTGACCACTGACACGCCGAAGACAACGCCGGAGGCGGCGATACCGGACAGAATGAAACCCTTGCCGTCCATCGGCGGCGGATTGGTGGTTTCGATTTCCGGCAGGAAGATGGTCGACAGCCAGATGCCGATAATACCGATGGGCACGTTGATCAGGAAAATCCAGTGCCAGGAAAAATAGGTGGTGATGAAACCGCCGATCGGCGGGCCGGTAAGCGGCCCCACAAGCGCCGGTATCGTCAACAGCGCCATGGCGGAAACGAGTTCGGTCCGTTTCGTCGTTCGAAGCAGAACGAGACGGCCGACGGGTGTCATCATCGCCCCGCCCATGCCCTGCAGGAACCGCGAGAGCACGAACTCGAACACCGACGACGAGACCGCGCAACAGATCGACCCCACCACGAAGACGCCGATGGCGAAACGAAAGATTTTTTTTGCGCCGTATTTGTCGGCCATCCAGCCGCTGATGGGAATGAAGATCGCCAGCGACACCATATAGGCGGTCAGCGCGAGCTTGAGGGTGATCGGGCCGACATTGAGGTCTGCTGCAATCGCCGGAAGCGAGGTGGCGATGACGGTGGAGTCCATCTGCTCCATAAAGAGAGCGACTGCCAGGATGAGGGGGATGATGCGGTTCATGGGGCTGCCTGCGGCTTTCCGCTGCGACAAAGGTGTCTCTCGTTCCTCCTACGCCTGATGGGACCGCTTGCCAACATGTTAATTGTCTATTTCTAACGCTCCGATCAAACCTGCGTGAGGCCGGTTTCCTTGAAACTTTCTCGCTCTATTGTCCGTTGGGTGAGTTCAGTTGGTGATAACGGCCAGTTGGCGAAATCGGAGACAAGATGATGACCCAATCCTTGAGCATGAGCAGACGCGGCCTCATCGGTGCAGCCGGCGCAACCGTCCTCGGTGCGCCGCTGCTGATGGCGCGCACCGCAACCGCCCAGACCAACCAGCCGCAAACCTCCATGGAGATAAAGCACGCCATGTCGCCGGAAACCAACCGCTTCAAGCTCGGCAATTTCGAGGTGCTGGTGGTGAAGGACGGCGCGCGCGCCGCGCCAAACCCTGGTGAGACCTTCGGCACGGATCAGTCGGCGGAGACGGTCGGTAAATTGCTGGAAGATAATTTTCTGCCGAAGGAGCAATTCGTCAATTCCTTTTCGCCGGTTCTCATCAATACCGGCACAGACCTTGTGTTGTTCGATACCGGTTTCGGCGAGGCCGGCCGTGGGGCCGGCAATGGCCGCCTGATCGAGGGCATGGCGGCGGCCGGTTACACGCCGGAGGATGTGACCGTGGTGGTGCTGACCCACATGCACGGCGACCACATCGGCGGACTGATGGAAAAGGGCGCGCCAGCCTTTTCGAAGGCGCGTTACGTGGTCGGCCAGGCGGAATATGATTTCTGGACGGATGAGAAGCGGGTCGGCACGCCTGCCGAGGGTGGGCACAAGGGCGTTATCGCCAACGTCAAGCCGCTTTCGGAAAAGGCGACCTTCATCGGCGACGGCGCCAATGTCGTGTCCGGCATCACCGGCATTGCGGCCTTCGGCCATTCACCGGGCCACATGATCTTCCGGGTCGAATCGGAAGGTAAACAGCTGATCCTGACGGCGGATACGGCAAACCATTTCGTCCTGTCGCTGCAGAGGCCCGATTGGGAAGTGAAATTCGACATGGACAAGGCGGCTGCGGCTGCCACCCGCAAGAAAGTCTATGACATGATCGCCACCGACCGGCTGCCTTTCCTTGGCTATCACATGCCTTTCCCGTCCGTTGGTTACGCGGAAAAGCTGGATACGGGTTATCGTTTCGTGCCGAAGTCCTACCAGTTCGACATCTGATATCTGCTGCAATGCAGCAACAGGGAGAACCCGGAAGTCCATTCCGGGTTTTTTCTATTCCCTTCCTGTCATGAACGTGTTACCAGCCCTCGCCAACTTCCAAGCAATCCTTGCAGGGCGCCGGGGTGAACTTTTCGTTCCGGGACGGCCACGCATTTTTCATTATGAAGGAATTTGGTCATGGCACGCATCATTCAAACACCCACTGGTTTGGACGCTCTCACATTTGACGATGTGTTGCTGCAGCCCGGGCATTCCGAAGTTATGCCGGGACAGACGAATATCGCCACCCGCATTGCCCGCGATATCGATCTCAACCTGCCGATCCTGTCTTCGGCCATGGATACGGTCACGGAAGGCCGTCTTGCCATCGCCATGGCCCAGGCCGGCGGCATCGGCGTCATCCACCGCAACCTCACCCCCATCGAGCAGGCCGAAGAAGTTCGGCAGGTGAAGAAATTCGAAAGCGGCATGGTCGTCAATCCGGTCACGATCGGCCCGGATGCGACGCTTGCAGAAGCGCAGGCTTTGATGAAGGCGCACGGCATTTCCGGCATTCCCGTGGTTGAAAACGGCGGTTCCGGCGGCCACAAGAACGGCCGCCTTGTCGGCATCCTGACCAACCGCGATGTGCGCTTCGCCTCCGATCCGCAGCAGAAGATCTACGAGCTGATGACCCGGGAAAACCTGGTCACGGTCAAGGAAAGCAGCGTCGATCAACAGGAAGCGCGCCGGCTGCTTCATAAGCACCGCATCGAAAAGCTGCTGGTTGTAGACCCCAAGGGCAATTGCGTCGGCCTCATCACCGTCAAGGATATCGAAAAGTCGCAGCTGAACCCCAACGCCACCAAGGATGCGCAGGGCCGCCTTCGCGCCGCCGCCGCCATCAGCGTCGGTGCCGATGCCATCGAGCGCGCCGAGCGCCTCATTGATGCCGGCGTCGACCTTCTGGTCGTTGATACAGCACATGGCCATTCGCAGCGCGTGCTGGACGCCGTCGCGCAGGTCAAGAAGATGTCGAACTCTGTTCGCATCATCGCCGGCAATGTCGCCACCGCCGATGGCACCAAGGCGCTGATCGATGCCGGTGCTGACGCCGTCAAGGTCGGTATCGGTCCCGGTTCCATCTGCACCACCCGCATCGTCGCCGGTGTCGGCGTGCCGCAGCTGGCGGCTGTCATGGCTTCTGTTGAGGCGGCCAACGCTGCCGATATTCCTGTCATCGCCGATGGCGGCATCAAGTTTTCGGGCGATCTGGCCAAGGCGATCGCCGCCGGCGCTTCCGCCGTCATGATCGGCTCGTTGCTCGCCGGCACGGATGAAAGCCCGGGCGAAGTGTTCCTCTATCAGGGCCGTTCCTTCAAGGCCTATCGCGGCATGGGCTCCGTTGGCGCCATGGCCCGCGGTTCGGCAGACCGTTATTTCCAGGCGGAAGTGCGCGATACGCTGAAGCTCGTGCCTGAGGGCATCGAAGGTCAGGTTCCTTACAAGGGTCCGGTCTCCGGCGTCCTGCATCAGCTGGCCGGCGGCCTCAAGGCCGCCATGGGTTATGTCGGCGGCAGCAACATCAAGGAATTCCAGGAGCGCGCCACCTTCGTGCGCATTTCCAGCGCCGGCCTGCGTGAAAGCCACGCCCATGACGTGACGATCACCCGCGAAAGCCCGAACTATCCCGGCGCGGTTTGATCTTTCAAACCGAATCCGTAAAAAGATAGACTGAGTATTTGGCGCTCCCCGATTCCAGCCGGATCGGGGAGCGTTTTCATGATTGGGAGAGAAAGCATGTCACCGACGACCGCAATGTTCTGGCCGATGATCGCCCATGTCTTTCTCGTTTTCGGACTTTACATACTGCTGCTCTACCGGCGTAAAAAATACACCTTCACGGATCGTGAATCGGCCATCCGGCTTCGCGACAAGAGCGAGGAAGCGCGGGAAAGCTATCTGGTAAACCGCAATATCGCCAACCAGTTCGAACTTCCCGTCCTGTTCCACATCGCCTGCCTGCTGCTTTACATCACCGATGCGGACAATATCGTCACCATCGTGCTGGCCTGGTTGTTCGTGCTGTCGCGTTACGCCCATTCTTATGTTCATGTCACCAGCAATCGTCTCCGCCATCGTGGGGCATTGTTCGGCATCGGCTTTGCCCTTCTGGTCTGCCTGTGGGGCTGGCTCGCCATTTGGTTGGCTCTGGAGTGAAACAGCATCGTCAGGTTGCTCCATAAGTGAGACAGTCGACGCCTCCAAAATAAGCCGATTTGCGATGGGTCAATTCCATGACGCCCCATCCCCGTTAATCTCTGCCCCGCCGTCGAGGATTTCAGGCGAGCAGAGATTGAGGAGTATGTCATGACAAAAACAATGAAGGCAGCCGTCGTCCGCGCGTTTGGGAAACCGCTGACCATCGAGGAAGTAGCGATCCCGGATCCCGGTCCCGGTGAAATTCTCATCAATTACAAGGCGACGGGCGTTTGCCACACCGACCTGCACGCCGCAACGGGCGATTGGCCGGTCAAACCCAACCCGCCCTTCATTCCCGGCCATGAAGGTGCCGGCTACGTAGCGAAGATCGGCGCTGGTGTCACCGGCATCAAGGAGGGCGACCGCGCCGGCACGCCGTGGCTTTACACTGCCTGCGGGTGCTGCATCCCCTGCCGCACGGGGTGGGAGACGCTGTGCCCGAGCCAGAAGAATTCAGGCTATTCCGTGAATGGCAGCTTTGCCGAATATGGCCTTGCCGATCCGAAATTCGTCGGCCGCCTGCCTGACAATCTCGATTTCGGCCCGGCCGCACCCGTGCTTTGCGCTGGCGTCACCGTCTATAAGGGTTTGAAGGAAACCGAAGTCAGGCCCGGTGAATGGGTGGTCATATCAGGCATTGGCGGGCTTGGTCACATGGCGGTGCAATATGCCAAGGCCATGGGCATGCATGTCGTTGCCGCCGATATTTTCGATGACAAGCTGGCGCTTGCGAAAAAGCTGGGAGCAGATGTCATCGTTAACGGCCGTGCGCCTGACGCGGTGGAGCAGGTGCAGAAGGCAACCGGTGGCGTCCATGGCGCGCTGGTGACGGCAGTCTCCCCCAAGGCCATGGAGCAGGCCTATGGCTTCCTGCGCTCCAAGGGTACAATGGCGCTTGTCGGCCTGCCGCCGGGCTTCATCTCCATTCCGGTGTTCGACACGGTGCTGAAGCGCATCACGGTGCGTGGCTCCATCGTCGGCACACGGCAGGATCTGGAGGAGGCTCTGACCTTCGCCGGTGAAGGCAAGGTCGCCGCCCACTTCTCCTGGGACAAGCTGGAAAATATCAACGATATCTTCCACCGCATGGAAGAAGGCAAGATCGACGGCCGTATCGTTGTGGACCTCGCCGCCTGAGGCGAATGACAGGGCCTGCGGCGCTCACGCAAAAGTGTGGCGCCGTCGCCGCCCGCTGCGTTCCCCGCAGGGCGATCTGCGTTATCCTGCCCGTCGCATCCGCGTTCAAGGAGGACAGGCGATGGACAAGCCCAAGATTACGCAGGCCATGATCGACGCTTACGATGAATATACCCATCTCAGCCTCGACCGCCGTAAATTCATGGAAAAGCTCACCCTTCTTGCCGGGTCCGGTGCGGCTGCGGCCGCCATCGCACCGCTTCTTTCCGCCAGCAGCGCCCATGCGGCCATCGTCGCGCCTGATGATGCGGGCATCGTTGCGGAAGAGGTGACCTATCCCGCCCCCGGTGGCGAAATGAAGGGTTATCTCGTTACGCCGAAATCGGTGTCCGGCCCCATCGGCTCCGTCATCGTCATCCACGAGAATAGAGGACTGAACGATCATATCCGAGATGTGGCAAGGCGTGTGGCGCTTGCCGGTTTCCGGGCGCTAGCCGTCGATTTCCTCTCGCCGCAGGGCGGCACGCCGGCGGATGAGGACAAGGCGCGGGAAATGTTCAGCGGTCTCGACATGGACGCAACGGTCGCCAATGCCGAGGCGGGCCGGGTGTGGCTGGCCGCAAGGCAGGGCGCGAACGGCAAGGTTGGCGCGGTCGGCTTTTGCTGGGGCGGCGGGCTCGTCAACCGCCTCGCCACCAAATCCGCAGGCCTGAACGCCGGCGTTGCCTATTACGGCCAGCAAGCGCCGGCAGCCGATGTGCCGGCCATCAAGGCACCCTTGCTTTTGCAATATGCGGGTCTTGATGAACGCATCAATGCTGGCATCGATGCCTATAAGAAAGCGCTGGAGGAAAACGGCAAGACTTTCGAAATTTTCGTCTATGACGGCGTCAACCATGCCTTCAACAATGATACGTCCTCGGCGCGCTATGATAAGGCCGCCGCTGATCTCGCCTGGGGGCGGACGGTGGAGTTCTTCCGGAAGTATCTGGCGTGATGGGTTTTCGGCCACGCATCTCGTCTTCTCGCCGGTGGGGAAGGCGTTGTCCATTGATAGCGAGCCGAAGGCGCGTGTGGCTTACCCCCTCTGCCCTGCCGGGCATCTCCCCCACAGGTGGGGAGATCGATATGCCGTAAGGTCTCGCCCATCTCAAGCTTGAGAATGAAGTGGCGGTAGCGCCTCCTGCCGATCTCCCTCCTTGTGGGGGAGATGCCCGGCAGGGCAGAGGGGGGTAAGCCACACGCACCCTCAATCGGCTGCTCTAAACCCCACCAGCCCCACGCTTCAAATGCTCATCCAGCCTAGGCATGATTTCCACGAAATTGCACGGCAAGTGGCGATAGTCGAGCTGCGCCTTGAGAATGCCATCCCACGCATCCTTGCAAGCCCCCGGTGATCCCGGCAGCACGAAGATGAACGTGGCGTTCGCCACGCCGCCGGTCGCGCGTGACTGGATGGTGGCGGTGCCGATCTTTTCATAGGAAATGCGGTGGAAGATGGCGGAAAAGCCGTCCATGCGCTTTTCGAACAGCGGCTCCAGCGCTTCCGGCGTCACGTCGCGGCCGGTAAAGCCGGTGCCGCCGGTGGTGATCACCACATCCACGCCGTCGGCAAGTGTCCAGTCGCGCACGGTGTTGAAAATGGCTTGTCTGTCATCCGGCACGATGGCGCGGGCGGCGAGGCGATGCCCGGCCTCCTCGATCCGGGCGACGAGCGTATCGCCGGACTTGTCGTTCTCCAGCGTGCGGCTGTCCGACACGGTCAAAACCGCAATGCCAAGGGGAATGAAGGGTCTTTCGCCTGCCATGGCCTAATCCTCAAATGGTTCGCGTCGCCTGAAAATACCAGCCGGGGCGTTTCTTCCGAAGCGATGTTTCCGCGTTTCGGGCGGTATCGAAGGAATGAAAAACCCCGAAGCAGGTCGCACCCGAACCGGACATGCGGACAAGCGCGGCACCTTCCTGCGACAACATGCCGACGATCTCGCCGATTTCCGGCAGCAATGTCTGCGCGGGTGGTTGGAGATCGTTGCGGCTTTGCGCCAGAAAATCCATCCAGCCAATTGTCGCATGTGCCGGCAGGCGGGGATTGGTCTTGTTCTGCAAGCGTCGGAATATATCCGGCGTCGAGACGGCTTTCAGCGGGTTGGCGAGCACCAGAAAGAGGCAGGGCAGATCGATGACCGGTTCGATCTCCTCGCCAATGCCGCGTGCGATGAGGGGCCGGCTTTCAAGGCACATCGGCACATCCGCGCCGAGTGTGAGCGCGATTGAGGCGAGCCCTTCCGGCTCTATCGTAACATGCCAGTGCCGCAACAACGCCCGCAGCGTCGCTGCTGCATCCGCCGAACCGCCGCCGATGCCGGAAGCCACCGGCAGGTTCTTTTCGAGGTGAATGGCAACTGGAGGGCCTGGCTGACCCGTGGCCGCAAGCGTATCACGCAGCCTGTCCCGGGCGCGGGTGACGAGATTGTCGCCGCCATCTCCCGTACGCAGAAGATCGCCGAAAGGCCCCGAAATCGAGAAGCTATCGGCATCGGCATCGCGAATACGGATCACGTCACCGGCTTCAGTGAATGTCACCAGCGTTTCAAGCAGATGATAACCATCCGCCCGCTGGCCGGTTACATGCAGTGCCAGATTGATCTTGGCCGGGGCCGCCTCGATGGTCTCGGTGGCCCCGGAAACTTCATGCACGCGCATGCGGCGTCAGGATTTCTTGTCCGGGGCAGGTGCAGGAGCCGGTGCCGGAGGAGCCGGCGGTTGCGGCGCGGCTTCCTTCTTGGCGGTGTTTTCGGCGTCCTTTTCAAGCGGCGGCAGGCCGTTGGCGATCTTTTCCTTCACCTTGGCCTGGTCCACATCGTCGCTATCGCCGATCAAGGCGCGGTTCCACTGATAGACGGCCTCGATCTTGCGGCCGACACGCCAATAGGCGTCACCCAGGTGGTCATTGATGGTCGGATCGCCGGCCTTGAGTTCGATCGCCCGCTCCAGTTCGGTCACGGCCTCATCGAAGGCGCCGAGGCGATAATGCGCCCAGCCAAGCGAATCGACGATGTAACCGTCATTCGGGCGAAGCTCGACGGCGCGGCTGATCATCTTCATGCCGTCGTCGAGATTGATGCCCTTGTCCACCCAGGAATAACCGAGATAGTTCAGCACCTGCGGCTGTTCCGGGTTCAATTCCAATGCGCGCTTGAAATTCGGTTCGGCCTTGTCCCATTGCTTCAGGCGCTCATAAGCGATGCCGCGCTGGAAGAACACCGACCAGTCGGATTTCTGCGGCACGGCGCCGATCACCTCGATGGCCTTGTCGTAATTCTCGGCCATGGCCTTGTAGTCCTTGGCATCGGAAAGCACGCTGCCATAGGCGAGATAAGAGCGGACGTCCTTCGGATCGGATTCGAGCAGGGATCTGAGATGCTGGCGCGCCTCATCCACCTTGCCGGTCTGCGCCAGCGTCAGTCCGAGCTGCAGCTCGGAGATGCGGTACATCGGCGAATCCTTCGGCACTTCGCGGTAGAACACGATGGCGCGTTCGGGCTGCTTCATGGCCTCGGCAAGACCGCCGAGAAGAATAAGCGTGTCGGGGCTTTTCTTGTCGAGGGCGCGGGATGTCTGCAAATAAAGCGTGACGATCTCTTCGGCACCTTCGCGGTTCAGCGCGCCGGCGATGGAGAACATCACGGAAGCAGCGCCTTCGACGGCATTGGTGATCTGCTGTTCTGGCTTCTCACCCTTTTCGATTGCTTCGCGAAGCGCCTTGAGAGGCGCATAATTCGGCGCGAAAGTGTCGCCGACCGCAATCGCGTCGAGCGCCTTCTGCCTGTTGCCGGCGGAAGCCTCCAGGCGGGCAAGCGCCATCACCGCGCGCATATAGGTGTCGGAAGCAGTCGCACCGCCTTCGCGGTCCGTCACCGCTTCGTTGAGGCTCTTGCGGGCGACGTCGGTGTTGCCGGAGACAAGGGCGATGGCCGCCGCATTGTACTTCTGGAAAATCGAAATCCAGCCCGGACCCTTCATGTTGTTGACCAGCGCCAACGCTTCCTTCGGCTTGCCGGAACCGGCACGCGCCCAGGCGGTCAGCAGCGTGTTGACCATGCGGTCGAGATCGTTGGGGCCGGTATATTTCAGGATTTTCTCGGCCTTGACGAATTCCTTGTCCTTGATGGCGTCGAGACCGCGCACGATGGTCGTCACGCGCTCCACCGACGTATCGTCCTTCATCGAATCGGCGATCTTGGCGCCAGCCTCGAAATTGCCGCTTAGCAGTTCGGCGATCATCAGGCGCTGGCGGATTTCGGTATTGGCCGGATCATATTCCAGCGCCTTCTTGTAGAGCGAAATCGCGGTCGGATAATCCTGATCGACATCGGCATTGCGCCCGGCAAGGAAAGCGCCGGAGAAGGTGTTCACCTTGCCGGGATCGAAAGTGACAGCCTTCTCTTCCGGTTTCGTCTTCGTCTCCGCAAAGCCCGGGCTTGCGCCCGCGCCGATTGCGAGAGCGGCGGCTAGAGCCGCGCTGCAGAGAAGACGGAGTGCTGGTTTACGCCGCATGAGGGAACCTTTGCCTTTGTGCGAATGCACGGAAAAATCAGTTTCCATTGTTTGGTCACGATAGAATGGCTTTTTTGAAGCAACCCCGCAAGAAATTATGGCCCGGCCACAATCCCGCCTTGCGAAGAATCTGGCCCGAAACAGCGGGCGGATGGTCCTGTCCATCCGCCGTTTGTGTGGGCCTTGAGCCTCAGTTCAGACGCTCGATGCAGAAGTCGATCACTTCCAGAAGCGCATTTTTCCATGGGGTCTGCGGCAGCGGCGCAAGCGCATCACGGGCAATGGTGCCGTAGTGCGTGGCGCGGCCGATCGTATCGCCAAGACCATTATATTTGGTGATCAGGCCCAGCGCCTTTTCGAGGTTTTCGTCGCTGCTTTCGCCCTTTTCGATGGCGTTACGCCAGAAGGCGCGCTCATCCTGCGTGCCGCGACGATAAGAAAGGATGACCGGCAGCGTGATCTTGCCCTCGCGGAAATCATCGCCGGTATTCTTGCCGAGATCGGCAGACTTGCCGCCGTAATCCAGCACGTCATCGACGAGCTGGAAGGCGAGGCCGAGATTCATGCCGTAGGATTTCAGCGCGCTGCGGGTGGCCTTGTCGGTTTTCGCCACGATCGGGCCAACTTCTGCCGCCGCCGCAAACAGGGCCGCCGTCTTGGCGCGAATCACCTGAAGATAATCGTCCTCGGTGGTTTCCATGTTTTTGGCGACCGAAAGCTGCAACACCTCGCCTTCGGCGATCACTGACGCGGCGGTAGACAACACGTCGAGCGCATCGAGCGAGCCGACATCCACCATCATGCGGAAGGCCTGGCCGAGCAGGAAGTCGCCGACGAGAACGCTCGCCTGATTGCCCCAGATGGTGCGGGCGGTGGACTTGCCACGGCGCAGGTCACTCTCATCCACCACATCGTCATGCAGCAGCGTCGCCGTATGCATGAATTCCACGCTGGTGGCGAGCTTGATGTGATGGTCGCCCTCGTAACCGAACATCGAAGCCGAGGCGAGCGTCAGCATCGGCCGCAGGCGTTTTCCCCCGGACGAGATCAGATGGTTGGCCACCTCAGGTATCATCTGGACATCGGAACCGGCTCTGGAAAGGATAAGCTGGTTCACCCGTTCCATGTCGGCACGGGTCAGGTCGACAAGCGGCTTGACGGATGCGAGTTTGTTTTTGCTTTCTTCAAGCGGTATGACGACGCCCAAGGGACAGGACTCCTGTTCGAATTTGGATTCGACAATAAAAACTGGCGCCTTGCGCGGCAAGGGGCGAATTGCCGCTAGCCATTCAAAAAGATGGGAATTTAGGGCTTATCCATGCGTGAACTGATCCGTACCAACGATGCCGTGCTGCTCTCCTTCGCCGAAAGCCTGATGAAGGACGCCGGCATCCACTGCCTTGTCGCCGATCAGGCGATGAGCATTCTGGAGGGTTCGCTCGGTCTTTTGCCCCGAAGGTTCCTCGTGGAAGAGGACCGTGCCGATGAGGGCCGGCGCATCCTCATCGATGCCGGGCTGGGGGACGAGTTGCGGGGCGAAGAGGCTTGAGGCGACGTGGGCGACGATATTTCCGAAACGATTGATGCCTTTCACCGGGGTCGGTTTCACATTCTCCAGCCCAAGGGCAGGGGGCATCGGGCGGGCATGGACGCCATGCTTCTGGCCTCGCTGGTGGCGGATGACCGCCCCTGCCGGATCGCCGATCTTGGTGCGGGTGCAGGTGCAGCGGGTTTTGCGGTTGCCGCCCGGCTGGAGACGGCCGAGGTAACGCTTTACGAACGTTCGCCGGAAATGGCGGATTTTGCCCGCCGCAGCCTGTTGTTACCGGAAAACGCTGCCTTTTCTGCTCGGGTGAGCGTGCGCGAGGCCGATGTGACCCTGCGTGCCAGAGCGCGCGTCGAGGCTGGTCTGCCGGACGGGTATTTCCACCACGTCATCATGAACCCGCCCTACAATGATGCGGGTGACCGCCGCACGCCCGATTCTCTGAAGGCCGAAGCCCACGCCATGACGGAAGGCCTGTTCGAGGACTGGATCAGGACAGCAAGTGCGATCGTGGTTCCTGGCGGACAGCTTTCCCTGATTGCAAGGCCGCAATCGGTGGCGGAGATCATCGCCGCCTGCGGCGGCCGCTTCGGCGGCATCGAGATCACCCTCATCCATCCACGTCCCGGTGAGGACGCGGTGCGCATGCTCGTCACCGCCATCAAGGGCTCGCGGGCGCGGCTGTCTTTCCGGGCGCCGCTCATCATGCACGAGACCGGCAGCCATGCCTTTACCCCCTTTGTGGACGACCTGAGCAATGGCCGCACAGCCTATTGCCGTAATGTAAAGGCAATCAGACCCGGCTTATAAATATCGCCGTTCCGCCGGCCGCACCATTGTGTTTTCCGGGGCGATACATACATGCCTGACGAACAGGCATATGCTGCGAGGATTGAATTGTGGGTTTTTTGAAGTATCTGGTACCGAAACGCTTTCGCAAAAAAGAACTCGTCATCCCTGTCGTGCGTATGCATGGCGCGATCATGGCGGGCGGCAGCCAGTTTCGTCCCGCGCTTAATCTAGCCTCCCATGCACCGCTGCTTGAAAAGGCCTTTGCCATCAGGGATGCGCCGGCCGTCGCCATTTCGCTCAATTCTCCCGGCGGCTCGCCGGTCCAGGCGCGGATGATCTATAACCGCATCCGCCAGCTTGCCGAGGAAAAGGAGAAGAAGGTCCTGATCTTCGTGGAGGATGTGGCGGCTTCCGGCGGTTACATGATCGCGCTTGCCGGTGATGAGATCATCGCCGACCCCACCTCCATCGTCGGTTCGATCGGCGTCGTCTCCGGCGGCTTCGGTTTTCCGGAAATGCTGCGGAAGATCGGCGTCGAGCGCCGTGTCTATACCGCCGGCGAAAACAAGGCGATCCTCGATCCCTTCCAGCCGGAAAAGGAAGGTGACATCGATTATCTGAAGTCGCTGCAGGTGGAAATCCACAATGTTTTCATCGACATGGTCAAGATGCGCCGCGGCTCGAGACTAAAGGACGAGCCCACATTGTTTTCCGGCCTCTTCTGGACCGGCATGCGTAGTCTGGACCTCGGCCTGATCGACGGGCTGGGCGACATGCGGGAGGTTCTGCGCCGCCGTTACGGCGAAAAGGTCAAGCTCCAGCTCGTCAGCGGCGGGCGCTCCTTGTTCGGCAAAAGGGTGCCGGGCGTCAATGCGGCACTTGGCCTGAATACCGGGACGCTGGCGGCTGGCGCGGTCTCGGGTCTTGCGGAGGCTGCCGAAGAAAAGGCATTGTGGTCGCGTTTCGGTCTTTAATGTCGCGGGAATAGGGCCTTATGGCGCAGCTTATTACAATCATCCTTCTGGTGGTGGGATCCATCATCCTTTACCGCCGCTTCGTGCGCGACGCGCAAAAGCTATCTGCAAAATCGAAACTGCGCGAAAAAGAACGCGAGACCGGCGCCATCGGCACGCTGATCAAGGACCCCGAAACCGGCGAATATCGCGTCAAGCGCGAGGATGAGGCGTAAGCCGGCGGCTTTACGCATAAAACCTTGACCCTCAGGCCACGCCGTGGCACCAGTCCGCATCCGAAGTAAGTCTATGCTTACTTGTCCTCCAAACGCCGCGATGACTGCAATGACCGATATTCCCGACCATATGAACCCGAAGCGTTCCTTTCAGGCGCTGATCCTGACGCTGCACAATTACTGGGCCGACAAGGGCTGCGCGGTGTTGCAGCCTTACGATATGGAAGTGGGCGCGGGTACATTTCATCCGGCGACGACCCTGCGCGCACTCGGGCCGAAGCCGTGGAAGGCCGCCTATGTGCAGCCTTCGCGTCGTCCTTCCGACGGTCGTTACGGCGAAAACCCCAACCGTCTGCAGCATTATTACCAGTATCAGGTCATTCTGAAGCCCAACCCATCCAACCTTCAGGAACTCTATCTCGGTTCGCTGAAGGCCATCGGCCTTGATCCCCTGCTGCACGATGTGCGGTTCGTCGAAGACGACTGGGAAAGCCCGACGCTGGGCGCCTGGGGTCTTGGCTGGGAATGCTGGTGCGACGGCATGGAAGTGTCGCAATTCACCTACTTCCAGCAGGTCTGCGGCATCGAATGCTCGCCGGTTGCGGGCGAACTGACCTATGGTCTGGAGCGTCTGGCCATGTATGTTCAGGGCGTCGACAATGTCTACGACCTCAACTTCAACGGTCGCGAGGGCGAAGACAAGATTTCCTATGGCGACGTCTTTTTGCAGGCCGAACAGGAATATTCCCGCCATAACTTCGAATTTGCCGATACCGGCATGCTGCATCGCCACTTCATCGACGCGGAAAAGGAATGCCAGGCGCTTCTCGCCGCCGGCGCGCCGGGTGATGATGACAACCAGCGCCTGCACAAATGCGTCTTCCCGGCCTATGACCAGTGCATCAAGGCCAGCCACGTCTTCAACCTGCTGGATGCGCGCGGCGTGATCTCGGTAACGGAACGCCAGAGCTATATCCTGCGCGTGCGCACGCTGGCGAAAGCCTGCGGCGAAGCTTTCCTGCTGACGGATGCGGGTGGGTTGAACTGGAATAAGGCCGCCTGATTTCTGAAGTCAGGCACTTGTCGGAAATCTTGGTGAATTTGGAAGGCCGTTCTTGACGGCCTTTTATTTTATGTGGATTGGTATCCTGAATATAGTGATGGATTTAACGATGAATAATATTAGAAATTTCTGTTTTTTATTTGTGTTTATACTCGGATGCATGCTCGGAAATAGTGCGAATGCGGAAACGTCAGAGTGGATGAGCGGCAAGGACGCCTTTTCCCGTGCAGACAAGCTACGCTCTTTCGGAATGATCGTCACCCGCATGGATTGCAAGGACAGCGGCCAGCGAACGCTTGATGTGGGCAGCGCGCTCGTTCGCATGCACTACACGCGCAACACGGAAATGCGCGACTGGGTCATAGACGGCTGGAACCATCTGGAAGAAAACAAGAACTATTGGGCCGAGCGCGGCTACAGGCTTGCCTCCCACACGCTTTTTGTCCGCAAGGCCTCCGGGCTGAAATTGTATTGTACCGTCTTTTATAAATAACGGATGCCTGTTTCGCGCAGCGTGTCTCTCCCGGCAAAAACGGACAGAATGAGCGAAGCCCCATGACTTTGCGGTAATGAGCGGCTATCGTGCGCGCAACGAAGCTGGGAATCGCAATTCATGTTCATCACGCTGGCAATCATCGCGGCAATCGCGCTCTATGTCGTCTTCATCTATAACGGCCTCGTCAAAGCTCGGCAGATGAAGGAAGAGGCGTGGTCGGGCATCGACGTGCAGCTGAAGCGCCGCGCCGATCTCATCCCCAACCTCATCGAGACCGTGAAGGGGTATGCGGCGCATGAAAAGAGCACCTTCGAGGAGGTGATTGCCATGCGCAACCGGGCGCAGGCCGTGCCGGCTGGTGATGTCGAAGGCCGCGCCCAGGCGGAAGGCCTGCTGTCGCAGGCGCTCGGTAAACTCTTCGCGCTCGCAGAAGCCTATCCCGATCTCAAGGCCAACACGAATTTTCTGGAATTGCAGCGCTCGCTTGAAACCATCGAAGGCGAACTCCAGATGTCGCGCCGTTATTACAATGGTGCCGCGCGCGATCTCAACGTCAAGGTGGAAAGCTTCCCGTCCAATCTGGTCGCCGGCCAGTTCGGGTTTTCCAAGGCACCCTATTTCGAGATCGACAATCCGGCCGACCGTGCCGTGCCGACCGTTAAATTCTAAGGACACCGTTCTTCTGACGGTTTAAAACCTCCCGCTCAAATTCCGATAATCCGGCTCCGCGCCGCATTCTTTGACAAGACGACGATCATGATCGAACTGACCATCACCCCGCCCGGCCACCCCCTTTCCGGCAAGGTCGAGCCGCCCGGCTCCAAATCCATCACCAACCGCGCGCTCCTGCTCGCCGGCCTCGCCAGGGGCAAAAGCCACTTGTCCGGCGCGCTGAAAAGCGATGACACGCTTTATATGGCCGAAGCCCTGCGCGAGATGGGCGTGAAAGTCACCGAGCCTGATGCCACCACCTTCGTGGTGGAAGGGACTGGCGTGTTGCAGCAGCCGGAAAAGCCGCTTTTCCTTGGCAATGCCGGTACCGCTACGCGCTTCCTCACCGCCGCAGCCGCGCTTGTCGATGGTGCCGTCATCATCGATGGCAACGAGCACATGCGCAAACGCCCGATCATGCCGCTGGTGGAGGCGCTACGCGCCCTCGGTGTTGAGGCGGACGCGCCGACCAGCTGCCCGCCCGTCACCGTGCGCGGCAAGGGCATGGGTTTCCCGAAGGGCAACGTCACCATCGACGCCAACCTCTCCAGCCAATATGTGTCAGCACTTCTGATGGCCGCCGCCTGCGGCGACAAGCCTGTCGATATCATCCTCAAGGGCGAGGAAATCGGCGCGAAGGGCTATATTGACCTCACCACATCAGCCATGGAGGCCTTCGGCGCGAAGATTGAGCGTGTTAGCAACGCCATCTGGCGCGTGCACCCGACCGGTTACACCGCGACCGATTTTCACATCGAGCCGGATGCTTCCGCCGCCACCTATCTCTGGGGTGCGGAACTGCTGACCGGCGGCGCGATCGATATCGGCACGCCCGCCGACAAGTTCACCCAGCCGGATGCCAAGGCCTATGATGTCATGGCCAAGTTTCCCCATCTGCCCGCCGAAATCGACGGCTCGCAGATGCAGGACGCCATTCCGACCATCGCGGTTCTGGCCGCTTTCAACGAAACGCCGGTGCGTTTCGTCGGCATCGCCAACCTGCGCGTCAAGGAATGCGACCGCATCCGTGCCGTCTCGCTCGGGCTCAACGAAATCCGTAACGGTCTGGCGCATGAGGAAGGCGACGACCTGATCGTACATTCCGATCCCGCACTGGCGGGCCAGACGGTGAATGCCTCCATCGATACCTTCGCCGATCACCGCATCGCCATGAGCTTTGCGCTGGCGGCGCTGAAGGTCGGCGGCATCGCCATCCAGAATCCGGCCTGCGTGGCCAAGACCTACCCGGCTTACTGGAAAGAGCTCGCCTCGCTCGGCGTCGAGTACACGGAAAAGGAAAGCGCTGCCGAGCCGCAGCACTGAAACTGGCTGGAGGAAACCGCCCGTGAAGACCATCGCCGCAAGATTTCTCGCGCTGTTCGTCTTACTGGGCGTGGCCTTTCCGGCCTTCGCGGAGGAATTCATCCGTTCCTACCATTCCGTCGTCGAGGTGGCGGCGGATGGCAAGCTGGCGGTGACGGAAACCATCACCGCGCGCGCCGAAGGGCAGAACATCAAGCGCGGCATCTTCCGCGATTTCCCGCTTTACGCGCTGGATGCGAATAACCGCCGCACGAAGGTGGATTTCAACGTTGTTTCGGTGGAGCGGGATGGCGCGCCGGAAAACTGGCGCACCGAAAATATCGATGGCGGCATCCGCATCTATACCGGCAGCGCCGACCGTTTTCTGCCGACCGGCGAGCATGTCTTCCAGATCACCTATACCACCGCCCGGCAGATCCGTTATTTCAGCGATTACGACGAACTCACCTGGAACGTCACCGGCAATGGCTGGCAGTTCCCGATGGGCGAGATTTCCGCGACCGTGGTTCTGCCTGAGGGCGTTAAGGCGACAGACACCAACGTCTTCACCGGACCACTCGGTGCAAAAGGTAAGGATGCCCGCGTCCTCAGCGAAGGCAACGAGGTGTTCTTCGCCTCCACCCGCCCGTTTTCGGTGGGTGAGGGCATGACGGTTGCCGTCAAGCTGCCGAAGGGCGCTATCGCCGCACCCGACACCTCGCAGGAAACGGGCTGGTGGCTGCGCGACAATCTGGCCATCCTGCTTTCGGGCGGCGGGCTTTTTGTCGTGCTGCTCTATTACCTGCGGGCGTGGTTCGCGGTGGGCCGCGATCCGGCCAAGGGCGTGATCGTGCCGCGCTGGGATGCGCCGGAGGGGCTTTCCCCCGCTCTGGTCAATTATGTCGATAACAGGGGTTTTTCCGGCGCGGGCTGGACCGCGCTTTCCGCTTCCGCGCTTGATCTCGCGGTCAAAGGCTATGTCGTTCTGGAAGACCTGAAGAATTCCATCGTCATCCGCCGCACCGAAAAGGAAAGCGCCGCCGATCTGCCGACCGGGCAGAAGACACTGCTCTCCTCCATCGGCGGCCCGGGCGAAACACTGACCATCGACAAGGCCCATGGCACGCAGGTCGAAAAGGTCGGCAAGCAGTTCCGCGCGGCGATTGAAAAAGAGCATCGCGGCAAATATTACCATAGCAATTCCGGTTATATCTTTTTCGGTATCTTCTTCAGCGTCTTCATTGTCGTTGCGACGCTGGTGTTTGGCGATCTCGATGAAATCGCCATTGCCGCCGTGCTGGTTTTCGGCTTTTTCGCATTGTTCTTCAGCATCCTGTCTATCGGAATCGGTCGGCAGTTCTCGCGCGGCGCATCGCTGAAAAAGCGGATCGGCGGCATCGTCATGCTGGCCTTTGCCGGTTTCGTCGCTTTCTCGGTCATCGGCGGCATCGCCACGCAGGTCCTGCTGGATGTGACGCATGATACGAAATCGCTGGCGCTGGCGGCCATTGGCGGCATCATCCTTACCAATGCGCTTTTCCTGTTCCTGATGGGCGCGCCGACGCCGCTTGGCCGCAAGCTGATGGACGGTATCGAGGGCCTGAGAACCTATCTGACGCTGGCGGAAAAAGACCGGATGAACATGGCGAGCGCGCCTGCCATGTCGCCGCAACATTTCGAGACCTTGCTGCCCTATGCCGTCGCGCTCGGCGTTGAAAAACCGTGGAGCCGCACCTTTGAAACATGGCTTGCGACAGCCGCCGCCGGTGCTGCCGTGGCAAGCTATGCACCCGGCTGGTATGCGGGCAGCAATTACGGCAGCTTTGGCGACAGGATCGGCGGTTTCTCCTCGACCATGGCGAGCACCATCGCCTCCACCATTCCCCAACCCGTCAGTTCGTCCAACTCCAGCTTTTCTAGCGGTGGCGGCGGCGGCGGTTTTTCCGGCTCGGGCGGCGGCGGCGGTGGCGGCGGCGGCTGGTAATGCCCGCGCGCGGTAATTTAACCGAATGCATTGGTGACTTTTGCTGCGTTGCTTGCTAAGCCGACCGCAATCGTCCGACAACAGATAAAGTCCTGATCCCATGCCCGATCTTCTGCTTGAACTCCGCTCTGAGGAAATCCCCGCCCGCATGCAGCGCAAGGCGGCGGGCGATCTGAAGAAACTCGTCACCGACGCCTTGGTGGAGAGAGGGCTGACCTACGAAGGCGCGCGCGAATATTGGACGCCGCGCCGCCTGACGCTGGATATTCGCGGCCTCAACGCCCGCTCCGCCGATGTGCGCGAGGAAAAGAAGGGTCCGCGCACCGACGCCAATGAAAAGGCGATTGAAGGCTTTTTGCGCGGCGCTGGCTTGAGCGATATCTCGGAAGCGCAGGTCGTTTCCGATCCGAAGAAGGGCGATTTCTACATCGCCATCATCAACAGGCCCGGCCGACCGGCGGAAGAGATCATCGCGGAAGTGATGCCCGGTATCATCCGCTCTTTCCCATGGCCGAAATCCATGCGCTCCGGCCCGGCCTCCATGCCGAAGGGCTCGAGCTATGCCGGCATCGAAGGCAAGGGCTCCGAGAGCCTGCGCTGGGTGCGCCCGCTGCAATCCATCGTCTGCCTGTTCGGCCCCGAACATGACGAAACGCAGGTCATTCCGTTCGTTATCGACGGCATCGTCGCCGGCAATGTCACCTATGGCCACCGTTTCCATGCACCCGGCCCGATCACCGTGCGCCGTTTTGAGGATTATGTCTCGAGCCTCGAAAAGGCGAAGGTCATTCTCGATGCGGAGCGCCGCAAGGATATCATCCTGCACGACGCCAAGGATCTGGCCTTCGCCAATGGTCTCGATCTGGTCGAAGACGAGGGCCTGCTGGAAGAGGTCTCCGGCCTCGTCGAATGGCCGCAGGTGCTGATGGGCACTTTCGAGGAAGACTATCTGCAGATCCCGGCGGAAATCATCCGCCTCACCATCAAGACCAACCAGAAGTGTTTCGTCACCCGCAATCAGGGTGCGGAAGAGGGCCTTTCCAACCGCTTCATCCTGATCTCGAATATCGAGGCAAGCGATGGCGGCAAGGAAATCATCCACGGCAACGGCAAGGTCGTGCGCGCCCGCCTGTCGGATGCCCGCCATTTCTGGAACCGCGACCAGGGCGATCTGCCTGATCTGGAAACATTGAAGGATTCGGCTGCGAAATTCGGCCTCGATCTCAAAAAGCCGCTCGACCAGCGCATGGCGAAGCTCGATGCGCTGAACGTGACATTCCATGCCAAGCTTGGTTCTCAGGGCGAACGCGTTACCCGCATCCGTGAACTGGCGAAGGCGCTGGCCCCCGTCGTTGGTGCCGATGAAGCGCTGGTAGACCGCGCCGTGGTGCTGGCCAAGGCCGACCTGCGCACCGAAGCCGTCGGCGAATTCCCCGAGCTGCAGGGCCTGATGGGCCGCAAATATGCGGCACTTCAGGGCGAAAACGAAAGCGTCGCTGCGGCCATTGAAGACCACTACAAACCGCAAGGCCCATCCGACCGCCTGCCGGCAGACAAGGTAGCGATCACGGTTGCGCTGGCCGACAAGCTCGACACCCTCGTCGGCTTCTGGGCCATCGATGAAAAGCCGACCGGTTCGAAGGACCCCTTCGCTCTTCGCCGCGCGGCGCTGGGCGTGGTGAGGATTATTCTGGAGCGGAATGTTCGGCTGCCAATAGCGGATATTTTTGAACCATGGCTAAAGCACGTTACGGAAAACGTGACTTTCGCGAAAAATCCAGATGACGTCATGTTCGAAGTGGAGGCTGATCTTCTGGCCTTCTTCCATGACCGCCTGAAAGTCTACCTCCGCGACCTCGGCGCCCGTTACGATCTGATCGACGCGGTTCTGACGCCGGAATCCGATGATCTCCTGATGATCGCCCGCCGTGTCGAGGCGCTCACCGCCTTCATCACCGGCGAGGATGGTCGTAACCTTCTGGCGGGCGCCAAGCGCGCCACGCAGCTTCTGGCCGCCGAGGAAAAGAAGGGCACCGTGGTTGCGGATGGCGTCTCTGAAGAGCTTTTGAAGCTCGACGCCGAAAAGGCGCTTTACGCGGCGATCAAGTCTGCCTCTGCCGATGCCGCCAAGGCCGTCGAAGGTGAGGATTTTCGTTCCGCCATGCAGGCGCTTTCGACGCTGCGCGCGCCCGTCGACAAGTTCTTCGAGGATGTGCTCGTCAATGACGAGGACGCCGCCATCCGCGCCAACCGTCTGGCGCTGCTGAAGGCCATCCGCGAAGCGACCGGTACGGTTGCGGATTTCTCGAAGATCACGGGGTGATGGGTTCGGGGGTGAAAGGCGACGGTTGCGTGCGTGGTTCACCCCCCTCTGTCCTGCCGGACATCTCCCCCTCAAGGGGAGAGATCGACCCGTGGCGACGTGTCGATCATCTTCGACGGTGAAAATGTTGCGGGGAGCGCCCCTCTTGCCGATCTCCCGCCTTGAGGGGGAGATGCCCGGCAGGGCAGAGGGGGGTAAGCCGCAGCTTCAGCTCCCGCAGGATGTTTCCCATTGACCCAAACGCCTCCCAAAATCCTCATCAGCGCCTGCCTCCTCGGCCAGCCCGTCCGTTACGACGGCAAGGGCAAACCCCTGTCCCACCCTGCAATAGAGCGCTGGCGAAGCGAGGGCAGGCTGGTAACGATCTGTCCGGAGATGGCGGGTGGTATGCCCGTGCCGCGTCCACCGGCGGAAATCGAGAGGGGTGCGTCTGGTCTTGATGTGCTGGAGGGCCGCGCCCGCGTGCTGGAGGTGACCGGTGGCGATGTCACCGCGCAATTTATTGCCGGTGCGGAAAAGGCGCTTGCCTTTGCCAAGGCCAATGGCTGCACCCATGCGTTGCTGATAGACGGCAGCCCGTCCTGCGGGTCGGTCGCGATCTATGATGGTTCGTTCTCCGGCCTCAAACATCCGGGCAACGGCGTGACGGCTGCGCTGCTTGAGCGTGCGGGCATTTCGGTCTTTTCGCCAGCCGACATCGACAGGCTGGATGCTCTGACACGTTGAAACGAAAAGCGCCGGAGTTTCCCCCGGCGCCGTTTTTGATCGATAGCCTCAAAGCGTATCACCCCGCCATACGCATCTGCTCTGCCATGCCGTGAAGCTGGTGTCCGGAAGAGACGCGGAAGCCGCGGATGAGGTTCAGCAGCTCTTCGGTGTCCACGGCCAGCGCCTCTGCCGAAGCCGTGGTTTCTTCCGCCATGGCGGCATTATGCTGGGTGGCGACGTCGAGCTGGTTCAGCGACGAAGAGATCGAGCGCAACGTGGTGTCCTGTTCGGCGGCCGAATGGGCGATCTTGCTGACGATCTCGTTCGCCGATTTGATCTGGTCCGAGATGCGTTTCAGCGCTTCTCCGGTCTCGCCGACAAGGCGCACGCCGTTTTCCACCTGGGCGGAAGATCGGGAGATCTGGTCCTTGATCTCCTTGGCAGCGGCGGCGGATTTCTGCGCCAGCTCGCGCACTTCCTGCGCCACCACGGCAAAGCCCTTGCCGGCCTCACCGGCACGCGCTGCCTCCACACCGGCATTCAGCGCCAGAAGGTTGGTCTGGAAGGCGATGTCGTCGATCACGCCGATGATGTTGGAAATCTGGTCGGAAGACTGTTCGATGCCGCTCATCGCTGATATCGCCTCTTCCACCACCCGGTCGCTGCGCATGGCCTCCGAGCTGACGGTGGTGACGCGCTTGGCGGCGTCGGCTGCGCCTTCCGCCGTCTGGCGCACCGCAACGGTCAATTCGTCCAGTGCGGCCGAGGTTTCCTCAAGGTTCGCGGCCTGCCGTTCGGTGCGCTGCGAAAGCTCGTTGGAGGCCTTGCGGATTTCCTCCTTGGAGCCGCCAATATCGATGCTCTTGGAATTCACCTTGGCCATGGCCGCATCAAGATGCGTCAGGGCCTCGTTGAAATTGTCGCGCAGCGCCGCATAGCGATTGCCGAGATCGCCGCAGCGCACGGTCAGATCGCCGCCGGCCAGCTTTTCCAGTGCCTCGCCGATGGTGGTGACGACGCGGGCCTGCAATGCGGCTTCGTCGCGCTGCATGTAGAGATTGTTCTGGCGTTCCGTGTCGAGCTGGTCCTGCTGTTCTTCCTGCCGGCGCTGCATGGCGTGGCGCTCGCGCACCTTGTCCTGCAGCGAGGCGGTGGCTTTCGCCATCATGCCCACCTCGTTGGTAAGGCCGGTATGGGGAATGGCAAGCGAGACGTTCTCATTGGCCACTTCGCCAAGCGCGCGGTGAATATCGCCGAGCGGTCTGGAAATGCCGCGAATGACGTAGAAAGCGGCGGCGAGCGCCAGCACGAAGATGGCGGCACCGATGGACAGCGCCTTCATCACCTCGCCGCGAACCTGCGCATTCAGATCATCGATGTAAACGCCGGTCACGACCACCACCTGCCAGGGCTCGAAGGCAAGTGCGTAAGAGCTTTTGGCGTAATCATTGCCTTCCATGCCGGGCTTTGGACCGTAGAAATCCGTCTGGCCGCCGCCGTTGCGGCCAAGCCGAACCAGCTCGTCACGATAAGCGAAGCCTTTGCTGTCTGGCTTGCCCCTGTAGTTTTCGCCGACCCGCTTGGCATCGGGATGGAACTTCATCGTCACGTCATAGTCGTAACCGAACAGATAGCCATCAGGGGTGAACCTGATGGCGCTGACGGTGGCGTAAGCCTGTTTCATGGCTTCTTCCCGCGACAGCGTTCCGGCCGTTTCCTTGTCATGGAAGGATTGCAGAATGGAAATGGCCGATTGCACCTGCGTCCGCAACATGCCGTAGCGTTCCTCATAGATCGCATCGGTGGCGGATTTCAGCTGGTAGAAGGTCGCTACGGAGAAGGCGGCCATAAGGGCCACCACGAGCACGATCAGTTGACGGGAGATGGAGAGGTTCTTCATGGGCGCTCACAAGCGTTTTGCATCGCGGCCTGAAAAGGTCGCGCGCTGCCGAAGTTTCGGAAATGGGAATAGCGCCTGATGCGCGGTGAAGGGCCTGAAAAGCGAGCGTCCGCCTCAGGCCTCATATTGTGCTGCATTGCACCATGAAGTCACTTAGCGGCCAAAAATTTGAATAAATATTTAATTAGCAAAAGCTTTATCAGCTTGGCTGACAGAATAACGGCCGGAAAATATATTATTCCCCGAATGGTTGCTGAGAGCTACGATAAATACAGCAATGACGCGATTATTTGACGTTTGTCAGGAAAGCGCGCCGAGTACTGCCCGTCAGTTGCCACGCAATTTGAAATCCGGGAATACGGGTGCGGTGACCGCCGAGGCGCTGATCGAAGCTGCGGCATTGTCGGCAGAGATTTCCTTGACGCCGGCGGTCGTCGTCGTCACGTCGATGCCGGCAGGTGTCGAAACCGTTTCTTCCGGGTGCGCCACGGGTTCGGCATCGTCATAGGTTGCGATTGCGGTGCTGGAGGTTTCCGGCATCCATGCGGGATTGGTGCTGACGAAGGTAACCGGCGCACCGCCGAGCCATGCTTCGGTGCGGATAAGTGTGCGTTTTCCGTCGATTTCGCGCATTTCCGAATGCTGCGTTCCCGGCTCGATGGACGGAATGGCATAACCCTGCGCTGGCGTTTTGTCTTTCACGGGTTCGCAGCCCGTGCAGTCACGGCGAATGAAGCTGCCGTTGCTGGCATGGACGCCATTGATATATTCGATGGAAGACGCCATGGCCGACCCGCTGGTCAGCGCGATAATGGCTGTCAAAAGAAGACGACGCATCGAAAAACCCCCGAAATAACCGCAAAACCCGTGGCACAGGCACGGCGCGTCATTCAATATTCGGGCAAATATTACCGGTCTTTCGTTTCCATCGGGTCAGCAAACTTGGTAAAAATTGAACGAAATATTCGTTCTCAACGCTGTCTGCTTTAAGTATCAGGCCTTTTCGCGGGCCACGGCCTGCCAGCCGATATCACGGCGGCAGAAGCCGTTTTCCCATTCCACTTTGTCCGTCAGTGCATAGGCGCGTGCCTGCGCCTCCGTCACGTCTTTTCCAAAAGCGGTGACGTTCAGCACACGTCCGCCGGTCGCGACAAGCTGGCCATCCTTCAGCGCGGTTCCGGCATGGAACACCTTTGCCTCTTCGCTGGCATCGGGAATATGGGCGATCGGCGTGTTCTTGTCGTAAGCGCCGGGATAACCCCTGGAAGCCAGAACGACGGTCAGCGCCGCATCGTCACGCCATTCCGCCTGCACCTTGTCCAGAGTACCGGTGGCGGTGGCGTAAAGGATCGGCAGAAGGTCGCTCTTGAGGCGCATCATCAGCACCTGGCACTCGGGATCGCCGAAGCGCACATTATATTCGATCAGTTCCGGACCTTTGGCGGTGATCATCAGGCCGGCGAAGAACACGCCCGAGAAGGGATTGCCGTCCTTGGCCATGCCTGAAATCGTCGGCTCGATGATCTCCTTCATGGTGCGCTCCACCATGGCTGGTGTCATGACGGGGGCGGGGGAATAGGCGCCCATTCCGCCGGTATTCGGGCCGGTGTCGCCATCGCCCACACGCTTGTGATCCTGCGCGGTGGCGAGCGCCAGCGCCGTCTTGCCGTCCGAAAGGCAGAAGAAGCTCGCTTCCTCGCCATCGAGAAAGGCTTCCACAACCACCTCGGCACCGGCAGCACCAAACGCGCCGTCGAAACACTCATCGATGGCGGCAAGGGCTTCGTCTTCCGTCATCGCCACGGTCACACCCTTGCCGGCGGCAAGCCCGTCCGCCTTGATGACGATGGGCGCGCCCTGTTCACGGACATAGTCTTTCGCCGGTTCGGCGGCCTTGAAACGCTGGTAAGCGCCGGTCGGAATATCGTAACGGGCGCAGAGATCCTTGGTGAAACCCTTGGAGCCCTCAAGCTGGGCGGCTGCCTTCGAAGGTCCGAAGGTCGCGATGCCGGCGGCGCGCAGATCGTCCGCCAGACCCGCCACCAGCGGCGCTTCCGGGCCTACGATCACAAAATCGATCGATTTTTCTTTCGCAAAAGCGATGACGGCGGCGTGGTCTTCCACGTCAAGCGCCACGAGCGTCGCGTGGTCGGCAATGCCGGGATTGCCGGGTGCGGCGTAAAATTCTTCAAGCAGGGGAGACTTTGCGATTTTCCACGCCAGCGCATGTTCGCGTCCGCCGGAACCGATCAACAGAACTTTCATGGTCAACACCCCTGCAAATTCGCCAGTAACCTTGTGTCAGCGGCGTTAAGGGCAGGGGGGCGAAAGGTCAAGGAGAAAGCACCGCAAAGGCCTGTCTTTCCCTTGATCGCCGCCTTTCCTGTGGAATCGTTCCTGCCTCTTGTTGTCACGCCACAATCAGACATTATGTTCGCCGCTCCAGACGTCACATCAGAGAACCTCATGACCGCAGATAATGCCCGCCTCGCCACGCTCATCGCTTCTGAAATCAACGCCCGTCCCGATCAGGTAAAGGCGGCGGTGGGCTTGCTGGACGAGGGCGCGACCGTTCCCTTCATCGCCCGTTACCGCAAGGAGGTGACCGGCGGCCTCGATGACACCCAGCTTCGAACGCTGGCGGAACGCCTTGTCTATCTGCGGGAACTCAATGCGCGCCGCGCCTCCATCGTCGAGACCATCAACGGTCAGGGCAAGATGACGGATGCGCTGATGGTCAAGATCATGCAGGCTGGCACCAAGGCGGAGCTGGAAGACCTTTATCTGCCCTATAAGCCCAAGCGCCGCACCCGCGCGGAAATCGCCCGCGAACGTGGTCTCGGCCCACTGGCGGAAGCCATCTGGGAAAACCGCGCTAGCGATCCGGCGAAACTTGCAGAGGCCTATATCAAGGACGAAGTGGCCGATGTGAAAGCGGCGCTCGAAGGCGCGCGCGACATCGTAGCGGAAACCATGACGGAAAACGCTGATCTCCTCGGGCGTCTGCGCGACTACATGCGCCAGAACGCCATTTTCCGCGCCAAGGTGGTGGATGGCAAGCAGGCGACGGGCGAAAAATTCTTCGACTATTTCGATCATTTCGAACGCTGGGCGACGGTGCCGGGCCACCGGGCGCTGGCCATGCTGCGCGGCTGGAACGAAGAAATTCTGACGCTGACGATCGATGTCGATGCTGACGACCCGTCGCCGGTGAAGCCGGCCCAGCGCACCGTCGCGGCCGCCTTCGATATCCGCAATGCCGGCCCCGCCGATCAGTGGCTGATGGAAGTGGCGGGCTGGACCTGGCGGGTGAAGCTCTCCATGTCGCTGTCGCTCGATCTCATGCGCGAAGTGCGCGAACGGTCGGAAGAAGAGGCGATCAACGTTTTCGCCCGCAACCTCAAGGATTTGCTGCTGGCTGCACCTGCCGGTTCGCGCGCCACCATGGGCCTCGATCCCGGCATCCGCACTGGCGTCAAGGTGGCCGTGGTGGACGGCACCGGCAAGCTGCTCGACACATCGACCGTTTATCCCTTCCAGCCCAGGAACGACGTGCGCGGCGCGCAGGCGGAACTCGCCCTGCTCATCCGCAAGCACAATGTCGAACTGATCGCCATCGGCAACGGCACCGGCAGCCGCGAAACGGAAAAGCTGGTCGCCGATCTTCTGGCGCAGATGCCGGCCTCGGCGTCGGGAACAAAGCCAACCAAGGTCATCGTTTCGGAGGCGGGCGCTTCTGTCTATTCCGCGTCGGAACGGGCGGCGGCGGAATTCCCCAATCTCGATGTTTCCATCCGCGGAGCCGTCTCCATTGCGCGGCGCCTTCAGGATCCGCTGGCGGAACTGGTGAAGATCGAACCAAAATCCATCGGTGTTGGTCAATACCAGCACGATGTCGATCAGGGCCGGCTCAGCCGCTCGCTCGATGCTGTCGTGGAAGATGCGGTGAACGCCGTCGGCGTCGATCTCAATACGGCCTCGTCGCCGCTTCTGGCGCGGGTCTCCGGCCTCGGAACTTCGATTGCCGACGCTATCGTTGCCCATCGCGACCAGACCGGCCCCTTCGCCAGCCGCAGGGAGTTGCTGAAAGTGCCGCGCCTTGGTCAGCGCACGTTTGAGCAATGCGCCGGCTTTCTGCGCATCCCGAACGGCAAGGAGCCGCTGGATGCGTCTTCGGTGCACCCGGAAGCCTATGGCGTGGCGAAAAAGATCGTCGCTGCCTGTGGCCGCGATCTGCGCACGTTGATGGGTGATAGCGCCACGCTGAAGGGGCTCGATCCGAAGCGCTTCATCGATGAACAATTCGGTCTGCCGACCGTCAAGGACATCATCGCCGAGCTGGAAAAGCCCGGCCGCGACCCGCGCCCGAGCTTCAAGACGGCGACTTTTGCCGATGGCGTGGAAGAAATCACCGACCTGAAGCCGGGCATGTTGCTGGAAGGCACCGTCACCAATGTCGCCGCCTTCGGCGCATTCGTGGATATCGGCGTGCATCAGGACGGGCTGGTGCATGTCTCGCAACTGGCCGACCGTTTCGTGAAGGATCCGCATGAGGTCGTCAAGGCGGGCGATGTCGTCAAGGTGCGAGTCGTCGAAGTGGATGTGAAGCGCAAGCGCATCGGTCTCACCATGCGCAAGGATGGCGGAGAGGCGGCACCGCAGCCGATGCGCGAAAAGGGCAATGCGAGTGCCATGCGCCACGCGACATCCAAGCCGCAAGAACGCAACGAGGGGTCGCAATCCGGTGGTGCCCTTGCTGCAGCGCTGGCCGAGGCAATGAAGCGACGCTGACCTAAGGTTGAAATGATTTTTTACCGAAAAGCCCTGTCGGATACCCCGGCGGGGCTTTTTATTTGATGAAATCGTTCAATTTTTTTGAAATAAGACTATCTTGAAACTTGTGCCGAAAGGAATACGGTCAACGGAATTGATAAGTGAGACTTAGCAATTTGGGGGTGCCATGGCGTCGTCTCTGCATGTTCTTCTCGAAAAGATAATCAAGATCGGTGATCTTGCCGTCCATAGCCCGCAGGGCAGCCGCACATTTGGCGACGGCACCGGAAAACGGGTTGTTCTGAATTTCACCGACGAAGCCGCCATGCAGGAGATCGCCGCGGATCCTGCATTGAAGTTAGCCGAAATATATATGGAAGGCCGTATGACCATCGCCGAGGGCGATATTTACGACTTTCTGGCGCTGGTCAAAGGCAATACGCTGAGCGAGGCGCTGTCCTTTGGCATGGTCTGGCGAGGTATGGCGCGCATCATCGCCGCCCGTATCAGGATGCGCCTGCCGGTCAATCACAACAAGAGCAACGTCGCCCACCACTATGATCTGAGCGCGAAGCTGTTCGACCTCTTCCTTGATGAGGACTGGCAATATTCCTGCGCCTATTTCAATCCGCCCGGCATCAGCCTTTCTGAGGCGCAGGTGGCCAAGAAACGCCACATCGCCGCCAAGCTGATGACGGAGCCGGGCCAGAGCGTGCTGGAAATCGGCTCCGGCTGGGGCGGCATGGCGATGTATATTGCCGAAAGTGTGGGTGCCGATGTCACCGGCATCACGCTTAGCGAAGAGCAGTTGCGCGTTTCCCGCGACCGGGCGGCAAAACGTGGGCTTTCAGGCAATGTCCGCTTTGAATTGCAGGATTACCGTTACCTGCCGGCCTCGAAGAAATTCGACCGTATCGTCTCCGTCGGCATGTTTGAACATGTCGGACCGACGCACTACCGCGATTATTTCGACAAGGTGGCGGAGGTGCTCGACGACAAGGGCGTGATGGTGCTGCACTCCATCGGTCAGCCCTCTCCTGCACTGGCGACAAACCCCTTCATCGAAAAATATATTTTCCCCGGCGGTTATATCCCTTCGCTTGCCGAGGTGCTGCCGGCGATCCAGAAGTCGGGGCTACTGGTGAAAGACATCGAAATCCTGCCGATGCACTATGCCCACACGCTCAGGCATTGGCGTGAACGCTTCGTGGCGCGCAAGGCGGAGGCGGTGGCGCTTTACGACGAGCGTTTCTTCCGCATGTGGGAGTTTTATCTGGCGGGGTCGGAAATGGCCTTCACCCATGAAAATTTCCATATTTTTCAGATCCAGCTCGCCAAGGATCGCGATGCCGTTCCGCATAATCGCGACTATATCGCTGGCAACGAGGCGAAGCTGCTGGAGTTTGAAAAGACCCGTCCACCGCTGGAGAAGGTGACGTTCTGAAGAAGCTGAGCGGCGAGCGTTTCTGCACACGCGACGTCATCCTCGGGCTTGTCCCGAGGATCTATCCGCCTCGCGGAAATCGGGCGGTAGCAGATGCTCGGGACAAGCCCGAGCATGACGAAGAATGGGTTTCGGACCTTGTCACTTCCCTCGCACGCGCTGGTTAATGGAATGGAAAGACAATCCCTCTAATTCTACGGGCACCTGTCTGTATTGCGTTTCTGGGGTTCTTTTCATGTTCAAGCCATCAGCGGCAGTCGCCGCCTGTGTCATGTCGCTTTTTGCCGTGGGCAACGCCCATGCCGAAGGCTGGTTTTCCGGCGACTGGTATCTGAAGCTCGGCGGTGCGGGTTTCACTGCGCCGAAATATCAGGGCGACAACAAGAACGAATTCGGCTTCTCGCCGATCATTTCGCTTGGCCGTCAAGGGCAGGGCGCGCGTTTCACCTCGCGCAACGACAGTGCTTCGATCTCGCTTCTGGACAACGGCCCGATCAGCATGGGTCTCGCCGGCAAACTGGTTTCTCCGCGTGACGAAGGCGACTCTTCCGATCTGAAAGGCATGACCCGCATCAAGCGCGGTGGCGAGCTTGGTGGTTTCGCCGAGGCCTATCCGACCGACTGGCTGCGTGTTCGCGGCGAAGTCCGTCAGGGTATCCGCAGCCATAGCGGCGTTGTCGGTGACGTCGCCGTCGATGCGTTTACCGATATTGCGCCCGGCATCCAGATTTCCGCCGGCCCGCGCGCCACCTGGGTCAGCAGCAAATATAACGAGCGCTATTACGGCGTGAGCGCGGCACAGACGGCAGCCGGCGCGCCTTCGCCCTATAGCCCGGGCGGTGGCCTGCATTCCGCCGGCGTCGGTGCCGCCATCACCTGGAAGGTTACCGAAAACGCCGAAGTCGGCTCGTTTGCGGAATATCGCCGTCTCACCGGCGACGCCGCCGACAGCTCGCTGGTGCGCGAGCGTGGTTCGAAAAACCAGTTCATCATCGGCGTTCAGGCAAGCTACAAATTCAATTTCTCGCTCCCCTGAGGCGACGCGAACAAGGTGATACAAAGCCCCGACGCGAAAACGCTGCGGGGCTTTTTTGTGGGCGCGGCCAATGCTGAAATCCGTTCCGATTCGCCCGCCAATGCTGTAGAACCATCCCATGGTTCACCACAGCGATTTATCAGACCGCGTTTCCGACGCGCCATCCAACAACTGGGTCTATCGGATTTTGCCGAGGTCCCTCTGGCCCTATGCGCAGCTCGCAAGGTGGGATCGCCCCATCGGCTGGCAATTGCTGATGTGGCCCTGTTTCTGGTCCGCCGCCCTTGCTGCCAATGCTGCGACGGTGAGCGGCGGCTTTTCCTGGGGCACGCTGATCTGGCACCTGGTGCTGTTCTTCATCGGATCGGTGGCGATGCGCGGTGCCGGCTGCACCTATAATGATCTGGCCGACCACAAGATCGACATGGCCGTAGCGCGCACCCGTTCCCGGCCGCTGCCATCCGGCCGCGTGACGAGGCTACAAGCCAAGTTATTCATCGTGTTGCAGGCGCTTGCCGGATTTGTGGTGCTTTTGCAGTTCAACGGCTTCGCAATCGCGACAGGCGTCTTCTCGTTGATCTTCGTGGCGATCTATCCTTTTGCCAAGCGCTTCACCAACTGGCCGCAATTTTTCCTCGGCCTTGCCTTTTCGTGGGGTGCGCTGATGGGCTGGGCCGGGCAGTTCGGATCGATCGCCTGGCCGGCTGTCCTGCTTTATGTCGGCTCGATCGCCTGGACGATTGGTTATGATACAATCTATGCCCATCAGGACAAGGAAGACGACACGGCAGTCGGCATCGGTTCGACCGCCCTGCTGTTTGGAGAAAACACACATCGCTGGCTGGTTTTTCTTTATGGCACAGCCCTTGCCATGATCGCCCTGTCCTTCTGGGGCGCGGGTGTTAACGTCATTGCCTATAGCGGCCTTGCCGCCGCAGCCATTATGCTGTTCCGTCAGGTCTGGGTGCTGGATATCGACGACGTCGAGCAATGCCTCGTATTGTTCAAATCCAACAACCGTGTCGGCGTGATGATTTTTGCCGGCCTCATCCTGCCGCTTCTGCTGGCCTGAAGCCGGAAACATAAGATGCAAAAAAGCCCGGCCGCTTCGTTGCGCGCCGGGCTTTTGATTTGTTTTTGCTGACGATTATCAGCTGCGGGCGATGATTTCCTTGCCCTCGATCTTCATGCTCATGCCGAGCGAACCGGTGGAGCGGCGAACGAGGAAGCGCGGGCGGCGATCCGCGAAATAGGAATGGCGGCGGCGCGGACGGGTATTCTGGGTGCGCACCTTGCCGAGATGTTCTTCCAGCGGGCGGGCAACGCCATCGGCTTCCACCATCAGCATGGGAATGCGGTAGGCTTCGGACCAGCTGCGCCAGTCGGCGGCGATATCGCAGAGATCATGGGCGACCAGCAGCGGAACGCAGAGATCCGGGTCATCATGGTGAAGTTCCAGCGTCACGGTTACCTGACCGTCACCATGGTCGATGGCGCGGGCTGCAACACCCTTGAAGGCGCGGGCTGGCAGGGCGAAAGACAAAGGCAGGCCGGAAGAGGAAAGAACCTTTCTCAGAACGGCGCCCCGTTCATCGAGCGTCACGGCGACGTCGGTCGCGCCGTTGCCTTTTCCATAGGTGACCTGTTGCGGAAAACGTGCCGGGTCGAGTCTGAGTGTGGCAACGGCCCAGTCGGGCTTCAGAACGGTCTTGGTCATGTTTAATCTACCCTTGTTTTACCTGAGAGCCGGTTTCCGGTCTTCTCATCGGGACTTTTCGTCCTCTGATGTCAGGAGATTATCCGCCGCATGTTCGAGACTGCTTAAAAATCGCGGTTAAGAAAACTTTGCATTCCCAAATGGTTAGCAAAACCAACTGTGGCATGGTTTCGTTTGGGTAAAGCGGATTGAGACAATGCGGTTTTTATCGTCCCTGGAAATGTGCTCTTTCAAGCTCCGGGCAAGGAGCGTCATGCATAGTCCTGCCAAGGCTTGCCGTGCGTCCGGATGGGGCGTGTTGGGTGGATTTAAAAACCGGAACCTCGATGTCCCCGAAGGGATACGCGATGTTTCAGAGGGCATTCAGATGGTATCGACGTATCTCAGCTACGACCTCATCAACCGCGATATGAAGACAAGCATTTCGCGCGTGGCGCAGCAGGGCCTCACCGAGCGGCAGACGAAATATTACAAGGAAAACATCGGCAATGTGAAAAGCGTCGATGATTTCCTCAATAACTATCAGCTCTATTCCTACGCCATGGATGCCTTCGGTCTCGGCGAAATGACCTATGCCAAGGCCTTCATGAAGAAGGTGCTGGAAAGCGATCTGAACGACCAGAACAGCTTCGCCAACAAGCTGACCGATGAGCGCTACCGCGAATTCGCCGCAGCCTTCAACTTCACGGCGTCTACGAAGACCGTCCAGACGGAGGCCCAGCTCGACAAGATGATCGGGCTTTACGGTACGTCGATATCCGATCTTGATAACAGTCTTTCGGAAGAAACGCGTTATTACAAGGCTATCATCGGCTCGGTCACCAATGTGGATCAGTTACTGCAGAATGACAGGACCCGCGCTTATATTTTTCAGGTCTTCAGCATCGATGAGAAGACCTATACCTACGCGCATATCAAGGGTTTGATGACCAGCGACATCGCCGATCCCGACAGCTACCTCAACCAGAAATTTGGCGCCGCCTATAATGACGCGGTCGAAAAACTGGCGATGAAGGGCAATATCGAACTTCACGGCCAGGTCACGGCCCGCATTACCGCCATCGACACCTCGCTTGCGGGGACGGACCTGACGGCTGAGCAGCGTACTGCGCTCGAAGCGGAAAAGGTGACGAGGCAGGATCAGCTGACGCAGCTTGAAGCCGTGTTGCCGCCGAAGAGCGAGTGGCAAGCAAAGCTCGCCGCCATCACGGCGGAGCAGACGACGCTGTCGAATGCCGTCACGCAATATAACAAGATGGCGCAACTCGCTGCCGCCTTCGAGTTCAAGAATGACGGCACCGTGGCCGCCGGCGGAGCGCAGAAGGCCGACAATGTCAAAGTGATGACGGATGCCTATATCGCCAGTGCACCGCGCGTAACGCCGACGGTCGCCACCCTGAACAGGGATTATTTCGAATCGAAGATCGGCTCGATCAAGACCGTGGCCGAACTGACCTCGGATGCGCGCCTTCTCAACTATATCAAGGTCGCCTTCGATCTGAACGACGTGACGATCGTGACGGCGACGATCGAGAATATTCTGACCAGCGATCTGAGTGACCCGACTAACTACATCGCGACCTTCGGCAAGAACGACAAGCGCTACATCGCCATGAGAAATGCGTTCAATTTCCAGACGGACGGAACGCTTGCCGCCGGCACGACACCGCAGACGACGTTGCAGACCGCGACCACCACCAACGGCTACATGACCCATTATAACGACAAGGATGACGCCGCCGACGAGAATGCGCTCAAGCTATTCAAGAGCGACATCAGAAGCGTCACATCCGTCAAGGATTTTCTCGATAGCAGCGCGGTCTATAACTATGCGCTGAAGGCGGTCGGTCTCGATCCGGCCAAGGTGAATGCCAGCGATATCCGCAAGGTACTCACCAGCGACCTGCAGGACAAAAAGAGCTTCGTTTATACGCTGAAGGACGAGCGCTACGTCAAGCTGGCCGAGCTTTTCAATTTCAAGTCCGACGGGAGTCTGGGGTCTCCGGTGCTGGCCCAGTCGGAAATCGAAATGCAGACCATGTCGGCCGATTATATCAAGAAGAAGTCGGCTTTCGGCACGGAGAAGGACAAGGAAGCGGCCAAGAAAGAATCGGAATATTTCACCGCCGAGATGCAGAAGATCAAGACGCTCAAGGAATTCCTGGCCAATGATCGCCTGACGAAATTTGCGATGGAATCGCTTGGCATCGATCCGAAAAGCGTGACGAAAGAACAGTTGGGAAAGATATTCTCTTCCAAGCTGGATGATGGCGAAAGCTACGTCAACAAGGAGATGGACCCGGTCTTCCGCCGCCTCGTCACCGCCTTCAACTTCGATACGGACGGCAATATCCTTCACGAAGATCGCAGTTTGATCCAGACGCGGCGTGGTCTTTACGAGACACTGGACAATTACCTGACCCAGACGCTGGAAACCCAGGCAGGTGAAGAGAATGCCGGCGTGCGCCTGGCGCTCTATTTCAAGCGCATGGCGGCAGGAACGACGTCCTATTATTCCATCCTCGCCGATACCGCGATCCAGAACTTCATCAACACCACCTTCGGCATTCCCTCCGAACTCGGCAACGCTCCGGTGGATACGCAGGTAGCGATGATGAAGAAATATTTCGACATTGAGGATTTTCAGGACCCGGAAAAGGTCAAGAAACTCGTCGCCCGTTTCACCATCATGTACGACAATGCGCAGAACACCACAGATCCGATCATGATGCTGTTTAATGGCAGCGGCTCGGCGGGTATCAGCGGCGAAACGCTGCTGGCGGTTGCGTCGTTGCGCGCGCAGTAAACAGCAGCGCGCAAACGCGCAATGAAAAGGCCGGGATTTGCCCCGGCCTTCGTATTTGTACTATTCGCTTACCATCCCGGCAGCATATGCCCGGCACGCAGGCGCGGCATCTTCGGGTAGGTCTTCACATCATTATCCAGCTCGTCGGCGACGTTCATCGGCGAGATATTGTCGAGGCAGGCGGTGATGTGGTCGGTAATGGCGTTTACCAGCGAGGGCGATAGGCCCGGACGTTTCATCAGGCCTATCTGCACCGGCGGCAGCGGTGGGAAACCGTCGGCGGCGGTCAGCACCTTCATGCCGGTACGCAGCGCCGATTCCGGCAGCACCGAGACGGCCATGCCGGCCAGCACGGCGGCGGCGACCACGGTGGAGGACCAGCTGGTGAACAGAACCTGATAATCTCGCCCGTCGGCATCGAGCGCCGAGCAGGCAAGCTGCCGCCAGTGGCAATCGCGCCGGCCGACGGCAAGCGGCACCGGCGCGTCGTCCTTCAGCGGATGGTTGGCGGAAGCGACCCAGCAGAGCGGTTCGGTGCGCACCACATCCGAGGAGCGGGCGCGGGGATTGTGGGTGACGAGCGCGATATCCAGCTCCCCGCGCGCCATTTTTTCAGCAAGGCTGACCGAAGGTTCGCAGACGATATAAAGCTCGACATTTGGATGGGTCTTGGCGAAACGGCCGATGATTTCAGGCATGTACCGGTCGGCATAGTCATCCGGCGTGCCGATGCGCAACGTGCCCTCAAGCCGGTTGTCGTCAAAAGCGGCGATTGCCTCGTTGTTGAGACGGATGATACGGCGGGCGTAATTCATCAGCTTTTCGCCCTCCGCCGTCAGGCGGTTACCGCGCCCGTCCTTGGCGAACAGCTGTTTGCCGATCCGCTCCTCCAGCCTCCGCATCTGCATGGAGACGGCAGATTGTGTCTTGAAAACGCGGTCGGCGGCCTTGGTGAAGCTGCCCGTATCGATAATGGCGATAAAGGTGTGCAGCTGGTCGATGTCGAGGGGTGCGGACATGGAAACTCATCCATCAGAATGATTGATGTCTCATATTAGAAACATTCGTTGGACTGATCAATAGTCTTGCGACATTTTGACTTCAAGCAAATCAATCTCAACCACGGGCCGGCGAAATGTCAGGTCCCCAACCCAAGGCAGCTTCTCGCGCGTGGTGCGTCGGGGGCGGTGCCGCATCGTGCCGTTACGGAAGGATAAGTGTCATGCGCACGGCAGAACGGAGAATGGAACTGGAACTTGCAACCACAAGGCAGAGCGACACCCTGCGTCGCATCGTCTTCGGTGGCGTTTGGGCCGTGAAAACGTTTTTGCAGCGCATCTACAACCGTATCGCCGCCAATGGGCTGACCGAGCTTGACGACCGCCTTCTTGCCGATATCGGGCTGGCGCATTCGGATGTGCGGAACGCGCTTAATACCGGCCTGTTCGAAGATCCGACCGCTCATCTGACCCGCGCCGCACGCGAGCGGGCAGTGACACGGTTCAAGACGCTGTAGATCACGTTCGGACAATTGCGGCAGACCTCCAGCGGCCGGAATTGCTCCGAACAGACAAGGTTTTCCCCGCAGGGTGATTTGCCAATAACCCTGCCTTTGCCCGGTGCCAGGCCCTCGCGGCCACACCGGGTTTTTTTGTGGCTCTGATTAAAGTTTCCGCAGGCAAAAGCGCTGGGCGGTTCTGCCTGCTCTAATACTGATATTCCTCGAACACTGGCAGCACCGAGCCGCCCCAGCGTCCATTATAGAGCGCCAGCAGGTCTTCGGCGAGCGTGGTCTTCTTGGCCAGCACCTCGTCCAGCGATGACAGGAACACGGTCTCGTCCTGTCCTTCGCCATTCAGCCTGTTGCGGTTTTTGAGGCCGGTGCGGGAAATATCGACAACCTCGCGGGCGATACCGAGAAGCGGCTTGCCGGCAATCTCGGCGCCCAGACCCTTGACCGGCACGGCATCGCGAAGCGCGATGACCTCGTCGAAGCTCCAGCCAGCGGTCAGTGCATCGGCAGCGTCAAGCGCTTCCTGATTATAAAGAAGGCCAACCCAGAAAGCCGGCAGGGCGCAGATGCGCCTCCATGGGCCGCCATCCGCGCCGCGCATTTCCAGAAAACGCTTCAGGCGCACATCCGGGAAGAGGGTGGAGAGATGGTTTGTCCAGTCACCCATGGTCGGCTGCCAATCGGCGATTTCGCCTTTCAGCGCTCCATTCATGAACTGACGGAAGGTGACATGGGTGCAATCGTGATATTTGCTGTCGCGTACGATGAAATACATCGGCACATCAAGCGCCCATTCGACATAGTCCTTGAAGCCGAAATCGTCGTTGAAGGTGAAGGGCAGCACGCCGGAACGCTGATTGTCGGTGTCGCGCCAGATATCGCCGCGCCAGGAGAGAAGGCCGTTCGGCTTGCCTTCGGTGAAGGGCGACGAGGCAAACAGTGCTGTCGCCAGCGATTGCAGCTTCATGGAAACGCGCATCTTCTGGCGCATATCCGCTTCGGAGGAGAAGTCGAGGTTCACCTGGATCGTGCAGGTGCGGTACATCATGTCAAGACCCTTGGTCCCGACCTTCGGCATATAACGCGTCATGATCGCATAGCGTGATTTGGGCATATGCGGTGTTTCGTCATAGCTCCACAGCGGGCTGCCGCCGATGCCGAGGAAACGGATGCCCATCGGCTCGGCCACTTCGCGCAGCGTCGCCAGATGCTGGTTGGATTCCTTGCAGGTCTGGTGCAGGTTTTCGAGCGGCGCGCCTGACAGTTCGAACTGGCCGCCCGGCTCGATGGAGATGGCCCCCATACCGTGCTCCTCGCCAAGCCCGATGATGTTCTCACCGTCCATGATCGGTTCCCAGCCGAGCTTTTCCTGCATGCCCTTAAGAAGCGCTGAAATGCTGGCCTCGCCGAAATAGGGAACCGGGCTGTTATCCTCGCGGAAGAAGGCAAATTTCTCGTGCTCGGTGCCGATGCGGAAATCGGCTTCAGCTTTGTTCCCGCCCGCCAGATAATCGGTAAGCTCCGTAACGGAGGAGAGGGGGGTCTGGTCGGTCGTGTCGCGTGCCATGGCTTACCTTGTTATGACGTCTCTGTTGCGGCGAGGCATATGATTGGCAGATAGAGCCGGATCGTATCTGGTGGCAAATGAATTTCTTTTAAAGATGCATGAAGCGTAATATTCGCCTTCAATTCCAGTCGCCGACGGTTGCCTGAATGACCGCCAATGCTGCGACCGCGGCCGTGTCGGCCCGAAGGATGCGCGGCCCGAGCGGAATGGGGGTGACGAAGTCAAGACTGCGCAGAAGCTCCCGTTCCTCCTCGGAAAACCCGCCTTCCGGGCCAACCAGCAGGGCGATTTTGCGTTCCTTGACGGATTGCAGAACGGGCAGCGGATTTTGTCCGGTATCGCCTTCGTCGCAATAGATGATGCGCCGGTCATGTGGCCAGCTCTCCAGCATGTCTTTCAGTTTCACCGGCTCCGCGACATCGGGCAGGGACAGTATGCCGCATTGCTCGGCGGCCTCGATGGCATTGGCGCGCAGCTTTTCGGTATTGTGGATCTTGCCCTGAACATGCTGCGTCATCACCGGCTGCAAAAGACCAGCACCCATCTCAACCGCCTTCTGCACCAGATAATCCATGCGCCCGACTTTCAGCGGCGCGAAGAGATAATGCAGATCCGGCGCGTCCGGCTGTGGCCGCGTCTGTTCCAGAGGGACAAGGACGATCTTCTTGCGGCTCGGAAAGGACAGTTTTGCCTTCCACTCGCCGTCACGGCCGTTGAACAGCAGGATTTCCGCGCCATCGGTCATGCGCAGCACATTGGCGAGATAGTTGAATTGTTCGCCTGTCGCCTCCAACGCCACGCCATCGGCAAGGGCGGCTTCGATAAACAGGCGTTGCATCCGGAAATTTGCGCGCATGGGATTTGGTTTCAGGTTCACATAAAGAGGAAAGACATCAGCCAGTAAAGCAGCGCCGCAAGCGTAGCGCTTGCGGGAACGGTGACCAGCCAGGCGGCGATAATCGTCATGAAGTGGGAACGCCGGACAAGATAGCGCCGGCGCACCTCGGACGGGTTTTCAGCATATCTGTCGGCTCTGCGGATTTGGCCGGAACCAACCTGGACCAGTTCCTGCCGCCGTCGCGACGCCTGCGTGTACCATTCGCGGAAGAAACCGACGCCGAACACCGCGCCGATTGCGGTGTGGGTGGTGCTGACCGGCAGGCCGAAGCGTGATGCGACAAGAACGGTGAGTGCCGTCGCCACGGAAACACAGAAGGCGCGCATCGGATTGAGCTTGGTGATCTGCTCACCGACAAGGCGGATGAGACGCGGGCCATAAAGCAGAATACCGCAGGAAAGGCCGAAAGCGCCGACCAGCATCACCCATAACGGTGCGCGTGCCGAGGTTCCAACCGTCTCGTCATGCAAGGCCCGCACGATGGCCACCACCGGGCCGATGGCGTTGGACACGTCATTCGCCCCGTGCGCGAAGGACATCAGCCCGGCGGCCAGCACGAGCGGCCACTGGAACAGGATCCGAAGCGACTGGTTGCGGTTCTCCAGCCCTTGCGATTGTTTGCGGATGATCGGTACGCAGAGACGCCAGGCGACGAGACCGGTCACGAGCCCGATGAGGCTGGCATGGCCAAGCGACACATGCATGAGCTGCCGCAACCCGACCCAGATGAGATAAGCGGTGAAAACCCCCGCCATCAGGCCGATAAGCACCGGCACCCACAGCCGCGCGGATTCTATCTTGTCCTCGCGGTAGATGATGCATTCCTTGATGAAGGCAAGCATGAGGATGGCGATGGCGGCGCTGATGAAGGGTGCCAACACCCATGCAAACGCAATGCTGCCGAGCGACAGCCAGTCGACGGCACCGATGCCATAGGCCGCCATGCCGGCACCTGCAACGCCGCCGACCACCGTATGGGTGGTGGAAATCGGCGCTTTGGTCCAGGTTGAAAGATTGACGAGAAGGCCGGCGGCGAGAAGTGCCGACAGCATCGCCCAGGAAAACACGGTCCTGTCGGGAATGGTCTCGATATTGATGATGCGGCTGGAAATGGTCTCGACGACATTACCGCCGGTGATCAGCGCGCCGGCGATCTCGCAGATGGCGGCAATGATGAGCGCTGCGGCCAGCGGCAGCGCCTTGGCGCCGACCGCCGGGCCGACATTGTTCGTCACATCGTTCGCGCCGATATTGATCGCCATATAGGCGCCGATGGCGACGGCCGCGATGATGATGACCGAGCCGTCTGTGCCGGTAACAAAGGCACCGGCGAATATGGCCGCCAGGACAACGAACATGAACCCCGCGCCAAGGCCGGCAAGCTGCTGCGTGACATGCAGCGTCGCCTCTTCGACACGGGTGATCTTGTCGAGATCCTTGTCGAGCGTCGGCTTCATGTTCGATGGCGGCTTTATTGCCAATTCAGACCTCGTTTGCCAGCATTCCCTCTCGTCCGGCAATGTCGCAGGTTGAAGGCAATTTTACAGAAAGACTGTTACATCTCGCACATCTTTCCAAAATGAAAGACGATAAAAGCCATGTTGGAAAAACAAACTGCACATTGCCACGCTTCGGGCGGCAGCGCTATTTCGAATGCGCCATCCGCTTGTCGAAAGCGAGCATCAGCGCCTTCAGCTCCGGCTCGTTGACCCGCCTGTTGGCTTCCTGGGGGGTGACCCATTCCAGCCGTCTGGAGTCTTTTTCGGGAAAGCTATCCTGCATTTCCGAGACTTCGAGCAGATGCACCTGAACCCTGCACGGCACGTTGATGCCGCTGTTCAGTTTTTTCTCATATTCATAAAAGCCGAAGGGAGCCTTCTCCACCGTGCCTTTGACACCGGCTTCCTCATAGGCTTCCTGTTCGGCCACCGCATGGGCTTTCTTGCCGCCCATCGGCCAGCCCTTGGGAATGACCCATCGTCCTGTATCCCTGCTGGTCAGCAACAGGACTTCCGGCTCCGGATGTTTTTTGGAGAATCGATAGCACAGCGCCGCATATTGCTGTCGCGGCGGTCTGCGCAACATCAAGCCAACATCTGTCGCCAATCGATTCAAAATCTTCAATCCGTATAAATCCTTGTTTGCCGGGTAGTGATAATTGCTAATATAGATACACTGTATGTTCCGCCAATCCCCCTTTATCCATAACCCACTATTGTCTTCACGCTGATGAAGATTAAAGGGCACAAATGGAGGCGAACGGAAGCTTGCCGGGGTCCCCGGTTCAACAGCCGATTGCGGAATTCCGTATCTGTCTGCTTTCAGGTCATTCGGAACGCAAACCGCTCAACGGTTACGGCCGGAATTGCGCTGGCCCGCATCCAGTCCCCAATGCCGGAGACCTTCCATCACACCATCCGCTTCAGTCGCGCCCGAGAGGTAAAACCGGCTATTGCCGTTTGCCAGGGAAACAAGTTCCGGCAACGCATTGCCAACGATCACGCCGCGAACGTCATTTAACTCGAACATCGCCCGATCATTGCCAGTATCGCCTGCGACGACCGATTCGTCGAGACCGATATGCAGTTGTCCACATAACCATGCCAGTGCGGCACCCTTGTCGGCGGCCTTCGGCAAGATGTCCAGGTCGCGACCGCTGGAGTAGACGATCCGGGCATCGATATCGGCCGTCAGCAGCGCGTTTTCAATATCGGCAAGCGCCCTTTCATCGGCATCATGCAGGAACCAGCTGGATTTGAGGCCGTGCTGATATTGCTCTTCCTGCATCGTCACATCGGATATGCGGCCCATGACATCGGCAATCCTCTTCGCGTCGAAGCCGGTGCCGAGGGAGTGCCTGTAGGCGCCTTCCAGCTCGCTGCGCTCCTTGGCATGCAGCATGGTTCCGACGCCGCCGATTATATAATCGGGCCGCGGCAGCGGCACCTCTTCCAACAGCGCAAGCTGGTCATCGACCAGCCTGCCGCTGTTAAAGACCAGAACCGGACGATGCTCGTCCGGCAAGGATTGCCAGAAATCGCGAAACCGGCGCGTGGCATCGTTGTTGCCAACGACGGTTCCGTCAAGATCGGTGGAAAAAAGGCGAAGCGGTCTCAATCGCCGTCATTCCACGGTTCGGCCCAGTCCGCCTCTTCGAGAACCGGCATCATGGTCCTGCCTTCAACAAGCGCCAGCAATTGCTGGGCAATGCCCGTCCAGGTGAACAGGCTGCGCGCCTTGTGTGCGCCCATGCGGGAAAGCCGCCCGTAAAGTCGCTCATGCTTGAACGGTTTCATCATGGTAATGCCGAGGTCTTCCTTGTCGAAAGGATCGGCAAACAATGCATGGCGGCCATAACTGACAGCCCGGAATAGCCCGCCATGGATGGTAACGACGGTCGGCGTGCCGCTCGCCATCGCTTCGATCGCCGTCATGCCGAAAGGTTCGTAACGGCTGGAAAGCACGAAGAGATCGGCAGCGCGGTATATATCCGGCAGGTCCTCATCTGCGACGTAACCGGAAAATGCCACCTTGTCTTCCAGTCCAAGCGCTTTTACGCGGTCCTTCAGCTGGTTGAGGATGGTGGTTTCCTGCTCGTCCATATTCTCGCCGCCGACGGCCAGATGCAGGCGGGCCTCCGGCTCGCGCTCGGCAAGGACGGAAAAGCCGTCGATCAAAAGGTCGTAACCCTTGTTGGTGGCCAGCCGCCCCAGCGCCAGCACCACCTTGCCTTCGAAACCGAAACGCTGGCGGATCATCTGCCGCGTCGCATCCGAAACCGGGAAGAAGCGGTTGTCGTCATAACCCGGCGGGATCATGTGGATGTGTTTGCGCTTTTGCCCGTAATCTTCGATCAGCACGTCAAGCTGCACCGGTGTCGTCGCGATCACCATGTCGCAGCTGCGATAGATGATCAGCTCGTGCTGGATACGCTCCCTGAAATTGAATTCCAGTTCGAACGTATCGGCCTTTTCCGGATAGTCGGTCTCCATCTGGCGTTTCTTCCAGATGCCGAGCGAATGCGGCGTATGCAGATGCGGAATTTTCAGCGCTTCGGAAAGCCGCTGCCCGGCCACGCCCGCATCCCAGTAGTGACTGTTGATGAAGGAGTAATTGAGGTCATTTTTCTTGATGAAACGCAGTGCGTTTTCGCACCATTCCATCAGGTGACGATGCAGATATTCCTTGGGAATGAAATCGCGCCCGCCACAGGGAATGCGCACCACGCGGACGCGCTCGTCAACCTCGTCGAATTCCGGCTGGTCTTCGAAGCGGCGGGTATAAAGATCGACAGTATAACCGAGCTGGCCGAGTTTGCGTGCAAGCTCAAGCACATAAACCACCTGTCCACCGGTGTCGGCAGCGCCCAGTGGTGGATGCGCGGCGACATAGCCATGCGTCGATATGAGAGCTATCCGCGGATAGCGTTCAGTTTCGCTCGTGGTTGTCATGGGTCCCATCTTGGTAAATTTTTCCAATTAACCCGATAAAAAGACCAAAGAGCACAAAAGGTTCCATAAAAACCTGAATAAAGTAGGTGCCGTATTTCGCCGGATAGCGTTTTCAGACGCTGCGCTGCTGCTGCCTCAAACGGGAAATCCGGTCCCATTCACGCGCCTGATGCGCCCTGGATGTCGTCTCCACGATGAAGTCGATATGGGCCTCCGCCGCTGCTCTTGCCGCTGCCGGACTACCCGCCGCAATGGCGTCATGGATGGCGATATGCTGTCTCAGCACCTCATCATGCGCGCCTGCGACGGTGAAGATGAGATGGCGATTATAAAAGATATCATCGCTCAAAAGCCGGTAACATGACCGCAACGTATGCATCAGCACGATGTTATGCGCCGCTTCGCCAATGGCATTGTGAAATTCCACGTCGCCGGAAAGCTCTTCGTCGAAACGGCCCGCCTCATGGGCCTCACGCATCCTGTCTATAATGGCGGCAAGGTTGCGCCTGTCCGGCTCCGTCGCCCGCTGCGCCGCAAGTTCGGCGGTCATGCCTTCGATATAGCGGCGATATTCGAGAAAATCCCGCGTCGCCCGGTTGTGGCGGGTGATCAGCGCGCTCAGGGGGTCGGAAAACACGGGGCCGACAATATCGGCGACATAGGTGCCGCCTCCATGTCTGCTCACGAGAAGGCCACGGGTTTCAAGCTCCTTGAGCGCTTCCCGAAGGATCGGCCGCGAGACGTCCAGCCGCTGCGCCAGTTCACGCTCGCCGGGCAGCCGGTCGCCATCCCGCAATATGCCGTCGAGGATCAGTTCCTCGAAACGCAAGATCACCTCCTGCGATGTGCGGCTGTGCTCAATGCGCGCAAAAAGCGTTTCGTCCATCGCAGAAGTCTCCGGCGAAATCCCGCCTTCATGTTTGATGTCGGGCAAATTATCAGCGAAGCATTGCACTGGTCAAATATTCTGTCCAGTTCCGCGCCAGCCGAACTCATCGGCATCTGCGGCAGCGCGGAACCTGTTCAAATCGGCTTCGGCGCTTCAATCCTGTTCCCAATAGGGTGCAGGCCCATAAAGCCCGGCCAGATAATCGATGAACAGCCGTACCTTCGCTGGCAGAAACTGCCGGCTTGGATAAACCGCCGAAAGCGTGACGTTGCGCGAACCCTCGTAACCCGGCAGAACCTGCACCAGTTTGCCGGCGCGCAATTCATGGCCGATATCCCAGGTGGAACGCAGTGCAATGCCAAGCCCAGAAATCACCGCCTCGCGGATCACCTCACTGGAATTGGTGACCAGCATGCCTTCCGGGCGGATGCTGAGCGCGCCGCCCGATCCTTCCAGCCGCCATACGTCGTTATTATGCGCCGGCAGGCAACGGTGCTTCTTCAGATCCTCGATTGTCGCCGGCATGCCGTGCGCGGCCACATAATCCGCCGATGCGCAGAGCACACGGCGAACCGGCGCCAGCCTGCGGGCCACGAGGCTCGACGAGTTGAGGTCGGCGATACGGATCGCCAGATCGTAACTGCCCTCAATGATATCGATGAATTCATCGCTGAGCACCAGATTGACCGAGAGGTCCGGATGCCGCTCCATGAAGGTCTTCAGATGCGGCGCGATATGCATGCGCCCGAAGGAGGTGGGGGCGGAAATCTTCAGCGTGCCGTTGACGGTGTTGGCCCGTCCGGACACGAAATCTTCGGCCTCTTCAAGCCCTTCCAGCACGGCAAGTACCCGCTCGTAAAATCCCTGTCCGGCCTCGGTCAGCGAAATTTGCCGCGTGGTGCGCTGGAAAAGCCGTGCGCCAAGCTTTTCTTCCAGCCGCTTGATGCGCTTGGAAATGACGGCCGGCGAATAGCCAAGCTCCTTGGCGGCCAGCGACATGCTGCCGGAGGCGACAACGCTTGCGAAGACTTCCAGATCACCCAGATTTGTCACAGCTGCCCTCGATTATTTCCAGAATAGAAAAAATCCATAACATTTGATTGCTTTGTTTCAAAGTGGTAAAGAAAGAATACCAGTTGGCAGGACGTACATGGAGGAGGGGGCGGTGACGCAGCCGATCAAGTTTCTGGAGACGCGTGCGAAGGTCGTCGCAAGCCGTGACCGCATCATATCCGACCTGAAGGATATCTTGCCGGAAGACTGTCTTGTGCACCAACCGCGCGAACTCGTGCCCTTCGAGACCGATGCTTTCGTTTCCTACCGCCGTCTGCCACTCGCCGTCGCACTGCCGAAGACGACGGAGCAGGTGTCAGCGGTGCTGAAATATTGCCACCGTTATGGCATTCCGGTTGTGCCGCGCGGCGCCGGCACCTCGCTGTCCGGTGGCGCCATTCCGCAGGAAGATGCGGTGGTAATCGGCCTTTCGAAAATGGCCTCGATACTCGAACTCGATTTCTATAACCGCACCGCACGGGTGCAGGCGGGCGTCACCAATCTCTCCATTTCCGATGCGGCCGGCGCGGAAGGCTTTTTTTATGCGCCGGACCCAAGCTCACAGCTTGCCTGCACCATCGGCGGCAATATCGGCATGAATTCTGGCGGCGCGCATTGCCTGAAATACGGCGTCACCACCAACAATCTGCTTGGCGTGAAAATGGTGCTGGTGGATGGCACGGTGCTGGAACTGGGCGGTAAGCACCTCGACGCTGACGGTTACGATCTGCTCGCCCTCGTCTGCGGCTCGGAAGGCCAGCTTGGTATCGTAACGGAAGCCACGGTGCGGCTGATCGCCAAGCCGGAAGGCGCGCGACCGGTGCTGTTCGGTTTCGAAACGTCCGAGGAGGCCGGCTCCTGCGTCGCCGATATCATCGGCGCGGGCATCATTCCTGTTGCCATCGAATTCATGGACAAGCCGGCGATCGAGATTTGCGAGGCCTTCGCCCATGCGGGATATCCGCTGGATGTCGGCGCGCTTCTGATCGTCGAGGTCGAAGGCTCCGAAGCGGAAATGGACGCCATGCTGGCCGATATCGTCACCATCGCCAGAAAACACGGCGTGAAGACCGTAAAGGAATGCCAGTCGGCCATGGAGGCGGCGGCGATCTGGAAAGGCCGCAAATCCGCCTTCGGCGCGACGGGCCGTATTGCGGATTATATCTGCATGGATGGCACGGTGCCGCTCTCCCAGCTTTCCTATGTGCTGAAAAAGACCAGCGAGATTACCGACCGGCTCGGTCTTCGCGTTGCCAATGTTTTCCATGCGGGCGATGGCAACATGCACCCGCTCATCCTGTTCAACGCCAACGATCCGGATGATGCGGCCCGCGCCGAGGAGGCGGGCAATGAGATATTGAAGCTCTGCGTCGATGCCGGCGGCTGTTTGACCGGCGAGCATGGTGTGGGTATCGAAAAACGGGATTTGATGCGCCATCAGTATGGCGAGGCCGATCTGGCCCAGCAGATGGCGGTGCGGGCAGCTTTTGACGAGGGGTGGTTGATGAACCCGTCGAAGGTGTTTCCGCTGGAGGGGAGGGAGTGATGGGTGTGAGGTTTGTGACGCTTACGGGTGTGGCTCCCCCCCCTCTGCCCTGCCGGGCATCTCCCCCTCAAAGGGGGAGATCGATATGCCGCGCTCGCCCGTTCCATAGGCAGGGTGCCATCCACTTGCCGATCTCCCCCCTTGAGGGGGAGATGCCCGGCAGGGCAGAGGGGGGTATCTCTTGCTCAAAGGCCTCCACCCCATGCTGACCCCCTACGCAGAAACACAGGCCGCCGATATCATCCGCGACCACGCAACCCGAAAAGCCCCACTGAAAATCATCGGCGGCAACACCCGCTCCGGTTTCGGCAACGCAGTCGCGGCAAATAATACGCTCTCTTCCCGCGCCATGAACGGCATCGTCTCCTACATCCCCGCCGAAATGGTCATGACCGTAAAGGCCGGCACCCCGCTCGCCAGCGTCGAAGCCGCCCTTGCTGAAAACCGCCAGATGATGGCTTTCGAGCCGATGGATCACCGCCCGGTCATGGGCACCGCAGGCGAACCGACCATTGGCGGCGTCTTTGCCGCCAATGTTTCCGGGCCGCGCCGTTATGTGGCAGGTGCGGCACGCGACAGCCTGCTCGGCATCCGTTTCGTCAATGGCAGCGGAGAGATCATCAAGGCAGGCGGCCGGGTGATGAAAAATGTCACCGGGCTCGACCTTTCGAAATTCCTCGCTGGCTCCTTCGGCACGCTCGGTTTCCTCACCGAAGTTACCTTCCGCGTTCTGCCGAAGCCGCAAGCTGAAAAAACCGTGGTCGTGTCCGGTCTGGATGACGAGGCGGCGACGCGCATCATGGCGGCGGCGATGGCTATGAGTGTCGAGGTTTCCGGTACGGCGCATCTGCCGGAAAATGTCCGTTCCCGTTTCATCAACGGCGCTCTGCCGGAAGGTCCGGCAACGATCCTGCGGCTGGAAGGGCTTGCCGCATCTGTGGAAGCGCGCTCTGCCAAACTCCTCTCCGTCATGGATAGGGTCGGGCCGTGGGTGCTGCTGGAGGATGAAGAGAGCAGTCTGTTATGGCGACAGGTGCGTGATGTCGCACCCTATGCCGGGCAAAATGCCAAACCGCTCTGGAAAGTCTCGGTCGCGCCGGCCGAAGGCCATAGGCTGGTCGGCGCCCTGCGCATGGAAGCGGGCATCGATGCCTTTTACGACTGGCAGGGCGGCCTTGTCTGGATGCAGATGGAGGCCGACCCCGAGGCGGATTTGCTACGCGGCGCCATCCGGGCGCTCGGCGGCGGCCATGCAACGCTGGTGCGGGCGAGCGATGCGGCGCGCGCCACCGTTGCCGCCTTCGAACCGCGTCCGGCGGCGGAAACCATCCTGTCGGCACGGATCAGGGAAAAGCTCGATCCGGTAGGTATATTTAATCCCGGCAAGATGGCCGGAACGATATAAAGGGCGGTCTGAACCATGCAAACATCCTTCACGCCCGAGCAGCTGGCCGATCCGCATGTGGCGGAATCTGAAAAAATCCTGCGCAAATGTGTGCATTGCGGCTTCTGCACCGCCACCTGTCCCACCTATGTCACGCTTGGCAACGAGCTGGACAGCCCGCGCGGCCGCATCTACCTCATCAAGGACATGCTGGAAAACAGCCGTCCGGCCGACCGTGAGGTCGTCACCCATATCGACCGGTGCCTGTCGTGCCTTGCCTGCACCACCACCTGTCCCTCCGGCGTGGACTACATGCATCTGGTCGATCATGCCCGCGCCCATATCGAACAGACCTATAAACGGCCGTTGATGGATAGGCTGTTCCGCAATCTTCTGGTTGCCGTCCTGCCCCATCCCACGCGTTTCCGGGTGGCCTTGCGCCTGGCCCGACTGGCGCGGCCCTTCGCAGGTCTGCTTGCCAAGGTTCCGGCGCTGAAACCGCTGCAATCCATGCTCGCTCTTGCGCCCGCTGCCGTACCTCCGGCTTCCGCTTCCGCCCGTCCGGGTGAGCGGCCAGCCGAAGGCGAAAAACGCGGCCGTGTCGCCATTCTGACCGGCTGCGCCCAGCCCGTGCTCGACCCCGGCATCAACGAGGCGACGCTGCGCCTGCTTGCGCGGCTCGGCATCGAGGTCGTGGTGCCGAAGGGGGAGGGCTGTTGCGGTTCTCTGGTGCATCACATGGGCCGGGAGGAAGAAGCGCTCGCTTCGGCGCGCCGCAATGTCGATGTCTGGACACGGGAGATGGAGAATGGTGGTCTGGACGCCATCATCATCACCGCTTCCGGTTGCGGCACCACCATCAAGGATTATGGCCATATGCTACGGCTCGATCCGGCCTATGCGGACAAAGCCGCGCGGGTCTCGGCGTTTGCAAAAGACATCACCGAATATCTCGCCAGCCTCGATCTGCCGCAAATGCAAAGCCAGGGACTGACGGTCGCCTATCATTCGGCCTGCTCCATGCAGCATGGCCAGAAGATCACGCTTGCGCCGAAGCAATTGCTGAAAGCGGCGGGTTTTACCGTGCGCGATCCGGCGGAGGGCCACCTCTGTTGCGGATCGGCCGGAACCTACAACATCCTGCAGCCGGAGATTTCCGACAAACTGAAGGCCCGCAAGGTGAAGAACATCGAAGCCACGCGTGCCGATGTCATCGCCACCGGCAATATCGGCTGCATCACGCAGATCGGAACCGGCACTGATATGCCGATCCTGCACACGGTTGAGCTGCTGGACTGGGCCTATGGCGGGCCGAAGCCTGCCCGGCTTTCCGCTTAGAACTTATACGCAACGCCGAAGTTCACCGCATTGGTCATAATATCGGTTTTCAGCTTGCCGCCATTGTCCATATCGACATCGATAAAGGAATAGGTGCCCTTATATTCCACGAAGGTCGACCAGTTGTCGGTGATGCGGTAGCTGAGGCCGGCCTGCGCCTGCAGGGTGGCGCCGCCCAGCTGGTACTCGAAGGTTTTGCCCGACGGGCGGGTGACTTCCACATGCGGCACGTTGATGCCGACGCCGGCGCCGACATAAGGGGTCAGGCGCCATGTCTCCAGCGGAAAGCGATAGAGCGCGTTCAGCGTCAGAAGGTTCAGGCCGTTGGTAAACTCGAAATGCGACCAGCCGGAGCGGGCAAGGGTCTGATCGTCGGCATAGACCTTGTCGTGGGTGTAATCGAGCGAGATACCGAAATTGTTGAGCTGGCCTTCCTCGAACCAGTAGGTGCCGCGCACGCCCCAATAGGCCGGGCTGGAAAACGACTTGCCTTCCCATCCGGCCCTGAAGTCCGGTCCGTCGGAAACCGTCACATCGCTGTGCGGGGCGCTTTGCCAGCCGCCATAGCCGGAAATTTCAAATTCGCCTGCGATGGCGGCAGAGAAGGAAACGCCGCTGAAGAGCAGGGCGCAGACAAATGAAGTATAGCGCGGCATGAAGAGAATCCAGATTGATATCAGAAATCCACCAAACCGCTTTTTGATAACATTTGAATGACAGAAACGAAAAACGGGCGGTCAGTTGACCACCCGTTTCAAGGCCGTTCCATCATCCCCCTGAGAGAGGTCCGGCGCCTGGCGTCCCCCGCCAAGTCTCGCAAAATCAATCTAGTAACGATTGTATTGCTCCGGGACAGCAATTCAAGCGTGATGCGCCGCCAGGCCGGCTGCGAGCCGGCGTATTAGCGGCACCGTTGCCGTCATATCACAATGACGGTGGTTCCGACGTTCACGCGCTCGAAAAGATCGGTGACATCCTCATTGCGCATGCGGATGCAGCCCGACGAATTGTTGCTGCCGATCGTCCATGGCTGGTTGGTGCCGTGGATGCGGTAAAGCGTGGAGCCGAGATACATGGCGCGTGCGCCCATCGGGTTGGCCGGGCCGCCTTCCATGAAGGCCGGCAGGTAGTGTCCCTTCGCCGCTTCGCGGGTAATCATTTCCTTCGGCGGCGTCCAGCTTGGCCATTCGGCCTTGCGGGTCACCTTGTGGGTCCCGGCCCATTCGAAGCCGGGTTTGCCGACGCCGACACCATAACGCCGCGCCTTGCCATCCGCCATGACGAGATAAAGGAAGCGGTTCGGCGTATCGATGACGATGGTGCCGGGTTTTTGAGTGGTCGGGTAGGTCACGATCTGCGGCAGGAATTGCGGTGCGATCTGCGTGCGCACTGGTGCGTTGGGACGCACGGCGGCATTCTGCACCCGCGCCGGACGCTGCGATGTGACGCCGGAGCTGGGGCGCTGCGGCATGGCGACCTGGCGCTGCTGGAAGAACGGCTGGCGTGCGGCAGGGGCGCGCGGATAAACCACCGGGCGCACATTGCCGCGGCCACCCAGCTGCGTGACCCATGGTGCGGAAAGGTCCGGGCTGACGACGACCGGCGGGCGCTCGCGATAACGCTCATTGGCCAGGGCGGCCGGCACTGCGAGGGTGGAAACGAGGCTCAGCGCCAGAAAAACGGACTTCATCGTCATCGGGTGGACTCTCTCTGCGGGATGCCGCAACAATGGAAATGGCGGGGAATATTGTCCCGCATTGCCGGACACGTTCGCACCTCGACGCCAGCGAATCGTAAATGGCCGTTCATTAAAAAGCCCTTGATTAGGGAAAGCTGGATTTAAGGTTAGCACCCGGTTTTGAAACGTGGTGAATGAGTGGTAAGTGCGCAGCTTCCAACGGTTACGGGCGGGAGCGGAAAAGGGTTGTTGCGGAATGAGTGAAGCGGGACTTGAAACCGGTGCGGATGGTCGGGTGCGGTGCTTCTGGCAGCAGGGGCTGGAGGATTACAGCCGCTATCACGATGAGGAATGGGGTTATCCCGTCACGGATGATCGCCGCCTGTTCGAGAAGGTCTGTCTGGAAGGTTTCCAGTCCGGCCTTTCCTGGTTGACGGTTCTGCGCAAGCGCGAAGCTTTCCGGCTTGCCTTCGCCAATTTCGAGTTCGAAAAAGTGGCTGAGTTCGGTGATGCGGATATTGAGCGCTGCGTTGCGGACAAGGGCATCATCCGCCATCGCGGCAAGATCGTTTCGACCATCAACAATGCCCGTCGCGCTTTGGAACTGCGCGATGAATTCGGCTCGCTTGCCCGATATTTCTGGGGTTTCGAACCCGCTGCCGCAGAAAGGCCGCAAAGGCTGGACTATGCGACGTTAAGGGCCAATCCCACCAGCGCCGCCTCCGTTCGCCTTTCCAAGGATTTGAAGAAGCGGGGCTGGACTTTCGTCGGCCCGACGACCGTCTATGCATTCATGCAGGCCATGGGTATGGTCAATGACCACATCGAAGGCTGCCATTGCCGCCAGCCGATTGAGGCCATGCGGCGGGAGTTTGTACGTCCATGAAGGTAACCTCCCTGCTTCTGGCTTTCACCATGACTGTGGCCGCCGTGCCGCATCCGTCCTTTGCGGAAAGCCGCAATGTCGACGGTATCTGGCTGGATGATGGCGAAAGACTGAAGGAGGTCGCGCTGCCGCCGTCCGGACCACTGACGCTGGATGGCTGGACTCGGCGCGGACGTGGTGATGTCTATCGCCTGAAAGTGAAAGCCGGGCAGACGGTGAAGATCGAGCTCGCCGCCTCCAGTGAATTCGTCCTGATGGCGGTCTTCGATTTTTCGACACCGGATGAGGATGCCATCTTCTTCAGCGATTCCGGCGGCAAGATCGCCACCTTGACACCGAAGGCGGATACCGAATGGCTGATCCGCCCGACACTCATTCTGGGGTCGCCGCGCCGTGGGCTCGGCGCGCATTACACGTTGACGGTCAGCACCGGAAAATAACGTCGCCTCAGATTGTCTGCGTCAGCATGATCAGGCCAAAGCTCAGAACACCAAGCAGCACCAGCGACAGGCTGGCGGCGAGGATGACCTTGCCGCCAGCATGGCGAAGGCTGCGGATATCGACAGAGAGGCCCAGTGCCGCCATCGACATGATGGTCAGGATATTGGAGAGCGAGGCGACCGGAGAAAGCAGAACTTCGGGGATAAGTCCAAAGGAACGGGCCATGATCATCAGTACGAAGCCGATGATGAACCACGGAACCATCTGCTGCAACTTCAGGCGTCCCTTGCCGGACTGGCCATGGATGACGGAGAGCGTGGCGATGACAGGACCCAGCATCAGGACGCGGATAAGCTTGACGATGGTGCCGGTCTGCACGGCCACGGCTCCAAGCGGGGCGGTGGCGGCCAGAACCTGCGGCACGGCATAAACCGTCAGGCCAGCGAAGATGCCATATTGGGTGGCATCGAGGCCAAGGAGTTGTGGCAGGAACGGCATCAAAAGCACGGCGACGACGCCGAGGACCGCAGTGAAGGCAATCGAAGCGGCAACATCTTCCGGTTTTGCTCCGATGGCGGGCGCGGCGGCAGCGATGGCGGAGTTGCCGCAGATGGAATTGCCGCAGGCGATCAACGTTGCAAGCTTGGGCGGCAGCCCCAGCATCCGCCCGGCGAAATAGCTGATGATCAGCGACAGTGCGACGATCAGCGCGATGCCACCGATCAGCAGCCCGCCGGCGCCCTTGAGAATGGCAAGGCTGAGGGACGCACCGAGAAGCGCCACGGCGATCTCAAGCAGGGTCTTGGCGCTGAATTTGATGCCGGCCGAAGCAACCGCCGGCAGGGACACCAGCGACCGCAGAAGCGTGCCGATCAGAATGGCCAGCACGAGATCGCCAAGCCATGCATGGCCTGCTAGCCGCACCTGAAAGCGCTCCGCCAGAATGGCGGCGCAGCTGACCGCCGCGCAGAGCAGGATACCCGGCAGAAGCGGGGTGAGCCAGCGAAGGGAAAACTGAAAGGGATGGGAGAGGGTGCGATGCTGTGCCATGGTCAGACAATGCCGCAGCCGCCTGTTTTATTCTATCAAATAATATGGCATATATTATTCGATAAAATCGAATGAAAAGCCATGACTTTTGAACAACTACGCATCTTTATCGCCGTTGCCGAACGGGAACATCTGACAAGGGCCGCCGAAGCCATCGGCCTGACAGCTTCTGCCGTCAGTTCCGCCATCAAGAATCTCGAGGCCTTTTATAATGTCGAGCTATTCCATCGCGTCGGCCGCAACATCGAGCTGACCGAAAGCGGCCGGGTGTTTCTGGGCGAAGCAAAGGCGACATTGGCACGCGTGCGCAATGCCGAATTGATTCTCTCCGAAATGGGCGGCCTGACGCGCGGCGAAATCACCGTCTGCGCCAGCCAGACCATTGCAAGCTACTGGCTGCCGCCGATCCTGATGCAATTCAAGAAACTCTATCCCGGCGTCACCGTCCGGCTCGACATCGGCAATACCAAGACTGTCACGCAGGCGGTGCTGGATGGTCTGGCGGAGGTCGGTTTCATCGAGGGCAGGATCGACGAGCCGGCATTGATGGTGCAGCCCGTCGTGTCGGACAAGCTGCTGGTCGTCACGGGTTCGGCCCACCCCTTTGCCGATGGCCGTTATCTAACCGCGCTCGACATGCTCTATGGCACCTCGTGGGTGCTTCGCGAACAGGGCTCCGGCACCCGCTCCGCCTTCGAGGCGGCGGTGCGGCAGATGGGGGTGGATCCGGGCGAGCTTTCCGTCATGCTGGAGCTGCCGTCCAACGAGGCGGTGGTGATGGCGGCGCGCTCCGGCGGGGCTGCGACGGCAGTTTCCGCCTCGGTGGCGTCGCTGTTTCTGCGGCAGGGTTTGCTGGTCCGTTCAGGTATCGATCTGCCCGCCCGAAACTTCGCTTTGTTGCGCCATAAGGAGCGTCACACAAGCCGGGCTGCCATGGAGTTGGAACGCCTCAGCCGGGCGGCATCGGAGGACTATAAGGCCGGTCTTGCGGGGTTGTAGGGCGTGGCAAACCTTCGCTCATAGCTCCAGTCATCTTATGGGCCAATGCCGGTGCCGATGGATTGAGCGGTTACCGCTTGTTTCTTCTCCCCGGCGGGGAGAAGAAACCTGCCGCGAGGCCGAAGGAGCGCCGTAACCAGCGCTCCTCCTTTAACAATAGCAATCACTTGCCCTTGGACTTCAGCCAGGCCTTCATCATGGCGATTTCGCCTTCCTGCGCCTTGATGACCTCTTCGGCCAGCTTGCGGATTTCCGGGTCCTTGCCATATTCGAGCTGGACCTTGGCCATATCGATCGCGCCCTGATGATGCGGGATCATGCCGCGCACGAAATCGACATCGGCATCGCCGCTGTAATCGATGGCCATATCGCCATGCATTTTCTTGCTGGCTTCCATGAAAGCCTTGGTGGAATCGGTTTCGCTTGCGGCACCCTTGGACATGGTGTGCCCGGCATGGCCGCCCGCTTCCTGTGCGAAAACGGGCATGGCGAATACTGCCGCGAAAGCGGCGACGAGCGTGATGGTCTTGATAGACATGGATTATCCTTCCTGTGTCTGTCGGATTTTTCGATGGATTAACTGGAAAAATCTGGCGTCAGGCGCGGGGAGGCGGCAGCGGCGGGGCGAAAGCCTTGCCATTAAAGAGAATGCCACGCTGCGGCTTGGGGTAGGCGAAGATCATCCGGCCAGCGTCGGCAAAGATCATTTGCGGAACCACAATCAGGCAGGCGGCGCAGGACCCGGGATGCGCAGCGTCATCGCCATGTGGGCAGCAATCGCCCATGCCCGAATTATGGGCTTTGGCTGTATCCTGCCCATAGGTCTCGGCACCGAGGTCCCGATTTCCGGTATGGTTTGAATGGCCATTTTCATGGTTCATCGCGGGTTGCGACGAAACGGCCATATCCGCGCTCACCGGCATGCTCATCGCCATCTGCGCCGGCATTGCACCGTAAAGCAGACAGGCAAGGAACATCAAAGTGCGGATCATCAGGCGCATGACACGAATTTACCGCGAAAATTGTGGAATAAGCATGACGTTCAGGTGAGTTCACGCGCGATGACGTGATGCACGATACGATAATCCCTGCTTTCCTCTCCAAGGGGGGCAAGCGGCCATTCCCATGCGGCTGGGGGTGCCGGAATATTGACGCCATGCAGCAGGTCTTCATGCTGGTGCAGACTGCCATTCTTGCCGATGATATCGAAGGATGTGTCGGTTACCAGACAGACCTTGCAGGGAAGCCCGGCCAGCGCATCAAGATGCGTCTGAATGAGTTTCGGCAGCAGATCGTCCGGCGCATTCGCGATTTTCTCCCGCTCCAGCCGATGGCGCGCGCCGGTGCCGATCTGTGACAGGAGGTTGGCCGATACCACGAAATCGAGATAGGGCACCCGCCGCAGGAAATCGAGCGGTTCCGGGTCTTTGCCGGCGATAATCTCGTCGAAGCCGGAAAGATCGCGATTGGCGACGCGCACGTTCTTTTTGGAGTTGAGGCGCAGCTTTGCCTGCACGCTGGCAAGATGCACCAGATCAACCAGAACGACGGTATCGAACATCGCCACCAGTGCATCATGAGGCACATCGCGCAGCAGGCCCGATCCCAGCACCACCGCCGTGCGCCGCTGTTTCAGCTTTCTGGCGGATTGCAGCACGAATTGCCGGCTGTTGTCCTCATGCTCCGCCCATGCCTTGGCGCAGCGGTTGGCGCGTGCCCACAGGTTGACGGAATACCGGATATGCGGCCGGAATTCTTTGGGTGTAACCGCGCGGGTGGCGGCATATTGCAGGGCTTCGAGGATCATGAATGCCTAACGGTAGATTTCACGGCGATGGCCGATTTCGACCACCAGCACGACCAGCTTGTGGTCCTGTATATCGCAGATGATGCGATAGTCGCCTACCCGGTAACGCCAATAATTGCCGAGTTCGGAGCCTTGCAGGGCGGCGCCTGTCTGACGGGGATTGTCGAGCGCCGCTACTCTTTCTTGAAGGAAAGCGCGGATACGCTGACGGGTCTGCGGATCGATTTTCCGCATCTCTTTCTGGACAAGAACATCGTATTCAATTGTCCAGATCACGCCAGAACTCCTCGGCGCTTATTACCTTTGATTCACCGCGCTGGATGCGCCGCGTCGCCTCTTCGGCAAGATAAAGATCTTCCATATCCTCGATATGCTTCTCGATCGCCTCGCGGATATAATAGGCGGAGGTGCGGCCGGTGCGCTCGGAAAGCGCTTTCAGCCGCTCATAGGTCTCATCCGGCAGGCGAATTGCCGTCTGTTTGCTCATGGCGTGCGTCCTTTCCGACTAAAATGGGATACATGCATCCCATATAGCACCGCTTGCCCCGTGCTGCCAGTAAAACCAGAGCCTTTGCGGCTTGCCGCACAGGGCTTCATCCTCTAATACACCGGCATAATTTCAGGAAAATATCGGATCGGCATCATGAGCGAAAAAGCAAAAAAGCCTCAGAAACTGAAAGCCCGCCTGCCGCGTGGCTTCGTGGACCGCTCGGCTGCCGATATCCATGCCACCAATGAGATGATCGACAAGATCCGCAGGGTATACGAGCTTTACGGTTTCGATCCGATCGAAACGCCGCAGTTCGAATATACCGATGCGCTCGGCAAGTTCCTGCCTGATAGCGACCGTCCGAACGAAGGCGTGTTTTCGCTGCAGGATGATGACGACCAATGGATGAGCCTGCGCTACGATCTGACCGCGCCGCTCGCCCGTCATGTTGCGGAAAACTTCAACGAAATCCAGCTGCCATTCCGCACCTATCGCGCCGGTTACGTGTTCCGCAATGAAAAGCCCGGCCCCGGCCGCTTCCGGCAGTTCATGCAGTTCGATGCCGATACGGTGGGCGCGGCCGGTGTGCAGGCAGATGCCGAAATGTGCATGATGATGGCCGATACGCTGGAAGCGCTCGGCATTGCGCGCGGCGACTACGTCATCCGCGTCAATAACCGTAAGGTACTGGATGGCGTCATGGAAGCCATTGGTCTCGGCGGTGAGGAGAATGCTGGTCGGCGTCTCAATGTCCTGCGCGCCATCGATAAGCTCGATAAGTTCGGCCCCGAGGGCGTGAAGCTGCTGCTCGGCCCCGGCCGTAAGGATGAGTCCGGTGATTTCACCAAAGGCGCGGGGCTGGATGCCGAAAACATCACACTTCTGATTGGTTTCCTTAAGTCCACAGTGAGCATCGGAAGTCATCAGATAGCGTACGCGAACAGTGAGCAGAGCGTTAATACAAAGCTGATGCCTCACGCGACGTTTCCATACGACGGCAACCGCTTGATCACGAATGAACGCTTTTCTGAGGGAATCGCGGAGTTGTCCACGATTCGGAGTTTAATTCACTCTGCTGGTTACGGCCCTGATCGCATCAAGATCGACCCCTCCGTCGTACGTGGCCTCGAATATTACACCGGCCCCGTCTATGAGGCCGAACTGACCTTCGATGTCACCAATGAAAAGGGCGAAAAGGTCGTGTTCGGTTCGGTCGGCGGCGGCGGGCGTTATGATGGTCTCGTGTCGCGCTTCATGGGTCAGCCGGTTCCGGCCACGGGCTTCTCCATCGGCGTTTCGCGCCTGATGACCGCCCTGAAGAACCTCGGCAAACTTGGTCAGGTCAAGCCGCTTGCGCCCGTTCTCATCACCGTCATGGATGGCGATGTGGAGAGCATGGGGCGTTACCAGCGCTTCACGCAGGCGCTGCGTGCCGAGGGCATCCGCGCCGAAATGTACCAGGGCAACTGGAAGAAATTCGGCAACCAGCTGAAATATGCCGACCGTCTCGGCTCCCCCATCGCCATCATTCAGGGTGGTGACGAGCGTGCCGAAGGCGTTGTGCAGATCAAGGATCTGATCGAAGGCAAGCGCCTGTCCGGCGAGATCGAGGACAATGCCAGCTGGCGCGAGGCGCGGGTGGCGCAGGTCAGCGTGCCGGAGGCTGAAGTGGTGGCGAAGGTCCGCGAGATTCTGGCCGCGCAGGCTGAGGATGTGCTGCGGGCGCAAGGCAAGTAACGTGATGCGCGCCGCTTACCCCCCTCTGCCCTGCCGGGCATCTCCCCCACAAGGGGGGAGATCGATCTGCGGCTATGTTCCGGTCATCTCGGTGCTAGAGAATAAGGCGGCGTTTGCGCTCCTTGCCGATCTCCCTCCTTGTGGGGGAGATGCCCGGCAGGGCAGAGGGGAGTATCTCGCGGCCCAGCCATCATTTTTTATTGTTCTTGATCGACGAGGCGGAATTTTCCAGAGAAGTGCCGCAATAGTTCGCCGCGCCGCCGAAGGGCGCTGAGGTCATGGCGATCCTTGCGCTCGATCATCTTCAACTGGCGATGCCGGCCGGTCGGGAAGACGAGGCGCGCGCTTTTTATGGCGGCCTGCTTGGCTTTGCGGAGCAGGCAAAACCAGCCAATCTGGCCGCGCGCGGCGGCTGCTGGTTCACCTGCGGCGCGATAAAACTGCACCTCGGCGTCGAGCAGGATTTCTCGCCAGCGCGCAAAGCCCATCCGGCCTTTGTGGTCGATGATCTGGCAACCTTGCGAAAAACACTTGAAACAGCAGGCTGCCATGTGGTTGAGGATGAGCCGCTGGAAGGGTATCACCGGTTTTATGTCCATGATCCCTTCGGAAACCGCATCGAAATGATGCAGCCGCTCGAACCGTGACGAAAAGTACCGTTCCATGCCCCTGATCGACATGCCGGAATTTTCCGGAGAGCTACTGGAAGAATTCGCCGCGCGCCGCACGAGCCGCGTGAATACGCCCGTCATCCAGCCTGCCGAACCGTTTCTGGATATGGCCGGCGAGGATTTGCGCCGCCGCATCTTCATGACGGAAAGTGAGACGGGAACCAGCCTCTGCCTGCGGCCCGAATTCACCATTCCCGTCTGCCTTCGCCATATCGAGACGGCGACCGGCACGCCGAAGCGTTATTCCTATCTCGGTGAAGTGTTCCGTCAGCGCCGTGAAGGTGCGAACGAATTTTATCAGGCCGGCATCGAGGATCTCGGCGATACCGATATTGCCGCCGCCGATGCCCGCGCCGTGATCGACGCGACCGGAATATTGAAGCGGCTGCTGCCCGGCCGCACGCTTGCCGTCACGCTGGGTGACCAGCAGGTGTTCGAGGCGGTGGTCGCGGCCCTCGGCCTGCCACTTGGCTGGCAGAAACGGCTGGTGCAGGCTTTTGGCGACATAGTGCAGCTTGAAGCACTGCTCGAAAGCCTCGTGCACCCCAAACCCATGACCGGTCTCGACGCGCGGGTCGCCGGCCTTCTGGCAACGGGTGACGAGGCGGTGCTGGTCGATTATCTCGATACGGTGATGCAGGAAACCGGCTATTCCACCAATGCCAGCCGCTCGCCGCAGGAAATCGCCCGCCGTCTGCGGGAGAAGCTGGCGCTTGCCGCCACCCGCCTGCCGGATGAGAGTTTCGAGCTGCTCAAGCAGTTCCTGGCCTTGCAGGCGCCTTTGCCGCAGGCCTCGCAAATCCTCCGCGACTTCGCCGAAAAGGCAAAACTGAAACTGGACGGTGCGCTTTCCGCTTTCGATAAGCGCGTTGCAGCGCTTGCCAATGCCGGTGTCGATCTTGAAACCGTGACCTATGGCGCGGCTTTCGGTCGCCCGCTCGATTATTATACCGGCCTCGTTTTCGAGGTGGTGGAAGCGGGCAGTGACAGCGTGCTTGCCGGTGGCGGCCGTTTCGACCGGCTGCTGACGCTGCTTGGTGCGCAGGAAAAAATCCCGGCCGTGGGCTTTTCGCTCTGGCTGGATCGCATCGAAACGGTGCGTGGGAGTGACAAGCCATGATCACCATTGCATTGCCCTCCAAGGGCCGGATGAAGGAAGATGCCTCCGCCGTTCTGGAACGCGCCGGGCTGAAAGTCGCTTCTGTCGGCAATGACCGTTCCTATCGCGGCCGCATCGAAGGACGCGACGATATCGAGATCGCTTATCTGTCGGCCTCCGAGATCGCCCGCGAAATCGGCGCTGGCACGGTGGATTTCGGCGTAACGGGCGAAGATCTGGTGCGCGAGGGGCTGGCAAATGCCGATGCGCAGGTGGAGTTTTGCGCTCGCCTCGGTTTCGGCCATGCCGATGTCGTGGTTGCCGTGCCGGAAATCTGGCTGGATGTGGACAGCATGGCCGATCTTGGCGATGTGGCGTCTGAGTTCCGCGCCCGCCATGGCCGGAGACTGGCGATTGCCACCAAATATTGGCGGCTGACGCAGCAGTTCTTTTCGCGCCAGCACGGCATCCAGCTCTACCGCATCGTTGAAAGCCTCGGCGCGACAGAAGGTGCACCGGCGGCGGGGCAGGCGGATATCATCGTCGATATCACCTCCACCGGCTCGACGCTCAAGGCCAACCACCTGAAAATCCTCTCGGACGGTATCATTGTTCGCTCGGAAGCCTGCTTCGTTCGCGCCCGCAAGCCGGAACATGAGAATGATGCGGCGGTTCACGAGATTGCTTCGCGCATAAAAGCGGCGCTCTGAGAATTAAAAACAAAAAAAAGCCGCCGGAGCGATCCGACGGCTTTTTTGTTGGTTTTTTAATTCGACTCAGGCGTGGGCCAAAGCCGCGCCGCGCTTGGCGTCGACGGAATAGGCGCCCGGACCGAAGGCGGCGAGCAGGATGTAAGCGCCGGCAAGGGTGATGTTCTTCATCAGCATGATGCCGTTCAGTGCATTGATCCAGCCGAGGGCCGGGTCAGGCCAGCCGGGCACGGCAACGGTGCCGCTGTGGAAGACGAGGCCGGTGAAGACGCAGAAGACGGCAAGCGCCCATGCGGCAATCTTCGTCTGGAAGCCGGCGAGAATGGCAAGGCCGGCAACGAATTCGAACAGGCCAGCAAGATAGGCAAGCGCGGTTGCGGCGGGCAGGCCGGCGCCTGCGATCATGCCGGCGGTGCCGGCCGGATCGGTCAGCTTGCCAAAGCCGGAATAGATGAAGATGAAGGAAAGCAGAATGCGGGCGATGAGAACGAGAACGTTCTGGCTGCTGGTCATGGATATCTCCGGTAGATGATCGGCGTGTCGCCGGTTAGCTGCAAGGCAATGTCTGGAGATATCAATGGCCGAAATTCATCCGTCCATAAAGATGAACAATAGGAGACAAATTGTCTTCATTTTGTGAACGAAGCTTATTCGCTTGCGTAATATTTAGGCGGCGAAGCGAATATCTTCGAAACGCGGAAACAGGAACAGCCCGGAAATCCGACCCTGCTGGCCGTCGTCGAAACCGGAGGATTCACCCATGCAGATGACCGGCTGCCGCATGGTCGGCAAGATGGAGACGCCGGTCGAAAAACAGAAACGCGAGGCCGCGGTGGACGCCTGTTCGAAAAGCTCCAGCACACGGGCATGGTCACCACGATCATAACAGCGGATCAGGCTGAGCAGACCGCATTCGCCTGGCGGCAGGCCGTGCATGAAAGACGCGTGTTCACCAAGCCGGAGGACGCCGCTTGAAAGGTCGCTGTTCCATTCTTCTGAAATGAAAAAATGTGACAGGGTTCGCGGATCGGGCATGGTTGCCGCAGCCATAGGCAGAGCATCGTTGCGTCTTGATATTTCAAACAAATCGCGCCCCCGCATGAACATCGTGCCAGCGCCGCTATTTCAAGCTTCGCCGCCAGGTCGAATTTTCACCGCCATCCGCAGTCGAACGTATTTGCCAGGCATTGAAACCCCTTCAATGCTTGCGTCCAGTCGCGGCACCCTTATGGGGGGTGACTTATAGTTTATTTTCTTCCGCCTACAACAACCGCTCAGTGAGAAAATCAAAAATATTATGTATTCCTTCATCGCAATCGCGAAATATATGAAAAAAGACAACTAAATGTCGCACATATAAGCTTGATGAAGCGGAAATTCGGCCGGTCGGCAATGGTGATTCGCCTGTCTTGACGTCCTATTATTGCATAGGTCACCGAAAACAAGCCGGCTAAATTTGCCGCTGTCTCAAAAAGAGACAATATCTTGAGCCTGTGCCCGGCATCTCGCGCGAGAAGATATTCTGCCATCTGGCAAGGCAGTTTTTCCTACGAAATTTCAACAGAAAGGGCGATCCGAAGACCGGCCTTCTGCATTCCAGAGACAGGACCGATTGGAAGTCCATGCTGCGCATCTGGTGCGCTTGCGACGCCGCACCTGCAAAAAAGTATGGGCGGTAACAAAAAAAGGGCGATCCGAAGACCGCCCTTTCCTTATTCCAGAGACAGGACTGATTAGAAGTCCATGCCGCCCATGCCGCCGCCAGGCATCTGCGGCATTGCCGATTCCTTCTTCGGAAGTTCGGCAATCATGGCTTCGGTGGTGATCAGCAGCGAAGCAACCGAAGCTGCGTTCTGCAGGGCTGTACGAACAACCTTGACCGGGTCGACGATGCCGAGCTGGATCAGGTCGCCATATTCGCCGGTCTGAGCGTTGTAGCCGTAGTTGTCTTCGTTCTTGTCGAGGATCTTGCCGACAACGATCGAAGCTTCATCACCAGCGTTTTCTGCGATCTGGCGAACCAGAGCCTGCAGAGCCTTGCGAACGATGTTCACGCCGGCTTCCTGGTCGTCGTTCTCACCCTTGACGGTGATCTTCGTGGAAGAACGCAGCAGGGCAACGCCGCCGCCCGGTACGATGCCTTCCTGAACGGCAGCGCGCGTCGCGTTGAGAGCGTCGTCGATGCGGTCCTTCTTTTCCTTCACTTCAACTTCCGTCGAACCGCCAACGCGGATAACGGCAACGCCGCCAGCGAGCTTGGCAAGACGTTCCTGCAGCTTTTCGCGGTCGTAATCCGAAGTGGTTTCTTCGATCTGCGCCTTGATCTGGGCAACGCGGCCTTCGATGTCGGACTTCTGGCCAGCGCCATCAACGATCGTGGTGTTTTCCTTGGAGATCGAAACCTTCTTCGACTTGCCGAGCATGTCGAGAGTAACGTTTTCGAGCTTGATGCCGAGGTCTTCGGAAATGACGGTACCACCGGTCAGGATGGCGATGTCTTCCAGCATGGCCTTGCGGCGGTCGCCGAAGCCAGGAGCCTTGACGGCAGCGATCTTGAGGCCGCCACGCAGCTTGTTGACGACGAGCGTTGCAAGAGCTTCGCCTTCGACGTCTTCAGCGATGATGACGAGCGGCTTGCCGGTCTGAACGACAGCTTCGAGAACCGGCAGCATGGCCTGGAGGTTCGAAAGCTTCTTTTCGTGCAGAAGGATGTAGGCGTCTTCGAGATCCGCAATCATCTTTTCCGGGTTGGTCACGAAGTAGGGCGACAGGTAGCCGCGGTCGAACTGCATGCCTTCGACGACTTCGAGTTCGGTTTCAGCGGTCTTGGCTTCTTCAACGGTGATGACGCCTTCGTTGCCAACCTTCTGCATTGCTTCAGCAATGTCGAGGCCGATCTGACGCTCGCCGTTTGCAGAGATCGTGCCGACCTGTGCAACTTCTTCCGAGGTGTTGATCTTCTTGGCCTTGGCCTGAAGGTCCTTGACGACTTCTGCGACGGCGAGATCGATGCCGCGCTTCAGGTCCATCGGGTTCATGCCGGCAGCAACTGCCTTGGCGCCTTCGCGAACGATGGCCTGGGCCAGAACCGTTGCGGTGGTGGTGCCGTCACCGGCGATGTCGTTGGTCTTGGAGGCGACTTCGCGAACGAGCTGTGCGCCCATGTTCTCGAACTTGTCTTCCAGTTCGATTTCCTTGGCGACGGAAACGCCGTCCTTGGTGATGCGCGGAGCGCCGAAGGACTTGTCGATAACGACGTTACGACCCTTCGGGCCGAGGGTTACCTTCACTGCATCAGCAAGAACGTCGACGCCCTTGAGCATCTTTTCGCGCGCTGTGCGGCCGAATTTTACTTCTTTGGCTGCCATGTTCAAAACTCCTGGTTTCGAATGGCCGGACCGGGTCCGGCTTGAAATTTAAGGAAGGACGGGTTCGGCTAAATCAGCCGATGATGCCCATGATGTCGGCTTCCTTCATGATCAGAAGGTCTTCGCCGTTGAGCTTGACTTCGGTGCCCGACCACTTGCCGAACAGAACGCGGTCGCCAGCCTTGACGTCGAGAGCGACGACCTTGCCGGACTCATCGCGTGCGCCGGAACCGACGGCGACGATTTCGCCTTCCTGCGGCTTTTCCTTGGCGGTATCGGGAATGATGATGCCGCCCTTGGTCTTTGCTTCGGATTCAACGCGACGAACGACGACGCGATCGTGAAGCGGGCGGAAATTGGTGCTTGTCATTGCCTAATCCCTCGATCAAATGACTTCAGGAACCTTTTGGAGGTTCACGAGATGGGTGTTAGCACTCTCTTTGTTTGAGTGCCAGCGGAACCGAGATAAGGAGGCGTTCTGCCTGAGTCAAGAACGCGCCGTCGGAAAAATTTCACGACTTATGGTTATCAGCGTTCCATGACAGAAATTTCCCATGCGCTGAGCGGCGGGTGAAAACCAGCCCTTTTGGCAACTCCTCATCCGTTACGGGCCTAGCGGGGTTTTATGTCCGCACGGTGGCGGGTGGATTGCAGGCAGGCTCGGCACCGCTTTTTTCCTTGCCATCGGCGTCCTGCTTTGCGATGTCACGCACACTCTTTTCTCGCATCCGGAAAGCATATCATGGCCCATCGCATTCTCACCCTCGGCGAAATCACTGATGGGTTCGACGTTATTCTTTCGGATGTCTGGGGCGTGCTGCACAATGGCGTCAACGCCTTCCCGGATGCGGCTGTTGCGCTGCACGAAGCGCGCAAGGCCGGCAAGACGGTGGTGCTCATCACCAATTCGCCGCGCCCGGCTCCCGGCGTTATCGCCCAGCTGCGCGTGCTCGGCGTGCCGGATGAAGCCTATGACCGCATCATCACCTCGGGCGATGTCACCCGTGGCCTGATCGCGGAAGGCCCGAAAAAAGTCTTCCTGCTTGGCCCCGAGCGGGACATGCCGCTGCTGGAAGGCCTCGATGTCGAACGGGTGGGTGAAACGGAAGCGCAATCCGTTGTCTGCACCGGTTTCTTCGATGATGAGACGGAAACGCCGGAGGATTACACCGAAATGCTCAAGGGCTTCATCGCCCGTAAAGCCCCGATGATCTGCGCCAATCCCGATCTGGTGGTGGAACGCGGTGAGCGCATCATTCCCTGCGCCGGCGCCATGGCCGCCTATTACGAACAGCTCGGCGGCGAGGTCCGCATTGCCGGCAAGCCGCACACGCCGATCTACGAAGCCTGCCTTGCTGCGGCGAAAGAAGTGCGCGGCGCCTTCCCCAAGGATCGTGTGCTCGCCATTGGCGACGGCATGCCGACGGATGTGAAGGGCGCGATTGCGAGCGGCCTCAACCTTCTTTATATCAGCGGCGGCATTCACGCCGCCGAATATACGCTGAATGGCCACACGGACGAGGCGCTTCTCAACGCCTATCTCAAGGGGCAGGGCGCGGCTCCCGGCTGGTGGATGCCCCGCCTTGCCTGAGAAACGTCTGGCTTAAGCCGGCGTAAAATATGGATCGACTGCCATGACCGTCTTTCATCGCAATGAAAAAAAGGAGCCGCTGCCGGACAATCTTCGCGGCGGCGTCATCGCGATCGGCAATTTCGATGGCGTGCATCGCGGCCACCGCGCCGTTCTGGACCGGGCGCTGGAACTGGCGGAAGCGCGCGGCGTTCCCGCGCTGGTTCTGACCTTCGAACCGCATCCGCGCTCGGTGTTCCGCCCCGACGTGCCGGTCTTCCGCCTCACGCCCGCGCCGTTGAAGGCGCGGATTCTCGAGGCCATTGGCTTCCGCTCCGTCATCGAATATCCCTTCGATCGGGAATTCTCGCAGCGTTCGGCGGAAGAATTCGTCCAATCCATTCTGGTCGACTGGCTGGGCGCGAGCGCCGTCGTCACCGGCTTCGATTTCCATTTTGGCAAGGGCCGCGAGGGCGGCCCGGCATTTCTGATGGCGGCCGGCAAGCGCCACGATTTCGACGTGACGCTGGTGGACGCCTTTCGCGACGAGGGGGCCGATGTCGTCTCCTCCAGCCGTATCCGCTCGCTTTTATGCGAGGGCGATGTGGCGGGGGCTGCCGGACTCCTTGGCTATCGTTTCACCGTTGAAAGCGAAGTCATAGACGGCAAGAAGCTCGGCCGCACGCTGGGTTACCCCACCGCCAACATGGCGCTGGCACCGGAGACGGAACTGAAGGCGGGCATCTATGCCGTGCGGTTCCGCCGTCCTGACGGCTCGATCCGCGATGGCGTCGCGAGCTTCGGCTATCGCCCGACCGTCACGGAAAACGGCGCGGCACTGCTTGAAACATTCGTCTTCGATTTTTCCGGCGATCTTTATGGCGAGGTCTGTTCGGTGTCCTTCTTCGGGCATCTGCGCGACGAGCTGAAATTCGACGGCCTCGAACCGCTGGTCGCACAGATCAGGCGTGATGAGGAAGAGGCAAGGGCGATGCTGTCAGGTGTGCGGCCGCTGAGCGAACTGGACGCGAAGATCGCCTTTTGAGCGGAAAGGGCCGACCGACCCCTATTCCGGCCCCGATTGCTGTCGCTTTTCTCTTCCTTTTTACTGGAAAACCGCATAAACAATCCGCCATGTCCCAATACCGGTTGATGTTTAAAACTCAGATTAGCCGAATTATTGGCCCGGCTTTCCGCCCGCTCTGACGAGCCGGAAGGTCCGGGATTTTGGCGCTTGTCATGACAGTCGTCATGGCGCTTTCCGTATTTGCCCTGTTTTAAATTGAGACGGCGCGACCGACATGGCGCGCAACAACGGTACGATTATGAGCGACACCGCAGAAAAACTCGACTATTCCGCCACCCTTTATTTGCCGCAGACGGATTTTCCGATGCGCGCCGGTCTGCCGCAGAAAGAACCGGAAACGGTGAAGCGCTGGCAGGAAATGGGTCTCTATAAGAAGCTGCGCGCTTCCGCCGCCGGCCGCGAAAAATTCGTACTGCATGACGGCCCACCCTATGCCAACGGCAACATCCACATCGGCCATGCGCTGAACAAGATCCTCAAGGACGTCATCACCCGCTCGTTCCAGATGCGCGGTTTCGACGCCAATTACGTGCCGGGCTGGGATTGCCATGGCCTGCCGATCGAATGGAAGATCGAGGAAGCCTACCGCGCCAGGGGCAAGAACAAGGACGAGGTTCCGGTCAACGAATTCCGCAAGGAATGCCGTGACTTCGCCGCCGGCTGGATCAAGGTTCAGTCGGAAGAGTTCAAGCGCCTCGGCATCGAGGGCGACTTCGAAAATCCCTATACGACGATGAACTTCCACGCCGAGGCCCGCATCGCCGGCGAACTCCTGAAGATCGCCCGGACCGGCCAGCTCTATCGCGGCTCCAAGCCGATCATGTGGTCGGTGGTGGAACGCACGGCGCTGGCGGAAGCCGAGGTCGAGTATCATGACGTTGAGAGCGACATGATCTGGGTGAAGTTCCCGGTGGTGGATGCGGCATCCGCTCTTTCCGGTGCCTCCGTCGTCATCTGGACGACCACGCCGTGGACCATCCCCGGCAACCGCGCCATCGCGTTCTCTTCGCGGGTCGAATATGGCCTGTTCGAAGTCGAGAGTGCTCAGAACGATTTCGGCCCGCAGCCGGGTGAAAAGCTGATCTTCGCGAAGAAGCTTGCCGATGAGGCAGCGGCCAAGGCGAAGCTGACCTTCAAGCTCGTTCGCGATGTCAAAACCGAAGAACTGGCCGCCATCACCTGCGCCCATCCTTTGGCTTCGATCGGCTATGATTTCCCGGTTCCGCTTCTCGATGGCGATCACGTCACCGATGATGCCGGTACGGGCTTCGTGCACACCGCGCCGAGCCATGGCCGCGAGGACTTTGACGTCTGGACCGCGCATCAGCGCGAGCTGGAAGCGCGTGGCGTCTCGCCGGCCATCCCGTTCCCGGTCGGCGATGACGGTTTCTACACCGAAGACGCTCCCGCTTTCGGCCCGTCCGCCGAGGGCGGCGCTGCCCGCGTCATGGACGATAACGGCAAGAAGGGTGACGCCAATGATCGCGTCATCAAGGCGCTGATCGCTGCCAATAACCTGTTTGCGCGAGGTCGCCTGAAGCACAGCTATCCGCATAGCTGGCGCTCCAAGAAGCCGGTCATCTTCCGCAACACGCCGCAATGGTTCGTCTATATGGACAAGGAACTGGGCGACGGCACGACGCTGCGTTCGCGCTCCCTGAGCGCCATCGACCAGACGCGCTTCGTTCCGGCTTCCGGCCAGAACCGCCTGCGCGCCATGATCGAAGGCCGGCCCGACTGGGTTCTGTCGCGCCAGCGCAGCTGGGGCGTGCCGATCGCCGTTTTCGCCGACGAGAAGGGCGAGGTTCTGATCGACGAGGCCGTCAATGCCCGAATCCTCGAGGCTTTCGAGGCCGAAGGTGCGGATGCCTGGTTCGCCGAAGGCGCCAAGCAGCGATTCCTCGGCAATGACCACGACCATGACAAGTGGCTGCAGGTCATGGATATTCTCGACGTCTGGTTCGACAGCGGCTGCACCCATACCTTCACGCTGGAAGATCGCCCGGACATGAAGTGGCCGGCGGACGTCTATCTTGAGGGTTCAGACCAGCATCGCGGCTGGTTCCACTCGTCGCTGTTGGAAAGCTGCGCGACGCGCGGCCGTGCGCCCTACAATGCCGTCGTCACCCATGGTTTCACCATGGATGAGAAGGGCGAGAAGATGTCCAAGTCCAAGGGCAACGTCGTCTCGCCGCAGGAAGTCATGAAGGATGCCGGCGCGGATATCCTGCGCCTGTGGGTGATGACCACCGATTATTGGGACGACCAGCGCCTCGGCAAGGCCATCATCCAGACCAATGTCGATGCCTATCGCAAGCTGCGCAACACCATCCGCTGGATGCTCGGCACGCTCGCCCATTATGAGGGCGAGGAGGTTGCTTACGCCGATCTGCCGGAGCTGGAAAAGCTGGTGCTGCACCGCCTGTCCGATCTGGATAAGGTTGTGCGCGAAGGTTATGACGGTTTCGAGTTCAAGAAGATCGCCCGCGCGCTGGTGGACTTCTCGAATGTCGAGCTTTCTGCCTTCTATTTCGATATCCGCAAGGACACGCTTTATTGCGACGCGCCGTCGTCGCTGAAGCGCCGTGCGGCGCTGTCGGTCATTTCCAGGCTGTTCGATTGCCTCGTTTCGTGGCTGGCGCCAATGCTGCCCTTCACAACGGAAGAAGCGTGGCTGTCGCGTTATCCGCAGGCGGAATCGGTGCATCTCGTCCAGTTCCCGGCAATCCCGGCGGAATGGAAGAATGATGCTCTTGAAGCCAAGTGGGACAAGATCCGCAAGGTTCGCACCGTCGTGACCGGTGCCCTGGAAGTCGAACGCCGTGAAAAGCGTATCGGCTCCTCGCTGGAGGCAGCGCCTGTCGTGCACATCGCCGATGCCGATCTTCTGGCGGCGCTGAAGGGCCAAGACTTCGCCGAAATCTGCATCACCTCTGCCATCTCGGTGGTTGGGGATGAAGGCCCGGCCGATGGCTTCCGTCTGCCGGAAGTCGCAAAGGTCGTGGTCGAGCAGAAGCTGGCGGAGGGAGCAAAATGCGCTCGCTCCTGGCGCATCACCACCGATGTCGGTTCCGATCCGGACTATCCGGAGGTTTCGGCCCGCGATGCGGCGGCACTGCGCGAGCTTGCATCACTGGCATGATTTGAAGCTGCGCATCGTTCCTTCTGAAACCGATTCCGGTTTCGGGCCGATGCATAATGAAAATGGCCGGATGAATTGCGCTTTGCCTCTTCATCCGGTACACCTGCCTGAAAATGGCCGGATTTGCACGGCAATGCGGGTTGCCGCCTGCCGAAAGACGATGTCTGGCGCAGTGGGACGGACGGCTGGAAGGGTTTTTATGACGACGATGAAGGCTTTTGGGCAGGCTAATGCGCAGGGTTTTGGTATGTTTCGCACGGTTGCAGGCATCACGGCGATAGGCGTGCTGCTTGGCGCCTGCACCAGCCCGACCTACGGGACAGGTAAGACGTCGGCGGAACAGCTTGTCGACGATCTCGGCAATGCGACCTCGATTACCGGCAACGACCAGGAAAAGCGCAACCTGAAATACAGCCCGCGCCCTGGCCTCGTCGTTCCGGCCCAGTCCCGCGCCGAACAGCTGGCCTCGCCGCAGCAGAACATGGCCAACCGCGAATCCAATCCGCAATGGGTCGAATCGCCGGAAGAAACCCGCGAACGCCTGCGCGATGAAGCGGATGCCAACAAGAACAACCCGCATTACCGCTCACCGCTGCTCGCCGGCAACGGCACGGCTGGTCAGATGACCGAAACCCAGAAATGGGAAGCCTTCCGCAAGGCCAAGGCCGATGCCCAGGGCGGCTCCGTCGTCAACAACCAGCGCAAGTTCCTCACCGATCCGCCGGCCGAATATCGCAGCGTTCCGCAAGATCAGCTGACCGATCTCGGCGAGCCGGAACAGAAGAAGGAAAAGCGCCGCAAGAAAGAAGCGGCCGTGGCAAACACCGGCAAAAGCTGGTGGAACCCTTTCCAGTAAAAGCTGGCCAATAAAAACAGGCCAGTAAAAAATGGCTGATGGTCGGCGGGAGGCTTTGTCTTTCCCGCTCGCCGCTCAATCCTCGAGACGTTTGTCGCGAAAGAACTGTCGCAGAATGTCAGCACTGTCGCTTTCCGCCAGTCCCGAATAGACATCCGGCGCATGGTGGCATGTCGGCTGGCTGAAGAAGCGCACGCCACTCTCCACCGCGCCGCCCTTGGGGTCTTGCGCGCCGTAATAGAGACGGCGAATGCGGGCAAAAGAGATCGCCGCCGCGCACATGGTGCAGGGCTCCAGCGTGACGTAAAGATCGGCACCGGGCAGGCGTTCCTGTTCCAGCGCCTCGCATGCCATGCGGATCACGGCGATTTCGGCGTGCGCCGTCACATCGTTCAATTCACGGGTGCGATTGCCGGATCGGGCAATGACGCGGCCGTCCAGAACCAGTACGGCACCGATCGGAACCTCCTGCCGCTCAGCCGCGGCACGGGCTTCCGCAAGCGCCAGTTCCATGAAATGCGTCGTTTCGGCCATTGCGTTTCAATTTCCTCTTAACCCTCGTGCTTGGACCTGATAGGACAGCCCAAACAACAGGCAAACAACAAATGACTTTTAAAGACAAGCCGAAGCGTGACGGTGGCAAGACGTTTAGCCGCGACAACAAGCCGAAAGGCCCCGGTAAACCCGCTGCAGAGCGTGAAAAGAAACCGGCGGAAGCTAAGGCTGCCCCCGTGGGCGAGATCGTTGGCGGCACCAAGCCGGAACGTATTTCCAAGATCATGGCGCGTGCCGGTGTCGCTTCGCGACGCGATATCGAGCGCATGATCATGGAAGGCCGCGTTTCGCTGAACGGCGTTCTGCTGGACAGCCCGGTGGTCAACGCCACGCTGTCCGACAAGATCGAAGTGGATGGCATGCCGATCCGCGGTGCGGAGCGCACGCGCCTGTGGCTGTACCACAAGCCCGCTGGTCTGGTGACGACCAACTCCGACCCGGAAGGCCGCCCGACCGTTTTCGACAATCTGCCCGGTGAATTGCCGCGTGTCCTGTCCATCGGCCGCCTCGATATCAACACCGAAGGCCTGCTGCTTCTCACCAATGATGGCGGGCTTTCCCGCGTTCTGGAACTGCCGACCACCGGCTGGCTGCGCCGTTACCGTGTGCGCGCCCATGGCGAGGTCGATCAGGCCGCACTGGACAAGCTGAAGGACGGCATCGCCGTCGACGGTGTGCTTTATGGCGCAATCGATGCGACGCTCGACCGCACCCAGGGCCACAATGTCTGGATCACCATGGGCCTGCGTGAAGGCAAGAACCGCGAAATCAAGAACGTGCTCGGTGCGTTAGGTCTCGAGGTCAACCGCCTGATCCGCATCTCCTACGGTCCGTTCCAGCTTGGCGATCTGCCCGAGAGCAAGGTGCTGGAAGTGCGCGGCCGCATGCTGCGCGACCAGCTCGGCCCACGTCTGATCGAAGAGTCCGGCGCCAATTTCGATGCGCCGATCTACACCAATGCGCCTGCCGAAGACGAAGAAGACAACGCGCCCAAACGCGCGCCGAAGTCCGAATGGGCAAAGGGCGGCGACGCGCCGGAAGGCAAGCCGCGTTTTGAGAGATCGGCCGGCAAACCGGAAGATCGCCGCGAAAAGGCGCTCGGCCGTCTCGACACCAAACGCGGTGATAAGCCAGCCGGCAAGTTCGGCGCGAAGCCTGCCGGAAAATTCGCTGGCAAGGGCCGCAAGGAAGATGACGGCGAAGAGCGCCGCAGCCCCCGCCAGCCCGCCGGCACCAGCCGCACCGCCAATGTGTGGATGGCGCCCGGTGCAAGGCCGACCCGCGACGGCAAGGAGCGCAAGTCGTCTGCCCGCGCCGAAGCCGAAAACCTGTTCAAGAAGCCGTCCGCCCAGGACGAAGCCCGTCGCAGCCTCGTGCGCCATGCCGATGAAGAGGGTGAGTGGATCCGCTCGGAACCCACCCGCGAGGATGATCGCGCCCCCGGCCGTGGCGACCGCTCGGCACGCGGCGAAAAAAGCTTTGGCGATCGCGGTGGACGCGGCGGCAAATCCTTTGGCGGCAAACCGCCCGGCGACCGGCCTTTCCGGGATCGCCCCCGTGAAGACGGCGACCGCCCCCGTGGCGAGCGTCCTGCACGCAGCGGCGCAAAGAGCTTCGGTGATCGTCCGGCGCGCGGCGACAAACCCTTCGGTGACCGGCCGTTCCGGGACCGGCCTCGCGAAGATGGTGATCGCCCGCGCAGCGACCGTCCGCGTGGCGAGAAGAGTTTTGGCGATCGTACCGCGCGTGGTGAAAAGCCATTCAGCGAACGGCCGTTTCGTGACAAGCCCCGCGAAGAAGGGGATCGTCCCGGCAGCGATCGTCCACGCGGCGACCGGCCTTTCGGGGACAAGCCCCGTGGCGCAAAGCCGGGCGGCAGGCCCGCATCCGGCAAGCCGTCCTTTGGTAAGTCGGGCGAGCGTGGCGAGCGTGGCGAGCGTTCGGGTTTTTCGGGCAAGGGTAAAGGCCCCGGCGGCAATGGCCCCGGCGGCGGCAAGCCGGGCGGCAAAGGCCCGGGTGGCAAACCGACTGGTGGCAGGGGAATGACACGTAATGCGGATCGTAGGCGGTGAGTTTCGCGGCCGGAATCTGGCCGCGCCGAAAACAAATTCCATTCGTCCGACCATCGACAGGACGCGGGAAAGCCTTTTCAACATTTTAAGCCACGCCTATCCGGAAAGTCTTGATGGTACGCGTGTTCTTGACGTTTTCGCCGGAACGGGCGCGGTGGGGCTGGAAGCCCTGTCACGTGGCTGTCGTGTGGCGCTCTTCGTCGAAAACGGCGTCGAGGGCAGGGGGCTGCTCTGGGAAAACATCGATGCGCTGGGGTTGCACGGGCGTGCCCGTATCCTGCGTCGTGATGCCACCAAGCTCGGCGGCGTCAACAATATCGAGCCCTTCGATCTTCTCTTCGCCGATCCGCCCTATGGTCAGGGCCATGGTGAGAAGGCTTTCGCTGCCGCCCATGGCGGCGGCTGGCTGGCGCCCGGCGCGCTCGCCATTCTGGAAGAGCGCGGCGATGTCGCGGTCACCGTCGATGCGGCGTTCAAACTTCTCGAAAGCCGTATCTTCGGCGACACGAAAATGCATTTCTACCGCTACGAACCCTGACGGGAAGGCCTTCCCGTCACGCCACGGTCTTGTCTTGTTTGCGCAATAGGCAGGATTTTTCTGCGGAAAGAATTTGGGTATTCGCATGGAGCAGGGTGTAAACGAGGGTGTCACGATCGTGCGTGCCGGGGAAGATATCCTCGAAGGCGCCGGCGCGGGTGGCCATGAGCCGACATTCGGACTGGCACTCGGCGGTGGCGGCGCCCGCGGTATCTGCCACATCAACGTCGTCGAGGCCTTCGACGAACTCGGCATCCGCCCGGTGGCGTTGTCCGGCTCCTCCATCGGCTCCATCATCGGCGCGGGCATGGCGGCCGGCATGAGCGGCCGGGAAATCCGTGAATACACCCTCGAACTCATGGGGCGCAAAGGCTCGGTTGCAAACCGGCTCTGGAGCCTCGGCCCAGCCTCGATGCGCCATGCGGTCGATGGTTTTCGCCTCGGCCAGTTCAATCTCGAACTCATCCTGCACGCCCTGATGCCGCAGGCCCTGCCGAAGGATTTTTCGGAACTCGCCATCCCGCTGAAGGTGCTGACCACGGATTATTACGCGCAGACCGAAGTGGTGGTGGAAACCGGCGAAATAATCCAGGCGCTTGCGGCATCCGCCGCCATTCCGGCGCTGTTCATGCCGGTGCGTATCGATGGTCGCATCATGATCGATGGCGGTATCTTCAATCCGGTCCCTTATGAACATCTGCTGGACAAGGCCGATATCGTCATCGGCGTCGACGTTGTCGGCGGCCCGGAAGGTGACGGCACCACTATGCCCAACCGGCTGGAAAGCCTGTTCGGCGCCAGCCAGTTGATGATGCAGGCGGCGATTGCCCTGAAGCTGAGACTACGCCCACCCCACATTTTCCTCCGGCCGCCAGTTCACCGTTTCGGCGTGCTGGATTTCCTGAAGTCGGAAGAGGTGCTGAACGCTTCCGCCGGCATCAAGGACGATCTGAAACGGCAGGTCGAAATGCAGGTGGAGCTGTTTCATCGCGGGCAGGGCGTCGAGGCCTAAGCAGCGATCCCTGAGTATTCGCTGCGAAGCGAGCGGTTGCCACGTGTTTCTTCTCCCCGTCGGGGAGAAGGTGGCCTGAAGGGTCGGATGAGGGGGCAACGTTGCCGTATCTCACTACCCTTGCCCCTCATCCCGCTGCCGCGGACTTCTCCCCCTTGAGGAAAAGAAACAAGCGGGGCCCTCTCAGCCAGTGCCGCGAAGTTCACAACGACACTTCCGTCTCGCTGTCCTCCATATCCTCTTCCTCCCGCTTCTCCGCCTTGTTCTTCGGCTTCATCAGCGGCTCCGGCTTCACCTCTCGCACCGGCTTGTTGTGCAGCATCTGCCGGCCGGCGGCGAGGCCTTCCACGGCTTGAAGCTGCAGCCGCTCCTCGTCGCGTTCACGAATGTCGTCGGAGATCGCCAGCGCCCGCTCGCCATCCATATCCAGCCCCTCCAGAATGCGTCGGCCGAATAGCAGGCCGGATTCCAGCGTCTCGCGCAGTTCATATTCCACGCCCTTTTTTCTGAGATCGAGGGAGTGCACGCGATCATAAGAGCGGGCATAGATGCGTACGCTTGGAAATTCCGACTGGATCATGTCGATGATGCGGTCGGTCACTTCCTTCTTGTGGGTGCAGACTGCCACCAGATCGGCCCGTTCGATGCCGGCGGCGATCAGCACATCCTTGCGGGTGCCGTCGCCAAAAAAGATGCGGAAACCGAAACGTGCGGCCTGACGCACGCGATCGGCGGAACTGTCGATGACCGTCACGTCACGCCCGCCTGCGAGAAGGATCTGTGAGGCGATCTGGCCGAAGCGCGAAAAGCCGATCATCAGCACGTCCGCGCCAGCCCCGTCGAAATCTTCGTCCAGCGTGTCTTCGGCGGCATCCTCTGCCGTCAAACGGCGCGATATCACCGCCAGAAGCGGCGTCAGCGCCATGGAAAGCGTGACAATGGCGACGAGGATTGAGGCGGTCGCCTGTGGAAACAGCCCGGAGGAGGCGGCGGTGGTGAAGAGCACGAAACCGAATTCACCGCCCTGCGCCAGAAGCAGCGCGATACGGCTCGATGCATAACGCGAAGAGCCGGCAATGCGGCAAAGGCTGTAGATCACCGCGGCCTTCACCGCCATCATTGCCGGCACGGCGATCAGGATGAGGACAATGTGCTCATAGACGATGTTGACATGCAGCGACATGCCGACGGCCATGAAGAACAGCGCCAGCAACAGCCCGCGAAACGGCTCGATATCGGCCTCCAGTTCATGCCGGTAGGAAGATTCCGACAGCATCAGGCCCGCAAGCAACGCCCCCATGCCCATCGACAGTCCGACAGCCTCCATGATGGCGGCAGCGCCGATGACAACGAAGAGCGCCGCCGCGATCATCACCTCGCGTGCACCCGTGCGGGCAATGATCTGGAACATTGGCGTCAGCAGGAAGCGTCCGGCCAGCACCATGCCCGCCACCGCAACGACCGAGGCGACGAGATCGTAAACCATCGAATCCGACGCCACGTCCGGCCGGTTGGAAAGAATGGTGACGAGGGCGAGAAGCGGCACGATGGCAAGATCCTGAAACAGCAGGATCGAAAACGAGCGGTTGCCGTGCCGCGTGTTCATGTCGCCGTCGTCTTCGAGGATTTGCAGCGCAAAGGCGGTGGAGGACAGCGCAAGGCCGAAACCGGCGACAAGGCTGCCGCGCGCGTCGATCAAGCCGGCCCACCACGCAATCGCCGCCAGTGCGCTGCCCGTCACCAGCACCTGCGCCAGCCCGAGCCCTAAAATATCGCGGCGCATCTGCCAGATGCGCGATGGCTTCAGTTCCAGACCGATGATGAACAGCAGGAAAACCACGCCCAGTTCCGAGACATTGAAAATGTCTTTCGCATCTGTGACCAGATGCAGGAACGGCCCGATGATGATGCCGGCCACCAGATAACCGAGCACGGTGCCAAGCCCGAGCTTGCGGAAAACCGAGGCCGCGATGACCGCGCCGGCCAGAAGCAGCAATGGTTCGGAAAAGAGAGCGTCGTGCTCGGTCATGCGGGCTGACTTTCGAATATGGTGGCGATAGAGCCTTGCCGATTGAGAAAGCGGCGTTTCGCCCTTGATGCGGGGTTGCTGGCACAATAAATGGAACAGGAATGAAAGGCCAACTCATGTCCTCAGAAATAGATTCTTCCAAACTTCTCGATCGCGCCAGCGAACTTGTCGATCTTGCCCGTGCAGCGGGCGCGGATGAGGCGGATGCCGTTGTCGTCCGCTCCCGGTCTCAATCGGTCGGGGTGCGGCTTGGCAAGGTGGAAAGCACCGAATCCTCCGAAAGCGATGATTTTTCGCTGCGCGTCTTTGTTGGCCGCCGGGTGGCAAGCGTTTCGGCCAATCCCGGTTTCGACCTGAAGACGCTGGCCGAGCGGGCAGTGGCCATGGCCAAGGTCTCGCCGGAAGACCCCTTCGCCTGCCTGGCGGACAAACAGCGGCTGGCGACGTCCTATGACGATCTCCAGCTTTTTGATGCGACCGAGGTGTCGTCCGATCAGCTGCGTGAGGCGGCACTCGCTTCGGAAGAGGCGGCACTTGCGGTCAAGGGCGTCAGCAATTCTTCCGGCGCCGGTGCATCGAGCGGCATGGGCGGCCTCGTGCTCGCGACCTCGCACGGTTTTTCCGGCAGCTACATGGGTAGCCGCTTCAGCCGCTCCGTCAGCGTCATCGCTGGCGAGGGCACGAAGATGGAGCGCGACTACGATTTCGACAGCCGCCTTTATTATGCCGACCTGGATGCAGCCGAAGAAATCGGCCGCCGCGCCGGTGAGAAAGTCGTGCGGCGGGTAGGACCCCGTCAGGTCGATACGGGCAGCAACATTACTGTGGTATTCGATCCGCGCATCGCCCGTGGATTCGTCGGTGCGATCGCCGGCGCGATCAACGGCGCTTCGGTCGCCCGCAAGACCAGCTTCCTGCGCGATAAAATGGGCCATCAGGTTCTGAAAAAGGGCCTTTACCTCACCGACGATCCGCAGATCGTCCGCGGCCCGTCCTCCCGTCCTTTTGACGGTGAAGGTGTCCGGGGCGAGAAGATGACGATGATCGAGGATGGGGTGCTGAAACACTGGTTCCTCTCCACCTCGGCGGCGCGCGAACTCGGGCTTGAAACCAACGGGCGCGGCGTGCGTGGCGGCACGTCGGTATCGCCGTCCTCCAGCAATCTGGCTCTGGAACCGGGCGATATCTCGCCGCAGGATTTGCTGCGACAGGTTGGAACCGGCTTTTACGTCACCGAACTGATCGGCCATGGCGCTAACATGCTCACCGGTGAATATAGCTGTGGCGCGAGCGGCTTCTGGATCGAGAACGGCGAAAAGACCTTCGCGGTGTCCGAAGTGACGATCGCCTCGAACCTCAAGGACATGTTCATGCGGGTCACGCCGGCCAATGATATTGACCGGAAATACGGCGTCGCCGCACCAACGCTTGCCATCGAAGGCATGACGATCGCCGGCAAGTAAGGCGACCCGCGGGTTGTTTTCGTCGGTACTTTGTGTGCAAGTGCGAAGAGAAAAGCAGGCGCGCCGTTTGAGGCGCGCGGAAAAGACGGCAAAATGAACGATATGGCTGAGGCCCGCTGGGCCTCCGATTTGCGGCTGGTCCTCGAAGCCGCGCGCAAGGCGGGCGAGACGGCCCTCGGTTTCTTCCGCAAGGACCCCGAGGTCTGGTGGAAGAATGGCGGCCTCTCACCGGTCAGCGCCGCCGACTACGCCGCCAACGAAATTCTCGAAACCATCCTGCGTTCCGCCCGGCCGAATTACGGCTGGCTTTCGGAAGAGACGGATGACGACACGGACAGGCTTTCCCGCTCCACCGTCTTCGTCGTTGATCCCATCGACGGAACCCGCGCCTTCATCGGCGGCAGGGATACCTGGTGCGTCAGCGTTGCTGTTGTGCATGAGGGTCGTCCCGTGGTTGGCGTCCTCGTGGCGCCAGCGCTTGCCGAGGAGTTCACCGCGCTTGAGGACGGTGAAGCCCTGAAGAACGGAGAGCCGGTTTTCGCCGTGCGTGAAAATGCCGGCATCTTCCATCTGGCTGCGCCGGAAGATGTGATCACGCATCTGCCGGAAGAGATGCGTGCTGGCGTCAAGCGCATTCCGCATGTGCCTTCGCTCGCCTACCGGCTGGCGATGGTGGCGGATGGCCGTATTGACGGAACGCTGGTCAAGGCCAATTCGCACGAGTGGGATTTGGCCGCCGCCGACCTCATTCTGGAAAGAGCGGGCGGGCAGCTTGTCGGCCTCGATGGAAAACCTCTGATGTATAATCGTCGTGAGGTGAACCACCCCGCATTGTGCGCCGCAGCAAATTATGCGCTGCCAGCGCTTTTGAATGCGTTTTCACATCTCTCCGACGGTTGACGTTTGCCCGGAAATCCCGCAGATGAAGGCCTCTCTCAGCGTTTAAGAAAGAGATAAAGACATGACGGAATCCGGCAAACCAAAACAGCTGCTGCACCTCGTCTTCGGCGGCGAACTGGAAAACCTTCAGGATGTTCAGTTCAGGGATTTGAATGCGCTCGATATCGTCGGCATCTATCCTGACTATGCTTCAGCCCTCACGGCATGGAAATCCAAGGCGCAGATGACGGTCGATAATGCCCATATGCGTTATTTTATCGTGCATATGCACCGTCTTCTCAATCCCGACGACAAAAATTGAGTCCTTTTGCCCTTGCGTTGTAATACTATTGGGTGAAGGCGAGCTTTTCCGTGATTCCTGCCGTTCAACGCAGGCCGGCAGTTCCGGCACGAGAAAATGTGATCGCGCTTTCGTTTCCGATGATAAAAAATGACGCAATTTAAGAAGAAGTAGGCGGCGACAACAACAAGAACAGGGGCAGGCTTTGCGCGGAATGATCAAGGGCAGAATGTCATGAGCAGCCGTATCGCACGTTTCGCTCTTTCGGGTTACCGGATCGCCGGTATCGCCGCCTATCCCTTTGCCCGACCCTATCTTTCCTGGCGGGCTGCGAAGGGCAAGGAAGACAAGCGCCGCCGCTTCGAACGTTTCGGTTACGCCAGCGCCGAGCGCCCGCGCGGGCCGCTCGTGTGGTTCCATGCCGCAAGTGTGGGCGAAACGCTTGCCCTCATCCCGCTGATCCGCGAAATTCGCAAGCGCGATATCTTCGTGCTGCTGACCACCGGCACCGTCACCTCGGCCGAACTGACCCGCACCCGGCTTGGCGACGATGTGATCCACCAATATGTGCCGCTCGATATCAAGATCGCGGTCAACCGTTTCCTCACCTATTGGGCGCCGGATGCCGCCATAACAGCTGAATCGGAAATCTGGCCGGTGACGATGATGGAGCTGGAGCGCCGGCACATTCCGCAGATAAGGGTGAATGCCCGTCTGTCCGACCGTTCCTTCGACCGCTGGAAAAACCGTCACGATATTGCGGAATCGCTGTTTTCCAAGCTGGCGCTGGTTGTGGCGCAGTCCGATCTCGATGCCGAACGTTTCCGTGATCTTGGCTCCTGGCCGGTGGTGATATCAGGCAATCTCAAGGGCGATACCGACCCGCCGCCCTGCGACGAGGCGCTGCTGGAGACCTATCGCAAGCAGGTCGGCAATCGCAAGACATGGGCGGCGATCTCCACCTTCGATGGTGAGGAAAAGGCCGCAGCCACCGTGCATGCGGCGATCAAGTCGCGCAACGGCCAGTTGACCATCATCGTGCCGCGCCATCCCGAGCGTGGCGACGATGTGGAAACCATGCTGAAGGGCATGGGGCTGACGGTGGCGCGCCGCAGCCGCAACGACGTGATCACGCCGGAAACCGATATTTTCCTTGGCGATTCCATCGGCGAGATGGGACTATACCTGCGGCTGACCGAGCTTGCCTTCGTCGGCCGCTCGCTGACGGCGGAAGGCGGGCAGAACCCGCTGGAGCCGGCCATGTTGGGCTGCGCCGTATTGTCGGGCGCGCATGTGCAGAATTTCCGCGAGGCCTATCAGAAGCTCATCCGTGCCGGCGGCGGTCGCATCATCCGCGATGTCGAGATGCTGGCGAAGGCGGTGCATTATCTGCTGGTCAACGACAATGAGCGTTACAAGATGATCGATGCCGGCAACCGGGTCATTCAGGATATGCGCGGTGCGCTGTCCTCCACTGTCAAGGCGCTGGAGCCCTATATCAATCCGCTCACCGTTTCGGCCAAGCTGCAACCGCGGAGCGCCATCGGTTCATGGTAGCGGATATCAAAATTGACGCGACGCCGTCGATTGCCGCGGTGCTTTTCGACAAGGACGGAACGCTTTTAGGTTATGACGCCAGCTGGGGACCGGTAAACCGCGAGCTTGCGGCGATCGCTGCCAAGGGCGATCCTGTCCTCGCCGACCGCCTGCTGGCCGCCTGCGGCATGGACCCGATCACCGGCCACGTGGTGCCCGACAGCCTGCTCGCCGCCGGCAATACGGCGGAAATCGCCGCCGGTCTGGTTGCTGCCGGCTCGCCCTGCGATGTTGTTGAACTGACGCAGCGCCTCGACCGGCTCTTCACCGAGGCCGCGGATAAATCCGTGCCCGTCACCGATCTCAAGGCGTTTTTCGCACGGCTGAAGGCGCGCGGCTACAAGCTCGGCATCGCCTCCAGCGACAATGAAAACTCGATCCGCCAGACGGCCATCCGCTTCGGTTTCGAGAGCGATGTCGATTTCGTCGCGGGTTATGACAGCGGTTATGGCACCAAGCCGCAGCCCGGCATGGTTCTCGGTTTCTGCGAGGCGATCGGATTTCCGCCGGAACGTGTGGCTGTCGTCGGCGACAATAACCACGATCTGCATATGGCGAAAAATGCGGGCGCGGGCCTGCGCATCGCCGTTCTAACGGGAACCGGTTCGCGCGAAAGCCTCGGTGCGGATGCGCATTATTGCTTTGATGACATTACCGGGCTTGAGGCGCTGCTGCCGGAACGGGTTGTTTAAGAAGGACCCCCATCTCTTCCGTCATCCAGCCTCGAGCCGGAATCCAGCCAGCCCAAGTCCTGGGCTGAAAAAGACTCTTCCCGATGCGCAGACGCGCGCCGGATGAATTCCGGCTCGAAGTCGGAATGACGGAGAGCTTTTTTGCAATTTACGGTTTTTTCTGGCAAACAACCCCTGACGTATAACATCCGAACGAATGCCGTGGGCGACGCGGCCGGGAGCGGGCATAGATGGTTTCTGAAGCGCCGCCATTCTGGTGGCAGAAAGCGGGCTGGCAGGCATGGCTCCTGTCGCCTTTCTCGCTTCTCTACGGCAAGATCGCCGGACGGCGGATGCGGACGGCAAAGCGGGCAAGCGTATCCGTTCCGGTGATCTGCATCGGCAATTTCACCGTCGGCGGAGCGGGCAAGACGCCGACGGCGATGGCAATCGCCCGGGCTGCTACCGCTAAAGGCCTCAAACCCGGTTTCCTCAGCCGCGGTTATGGCGGCACGCTCGATGTCACCACCCTTGTTGATCCGCAGCACCATCGCTCCGCCGATGTCGGCGATGAGCCGCTGCTTCTGGCGCGCGAGGCGGTGACGGTGATTTCGCGCCGACGTGTAGAAGGCGCACAGCGGCTGGTGAAGGAGGGCGTCGATCTCATCATCATGGATGACGGTTTCCAGAGCGCCCGCCTGACGCTGGATTATGCGCTTGTTGTCATTGATACGATGCGTGGCATCGGCAATGGCCATCTTGTGCCAGGCGGCCCTGTGCGTGCGCCGCTTGCCGAACAGATGCGGCAGATGACTGGTCTTCTGAAAGTGGGCAATGGCCATGCCGCCGATCCGCTGGTGAGACGGGCGGCAAAGGCCGCCAAACCCGTCTTCGTCGCGGCGATCACGCCGCAGGAGCCGCAGGATTTCAGGGGAAAGCGCGTATTGGCCTATGCCGGCATCGCCGATCCGGCCAAGTTTTATCGAACCGTCGAGGCGCTTGGCGGCGACATCGTGCAGCAGCGTTCCTTCCCGGACCATCACCACTTCAGCGACGACGAGGTCGCCGATCTCCTGCAGGATGCGGGCAAGGAGAACTTGCAACTGGTGACGACGGCCAAGGATGCCGTGCGGCTCAACGGGCATCATGGTCGGGCAGAGGAACTGCTGTGGAACAGTCAGGTTATCGAGATCGACATGGTGTTTGACGACCCCAATGCGGCCGCGACGATCATCGATGCCGCGATCCAGCATTGCCGCGCCCGCCTGCTGCGGGAAAATGCGCGGTCGTCATTCTAGAGGTTGTCGGAAAGGTCCGGAAACCGCTCCTCCGTCATGCTCGGGCCTGTCCCGAGCATCTGCAACCTATCGATTTATGAGACATCAGCAGATACTCGGCACAAGGCCGAGGATGACGTCGAGTGAGGGTGTCAGCCGCCTCTACAACTGCTCCTGAGAAAGCCGCTTGACATGGAAACGCTTCAGCACGCCGTTTCCGGCTCACGCCGGCAGATTGCCGGCCTTTCGTTCAGCTTCCAGCGAGGCGGCGGCATCCACATAGGCTTCCTGCCGCTCCACGCTCCAGTAGCGTAATTCGTCGAGCGGAATGGTCTTGGCCGTCAGGGCGCAGACGACATGTGAGCCGGTTTGCACGATCCGGAAGTCACCGTCGAGATATTCGATGACGGCGAGACGATTTCCGCCTCCCTCAAATCTGTTCATCCGTTTTCGTCTCCTGCTCTGTCCTGTCCGCGCACCCAGTCCGAAACGGCGTAGCGTTTTCCTGAACAATCCGGATGCTCCAATGTCCTAGATTTATATCGTTCGGCGCGGCTCAAGGCCAGCCCTGCCGGGTTGCACCTCAGCTTCGGCCGAAGAGCCGTTCTATATCGGAAAGTTTCAGCTCGATATAGGTTGGCCGGCCGTGATTGCACTGTCCCGAACCAGGCGTGTTTTCCATCTGCCGCAGAAGCGCGTTCATCTCCTCCGGCCGCATGCGCCGGCCGGAGCGCACGGAACCGTGGCAGGCCATGGTGGCCGCGACATATTCGAGCTTATTGGCAAGCGTCGAGGCGGCGTCCCATTCGGCGATCTCGTCGGCAAGCTGGCGCACCAGCCCCTGCACATTGACCTCGCCGAGCATCGCCGGTGTTTCCCGAACCGCAACCGCTCCCGGCCCGAAACGCTCGATGACGAGGCCCAGCGCATCGAAACCGGCGGCGTGATCCATCAGCCGGTCGCAATCCTCTTCGGGCAGGTCGATGATTTCAGGGATGAGCAGCACCTGCGAAGGCGGGCGCCGGGAATGCAGCGCATTGCGCATTTCCTCGAACACCAGCCGCTCATGCGCGGCATGCTGATCGACGATGACGAGGCCGTTTTCCGTCTGCGCGATGATGTAGTTCTCGTGCAGTTGCGCCCGTGCCGCTCCAAGCGGATACAGCACTGACTCCGGTGAAGGGCTTGCGGAAGCCTCATAGGTCTCACGCGGTTCGGCCCGCGCCGTCGGCATGGTAATGTCGGAAAAGCGTGATTGCACCGCTTCCGCAAATTGCATGTCCCCGGAAACGGCGAGCGGCCGTGAAGGCGAGGTGGCGGCGGACCATGGCGCGGAAGCCGGCATGGAAGGGGAGGGCCGCAGGCCGGACGGGCTGTAGCCGGGGCGGAAGGCGTTCATCATCTGGCTCGCGCCCGTCGTCGCTGCCCTGTCGCCGTCGCGCGTCAGCGCCTGCCGGATTGCGCCGACGATCAGCCCGCGAATGAGGCCGGGATCGCGAAACCGCACGTCGGATTTCGCCGGATGCACATTCACATCCACAAAAGCGGGATCGAGCGTGATGGAGAGCACCGCGACCGGGTATCGTCCATGCGGCACGGTTTCGGCATAAGCGCCGCGAATGGCTGACAACAGCAGCTTGTCCTGCACCGGGCGGCCGTTGACGAAGACATATTGATGCGCCGAGTTGCCACGGTTGAAGGTCGGCACGCCGGCAAAACCGGTAAGCGTCACATCCTCGCGCCCGGCATCGATCTCGATGGCGTTGTCCTTGAATTCAGCGCCGAGAATCTGCGCCATGCGGGCCAGATGATCATCGCCGGTCGAGGGGATTTCGAGCGTCGAACGGTCGGTGCCTGATAATACGAAGCGGATATGCGGAAAGGCGATCGCCATCCGCTTGACGACCTCGGTAATGGCGGCTGCCTCCGCTCGTTCCGTCTTCAGGAATTTCAGCCGCGCGGGCGTGGCGAAGAACAGGTCGCGCACCTCGACGATGGTGCCGGCATTCGAGGCGGCGGGGCGCACGTCCGAAACCTTGCCGCCGGTAACCGAAATCACCGAACCCTGTTCCGCGCCCTGTTGGCGGCTGGTGATCGAAAGCTTGGCGACCGAGCCGATGGAGGGCAGCGCCTCGCCGCGAAATCCAAGCGTGCGGATGTCATCCAGCGTCGTGGATATTTTCGAGGTGCAATGACGCCTCACCGCAAGCTCCAGATCGGTGGATGACATGCCGGAACCGTTATCGGTAATGCGCACCAGCCCCTTGCCGCCGCCCGCTGTGGCAATCTCGATCCGGGTCGCGCCGGCGTCGATGGCGTTTTCCACCAGTTCCTTCGTGGCGCTGGACGGTCTTTCGATGACCTCGCCGGCGGCGATCTGGTTGATGAGGGTTTCTGAAAGCTGCTTGATGGCCATGATCGTCATTTTCGCGGATTCGCCATGGCTTCGAAAGCAAAAAACGCCAATTGCGGCACTTTGCACATGTTTTGTGGACTTCCGGGCATTTGATCATTTCCGTCAACATCTGGGTAAGCGTTAATCCGCTTTTAATCGGCCCTGATTATGGTGGGGCGGCTTGAAATGACCGCAGGCAAGAGGCCCCCTTTTTGGGTGGTGTGTGACGTCGACTATGGGTGAACGTCATCTTCTCCTCAAGACTGCTTCAAGTGGCGAACCCTGATGTCTCTTTTTCGGAATTTGTCGTTTCATCCCGGCATCTGCCCTGAACGATTCCAATAGAAACATAAGCCTGACCCATTAACAGGCGGGAGTTTGCAGTTGAGTGATTTGGCGCCCACCGGCGCGGGCGTTCATACGGTGATGCTTGATGCCCTTTGCGACGCGCTTGGCGCGGCGATCGTCGTCTACGACCGTAACGATCACATTATTTTCGCAAGCCGGAAACTCCTCAGTTTTTTTCCGCTGGAAGAGGCCGTTGTCGGGCCGGGCGCGCGGCTGCGCGACTATCTGAGCGCGCTCTACGATTGTTACCTTATCGAGGCGGAAAGTCTGGCCGCCAATGCCCGCCAGCTCGGGCGGGAAGAATGGATCGGCGAGCGGCTGGCGCTGCACTGGAAGGAAAGATCGGAAAAAACCGAACGTCTGAAGGGCGAGCGTTTCCTGCGTTTCGTCATGAACCGCCTGCCATCCGGGCTCGGTATCAGCGTCATCGCCGATATTTCCGAACAGAAGAAGAGAGAAGAACAGTGGCGCATCGACCTTGAGCGCGTGCAGCTGATCGAGGACATTCTCGACAATCTGCCGTTTCCCGTCTTCGTCAAGGATCGGAACATGGCCTATGCGGCCGTCAACAAATCCGCCTGCACCATGGTTGAAACCAGCGCTGAGAGCATTCTCGGCAAGACGGTTTTCGATCTGCATTCGCGCAAGGTCGCCGCGCAGATCGATGCGGCCGACCGCGCGGTCATGGACAGCGGCACGCCGAGCCTCATTCCCGAAAGGGTGAAACGCCTGAATGGCGAAGAGGTGCTGACGATTACCCGCAAGCAGCGCGTGGGCCGCCCGGGCCGGCATTTTCTGGTGACGACCATGGAGGATGTCACCGCACTTGCCACCGTCGATGCGGACGGCAGGCCCGTCATCCCCTCGCTCGAACATGTCGCCTTCGTCGCCTCCTCCTATGGAAAGGACGAAGGGGACGCGCCGGCCAAAGACCTGCTGAAAAGCAAGGCGGTGCTGGTCGTCTCCGAAAGCGGGCGTTTTGCCGAAGCTGCCGGCCGCCGGTTGACGGCAGGCGGCATGGATCATGCGGCAGTGACGAGCGAGGAAGAACAGCAGGCATTCATCGATATCGCCACCTCCGCCGGCGTGGACATCGATGTCGTCGTGGTCGATGCCCAGATGAGCGTCATATGTCTCGATATCGCCGCTGCGCATGACCTGCCAGTCGTCACCATCGAGGAAGAGGACATCGACGCATCCCTGCTGAATTACGTCGCCATTGGTCTCAGTTCATCTCCTGGCGAGAAATCGCCGGAGGAAGACTGGGAGATCATGACGGAAGACCTGCCCAAGACCCTCAAGACGGGCGGTGTCTGCGAGATACTTCTCGTTGAGGACAACCGGGTCAACCAGATCGTCTTTTCGCAGATACTCGAGGGACTGGGGCTTTCCTGGCGGCTGGCCACCTCGGGTGAGGAGGCCTTGCGGCTTTTTGCGGAGCAGGCGCCCACCGTCGTGCTGCTCGACACGACGCTTCCCGATATCGACGGTTTCGAGGTCGCCCGCCGCATGCGGGAACTGGCCGGGGACCAGAACATTCCCATCGTCGGGGTCATTACCCACGCCTTCGAGGGCGATCTCGACAAATGCCTGGCGTCCGGAATGAACGACATGCTGCTGAAACCCGTCAGTCCTGACATGGTCGAAGCGGTTTTCCTGCGCCTTTTCGGCACGGATGCGGTGCGGCTGCAGGCCTGAAAGCCCACTGACCGGGCCGTTTTTCGCAAGCTGTAGACTTTCCGAAAATGCCGCCGCGTTTTTGGTTCGCGACTCTATGGTTTTTTTAATACTTGCCCTGCATTGTGAGCGCGTTCACACAGGATTAACGAGATGCAGGAATGAAACGGGCAGAACCGCAATCGTTGCAGGTCAGCCAGAACGAGCTGCAGGCGATGGCCTACAGCGACCCTCTGACAGGGCTCGGCAACCGTTACCGCCTGCGGGACAAGATCCGTATGCTGGCAAGCGAACGCTCCAGCGACCCCGCGCCCTTCACCGTCGGCATCGCCAATATAGACGGTTTCAAACCCATCAACGATCTTTTCGGTGTGCAGGCGGGCGATGAAATCCTGTGTCAGGTCGCGCACCGGCTGAAGGCCTGCATTCCCGATGGCGCCATCGTAACGCGCCATGACGGCGACGAATTCGCCTTCGTGCTGCCGCTGGTGTTCGAGCGCACCGGCGCGGAGCGCATCGGCAACATGATCAAGGATGTGCTTTCGGCCCCTTACGATCTTGGCGACCGTAACGTCCGGCTTTCCTCCTCCTTCGGTTTTGCCATCTATCCCTTTGCCGGCGATGACTTCGAGGATCTGCTGAAAAGTGCAGAGACGGCGCTTTACCGCTCCAAGCGGCGCGGTCGCGGCCAGATAACGGTCTATTCGCGTGAGATCGCGCATGAAATGAAGCGCGCCACGCAGCTGGAACAGGCCTTGCGAAACGCCATCATCACCGATGCGATCGATGTGCATTTCCAGCCCATCGTCCGGCTGGAGGAGGCGAAGGTCATCGGTTTCGAAGCGCTGGCCCGCTGGAACGATCCCGATCTCGGCTTCGTGTCGCCGGCCGTCTTCGTGCCGCTCGCCGAAGAACGGGGTTTCATCGACGCGCTGTCGGAAGCCCTGCTCCGCAAGGCGGCGGAAGCAGCACTCTTCTGGCCGCGCGAACTGTTCCTGTCTTTCAACCTGTCTTCCGCGCAATTGATGGACCCGAGCACCGCCGACAATATTCTTTCGATCCTCGCCCGCGTCGGTCTCGATCCGCACCGGCTGGAGCTTGAAATCACCGAAACGGCTGTCATGACGTCTGCCGAGACCGCGCAACGCATCATCAGCGAGTTGCAGAGTGCCGGCGTTCGCATTTCGCTTGATGATTTCGGCACCGGTCAGTCGAGCCTCGGCCGCCTGCGCGATTTCTCCTTCGACAAGGTGAAGATCGACCGCGCCTTCGTCTCGCGCATCAGCAGTGACCGCCCCTCGGAACACATCATCAAGGCCATCGTCGCCATGTGCGACGGACTTGATCTCGAAGTGGTGGCCGAAGGCATCGAGGAGCGGGTGGAAGAGGAAAAGCTGCGCGCACTCGGTTGCGCCATGGGGCAGGGCTATTTCTACGGCCGCCCCGCCGATGCCGCCGCGACCCAGCGTTATCTGCACGAAAACTATCGCGAAATCCTGTCGGATATTCCCTGAGACATTCCGGGTGTTCGACATTCGCGGGCTAACCGCGAATGTCTGAAATGCCCTAGAGCCGGTAAAGCGGCTCGAACCGGCCCTTGACCTCGATGCCGAGGTCGAACGTCAGGCCATGCTGCGGATTGGCGGCAAGCGCGTCGGCGTCCAGACCTTCCCGCGCGGAGGTGACGAGCAATCGCGATGCATCGGGGCCGATGAAGGCCGGGCAGGTCGTCTGTCCCGCCGGTACTTCATAACGGCCGATGTGCTTGCCGTCGGTATCGTAGCGATCAACCACGCCGATGCCCCAGCGAGCATTCCAGATATGTCCTTCGGCATCGCATACCGACCCGTCGATACCGCCTTGAACGCCGGCGGAATCGATGAACACCTCGGCCTTGCCGGTTGGAAGGCCGGTCTGAGCGTCGAGCGGCACCCGCATCAGCTTGTTCACCTTGGTATCGACGTAATATCCCGTCGCACCATCCGGTGAGAAGCAGATCGAATTGGGAATGCTGACCTCGGCAAACAGCTTCGTCACGACGCCTTGGGCAACGTGATAGATGCTGCCGGCACCCGTTTCCGCTTTCCTGCCCATGGTGCCGATCCACAATGCACCGGAGGCATGCATGCGCCCGTCATTGGAGCGGTTGCCGGGCAGGTCTTTTTCCAGTTCCGCATGCAATGTCAGCACGCCGGTCGCCGTATCGCGCAGGAAAAGCCCGTCATCAGAGGCGATCAATTGCTTGTGGTCGCTGATCTTTGCCAGTGCGCTGCCCATGAAGGGCAGGGCGTAAACGGTTTTGCGGCCGGAAGCGAAATGCAGCTCGTGCAACTCGCGCTCGACGATGTTGAACCACCAGGCGGTGCCGGTCGCGGGGTCGAAGGTCGGGCCTTCGCCAAGCATCATCGGCGTTTCGTCAAGCACATGTCCGGCAAAGGGAAAAACGGTTGCCAAGCTCTTATCCTCCGATGGCTGCGTCATAGGCCGAAAGCGTGACGGTAGCGCGCTCACGCACCTCGGCCGCCGTCATGCCCGGCTTGTAGAGGCTGGTTCCGAGCCCGAAAGCCAGAATTCCGGCCGAGGTATATTCGGCGAAATTTTTGTCGGAAACGCCACCCACGGCGGCAATGATGAGGTCCTTCGGCAGGATCGTTCGGATCGCATTGATGCCGGCGGGGCCGATGATGCTGGCGGGAAAGAATTTCAGCCCCGTCGCCCCGGCCTTTGCGGCGACAAGCGCTTCAGTTGGGGTGAGAACGCCGGGCATCGTCACCATGCCCTTGACGCGCGCGGCGACGATGACTTCAGCATCGGCGTTGGGGCTGACCATCAGCTTGCCGCCGGCGGCATCCAGCGATTCCACGTCTTCCACGCTCAGTACGGTGCCTGCGCCGATCAGGCAATCGGCCGGCGCCGTCTTCGCGGCGATCTCGATCGAGCGGAACGGATTGGGCGAGTTGAGCGGGATTTCGATGGCGCGGAAGCCGGTTTCGATCAGAGCGCCGACGACGCCTTCGGTTTCCTCGGGTTTCAGACCGCGCAGGATGGCGATCAGCGGATATTTCATGGCAGGGAAGGGGATACGCATGGTGGGTCTTTCTTTTATGACCAGATGGTATTGGCGGCGGCCAGCAATCCGCGCCGCACGGCCTCGTCTGCGTCGATGACCGTATATTGGATATCAAGGGCCGTGAAGGCGCCTTCGTAAAGCGCGCCGAGCGCGCCGGAACCGATCAGCACGACAGGAGTATCCCGCCGCGCATTGGCATGCGCGCCGGCGATTTCCAGCCCGATCATGATGCCGGAAAGCTTGGCCTTGGCATCTATCGCGGTGAGGCCATGCAGCAATTGCCCGGAGCGCAGGGTAAACAGCCGGTTGGTGGCGAGCTGCGGATTGGCGTAGATGTCGCGCACGGCAGCCCTGAAGGTCTCGTGTTCACCGGTGAAGGCGTCCGCTTCGGCCACCGCATGGGAAAGGATCGTCTGTTTGGAGATGACCTCGAACAGTTCGCCGGTCATGAAGGTGGCAAAGCCGGTGACGTCGCCGCCCCTGACCGTCACCCATTTGGAATGTGTGCCCGGCATGCAGACCAGCTTTTCACCGGCATCAGTGGAGGCGAGCGCGCCGAGCAATTGCGTTTCTTCACCGCGCATCACGTCGGGTGCATTTTTATCCCGCTGCGCCAGCCCCGGCAGAATGCGCACATCCCGCGCCTGACCCGGCACGCGAACCGCGCCGTCAAGAACCGTTGAAAGCGATGCCGGCACGTCGATATAACCCGCCTCAACCCAGCCCTGCCGCGCGCCCGCCATGCCGCAGACGAGAACCGGCAGATTGTCAGGGGCGCTTATGGCATCGAGATGCGATTGCAGCACCTCGGCAAAGCCGGTGCGCATGGCGGTCGTCATGCCTTCCGCGCTGCGTCGCTCGGCCAGCACCACGCCCGAGCGGCTGAGCAGCCAGAGCCGGAAACTGGTCGTACCCCAGTCGACGGCGATAAAAGCGGGTTCGGACATTATAACAGACCTCCGTCTACGATGATGGATTGCGCCGTGATGGCGCTCGATGTCGATGATGCGAGAAACAGGCACGGCCCGGCGAGATCGGCGGCGACGAGCGTGCGCTTGAGACATTGCCGCGCCGTGGTTGCGGCGATGCCCTCGTCGGTCAGCCACAGTTCTTTCTGCCGCTCCGTGACGATCATGCCCGGCAGGAGCGTGTTGACGCGGATATTGTCAGGTCCCAGCCTGCCGGCAAGGCTCTTCGTCAGTCCGATAATGCCGGCCTTGGCCGCCGCATAGGACGGTAGATCGCCCATGTTCAGCAGAAATGAGATGGATGAAAAATTGACGATGGATGCGTCCTTCGCCTGTCTGAGATAGGGCAGCGCGGCCTGAACGGTGAAGAACATCTGCTTGAGATTGACGGCCTGGTTGGCGTCCCAATAGGCTTCCGTCACCGTGTCGATGTCGTGGCGGTCATCCCACGCGGCATTGTTGACCAGCACCTTGATGCCGCCGGTGGCGGAGGCCGCCGCATCCACTGTCCGCCCGATGGCGGGAATGTCGCTCAAGTCGGTCTTGAAAAAATGCACCGGATGGGGAGCCACTCCTGCGAGCCGCTGGACAAGTGCGGCGCTCGGTTCTTCGGCGATGTCGATGAAGGCGACCCTCGCTCCCTGCATCGCGAAGGCTTCCACCAGCGATGCCCCTATGCCGGAGCCGCCACCGGTAATGAGCACGCCCGCATCCTTGAGGTCGGGAAATTGGGCTTGCGTCATCGACATCGTCTCATCCATGAGGGCTTGATTGTTCCAATATATGGAACTAGATTTTACTAATTGGAATTATTCTCTTGGCGTCACACTTATGTCAAGGCAGATGACGGTGGATGTTGCCATGCCCGATAATAAAACGCCCAATGCTCAGCAACGTGGCCCCGTTCCCGGTCACGCCCGAAAAACGGAAAGCGAGACCGGCACGCTCGGAAAGGCCGTCTCGCTTCTGGAGCTTATCGCCTTAGCGGAAAAACCGATGCGTTTTACCGATGTGGTCGAGGCTTGCGGCCAGCCGCGCGGCACGGTTCATCGCCAGCTCGCCCATCTTCTCGCCGAAGGCCTGATCGACCATGCCAACGATCAGACCTATGCTGTCGGCCTGAGATTGTTGCAATTTGCGGCGAAAGCCTGGAGCGGCAATGATCTGCGCAGCGTCGCCGCCCCGCATCTGGCCGCGCTGCAGGATGCCACGCAGGAATCCGTGCATCTCGCCGTTCTGAACGGCGGGCAAGTCACTTATCTCGACAAGATCGAGGGCAGACATACCCTGCGGATGCATTCGCAGGTCGGTAAAACCTCGCCGGCCTATTGCACGGGCGTGGGCAAGGCGGCGCTGTCCCTGCTGTCTGCTGATGCGCTGGCAGACCTCGCTGCCGGATTGGAGTTCCTCCGCTTTACGGAAAATACGATCATAACGCCGGAGGCGCTGATAAGGGATGTGTCGGCCATTCGCGTGAATGGTTACGGTTTCGACCTTCAGGAACACGAGATCGGCATTCATTGCGCCGCCGCGCCGGTCCATGCGCCGGGACGCAATTTCCTTGCGGCGATTTCCGTCACCGGCCCCGCCTACCGGGTGGATGTGGAGCAGCTTTACAAATGGGCGCCGCTGGTGCGCGAAACCGCGGACAAAATTTCAGCGGAGCTTGCCTGCCGATTGTCGCCGGTTGCCGATGGTTGAGGAACAACGCAGGCGCTGCTCCGTTGTTTTCGCGGCCGGGCAGACGTGTTTAACGTCAAATTGCGCGAGTTAAATCTTATTTTCGACTATTCTGAATTAAGTTTTCAACTTTTGTTTGCATGAATCATTTTGGTGAGTAACATCCCCGGCAATTTCCGGGCAAAGGTGGCCTTTGCGACGGCATTTCTCATTCTCGAAGAACAGCTTTCATGCAGAAAACAGAGACGGACGCCGTTCAGGCGATTGGTGTTGATTGCGTTCGCGAGATCGCCGGTCTGAACACGCAATTCGACATATTCCGGTTCTTGAAACGGTTGACGGAGGCCTGGGAGTTCAGGGCCTTTATGGTGCTTGACCTGTCATCCGAACTGGCGAGCGAGCTGTCGCAATATACCATCATCACCAGCTGGCCGGCTGAGCTTCTGCAGCGGTACGACGAAGAGGGGATGCTGCAGAACAGCAAGGTGATGGTGCAGCTGAAAAAATCGACGGTGCCCTTTTCCGTTGCCATGGATTTCCTGGATGGAGGCAACGAACCGATCGCCAAAAAGAACGTGATTGGCCTGTTCGAGCGATTTGAGATGATCAACTCCGTATGGTTTCCCGTTCACGATGTCACCACCACCCGGGGCGCGGTGTCTTTCTCCGGCAACAAGACGATTTTGCCGGCAAGCCGGCTGGCGGAACTGTTTTACATTTCCTGCCATGTCTTTGCCCGGCTATCGGAAATCCGCCGTCTTGATCTCAGGGTTCCCGAAACATTGAGCGAGCGGGAGATCGATTGTCTGAACTGGACGGCGGCCGGCAAGACCAGCGCCGAAATCGCTGAAATCATGATGTTGTCGGAACATACGATCAATCATTACCTCAACCGCGCGACCAAAAAACTCGACACGGTCAACCGCACCCAGGCTGTCGCCAAGGCATTGCGGGTCGGTTTGATAAAATAGCGAAATCGTAATTTTATCATTGTGATAAACCCTTTCCTGGGCGATCCTTCTTCCGAATCACCGGAAAGGAGAAATCGTTTGCCGGAACGGCATAAGGTAAAAGCGGGATTTTCTCCGACTGTCGATTGCGCCGTGCTGATAGTCGCTGCCGAAAAAGGCTTTGCTGCCGATGAAGGCATAGAACTGCAACTCGTCCGAAAACAATCCGCACGCGCTGTTTTGACGGCGCTTGCCGAGGACGAGGTTCACATCGCTCATCTGCCCGCTCCGGTGCCGGTCGGTTCCGCAGCCGGCCTCGATGAGCTGCCGGCCGATATTATCGGCGTTTTCACACTTTCCCTCGGTGGATCGGCAACCACCGTTTCGCACGAATTTTACGATGAGCTTTACCGCGAAGGTCTGAAGCTTCCGGACCCTGCGGCCTTCGGGAGAGCCATGGCCCGCGTCTGCGCGGCGCGGCGGGCGGCAGGTAAAAACCCGCCGGTCTTTGCGGTCGAAGATATCGTGTCCACACCGTTTTATATGTTGCGTTATCTGCTCGGCAGCTGCGGCGTGCTGCTTGGCCGCGACATGGAAATTGTCGAAGCCCTGCCGAAAGCCATGCCCGGCCTGCTGGAAAGCGGCAAGGTCGATGCGCTCTGTACAGCCGAACCCGCAGGCAGCGCCGCCGTGCTCGGTGGTACGGGACGGATGGTGACGACCGGGGCGCTGATCTGGCACAATGCGCCGGAAAAGATACTGGCCGTGAAGCGGCAGTGGGCTGAGGAGAACGCCACCCTGCTGGAAGGGCTGCTGCGTGCGCTCTACCGCGCTGGCGAATGGTGCGCCAATTCCGCCAATATCGAGGAATTGACCGGTATTCTCGCTGCTCCTCATTATATGGACGAAAACGGCGAATTCCTGCTGCCGGCGCTGACGGGCTATATTTCCACCTCGCAGAAGGACATGCGGCGTTATCCGGAATTTTTCGTGACCAGCGCCAAGGCTGCGAATTTTCCGTGGCAGAGCCAGGCGCTGTGGTTCTTCAGCCAGATGTTGCGTTGGGGCGAGGTTCCCGCCGAATGTCGGTTCGACGCGGCCGTGGTGGAGGCCGCGCGCAACGCCTATCGGCCGGATATTTTCCGCAAGGCGATGAAGCCGCTTTTCGTGCCGGTGCCGGGCGCCAACCTGAAACTCGAAGGCACGCTCCGGGAGCCGGTGCATGTCGGCGCGTCGCGCACGGGTCTGGTCCTGGGTCCTGACTGTTTTTTCGACGGCCGGGTCTTTGATCCTGAAACGCTCGATATGGACGATGAAATCTGAAATGGCAGCGGTGAATCGTCGCTAATCTCTTCTGTTTGCGCTTTGCCATTGGCGAAGCGCTCCCGCTTGTCTATGGATGGCGCGGAAGAATGCCCATATCCGGCCGGACCATGTATACGGAGTAAGACAATGGCAGAAGTCAGCAAGAACCAGGTGGAAAAGGCTCTGGAAGCCGTCATCTATCCCGGCAGCGGCAAAAGCATCGTGGCGCTCGGCATGGTCTCGGAAATCTTCATCGCCGATGCGAAAGCCTATTTTTCAATTACCGTTCCGTCCGACAAGGCAGCGGAGATGGAGCCGTTGCGGCTAGCCGCTGAAAAGGCGGCCAAGGGCGTTCCTGGCATCGTCGGGGCAGTCGTTGCGCTGACGGCGGATCGCAAGCCCGGCCAGCCGCAACAGCCGGCACCGGCACGCCCCGCCGCTGCATCCGGCCGGCCCGCCGCGCAGCCCGGCTCCTCCAAGGTCGGCGTTCCCGGCGTCGGCGCCATCATCGCGGTGGCCTCGGGCAAGGGCGGGGTCGGCAAGTCGACAACCGCCGTCAATCTGGCGCTCGGCCTTCAGGCGCTCGGCCTCAAGGTCGGCATGCTCGACGCCGATATTTACGGCCCGTCGCTTCCCAAACTCCTGAAGATTTCCGGCCGCCCGCAGCAGCAGGAAGACCGCATCATCCTTCCCATGGAAAATTATGGGCTGAAGGTCATGTCCATGGGTTTTCTGGTGGATGAGGAAGCGGCAATGATCTGGCGCGGGCCGATGGTGCAGTCCGCCCTGATGCAGATGCTGCGCGAAGTCGCCTGGGGCGATCTGGATGTGCTGGTACTGGACATGCCGCCCGGCACGGGTGACGCGCAGCTGACCATCGCCCAGCAGGTGCCGCTTGCCGGCGCTGTCATCGTGTCCACGCCGCAGGATCTGGCGCTGATCGATGCGCGCAAGGGCATCACCATGTTCCGCAAGGTGGAAGTGCCTTTGCTCGGCGTGATCGAGAATATGAGCTATTTCATCGCACCGGATACCGGTGCCCGCTATGATATTTTCGGCCATGGTGGTGCAAAGGCCGAAGCCGAGCGGATCGGCGTGCCGTTCCTCGGCGAGGTGCCGCTCACCATTTCCATCCGTGAAACGTCGGATGCCGGAACGCCGGTCGTCGTCGTCGAGCCGGATGGCCCGCAGGCGCAAATTTATCGCGATATCGCGCAAAAAGTCTGGGCGCGCATCGGCGCGGGTGAGAGAAAAGCCGCGCCGAAGATCGTTTTCGAATAACGCAGCGGCTTTCGGCATAAACCGAAGAGGCGTCTGTCGATCTTGAATAATCTTTTTAAAACAGAAGATTAATCGTCAGTATCAGGTAAGTTTTCCGGATTTGAACATCGAGAAATGCTTCGCCTGCAATGCTGTCGAGAAAAAATATTGCTTGATTGCATCTCGCTTTGGGCGCATACGCCTGCGCCGTTTGGCTCTTGGTCCATCGGGCTGGCGAGATATGAAATCCCGCTCGTTCCGGCGTGCCCTGAAGTGTCGTCCAAAGGTTTGCCGACCGCAAACAGGATATGTTAAGCAGCATTGCGGCTGAAGCTTGCGATGTGGACCGGAGAAGCGGATTGATAAAAGCCTATCGCGCCAATTGCGAGGCGATCAGCCTGTCGCCAGACGACGGCTCCGGACAGATTCCCGACGACATCGTCTGGATCGACATCGTCAATCCCGACAGGGCGGAAGAGCAGCATGTGGAAAAACTGCTGGGGCTCGATCTGCCCACCCGCGAGGATTTGAAAGATATCGAACCCTCCAGCCGCCTTTATATGGAAGACGGCAATGTCTTTATGACTGCCTCTCTGGTGTGGAAGGCGGAATCGGACGATCCACGCCTCACGGATGTCGCTTTCATTCTTGCCGGCAAGCGCCTCGTGACGATCCGTTATGCCGAGCCGAAATCCTTCCACCTCTTCATCGCCGCCATTACCCGCGTGCCGCACGAAATGCGCAGCGGCACGGCCCTGCTTTTGAAGCTGCTGGAAACCATCGTCGACCGCACGGCGGAAATTCTCGAAAACTCTGTCGCCGGCATTGACAATCTCGCTGCCGACATTCTCGGCAGTCAGGCACGTTCCAAACGCAAGGCGCCGCGCTATCTCGAAGACCGTCTGACCAACATCGCCGCCTATCACCGGCTGATCTCGAAGGTCCGCGTCAGCCTCGCATCGCTGGCGCGCCTGCAGACCTTTCTGTCCACCAGCGATCAGGCTCGCGGGGACAAGGAAGCGCGGGAACAGGGCAAGTCGATCGGGCGCGATATCCAGTCGCTGAACGAACATGCGGCCTTCGTTTCCGGCAATCTGACCTTCCTGCTGGATGCGTCTCTCGGCATCATCAATATCGAGCAGAACGGCATCATCAAGATATTCTCCATCGCCTCGGTGGTGTTCCTGCCGCCGACGCTGGTGGCCTCGGTTTATGGAATGAACTTTCAGCTCATGCCGGAGTTGAACTGGACATTTGGTTATCCACTCGCGCTCGTCATCATGCTGATGTCCGCAATCATTCCGTTTCTCTTTTTCCGTTGGAAGGGCTGGCTCTGAGGAGCCAGAATCAACATGTCTCAGATCGTTGACAAGGATCTTGCCGAGAAACCGGATGCGGACGACAAACATCAGAACAAGGGGCTTTATGCCGCAATCCTTGGTTCGATCGGTGTCGTATACGGCGATATCGGCACCAGCCCGCTTTACGCCTTCCGCGAAGCCCTGCGGCCGATCGCCTATGATGGCGTGACGCGAGAGGAAGTCATCGGCCTGACATCCCTGATGCTCTGGTCTTTGACGATCATCGTGACGTTCAAATATATCACGCTTCTGTTGCGCGCCGACAATGACGGCGAAGGCGGCACGCTCTCGCTGCTGGCGCTGCTGATGAAGACGGCGGGCACCCATCGCGGCGTTCTCATCGTGCTCGGTCTCATCGGTGCGGCACTTTTCCTCGGTGATGCGATGATCACGCCAGCACTTTCGGTGCTGTCGGCGGTGGAGGGTCTCAAACTCGTCACGCCTGCCATGGACGACTTTATTATTCCGATATCCGTCTGCATCCTCATCGGCCTCTTCGCCATCCAGTCGCACGGCACGGGAGTGGTGGCGAAATTCTTCGGGCCGATCACGGCCGTGTGGTTTCTCGTCATGGGTGTGGTGGGCCTCGTTCATATCGCCGATGATTTCGGCATTCTCTTCGCCTTCAACCCGTGGCACGCGGTGGAGTTTCTGGCCAATGAAGGTTTTTACGGCATCGTTGTGCTCGGCGCGGTGTTTCTGACGATCACGGGTGCCGAAGCGCTTTATGCCGATCTCGGCCATTTCGGCCGCCGCCCCATCCAGTGGGCATGGTTCTGTCTGGTTTTCCCGGCGCTGACGCTGAACTATCTCGGCCAGGGCGCGCTGGTGCTGAAAGACCCGGCGGCAATGTCCAATCCGTTTTATCTGATGTTCCCGCAATGGGCGATCCTGCCGGCCGTCATTCTGGCCACCGCCGCCACCATCATCGCCAGCCAGGCGGTCATCACAGGCGCGTTTTCGCTGGTGCGTCAGGCCATCCATCTCGGCTACCTGCCGCGCATGGAAATCCTCTTCACCTCGGAAACCAATACGGGACAGATCTACCTGCCGGCCGTCAACACCATCCTTTTGTTCGGCGTCGTCGCTCTGGTGCTCACCTTCAAGAGTTCCGATGCGCTGGCCACCGCCTATGGTATTTCCGTCACCGGCGCCATGGTCGTCACCAGCTTGATGTTCTTCGAATTCGTGCGCAAACGCTGGCAATGGTCGGTGTGGCTGGCGCTTGCCGTGCTGGCGCCGCTTCTGCTGCTGGAACTCGTATTCCTCGGCGCGAACCTGCTGAAGATCCATGATGGCGGCTACGTGCCGGTGATGCTGGCGATCGCCTTCACCATCATCATGACCACCTGGCAGCGCGGTTCGAAAATCCTCTTCGCCAAGACCCGCCGCAGCGACGTGCCGCTGAAGGCTTTCGTCGCCTCGGTGGAAAAGGAAAGCGCCCATGCGCCGGTGCGTGTGCCCGGCACGGCGATTTTCCTGACCGGCGATCCGGAGGCAGCGCCAGCGGCCCTGCTGCACAATCTCAAGCACAATCACGTCCTGCATGACAAGAATGTCATCCTGACGATCCGCACCGAGGATCAGCCGCGCGTCCGCCCGGAGAACAGGTACACGCTGACGAAACTCAGTGATCGTTTCGCGGTGGTGGAACTGCATTTCGGCTTCATGGAAACCCAGAATGTCACGCAGGCGCTGGGGTATCTCAGGCGCACCGGCTACAAGTTCGACATCATGTCGACGTCGTTCTATCTCGGCCGCCGCAAGCTGGTGCCGGATCCGAAATCCGGCATGCCGGGCTGGCAGAACCGCCTGTTCATCGCGCTTGCCGAAACCGCCGCCGACCCGTCGGACTATTTCCGCCTTCCGGCCAACCGTGTGGTGGAACTGGGTTCTCACGTCGTCGTGTGATTATTCGCTTGTCTTTTGACTATTAGAAGGTGGTTACACATTAACGTGAAGCCATGTCCGCCCGCGGCGTTAACCAAGCATCAAGGTTAATAAGAGATTCTCGAACACCTGTAGCAAATATGGTTGTCGGTGTTCGGAGTGCTGGTTTTGCGTTCGAAAAGTGTAATGCGTCGTCGGTCCCCTGCGTCCCTTCAGGCATGGACCGCCAGATGGGCCTCACCCGTCGTCTTCGGCCTTGCCGCCTGGCTCGTCTTTCCTTCTCTCGCCGCGCGCGCGGATCTGGCCTCGCTGCTGGCCGGGCTGGATAATGGCGGCGAACAATGGCGCATGGTGCTGACCGCCTCTCCGGCCGGTTCGGTGCACAACGCCTCGCTCACCTTCAATGATGCGGCAGGCGAGGCGGCGCTGCATGGCAGCGGCATGACCCTGCCCAATGGCAGCAAGGTCGCCTTCGTCACCAACAAGAAGGGCGAGGCCACGACGCCGGACAGCGAGCGTGTCAACCGCGCCGCCAAGAAGGGCCGCATCGTCGCAACCGAAATCATGCAGCCGCCAAAGGCTTTCACCGCCGGTTCTGTCCTTCAGCGCACCAGCATGTTGGACATAGAGCCGCTGAAGCGCAAGGACCGCACGGCTTTCGTGAAACCCAAACGCGGCAAGGATGTCGAACTGGCTTCCTTCTATTTCCGCCGCGACGAAAAAAAGGCGGACAAGAGTGTCTCGCCGATGCTGGCGGAACTCATCACCAACCGTACCCCCGACATTCTCGCCACGGCCTACGCGCCGGCCACGCCGGATTTCGCCCGCGAATCGCCCTTCGACGCCATTCTCAAAAAACCGGAGGCCGGCCGCTTCGTGCCGCAGATCAGCCCGGAAGATCACGCCTGGGCGGCGACTCCGCTGCCGGCCGAGGTGTTTTCCGCAGCCGAACAGCAGTGCCTCGCATCCGGCATCTATTTCGAAGCGCGCGGAGAATCGGTCAAGGGACAGGCGGCGGTGGCGCAGGTCATTCTCAACCGTGTGCGTAACCCTTCCTATCCGAAAACCATCTGCGGCGTCGTTTATCAGAATAAGGACTGGCGCAACCGCTGCCAGTTTTCCTTCGCCTGCGACAATATCAAGGACCGCGTCAATTCCGAACGCCATTGGAAAATGGCGCGCGAAGTGGCCATGGCCACCACCGCCGGAAAAATCTGGCTGAATGAAGTTGGCTCAGCAACTCATTATCATGCCGTCTATGTACGTCCCGCCTGGGGCCGGACGATGAAGAAGGTCGGCCGCATCGGTCTGCACGTGTTTTACCGTACCTATGGTGGCGGCTGGAGCTGATACCACCGCCAATTTGTCGCATTTTGCGTGTCAAAAATGCCGATTCCCTCGCGAAACATCGCCGCCAAACAGCGATTTGGCATCAAGCTATTGTTTTTCAATGATTAATTTGTGTTGAAACAAGCTGCCGCAGCGCCTTGACTAGAGAAGCCCCTAAAACTATGTTGCGCGCGACTTCAGAGCGGGCTGGAACAGGCTTAATCCGTCACCGTTTACAACTCCAAAGGGTTCTGGCATGGCTGGAACGGAGAAAATGGGTGGGATTCTAAGATGACTGGCAACCGTGACGATAGTCTGGACGAGCGTCGCAAACGCCTTGCTGATGAGTTGGCAAAGGTGAAAGCGGAGGATGAGGCGGACGTGAGGGCGGAGACCAACGCTGCGGAAAACCGGAAAGGTTTTGCGATGGCGGTGAAGCTCTCATCGGAGTTCATTTCGGCCATCGTGGTCGGCGCTATGCTGGGTTATCTTCTGGATTATTTTGTCGGCACGACGCCGTGGGGGATGATCGTTCTTCTCCTTCTCGGTTTCTGCGCAGGCGTATTGAATGTGTTGCGCTCTACCGGCGCGGTGGCCAAGCCGCCGCTGCTGGAGAAGGCGGACAGGCGAGACGAGGGTGGAAAAGGCGGCGTTTAAGCTGTTTTTTCTTGCAGTTGAGATGCCGCCAGGTGCGGCAACAGGTAAAAAGGGCAGCCGGTGGCAAACGATCCGACCCATCAGTTCTTGGTGCAGCCGATCATTCCGATCGAAATTGGCGGCGTTGATTTTTCCTTCACCAATGCGTCGCTTTTCATGGTTGCGACCGTGGCCGCCGCATCCGGTTTCCTTTATTTCGCAACGTCGAACCGCGGTCTGATCCCGACCCGCATGCAGTCCGTTGCTGAAATGTCCTATGAATTCATCGCCTCCATGCTGCGCGAAGGCGCCGGCAAAAAGGGCATGGTGTTCTTCCCCTTCGTCTTTTCGCTGTTCATGTTCGTGCTGACGGCGAACCTTCTCGGCATGTTCCCGTATTTCTTCACGGTCACCAGCCAGATCATCGTCACGTTCGCGCTCGCCTGCCTCGTCATCGGCACGGTCATCGTTTACGGTTTCTACAAGCACGGCCTGCATTTCTTCGGCATCTTCGCCCCCTCGGGCGTGCCGAAGGCGCTTTTGCCGCTTGTGGCGTCCATTGAAATGATCTCGTTCCTGTCGCGTCCGATCAGCCTTTCCGTTCGTCTCTTCGCGAACATGCTGGCCGGCCACATCACGCTCAAGGTTTTCGCGGGCTTCGTCGCCTCCATGGGTGCGCTCGGCGCGCTCGGCATCGGCGGCGCGGTCCTGCCTCTCATCATGACGGTCGCAATGACCGCTCTCGAATTTCTCGTTGCCTTCCTGCAGGCTTATGTGTTCGCGGTACTGACTTGCATGTACCTGAACGACGCCGTGCATGGTGGTCACTGAGAAGTAAAGTCGCTGGCCCCGGCAACGGGCGCCAAAAAACAGCCGCAACAACCAATATCTCAAGGAGTCTCACATGGAAGCGGAAGCAGCAAAGTACATCGGCGCAGGTCTCGCATGCCTCGGCATGGCTGGTACGTCCCTCGCACTCGGCCGTATCTTCGGTGATTACCTGTCCGGCGCACTGCGCAACCCCTCTGCTGCCGACAGCCAGTTCGGCCGTCTGGTATTCGGCTTCGCCGTTACGGAAGCTCTGGGCATCTTCTCGCTGCTCGTTGCTCTCCTTCTCCTGTTCGCTGTTTAATATCGGCATCAGGTCTGGATCACGGCCCGCACTGTAGCGTGTCGTGATCCTTCGCATTTGCAGTCCCCCTGGAGGTGAGCATGTTCGTGACCGAGGCTTTTGCCCAGTCAGCACCGACCGTAGGTGAAACGCATACGGAAACTCCGGCTGTTGGCCAGCCACAACCGGCAGCCACGCACACGGAAACCGGTGTCGCACATGGTTCCGAAGGTGCTTCCGGCGTATTCCCGCCGTTCGATCACACTACTTATGCATCGCAGGTCCTTTGGCTGGCGATCACGTTTGGCCTTTTTTATCTGCTTATGCAGAAGGTCATCGTTCCTCGCGTCGGCGGTATTCTCGAAAACCGTCATGGACGCATCGCACAGGATCTCGATGAAGCAGCACGGCTGAAAAGCGAAGCTGACGCAGCCGTCGAAACCTATGAAAAAGAACTCGCGGCAGCCCGCGCCAAGGCAAGCTCGATCGGCTCCGCGGCACGTGACGCCGCCAAGGCCAAGGCTGATGCCGACCGCGCCGCCATCGAGGCAGGACTTGCTGAAAAGCTGGCCGCCGCCGAAAAGCGCATTGCAGGCATCAGGGATCAGGCTTTCGCCGATGTCGGCGTCATTGCCGAGGAAACCGCGACCGCAATCGTCGACCAGCTGGTTGGCGCCAAGGTCAAGGATACCGACGTCAAGGCCGCAATCGCCGCCGCTTCTAGCGTGAAGGGAGCCTGACATGGCATTTGATGCATCATTTTTCGCTCTTGTCGGTCTCGTCCTTTTCTTTGTCCTGATCGCCTATCTCAAGGTTCCGGGCATGCTCTCCAAGTCTCTGGACGAGCGCGCCCAGAACATTCAGGACGAGCTGGCCGAAGCCAAGCGTCTGCGTGAAGAGGCCCAGCACCTGCTGGCCGAATATCAGCGCAAGCGCAAGGAAGCCGAAGCCGAAGCCGCCGGCATCGTTGCCGCCGCTGAACGCGAGGCAGCCGCTCTGACGGAAGAAGCCCGGCAGAAGACGGAAGAATTCGTCGCCCGCCGCACGGCCCTTTCGGAACAGAAGATCAAGCAGGCCGAAGAAGACGCCATCGGCGCCGTCCGCGCCGCCGCCGTTGATATCGCCATTGCCGCTTCCGAGAAGCTGCTGGCCGAAAAGACCACGGCTGCCGCAAAGGCCAAGCTTTTTGCCGACACGATCGGCGAAGTGAAGTCGAAGCTGAACTGAGATTTACTCGGGCTATTCAAGACCCCTCCGGTGCGAGCCGTGAGGGGTTTTTTGTTTGTGTTAGAAAAGACTATCAGAGATGCGACGCGGCAGCCAAGGATGGAACTCAATCAACATGTAAGGACGCTGCGGAAGTTGTAATCGAATTCTCTCTTTTGAGGGAGATACGCTTTCCGGCGATACATGGGTGATTGCTGGGGATGTATCGGACAAATTGAGGTCGATCATGGCGGTGATCCGCCGAAGAAATTTCGATTAGATTTGTAGCAAAGGAAATCTAATGTGGCTGGGGAGGAACTCCACGGAATGCCGAAGTCACAAACATTCTTCCAGCAACATCCAAAATATTGGCGTGCCAAATGACCGGTTATCGCTATGTCCGAACTTTTAGCTAGGATACCAGCGTGTATAGCGCCTGGTCAGATTGCGCACATCCCCTTGGAGCTGCGGTTTCGGAATTTTCACGCGCTCCTGCTGAATCAGAGTGAATTCTAGCGCATCTTGACCTCGAACAATCCTTCTCAGATTACTTCAAGAAGACTCCCACGTCGCCGAAATAATTCGGGTAGGTTCGCACGAGGTTGTTAATGCGTGAGACTTCGACGGTTACGACTTTCGCACGTGTAAAGCCTTCCTCAATTTGCCGTTCGATGAACGCGAGACGAGCCTGAAGCTGCAATATTTCAGAGTATCGCTCGACCGTAACGGTGTGATCATCGTTGTTATAAATAATTAAGAAGAATTTCCCATCACCATAGAGGTATGTCTCGGCATAGGTGGTCGCTGTGCGAATATTCTCTAAAGTGGAGATTGCGTCCAGCTTCGCTTCTAAAGTCTTGATTTCAGCAATTCGAAGCGGTCGGTCAGACACGCCAGAGCCAACAGCGCAGCCCTCGACATATGCGAATTCACCCGACATAAGCTTGAACAGACGGAGCCAGTCGGTATTGCCGTGATGATGTTTCAAGTCCTCGCCGTTGAACAGGCTTACAGCTTCAACTGCGGTCGCCCATGAGTGTTGGAGGCGTGTTCTAATTTGAAACTCCACCCGGCGACCGGCAAAAATTGCTTGTTCCTTCCTCCGAGGGCAAAACTCGAAAGAGATATGGTGGCTACGATACCCGTCGTCTTTCGGCGCATCTATGTAAGGCCATTGCCGCCGGTCATGATGAGGGAATCCGTCATTGATCGCAGCAAGCAAGGAACGAACACCTGCGATATCATCGAGAATGGCGCGACAGCCTCCTATATCCTGCATACGGTCGAGGTGAATGTCGGATTCACGGAGCTTCCTTCGAATGCTGGCCATACGCTTTGGTCGAGCCGCCATATCGCCCTTAATACCAATGTTGCGCATGCGATATGCGGCAGAGAGATAGACGGAGCGCATGGGAAAAAAATGGCTGTCGCGCCATGAGTTTGCGACTGCAAAAACATGATGCGCGTCGCGCCAGTCAACTGCGGAGTATAGGTTCAGTTCGTCCTTTAGACGTTTTCCAGCGGCTCTTACTTCCTGCATACTGAATTTAAGTTCAGGGTAAACCGGCATCGCGAATCTGATCCAAATGTTCACCCAAGGATACTAGAAATTTTTATTTGAACAATCATCAACCCGAGGGCGCAATACACAGATTAGCACGCGTAATCTACGTGCTCGGCCCTCTACTACTCCGTCCAGATCAATCCCGCTTCAACGGCCGAAAGCTCATCCTGTGCAACGGGCAGGGGCCGTTGCTTTCGATAGCGCGCAAATGAGCGGGCGTGCCGTAACCGGCATGGCCTTCAAAACCATAGGACGAATGCACCAAACCGGCGCGTTCCATCATCCGGTCGCGGGTCACCTTGGCTATGATCGAGGCGGCGGCGATGGAGAGGGAGCGGGAATCGCCCTTGATGACGGCTTTGGCTTCGCAGGTGATGCCCGGCGGCCTGTCGCGGCCATCGGCCAGCACGAGGGCGGGGGAGGTTTCGAGGCCGAGTACGGCGCGGCGCATGGCGTCGAGGCTGGCGCGCAGGATATTCATGCTGTCGATCAGGCCGGGGCCGGAGGAAGCGACCGATACGATCGATGTTTCCATGATCTGTACGAAGAGGCTTTCCCGCTTCAGCTTCGTCAGCTTTTTGGAATCGTCCATACCCTCAGGGATATTGTCCGGATCGAGAATGACGGCGGCCGCAACCACCGGGCCGGCGAGCGGCCCACGGCCCGCCTCATCCGTGCCTGCCACGGGCCAGAGGCCGTTCTTTTTTGCCTCAAGCTCGAAAGAGAAATCCGGGCCGGTATCGGCAAGATCGAAGAGGGCAGGAGAATCGGGTGCGGTGCGGCGTTTCATGCGGCGAAACTTGCACACACACCCGATCTCCTGCAAGCCCCCGGAGGCGGGCGATGACAGCACGGGTGAGCCGGGTCGAGGGGCATGGCTCACTGTGCCTTCGAGGTCATCATGACCTTTGATCCTCCAGCGGGGCGGCGGAGGAAAAACGATCGCACGCGAGGCGGCGGTTCCGGGGGGCGATGTCCGGCTGGCCAGGGAAAACCCGCCGGGCATTTCATGGGGAGTGTGGCCGCTAGAAGGGAAGAGGCCAGCGCTCCTTGTCGTGTTCTGCCTGATATCGCCGCACGCGCTGTGCGGTGCTTCGATCAGGCTGGATGTTTTCAGCGTCCGTTTTTCAAAGCAGCGACAATTGCACCCCTGCGCCGCCCGGAGGCACAAAGAGATCGTCGCGCAGATGAATGCCTCGGCGGATGAGGCCAAGCCGCTTCGTCGCCATCTCGAAACGCCTGCCGATCTGCCAGGCGTAAGGGCCGGCCCCCTTCATGCGTTTCCCGAATTCCGCGTCGTAGTCCTTGCCGTCGCGCATGGAGCGCACCAGTGACATGACGTGACGATAACGGTCCGGATAGTTGCGCAGCAGCCAGTCGCGGAAGAGCGGGCTCACCTCCAGCGGCAGGCGCAGCAGCACGTAAGACGCTTCGGTCGCGCCGGCGGCCTTGCCGGCTTCAAGGATCCGTTCGATTTCGTGATCGTTGAGCGCCGGAATGACAGGCGCCATCATCACGGCGACCGGAATGCCGGCTTCCGTCAGCGCCTTGACCGCTTCCAGCCGCTTCTCCGGCGTGGCGGCGCGCGGCTCCATATTGCGCGAGAGCTTGCGATCCAGCGTCGTCACGGAAATGCCGACCTTGGCGAGACCCTTTTTGGCCATCGGCGCCAGAATGTCGATATCCCGCTTGATCAGCGCCGATTTGGTGACGATGGCGACGGGATGGTCGGCCTTGGCCAGCACTTCCAGTATCTGCCGCATGATGCGCCACTCGCGTTCGATCGGCTGATAGGGATCGGTATTGGTGCCGATGGCGATCACCCGCGGCTTGTATCCCGGTTTCGCCAGTTCTCTTTCCAGAAGCTTCGCCGCATCCGGCTTGGCGAACAGCTTCGACTCGAAATCCAGCCCGGCTGAAAGACCCATATAGCTGTGTGTAGGCCTCGCGAAACAATAGATGCAGCCATGTTCGCAGCCGCGATAGGGGTTGATCGAACGGTCGAAGGGGATATCGGGGGAATCGTTGCTGGTGATGATGCTGCGCGGCTTTTCCACCTGCACCTCGGTGCGGAATTCCGGCATGTCTTCGAGTGTCTGCCAGCCATCGTCGAAAACCTCGCGCTGCAGGGCCTCGAAGCGTCCATCCGGATTGATCCCGGCGCCACGGCCGCGACGACGGTCGATCTCGATCCGCAGGCCCGATGCATCGGCCAACGCATTGGCAATATCTGGCATATGGCTCGGCTGGAAGGCAGCCTGCCCCGAAAGCGTATGGTTTCTCATCTGGATGCTCCAAGAGCGCCGCGGGTTGGAAGGCCCACCAGACACCCTAAACCGTTTCCGTTCGAGCAGGCTTTCATCACCTCTTCGATGATTAAATTCCTAACTCAAGAGCGAGAACAATACAAGAACAAAAAACACAAATCCGCTCTCATTCCACATTGTGTCAGAGATGCCCCATATTGTGTGCGGGACGCATTGCGGGCTGATCCAGCAGGTGGGTGGGATGGTGGTCCGTATGGAAAATGGCGGATTTTACCGTGACGGGTGCAGTGGCAATTTATTGTGCGATGCGTTAGAGCTATGCATATGTTGACAGTCATAATGGAATGCCGGGATCAGGAACCGGAGTTGGCGCATACCTTGTCTGCGCTTGTAACCGGTGCCGTGGAAGGGCTTGTAAGCGATGTGGTGATCCTCGATCACGGTTCGCGCGATGGATCGTCGCGTGTCGCCGATGCCGCCGGTTGCCGCTTTTATGGGCAATGGGATATTGAAGATGTCATGCGCTCTGCGCGTGGACAGTGGATATTGCTGGTGGAGCCGGGTGCGCGGCCGCAAAGCGGCTGGATTGAGGAAATACTGGAATATGTGACGGTATGTGCGGAGCCGGCGCGGTTTTCCCCGTCCCGTTATCACAAACGTCCGTTTTTCAGCCGAATCATGCGCCGCCCGCCGCCGTTGGAATATGGCTATCTGATGCCGAAAAAACATGCGGTGGCGATTGCGAAATCCGGCATGGGCCTGACGCAGTTCGTCCATGCGCCAAAACCTCGCCGCCTGAATGCGGAACTGGTTCCCGCCTGGACCGCCCGGCCGTCGGGTTAGCCCGCAATCCTGAAGCTTCCAGAAGAGTAATTCTGAAGAGCTGAAGATTGAAACGGGCAGAAATGGCGGGGAACACCAGATTCTGTCCCTGAATAAGACTGGACTCGACTCCTGAATGAATAAATGCAACCTATACATGTTTTGTAGGGGGAGGGTTGCATGTCATACGGATTTTTCAAGTCGAATTCTTCGAAAATTCACGCTGTCTTTTGCGCTGCCACACTATTGGCGCTGCCAACGACTGCCCTGTCTCAGGCCCTATGCGGAACGGGAGGCGTCGTTTTTTCCACAAAGGAACTCAAGGTCGATGCCGATGGGGCGCCCAACTCTTATCTCGTGAATGGGGAGGGGCTGTCTTATACCTGCGACGGGCTGACTGCTGTCGGTTCAACACCCGATACGGACCCAAAGGGATGGCAAAAAAAATGCCAGGATGCCTGGAAGAAGGCCGTTGCCACGGGTGATTATTCGAAGGTCAGAATATTTGGCTTTTCGAAAGATGAGAACAATAAGCCGATAATTCAAAAAGCCGGCGATCCCTTGCCGGGCAAGGCTTTTATCACCGAAACATCTGTTTCGGTTCCCGATGGACCGGCAGGAACACAAAGGCATTGGGTCGATGCCACCGAAATTCCCTATGTTGTTTTGTCCAGCAGCTTCGTGAAGAAATATGGCGTGAAGGACGGCGATATCGCCGTGGTCTATCGCCCGGCGACCAAGCGCTTCGCTTACGGGGTTTATGGTGACGGCGGCAAGCTCGGTGAGGCTTCCGTGCGCTTCCATCAGGATATCGGCAACAATCCGCTGGTGAACAGAGGTGGCGTTCTGAGAGCGAAATCGGGCATTGCCGACCAACGCAAAAATAAAGATCCAATCCCGGTTATTACGGTGGTGTTTCCCGGAAAGACGTCTCACCCGACCGTTGATGCTAAAAAATGGCGGGCTGAAATTGCGGCAATGGGAAAAACGCATTTCGACAATTGGGGCGGTCTTCAGAAATTGATCGAATGCGCCCGTTAGTTTGAACTGGCCCTATCGTCACCAAAAGCGGGCGGCCAAAACCGCCCGCGTCAACCCTCCCAATCGCCTATCTACCCGGCGGCAAGCACCTTGCCGGGGTTCATGATGCCGGCGGGGTCAAAGGCGTGTTTGATGCGCCGCATCAGGTCCATTTCGATGCCGGGCCGAATGGCGGCCAACTCGTCGCGTTTTAGCTGGCCGATGCCATGTTCGGCGGAAATGGAGCCGCCAAGCGACAGAACGATACCGTGGACGATCTCGTTCATGTCCCGCCAGCGGCCGAGGAACTCGGCCTTGTCGGCACCCACCGGCTGGGAAATATTGTAATGGATGTTGCCATCGCCAAGATGGCCGAAGGCGCAGACGCGGGCGCCGGGAATAGCGGCGATGACCGCCTTTTCCGCCGTCGCCATGAATTCCGGTATTTTCGAGACCGGCACGGACACGTCATGCTTGATCGAGCCACCTTCCGGCTTTTGCGCATCCGACATGCTCTCTCGCATGTGCCACAGCGCCTGTCGCTGGGCTTCTGAAGCGGCGATCACTGCATCCGCAACCAGCCCAGCCTCAAAACCGCGCTCCAGCAGCGATTGCATCATCGTCTCGGCTGTCTCCGCCGAATCGGAGGTGGAGATATCGATGAGCGCGTACCAGTCATGCGGCGTCTGCAGCGGGTCGCGCACGCCGGGAATATGTTTCGTGGTGAATTCGACGCCGATGCGCGGCATCAGTTCGAAGCCGGTCAGCGCCGTGCCGCAGAGGTTCGAGGCCATTTCGAACAGCTTCAATGCGTCTTCGGTGGAGCCGAGCCCGGCAAAAGCCACCTGATGGCCGAGCGGCTTCGGGAACAGTTTCAGCACCGCGCCGGTGATGACGCCGAGCGTGCCTTCCGAACCGATGAAGAGATCGCGCAGATCATAACCCGTATTGTCCTTTTTCAGCCGGCGTAGCCCGTTCCATATTTCGCCGGTCGGCAGGACGACTTCAAGCCCAAGGCACAGCTGGCGCATATTGCCATAGGCAAGCACCGCCGTGCCGCCGGCATTGGTGGCGAGATTGCCGCCGATGCGGCAGGAGCCTTGCGAGCCGAGCGACAGCGGGAACATCCGTTCCACCGTCTCCGCTGCCTTATGGATGTCATCGAGAATGCAGCCGGCATCGGCGACGATGACATTGGCGACCGGATCGATATCGCGGATGCGGTTCATGCGCTCCAGCGACAGGATGATGTCGGTGCCTTCCTCCCGGGGTGTCTGGCCGCCGACAAGCCCGGTATTACCGGTCTGCGGCACGATGGGTGTGCCGGTCTCGCTGGCGAGCTTCAGGATGGCGGCAACCTCTTCAACCGAACCGGGTTTCAGCAGCAAGGGTGAGACGCCGCGATAAAGCCCGCGATTTTCCACCAGACGCAGCGCCATTTCCGCCGGGTCGCGCACCGCATTTTTCTCACCGACAATGGCGGTGAAGCGGTCAAGAATGTCCGAGGAGGGGATGGTGGTCATGGGCGTCTCGCTGTCGTTTGAAACATGGGCGAAAGGGGTTAAGTGCCGTCAGCCTCTCGGTGCGGCGGCGCGGGAAAGGCGGTCGTTGATCGCCTCTCCGAGACCATGTGTGGGAATGGCGGTAATGGCGATGGTCTTCGCGCCGGTCGCATCGGCGGCTTTCAGATAATCGAACAGATTGGCGGCGGCCTCGGCAAGATCGCCGGCGGGGCTGAGATCGAGAACGGTGCGGGCGGTCTCTTCGCCTTTAACGGCAATGCCGCCGAACCGGATCAGTGCTTCACCGGGCAAAACCGATGCGGCATCGAGGCGCACAGTGGCGCCCGGCGCATAGTGCGACGCCAGCATTCCGGGCGCTTCAATGGCGGCAGAGGCTTTTTCGGGCCGTTCCAGCCTCAGGCCGGCAAGGCTCTCGATGTCTTCGGTGACGATACCGCCGGGACGAAGCAGCCGCACCCGGCCATCCTCTTCCACCTTGACGATGGTGGATTCGACGCCGACGGAGGCTGCCCCGCCATCAAGAATGAGATTGATCTTCTGGCCGAGATCGGCCTCCACATGGGCGGCACTTGTCGGGCTGATCTTGCCGGAACTATTGGCGCTGGGGGCGGCCAGCGGCCTGTCGAACCGGCGGATCAGGTCACCGGCGAAACCCTGCGGCACGCGGATGCCGACCGTATCAAGCCCGGCCGTCGCCAGCGAGTGAATGCCGCTTTCCGGTTTCAGGGGCAGAACCAGCGTCAGCGGGCCGGGCCAGAAGGCCTGCGCAAGCTTCAGCGAAATGGGGTCGAAAACCGCATAACGTTCGGCCATGGCAATATCGGCCATATGGCAGATCAACGGATTGAACTGCGGCCGGCCTTTCGTCTCGTAAATGCGGGTGATGGCAGCCGGATTGGTCGCGTCGGCGGCAAGGCCATAGACGGTTTCCGTTGGCAGGGCGATGGGCTGGCCGTCCGCAAGCTCCGTTACGGCTGCCTGCAACGCGGTTTCCCGCTCGTTTTCGATGTTGATATGACGCGCCATGATGCTGCCTTTCAGCGCGCTCAATAGCGTATTTCTGGCCGGGATGGAAAGCGCTATCGTTTATATCGCCTTGATGATCCTGCGCATCTCCTCCGAGCGCGCACCGAGCAGCAGCACATTTTTCAGCGCCACGCGCGGATCATGCGTCTGGAACAGCAGGCCGCCGCGATGGAAGGAGGTATCGACGGCAAATTCCTTATCGGGAAGCGCATTGATGGCGACGGCAAAATACATCCGCGAATAACGCGCATCGATATTCTCGAAGAAGTTTTCGGCACCGCTCAACTCGGCGAAGAAATTCGCGAAATAGAAGGACCAGAGCACGTGGCGTTCAGCGTCGAAACTGGTTTTCGCCGCCGTGACATGACAATAACCGAGATGTGGCCGGTCGTTGAGCAGATGGTGGGAGACCATCTTGGGAAAACGGATGGACTGGTGAAAGGTGTTGAGGCGGCTATGGGTGGCATCGGCGGCGGCTTCGAGCTTGCGCCCGGTCATCGCCGCCACCTCATCATGGCTGTAATAGACGCGCTCCCTCGGCAACCAGCGTTCTTCAAAACGGCTGATCCGGCCGGTGCGCAGGAAATCCGAATGCGCGGTCTTCGACCGTATCGGCATGATCGAATGTCTGGCCGCATCGAAATAACGTATGCGTGTCGCCTTCTCCACCAGGAACGCCCTCGTTGCCTTTGATCAGGCAAGATAATTTAGTTCGCGTTAATACTCCGTTGCGCCGCACCCCCTGTTTTCTGATGGGTGGACAGGCAATTGCGCACTATCATGCGTCATATTGCGACGTGGTTTTGTTCACCGAATAGCTGCCGGATTTAGCAGCGGAATGGGCTGTGGCAGGCATTCGCGCATGTCGCAATTTGTCGCCAATGCGGAAGCCGATGTCGCTGTCTGTGCTGCTGCAAATCACCGCCGGTGTTTAGATGGGATCATGGTTCCGCAGCCCGGTAAATGGTGTCGGGCAGGGCGGTTTGATCGAGGATTTGGCCATGGAATTGCGTGAGACCGTATTGCGCCAGCTGAAGAACCGCCGCGAAGGCTTCAGCCTGGAACAGCCTTTCTACACGGACCAGGATTATTTCAAGCTGGATATGGAAACCATCTGGTATCGCGACTGGCTGTTCGTCGGCCATGATTGCGAAGTGCCCAAATCCGGCAATTATTTCACCGTTCAGGTCGGCTCCTATTCCGTCGTTATCGTCCGGGGACGCGACGGCGAGATCCGCGCCCTTCACAATTCCTGTCGCCATCGCGGTTCCCGCGTCTGCTCCGCCCACAAGGGCCAGTCCGCCCGTCTCGTCTGTCCCTATCACCAGTGGACTTACGATCTGGACGGCAAGCTCTTGTTCGCCCGCCATATGGGCGAGGAGTTTGACAAGGCGGAATTCGGCCTGAAGCCTGTCGCCTGCGAGACCGTTGCCGGTTACGTCTTCATCTGCCTTGCCGACCAGCCGGCGGATTTCGCGCCCATGCGGGCCGAAGTCGAAAGCTACATGGCCCCGCACCGTATCCGGGAAGCCAAGGTCGCGCATGAAAGCACGATCATCGAAAAGGGCAACTGGAAGCTCGTCTGGGAAAACAACCGCGAGTGCTACCACTGCGCCGCCAACCACCCGGAACTCTGCCGCACCTACCCCGAAAACCCCAGTGTCACGGGCACGGATGGCGGCGCCAGCGACCCCGAGATCGGCGGCCACTGGGCGCGCTGCGAGGCCGCCGGCCTGCCGAGCCGTTTCAAGATGGATCCGCAAGGCCAGTTCCGCGTTGCCCGCATGCCGCTGATCGGCGAGGCGGAAAGCTACACCATGTCGGGCAAACGCGCCGTGCGCCGGCCGCTGTCCGAAGATGTCAGCATCAGCCATATCGGCGCGTTGCTGCTGTTCCATTATCCGACGACCTGGAACCACTTCCTTGGCGACCACACCATTTCCTTCCGGGTGCTGCCGCTCAACGCCAACGAAACCATGGTCACCACCAAATGGCTGGTGCACAAGGATGCGGTGGAAGGCGTGGATTACGATCTGGAAGACCTGACCCACGTCTGGAACGAAACCAACGATCAGGACCGCCGCATCGTCGAGGAAAACGCCTTCGGCATCCGTTCACCTGCGTACCAGCCCGGCCCTTATTCCATGGAAGACGAGGGCGGTGTGATGCAGTTCGTCAACTGGTATTCCGATTTCATGATCGACCGGCTTTCCGGCGACAAGGCCCGGCTTTCGGCAGTAGCGTGACGCGAAGATGAATATGGTTGTGACCTATAAGCACATAGACGAGATGAAGCCGTGGAGCGACAAGCTCCAGCTGCTGGAGTGCATTTCGGTGACACCCGAAACGCAGGATGTGATGACGTTCCTGTTCCGCTCCGAGGATCAGAACTGGTTCCGGTATCTGCCGGGCCAGTTCGTCACACTGGAACTGCCGGTGGGCAAGGAGCCGCTCTATCGCACCTACACACTGTCCTCCAGCCCGTCACGGCCCTATGCGCTTTCGGTCACGGTGAAGGCGCAGGCCAACAGCATCGGCACGCGCTGGATGTTCGACAATCTGAAGCCCGGCATGAAAATCCGGGCGCTCGGCCCGCTCGGCGATTTCTCCTATGTGCGGCATCCCGGCGACAAATATCTGTTCATTTCGGCAGGCTCCGGCGTCACGCCAATGATGTCGATGGTGCGCGATATGAGCGACCGTGCGCCGCAGAGCGACATTGCCTTCATCAATTGTTCGCGCTCGCCGTCCGATATCGTCTTCCGCCACGAGCTTGAATATCTCGCCCGCTTCATGCCGAAGCTGTCGCTCGGTTTCATCGTGGAAAATTGCGGCCGCACCGATCTCTGGTCCGGCCTGAAGGGCATGGTCGACAAGGCCAAGATCGCGCTTCTCTCCCCTGACTTCATGGACCGCACCGTGTTCTGCTGCGGGCCGGAGCCGTTCATGGCCGCCGTCCGTTCCATGCTCGATGCGTCCGGTTTCGACATGAGCCGTTACCATCAGGAAAGCTTTTCTCCTGCCGCCCCGGTCAAGGTCGGTGAGAGCGTTCTCACCGATGTGGATGGTGAAGCGCTGTCGATGGTGGGCTTCACGCTGTCCGGAAAAGAAATGGCCTGCCAGCCCGGCCAGACGGTTCTGATGACGGCGCGTGCCGCCGGGGTGCGCATCGGCGCGGCCTGCGAATCGGGTATCTGCGGCACCTGCCGGGTGCTGAAGCTTTCGGGCGAGGTGGAGATGAACCATAATGGCGGCATTCTCGATGACGAGATCGAGGAAGGTTATATTCTCGCCTGCTGCTCGCGACCTTTGACCGATGTGAAGGTTGAAGCCTGACGCGTGTTATCTTCCTGCCCTTCGCCGGATAGTTGTCATGGAACTAAATTTCCCTAAACTCGTTTGCACGTCATCGAATTCTTTTCGGGTGCAGAAACGGGGCTGACCCTTATCTCCGACAAGAGCGAGTGCGTGAAAAGGCGCGGTCCAACGCGCTGAAGCAAACGGAGGAAGATCATGATGAGTTTCCGGACAACGAGCATCGCCACGGCGATGATCGTGTTCATCACAAGCTTTACGCCGTCTCAGGCGTTCCAGGTGCCTGTGCCGATGCCCAAGCCGGCGGTTTCGACCGACAATGTGGTGCAGGTGCAGTACCGTGAATGGGACCGCCGCAATGACCGCAGACACGGCGACCGCATGTACCGTCCGCGTCCGTCGCGTGACGGCTACTACAACGGTCACCGCGGCTATCGTGACCGTCGGGCGGGCTACCGTTATCACAACGGTTACTGGTTCCCGCTGGCCGCTTTCGCCACCGGCGCCATCATTGGCGGCGCGATGCAGAGGCCGGCACCTGCCTATGGCGGCAGCCATGTTTCATGGTGTCAGAACCGTTGGCGCTCGTATCGCGCTTACGACAATACCTATCAGCCGAACAGCGGTCCGCGCCGCATATGCGTATCGCCTTACAGCCGATAACAGGATTTTCGAAAGCCCGGATTTTGATCCGGGCTTTTGTTTTCCGGCCGCCGGATTGAGTAACCGAAGCGTGATGGGATCGTTAATGCTGGGTTCAGGCGAAAACGCCTAGCCTGCAACCTCTAATGTTCCAGCCAGATCGAAAACTGGCCGAGTGAGAAGAAAAAGTGCTATTATTCACGGAGAACGGCCTGTTGACCGTCGTGAATGGAGGAAGTCAGATGAGAAACTATATGAAGAATATCTTGGCTGTCGGTCTTTCTGCGATTGTGGTTGCAGGAGCGATCGTTCCGGCAGAAGCAGCAATGCCATTGCCGATGGCGCCGAAGAGCGTCGAGGCCACGGGCAACGATGCAGGCAATGTCGTCAATGTGCAATATTGGCGCGATCGTGGTGGTCGCGGCGACTGGGGTGACCGTCGTGGCTGGTATGGCGGCCATCGCGGTTATCGCGATTATCGCCCCGGCTATCGTCACCATGACGGTTACTGGTTCCCGCTTGCAGCCTTTGCGACGGGCGCAATCATCGGCGGCGCCCTGTCGCAGCCGCGTGAAGTCTACCGTCCCGTGCCGGAATATCGTCCGCGCCCGGTCTATCGCGAATATCGCCCGGTCCGCCGTGGCGGCATGAGCCAGGCGCATGTGAACTGGTGCTATGGCCGTTATCGTTCCTACGATGCCTATAGCAACACGTTCCAGCCTTACCACGGTCCGCGTCAGGCCTGCTATTCGCCTTACAGCTGATAGAGCGCCAGGCTGAAATTGACAGAGCCGTCCGGTCATCACCGGGCGGCTTTTTTATTACAAAATCCGTGCCCGTTTGAGCACGAACCAGGCAAGCACGACCGAAATCACGATAAAGACGCCGGCCGACAACGTGCCGCCGGTGCCGACCGTAAATGGCAACTCATCCGTATTCATGCCGAAAAAGCCTGTCACCAGCGAGGGCGGCAACAGGAATGCCGTCATCAGCGACAGGATATAGAGGTGCCGGTTGGTTTCCGACGAGAGTTTGGAATCGATTTCTTCGTGCAGCAGCCTTGCGCGCTCCTGCAGGGCATAAACATCGTGATCCACCGCTTCGAGGCGACCCATCAAGCGTGAGGCGACATCTTCAAAACCGTCAGGCATCTCGTCCTCATCGGCGGCCGAAGCGCGTCGCATCAGGGTGAGAACGGTGCGCAGATGCCGGTGCAGGCGAACCACCGTGCGGCGCAGCGGGGCAAGCCGCCGCCGTTCGTCACGGTTCTCGCTGTCATAGACCATGTCCTCGATGGCGTTCAGTTCTTCGGTCGTCTCCATCACCAGATTGATGAGCGAGCGCTGGAATTCCGCAACCAGCCCCTCGAACACGTGTGATGGCGTGAGATAGCGGTTGGAATTCTTGTCAACCGCCGCCTTCAGCCGGTCCACCGAGTGCAGCGGTTGCAGGCGGGTGGTGATGATGAAACGGTCGCTCACCGCAAAATGCAGCCAGCCGAAATCCCGGGTCTCCTTGTCGAATTCCCGCTGGAAATCGACCAGCGTACCATAGAGCGATTTTTCATCGACCACGATGGATGGGTGCGTTTCATGGGTGGTGAGGCTTGCCCGCGCCGCCGGATCGAGGCCGTCGATGGTTTCCAGAAAACCCGCCACCCGCTGGTCCGCGAGATTGAGATGCAGCCAGAAGAAACCTTCGCACTCGGCCATTTCGTGAAAGCGCGCATCGGCCGCCAGCCGGCGGCAGGGGGCTGTGCCGGGGTGGAACTGATAGGCCCAGACAAGGCCGGGAATTTTGGGCGTTATGAGATCCATCGTGGCAGTCCTGACCGGCTGGATGGGAGGAGGGAGGCGTCCGTCGCCCCGGTGTGGGAACGGCAGCGGCGGCATTGCGCCTTTCAGCGCATGCTGAGCAAATTCATATGACAGTTTTATAACAAACCTGCCGAAATGGTGGGAATTTTCAAATTGACGTTTACGTAAAAATCATTTAGCCCGAAGAGCAGCACGATAGGCAAAAGCTTCGGGAGGAGGCAGCATGTATAGCGCGCCGGTGGATGATATCGCCTTTACACTCAAACATGTAGCGGGTCTTGAAGACGCGCTGGCAAAGGGTGTGCTGGGTGATCTCGGTGAAGATCTGGTGGATGCCATTCTCCAGGAAGCCGGTCGTTTTGCCACGGAACAGGTCGCGCCGCTCGCCGATATCGGCGACCGCCAGGGCGCGAAGCTTGCCGACGGCAAGGTCACGACGCCTGATGGCTGGGCCGATCTTTACCGCCGCTGGGCGGAAGCCGGCTGGAACAGCCTGACGGCGCCTGAGGAATTCGGCGGTCAGAACCTGCCGCATATGCTGAATGTTGCAGCCCTCGAAATGTGGAACTCCGGTTCCATGGCGTTCGCGCTGGCGCCAACGCTGACCATGGGCGCGGTGGAAGCCATCGTCACCCACGGCAGCAACGATCTGAAGCGCACCTATCTGCCGAAACTCGTTTCCGGCGAATGGACCGGCACGATGAACCTCACCGAGCCGCATGCGGGATCGGACCTTGGTGTCCTGAAGAGCCGGGCGGAGCGCAATGGTGATGGTACCTATCGTATCTTCGGGCAGAAGATTTTCATCACCTGGGGCGAACACGACGCGGCTGACAATATCATCCACCTCGTTCTTGCCCGCCTGCCGGATGCGCCGGCCGGAACGCGCGGCATCTCGCTGTTTCTCGTGCCGAAATTCTTACCCGACGAAAACGGCGCGCCGGGCAGCCGCAACGATCTTTTCTGCCATTCGCTGGAACACAAGCTCGGCATTCACGGCTCGCCCACCTGCACGATGATTTTTGGCGACGGCAAATTTGGCGACGAGAAGGGCGCGCTGGGCTGGCTGATCGGTGAGGAGAACAAGGGTCTCGCCTGCATGTTCACCATGATGAACAATGCCCGCCTTGCCGTCGGCATGCAGGGCGTGGCGATCTGCGAGGCTGCCACCCAGAAGGCCATCGAATACGCCAAAGAGCGCACGCAGGGCAAGGCGCCCGGCTGGCAGGGTTCCGGCATGAGCCCGATCATCGAACATCCTGACATCGCCAGAACGCTTCTGACGATGAAGGCGCTGACGCAAGGATCGCGGGCGATCTCCTTCAGTTGCGCCCACGCCATCGATATGGCGCATGCGAGCGAAGACGCCCAGCAGCGCGCTCACTGGCAGGAGCGCGCTGCCCTTCTTACGCCGATTGCCAAATCCTTCTCCACCGATGCCGGTGTCGATGTCGCCTCCATGGGCATACAGGTGCATGGCGGCATGGGCTTCATTGAAGAAACCGGGGCGGCGCGTTATCTGCGTGATGCACGCATCGCACCGATCTACGAAGGCACCAACGGCATTCAGGCCATCGATCTGGTGCTGCGCAAGCTGCCGCTTTCCGATGGCGCACAGGTGCGGGGTTTCATCGCCGAACTGCGCGAGATCGCTGCCCGGACGGCCGCTTCGAACCGCGATGATCTCGGCGAGACCGCCCGTTATCTCGAAGCCAGCCTCAACGATCTGGAAACGACGACCGAATGGTTGCTGGACCGCATCAAGGCAAGCGAAACCGAAACCGCACTCGCCGGCGCGACACCCTATCAACGTCTCTTCGGTCTGGCGCTGACAGGTGCCTATCTCGCCAAGGGCGCATTGGTCTCCGTCGATGATGGCAGGGGCGCGCACCGCGCGGCACTTTGCCGTTTTGCGGCAGAAAACCTGCTGGCGGAAACGGCAGCGCTGAAGGATCGCGTCATATCAGGCGCGGCAAGCCTTGCTGCCGCCCGCACCCTATTGGCTTGAGGAGATTCAGATGTCGGACGATCATATTCTCGTCGAGCGGGTCAGCCATGCGCCGGAGGTGCTGACCATCCGCTTCAACCGGCCGGAAAAGAAAAACGCCATCACCGATGCGATGTATCTGCGCATGGCGCAGGCGCTGCAAGCCGCCAATGACGACCCGGAAATTCGCGTGGTCGCGTTTCTTGGCACGGAAGGCTGCTTTTCTGCCGGTAACGATATGGCCGATTTCCTCGCCTTCGCCATGTCCGGCGCAAAGGGCAAGCTTGCGGTGCTCGATCTCCTGAAGGCGCTCGCGACCTTCGAAAAACCGCTGGTTTCGGGCGTTGACGGCCTCGCCATCGGCATCGGCACGACGCTGAACCTGCATTGCGATCTGACCGTCGCCTCCAATCGCAGCCTGTTCAAGACACCCTTCGTGGATCTGGCGCTGGTGCCGGAAGCCGCCTCCAGCCTGCTTGCGCCAAAACTCATCGGCCACCAGCGCGCCTTTGCGCTGCTTGCCATGGGCGAGGGCTTTTCCGCCGAACAGGCGTTGCAGGCCGGGATGATCTGGAAAGTCGTTTCCCCTGAGCATGTGGAGAGCGAAACGCTGGCGCTCGCGACACGGCTCGCCGCCAAGCCGCAGCAGGCGCTGAAAATCGCCCGCGATCTGGTTCGTGGCAAGCCGGAAGATGTGCTGGCCCGCATCGACGAAGAAGCCCGCCATTTCATCGCGCAATTGCAGAGTGCCGAAGCCCGCGCCGCCTTTGAGGCATTCATGCGCCGCTAGGCGTTTCGAGAATCTGGGAGCGCGCCACTCGTTTCTTCTCCCCGCCGGGGAGAAGTCCGCGGCAGCGGGATGAGGGGCAAGCTCTCCGAAATTCGGCAACGTCACCCCCTCATCCGACCCTTCGGGCCACCTTCTCCCCGGCGGGGAGAAGAAACGAGCGGCATCGTGGAGTTTGGAAGCCTCTGTGCTTTTGAATACGGATTATATATCGTCCATCAAACAGGTCCGGCAAAAACGGATCGCGCAAACTCTCCGTCAAAGGCCACCCGCATGCGTCACCTCGTTTTCGCCCTGTCTGTCTTTCTCTCCGCCGCAACTATTGCAGAGGCAGCAGCGATCACGCCATTGCCGGTTTCGAGCAACAACATCATTCTGGCGCAGTCCAACGACGACGATAGCCCGAACTTCAATTCCGGCAACAGCCGCAGTCACCAGCGCCGCGCGCGTTTCGTCTGCGTCATCACCCCGCCGGACAGCGCCAATCGCCGCCGCCCTTATATCTGCCCGATCGAGCAGGGCCGCGTCGGCGGTTCCTGCCGTTGCTCCGGCGTGGTCGGCAACGGTACGGTTGATACCGCCTGGTGATTATTTCTCCAGCACCGCCACCGCTTCCACATGCGGCGACCACAGGAATTGGTCGACCGGTGTGACGCGGGTGACGCGATAGCCGCCCTCAACCAGAAGCGCGAGATCGCGGGCCAGCGTCAGCGGATTGCAGCTGACAGCGACGATTTTCTTTACCGTGCTGCGCGCCAGCTCCTTGCACTGGACTTCCGCCCCGGCGCGCGGCGGATCGAACACGACGGCGTCGTAATTCTTCAATTCGCTGGTCATCAACGGCCGGCGGAAAAGGTCGCGTTTTTCGACGCTGACCGGTTTGAGGCCCTGCGTATTGCGGGCCGCGAAATCCAATGCCTTCAGTGCCTTGTCTTCGGCTTCCACCGCATGCACCTTGCCGATGCGCGCGAGTCTCAGCGCAAATGTACCGGAACCGCAGAAGAGATCGGCAATGCGTTTGGATTTGCCGATATGGGCAAGCACCAGTTCCGCCATGGCGTCTTCGGCCTGTTTCGTCGCCTGCGTGAAACCGCCGGCGGGCGGCGACACCGGAATGCCGCCGAATTCGATGATCGGTTTTTGCGGTTCGATCAGGATTTCACCCGACAGCGAGACGCGGGCGATGCCGCGCATGGCCAGCACCGTTTCCGTCAGCGTCCGCCGCTGCTTGTCGTTGACCGACTTGATGCCCTCGACGGAAATATCGAGACCCGAGAGCGTTTCGAGAACGGTCATGCGGAACGGCTCGGCATTTGCCGCCATCGAAAGGCCGATGGCGCGAATGGCATCGAGCCGCGAGACGATGCCGGGCGAGGTGACGGGACATTCTTCGATGGCGACGATGTGATGGCTGCTCGCCTGGCTGAAGCCCAGCAGCAGGCCCTTTTCCGTCCTGCGGGCGGCAAACACCGCGCGGCGGCGCTCGCCGGGGCGACAGATGACGAGATCATCCACGGGCGGTGTCAGACCCTTGGATTTCAGCGCTGAAACCACCAGTTCCCGCTTGAAAGCATGGTAGGGCTGGTCGGCCAGATGTTGTAGCGAACAGCCACCGCAGGTGCCGTTGATGCCTTCAGGGCCGAAGTGCCGGCAGACGGGTTCGCTGCGGTCCGCAGAGGCTTCCGCAATCGACATGACCGTGCCGTGGTCCTTCACTTTGGCGATGGCCACGGTTTCGCCGGGCAGGGCGAAGGGCACATAGACCGGGCCGTCGGGACAGTGCGCGATGCCATCGCCCTGCGCGCCAAGGCTCTTGATGCTGACGGTCTGGGTGCTCATGGCTTTTCGCCTCCGAGAAGAAATTCAACATTGCCATCGCCGCCGGCAATCGGCGAGGGAATGAGCCCGAGGCTCTTCCAGCCCATGTCTTCGACGAGCCAGCGTTCCAGCTCGGCTGCCACGGCGGGCGCCGTTTCCGGCTCCTTCAACAGCCCGGCCTTGCTGATCGCATCGCGGCCCGCTTCGAATTGCGGCTTCACCAGCAGGATCGCCAGAGCACCCGGCTCCGCAAGCTCAAGTGCCGGGGCAAGCGCCAGCTTGATGGAAATGAACGACACGTCGGAAACGATGAAGCCGATTGCCCGGTCATCGATATCTTCGGTGGTGAGGAACCGCGCATTCAGCCCTTCGAGACTGGTGACGCGCGGATCGTTCTCGATCCTTGGATGGATCTGCCCGTGGCCGACATCGATGGCGACGACATGTTTCGCGCCACGGTGCAGCAGCACCTCGGTGAAACCGCCGGTGGATGCGCCGACATCGAGACACTCAAGGCCCTTGGGATCGAGATTGAAATGATCGAGCGCGGCCGTGAGTTTGAGGGCGGCGCGAGAGACGTAAGCCTGCGCCGGATCGGTAATAGCGATCTTGACGTTTGCAGCGACGGTCTGGCTCGGTTTGGTGACGATTTTGCCGTTCACGCTCACGGTGCCGCGCGAAACCGCGTCGCGCGCACGCGAGCGGCTGGCGAAGTGGCCGAGCGACACGAGAAGCTGGTCAAGCCGTTCATTTTCAGGTGTTTTGGACATGGTTCCGTTCAATGACCGCCAAACCCCGCCGATGCAAGCGATTTATCGCTGAAATGGCCCGGAATGCCGCTGTCGTCGGTCAAGGTTGTGTTGCACCGCAAAGTCAGAATGTTCGATTAATCCAATATAAAGGCTTGTATTGCACTTTGTGCCCAAGGCCCGTGCGGCCACCGGAACCTGCCATGACGGCATCTCCTCCCATTCACAGAATTGCGACCGTTGCAGCGCAGACGCTTGCTCCGAGGCATCGGGTCGCCGAGAGAGTTTGCGATGTCGCTGAAAAATCTCCCCATTAACATAAAGCTCATTGTCACCTTCTGTGCCTTGATGAGCGTGTGCCTGCTCGCCTCTGCGGTCGTATTCTGGCAGACGCTGGGGAGCGAGCGTGTCACGATCGAAAACAACCGGACCAAGGACATCATCCAGGCAGTGGATGGTGCGACGGCCGCCATGCTGGAACAGGCCGTTAACCAGCGCGGCTTCCTGTTGTTTCGCAGCGACAGCACATACAACGATGTTTTCGCCCAGCGCGACATCATGTTGAAGAAGCTTGACGAAGCCCGCGCGCTCGCCGCAGGCCAGCCGGATATCCTGCAATCCATCGATGACATGCAGAAATCCGCCACCGTGTTCTTCAAGGAACTGGCGGAACCGCAGATCGCTGCCCGCAAGACCACGGAAGCGCCGATTTCCGACATCATCGAGATTGGCCGCAATCAGGCCAAGGGCCAGCTCGACGGTTTCCGCGCCGCCGCCGCCAAGATCAAGGAACAGCTGAACGGCCTGTCGACCGCCTATGCGGCTGAACAGCAGGCGGCAGCGCTGAACCTCAAATATGCGCTTCTGGGTGGCGGTGCCGTCGCCGGTCTTCTGGCCGTTGCCCTCATCTGGGCGCTGTCGCGCTCGATCGTCACGCCGATCGTCGGCATGACGGCGGCAATGAGCAGGCTTGCAGATGGTGACATGACTACCGAAGTTCCAGCCGTTGATCGCGGTGACGAAGTCGGCAAGATGGCGAAGGCCGTTCTCGTCTTCAAGCAGGCCGGACTGGAAAAGTCCCGCCTTGCCGGTGAAACCGAGCGCATGCGCTCCGCAACCGAGACCGAGCGCCGCCGGAACGAAGAAGAGAAGGCGCAGGACGAAGCCGCCAACACGCTTGCGCGCGACGAGCTGGGCAAGGGTCTTGCGGCTCTGGCCGAAGGCGATCTCGCCTACCGCATCGAAACACCTTTCGCTTCCTACATCGATCCCATCCGTATCGATTTCAACAGCGCAGTTGAAAAGCTGCAGCAGGCCCTGCGCACCGTTGGTGAGAACGCCGCCGCGATCAATGCAGGCGCTTCGGAAATGCTGTCGGCCGCCGACGATCTGTCGCGCCGCACCGAACAGCAGGCTGCCTCCATCGAAGAAACCGCCGCAGCATTGGAAGAAGTCACCACCACCGTGCGTGACAGTGCGCGCGGTGCGGAAGATGCCGGCAATCTGGTTCAGCGCGCCCGCGCCGGTGCGGAAAAATCAGGTGTTGTCGTGCGCAATGCGGTTTCCGCCATGCGCGAAATCGAGAAGTCCTCGGGCGAAATCGGCAACATTATCGGCGTCATCGACGATATTGCCTTCCAGACCAACCTGCTGGCGCTGAATGCCGGCGTGGAAGCTGCCCGCGCCGGTGATGCCGGCAAGGGTTTTGCGGTCGTCGCGCAGGAAGTCCGCGAACTCGCCCAGCGTTCCGCCAATGCCGCCAAGGAAATCAAGACGCTGATCAGCGCTTCCAGCCGTCAGGTGGAGAACGGTGTCAATCTCGTTGATGAGACGGGCAAGGCGCTGGAACTCATCGTTTCGGAAGTCGAAGAGATCAACGCCCATGTCAGCGCCATCGTCGTCGCGTCACGCGAACAGGCGACCGGCCTTCAGGAAATCAACACGGCCGTAAACACCATGGATCAGGGCACGCAGCAGAATGCCGCCATGGTGGAGCAGCAGACCGCCGCCAGCCATTCGCTCGCCCGTGAAGCGGAAGCCTTGAACAGCCTGCTTGGGCAGTTCCGGGTAGGCGGCGCTCACGGTGCGGTCGCCAGCGCCGGCGGTTATGCCGCCCCGCGCCAGTCTTCCTCCAGGCCCGCTTTCCAGCCTGCACCGCAGGCAGCGATGAAAAGAGCAGCGCCCGTGAAATCGGCGTCCGCCACCGCACGGCCAGTCAAATCACCGGCACGCGCCCTCGGCCAGAGCCTCGCCCGCGCCTTTGGCGGCGCTGCGGAAGCCCCGGCCGCGAAGGATCAGGACTGGACGGAATTCTGAGTCGGTTCTTTTGGATTGAACCCAAGGAAGGGGCCGTGAGGCCCCTTTTTGCATCAGCTTTTCAGATGAGATCGACGGCGTGCGCCGATCCGCCTACGTACTCTGTGGCCTGAATATCCGCTGGAAAAACACCTCATCGGACAGGCGGTGCAGCAAGGCGGCAATAGCTGCGGTTGCCGCGATGGCAAAAACCAGCCGTCCGACCAGAACGCCGTAAATATCGGCCCCCAGCGCCATCACCACAAGGGTGTCTTCGATCACGCTATGGGCAAAACCCATGAACACGCAGGACAGGAAGACCTGACGCGGCGAGATTGCCCCTGATTGCGCTTCGCGGATGAGAAAACCCGCGCCATAAGAAATACCGAGGAATAATCCGATGGCGGTGAGATGTTCGGCCTCGCCGCGAATGCCGGCAAGCCGCAGCAGGGGTGACAGCGCTTTCATCATCAGTGCCAGAAGGCCGGTCAGTCTGAGAATTTCCAGTCCGAGGGACAGCACGAGGAGGATGACAAGCATCCAGATCATGGTTTCACCGAGGCCCAGAAAATAGTCTCCCCATTCAGGCGTGGCGCCCATGGCAATCCAGGCGGGATTCACCGGGGTCGATAGCCACCCGGTCACGTCCAGAAGCTGGTGCAGGAGAAAGGCATAGAGCAATCCACCGCCGATGCGCAGCGCCGTGGTGACGAGCATGCCCGGTCCTGCCTTTTCGATGATTTTCTGCTCGATTGGCAGGCCATGCGCGAAGAGGATGAGCGCCGAAAAGACCGTGATATCGGCGACATCAAGCGAAGACGCGGGAACAAGCGTGAAGATAAGCGGCACCGCACCCCATATGCCGACCAGCATTGCCGTCAGCCATGCCAGACCGAGTTCCGGCGGCAGCCCGACGAGGTTCATCACCGGCGCAAAGGCCGGCGCCACCGCCTCGATCGCACCCATCCTCGACAATAGCTCGGTCAGGATGGCGATCGGAACGGTGATCCGCACCAGCACCCAGTAGATATCAAGCGTTTCCCGGGTTTTCTGCCAGATGGTGACGAAAATGGGCATGTGAGGCTCCTCGAAGGTTGTCCTCATCCACTAGGCCGAACCCGTTCGCATTTGCGGTCAAAGGTTGCATGTTTGTGCAATTTTATTGCAAATTTATCCGCGAGAGATATGCTTCCAGCATGGATCGGATCGACCGGAAACTTCTGAACCTTTTGCAGGGCGATGCGTCGCGCACCAATGTGGATATGGCCGACGAGGTGGGGCTATCCCCTTCCAGCTGCCTGCGCCGCCTGCAGCGGCTGCGCAAATCGGGGGTGATCGACCGTATCGTCGCGATCCTCAATCCCGCAAAGGCCGGGCGCGTGATCAAGGCTTTGGTGACGGTGGAGCTGAAACTGCATGGCGAGCAGCATATGCGCCGCTTTCTGGATATTGCCAGTGCCGAAGAGGCCGTGTCACATGCCTATGCCGTGACAGGCGCAAGCGATGTCGTGCTGATGCTGCGCCTGCGTGACATGGAGGAATTCGACGCCCTCTGCGACAGGTTGTTCGATGACCAGCACAATGTCGCGCGCTTCTTCACGATGGTCGTCATCAAGACGGCGAAAGAGGAAACGGCCATCAGGCTTTGACCAGAGGTCACGATCTCGCCTGTGCGGCGTGATCCGCCCGCACCGGATGCCAGACGGAGATATCCCGTGGGGCATCCAGAAGGTCGGGCAGGGCATCGTGCCATGCCTGGCGATAGGGGCGATGAATCTGGACATCGAGCACGTCCTGATGGTCGCTCCAGGTCTCGTGCAGCAGGAAGCGGTTGTCGTTTTCACCGTCCCGATGCAGGGTGGCGTTCACGAACGTCCTTTCATGCCGCATGGCGTCGAGAAGTGCATTCAGCAATTCCAAAAAGCGCTCGCGCTGGCCGTCACGGACCTGGAAGCCGATGAGATAGGTGGTGTGCACGGGGCTTACTCCTTTGTGCCTGTCATCAGGGCGGCGCGGGTTGCCGCATCGGCGGGGTAGAAACACTCCAGCACCAGTTCGGACAGCGTGACATCGGTTGCGGTTCCGAAAACCGTGGTGGTGGAAATGAAACTCAAAACGGCGCCCGATGCCGGATCGCGCAGTTGCAATGGTATGGCCAGCGGATCGGCCTCGGCGGCATGGGGCGAGGCCTTCGGCGCTGGATAGGCGGAAAGCTCCGCATGCAACCGGCAAAGCACCTCGTCTCCCGTTTCCTCGACCTGACGGCGCAGACGCTCCAGCAGATGATGCCGCCATTCGGCGAGGTTGGCGATGCGGGAGCTTAATCCATCAGGATGCAGGCTCAGCTTCAGCGCATTGACGGGTGGCCGAAGCAGCTCCTCGGAAACACCAGCCAGAAGCGACGTGATCGCCTCATTGGCGAGAACGACGTTCCAGTGACGATCAACGGCAAGGGCGGGAAAGGGCATGTGGCCCTGCACCACTGTTTCGACGGCCTGTCGGGCCGCCGCCATGTCGGGCGCATCCAGCGACCGTTCGGAATGAACAGGTGCATAACCCGCCGCCAGCATCAGCCGGTTGGCGGCGCGGGCGGGCATGGAAAGCTGCTCCGCCAGTTTCGCAAGCATCTCGCGGCTGGGGGATGATCGCCCGCTTTCCACAAAGCTTAGATGGCGTGCGGATATTTCCGCCTCCATCGCCAGATCGAGCTGGCTCAGCCTGCGGCGGGCACGCCATTCCTTCACCACCTGGCCAACATGTTCTCGATGATGTGTCATGCCCCGCAGCCTAGCAGAACATATCGGCAATGCGATTACCTCGCAGGTAATTGTTTCGCTTATCGACCCCCCGCATGTTTGGGCCGTCAACCAGAAGGAGCGCAATCATGACGCAACATCTCGCAATCGCCCAGACCTATCTCGCAGCCTGGAACGAAGAAGACAATGAACGCCGCAGGCATCTCGTCGGTCAGGCGTGGGCAGAAAACACACGCTACGTCGACCCGCTGATGCAAGGCGAAGGACAGCAGGGGATTGCCGCGATGATCGAGGCGGCGCGCCAGAAATTTCCGGGATACCGCTTCGTTCTTGCCGGCACCCCGGATGGCCACGGCAACTTCACCCGTTTCTCATGGCGTCTGATTTCGCCTGACGGAGATGATGTCGCTGGTGGCACAGACGTCGTCAGCCGTGATGCCGAGGGGCGGATCGAAAATGTCGTCGGTTTTCTCGATGGCGCCGCATCCTGAGAAAGAGGCGGGATCGTCCCGCCTCCTGTCTCGGCAATCTTGTCAGCCGGCGAAACCGACGCCGGCCTGACGCTGGCCGAGCGCATTGAACACGGTGGAAACGATGCCGGCACGGTCGAGGCCGGCATTGGCATACATGGTCTCGGGCTTGGCCTGCTCCACCCACTGGTCGGGCAGGGTCAGCGTCCGGACCTTCGGACCATGGTCGAGCAGGCCGGCGCTTGCCATGAAATGCAGCACATGCGCGCCAAAACCGCCAACAGAGCCTTCTTCGATCGTCACCAGAACCTCGTGATGGCTGGCCAGCTGGCGGATAAGGTCGAGATCGAGCGGCTTGGCGAAGCGCGCATCGGCAACCGTGGTGGAAAGGCCGGCCGCTTCAAGGTCTTCGGCCGCCGCCAGGCATTCCGCCAGCCGCGTGCCGAAGGAGAGCAGCGCAACCTTGGTGCCTTCCTTGATGATGCGGCCCTTGCCTATCTGGAGAATCTCACCACGCGCGGGCATCTCGACGCCCACGCCTTCGCCGCGCGGGTAGCGGAAGGAAATCGGGCCTTCATCATAGGCCGCCGCCGTGCGGACCATATGTTTCAGCTCCGCCTCGTCGGCTGCCGCCATCACCACCATGCCAGGCAGGGTAGCAAGGAAGGTGGTGTCGAAGGAACCGGCATGGGTCGGCCCGTCAGCACCGACGAAACCGGCGCGGTCGATGGGGAAACGCACGGGCAGGCTCTGGATGGCCACATCATGCACCAGCTGGTCGTAACCGCGTTGCAGGAAGGTGGAATAAAGCGCGCAGAACGGCTTGTAACCATCAGCCGCAAGCCCCGCCGCAAAGGTGACGGCATGCTGCTCGGCAATACCGACATCGAAGGTGCGGGACGGGAAAAGCTCGGCCATCTTGTCGAGGCCTGTACCGTTCGGCATGGCGGCGGTGACGCCAATGATCTTGTCGTCCAGCGTCGCTTCCTGGATCAGGGCTTCGGCGAAGACGCTGGTATAGCTCGGCGCATTCGGCTTGGCTTTCGCCTGCGCGCCGGTGATGACGTCGAACTTGTTGACGCCGTGATATTTGTCCGCAGCGGCCTCCGCCGGCGCGTAGCCCTTGCCCTTCTGCGTCACCACATGAATGAGAACAGGGCCTTTCTGGTTGTCGCGCACATTGCGCAGCACCGGCAGCAGGTGATCGAAGGAATGACCGTCGATCGGGCCGATGTGGTAGAAGCCAAGCTCCTCGAACAGCGTGCCGCCGGTCACATAGCCGCGCGCATGGGTGACTGCGCGGGTAATGGCGCGGTCGATGGTCTTGCCGAGATAGGCCGTGAGTTTCTTGCCGAAATCGCGAAAGCCCATATAGGTGCGGCCGGAGGCGAGGCGTGCCAGATAGGCGCTCATCGCGCCCGTCGGCGGCGCAATCGACATGTCGTTGTCGTTGAGGATGACGATCAGCCGCGCGTCGAGCGCACCGGCGTTGTTGAGTGCCTCAAACGCCATGCCCGCCGACATGGAACCGTCGCCGATGACGGAAATGACCTTGCGGTCGCTGCCATCAAGACCCGCCGCAACCGCCATGCCGAGGCCGGCGGAAATGGAGGTGGAGGAATGGCCGGCGCCGAAATCGTCATATTCGCTTTCGGCCCGCCGGGTGAAACCGGAAAGCCCGTCTTCCTGTCGCAGCGTGCGGATGCGGTCGCGGCGGCCGGTCAGGATCTTGTGCGGATAACATTGGTGGCCGACATCGAAGATCAGCCGGTCTTCCGGCGTGTTGAACACCTTGTGAATGGCAATCGTCAGTTCCACCACACCGAGGCCGGCACCCAGATGGCCACCGGTCTTCGACACGGCGTCAATCATCTCGTCGCGCAGTTCCCGTGCCAGTTCCGGCAGGTCGCGATCGTCGATCTCCTTGAGATCGGAGGGAAAATTCACGCGGTCGAGCAATGGTGTTTGTGGCATTCCGGTCAATCGTTCGGCCTTTTCTTGTCGTCAGCAGGGCGTGCCAGATCGTCTTTCATGTCGAAAGCCGACGGTGCAGCCATGCATGTCGTACACTTCTATAGAATTTCAACCTTCCGGCAAAGGGACAAACTCTTCTTCGTCGCCGGGAACGATGTCGAAGCGTCCGGTTCTCCACTCCTGTTTGGCCTGTTCTATGCGTTCTTTTGATGACGAAACGAAGTTCCACCAGATGTAGCGGCGCTGATTAAGTGCCGCCCCGCCGAAGATCATGATGTGACAGCCATTGCTGCCGGCCTGCAGCGTAATGTCGTCGCCGGGCCGGAAGACGAGCAGCTGGTCGGCGGCGAAGATATCGCCCGCCACATCCAGCGAACCGGACAGAATATAGATCGCCCGCTCCTCATGATCGGCGGAGAAGGGAAATTTTACCCCTGGCTCCAGCGAAAGATCGACATAAAGCGTATCGGTAAAGGCCGAAACGGGGGAGGTGAGGCCTTCGAATTCGCCGATCACCACCCGGCCGGACGCGCCCTTGAGGTCGATCAGCGGCATGTCTTCCTTCGCCGTGTGGGCAAAGGCGGGGGCGATTTCTTCCATATTGTCGGGCAGTGCCAGCCAGGTCTGCAGGCCGGACATGGAAAGCGGATGGCCGCGCAGGTTTTCCGGCGTGCGTTCCGAATGCACGATACCACGACCGGCCGTCATCAGGTTGATGTCGCCGGGGCGAATGACGAGTTCGGTGCCGAGACTGTCTCGGTGCTTGATTTCGCCGTCGAACAGATAGGTAACGGTGGAAAGCCCGATATGCGGATGCGGTTTGACGTCGAGCGCCTCACCCGCCTTCAGGATCGCCGGTCCCATGCGATCGAAAAAGATGAACGGCCCCACAAGCCGCCGCTGCCGAGTGGGAAGCGCACGGCGCACGGCAAAGCCGCCAATATCGCTGGTGCGGGGAATGATGAGGTTTTCGATGGCATCGCAGGCAAAAGCATCACCCGCGACGGGATCGTTACCGGGAAAGAAGGACATCGCAAGCTCCTCGTATCGTTAATCGGAAGCTTACCACGAACGGAACGGGGTGGGAGCGTCGGAATGGTGAACGCAGCGTCACACCGTTCAACAGGACGTGTTTACTCGCCGTCGAGCGGCTCGACGCCCTGCGGTTTTCCGGACCGGTCGAGACGGATTTTTTCGATTCGCTTTTCGGCGGCGTTCAACAGCGTCTCGCAGTGCTTCTTCAGGGCTTCGCCGCGCTCATAGATGGCAATTGATTCGTCCAGCGCCACGTCTCCGCGTTCCAGGCGTGCGACAATGCTTTCCAGCTCGGCGACGGCCTTTTCGAAGGAATAACCGCTGACATCGGCTGTGTTGGCATTTTCCGTCATGTTCAACCCTTCATCATTCTCAAAATATGCATGGCTGCCGATTCCGCCAGCCCTTCCAGATCATAACCACCTTCAAGCAGGCTGACGACCCGGTTCGATGCGTATTTGTCGGCCATTTCCAGAAGCCGGCCCGTCGCCCAGTCGAAATCTTCGCCGACCAGATTGATCTGCGCCAGCGGATCGCGGTGATGCGCGTCGAACCCGGCGGAGATGAGGATGAGGTCGGGCGAAAAATCGGCAATTGCCGGCAGCACGCGGGATTTGAAGGCCTCACGAAAATGGTCGCTGCCGGTATTGGGCGAAAGCGGGGCGTTGACGATATTGTTCTTCACGCCGGTTTCGTTCTTATCGCCGCTCCACGGGTAAAGCGGCATCTGGTGGGTGGAACAGAACAGCACCGATGTGTCGTTCCAGAAGATATCCTGCGTGCCGTTGCCGTGATGCACGTCCCAGTCGATGATGGCGATGCGCTCTGCCCCATGTTTTTTCTGAGCATGGCGGGCGGCGATTGCCACATTGTTGAAAAGACAGAAACCCATGGCCTTGGCGGTTTCCGCATGGTGGCCGGGCGGGCGGGCGGCGACGAAGACATTGTCGGCCGCTCCGGTAAACACGTCATCCACCGCCGCCATTGCGGCACCGATGCCGGTCAGCGCCGCCTGCAGGCTTTTGGGCGAGACGTAAGTGTCGGCCTCGATACGGTTGATCTCGCCATCCTCTTGCGGAATCTGGCGCATGACGGCAAGCAGATGCTCTTCCGGATGCGCCAGCAGCACCGCATCCTCATTGGCCTGCGGCGCTTCTTTCCGTTCCAGCCGCTCGAAATTCGGATGTTCGAGCGCGATGTTCAGCGACCGCAGGCGGTCCGGCCGCTCCGGGTGACCTTCGGGCGTGATATGCTCGAGGAAGATCGGGTGTTCGTATAAACGCGTCGCCATGCTTTTCCTCCTGAAGAAAGTCTGTTCAGGCGCGCTGCGGCAGAAGCGGATAACCCGCCATCACGGCGCGGCCGGCCAGTGCGGCAAGCACGGCCTTCAGCGCATCGCCGGGAATGAAGGCGAGCGAACCCATGAAGGCCTTTTCGAAACCAAGCCCGACAACCAGCGCCAGATAGGTGATGCCGAAAGCATAAAGCACGACCACGCCGCCGATGAGGCTGGCGACGAAGAAGCCAATACCCTGCGCCAGAGCGGACTGGCTGCGATTGACGAGTTTTTCCGAGAGCGTGCCGGTGACGAAGACAGCTGCGATCCAGCCGATCAGGAAGCCCGTCGTCGGCGTGGTGAAAATCGAAAGACCACCGCGTCCGCCCGAGAGTACCGGCAGGCCGATGGCGGCAATCAAGATCGTCAGCAGCACCGCGAGCGTGCCGCGCTTCGCACCCAGCACGACGCCGGCCAGCATGACTCCGAGCGACTGCGCGGTGATCGGCACGGGGATGAAACCGAGCGTGATCGGCGGCAAAAGCCCGAGTGCGATGATGATGGCGGAAAACAGCGAAATCAGCACAAGGTCGCGGGTCGTCATGTCACTCAAAACTCCGGATGGTTATCTGGCGCCAAGCTTTGGCCTCTGAAACCGCGCGCGTCAATGGCGTCGGCAATGGCGTCGGCATCCTTCAACGTCATAATGACGAGTGGCACGATGATGGTGGCCATCCGCACGGGCAGGCCGCGCGCCCGGTGGGCATCGCGCACCGCATGATACCGGTTGACGATCTCGGGCACGAACCGCACGACGAGCCCGACCGCAAGCCCGATATCGGCAGCCTTGACCAGCCCCAGCCTCTCGAGAGGGGCGGCGGCAAGCGCGATCTCGTCCATGAACTGCGAAATGCTGACGGTGATGGTGACGGCGGTGGCGAGCAGCGCCAGCGCCGTCAGCCGCAAAAGATTGACACTCGCATCATGGGCCGGAAGCAGAACATAGCTGAAGGCGGCGACAAGCAGGATGGTCAGCATCACCGGCCGCAGCCGCAGGCCGATCTCCCGGAAGGGTAGTCGCGTCGCGCGCAGGATGATAACGGCCAAAATCACGGCGCATCCCAGCACCAGCAGATCGCGGGTGAGGAACAGCGCGATGCTGAAGCCCATAAGCGTGATGAGCTTGAGGCGCGGCGAAACGCGATAGAGCCAGCCGGTGCCTTCGACATGCAGCGATTTCATGACGATGCCACCTCCAGATAGTGCGCCACTGCCTCTGCAGGCGCAGCATCTTTAACCAGCGCGCCCTCATGGAAAACCAGCACGCGGTCGAAGCCGGCAAGCAGCGGCAGATCGTGGGTGATGACGATCAACGCCTGCGACAGCACCGCCATGGTCTTTTCCACGATAGTGCGGTTTTTCAGGTCCAGCTGGTTTGTTGGTTCATCGAGAATGAGGATTTTCGGCTCGGTAACCAGAAGGGCGGCCAGTGCTGCCAGCTGCAACTCCCCGCCGGAAAGCTCATGCGCGCGCCGCTCTTCGAGATGAGAAATGCCAAGCCGGGCAAGAACGGCCTTCACCCGTGTTTCGGTTTCCGCCTTGCCGATGCCTAGGCGCTTCAGGCCAAAGGCGACATCGTCGCGCACGATCGGCAGGATTATCTGGTTCTGTGGGTTCTGGAAAATGAAGCCGACCGTCTGCAACACGGTTTTCGCATGCTTGACGGTATCGAGACCGTCCACCGACACCTTGCCCTCGGTCGGCTTGGTCAACCCGTTGATCAGCCGCGCGAAGGTGGTCTTGCCCGAACCATTGAGGCCAATCACGCCGATACGCCGCTCTGTCAGCGTCAGAGACAATGGGTGCAAGGCCCGCCTGCCCTCGAAGGCCACACCGGCGGCGTCGAAACGGATTTCCAAGTTCTTATGTCCTTAGGGTCTGTTTCTGGTCCTATATCCCGTCACAAACAGAAGTAAAAGATGATGAAGGAATCAGATATGTTCCGTCGTTAAGTTGTTAGGAGGCTCAAATGGTCCTGCATACCCCATGTGAAGCTCTGCGTTCGGCTAAGTGCCTTGAACTACGATATGACGGATACGTTCGCGTTGTTGAGGTCCATGCTGTCGGCATTACGGATGAAGGAAACGGCATTATGCTTGTGTGGCAGGTCCGAGGCGGTAGCAATAGTGGTGAGCGCCAAGGCTGGAAGCTGATGCGGCTCGACGAAACATTCTCTATCCATTTGATTGAAGAAAAGTCTTCTGCGCCTCGTGCTGGATATAAACGAGGGGACAAAGCAATGGCCTCCATACGGTGCCAGATTTAACAGGTAGTGATTGCGAAAACAAAACTGAGGGAAGAACAAAAAAAGAACATTGCAATCCTGAAAAAGCCGTTCTACCTTCTGCCCCATGGTGATCAAGGTTTCGAACGAAGCGGCAAGGCGGATTTTTCTGGCGCGGCAGGGGCTTTGCTCCCCGCCCGGCAAGGCGCTTTCCAAGGGCGATTTACTGCAACTCATTACCGAACTCGGCTTCGTGCAGGTGGACAGCATCGGCACGGTGGAGCGCGCCCACCATCAGATTATTTTCTCCCGCAACCAGACCTACAAGCGCGAGCATCTGACCACGCTTCTGGAAAAGGACCGCGCGCTTTTCGAGCACTGGACGCATGACGCTTCCATAGTGCCGACAGAATTTTATCCCTATTGGAAGCACCGCTTCCGCCGTCGTGAACCGATCATTCAGGAGCGCTGGCGCAAATGGCATGGCGAGGGCTTCGATGCCGCTTTCGGTGAAACGCTGGAGCGCATTGCCGCGACAGGTCCGGTTCTGGCGCGGGAACTGAAGGAGGAGGGGCATCAATCCGGGGGCTGGTGGAACTGGCATCCGTCCAAGACCGCGCTCGAATATCTCTGGCACACCGGCAAGCTCGCGATTGCCGGCCGCGTGAATTTCCAGAAGGTCTATGATCTGGCCGAACGGGTCATTCCCGGCGAGCATCACGAAAGCGACGTGGAGCATGCAGAATTCGTCGACTGGGCCTGCCGGCAGGCGCTGAAGCGGCTGGGTTTCGCCACCCACGGCGAAATCGCCGCTTTTTTTGATCTCGTCACCCCACAGGAGGCGAGGGATTGGGTCAAAAGCCACCGCGACGAACTCTGCGAGGTCTCGCTTCTTGCAAGCGACGGCGAGAGCGCCCGCCCGTCCTATGCCTTTGCTGATTTCAGCGCCGATATCTCGGACCTGCCGGAACCCTCACCGCGCGTCCGTGTGCTGAGCCCTTTCGATCCGTTGTTGCGCGACCGCAACCGCATGGAGCGGCTATTCGGCTTTTATTACCGCATCGAGGTCTTCGTTCCGGAGCCGAAACGGCAATATGGCTATTATGTCTTCCCGCTGCTGGAAGGCGACCGTCTGATCGGCCGCATCGATATGAAGGCCGACCGCAAACGCGGGACGCTGGATGTGCGCCGCCTGTGGCTGGAGCCCGGCGTGCGCGCCTCGGCCGGACGGCTGGAGAAGCTCGACGCCGAACTGGCGCGGCTTGCCCGGTTTACGGGGGTGGAGAGCGTGAATTATCTGGAGGGCTGGCGGGAGGAGAAGTGAACTTCGTGGCTGGTGGCATGGTGAGACGGATGTCCTCACACGACGCCATCTTCGCCCTTGAGGTAGCACAGCGTTGCCGCTGGTTTCTTCTCCCCGCCGGGGAGAAGGTGGCCCGAAGGGTCGGATGAGGGGGCAAGCTCTCCGTTTATCGACAACGTGGCCCCCTCAATCCGCTGCCGCGACCTTCTCCCCCTCGGGGAGAAGGCGGAAAAAGCACCCGCTCGCCTCACAATTGCGGTATGAAGCCGGGCCTTCTAGCCCTCAGAAATCAGCAGATATCCGTCGCCGAAATCTGGATACCGAAACCTTCAAGCCCGACATAATGCCGTTCGCGGGTGGTCAGCAGCTTGATGGAGCTGATGCCGAGGTCTTTCAGAATCTGTGCGCCGAGGCCAATTTCCAGCCATTCATTCTCGCGCGACCGGGCCTGGGCATGTGCTTCGTCCGGGTCACGCGCCTTGCGCCGCCCGGCCACCTGGCCGACACCGACGGAGCCTTCGCGCAGATAGACGATGACGCCGCGGCCTTCCTCGGCGATCTTCTGCATATAATGCCGCACCGGCTGGCGGTCGCCGAACACGTCGTCTGCGACGTTTTCCGGGTGAAGACGGACGGGAATGTCGACGCCGTCCCTGATGTCGCCGAAAATCACCGCCATGTGCTGCATCGGATCCCAGGGCAGGGAATAGGTCTGCGCCTTGGCCGGCCCGAAGGGTGTTTCGATGGTGAAGGAGGATTCCATCTCCACCAGCGTTTCCTTGCGCTGGCGATAGGCGATGAGATCGGCGACGGAAACGTGCTTCATGCCGTGCCTGTCGGCGAAATCCAGAACCTGCGGGCCGCGCATTACGCTGCCATCATCATTCACCAGCTCGCTGATGACGCCGATGGGCGGCAGGCCGGCGAGCCGGCAGAGATCGACCGCCGCTTCGGTATGGCCGGAACGCATCAGTACGCCGCCCTCGCGGGAAATAAGCGGGAAGATATGGCCCGGCCGTGTGAAATCGGAAGCGCCGACATTGGGGTTTGCAAGGTTGCGCACCGTCAATGTGCGGTCGTCGGCGGAAATGCCCGTCGTGGTGCCGTGCTTGAAATCGACGCTGACGGTGAAGGCCGTCGTATGCGCGCTGTCGTTTTCTGCCACCATGGCGTTGAGGTTCAGCCGCTTGGCTTCCTCGCGCGGCATGGGGGCGCAGACGATGCCGGAGGTATGGCGCACGATCAGCGCCATTTTTTCCGGCGTGCAGTGAACCGCCGAAATGATCAGATCGCCTTCATTCTCGCGGTCGTCATCGTCGGTCACAACGACGATTTCGCCGGCTTCGAAAGCGCGGATGGCGTCGACAACGCGTTTCTGGTCATAGGCCATGGCGATATCCCCTCACTTCAACCGGCCGGTCTGGCCGCGGTCCCTCAGATAATGGTCGGCAACGGTGCAGGCCACCATCGCCTCACCAATCGGCACGGCGCGGATGCCGACGCAGGGGTCGTGACGACCCTTGGTGCGCACATCGACATTATTGCCGTCGGTATCGATGGACAGACGCTCCGTCAGAATGGAGGAGGTGGGCTTGATGGCGAAGCGGGCGATGACAGGCTCGCCGGTGGCGATGCCGCCCAGAATGCCGCCCGCATGGTTGGAGAGAAAAATCGGCTTGCCGTCATTGCCCATGCGCATCTGGTCGGCATTCTCTTCGCCGGAAAGCTCGGCAGAGGCGAAACCTTCGCCGATCTCGACGCCCTTGACGGCGTTGATCGACATCAGGCTTGAGGTGATATCCTGATCGAGCTTGGCATAGATCGGTGCGCCGATACCGGCCGGAACGCCTTCCGCCACCACTTCGACGACAGCACCGATGGAAGAGCCCGCCTTGCGGATGCCGTCGAGATACTCTTCCCACACCGGCACCATGGCCGGATCGGGGCAGAAGAACGGGTTCTGGTCCACCTGGTCCCAATCCCAATTGTCACGATTGATCTTGTGTTTGCCGATCTGCACCAGCGCGCCGCGCACATTGAGATCAGGCACCACCTTGCGCGCAATCGCGCCCGCCGCTACCCGCGCTGCGGTTTCGCGCGCCGAGGAGCGTCCGCCGCCGCGATAGTCGCGAATGCCGTATTTCAGATCATAGGTAAAATCCGCATGGCCGGGGCGGAAACGTTTGGCGATCTCGCCATAGTCCTTGGAGCGCTGGTCGGTATTTTCGATCAGCATGGAAATTGGCGTGCCTGTTGTGATCATCGTTTCGCCGTCCTCGTCCAGCATCACGCCGGAGAGAACTTTCACGATATCGTCTTCACGACGCTGGGTGACGAAACGGCTCTGGCCGGGTTTGCGCTTGTCCATCCAGTGCTGCACTTCGGCAAGGGTAAAGCGCAGGCCGGGCGGGCAGCCATCCACCACGCAGCCAAGTGCCGGCCCATGGCTTTCTCCCCAGGTGGTAACGCGAAAAAGATGACCAAAGCTGTTATGCGACATAGTTCTCAAAACCGGAAAACAGGGCGCCTGCGGGTAGCGCCGTTTAAAACAAGCGGATTTGTCTTAGTGTAAATCCGGACAAGGCAAAAGCCTTTCTTTCGCTGCGGCAGGATAAGTGCCGAACACGACATCAACAGGCGTCTTCCCCATCCCGCAGGCAAGCGCCGGGATGAGAGTGTGCGGCGATTCGTGTCGGCCGACGAGATTTTTCGAGATGACGGAAATGTAAAAGCGCCGTCGTTTTCCACGTTTATCCGGAGTTTTCCAATATTGCCGCGAAATGCGGTGTAAAAATCACTAACGGCTTGAACACGATCCCAAATCCGTTCATCAATTGGGCCGAAAATGTCATGGTTGCGGGCGATTTCCGCCACATTCGAAAGGCAATTCTTCATGCATGTAAGGTTTTCACGCAAATCCACGAAAGCTAGATCGATGCGTATGATGATTGCCGCCCTTCTGGCCACCGCCAACCTCCTGATGCCCATCAACAGCTTCGCACAGAGCGTCGATGTGGAAGGCACGATCAGCAAGATCGATGCGAACGGGCTGAGCATTACGCTCAACGACGGCAAGACCTATCGCGTGCCGGAAGAGTTTAACTTCGAAGGTTTGAAGGCGGGCGTGAAGGTCGTGGTTTTCTACACGGAAGTGGATGGGAAACGCGTGGTCGACGATCTTCAGGTCGTTGAGTAAGACCAGCCCCTTACTCAGCCCTTATGCCAAACCTCCGTTGTGAAACGAGCGAGTGCATCTAGCTTTCTTCTCCCCGCCGGGGAGAAGAAAGTAGCGGCGTCCGCTCAGCCAATTTACAAGCGTTTCAAAGGCGACGGCGCAGAGAATTACGCTCCGCAAACCCTCACGACACCCACTCCGCACTGTTCCTGTCCATCTCGACCTTCAAAATCCGGTCCTGCGGGATTTGCGTTCGTGAAGCCTCGTCCTTGTCCATGCCGGAGACCAGCCGGAAGATCGAGCGGATGACGCCGCCGTGGCAGACGCAGACGGTTGGCACCTCGACGGAGGAGAGCCATGCGCCGATGCGCCAGGAGAGGATTTCATAGCTTTCGGCATCCTGGCCGGGGGGAATGAAGTCCCACTTGTTGGCCTTGCGCGCCTTCACCCGGTCAGGAAATTCCTTTTTCAGATCGGGCAGGGTGTGGCCTTCCCAGTCGCCGAAGGAAACTTCGATCAGGCGGTCATCGGTGCGGTAGGCAAGGGGGTCGAGACCCATCGCGCTGCGCATCAGTTCCATGGTTTCGCGCGTGCGGCCCAGCGGGCTTGCCACATAGTCGAAATCCGTGGCCTGCTCGCCGAGCAAATGGGCGAGCAGCCTGCCATTGCCGACCGCCTGCTGGCGGCCGAAATCATTGAGTGGAATGTCTTTCTGGCCCTGAAGCCGGCGTATCGCATTCCAGTCCGTTTGTCCGTGCCGGATCACATAGACGAGCAAGGCGATACCCCTGTTTCAAGCATTCCTGATGGTTAGTCCTTGACCACCGAAATGTCAGGCGCATCCACCGCCTTCATGCCGATGGTGTGGTAACCGGAATCGACATGGTGGATTTCGCCGGTCACGGCGGTCGAAAGGTCGGACAGCAGGTAAAGCGCCGACTTGCCGACTTCCTCGATCGACACCGTGCGCTTCAGCGGCGCATTATATTCATTCCACTTCAGAATATAACGGAAGTCGCCGATGCCGGAAGCGGCCAGCGTCTTGATCGGGCCGGCGGAAACGGCGTTGACGCGGATGCCGCGATTGCCCAGATCGACGGCCAGATAACGAACGCTAGCCTCAAGTGCGGCCTTGGCCACGCCCATGACGTTGTAGTTCGGCATGACCTTTTCGGCGCCGTAATAGGTCAGCGTCAGGATCGAGCCGCCATCATTCATGATCGGCTCTGCGCGCTTGGCGACAGCGGCCAGCGAAAAGACGGAAATATCCATGGTGCGGTTGAAGTTATCGCGGCTGGTATCGAGGTAACGACCGGTCAGCTGGTCCTTGTCGGAAAAGGCGATGGCGTGCACGACGAAGTCGATCTTGCCCCAGTGCTTTTCCAGCGCGGCAAAAACCGCGTCGATCGTCCCGAGGTCCGTCACGTCGCAATGGCCGGCCATGAAGGCGCCAAGTTCCTGCGCCAGCGGCTCGACACGCTTCTTCAGCGCGTCACCCTGCCAGGTGAGTGCGAGTTCAGCGCCTGCGTCAGCGCAGGCCTTGGCAATGCCCCAAGCGATTGAACGATTATTTGCGACGCCCATGATGAGGCCGCGTTTGCCAGCCATAAGGCCGGATGCCTGAGCCATTTTATGCTCCCTGATACTTTCGATTGATCCTGCCTATGGCATAGGCTGCAATCCTGTTCAAGATTGCCAAAGATCATCAACTGTTAGGGAGCGTAACAAAGGGTGCGTTGTCCCGGCTATTCGCAAAACTTTCACAAATAAAGGCCTTCGCGCATGTGGCGCATCAGGTCGGTCACCTTTTCATCCGGCTTTTCGAGCAGGACGATGCGCAATTCGATGACGAGATCGCCATATCCACCCTTGCCATCGGCAAGGCCTTTACCGGCGAGCCGCAGCTCGCGATCCGAACCCGACCAGGCGGGAATGCTGAGATTTTCCTCGCCAAGCGGGGTGCGGACTTTCGTTTCGCAGCCCAGAACCGCATCCCCGAGCGAGATCGGCAACGTCGTGTGAATATCGAAGCCGCGAACGGAAAAGGCGTCGTCGCGTGCGGCAAGCAACGTCACGGCAAGATCGCCGCGCGCCATGCCGGGAAGTTTCAGCCCCTGTCCTTTGAGCCTCACCACATGGCCGTCAGTCATGCCCGGCTCAAGCTGGAAGCGGGCTTCCCGCTCCTCGGCAAGCCCAATGGTAACCCATTTGCGCTCGAGAAGATCGGCAACCGTGATGGTGGCTTCGGCCGTGATGTCCGGCGCCTTTTCCGGAACCGGCTGCGGTGTGCGGAACCGGCGCACGAGAGCGCTGAAAAGATTGCCGGCGAGCGAGGAAGGTGCGGATCTGTCGTCAGCGGCGGCGGGTTGTGCCGTTTCACTCGTCCTCGGAACGTCGCCTTTTGCGCCGCTGGCCGCAGCCTTCGCCGCTTCGGCCGCCTGTTGCACCTTGGGATCGTTCTGCGCATCGGCGCCGAAAATCCGCTCGACGATATCCTCGGCTGTTTCGGGCTTCCCGTCGGTTTTCTGGCCGGTCTGCGCCCGGTTGCGGGCATCGGCACGGGCCAGTTCCTCCATCAGCTTCTCAGCGGCCTTGGCGCGTTCCTCTGCCTCGCGGGCCGACGCCCGCTGCTGCATGATGGTTTCGCCGCGCTGCTTCTTCTCGGCCGCCTTGCGGGCCTGATCGTAAAGATCGCGTTTTTTGGGGTCTTTCAAAAGGTCATAGGCCTGGCCGATCTCGGCGAATCGCGCCGAAGCGTCGGGGTCGTCGCGATTGGCGTCGGGATGCACGGTTTTCGCCTTCGTGCGCCAGGCGGTCTTTATTTCCTCGTGGCGGGCATCACGCTTAACGCCGAGGATCGAATATGGATCGCGCATCCGAAACACCAGTTACGTTGGCTCAGGCGCCTGCTGCCCATCATGGCGCAATCCTGAAACTAACCTCTCCGAAAAGGGATGCCGCGATCATTCGCGGTCACGCCCTCGGTTTAATCAACGTCGACTGTTGCAATAAGTTGCTAATCACTCCTTTACGCGCGAAGCGCGGCGCGGGGTGGCCGGCTTTATTCCATGCGCCAAGGTAAACAGATTATTTCTGCTCGAAGCGGGTCATCAACCATTCGCCGGTTTCCGAAAGGCAGGCCTGTCCGGAGTAAGCGGCTACGCCTTCGAAGGAGTGGCGTGTCGTCCTGAAATCGCGGCAGACGAAACCGCTGGATTTGTCTTCGTGAATGGCGGTGACGACACCCGCGCTGCCGGTTGCGGCATTGGCCCAGGGCAACGGCTGGTCGGCCAGTTTGGCAAGATCGGCGGATGTTACCGCATTGCGAATGGTCGCATCATCCGTCTGCTGGCCGTTATTCGGCTGGTTGGGAACGGAGGCTGTGGAAAGCGTGCGGTCGACCTTGTCCCCGCCGAACAGATCGAGGCTGACGCAGCCGCTCAGCACCACGAGCATTGACACGACGGCGGAAACTTCCGCGATCGACGAAAGGAGGCCCTTTGTTCGACTGTTCGACTTTGCTATGACGGTCACCATCTTTCGCCAGAAATCATCTCTGGGGTCCAAATCAGCTCGGGAGCATTTTAGTCAATATGTCGGAAACGGGGTTAACATCCAGTGACTTCACGGAAGAAAATGAACCTTTCGCGCTTTTTGCCGAGTGGCTAAAGGATGCGACGGCTTCCGAGATCAATGATCCGAACGCGGTAGCGCTCGCAACCGTCGATGAAAACGGCCTGCCGAATGTGCGCATGGTGCTGTTGAAAGACGTCGATGATCGCGGCTTCGTTTTTTATACGAATTTCGAAAGCCAGAAGGGCCGCGAGATTCTTGGCCAGAAAAAAGCGGCCATGTGCTTCCACTGGAAAAGCCTGCGCCGGCAGGTGCGTCTGCGCGGCGAGGTGGAGATCGTCAGCGACGCGGAAGCGGATGCCTATTACGCGTCGCGTCCGCGCGGCAGCCGCATCGGCGCCTGGGCGTCCAAGCAGTCGCGGCCGCTGGAAGGCCGTTTCGCGCTGGAAAAGGCGGTGGCCGAATATACCGCCAGATATGCCATCGGCGATATTCCGCGCCCGGCCCACTGGTCCGGTTTTCGCATTCGCCCGGTCAGCATCGAATTCTGGCACGACCGCAAGTTCCGCCTGCACGACCGCGTCGAATTCCGCCGCGAGACGCCGGATGCGCCGTGGTCGAAGGTTCGTATGTATCCTTGAAGGCGGCAAGGGCAGGCCGGTGCGGCCTGCCTATTTCAACAGCGAATCGAACAGCGGCAGGCCGATGACGGCCGAAATGGCGATCAGGCCGTAACAGATGCGTCTGAATGCGGCCTCATCGGCAAATCCGTGCAGGCGCGCGCCGGCGTAAAGACCCGCCCCGTAAAATGGCAGGGCCAGCAGGAAAAAGACGAAGACATCGGCGGTGAAAAGACCACTGAGGAAATAGCTTGCCGTGGAAATCACGGTCGAAATGGCGAAATAAACAATGACATTGGCGCGCACGAAGGCGCCTTTGAGCGCCCCGCCCAGCCAATAGGCGACGACGGGCGGGCCGCCCAATTGCGCCGCACCCGAAAACAGCCCGGCGAGAAACCCGGTAAACAGGGTCAGAGGCGTCTTCGGCCGCCCGCTATAACGCCAGCCGGACAACAGAAACAATAAAAGCACGACGACCACGGTGGAAATGATCCAGCGCAGGGTCAGCGGATCGCCATGGGAAAGCAGGATGGTTCCGAGCGGCACGCCGACAAGTGCGCCTGCCGCCATGGTGAAGACTTCGCGCCGGTCCGCCATGCGAAAGGCGGGCGGTATCATGCCAAGCGTCAACACGCCGTCCACCACCAGCAGAACCGCTGACGCGATGCGTGGCCCGACGATCGCGCTTGCCAGCGGAATGAAGATGAGTGCTGCGCCGAAGCCGGAAAAGCCGCGGGCAAGACCGGCGAGAAACGCCGCACCCGCAAACATGGCCAGCAGCGTCGGACTATGCGCGGTGATAAGCGATGAGAAAAAATCGAGATGGGACATGGGCGATGGCACGGTTGTTCGAATACCTTTTCTCTATCTCGCCTGCAGGCGCATGTCGCGGAAATTTCCGTTCATGGCCGCATGACGCCCCTGACGGGTCGACGCCGTCAGAGAATCATGATTAGAGTTGTAGTGCATGAACAAAGGATGAACAAATGCTTGCTGACATGATGCGTCGGTTTGAAGAGGCCTCGCAAAAATATGCCGCTGAAAACGGAATATTCCGCGACCCGGACTGGTACATGCTGAAGCTTCAGGAAGAGGTTGGCGAGGTCACGCAGGCCTGGAACCGGCTGACGGGGCGGGGCCGCATAAAGGGCAGGAACAAAGAGGAGATGAAACGGGATCTGGCCGACGAAACCGCCGATCTCCTCGGCCATGTGCTGTTGCTGGCCCACTATAATGGTCTCGATATGGAAGGGGCGATCGAGCGCAAGTGGCGTTTTACGCCGTCGAGATGATGGGTTGCGGCGGGCGGCGGCTATGCCCTGTCCATCGCTGCGGTTACAAGCGCGAGACGACAAAGAACAGAGTTGCCAGAAATCCGGATAACGGCGTCATGACCAGGCGTTCTGGGCGGCTTCGCGATATAGAGTTCAACCCGGCGATCACCGAGAGAGTACAGGCCATGGTCCAGATGACGGGTTCGATCCAGCCCGCCGGCCAGAGGCCGACGAAGCCAGCCTTTTGCAGCAGGAAAGACGCGGCGAGAGAATAGATCGGGACAGAGGCCACGCTGGCAATGCGTTGCGTGGCTGGAAGGACGCTGTATTCGCCGCCCCAGGCGAAACGGCCGAACGGCGCACCCGCCGCAAGGGCAATTTGAAATATCGAAAGAAAAAGCAAAATCAGCGTCGCGAGTGACACGGCAATAAGCTGCATGACCGCCTCGATTTATGGATGCGCCGACAGAGGAACCCTGACAAAATCGGCGCGTCAATCAATATGACATTCACTATAGAGGCAAATGGCAAAGACCATGTGACATGGTCTCGCGCTTGTAGCCTGCTTTCACGCCCCTGATGGCTGTGTTTCCTGCAAAAGCCTTGCCACCGCATGCAGATCACTCGAAACGGCGATGCATTTTTCCCGCATTTCCTCGGTCGGCGGCGCCACATCCGGCACCATGATCGTCATCATGCCCGCCGATGAGGCAGAGCGGACGCCGGAATAGGAATCCTCGAGCGCAAGGCAGCGGCCCGGATCGATATCGAGACGCTGTGCGGCGGTGAGATAAGGCATGGGCGCGGGCTTCGGCTCGGTATAATCGCCGCGTGCGACGATGGTGTCGAAACGCCTGAGCAGATCGTAAGGACCGAGATGGCGTGTGACCGAATCGTGTCGCGAGGATGTCGCGATGGCGCGGCGGATATCGAGCCGGTCGAGGAGATCGAGGATTTCGACGACACCCGGCTTCAACGCCACGCCCTCCGCCATCATCACGGCAAGGTGCCGGAGCCATGCGTCGCGAAAAGCGTCTATGGGGAAATCCGCGCCGTAATCGGCAAAGATGGTGCCGGTGATGACATCCCACGGACTGCCGCAGACCTTCTGATAGGTCTCGACCTGCATTCCATGGCCGCCTTCCTGCGAAGCCGCCAGGAATGAATCGCGATAAAGCACCTCGCTTTCGATCAGCAATCCGTCCATGTCGAAAACTACCGCATGCGGGAAAAAGGGCAGCATGGCGTTTACCCGAACCGGAAGGGGCGTTCGCCCAGGCTCTCGAACGGGCGGATCAGATAACCGTCCGGATCGGCGACGATGAATTGCCGGTTGCCGACCTCGACGGTGCCGCGCCTGTACCATTTTTCTTCCGCGGGCAGGACGAGGTCGATCGAAGAGCGCTCCAGCCGGGTGAGAATGGGCTGCAGGGAGGGGACGGCGAGCTGCAGGTTCATGCCCCGGCCCATCGGAAACTCAAGGGCTGCATTCTCGGCCACGAAGGTTCGGGTTGCGCCGATCTGGTCGATCATCAGCTGCGCCTCATCGAGCGCAAGATAGGCGAAACCTTCTTCGGCGCGTTCATAGACCACATGAAAACCGATCAGGTCGCAATAAAAGGCGCGGCTTTTCAGCCAGTCGGTGACGGCAAGTTCGGGGACGAGGGCATTGCGTATGATGGTCGGGGTCTCCTTATGCCACGCAGGCCGGGCGGTGGGAGGAGGGCCTGCCATGAGGGGTGATCTTATCGTCTTCTCGGTGAGGTGCCAGAGGAAACCTCATCATGGCAGCCATGTGTGAGGTTATGGGCTGCCCGGCTGCAAGACTGGTGGTTGAGCTTGTCGCGGCAGGCTCGACGTTTCGCGTGACCGCAACTCTCTCTGCCGTCATGCCGGACCAGATCCGGCATCCAGCCAGCCCAAGTCCTTGGGCGGACAAGACCCCTCTCGCCGCGCAGATGCGTCGGCTGGATACCGGCTCAGGGCCGGTATGGCGGAAGTTGGGACAGACCGCAGTCCCCCACACACGGAATGTCCTATGCCTTCGTACCGCCAACGGTGATCTGGTCCATGCGCAGATGCGGCTGGCCGACGCCGACCGGCACCCATTGGCCGGCCTTGCCGCAATTGCCGATGCCCGTATCGAGTTTGGAATCATTGCCGATCATCGAGACGCGCTTCATTGCATCCGGTCCGTTGCCGATCAGCATCGCGCCCTTCACCGGCGCGCCGATCTTGCCGTTTTCGATGAGGTAAGCCTCGGTGCAGCCGAACACGAATTTGCCTGACGTGATATCCACCTGTCCGCCGCCGAAGGACACGGCATAGATGCCCTTCTTGACGGAGGAGATGATCTCTTCCGGCGTCTTGTCGCCAGACAGCATGTAGGTATTGGTCATGCGCGGCATCGGCACATGCGAATAGCCCTGCCGGCGACCGTTGCCGGTGGCCTTTGCGCCCATCAGCCGGGCATTCTGGCGATCCTGCATGTAGCCCACCAGCCTGCCATTCTCGATCAGCACATTATAAGCTGATGGCGTTCCCTCATCGTCGATGGTGAGTGAGCCACGGCGGCTGTCGATGGTGCCGTCATCCACCACAGTCACGCCGGGGGCGGCAACCATTTCGCCCATCAGGCCGGCAAAGGCCGAAGTCTTCTTGCGGTTGAAATCGCCTTCCAAACCATGGCCGACCGCCTCGTGCAGCATCACGCCGGGCCAGCCGGAGCCGAGCACCACATCCATGGTGCCGGCCGGTGCATCGATGGCGGTCAGGTTGACGAGCGCCTGACGCAACGCTTCATCCGCGCCGCGCTGCCAGCTTTCCGTTGTAATGAAATCGCCAAAACCGACGCGGCCGCCAATGCCGTAGGAGCCGCTTTCCTGCCGGTCGCCTTCGCCGGCAACCACTGAAATATTGATGCGGGTCATCGGCCGGATATCGCTGACGCGATGGCCGTCGGCGCGCAGAATATCCACCACCTGCCAGCTTGCGGAAATCGTCGCCGTCACCTGCCGGACGTTAGAGTCCTTGTCGCGCAGATAGGCATCGATGTCGGTGAGGAGCTTCACCTTCTCTTCGAAGCTCGGGCTGCCGATCGGGTTCTCGTCGCCGTAAAGCTTCTTGTTGGTGCGCTGGGGTGCGGCGGCATAGGAGCCGGAATAACCGCGGGTGACAGCGCCAACCGCATCCGAAGCGCGCTTCAGTGCGCCTTCCGAAAGCTCGCCGGCATGGGCGTAACCCACCGTCTCGCCGGCAACGGCGCGCAGGCCAAAACCCTGATCGGTGTTGAAGGAGCCGCCCTTGAGCCGGCCATTGTCGAAGGTCAGCGATTCGGCCTGCGCATGTTCGATGAACAGCTCACCGTCGTCAGCACCGGCCAGCGCCTCTCCGACAAGCTTGCGCAATTGCGTTTCATCGCAATCGAAGAGTTTTACAAGATCGTCGGTCATGGGAGGCTCCAGTCATTATCGTTCAATGACCGATTTAGGCACTGGAGCGGGGAGACGCAAGGCTGCCCGTTGACGACGAGGCGTTACGGCAGTGCGTCGTAGCCCTCGGCAAAGCCGGTCAGCTCGATCGGAATGCCGACACGATCCTGATCGACCGATTCACGCAGCGCAAAAACGGCGGCCTTGCCGGCACGCAGAACCTTCAGCAGCTCGTCGTCGATATCCACCTCGACATAGCAGCCTTCGGAGAAGCAGCGGGTGAAATAGGCGCGGCCGATATTGTTGTTGTCGATATAAAGCTCCATGCCGTCCTTCAGCAGAACGCCAAGCGGCGCGAGGATACGCAGGATGCGCGACTTGCGGTCGGCGGTCTTCAGCACCACCACCGAAAGCCCCACTTCCGGGCGGTCGTCGGCAATCACGTTCTGCATCAGGGCGCATTGCTCTTCCGACGCACCGGCCGGCTTGTCGCAGATGACAGACCATGCGCCATGCGTCGATTTCGGCGTGCCGGGCGGCTGCTGTTGCGCCAGCGCCGCAGCAGCGGGGGCGATGATGGCAAGACCGGCGGCGGCAAGAAAAGTGCGCGCGAGCGGGGAAAGACGCATGGATACCTCTGGGATTCGAATCAGTGCGGCTATTTTGACGCCATAATCCGGAAAAAAAAGCCTACAGCCTTCAATTCCAGCGGAGTTGGGCGGAAATAGGACCTTTCCGCTTTGTTCATGTGTGTAATTTCTGCGCCCGCCACCCCGTGTCCGGCCTGCGCTGGCAGGCTGCAAAACCCTCTGAAAGAAGGGCCTGTGCCGCATTTTGACTGTTTGAAACCGGTTGCGGCCTACCCATGCTGTTGCGGAGTGCGGGAAAGTCGACCGTCAATTGACCAATGGCAAAATTGGCGGGCATCCGTGTCCCGACGCATATTGCGGCAGAGGGCAAACTGTGGTTTTAAGTTAGTACCATTAGCATGGATTCTGCGTCTGTGATTGATCAAGATCAGACGCGTGAGGGAGAGGGTACCGTGAGGAATAGGATTTACGCAGCATTGGCGGGGATGACCTGTCTGCTCACGGCTGTCGGCGCCCACGCCGATCAGCCGGTGCATTGGCAAATGGGCATGCAGGAGGCCGCCACGCCGATCATGCACGAAATACGCTGGTTCGAACAATATACGCTTTGGTTCATTGTTCCGGTTACGCTTTTCGTACTTGTGCTGCTCATCATCGTCGCCCTGAAATTCCGCGCCGCGAAAAATCCGGTGGCTTCCAAGACCAGCCATAACACGGCGATCGAGGTGGTGTGGACGCTGGCGCCTGTGCTCATACTCATGTTCCTTGCCATTCCCTCGTTCAATCTTCTGAACGCGCAGCTGACCCAGCCGGAAAACCCGGACCTGACGCTGAAGGCGACCGCCACGCAGTGGCTGTGGAATTATGAATACAAGGCCGCTGAGGGCGCCGAGCCGCTCGCCTTCGACAGCTATCTGCTGAAGGAGCAGGATCGCGCTGCTGCGGGCAAGGAGGACAAGGCCCGCTATCCGCGTCTTCTTGCTGTCGACAATGAAATGGTCGTTCCGGTCGGCAAGACCGTTCGCCTTCTGGTGACGGCGGCTCCGACCGATGTCATTCACGCCTTCGCCATGCCCGCTTTCGGCGTCAAGATCGACGCTGTTCCGGGCCGCCTCAACGAAACATGGTTCAAGCCGGAGAAGGAAGGCCTTTATTACGGCCAATGTTCCGAGCTTTGCGGCAAGGACCACGCCTTCATGCCGATCGCCATTCGGGTGGTTTCCGAACAGCAGTACAATGCCTGGCACGCCGCCGCCGCTTCTGATCTGAACGGCGCGAACCGGGCGCTGATGGCCTCCGTCGACGGCGCTCCGCGCACGGTCGATGTTGCCGCCAACGAAACCAACTGAGACCTGGAGTGACGACAATGGCTGGACCTTCCGCACACGACGATCATCACTCGCATGGTCAATCCGCAAATGAAGCGCACGCGCATGACGATCATTCGCATGATGCGCATCATTCCCATAAGCCGGGCTTTTTCGCCCGCTGGTTCCTGTCCACCAACCATAAGGACATTGGCACGCTCTACCTGATCTTCGCCATCATCGCGGGCATCATCGGCGGCGGGCTGTCGGTTGTCATGCGCATGGAACTGCAGGAGCCGGGCATCCAGATCTTCCACGGTCTGGCCGCCATGGTTTACGGCTTCGAGGGCGACGCCGCCATCGACGGCGGCAAGCACATGTTCAACGTGTTCACGACAGCGCATGCGCTTATCATGATCTTCTTCATGGTCATGCCGGCGATGATCGGCGGTTTTGCCAACTGGATGATCCCGATCATGATCGGCGCTCCTGACATGGCTTTCCCGCGCCTCAACAACATTTCCTTCTGGTTGATCGTTCCAGCCTTCATCATGCTGCTCCTGTCGCTCTTCGTCGAAGGTCCGGCGGGCGGTTACGGCGTGGGCGGCGGCTGGACCATGTATCCGCCGCTATCGACCAGCGGCATGCCCGGACCGGCGGTGGATCTGGCGATCTTCTCGCTGCATATCGCCGGCGCATCCTCGATCCTCGGCGCGATCAACTTCATCACCACCATTCTCAACATGCGCGCCCCGGGCATGACGCTGCACAAGATGCCGCTGTTTGCCTGGTCGGTTCTGGTCACCGCATTCCTGCTTCTGCTGTCGCTGCCGGTTCTGGCGGGTGGCATCACCATGCTTCTGACCGACCGTAACTTCGGTACGGCATTCTTCTCGCCGGAAGGCGGCGGTGATCCGATCCTCTACCAGCACCTGTTCTGGTTCTTCGGTCATCCGGAAGTGTACATCCTGATCCTGCCCGGCTTCGGCATCATCAGCCACATCATTTCCACCTTCTCCAAGAAGCCGGTCTTCGGTTATCTCGGCATGGCCTATGCCATGGTCGCCATCGGCGCAGTCGGCTTCATCGTCTGGGCGCACCACATGTATACGGTCGGCCTGTCGCTTGAAGCGCAGCGTTATTTCGTCTTCGCAACCATGGTCATCGCGGTGCCGACAGGCATCAAGATCTTCTCGTGGATCGCGACCATGTGGGGCGGTTCGCTGACCTTCTCGACCCCGATGATCTGGGCGATCGGCTTCATCTTCCTGTTCACGGTCGGTGGCGTCACCGGCGTGCAGCTCGCCAATGCCGGTCTCGACCGCTCGCTGCATGATACCTATTACGTCGTGGCCCACTTCCACTACGTTCTGTCGCTCGGCGCGGTCTTTGCGATCTTCGCCGGCTGGTATTACTGGTTCCCGAAGATCACCGGCTACATGTATAACGAGTTCATCGGCAAGCTGCATTTCTGGGTCATGTTCGTCGGCGTGAACCTGATCTTCTTCCCGCAGCACTTCCTGGGTCTCGCCGGCATGCCGCGCCGCTACATCGATTATCCCGATGCGTATGCCGGCTGGAACCTGGTGTCTTCTTACGGTTCCTACATCTCAGCCGTTGCCGTGTTGATCTTCCTTTTCGGCGTCTGGGAAGCCTTCGCCAAAAAGCGGATCGCCGGCAACAATCCCTGGGGTGAGGGTGCGACAACGCTCGAATGGCAGCTGTCTTCGCCGCCGCCTTACCACCAGTGGGAACAGCTTCCGCGCATTCGCTGAATGCCGGACCGGAAGGCGCGGGCGTGGCTCGCGCATTCCGGTTGCTGAAAAAGGGGACGGCGTGGTTGCGTCCGTGCCGTTTCCGAAGGTGGATGGGTCCGCCGCCCGCGTGACATTTTGTCCAAGCGAAGCTTATCGTCCGACGTGATACATGCCTGAATGTGATAAATGCCAAGTTTGGCCTTTATGAATAAGCAGGCGCAGACGAATGGCGGGGCGGGCGCGGCGACAGGCCAGGCGAATGGCATCGGTTTTTCCCGATGCGGCCCATGCCGAAACGTTCGGACCCAATGAATTGACGCATCGCGCATGCCGGAAATCACATTCGTTTTTCGGGCCGGTGCAGGGGATGCCGCGACAAGTGGCATCTGAAGGAAAACAGGACAGGAAATGACCGTTATCGACAATCGCGATATGCTGGGTGTTGAAAGCTCCGAACTCTCGGAAGCCGGCGCGCGCGATTATTTCGAATTGCTGAAGCCGCGCGTCATGTCGCTGGTCGTCTTCACGGCCTTTGCCGGCCTCGTGCTGGCGCCGGGCGAAATCAATCCGGTGCTTGGGCTGATCGCCATTCTCTGTATCGCCGTCGGCGCTGGCGCATCCGGCGCGCTTAACATGTGGTACGATGCCGATATCGACGCCGTGATGAGCCGCACCGCCAAGCGGCCGATCCCGTCCGGCCGCATCGCGCCGCGTGAGGCGCTGGCCTTCGGGCTGACGCTGTCGGCCTTTTCGGTGGTCATCCTCGGCCTTGCGGTCAACTGGTTCTCCGCCGGCCTGCTTGCCTTCACCATCTTCTTTTACGCTGTCGTTTATACGATGTGGCTGAAGCGCTCGACGCCGCAGAACATCGTCATCGGCGGTGCTGCCGGCGCTTTTCCGCCCATGCTTGGCTGGGCCTGCGTTACCGGCGGCGTGTCGCTGGACAGCATCATCCTGTTCCTCATCATCTTTTTGTGGACGCCGGCGCATTTCTGGGCGCTGGCGCTGTTCAAGATGCGCGATTACGGCTCCGTCGGCATTCCGATGATGCCGAATGTGGCGGGCGAGCGCTCCACCAAGAACCAGATGATCGTTTATGCCGTGCTGACGGCGGCGGCTGCCGTCGCACCTTATTTCACGGGTCTGGCGAGCGCCGGTTACGGCATTTTCGCCGCCGTGCTGAGCGCTATCTTCGTTTACTGTTCGCTCGTTGTCCGGCGCATGCCTGAGGGTGACGAGAAGATGCTGCCGGCCAAGAAGATGTTCGCCTATTCGGTGCTGTACCTCTTCGCTATTTTCTCCGGCCTTCTGGCCGATCATTTTGCGCCGGCCCTGAAGGCCGTGATGACGGGAGTTCTGTGATGGAAACTGTGGAACTGAGCGCGGCGCAGAAAAAATCGCGACGCGGGCGCAACATCGCGCTCGGCGTTTTGCTGGCGGGTCTGGTGGTGCTGTTTTACGTCATCACCATCATCAAGATCGGCGCGAATTAACGGTCTGATCTGAGGGAGCGGAAGAGGACATGGCGAATACCGGGGGGGCGAATATGGGAACAGACACGGCAACGGCCAACACGCAGCGAGTGAGCAACCGCTCGATCCTGGTGCTCTGTCTGGTATTTTTCTGCGCCATGATCGGCATGGCTTACGCCGCCGTTCCGCTCTACAGTCTGTTCTGCCGTGTCACCGGCTATAACGGCACGACCCAGCGCGTTGAGCAATATTCCGACGTCATTCTCGACAAGACCATCAATGTCACTTTTGACGCCAATACGTCGAACGGCCTCAACTGGGATTTCCGCCCGGTCGACAAGATGGTCAAGCCGAAGATTGGCGAGACGATACAGGTCACCTTCAAGGCGACCAACCGTTCGCCCGTGGCGACCACGGGCACGGCGGTATTCAACGTCACGCCGATGGAAGCCGGTGCCTATTTTAACAAGGTGGAGTGTTTCTGCTTCACCGAAACGACGCTGCAGCCGGGCGAAACACTGGAAATGCCGGTGGTTTTCTTCGTCGATCCTGATATCGCCACGGCGCGCGAAACCAAGAGCATTCATACTTTGACGCTGTCCTATACGTTTTATCCGGCCAAAACCGAAAAACCGGTTGCGTCCTTGCCGGTAAAGACTTCATCTGGCGAAAGCAAATTGTGAGAGGAGACCTGGCCTCTTTGAGGCCGGGTCAGGGAAGAGACATTCGGGGATTGTCGCAATGGCAGATACGCATCAGAAGAACCACGATTACCACATCATAGATCCAAGCCCATGGCCTATCCTGGCCTCGATCGGCGCCTTCATTCTGACCTTCGGCGGCGTCTGTTACATGCGTTACCTGTCGGCCGGCTCCTTCAAGCTGTTCGGCATGGAACTGGCCAATCCCTGGCTGTTTTATATCGGCCTCGTCATCGTGCTCTACACGATGTACGCCTGGTGGGCGGACACGATCAAGGAAGCCAATGAGGGCAGCCATACCCGCGTCGTTTCGCTTCACCTGCGTTATGGTATGATCATGTTCATCGCCTCGGAGGTGATGTTCTTCGTCGCGTGGTTCTGGGCCTATTTCGATGCCAGCCTTTATCCGCACGAAGCAGTTCAGGCGTCCCGCCTCGAATATACCGGCGGACAATGGCCCCCCAAGGGTATCGAGGTCATCGACCCCTGGCACCTGCCGCTCTACAACACCGTCATCCTGCTTCTGTCGGGCACCTGCGTCACCTGGGCGCATCATGCCCTGCTGCACAATGATCGCAAGGGCCTGATCAGCGGCCTCGCGCTCACCGTGGCACTTGGCGTGTTGTTCTCCACCGTGCAGGTTTACGAATACATACACGCCCCGTTCGACTTCAAGAACTCGATCTATGGCGCGACCTTCTTCATGGCGACCGGTTTCCACGGTTTCCACGTCTTCGTCGGCACGGTCTTCCTGCTGGTCTGCCTGTTCCGCGCCATTGCCGGCGGTTTCACGCCCAAGCAGCATTTTGGTTTCGAAGCGGCCGCCTGGTACTGGCATTTCGTTGACGTCGTCTGGCTGTTCCTGTTCTTCGCCATCTACATCTGGGGTGGCTGGGGCGCGCCGGTTCACGGTTAATCGGGCCGGGTAGCAGCCACATTGCTTCTTGATCGAGCGGGTGCCGCGTATTTCTTCTCCCCGAGGGGGAGAAGGTCGCGGCAGCGGGATGAGGGGGCAAGGTCGGCGGTATGCGGCAACGTTGCCCCCTCATCCGACCCTTCGGGCCACCTTCTCCCCGGCGGGGAGAAGAAACCAAAGGGCAACGCCGAGCGATAAGTGATTGCTCTGGTTTCGAGGCGGCTTCCTGCAGACACGACGTCATCCTCGGGCTTGACCCGAGGATCCATAGGCCCGCTGAAAGCGTGGATCCCTGGGCCAAGCTCAGGGATGACCGATGCGGGTGTTGGGAAACTTCGCGGGAGTTCTCTCCATGTCTGAACAATCGAAGTCTGAACAATCGAAATCCGAACCATCAAACGGCGATTTCGCACCCGTTGATCCCATCAAGGTGGGCTGGAGAGGCTGCTGCCCGCGTTGCGGTAACGGCCGACTGTTCGACGGTTTCCTGACCCCGAAACCGGCCTGCACCGCCTGCGGGCTGGACTATGGTTTCGCCGATGCGGGTGACGGTCCGGCGGTCTTCGTCATGCTGATTGTCGGTTTTCTGGTGGTCGGGCTGGCGCTCTGGTTCGATCAGCGTTTTGCGCCGCCCGTCTGGGTGCATGTCATGCTCTGGTTGCCGTTTACGGTGATCATCTCGCTCGTGCTTTTGCGCAAGCTGAAGGGGATCATGATTGCGCTGCAATACCGCAACAATGCAAGCGAAGGCAGGCTTGATCGTGAATGAGGTTTCCCACATGAAGGCGGCGGACAGACGGGTCTGGTTCGCCGCACCGCTCGTCCTGCTGGCGCTTGCCATTCTTCTCGGGCTCGGTACATGGCAGGTGAAGCGGCTTTACTGGAAAGAGGCGCTGATGGCCGATATCGAGCAGCGGCTGAGCGCGAGCCCGGTTCCGCTTGCCGATATCGAAGCACTGGCAAAAAGCGGCGGCGAGATCGAATATCGCAGGGTCAGGCTGTCAGGCACTTTCGACCACGCCCGCGAGCGGCATTTCTTCGCTACCCATCAGGGCCGAACCGGTTATTACATCTATACGCCGCTGACGCTTGACGATGGCCGCATTCTCTTCGTCAATCGCGGTTTCGTGCCCTTCGAGATGAAGGAACAAGCCAAACGAACGGAAGGACAGGTAACCGGCGAGGTCGCGATAACAGGGCTGGCGCGCGCGCCACTGGTTGCCAAACCCTCCTCGCTGCTGCCGGATAACGATATCGCCAAGAACATCTTCTACTGGAAGGATCTGGCGGTCATGGCCTCGAGCGTCGATATCCCCTCCAATCGGCTGGTCAATCTCTTCGTTGATGCCGACACGGCGCCCAACCCCGGCGGCTGGCCTCAGGGCGGGGTGACGCTGATAGATTTGCCCAACAATCACCTGCAATATGCGATAACGTGGTATGGCTTGGCGCTGGCCCTTGTCATCGTCGTTGGTTTTGCCTATTTCCGGAACCATAAGGCGCGCGACGAATAACGTGCGCCCCGCCCGGCAAGGGCAGGCTATCGGGCAAGGCATGGAACTCGCCAAGAAGCAGGCCAAGGAGCACGAATGAACATCGCCGTTTCCAAACCCCCTTTGACGATAAGGCTGTGCGGACCGCGCGGCTTTTGCGCGGGCGTGGACCGGGCGATCCAGATCGTTGTGCTGGCGCTGAAGGCCTATGGCGCGCCGGTCTATGTCCGCCACGAAATCGTGCATAACCGTTATGTGGTGGAAGGGCTGGAAGCCAAAGGCGCGATTTTCGTCGAGGAACTGCATGAAATCCCCGCCGAACATCGCGAGCAGCCGGTGGTGTTTTCCGCCCATGGCGTGCCGAAATCGGTGCCGGAAGATGCACAGGCGCGCAACCTGTTTTATCTCGACGCCACATGCCCGCTGGTCTCCAAGGTTCACAAGCAGGCCATGCGCCACCAGCGCCTTGGTCGCCACGTGGTGCTGATCGGCCATGCCGGTCACCCTGAGGTCATCGGCACCATGGGCCAGCTGCCTGAAGGCACCGTGTCGCTGGTCGAGACGGTGGAAGATGCGGGTGTCTACGAACCCGTAGACCGTGAAAACCTCGGTTTCGTCACCCAGACGACGCTTTCGGTCGATGATACCGCCGGCGTCATCGCCAGACTTCAGGAACGCTTCCCCGCCATTCAGTCGCCCGCCGCCGATAGCATCTGTTACGCAACCACCAACCGTCAGGATGCGGTGAAGCAGGCAGCGCCCGGCTGCGACCTGTTCATCGTGGTCGGCGCGCCCAATTCCTCCAATTCCAAGCGGTTGGTGGAGGTGGCGCTGCGCGCCGGCGCCAAACACTCGGTGCTGGTGCAGCGGGCCTCGGAAATCGATTGGGACACGATCGGCGATATCCGCACTGTCGGACTTTCGGCCGGCGCATCCGCCCCTGAAGTTATCGTCGATGAGATCATCGAAGCCTTCAAGGCGCGTTTCGACACCACGCTCGATCTTGCCGTGACGGTTGAGGAAACGGAACATTTCCTCGTCAATCGTGAACTGCGCAGCATCGAACTGACGACGGACGACATGGCTTTCGTCAACGGCAATGCCAGCAATGCGCTGCCGCCGAAAGCCACCGCCGGTGCCTAGAACGGGATGATGACGAGGTGAGGGGGTTCTCCCCTTGTATCCGTCATCTCCACCCCCGAGATTTTCATTCCATCCTTCATCAAGAGATTTGAAATTGGCAGTTTACACGGACATCACCGAAGATGATCTGAGGAATTTCCTCACGCAATATGACACCGGCAGCCTCACCTCCTATAAGGGCATTGCCGAAGGCGTCGAAAACACCAATTTCCTGCTGCATACCACCAAGGACCCGCTGATCCTGACGCTTTATGAAAAGCGGGTGGAAAAAAACGATTTGCCGTTCTTCCTCGGCCTCATGCAGCATCTGGCTGCCAAGGGCCTGTCATGCCCCTTGCCCCTGCCGCGCAGGGATGGGGAATTGCTGGGCGAATTGTCGGGCCGCCCGGCGGCGCTGATCTCCTTCCTCGAAGGCATGTGGCTGCGAAAGCCGGAAGCCAAACATTGCCGCGAAGTCGGCAAGGCGCTGGCCGCCATGCATCTGGCCGGCGAGGGGTTCGAGATAAAGCGGCCGAATGCGCTCTCCATCGAAGGCTGGAAGGTGCTGTGGGACAAGTCGGAAGACCGCGCCGATGAGGTGGAGAAGGGTTTGAGGGACGAGATTCGCCCTGAGCTCGATTATCTCGCCGCCCATTGGCCGAAGGATCTGCCGGCCGGCGTCATCCATGCGGATCTGTTTCAGGACAACGTGTTTTTCCTCGGCGATGAGCTGTCCGGCCTTATCGACTTTTATTTCGCCTGCAACGATCTGCTCGCTTATGACGTGTCGATCTGCCTCAATGCCTGGTGCTTCGAAAAGGATGGCGCATATAACGTCACCAAGGGCAAGGCGCTCTTGGAAGGTTATCAGTCGGTGCGCCCGATGAGCGAGGCGGAGCTGGATGCCCTGCCGCTTCTGGCGCGCGGTTCGGCACTGCGTTTCTTCCTGACGCGGCTCTACGACTGGCTGACGACGCCGGAGGGGGCTATGGTAGTCAAGAAAGACCCGCTGGAATATCTGCGCAAGCTGCGGTTCCACCGCGCGATCGCCAATGTCGCCGAATATGGGCTGGTCGGCGAATGAAACATGTCGATATTTTTACCGATGGCGCCTGCTCGGGTAATCCCGGTCCCGGCGGCTGGGGCGCTGTGCTGCGATATGGCGAGACCGAAAAGGAACTCTCCGGCGGCGAGGCCGATACCACCAATAACCGCATGGAACTGCTGGCGGCGATTTCGGCGCTCAATGCGCTGAAAAGCCCCTGCGAGGTCGACCTTTATACCGACAGCGCTTACGTCAAGGACGGCATAACCAAGTGGATTTTCGGCTGGAAAAAGAAGGGCTGGAAAACCGCCGATAATAAGCCGGTCAAAAATGTCGAGCTATGGCAGGCGCTTGAAGCGGCGCAGGAGCGCCACAAGGTTACCCTGCACTGGGTCAAGGGCCATGCCGGCCACCCGGAAAATGAGCGCGCCGATGAATTGGCACGCAAGGGCATGGAGCCCTTCAAGCGCCGGTAATGCAAGCCTGCTTTATGTCCGCTCGGTTCAGTCCGAGCTGATTTAACCCGGGCCGCCTTTATCGGGGTTGTGAAAACCGAAACCCGACTTATCTTGTCGTCAAGGGCGCCTGCGTTGCGTCCAACGGAGGAGAGGAATCCGGATGATCCTGCATTGTGTATTTCTACGCTTCAAGGCTGCGACGGCATCCTCTGAAAAACACGCCGCGTTCGAGGCGATCGCTGCCCTGAAGGACGTGATACCCGGCATCATCGATGTGAAATACGGCCAGAATGTCTCGCCCGAAGGCCTGAACGGCGGCTTCGTCGACGGCTTCATCGTGACGCTCGAAAGCCCCGAGGCCCGCGACGACTATCTCGCCCATCCGCAGCATGTGGAGGCGGGGGAACGTCTGGTGTCGCTCACCGATGGCGGTCTCGCCGGTCTTCTGGTGTTTGATATGAATGTTTGAGAGGACGGCTTCTCGCCGCTCTCTTCCGTCATGCTCGTGCTTGTCCCGAGCATCTGCAACGTCTCGATTGAATTGGACGTGATTAGATCCTCGGCACAGGGCCGAGGATGACGTCAGATCCAGGGCCAAGAGGCCATCTTCTTAATGTCAAAGCTGCTCGATCATCGCCGCAGCAGCGGAAACAGTCGCCTGACCGGGATTCTCTTCCACGTTGAGCGACTTCACCACACCATCTTCAACCAGCATCGAATAACGCTTGGAGCGCACGCCAAGCCCGCCGCCGGAAAGGTCGGCATCGAGGCCCAGCGCCTTGGTGAAGGCGGCGTCCCAGTCGGCGAGGAAGTGGATCTTGCCCTGACCGCCTGATGATTGCGCCCATGCGCCCATGACGTGCCAGTCGTTGACGGCGACGACGGCGATGTCATCCACGCCCTTGGCGAGAATGGCGTCGCGGTTTTCGAGGTAGCCCGGCAGGTGGTTCAGCGAGCAGGTGGGGGTGAAAGCGCCGGGTACGGCGAAAAGAACCACCTTCTTGCCGCCGAAAAGCTGGTCGGTGGTGGTTTCCACCGGGCCGTCGGCCGTCTTTTCCTTGAAGGTTGCGGAAGGCAGTTTTTCGCCGATCTTGATGGTCATATCAGTGCTCCTGTGGCCGTTCGGTTCGCGCGACTATAGAGCACGAAAATGAAATCTGTCATGCGGTTTTCGAGGTAAATTCCAGAGCTGAATCACCTGCTCGGGAACGACCGAAGAAGCGCTCAGGGTTTCGGGAAATTCAGCATCGTCTCCATCGCCCGATCCCCGGATTTGACCAGAATGGGCCAGCTGTTGCCCTGCACCTGATAGGTTTTCGGCAGGCCCTTGATGTTCATGTAGAAGGAGAGCTTGCGCTTGTCGCGCACCAGGTTCTGCGGTTCGTAATAGGCAAAGCCCGAAGGACCGGCGATGAAGATCTCGGTTTCCTTCGGCGCGTTTTCCGGCAATTGCAGCTGCACGCCGAGCATGGTCTTGTCGGGCGTGATATGGAAATCGATCACCTTGAAATCGTCGGATGCCGCTTCTGGCAGCGTTTCGCGCGCTTCCTCGAGCAGGCGCCGTTCCTCATGGTCGTCATCACCGGCATTGCCACGGTCGATCGAGAATGTCGCCTCGAAGGGAATGCAGATATTCTGGCACACCCCGATAAAGGCGGTGAGGTCGATCTTTCCGCTGGCCGCCGGGTCGGCTGCCTTCAGCTGAAAGGGCAGGCTGACGGCCTGGTCGTAGCCGATATCGGTGATTTCGCCATTTTCGATGAGCTTGGGAACGGGATAGGCCATGGTGGTGAGTGTCACGCCGCTTGCCGGATCAAGCGTGATCTTCGGCGGAATGCCGGCTTCGCCCGGCTCGCGCCAATAGGTTATCCAGCCGTCTTTCGGCTCGATCTGCAGCACGCCGCGCACCACGCCATCGGCATCCATGGCAAGGCTTGCCACGCGCATCTGGCCGCCTTCGCTTCTGGCCCAATCGGTAATTTCGGCCCGGGCGACGTCAGCACCGCCGAGGAGAACGGCGAATGCGGCCGCGAAACGAAGATGTGAAAGTCGGAAGAATGTCCTGGCGCTCATTCCTTCCGTCTAACCCAACATCGCTCAGCCGACCAGTTACGAATTCGTGCGGTTCATCATTTTCGGTTGATTGATCGGGCGCTATGCCGCATCCTGTTCCCTGTCGAAGTGCGAACGCCGTTTTCCGTTCAACGACGGAATTCGGTCTGCTGGAGGCGCCGGTGAGCTTTTCAACCCTGATGGACAAACGCGAACGTGGCTTTCTCGATGGTCAGTTCCTCATGGCGATGCCGGGGCTGGACGACGGTAATTTTGCCCGTGCGGTGATCTATATCTGCGCCCATTCGGATGCCGGCGCCATGGGCTTCATCATCAACCGGCCGCAGCAGATCACGTTCACCGATATTCTGCTGCATCTGAAACTGGTTGATAGCAACGACGCCATCATGCTGCCCAACCGCACCCGCGAATTTCCGATCCAGTGCGGCGGTCCTGTCGAATCCGGCCGAGGTTTCGTGCTGCATTCCGATGATTATTTGAGCGAATCCAGCATTCCGGTCAGCGACGATATTTCGCTGACGGCGACGCTGGATATCGTCCGCGCCATTTCCAACGGCCGCGGCCCGCAAAAGGCTACCATGCTGCTCGGTTACGCGGGCTGGGGGCCGGGCCAGCTGGAAAACGAGATCGCCAATAATGGCTGGCTGAATTGCCCGGCGGCGGAAGAGCTGATTTTCGACCGTGGGCTGGACAATAAATATGAACGGGCGCTGGCCCTGATGGGCGTGGACGCGCGCATGCTCTCCACGGATGCCGGCCACGCTTGATTTGACGCGCCTGAAATTTCCGCAGCCGCCATGTAATTATAGGCTGGAACCAAATCTTGCTCCCTCACGTTAGTCACCCGGAAAGCCGAACAGACAGTACGGCTCAACTAGGGAGCAGTGACATGGGTAGCACATCAGACAAGATCGCCGGTAAAGCCAACGAAGTTGCAGGCAAGGTCAAGAAGAACGTCGGTGAAGCAACCGGCAACAACGAGTTGCGCGCCAAGGGTGCCGCCCAGGAAACCAAGGGCAAGGTTCAGAAAAACGTCGGCAAGGCAAAAGACGCCGTCAAGGGCGCCGTCGACCGGATGTAATGCCGCCTGACGGATTGCGCCTCTCTAACGGTGCGGCGCTTGGAGCGCATGTGTTATCGCACATGCGCTCTTATCGTATGGGGTGCCGGAACGATGGGTTTGTTACGCCGTTCACGTTGCCATCGTATGTTTGCATCCCCCCCCACTGATCCATCGCAAGGGTTTCATCAATGAAGCTTTTTTCCTGCGCATCCTGCGGCCAGCCGGTCCATTTCGATAATCGTTTCTGCGTCTCCTGCGGCCATCGCCTGGCCTTCGTGCCGGAGCGTCTTTCCATGGAGGCCCTGGCGCCCGCAGGCGAGCCGAACTGGCAGATCGTGGCGGAGCCGCAAAAACAGCTACGCTTTTGCGCCAATGAGGTGAACGACATCTGCAACTGGTCGGTGCCGGCGGAAAGCGAGAGCGCCTTTTGCCCCGCCTGCAGCCACAACCGTCTGGTGCCTGACATCGCAACCGAACAGGGCATCGAACAATGGCGGCGCATCAGCCAGGCGCAGCGGCATCTGTTTTATTCGATGCTGCGGCTCGGCCTGCCGCATCCCAACCGCGATGCCGATCCGGCCGGCGGGCTCGTCTTCGATTTTCTGGTCGACGAGGTCGCGCCCGACGGTTCCGTCATTCCCGCCATGACCGGCCACGACGAGGGCCTGATCGCCATTCGCGCGGCGGAAGCCGACGATGCGACGCGCGAGCAGGTGCGAGCCAACATGAATGAGCCCTATCGTACCATGCTCGGCCATTTCCGCCACGAGGTCGGGCATTTCATCTGGAACAAGCTGGTCCGCGATGCGAACCGGCTGGAGGCCTGCCGCGCGGTGTTCGGCGATGACCGCGAGGATTATGGCGCGGCGCTGCAACGCAATTACGAACAGGGTCCACACCCCGACTGGCAGGAGACTTTCATAAGCTCCTATGCTTCCGTCCACCCCTTCGAGGATTTTGCCGAGTGCTTCGCGCATTATCTGCACATTGTCGATACGCTTGAGACCGCCCGCGCCTTCGGCGTCGCGATCGATCCTGACGGGCATGAGGAAATGGCGGCGGAGGTGACGTTCGATCCCTATAAGGCCCGCAGCGCCGCGCAGCTGGTCAAGGCCTGGATCCCGCTCAGCGTCGCCATCAACTCCATCCAGCGCAGCATGGGGGAGGCGGACCTCTATCCCTTTGTGCTGGCACCGCCGGTGGTGGCGAAGATGGAGTTCATTCACGACCTGCTGCATGGGAAGGTGGCGGCGGATGCGCAGTATGGGGCGATGGTTCAGTGAAGATTGGCGCGTTGCTATAAAAATCCAAGACTTTTAGGAGAAGGAATAACCTCTCCTCCGTCATCCTCGGGCTTGTCCCGAGGATCTGCCAACGGTCATTTTAGGATGCGTGATTAGATCCTCGGGACGAGCCCGAGGATGACGTCGCGTTCGTCTAAAGCAGGACACATTGCCCCTGCTATCCCGTCACGAAGCCCGCTTCGTCGGCTGGAACCGCTCCCGCAGAAGCTTCAGCGCGGCGTCGCCCGAAACCGGGGTACCGAACAGGAAGCTTTGCCCGAAATGGCAATTCATGCGCGCCAGTTCCGCCGCATCCTCAGGCGTTTCGATGCCTTCCGCCACGACCTGCATGTCGAGCGCGCGCGCCATGGCGATGACCGAGCGCAGCAGCACATTGCGCTTGTCGCTGGTATTGGCCACCAGCGCCTTGTCGAGCTTGATGGTGTCGAAGGGGAAGCGGGTAAGATAGGCGAGTGACGAATAGCCGGTGCCGAAATCGTCCATGGCGAGGCTGAGGCCGGTTTCCTTGAGCTTCGAAAGCACCAGCCGCGCCTGTTCCGGGTTCTCCATGACAACGGATTCCGTCAGTTCAAGCTTCAGCTGCTGCGGATTGCAGCGGGTGCGCGTCAGCATGCTGCGCACATCGTTGTACAATTCGTTGTTCAGCAATTGCGCACTGGAAATATTGACGGAAATGAAGATCGGCATCTTCTCGATGGCGTGCTGCCAGTCCATCAGATCGGTCGCTGCGCGTTCCAGAGCGAACATGCCGAGCGGCTCGATCAGACCGGAGGCCTCGGCGATTGGAATGAACTCGCTCGGCGGAATATTGCCGCGCTTGGGGTGTTCCCAGCGCATCAGCGCTTCAAAGCCGGCCAGCTCGCCATCATCAAGCTTGACGATCGGCTGGTAGGCCAGCGACAGCTCCTTGCGCTCGATGGCGCGGCGAAGGTCGCTTTCCATTTGCAGCCGGTCGGTGCCGGAGGTTCGGAAGGCGGGGCGGAACGGCTCGACACGGTTGCCGCCGGCGCGCTTGGCGCGATACATGGCCAGCTCCGCATCGCTGAGCAGTCCGGCAGCACTTTCCTGCTGGTCGATCCATGAGACGAGGCCGATGGAGGCGGTGAGGATGATTTCGCGATTGGCGAAATTGATCGGCACCATGATCGCCTTGTTCACCGCATCGGCAAAATCGGCCACACGCTGCGGATCGCGCTCCGAGGTCAGGATCAGACCGAATTCATCGCCGCCGAGACGCGCCAGCGTATCCTGCGGTTTCAGCAGACGGCGCAGGCGCCGGGTCAGCGCGATGAGAATGTTGTCGCCCGCAGCAATGCCCAGCGTATCGTTGACCAGCTTGTAGCGGTCGATATCGATCGCCATCACGGTCGGCCGCACGCCCTCGCTATCGGAGGAAAGGTTGAGGATCGATTGCAGGCGGTCGAGAAACACCTGCCGGTTCGGAAGCCCGGTCAGATTGTCGTTCATCGCATCCTGCAACAGCCGCTCGACCGAATTCTTCTGCTCGGTAATATCGGTGATGGTGCCGACGCAGCGGATGATTTCACCGTTGGAGCCGAGAACCGGACGGGCGCGGATTTGCAGCCAGTGGAAATGTCCGTCTTCGGCGCGAATGCGGAATTCGTGGTTGAGACGGCCCTTGCGATGGTCGAGCAGCACGTCAAGCGTCGCCTTGAACCGGTCGCGATCGTCAGGGTGCAGGCGCGGCAGCCAGTTGCGCGCAGCGCCATGCATGGTGCCGGGCTCCAGCCCCAGCCGGTTGGAAATGTCAGGCGTGGTGACGATGCGGTCGCGCGTCACATCCCAGTCCCAGACCGTGTCGCCGCTTCCCGTCAGCGCCAGCGACTGGCGTTCGAGGTCTGAAAACAGGCCTTGCTGATAGGCACTGCCGGCAAAGGCATGCTGGATGACGGTGAAGCCGATCAGAAGCACGATCAGCACCAGCCCGCCACCGAGCGCCGGCTGCACGATGTCATTGTCCAGCTGCCCCGTCACCGTCAGCCAGCCGCCGAACAGCCAGACGAGGATGAGCGCCCATGATGGAACCAGCAGAATGGCCCGGTCGTAACGGTTGAAACCGAGATAGACGATAAGCGCGATACCGGCCGTCGCCGTCAGCGCAAACGACACGCGGGCAATGCCTGACGCGACCGAAGGATCGTAGATCGCGACGCCGAACAGCAACGCGAGACCCACCACCCACGCAAAGGTCGCGTAACCCAGATGCGCATGCCAGCGGTTGAGATTGAGATAGGTGAAGAGGAAAACCACGAAGCTGGAGGCGAGCGCCACTTCGGCACCCGCCCTCCATATTCGCTGGTCGCTTGAAGTGACGGTGATGAGCTTTTCAAGAAAGCCGAAATCGACGCAGATATAGGCCAGAACCGCCCAGGCGAGTGCCGCCGAGGCCGGCAGAACCGAGGTGCCCTTGACGACAAAAAGGATGGTCAAAAGCACGGCCAGCAGGCCGGCAATGCCAAGCACGATGCCGCGATAAAGCGTAAAGGCGTTGATCGTGTCCTTGTAGGCTTCCGGCTCCCACAGATAAAGCTGCGGCAGCTGCGGTGTCGAAAGCTCGGCGACGAAGGTGATGACGGAGCCGGGGTTGAGCGTGATGCGGAACACGTCGGCATCCGGGCTCGGCTGCCGGTCGAGCGCAAAGCCTTCGCTCGGCGTGATCGCCATGATGCGCTGCGAGCCGAGATCGGGCCAGAACAGCTTGGAATTCACGAGGCGGAAATGCGGGGCGACGATGACGCGCTCCAGCTGTTCTTCCGAGACGTTGGCGAGCGCGAAAACCGCCCAGTCGCCCTGGTGGTCGGTGGAGCTGGCGCGCACCTCGATACGGCGGCGGATACCATCAGGACCGGGTGCGGTCGAGACCTGAAAGGCTTCGCCCTGATTGGCATAGATATCGGTGGTGGCGGTGAGGTCGAGGGCCGTGTCGTCACGGGAAATCTTCACCGGCTCGAAAGCATAGGAATAGGAGGAGAAAAGCAGGAAAAGCAGGAAAAACGGTGCAGCCAGTGCGATTGCCGCCAGACGTTTCGACAAGCAAGGCGCAGGGTGATTGTAGGTCATGTATCGTACTTCGTTCCGCCGGAGCTTTGCTTGTCGGCAAGAAGGGAAAACATCATATGATCCCGCCATTGGCCATTGATTTTCAGATATTCCCGCAAGAGGCCTTCCCGCTGGAAACCGGCATTTTCGAGAAGCCGGATGCTTTTGAAGTTTTCCGGAATACAGGCTGCCTCGATACGGTGCAACTGAAGTCCGTTAAAGATGTATGGTATTACCAATTTTAATGCGGCAGACATATGGCCTCGTGCCGCGTGGCGCTCGCCCACCCAGTAGCCGATCATGCAGCTCTGCGCAGCGCCCCGGCGAATGTATCCGATGGTGATGCCGCCGACGAGCAGCGTCTCTTTTTCGAACAGCAGAAACGAGACGGCGGTGCCGGAGGAAAATTCCTGCCCGTTGCGCACCACGCGCGTGCGGTAGGAGCCTTCCGTCAGTTCATCCGGACGCCAGGTAGGTTCCCAGGGCTGGAGAAACTGCCGGCTTTCGGAGCGCAGCACGTGCCATTGCCTGAAATCGCTGTAGCGCGGCAGTCTGAGAAGATAGTCGGCGCTGCGCAGTTCGGGCGTGTCGCTATGTCGGGAAAGAAAACGCAGCATTCACCATCCCTGTGCGGAAGAAACCGCCATTCTCAGCCGTTCGCCTTTATCCTTGCAGGCTGCTGCGCGGAAAGCGCGGCAGTGATGTCTGAAAGAGGCGGCAGATGTTCGAGCGGGCCAATTGCGGACAATGTCGGAACTGTATCGAAAAACAGCCGTCCCGCAAGATCGGTCAGGCGTTCGCGCGTGATGTCGTTCAGGCGCTCCATCATCTCCTCATTGGGGATGGGCCGGCCGTAAAGCATCATCTGCCGGGCCATCTGGCCGGCGCGGGCGGCGGGGCTTTCCTGCCCCATCAGCAATTGTGCACGGATTTGCGCGCGGGCGCGGTCGATTTCTTCCTGATGGATGGTTTGGGAAGACTTGCGCAACTCGTCAACGATGACGGGCATCAGTTCCGGGAGGTCGTTGCCGCCGGTCGCCGCATGCACGCCGAAGATGCCGGTATCGGAAAAACCCCAATGGAAGGCATAAACGGAATAACAAAGGCCGCGCGCCTCGCGCACTTCCTGGAAGAGGCGCGATGACATGCCGCCGCCAAGAATATTGGCCAGAATCTGCGAACAATAAAAATCACGGGCGTGATAGGCCTTGCCCTCGAAACCGAGCAGCACCTGGGCGTCCATCAGGTCTCGGGTCTCGCGGATTTCGCCGCCGGTATAGATAGCCTTTTCCATGACGGGTGTTGCTGCCGGAACGAGCGGCAGCGAGGCAAAACGCTCTTCCACCTGCTTCACGAAGCTTTCGTGATCGACAGCACCTGCCGCGACAACGAAGATGCGGTCCGTCGTATAATTGCGGGCAAGATAATGCCGGATCTGACCACTGGTGAAGGATTGAACGGTTTCCGGCGTGCCGAGGATCGGCCGGCCAATGGTCTGGTCGCGATAGGCGACACCGGAGAAATTATCGAAGATCACGTCATCAGGCGTATCGGTCGCAGCGCCGATTTCCTGGAGAATGACGTTTTTCTCGCGCTCCAGCTCGTCTTCGTCGAAGAGCGATTCCGTCAGGATATCGGCAAGGATATCAACGGCGAGCGGGACGTGGTCTTTCAGGACCCGGGCGTAGTAGGAGGTTGTTTCCGTCGATGTCGCGGCGTTGACTTCGCCGCCGACATTTTCGATTTCTTCGGCGATCTGCCTTGCGGTGCGGCGCGCCGTGCCCTTGAAGGCCATATGTTCGAGAAGATGGGCGATGCCGTGTTCGGCAGTCGTCTCGTTGCGGGACCCGGATTTGATCCACACCCCAAGAGCAACGCTTTCGAGATGCGGCATTCTCTCCGTCACAACGGTCAACCCGGACGAAAGCCGGGTCACATTAACTCTCATACTCAACGTCTTTCCGCGTCTCTATTTGCCGGCGCGTGCATGTTGGCCGATGAAGGTTTCCACGGCTTTCAGCTCTGCGTCCAGAATGTCGAAACGCTCCTCCCGGTTCATAATGTCAGCTAACCATACTGGAAGCGCAGGCTCGATTGCGCAAGCGGATTTTACAGCCGCCGGGAATTTAGCCGGGTGAGCGGTAGACAGAACCACCATCGGGCTGGCGGCCTTTTCGTGCTTTTCCGCCACGAAAACGCCGGTCGCCGTATGCGGGTCGATCAGGTATCCGGTTTTCTCAAGCGTCTCACGGATCGTCGCCGCCACCTGCTTTTCGGTGGCGCGGCCGGCGCGGAAATCTCGTCTGATGAATTTCAGGGCCGCCGGCGGAATTTCAAACGCGCCGGACTGCTTCAGGCCGTCCATCGACGCCTTTACCGCAGCGGAATCACGGCCATAGGCTTCAAACAGCAACCGCTCGAAGTTGGACGAGATCTGGATGTCCATTGAGGGCGAGGTGGTGGGCTGCACACCGCGCATCTCGTAACGGCCTGTTTTCAGCGTGCGCGCCAGAATGTCGTTGTCATTGGTGGCGATGACGAGCTTGTCGATCGGCAGGCCCATCTTCTTGGCGACGTAACCGGCGAAGATATCGCCGAAATTGCCTGTTGGAACGGTGAAGGAAATCTTCCGGTCCGGCCCACCGAGCGACAGCGACGCGGTGAAATAATAAACCACCTGCGCCATGATGCGCGCCCAGTTGATGGAGTTGACGCCGGAAAGCTTCACGCCGTCGCGGAACTTCACGTCATTGAACATGTCTTTGACCAGCGTCTGGCAATCGTCGAAATTGCCGTTGATCGCCAGCGCATGCACGTTGGAAGCGGTGGACGTCGTCATCTGGCGCTGCTGCACCGGCGAGACCTTGCCGTTCGGGAAAAGGATGAAAATGTCGGTGCGCTCACGGCCGGCAAAGGCGTCGATCGCCGCGCCGCCGGTATCGCCGGAGGTTGCGCCGACAATGGTGGCGCGCTCGCCGCGTTCCGTCAGCGTGTAATCCATCAACCGGGCGAGAAGCTGCATCGCCACATCCTTGAAGGCGAGCGTGGTGCCGTGGAAAAGCTCCAGCACGAAGGTGTTCGGGCCGGTCTGCGTCAGCGGCACGACGGCCGGGTGGCGGAACGTCGAATAGGCGTCGTCGATCATCGCCTTGAATTTGTCTGCCGGAATTTCGCCGCCGGTGAAACGGTAGAGAACCTCGAAGGCGACGTCCTGATAGGACTTGCCGCGCAGGTTGCGGATTTCCTTTTTCGACATGGAGGGCCATTCGCGCGGCACGTAAAGCCCGCCATCACGGCCAAGGCCCGCCAGAAGCGCGTCGCAGAAACCAAGCGAAGGGGCCGCACCCCGGGTCGATACATATTTCACGAGATAGTCCCTTGTCCTTACCGTTCTTACCGGCGTCTTTATCGGCAGCGTCTCACGGAAATGAGGCGATTGGCGAGGTCATGAACGGCTTTTTTGAAAATTCAAGCAAAACCGAACATGCCAATCGATTTTTTCCGGCGTCGCTGCTATAGACCATCGCCAACCTGCGTGAAAGGTCAATAAACAGCGTCTCCGGTTCGGTTCCGGGACAATGGAGAGGGAATTAGAAGAGTGTCAGGGAATTTCTTGCGTTTGTCCGCCGCGATGTCGCTTCTCGCCGTCGTTGCAGGGTGCAATTCCTCCAATCCAGCGGACTCGCTTGCCATCAACCCTCCGGCGGCGCAGGCCAATGCCGTTGCCCCGGTGGTGCAGGCCAATTGCCCGACGGTTACAGTTCTCGACGCCAGCGCCGTCCACCGCGTTTATGCCGGCGGCGCCAAGGACGATCCGCAGAAACTCGTCTATCAGGTTTCGCTCTCCGACACGACGCGTTCGTGCAGCGCCAACGAATCGACGCTGACGGTCAACGTGCTGGCGCAGGGTCGCCTCGTTCCCGGCCCCATGGCCAAGCCCGGCCGCGTGACGGTTCCCATCCGCGTGACGGTGAAAGATGGTGACGGCGAAATCTACGGCGAAACGACCAATTTTGCCATCGATGTCCCGGCAGGTCAGGCCGGCACTCAGTTCATCTTCAACAATGACCACGTTGCCATTCCCAATGGCCCGGGCGGCGCGCCGAAGTCGGTCAGCGTCTATATCGGCTTCGGCGGCGAGAGCGCCAAGGCAAAGACCAAGCGCCGGTGATTTGACGGGCTAGATGAAAAAACCGGAGGCTGCTTCTGCAGGCTCCGGTTTTCTGTTGAGTGGCAACGAATTTAAATGCCTGCTGCCTTTCGTAAGGCCTCATTGATGCGGCTTTGCCATCCTTTGCCACTGTTACGAAAACGCTCCACCACGTCTTCATCGAGGCGCAGCGTCACCTGTTTCTTTGGTTTATCTACCGGCGGGCGGCCACGTGTCTTTCGGTATTCATTAATTGCTTCAAAAAAAGCGGGCGGCAAAACGTCCCGGGCAGGACGCGTATTGGCGAGTTCCTCTTCCGTCATTTCCGGAAAATCGACCGCGTTCCAGTCCGCTTCGGTATAGCCGTGTCCGGGTTTGAATTCTTTCAGTTTTGCAGCTTTGGCCATGGCAACAGTCCCGTTCCGGAAATGTCCTATCGCTTTGAAGCGCGAACTTCCCGATTCGGCCAAGCTTTTCTCGATGATGGCGTTCTCCCAGTCAAAGCCATCGATATCTGCAAAGTCGAAGCCGTGCTTCTCGATATTGGCGAGCCTCTTGGGCTCGTCCCATATGATTTTCATGAATTAATGTAGCTACATTTATTGAAAGATCAATGTAGCCATTCAGATCATGAAAGAATCGATTTCACAACTCAAAAAGCGCCTTCCCACTCGGCCATCGCCGCAATCACGGCGGGCAGGTCCTGCATGCGCGAAATCACCGTTTCCGCGCCCGCATCGGTCAGCCGGTCGGCATGGCTCGGATAGGTGTGGGATGCGCCGGTAAAGCCGATGACGCGCATGCCGGCGGCTTTCGCGCCGTGGATGCCGTGGACGGAATCCTCGATAACGACGACGCGGTCGGGGGAGACGCCGAACTGGGCCGCGCCATGCAGGAAGATATCCGGCTTTGGCTTCACACGGTCAGCGCCGAGGTCCTTGGCGGAATAGATATGCGGCGCGAAATAGGGCTTCAGGCCCACCTTCGTCAGCATCATGTCCAGACGGTGGCTGGAGGAATTCGAGCAGATGCAGCGCGGCGTGGTCAGGCGCGACAGCGCGAACTTGACGCCCTCTATGACCTTCACATCGCGTTCCAGCCGCGCATCGAGCAGCTTTTCCGACTTGTCGAGGAGGGAGGCGGACAGCGGAATGCTGGCTTCCTTTTCCACCTGCAAAAGGATGTTTTTCCAGGTCATGCCGGCAAAGCGCTCGCCCATTTCCTCGACGGAGATCGGATAACCGGCCTCGGTCAAAAGGCGGGATTCCACCTGTGCCGCGATGATTTCGGAATCGACCAGAACGCCGTCGCAGTCGAAAATAATGAGGTCGAAGCCGCTCATGGGCGCTCCCTGTATCGAATTTGCCTGGAAAAGTGATGCCGGGCTTTTAGACCATGTCCGCGCCAAGCTCAACCGGCTCACCCGCAAGGGTCGGTCCCATCAGGCTCATAGCTTGGTTCGGCTTCAGCAAGTGCCTGTACGGCTTTAAATATTCGCTGTCGCTTATTTCCCGCCTGCAAAAACCGCTACACAGTCTCGCGCCATATGCGTTATGGGATATTATGCCCAAGCCAGTGAAATCACGACCTGAAGACACCATTGCCGCACGCATCAGCCGTACGCTCGCCGAGCGCATCGTTCGCGGTGAACTGTCGCCGGGCGAACGCCTGCGGCAGGATCATATCGCCGCCGAATTCGGCGCGTCGCATGTGCCGGTGCGCGAAGCGTTCCGCAGGCTGGAAGCGCAGGGTCTCGCCGCCAGCATTCCGCGCCGGGGTGTCAGGGTCGCGGATTTCGGCCTTGACGACGTGCGCGAGGTGGCGGAAATGCGCGCAGCCCTTGAGGTTCTGGCGCTGCGCCACGCCATTCCCAACATGACCCCTGCCATTCTCGATCAGGCCGAGGCCGCAACGCTCGAAGGCGACAGCGCCGTCGATGTGCAGCACTGGGAAGAGGCCAACCGCCGCTTCCACCGCCTCATCACCGCGCCCTGCAACATGCCGCGCCTGATGGAAGCGATCGACGGTCTGCATGCGGCAAGCGCCCGCTTCCTGTTTTCCGCCTGGCGGGCCGGCTGGGAGCGCCGCACCGATACCGACCACCGGGCGATCATCGACGCGCTGCGCGGTGGCAGGGCGGAGGAGGCGGTGCGCATTCTCGACGGACATGTGCAATGGATCGGCCGCAAGGCGATCCGCACCTCGTCCGGCTCGGTGCGCGACGCCTTCGCGATTGTCGGATAGGCGGCGGCCCCGTGACTGTCCGGCTCCGCCCCCACCACCTTCTCTGTATGCTGACCTATGTGGGCAAGGGCTACACCTCCGGCTTCGTCGAAAATTACGACCGTGTCGCCGCTCGCCTGAATGCGGGCGAAGAGGATATCGAACTGGTGGACGGTCCCGATGATATCTGCGTCGGCCTGTTGTGCGAAAGCCATGCCCACTGTTTCAACGAGGGTGTGGTGCAGCGGGACGAGGCGGCCCGGCTTTCGGTTTCGACGCTTCTGGGCGAGACGCTCGCCCCCGGAAAACGGCTGCGGGCGACACCGGACTTTCTGGCGAAAATGCGTCTCGCTTTCGCCGCCGGAGATATCCGGCAGGCCTGTCGCGGTTGCCAGTGGATCAGATTGTGCGACCGCATCGCGGCGTCAGGGTTCGCCGGCGTAAAAATCGGCGAGCCGCCAGCGCGCCCGGCCGGGAAGCGGCTTGCACCTACTCCGCCACATTCGTCTCGGTTCTCTCGGCGGCCTTGACCGTCGCCTTGATTTCCTTGGGGTCGCGGCCGGATTTCTTGTCGTAGCTCACCTTTACCGAATAGTCGCCGGGATGCAGGGTTTCCTGATGCTGTGTGCCGTAGCGGCCGGAAATTTCTTTCTGCGTGCCCTGAAGGTCTTTGGTCGTCTCGACGATATCGATCCGCTCCGCGCCCGGAGCCGTGATCGCCAGAACGCCCGCATCGAGGTTGATGGTGATCTCGGACCGCTTTCCGGCGGTCACGGTGAATGGCTGCTCCACCGTCACCTTACCGAGACGGGCGCGCATCACGAAATCGCCGGCGGGCATTTCCATCATCTTACCGGTGCCGTAAGTCCCGTTGATGGTCTGGCGCGTGCCATCAAGCGTTTCCTTGGCCGACATCGCCTCAAAACGGATCTCGTCCGTTTCAACAGCTTTGCCGTCCTGCGCATAAACCGCCCTGGCTACCACCACGCCACTGGGGATGACAAGCTCGTGGCTGATCGTCTCGCCCGCCTTGACGGCAAGTGTTTCCTGCGCCTTTGCCGGGCCGATGCTGCCAGTGAGAACAATCTCGCCCGCCGGCACGAAGACCGCATTCTGGCCGTAGACGCTATCCCTAAAATCACCCTTGGTGATTTCGGTTTTCGCCTGGCTTTCCACATCGCCATCAGGGCTGCGTTTCGGCACGACAGTCAGTTCCGCCGCATCGAAATTCACCTTCGGTCTTGCGACGCTGCCATCCTTCACCTCGAAGGCAATTTCGCGGGTCACATTGCCCAGTGCCGCGACGCCGACATATTTGCCGGCGGGCAGTTTTGCCTCGAAGGTGGCGTCATAGGAGCCGCCGGCATTCTCGTCGGTTCGCGCTCCAGCGCGGTCGGTTTTGTAGAAATCCCAACGCACCTTGTTGCTGTTGCCAAGCGAAGGGCCGCCATCGAACAGCACCGCATCCGTTACCACGTTAAATTGCGCCGTTGGCGCCTGCGCCCGCAATGGCGATGGAAGCGCCGCAACGACAAGCGCAGCGCATACGATATGTGCGGAAAAAGAAGCCATTTTCATCATCGACCCCATTGCGGATCACCCCTTGCCATTGCCGTCTTCCTGCCGCGCAGAACAGCGCGACAGACTAACCCGTTGTGCACAACGTTTTCGTGCCGCTTCGGGTTCCCCGCCCGCCGCCGCAAATCCCACCTGTCAGCGTTAAAAGCTATTTATTTTGCGTTTTCCGTGACTTGTTCAGGCTTTGATAACCATCTTCGGTAACCATAAGCGTCAGTAGAGAGTAAGCGTATGGAGCGAGTACCAATGGCAGCAGTTTTTCCGCTGGCCGATTTTCGGCGTGCCGGTTTTGATCGTGCGGGCGAGAGTGACGCCTGGAAAGACAGCATCATCAAAGGTGATTGTGTCGCTGCCTTGGATGCCCTCCCGAGCCAGTCGGTCGATGCGATTTTCGCCGACCCGCCCTATAATCTCCAGCTTGGCGGCACGCTGCACCGGCCCGATCAGTCGCTGGTCGATGCTGTCGATGACGAATGGGACCAGTTCGCCTCCTTCGAGGCCTATGACGCGTTTACCCGCGCCTGGCTGCTCGCCTGCCGCCGCGTACTGAAACCCAATGGCACCATCTGGGTCATCGGCTCCTATCACAATATCTTCCGCGTCGGCTCCATGCTCCAGAACCTCGATTTCTGGATCCTCAACGATATCGTCTGGCGCAAGACCAATCCCATGCCCAATTTCAAGGGCCGCCGTTTCCAGAACGCCCATGAGACGATGATCTGGGCCAGCCGCGATCCGAAAGCCAAGGGCTACACCTTCAATTACGATGCGCTGAAGGCCTCCAACGACGATGTGCAGATGCGCTCCGACTGGCTGTTCCCCATCTGCAGCGGCCACGAGCGGCTGAAAGGCGACGACGGCAAGAAGGTGCATCCCACCCAGAAGCCGGAAGCCTTGCTGGCACGCATCATCATGGCGTCCACCAAGCCGGGTGACATCGTGCTCGACCCGTTCTTCGGCTCCGGCACCACGGGTGCCGTTGCAAAACGTCTTGGCCGCCACTTCGTCGGCATCGAGCGCGAACAGGACTATATCGACGCGGCCTCTGCCCGCATCGCCGCCGTCGAACCGCTCGGCAAGGCGGAACTGACCGTCATGACGGGCAAGAAGGCTGAGCCGCGCGTTGCCTTCAACACGCTGGTGGAAAGCGGCCTCGTCCGTCCCGGCCAGGTTCTGACGGATGCAAAGCGCCGTTATAGCGCCATTATTCGTGCCGATGGTACTTTGGCATCCGGCGGGACCGCCGGCTCCATTCACCGCCTCGGCGCGAAGGTGCAGGGTCTCGACGCATGCAACGGATGGACATTCTGGCATTTCGAGGACGGCGATGACTTGAAGCCGATCGACGATCTGAGAACCATCATCCGCAGTGAAATGGCAAAGGCCGAATAGTCAAAAGCCTTGGAGGCTGGAGACGGACGATCCACCGCCCGCCCTTGTCAGAATACGTCTCCGTCCGGTTTAGTACCTTCAGTCCCGGATGGAGAACGACCAAAGCCCGGCACCTCGGTGTCGGGCTTTGGTATTTTCGAATATATTATTTTAGCCAGACAAGTTTCGCGCAAGAGACGGCCCATACTGTCTTGGTCAAAGCAGTGGTTGTGAAAATCCGGTTCGGACAGATCACGAAAACATTGCTGTCCCATGCCGCTTGCGGCAGGACTGGCGCAGGCCGGAGACCGCCATTTCCGCCTGCGCCAATTTTCTTTATGCGGTCTCCGCAGGCGTTCCTGCGCCGCTCCATAGCGGCTCGCCCGGCCAAGACGAGTTCCCTTGCCTTAACATTAGATGTCCTGCGCGTTACGGAAGATTAACGTGACGCTACACACGGCGGGGAGTACATATTCTCCCAGGCTGAGTGTCGCCGGTGACCGGAAACGATCGCGACGCGACGATGCGAGACAGCCGGATTCGCGAGGCGCAGACCTGCGATGAATAAGGAGGCGTGCCATGCGCTCGCTTTTCAAAACAGTCACAATTGCATCCTTCATTCTGGCGGCCGCCACCGGCGGTGCTTTCGCGGCCGGACATTCGCATGGCGAGCATTCCGGTTCCGGCGGAATGCATAGCGAACGGTCCCACGATTTCGATCGGGGTGGGAGACATTTCTTCCGCCATAACGATGACGACCTGTTCATGAACGACATGTATACCGGCTATACCGGCCCCGCCGCTTACGGACAGAGGCCGCATCTGGTTCGCGTTCTCCATGAGCTTCGCGTCGCCGACCACAGGATCGACTTCGAACGCCAGCAGGGCAAGTTGACCGCAAGCGCATTCAACAGGCTCGAAAACGAAGCTTCCGCAATCCGCACCCAGGCATTGAAAACCGCCGACATGCATCGTGGCTATATTCCCATGAAGGCGTTTGCCACGCTTCAGGGCGAAGTCCGGCAACTTGACCGGAATATCGTTCGAATGAGCTGACCGGGGCTATTCTGTCCTCGGCAGCATGAGGACAGACCAGGCTGCCACGAATAGTGCCGGAGAGCGGTGACAACGCTGCGACCCGCCCTCCGGCCTTCAGGAATATCACCCCGTTCGGGGTTGCGCGGATTTCGAAAGAAACGATCGAAAACTCAAAAAACCATGTGCCCGGCCGGATGCATGGGGTGCGGGCAAGCCTGCTCCCCGATGGCTGAGGCCTTGAGCATGTCCTTGAAAGGAGAAACGTCATGTCCGGCATTCTACGCAGATATCGCATTGCAGCTTTGCTTGGCGCAGCCTTTGTCGCCGCACCGCTTGTGACGCCCGTCTTTCTGCATAACACCCCCGCTTTTGCCCAGGCCGGATTATCGGCCGTTCCCGGTCCGGTGACGTCAGGCGGTTCCTTCGCCGGGATCGTTACCGCCGACAAGCCGGCGGTGGTGACCGTCACCACCGAAATGAAAACGCAGGAACAGGCGACCGATGACACCACGCCGTTTGACCAGCAGTTTCGGCAGTTCTTCGGCGAGCAGGGCATTCCCCTGCCGCAACAGCAGCCGCAGCAGCGTCAACCCCAGATCGCGGAAGCGCTGGGTTCCGGCTTCATCATCTCGCCGGACGGCTATATCGTCACCAACAATCACGTCATCGACAATGCCACCTCCATCAAGGTGACGCTGGATGACGGCACGGAACTTCCCGCCACGCTTGTCGGCGCCGATCCGAAATCGGATCTGGCCGTCCTCAAGATCACCGCTTCCAAGCCGCTGGCGGTGATTTCCTGGGGGGATTCCGACAGGCTGAAGGCCGGCGATCAGATATTGGCAATCGGCAATCCGTTCGGCATCGGCACCACGGTCACGGCCGGCATCGTCTCGGCCCGTGGTCGCGATCTACACAGCGGACCCTATGACGATTTTATCCAGATCGACGCGCCGATCAATCACGGCAATTCCGGCGGTCCGCTGGTCGATGTCGAAGGCAAGGTCGTCGGCATCAACACGGCGATCTATTCACCGAATGGCGGCAGCGTCGGTGTCGGTTTCGCCATTCCTTCCGATCAGGCGCAGAATGTCGTCGTCCGCCTCATGAAGGATGGGTCGATCCACCACGGCTTCATTGGCGTCCAGATACAGCCGGTGACGCCTGACGTGGCCAACGCCATCGGCCTTGCCACGCCGGAAGGTGCGCTGGTCGCCAAGGTGGAAGCGAGCACGCCCGCAGGCCGCGCCGGCATCAAGACCGGTGACGTGATTACCGCGCTCGGCGGCCAGGCGATCAAGTCCCCGCGCGACCTGTCGCGCATGGTCGCCGATCTGTCGCCGGGTCAGAAGGAACACGTTACAGTCTGGCGCCAGGGCGAGACGAAAGACTTGCTTCTCACCGTGGGTGGCAATGATGGCCAGAGCGCACAGGCATCCCCTGACAATGGCCAGCAAAAGGGCGACACCTCATCGCAAGCCCTGCCGATGATCGGTATCGGACTGGCCGATATCACCCCGGCGATCCGTGAATCCCTCAATCTCCCGCAGGATGAGAAGGGTACGATCGTCGAAAGCGTGACACCCTCCAAACCCGCCGCCGAGGCCGGTTTGCAGGCGGGAGATGTGATCGTTTCAGTCAATCAGACCGCGGTGAAATCGGCTGCTGACGCCAAGGCGGCCATTGCGCAGGCCGGCAAGGCCGGTCGCAAATCCGTTCTGCTGCTCATCCAGCGTGGCGATTCGCAGACCTATGTCGCCGTGCCCTTCGCACAGGGCTGAACGCCGGTTTTCCGGTAAAATCTCAGGGAACGGGCAACTCCATAGGAGCTGCCCGTTCTGTCATTTTCAGGCATCCACCCCATAGGCCCGCAGATCCTGCCGCAGCTTTTCCGCGCCGGTGAAATGCAGCGCCTGCCAGCCGGCTTGCTTTGCGCCTTCCACATTCGCCAGCGTATCGTCGATGAAGATGCTGGCAGCGGGATTGAGGCCGAATTCCTTGGCGTGCAGATCGTAGATCGCCACGTCAGGTTTCAGCAGCTTCACATCGCCCGAAACCGTCACGCCGCGCGGCAAAGTCAGGAAGGGAAACATCTTCTGCGCCTCACGAAACGTATCGGAGGCGAAATTGGTGAGCATCGTCACGTCGTGGCCACTGTCGATCAGGCCAACCATGATCGCGACGCTGTCATCATAGGAATGCGAGACCATCTCGTGCCAGAATTTGCGGAAGGCGCGAATATGTTCTTCCCGTTCGGGAAACTGCTCCAGCAACAGCGCTTCGGCATCCTCCCAGCGGCGACCGCGATCCTGTTCGAGGTTCCAGTCGTGGGTGCAGACATTGTCGAAGAACCATTGGCGCTCGTCGGCATCGGGAATGAGACGGCTGTAGGGGAGATGCGGATCGTAGTGGATCAGCACTTTGCCGATGTCGAATACGATATGCTCAATCTTGGTCATCGAAATTTCCTGCGTTCATCGAATGCGGATGGAATAGCCTGCGCGATGACTTTTTTCATCACCGTTGGCAGCGCCTGCGCGTCAAGATTTGTAACCGGCTCCCACCATCCGTCATCCGCCCCTGTTTTGAGGCTATCCGGCACCTGCACGCGATAGACGGTGAGCCGCAGCTCGAAATGGGTGAAGACATGCACGATCACGCCCGCCGCCTGCCAGCCGGCGGAAAAGGGCGCGTGGTTCGTCTCCGTGCCGCCATCCACGCGGGCGGTCCATGCCGTTGTCGGCACCTCGGTCATGCCGCCGAGAAGCCCGCTGTCGATGCGCCGCCGTAGCAGGATTTCGCCGCTCGTATTCACCGCCACGAAGGCGGCCCCAAGCCGCACCGGCTTTGCCTTTTTCGCAGGCTTGACTGGAAAACGCTCCGGCTCGTCATGGGCAAGCGCCAGACACTGGCCATTGAACGGACAGAGCGCACAGGCCGGCCGTTTCGGCGTGCAGATCGTCGCGCCGAGATCCATCATCGCCTGGGCAAAATCGCCGGGCCGGTCGGCAGGGGTGAGTGCCGCCACCTTTGCCTTCATGGCGGGTTTGGAGCCGGGCAGGGGGGCATCGATGGCAAACAGGCGGGAGATGACGCGCTCGACATTGCCGTCCATGACAGCCGCCTGCCGGTTAAACGCGATTGCCGCCACGGCGGCAGAGGTGTAATCGCCGATGCCGGGCAGCTTTTTCAGGCCCTCTTCGGTATCCGGAAAGACGCCGCCATGCTCTTTCGCCACGGCTTCCGCGCATTTTTTAAGGTTGCGGGCGCGGGCATAATATCCAAGCCCCGCCCATGCGGCCATCACATCCTCAACCGGTGCCGCCGCCAGATCGCTGACGGTTGGCCAGGCGGCGAGAAACTTCAGAAAATAGGGTTTTACCGCCTGCACCGTCGTCTGCTGCAGCATGACTTCCGACAGCCAGACGTGATAGGGATCGGCACGTTGTCCCCGCGCGGCCATGGCCGGGGAGGTGCGCCACGGCAACTCGCGATGGTGGCGGTCGTACCATGCCAGCAGCATCTGCGCGTGAGACGGCGGGGCGGTTTTCTGGAGCATGGTTTGCCGTTTCCGTTGGATTCGGCCTATAGTTGGGACATCAGGACCGGCCGATCAAGAACACCCCGATGGTGCGGTCAAAAATCGCGAGTGAAACATGCGTTATCCCCAGAAGGGCGTCGGATACAAGAAGGGCGTGGTACAGATCGCCGAAGTCGCCAATGGCATCATGGATCCGGTGCTGTCGAAACGCGCCGGCATCAACACGGCGCTGCTCGGCTCATGGGACGAGATCGCAGGTGACGACTTTGCCGATTGCACCCGCCCGGAAAAGATCACGTGGCCGCGCCGCGACGAGGGGCCGGATCGCGGTGGCTATCAGCCGGGTGTGCTGACGATTGCCTGCGAAGGCGCACGCGCCCTGTTTCTCACCCACGCACAGGGCGAACTCATCGCCCGCATCAACGGCTTTTTCGGCTTTCCGGCGGTGCGCCAGATCAGGATCGTGCAGAAGCCGGTTTCCCAAACCATTGCCCGCAAAAGAAAACCGCCGCCGCTGCGCGGCGATGCGGCAAAACGTCTCGATGACATGATGCAAGGCATCGAGAGTGAGGCGCTGCGCAAGGCGGTGGAAAGACTTGGCACGGCGGTTTTGCAGAGGAAGCCGGGGCGCAAGACGATTTGATGAAAGAGGTGCCGTCCTTGACTGGTCACAATTCTTTGACAGGAAGAGTTCAAAACCCCGCTTGTGATGAACAGGCCGTCGCTATATCGGAATCAACAGACAATAGAGTCTATTACCAACAGGTGCTTTCATGCATTTTCCCGAACTGACTATTTCCCGTCGCAGCCTGCTTGGCGGTGTTGCCCTTGCCGCCGTTGCCGCAGCCCTGCCGTTTGCCTTTGCGCCGGGCATCGCCGAAGCGCAGGAATTGCCCCAGTCCACCGGTGATGTGGATATGGCTGCGGTGATGAAGCCCGGCCCGCTGCCGGAAGCAGCGCTCGGTGATGCCAACGCGCCCGTCAAGATCGTCGAATATATGTCGATGACCTGCCCGCATTGCGCCAATTTCCACAACAAGACCTTCGACGAGATCAAGAAGAAATACATCGATACCGGCAAGGTCTATTTCGTGCTGCGCGAATTCCCGTTCGATCCGCGTGCCGCTGCCGCCTTCATGCTGGCGCGTTGCGCACCGGAAGGCCAGTATTTCCCGTTCGTTTCCATGCTGTTCAAGCAGCAGCAGGGCTGGGCCACGGCGCAGGATGCCCGCGGCGCTCTGCTGCAATTGTCTAAAATGGCCGGTTTCTCACAGGAGTCTTTCGAGGCCTGCTTGACGAACCAGAAACTTCTGGATGATGTGAACGCAACCATGCAACGCGGTGCGACGGAATTCGGCATCAACTCCACGCCGACTTTCATCATCAACGGCAAGAAATACGCAGGAGACATGTCGGTTGAAACCATGTCGGCTGTCATCGACAAGCTGCTCTGATCGCCGAACCCCGAAAGAGACGGGCGGCGGATATCTCCGCTCGCCCGTTTTTTATTGCCGTGTGTTTAGGCGGAGCATGGCGGCATGAAGTTCAACAAGCTGCGCGTCGTCGGTTTTAAATCCTTCGTCGAACCATCGGAATTCATCATTGAGCCGGGCTTGACCGGCGTCGTCGGCCCTAACGGCTGCGGCAAGTCCAATCTGGTCGAAGCGCTGCGCTGGGTGATGGGCGAAAATTCCTACAAGAACATGCGCGCATCCGGCATGGATGACGTCATCTTCTCCGGTTCCGGCAATCGCCCGGCCCGCAACACCGCCGAAGTTGGTCTCTACCTCGACAACTCCGACCGCACCGCCCCCGCCGCCTTCAACGATGCCGATGAAATTCAGGTGACGCGCCGCATCGAGCGCGAAAACGGCTCGGTCTACCGCATCAACGGCAAGGAAGCCCGCGCCAAGGATGTGCAGCTGCTGTTTGCGGATGCCTCCACCGGCGCACGCTCGCCCTCGATGGTGGGGCAGGGCCGCATCGGCGAACTCATCAATGCCAAGCCGCAGGCCCGCCGCCAGCTGCTGGAAGAGGCGGCCGGCATTTCCGGCCTGCATTCCCGCCGCCACGAGGCGGAGCTTCGCCTGCGCGCCGCCGAGACCAATCTGGAGCGGCTGGAGGACGTAACCTCGCAGCTGGAAAGCCAGATTGAAAGCCTGAAACGCCAGGCGCGGCAGGCGAACCGTTTCAAGATGCTGTCGGCGGATATCCGTTCCCGCGAAGCGACGCTTCTGCACATTCGCTGGGTGGAGGCGAAGGAGGCGGAAGGCGAAGGGGAAAGCGCGCTCAATCAGGCCACCAACATCGTCGCCGAAAAGGCGCAAGCGCAGATGGAAGCGGCAAAACAGCAGGGTATCGCCAGCCTGAAGCTGCCGGAGCTGCGCGAGGACGAGGCCCGTGTCGCCGCCGCCCTGCAACGCCTGCAAATCGCCCGCACCCAGCTGGATGACGAGGCAAACCGCCTGCTGCGCCGTCGCGACGAGCTTGCCCGTCGTCTGTCGCAGCTTGGCGAGGATATCGTTCGCGAGGAACGGCTTGTCTCGGATAATGCCCAGATCCTTGCCCGGCTCGATGAAGAAGAGGCCGACCTTCTCGAAATCCTGTCGGATCAGGGCCGTCACGGTGAAGAACTGCGGGAGGCCTTCGAGGCTGCGGCCGTCAAACTCACCGAGAGCGAAGCCGTTTTCACCGCCATCACCGCCGAGCGCGCGCAGGCCGCCGCCTCCCGTCAGCAATTGGAAAAGACGATCCGCGATCTTTCTGATCGCAAGCTGCGGCTGGAACGCCAGTCGCAGGAAGCATCGTCCGAGATCGATGCTGTCGATGAAAAACTCGCCGGCCTTCCCGATCCTTCGGAGCGCCGCGAAGCGGTCGAGGCAGCCGAGATCGCGGTTGAGGATGCGCTGATCGTGGCGGAGGAGGCGGAAGCCGCCGTCGCTGCGGCGCGTTCCGCCGAAGCACTGGCGCGCGGACCGCTGGAAACGGCCAGAAACCGTCTGAACGCGCTGGAAACCGAAGCGCGCACCATCACCAAAATCCTCGCTTCCAGTGCGGCTGCCAATGGCAGCTTCACACCGGTGGCTGAGGAGATGACGGTGGAGCGCGGGTTTGAAGCGGCGCTGGGGGCGGCCCTTGGTGACGATCTCGAAAGCTCGCTCGACCCCGCCGCCCCGGCCTATTGGGCCGGCAATGGCGATGGCGCGGGCGATCCCGCCCTGCCGCCGGGTGTGAAACCACTTCTGGACTACGCGCAGGCGCCGAATGCGCTGCGGCGCTCGCTCGTCCAGATCGGCGTCGTTGCCGACACCGCGGAGGCTCTGCGCCTGATGCCACAGCTGAAACCCGGCCAGCGGCTGGTGACGCGCGAGGGCGCGCTGTTTCGCTGGGACGGCCATATCGCCAGCGCCGATGCACCGGGAGCCGCCGCCCTGCGTCTGGCGCAGAAAAATCGCCTTGCGGAAATCGAGACCGAACTGGATGAGGCCCGTTATGGCCTCGAAGAGGCCGAAGAACAGCTCGCCATCAGAACCGAAGACATCCGAAGCGCCGAAATGCGGCTTTCGGAGGTGCGTGACAGAAACCGGCTGGCGACACGCCATCTCGCCGAAGCGCGTGAGGCGCTGACGGCTGCCGAACGGGCATCGGGCGATCTGCTGCGCCGCCGCGATATCGTCTCCGAGGCGCTGAACCAGATCGGCGCGCAGATCGATGAGATCACGGTGCAGGAAGAGAACGCCCGCATCGAAATCGAGGATGCCCCCGATCTTTCCGTGCTCGATCTCAAGCTGCGCGAAAGCCAGCTGGAAGTCGCCACCGACCGTGGCCTGCTGGCGGAAGCGCGCGCCCGCCACGAGGGCGTAAGCCGTGAGGCGGAAGCTCGCCAGCGCCGGCTACAAGCGATTGCGCAGGAGCGTGCTACCTGGGCATCGCGGGCGGCCAGTGCGGCCGATCATATAGCCACCCTGCGCGAACGCGAGGAAGAGGCGCGTGAGGAAATCGCCGAGCTGGACATAGCGCCGGAGGAATTCGATGAGAAACGCCGCAATCTTCTCAACGAGCTTCAAAAAACCGAAGACGCCCGCCGGGAAGCCGCCGACCGGCTGGCCGAGGCGGAAAACCTGCAACGCGCCGCCGACCGCACCGCCACCACGGCGCTTTCCGAACTGGCCGAAGCCCGCGAAAAGCGCGGCCGTGCCGAAGAGCGACTGGTGTCGGCCCGCGAAAAACGGCAGGAAACCGAACATCGCATCCGTGAGACGCTGAATACCGAGCCGCATATGGCGCTGCGCCTGACCGGCCTTGGGCCTGACCAGCCGAAGCCCGATATCCGCGATGTCGAGCGCGATCTCGACCGCTTGAAGATCGAGCGCGAGAGGCTTGGCGCGGTCAATCTGCGCGCCGAGGAGGAGCAGGCCGAGCTTTCCGCCAAGCTTGCGGCGCTGATCAAGGAACGCGACGACATCATTGACGCCGTGCGGAAACTGCGCGCCGGCATCCAGAGCCTCAACCGCGAAGGCCGCGAGCGGCTGATTGCCGCCTTCGATGTGGTTAATTCGCAGTTCCAGCGGCTGTTCACCCATCTTTTCGGCGGCGGCACGGCGGAATTGCAGCTGATCGAATCCGACGATCCGCTGGAGGCGGGGCTGGAAATTCTCGCACGTCCTCCGGGCAAGAAACCGCAGACCATGACGCTGCTTTCGGGCGGCGAGCAGGCGCTGACGGCCATGGCGCTGATTTTCGCGGTCTTCCTCACCAATCCAGCACCGATCTGCGTGCTGGACGAGGTGGATGCGCCGCTCGACGACCACAATGTCGAGCGCTACTGCAACCTGATGGACGAGATGGTGGCCTCGACGGAGACGCGTTTCGTCATCATCACCCACAATCCCATCACCATGGCGCGCATGAACCGCCTATTCGGCGTCACCATGGCCGAACAGGGCGTGTCGCAACTGGTATCGGTCGATTTGCAGACCGCCGAACAGTTGCGCGAAGCCGTCTGAGGCGGCTTTTCCGGGGATCAGTCCCGACTTTTGCTCAATGTGAATTTATCTTGCCGTATCACCCATTCGGGTGAGCGACAATGCGCGGCATTTTGCTATGTTTTATGAAACAACCAAGGGCTCTCACCAGACCCCACCATCCGGTTTCCTGTACCGGATGGAATGCCTTGCGAGGCCGCTGCCGTGGCCTCGCAAGGCTTTCTTTTAATTGGCTTCATAGTTTGATGCGGCGATCTGGCTGGTAGTCGTTTCCGGGGAGCAAACCTCCTCCGTCATGCCGGCCTCGAGCCGGTATCCAGCCAGCCCAAGTCATTGGGCTGAAAGGAACCCTTCCTGTCGCGCAGACGCGTGCCGACTGGATTCCGGCTCAAGGCCGGAATGACGAGAGGAGGGGTGCTACGAATTCTGGTAAACGCGTCACTTGCCGCAACTGTCAATCACGCAGTGTGCGTGTTTCTGTGCTCACTCAAGCCGGCACCAGCCGCAGCCGCGTGCCCCACGGATCAATCGCTTCCACCACATCGTTCTCCATCTCCACCAGCACATAAGCGGCGGCCCGCAGCCGGGTCTTCTGCGCTTCGAGATCGTCGGGATTTCGGACAGTGAGTGAAAACCAGTCGAGGCCGGTCTCTGTGGCGTTGCGTTCCTTCGCCCCCCGGCTGTTCCATGTATTCACCGCCAGATGATGGTGATAGCCGCCGGAGGAGAGGAACGATGCGTCCGAACGCGCATCCTGCGTCGGTTGCAGGCCGACGGCGGTTTCATAAAAGCCACGGGCGGTGGCGATTTCGCCGACCCGCAGGTGAATATGGCCGATGCGCATTCCCGCCGGTGCGACCTCATAATGGTCGGTTTTGGTGTCGGTCAGCGCCACTAGATTATCGACATCAAGCGGTTCGGTGCCCATTTTCACCACCCGGCCGCTCCAGACCCATGCGTCCTGCGGGCGGTCGCTGTAAACCTCGATACCGTTGCCCTCGGGATCGTTGAGATAGACCGCTTCGCTGACATTATGGTCGGCAAAACCCGAAAGCGGCACCTGCCGGAGCGCCGCATGCACCAGCCAGCGGGCAAGATCCTTGCGGGAGGGCATCAGATAGGCGATGTGGAACAGGCCGGCGGAGGTGGGGCTTTCGTAATCGGCTGCCGGTTTGTGCACGAGATCGAGCAGCGGCACGGTGCCGACGCCAAGCGTCACGCCTCTGGCCGTGCGTCCCACCTCGTTCATGCCAAGCACCGAACGGTAATAATCGATCATCGGATCAAGATCGCGCACGCGAAGTGCTGCTTGGCCGATATGCATGGGTGTCGTGAGGGCAAAGGGCAGGGCGGTTGCGGCATTTGCGGCGGGCGTGCCGCCCTCGGCCTTGAGCGCACCGGCCAGCGCCGTGGCGGCGCAAGAAATTCCGGCAAATTTCAACGTATGGCGGCGAGTAAATTGCATGAATAATCTCTTTGTCGGCGATTGTAATGGCTTAGGGAACACTCCGTTTCTGCGCACTACACGAATGCGTCAGTCCTGCTGTTATTTTGTGTTTGCGGCAATTCTGGCGCGCAATTCGCCGCAATTATGCTGCACTGCGATGTAAACTGCACGTTGCGGCGTTTCCAACATGCTGGCAATGCTGTAGATGATAGAAAAATGACAACGCTTCTGGGTGGAGAGCGTGGAATGAAAAAATGGGTTTATACCTTCGGCAATGGTGTCGCCGAAGGCAGGGCAGGTGACGTTGCAATATTGGGCGGCAAGGGCGCGAACCTTGCCGAAATGGCAAGTCTCGGCCTACCCGTCCCCCCCGGCCTTACCATCATTACAGATGCCTGCGCCCTCTATCATAAGAACGGCCGTGATCTTCCAGAAGACCTGAAGTTACAGGTCATGGCTGGCCTGCACGGCATGGAAAGCGTGACCGGAAAGACTTTCGGCGGCAGCCAGTCGCCGCTGCTTCTCTCCGTCCGCTCCGGCGCGCGCGCCTCCATGCCCGGCATGATGGACACCGTTCTCAATCTCGGTCTCAATGACCGCACGGTCGAGGCGCTGGGCCACGATGCCGGCGACGCCCGTTTTGCCTGGGACAGCTACCGCCGCTTCATCCAGATGTATGCCGATGTCGTCATGGGCCTCGATCATGAATTGTTCGAGGAAATTCTCGAGGATGAAAAAGGCCGGCTCGGCCATGAATATGATACCGATATGTCGGCGGTCGAATGGCAGCACGTCGTCCAGCTTTATAAAAAGCTGATCGAGGATGAGCTGGGCGAAGCCTTCCCGCAGGACTGTCACGTCCAGCTCTGGGGCGCCATCGGCGCGGTCTTCGCCAGCTGGACCAACCACCGCGCCGTTACTTATCGGCATCTGCACAATATTCCGGGTGATTGGGGTACGGCGGTCAACGTTCAGGCCATGGTCTTCGGCAATCTCGGCTCGTCATCGGCAACCGGCGTCGCCTTCACCCGCAATCCTTCCACCGGCGAGGCGGAGCTTTACGGCGAATTCCTCGTCAATGCGCAGGGTGAAGACGTGGTCGCGGGCATCCGCACGCCACAGTCGATCACCGAGGCCGCGCGGCTGGCGTCGGGTTCCGACAAGCCCTCCATGGAAAAGCTGATGCCGGAGGCGTTCGTTGAATTCCTGGCCATCTGCAAGCGGCTGGAAAACCATTATCGCGACATGCAGGATCTGGAATTCACCATCGAGCGCGGCACGCTCTGGATGCTGCAGACCCGTTCCGGCAAGCGCACCACCCGCGCCGCCATGAAGATCGCCGTCGATATGGTGGAAGCAGGGCTGATTTCGCAGGAGGAGGCCGTTTGCCGCATCGAGCCGTCCTCGCTCGACCAGCTGTTGCACCCGACAATTGATCCGGGCATTTCCCGCCCCATCATCGGTTCCGGCCTGCCGGCCTCTCCGGGCGCGGCGACCGGCGAGATTGTCTTCACCTCGGAAGAGGCTGTTGCGGCAGAAGCTGAAGGCCGCCGCGTCATTCTGGTGCGCATCGAAACCAGCCCGGAAGATATTCATGGCATGCATGCCGCCGAAGGTATTCTGACCACGCGCGGCGGCATGACCAGCCACGCCGCCGTGGTGGCGCGCGGCATGGGCATCCCCTGCGTCACCGGTGCCGGTTCCATGCGTGTCGATATGCGCAACAAGGTGCTGATCGGCGTCGGCTGCATGCTCAAGCGCGGCGATATCATCACCATCGATGGCTCTTCCGGCCGGGTGCTGAAGGGCGAAGTGCCGATGACGCAACCGGAACTGTCAGGCGATTTCGGTAAGCTGATGATCTGGGCTGACAATCTGCGCCGCATGACGGTACGTACCAATGCAGACACCCCTGCCGACGCCCGCGCCGCCCGCGCCTTCGGTGCCGAAGGCATTGGCCTGTGCCGCACCGAACATATGTTCTTCGAAGGCGATCGCATCCATGTGATGCGCGAAATGATCCTTGCCGAAAGCGAAAAGGGCAGGCGGGCGGCGCTCGACCAGCTTTTGCCGATGCAGCGCTCGGATTTCACCGAACTGTTCCAGATCATGCACGGCCTGCCGGTGACGATCCGCCTGCTCGATCCGCCGCTGCATGAATTCCTGCCGAAGACCGATGGCGAGATCGTCGAGGTGGCGGCCGCCATGGGCATGCCGCAGACCGTTTTCCGCCAGCGGCTGGATGCGCTGCACGAATTTAACCCCATGCTCGGCCATCGCGGCTGCCGGCTGGCGATTTCCTATCCGGAGATCGCTGAAATGCAGGCGCGCGCCATTTTCGAAGCCGCCGTTGAGGCCGCGCGTATCACCGGCGCGCCTGTTGTGCCTGAGATCATGGTGCCGCTGGTCGGCCTGCGCTCAGAGCTGGATTATGTCACCGAGGTTATCGATCGCGTCGCTGCCGCCGTGGCGGAAGAGACCGGCATGGAACTCGAATATCTGACCGGCACCATGATCGAGCTGCCGCGTGCGGCCCTTCGTGCCCATGTGATTGCGGAAGCCGCGGAGTTCTTCTCCTTCGGCACCAACGATTTGACGCAGACGACCTTCGGCATTTCCCGCGACGATGCGGCGCGCTTCATCAACACCTATCAGCGCAAGGGCATCATCGAACGTGACCCGTTCATTTCGCTCGATTTCGACGGTGTGGGGGAGTTGATCCGTATCGCCGCCGAGCGCGGCCGCCAGACGCGGCCGGAACTGAAGCTCGGCATTTGCGGCGAACATGGCGGCGATCCGGCCTCGATCCATTTCTGCGAGGATGCGGATCTCGATTACGTGTCCTGCTCGCCCTTCCGCGTGCCCATCGCCCGCCTCGCCGCCGCGCAGGCAACGCTTGCGGCAAAGGCGGATAAAGGCAAGGCGGCAAGCAACGTCGCCTTCATCCCCATCAGGGGTTCTGTCGGACGATAATCTGGCGCTCGACCACGACCGGCCGGTAGAACATGTCGCGGTTCATCTGCGCCTGCCAGGCGCGGTTGTCCGCACGGCGGTCGAGATCGAGGTCGAGAAGGCATCCGGCCATCTGGTCGGTGCCGGTGCGAAAACCATAACCCCGGCACGTCGCCTCATCCCGCGCCCGCCGCTCTTCTGGCGTCAGCGTCTGGCAGGCGGTGAGCGCCAGCATGGCGGCAAGCGAACCGAGGACGATGGAAACGCGCATCTTGTTTCTCCCTTGAACATGACAGCCGTACGGCACTTTATTGCCGCGATTGATACGCCTGTTTTCATATGGGGAAAAGCCGCGTTGGCGCGGAAAGTTGCGTTTGGAACGAGAACCTCTCTATCGTCATGCCGACCCTTAGCCGGCATCCGCATCCAGACGACGCTCAGCGTCCAGCCTGTCTGGACCTCGCCATTTCGGCGCGCATCCAGCTTGAGTCCCCCCATGTCGAGAGCCAGATCATCAGATCGGTGAGACAGCCGATGACCTGCAGCAGAAGCCTGTGGCCCAAACCGCGCGTCGTCTGATTTTTCTCGGCTTCCTGTAGATGAGCCAATTCCTGTTCTTGAATTGAAGCGATAAGCTGGTGAAGCGCGGGATCTCTTGTTTGCAGGAAGGCCAATTGATCTTCCAGGTGGCGGTGAACGGTGCTTTCAACGGCTTCGGTGCAAATCCAGACCATGTTGCGTCCGCCGAGTGCGGTCAAAAAACCGAGAACGAGACCTCCAAGGCTCCAGAACGACATTATGCGACAAGGTTTTGCGTTTCTGTCCGGCATGGCTTCCCGGAACAGGCGGCAATGATCAATCTCGTCCTCCAGCATTTCCTGTAGAGCGGGCACAATGTCCGGAAACAACCAGCGAGCTATCCATATCTGCGCTCCGTAGATACGAATGGCGCCAAACTCACCGGCGTGATTGACCTTGAGAATGCGGCGAATGGTAAGAGCCGGATCGTGTTTGTCGGAACTGCCAAGCATTCGAAGCATTACCAAGTGGCGTTCCATTCCAGCCGAATTTAGCAGATTTTACCGGCGCTGTGCGAACGGTTGTCACCATCACTGATAAATCTGTTTTCGTGCGGGGAAAACCCCATCTCGGTGGAAAGTTAGTTCCGGCTGGGCGGAAGATGTTGGTTTGATCGCCTCCGTCTATCGCGGAACCAAATGTCCTGACTCCGTTCAAAGATCGCGAAGTAAAGAGGGAGGAAAAAAGCCATGCAGAATGAGCCAGTCACTCAATAACAGCGTGAGGATGGCGGCTAGAAGGATGCCACCCATGAAGGCGATGAGGCCGAGCGTGGCGCGTGTCCACCGGCGGGTCTGATAAAGATAGATGGCAAGGCCGACAGGCGCGAGCAGAATGGTCGCGATTTTGGCGGCAGAACTGCGCCGGATGTCCCGCTTTTCTGCATCTTCTATCTGCCACCAGGCAAACAGCGTGATGATTCCGATCATCTGTACGAGATCATTTGCGTTAAAGGAAGTTGGAGGTCCGGCGGGCCAGATGGCGGCGTCGATGAGGAGGCCGAGGGAGAGAAAGGTGAGCAGGGCGACATAAATCCAGTTACGTTTCGCCATACACAGGTCCCGCCGAAAGACGCATTGTTGTCTGTGCCGATATTGCTATCGATGAAACCATCGCCGTCAATCCCAAACTCTTATGGAGTAACGGAAGTGGCACACGTGGGGCGTTTCCTTTTTCACCGGAATGCCCCACGATTATAGCAATCAGGCCGGCGCTACCTCCCGGTCATCGAGCGCGTCGATGTCCTTGGCGTTGTTATAAACGGCCTCATTGAGAATGCCCTCGCGCTTGGCGACAATGGTCGGCACCAGCGCCTGACCCGCGACGTTGACCGCCGTGCGGCCCATGTCGAGGATAGGGTCGATGGCAAGCAGCAGGCCCACGCCTTCGAGCGGCAGTCCGAGGGTGGAGAGCGTCAACGTCAGCATTACCACAGCACCTGTGAGACCCGCTGTTGCAGCCGAACCGAGCACCGAGACGAAAACAATCAGCACATATTCCTGAATGCCGAGCGGCACCTGGAAGAACTGTGCGATGAAGATCGCCGAGATCGCCGGGTAGATGGCGGCGCAGCCGTCCATCTTGGTGGTGGCGCCGAGCGGCACGGCGAAGGCGGCATATTCGCGCGGCACGCCGAGGCTCTTTTCCGTCACGGTCTCGGTGACGGGCAGGGTGCCGATGGAGGAGCGCGACACGAAAGCCAGCTGGATGGCTGGCCATGCGCCCGCAAAGAAGCGTGACGGCTTCAGGCCATGGGCGATCAGCAACGCCGGATAAACCACGAAGAGCACCAGCGCGAGACCGATATAGACGGCCGCCGCATACCAGCCGAGCTGCGACAGCGTCGTCCAGCCATATTGGTCAACCGCGCGGCCAAGCAGGCCGATGGTGCCGATGGGGGTGAGGCGGATGACCCACCACAGGATTTTGCGCACGATGGCGAGCAACGACTGGTTGAAAGCAAGGAACGGCTCCGCCGCCTTTCCGGCTTTCAGCGCCGCAACGCCAAAGGCAATCGATACCACGAGCAGTTGCAGCACGTTGAAGTTCAGCGAGGTGCTGCCGGAACCGTTGTTGATTTTGGTAGACGCTTCAAGGCCGAAGACGTTGGCAGGAACCAGACCCTTGAGGAAGTCCAGCCACGAACCGGTGGAGGAGGGGGCAGCCGCTGCCGTATTGGCAATCGCCGTGTTGACACCCGGCTGAATGACGAGGCCGAGCACGATGCCGATGACCACGGCGATGAGCGCCGTGATGGCGAACCACAAGAGCGTCTGCCATACCAGCTTTGCCGCATTGGAAAGGTTCTTGAGATTGGCGATGGAGGCGACGATGGCCGTGAAGATCAGCGGCGGTACCAGCGCGCGCAGCAGCTGCACGAAAATGCTGCCGATGGTCTGCAGCGTCACCGAAAGCCCGTTCGGGCTGCCGGCGGCATCGGGACCGATGTTGCGCGCAACGAGCCCGAGCAGCAGGCCGATGACCATGGCGCTCAGAACCTGAAAGCCGAAATTGCGATAAAAGGGTTTTGGCCCGGACGGGCCGGCGGGCGTCGTTGCCTGTGACATGGCTTGTCTCTTTATTGTGCAAGAAAACGAGAATGTTGCACTTTTTAAACGCATTCTCGAGGGAAGTCGCCGAGGATACGCCGATTTCCTCAGCAATTAAGGGATGAGCTTGCGTATTTGTTGCATTGTCGGGGAATTATTCTCCTAAGCGACACTCATGCGGAAAAATATTCCGATTTCTTGTTGCCATGGCCTTTCAGTCTGCCGGAGCGATACCGGAGGCCCGGAGAGCGTCTGCCTTTGGCAAGAACGTTGTGGCCGCACCCCGTCTCCCCGGACCATGTCCGCTACTGTCCGGTTTAAATTTTTCAAAGAAGGCATAGGTCGATGGTTCTATTATATTTTTGGCCGTACCGTCTCGAACTGGACACGAAAGAAGATCAGCGTCGTTAGATGGTAAGGCCGGGCATGCCACTCAGTCATCGTCATCCTCGGGCGTGTCCCGAGGATCTGCAACGTATTGATTTTATTCAACGTGATTAGATCCTCGGCACAGGGCCGAGGATGACGCCGAGAAAACTAGCACTCACTGCAAGGGACTGCATCCTGCCCGGAAATTTAAACCTGACAGCAGTGGATCATGTCCGGCATCACGGAAGAGAGGTCTTGGGAGGTTGTGAGCACGCTTTACCCGCAGATCGGTTCCCTCCTTTGTTTTCCTCGCCGCAAATCCGGTCTATGACATCATATGCAGGTGATTCCCTTGCCAGATTTCGGGTCCAACGCTTTTACGCCAATGCGATCTTACGGATATCCGCTTCCATGACTGTGCGTTTCGTCCGGCCTTTTTCGGTTGCAGCCTATCTTTCCCGCTATCTCGGGCTAGTGGCGCTGGCGCTATTTCTGATTGCCGCCGGTATCCACCGTTTCGGGCCACTGACGACGCCTGACCTTGTGGGGTTGCTGATGATTGCCGCAGGCATCGCGCTTACGGCGGTGCTTCTGGCGCTGATCGGCCTTGAGCGGCTGTGGACAAAGGGCGCGCGGGGCGGGCTTTCGGCGCTTGCCGCTCTTCTTCTGTCGGCCCTGCCGCTCGGTGTGGTCGGTTACGGCGCATATCTTTATTGGCAGCAGCCGAAGATTTACGACATCTCCACCGATCTCACCGACGTGCCGGAATGGCTGGTGACGCCCGCTGCCAACCAGCAATGGCTGGTCAGGCCCGCGACGGTTGCGAAACAAGACCGTGATGCGCAGGCCATCGCCTATGCCAGCCTCGCCGGACGCCGTTATGAAGGCGCGATAGACCGCATCTATGCCGCCGCCAAGAAGATGGCCGCCGCCCAGAATATTCGCGTCACCCATACCAGGGGTGTCATCGGTGCGGTGGAGCCGCCCTCCGTCGGCGTTCCCGAACAGGACAAGACGCCGCCCGGCGAAGAGGGGCCGGTGGAAGACCTGCCCTCCATCGTGCCTGTGCCCATGGCCCGCCCGGCCGAGGCGCCGCAGCCCACCTTTTTTAACGGCAGCGGCGTGGTGCTGATGCAGGGCGAAACGCGCACCCGCATCTGGGGCCTGCGTTTTGATATCCTCATCCGCCTCAAGGAAGAGGCGGAAACCACCATCGTCGATATCCGCGTGGCCTCCCGTTACGCTCCGCACGATCTCGGCATGGGGGCTGCCATCGCGGAGGCCTATCTCGATGCGCTGGATGCGGAAATGCAGGGGTTGAACGACAACTGAGACGTTTTGGGTGAATGAAGCAGAGGTGCTGCGGGTCGTCTTGATTGTATGGCAGTGGCGTCGCCGCTTGTTTCTTCTCCCCGCCGGGGAGAAGGTGGCCCGAAGGGTCGGATGAGGGGGCAACGTTGCCGTATCTCGTCACCCTTGCCCCCTCATCCCGCTGCCGCGACCTTCTCCCCGGCGGGGAGAAGAAACAAGCGGCTTCCGCTCGCCCCCATCAATGGGCGAGCGAGTGGCGAGGCCAGAGCAAGCCTTGATGTCGAGCGCCAGAAATATCCGTTAAGCCGGAAAATATTCGCCCAGCAGCGAAGGCGCACCCTCGGTCTGTACCTCACCCTTCTCGATCAAATCTTCGATATGCGCCAGCACGGAAAGGGCCGCGGCGCCATGCAGGCGCTTGTCGGTGCTGGCATAGATCACCTTCACCATCTCGGCGATCAACCGGTCACCCTCGCGGATGCGCTTTAGCACCGCCTTTTCCCGCATGCGGCGGTGGGCGCGCAGCCCGCGCATGAAGGCGGCGGGGTCGGTGACCGGCCCGCCATGGCCGGGCAGGAACAGCCGGTCGTCGCGGGTCAGCAGCCGTTCCAGCGAGGCCATGTAATCGCTCATCGCCCCATCCGGCGGTGCGACGATGGTGGTGGCCCAGGCCATGACATGATCGGCGGAAAAGACGATGCCGCTGCCATCAAGCGCAAAGGCGGCGTGGTTGGCGGTGTGGCCCGGCGTGTGCAGGGCAGTCAGCGTCCAGCCATCGCCGGAAAGGCTCTGCCCGTCGCCAAGCGCAATATCAGGCACGAAAGCCATATCGGAGCTTTCGGCAAATGGGTTGGTTTCACCCGCATAGAGCGGCCGGGCGGCGCGGTGCGGACCTTCCGCCACCGTTGGCGCCCCCGTGGCTTCCTTCAACCGCCGGGCAAGCGGCGAGTGATCGCGATGGGTGTGGCTGACGAAGATATGGGTCACCTCGCGGCCGTCAAGCGCCGTCATCAGCGCCTGAAAATGCGCCTCATCCTCCGGGCCGGGATCGATGACGGCGACGGAACGGTCGCCGACGATATAGGAATTGGTGCCATGGAAGGTGAAGGCGGAAGGATTGTTGACGGTAAGGCGCTGGATCAGCGGGGCGACAGGAACCGCCTCGCCATAGGCCGGCTTGAAATCGAGATCGAATGCCGGGTCCGCCATCGAGACCTCCTGAATGAATGCCATGCCGCCAGTGCCGACGGCGCCCGCCGCACAATCGCCAAGCCCTATCATGCTGTCTGCGACGCAGCATCCAAAAAGCTTGGGTTTTGTGAAAAAATTGGTCGCCGGGTCATTGCCGCGCCGGGCAGGCTTTGCTAATCAGGCGCGGTTCAGGCAGCGGCGTTTCGCTTTCGCTGCCCTGTTGGGGCGTCGCCAAGCGGTAAGGCACCGGTTTTTGGTACCGGCATTCCCAGGTTCGAATCCTGGCGCCCCAGCCATCCATTCCAAAGTCAGAACAATGTTCGCAGGTCCCGGCGACCATCGATCACGCGAACGATTTCCACGGAATATATTTCGCCGTCATCGGTATCCGGCACAGTTTCGTAGAGAATGACATAAGGTGCTTCGACGAGCATACGGGCAGACGGAAAAATTTCCGGATGGCGTTCGCCAAGATGGGGATGGACGACCAGACTCACCGCCTTGGCGCGGAACCGAGCGAAATACCGCTCTGCGGCAAGAGGCTGTGATTTGCCAATATCGAGATAGATTTTCTTCACATCGCCGCGTGCGCGGGGTGTCCAGACAAGCTTAATGGTCACGATTTTTCAACGAAGCCAGTTCTGCACGCGCTTCATTCAGCGCCTCGTCAAAATCCACTTCGGTTGAACTGCCACTGGCTTTGCCCTCAGCCCACAACGCGCGCAGCTTGGCGATGTCGTCGCGTCGCTGGAGCCATTTTGCAGACCAGTCTCGCATCGCTTCACGGATGACTTCGCTGCTGCTGGCATAAGCGCCGCTTTCCACGGCATCACGCAAGATTTCGGCGTGCTGGGGCGTCATCGAGACGCTGATCTTTTCTACGTTGGCCACGGCAATCTCCGTCATCTGGTAGGAATTATTACCACCAAGTATGTTTGGGGGCCAGATATTTCGGTGGCGGTATATCCGATGATGGCCAGCTTGCTACGCTATAACGTTAAGCGCGAAAACCTGTCCTCCGCCCTCCTCGGGCTTGACCCGAGGTCCACGATCCGTTGAAGTTAATGGATTCTCGGGTCAAGCCCAAGGAGGACGTTGAGTGCGGAGAAAGGCCTGCATCAACAAAAACGCCGCGCATCCAAAGACACGCGGCGTCAAATCTAACAATCGCGACGATGCCTTAAAGCGCGATATCCGGCACCTTCTTCACCGGCGCACCCGCAGGTGCCGCACCAGCACCCTTCAGCGCATCAAGATCGATCTGCGGAGGGGTCGGCAGCTGCAGGTGTTCGGCGGTGTAGGCCCATTCCTCACGCACCTTTTCCGGGTCGTCATTCAGCTTGGTGCCGTAGCTCGGCACGATCTGGCGGATCTTGGCCTGCCATTCCGGTGTCGCCACCTTGTCCTTGAACACCTTTTCCAAGACGCTCAGCATGATCGGGGCGGCGGTGGAGGCACCCGGCGAAGCGCCGAGCAGGCCGGCGATGCTGCCGTCCTGTGCGGAGACGACTTCGGTGCCGAGCCGCAGCACGCCGCCCTTTTCTTCGTCGCGCTTGATGATCTGCACGCGCTGGCCCGCCTGCCACAGACGCCATTCGCCCTGCTTGGCATTGGGGAAATATTCCTTCAGCGCGGCAAAGCGGTCGTCATCCGACATCATCAACTGGCCGGCGAGATATTCCACCAGCGGATATTCATCGATGCCCACGCGCACCATCGGCCAGGCATTGCTTGTCGTGACGGAGGAGACGAGGTCGAAATACGAGCCTTCCTTCAGGAACTTGGTGGAGAAGGTGGCGAAAGGTCCAAACAGGATAACACGCTTGCCGCCCAGCACACGGGTGTCGAGATGCGGAACCGACATGGGCGGCGAGCCGACCGAGGCCTTGCCATAGGCCTTGGCCAGATGCTGCATCGTCACATCAGGATTGTCGTTGATGAGGAACGAGCCGCCCACCGGGAAGCCGGCATAATCATCGGCTTCCGGAATGCCGGACATCTGCAGCAGATGCAGCGCGCCGCCGCCGGCACCGATGAACACGAATTTCGCATCCACCACCTGTTCGGCATCGGTCTTGGTGTTGGTGTAGGTCACGCGCCAGCTGCCATCGGCATTGCGCTGAATGTCGGAAACCTCGCTGTTGACCTGCAGGTCGAAATTCTCGTCCCCCTGCAGGTGCGACACGAACTGGCGGGTGATTTCGCCGAATTCCATGTCGGTGCCGAGCGGCGACCACGTCGCGCCGATCTTCTGGGAAGGATCGCGGCCTTCCATCATCAGCGGCACCCATTTCTTCAGCTGCTCGGGGTCGCTGGAATATTCCATGCCGGCGAAAAGCGGGCTTGCCTTCAGCGCCTGATAGCGCTTTTCCAGATAGGCGATGTTTTCATCACCCCAGACGAAGCTCATATGCGGCGTGTGGTTGATGAAGGAGCGCGGGTTCTTCAAAACGCCGTTGCGCACCTGCCAGGCCCAGAACTGCCGGGAAATCTGGAAGGATTCGTTGATGTTGACGGCTTGCGTAATCTTGATGTTGCCGTTGTCGTCTTCCGGCGTGTAGTTGAGTTCCGCCAGTGCGGAATGGCCGGTGCCGGCATTGTTCCAGCCGTTGGAGCTTTCAAGCGCCACGCCATCCAGCCGCTCCAGCATCTGCATCGACCATGTGGGCTCCAGTTCGCGCAGCCACACACCGAGCGTCGCGCTCATGATGCCACCGCCGATCAGAAGCACATCGACCTTCTTGGCGGTCGTGTTGGCGAGAAGCGGAGAGGAGGGCAGCGCCGCTGCGGCAATCCCGGCAAGCGCGCCGCCCAGAACCTGACGGCGGTTCATTGGAAAAGCGTGGGAAAGGGAAGTGTCCTGGGAGAGATCAGTGAGCTGGGATTTGTCTTGATCGATGGGAGTCACGGCCATACCTGATTCTTGTTTTGTGTTAAAAACACTCCTCCCAGCCGCCCCGTTACAGCAAAGCGCAAACCGGCACAACCCGGACTTATCCACTCCAGTTCAAGCGCTTTCGCCGGGGTTTTGCCGGGACATAAGGTCGCAACGGTGAATTTCGCGGTTTTGCCGATTGTCATTTTTCAGGATCGCAAAGATTAGCCGGTGCTTTAAAACGGTTGAAAGGGTCTTGTGAGCCGGATATCGCGCAAAGCCTCGCAATCCAGCCCTTGCAGGGCATCATCAGGCGGACCGAGCCGTTTCGGCTAAAATTTTTCGCAGAAAAATGGCAATAATCCCGAAAAAGTGAAAAGGCCCGCCGGTTGGGCGAGCCTTTCTGTTCCGGTTTTCTGGCCGAAAATTCAGTTCGCGGCGAGGAATTCCGCGCAGTAGCTGGGGCCATTGACGCCGGGGCGGTCTGAGACCGTGCGCACGGAGGTGATCGTATAATTGCTGGAGACGACCAGCTGCACCGTGCAGGAGAGCGAGGCGGTGCGGGCGGGCGAAATCTGGCGACCCTTCTTGCCGTCCTTGCCTTCTTCGAACCTGGCCGGAACGGTGGCCTTCTTGTAACCGCCGCGCCAGTTGTAGACGGTCGAGCTGCCGGATTCCGTGTCGCTCAGCGGCGGGCCGAATTTCGCGAAGAAAATACCTGCCGACTGACCGACCCACCGCGTTTCAACGGGGCTCTTCTGGGTGAAGGAAGGCACGGAGCCTTCCGATGTCGTGCAGGCGGAGAGCGCAATGGCGAGCCCTGCGAGCGTTACGCTGCGAAATAGCATGGTGAAATGTCCTTTGTGCCGTGTCCGGCTTCCCGCCGGTCATTCCGTTCCCCTAGCAGATTTGGCGGCGACGGGCAGGGGAGGTATGCGGCTTGACGAAAATTTCCTGCCACAATTGCTTTTTTGTAACGTTTTTCAGCCCTGCGCCCTTTGCCGCAAGCGGTTGGCGAGACGGCCTCGCTGTGGGGAGGAAACTTGTCATAAAAAATGCAATAAGCCGCTTGTCGAATGCCGGAGGCTGGTCTATAGAAGCGCCGCTGGTCACGGAGTGTAGCGCAGTCTGGTAGCGCACGTCGTTCGGGACGACGGGGTCGGAGGTTCGAATCCTCTCACTCCGACCAGCTTGAAGCCTTGTATTTACGATGGCTTGCAACTGATCCCGATATTTCCTGAAAATCCCTGAATCAAAGTCTCGTGCCGAACCGACGTCTGAGCCCCCCGGTCGGCTAGTATGCAGTCGACGACTGTTCGGAATCGACGCACGGTTGTTCCGTCGATTTGCGACTGCACAAGCATTTCTCATTCTCGTCAGTGCGAGAATGAGAAATGCAAACAACGGCCGGACGCCGGTAAGAGGCAATAGGACTAATCCAGTCGACCATTATCAGCGGTAGCGGTGGTCACCACGCCAGTCGCGGCGATCACGCCAATCCCTCCGGTCGCGCCAGTCGCGACGATCATAATCACGGTAGTGGCGATCGCGGTCATAGGTGCGGTAATACACGCCGGTCGTATAGTATCCGCCGCTCCGGTATCCTCTGTCGTCAACACAGCCGCTCAGGATGCCGACCGAAACCAGACAGATCGCTGCAGTCAAAATTTTCATGATCTTCATCTCCCAATGACGAACCCCAACGTGCGCTGGAGTTCGTAGTTCCATGGTTGAGAGAGTGACGTGTCGGCCATTAACCGGGCCTGAACGCGGTTCCACGGGTTTCCCTAAGGACAGGTCGTGGCTGCGCGATGGATGACGGCACAGGCTCCAGCGCCGATGTGGCGGGGTACCATGGCGAGCCATCTTCTCGGTTTTTCCCGCCTTCGCAAACCTGATGCATTTGCCGTTATCAACTGCGATGAAGCCAATGTCGGCTCAGCCACAGGGAACGCAACCGCGCTTCAGCCGTTATCCATTCACAACAACGATGGAGGATAATATGCTGAAGGGTATTGCACTGTGGGCTATGGGCGTTCCGGTCGTCGTGATCATTCTGCTTTATATGTTCGTGTTTTAAGCGGCGCCTAACACCAATGGCCCGCAACGAAAAAAGGCGACCGTTTTGCGGTCGCCTTTTTGTTTGTATCGCAAACTTTCTCAGTCCAGATCGGTGATCAGCCTTGAGGCGGTCGCCACGTCGGTGCGGCGGATGTCGATCTCGTCGCGATGTCTGGCCAGCAACTCGCTCGCCAGTAGCTTTTCGGCAAGATCGGCGGGCAGGGACAGAATGACCCGGTCACCCTTTTCTTCCGCCGCGCCAACGCTGCGCTTGCTGGTGATCATGCCGCCCGCAACCGTGTTGTTGGTGTCGGGGTCGATCAGGATGAAGGAACCGGTCGCCCGGTTTTGTTCATAGGCATCGAAAATCGCCGTCTCATCAAAGGAGAGCCGCACCTTGCCGATGGCGTTCATGGAAAGCGACGTTTCATGCGCCTGCCATTCGCCTTCCTTGAGGTTCAGCTGGCTGATCGGCTGCACGCTGACGCGCTGGCGGCGGCTGCCGCTTTTCAGCCAATAGCGCTTTCCGGCCTCGATGCCGCCGGGCTGCAAAGCCACGATCTGCGCGTCGAAGGCAAGTCCCGTCTGCGGCTGCGCCTCGATGGAGACGATCATGTCGCCGCGCGACACATCCACCTGACGGTCGAGCACGAGCGTGATGGCGTCACCGGCCACGGCGGCGTTGCGTACCAGATCGAAAGTGACGATCTGCTTGACATTGGCGACCATGCCCGATGGCAGGACGACAACGCTGTCTCCGGGCTTCACCGAGCCGCCGGCAACCGTGCCCTGATAACCGCGAAAACTTTCGCCGGGACGCGACACGCGCTGCACGGGGAAGCGGAAGCCGCCCGATTGCGCCGAGCGAACCGTTGCCAGTTCCAGCGTTTCGACCAGCGTCGGTCCTTCATACCACGGCATGGCGGCCTTGCCTGATAGCACGACGTTTTCGCCCTTCAGCGCCGACATCGGAATGGCGGTGATCTGCTTGATGCCGAGATTGGAGGCGAACTCGCGGAACTCATGGGCGATCAGCTCGAAACCAGCCTTGTCGTAATTCGTCAGGTCGATCTTGTTGATCGCCAGCACGAATTGGCGGATGCCCATCAGCGCCGCAATGGTGGCGTGGCGACGGGTCTGTTCCAGAATGCCGGTGCGGGCATCGACCAGAAGCACGGCGAGATCGGCCGTGGAAGCGCCGGTCGCCATGTTGCGGGTATATTGCTCGTGGCCGGGGGTGTCGGCCACGATGAAGGCGCGCCGGTCGGTGGCGAAATAACGATAGGCGACATCGATGGTGATGCCCTGTTCGCGCTCCGCCTGCAAACCGTCGAGCAGCAGCGCGAAATCGGGCAGGCCGAGATCGTTCTGCTTGCCGCTGTCGCGGTGCAGCGTGGCGGCCTGATCTTCCTTGACGGCTTTCGTATCCCAGAGGAGACGGCCGATCAGGGTGGATTTGCCGTCATCGACGCTGCCGCAGGTGATGAGCCGTAGTGGACGCGTATCGCGCGTCGCCTTCGAATGTTCGGCAAAGGGCAGAATGGTGGCGGAAGAGGGGGTGTTGGCGATGGCTGCACTCATCAGAAATACCCCTCGCGCTTCTTTTTCTCCATCGAGCCGGACTGGTCGCGGTCAATCGCGCGGCCCTGCCGTTCGGAAACGGTGGCGATTTCCAGTTCGGCGATGACCTCCTGAAGCGTCGTCGCCTCGGAACGGATCGCGCCGGTCAGCGGGAAGCAGCCGAGCGTGCGGAAGCGGATCGAGCCATGCTGGATTTCTTCGCCGGGCAACAGTTCCAGACGCTCGTCCTCGGCAAGGATCATCATGCCGTCACGTTCCACATAAGGACGCTCGGCGGCATAATAGAGCGGCACCAGCGGAATGTTTTCCGCCTCGATGTAACGCCAGATATCCACTTCGGTCCAGTTGGAGAGCGGGAAGGCGCGCACGCTTTCGCCCTTGCGGACCATGCCGTTATAGATGTTCCACAGTTCCGGGCGCTGGTTGCGCGGGTCCCATTTGTGGTCGGGCGAGCGGAAGGAATAGATGCGCTCCTTGGCGCGGCTCGCCTCTTCGTCGCGCCGTGCACCGCCAAAGGCCGCGTCGAACTGGCCGGCGTCGAGAGCCTGACGCAGCGCTTCCGTCTTCATGATGTCGGTGTAGAGCGCCGATCCATGCGAGAAAGGCGTGACGTTCTCAGTCGCACCGCGCGGGTTGGTGTAGGAAATCAGGTCGAGATCATATTCCTTAACGATATTGTCGCGGAATTCGATCATTTCCTTGAACTTCCAGCCGGTATTGACGTGCAGCAGCGGGAAGGGAATGCGGCCGGGGAAGAACGCCTTGCGCGCCAGGTGCAGCAGCACGGATGAATCCTTGCCGATGGAATAGAGCATCACTGGATTATCGAATTCGGCGGCGACTTCGCGGAAAATATGAATAGCTTCGTTTTCAAGCGCCTTCAGATGGGGATCGAGCGGCGGCTTGGATGCGACAGTATTCTTGCTGTCCGTCTCGTGGACTGCGTTGGACATTGTGAACTCCGGGAGATTTACTCAGTGATTATCGTTGCGGGATGGCGGAAATGGCGGAGGTCTGCTCCGCACCGGCGACGTGAAGACCGCATTCGCGCTTCTCGTCGTTTTCCCACCACCATCGTCCGGCGCGCTCAGGCTCACCGGGCTTGATGGCGCGCGTACACGGCTCGCAGCCGATGGAGGGGTAACCGCGCGCATGCAACGGATTGACGGGAATATTTTCCTTGGCGACATGCGTCCGGATAAGGTCGATATCCCAGTCCGCCAAAGGATTGATCTTGATGAGATTGCGCTCCGCGTCGAATTCGGCGAACGGCGTCGTGGCGCGATTGCCCGACTGGCCGCGACGAAGGCCGGTAATCCAGAAAGCGGCTCCCTCCAGCGATTTGCCGAGCGGGATCAGCTTTCTGACATGACAGCAGGCATGACGGGCCTCGACGCTTTCGTAAAAACCGTTGAGACCGTATTTTTCCGCATAAGCGTCGATATCGTCCTGCTCGGGCCGGAAGCGGCGGATTTCGATGCCGAAACGCTCCTCGGTCTCATCGATGAGATCGACGGTTTCCTTGAACAGACGGCCTGTTTCCAGCGTCACGACATCGATCGGCAGGCGATGCGTGCCGATGGCCGCAGTGATGACCTGATCCTCGATGCCGAGACTGGTGGTGAAAACCGCACGGCCACCAAGGCCGGCTACGAAGGCGAGACGTCCCGCAAGGTCGAGCCCGGCCAGCGTGGCGTCGAGGGATGCGGTATCGGCAGAAACATTTGCTGAATTGATGGTCATTGTCACGTCCGGGATTTCCATGGCCGATTATTGTTGAAATCCGGCCTTTGGAACAGAAATGACAATGCTTGTGCGCTGCACTTGAGAGCAAAAATGCCTCTCGCGCGCATAGTCTGAGCAAAAGATACCCGTTCACCTTCTTTGCAGCCTGGATTTGAATTGTGACAACTTCTGCGCTAAGCCGGAATTGCCGGGTTACCGGGCTTGTGATCTACTGGTTTTACGATGATTTCGCAGAAGGCAAAATATGCGCTAAGGGCGCTCCTTTCGCTGGCCAAGGCCGACGGCGGCTGTCCCGTGCAGATTTCCGACATCGCCCGCGAACAGGCCATTCCGAAAAAATTCCTCGAACAGATCCTTCTGGAAATGAAAAAGGAACGCATCGTTGAAAGCCGGCGCGGCAAGCAGGGGGGGTATCTTCTGGCGCGCCCGGCCGCAGATATCACCTTCGGCGAGGTGCTGCGCCTCATCGACGGGCCGCTCGCCCCCTTGCCCTGCCTGTCGCAGACCGCCTATCGCCGCTGCGAGGATTGCGACGGCGAGAAGCAGTGCGAGATCCGCCACGTCTTTGCCCGCGTGGCCGATGCCACCCGCAACATCCTTTTCAACACCACCATCGCCGATGCCGTAGCCGGTGTCGAAGTGCCCGAGCTTTTGACGGCCTAGCACCACACCATCCACGAACTCCACCGTCATCCTCGGGCTCGACCCGAGGATCCATGGTGAGGCTGGGTTGTGGATCCTCGGGTCAAGCCCGAGGAAGACGGAGGAGAGGCCGGGCATACCCGCCAGCATACGATGCTGCAATGGATGACACGGGTTTCGCGACTGATGCGCGAACGACGAAACAGGCGGAAGAGTTCCGATGTGGTCCCCCTCCTCACGCCTCCCAAACGAAAAAATCGTCTAAAACTCCATAATATTTTTCGCCGTCAGCGCAAAAAACCAGCAAAAATGTGAAACGGTTTTGCATTCAGCAAAGTTTTACACGACGCTTGTTGCGCCTTTCGCTTATGCTGCGCTGTATTTGTTGCCCGGAGAAACGCTCAAGGGAAACACTTTTTCGATCGTATTCGGCCTCATTGACCAACTCTACTCAACCGGTAGAGTTAAGCCATCTTCACAGGAGGGAATACCGATGTCTAAGCTTCTGTCCGGTTTGAGCGTTGCCGCTCTCGGCCTTTCACTGGCTTTGGGGGGCGTTGGCACGGCGTTCGCGCAGACCAAGCTGCTCAATGTGTCCTACGATCCGACCCGCGAGCTCTACAAGGATTTCAACGAGGCCTTTGCCAAGAAGTGGAAGGCCGATACCGGTGAGGATGTCACCATCCAGCAGTCGCATGGCGGCTCCGGCAAGCAGGCGCGCTCGGTCATCGACGGTCTGGAAGCGGATGTGGTGACGCTGGCGCTGCAGAGCGACATCGACGCCATCGTCCAGAATTCCGGCAAGATCAACAAGGACTGGCGCACCCGCCTGCCGCACAATTCCTCGCCTTACACCTCCACCATCGTGTTTCTCGTGCGTAAGGGCAACCCGAAGGGCATCCATAATTGGGGCGATCTGGTGAAGGGCGACATCCAGATCGTCACGCCGAACCCCAAGACATCAGGCGGTGCACGCTGGAACTATCTTGCCGCCTGGGCATGGGCGAATGAAGAGTTCAAGGGCGATCAGGACAAGATCAAGGCCTATGTCGGCGATCTCTACAAGCGCGCCCCGGTTCTCGATACCGGCGCCCGCGGCTCCACGGTCACTTTCGCACAGCGCCAGATCGGCGACGTGCTGCTGGCGTGGGAAAACGAGGCCTATCTCGCCGGTCAGGAATTCGGCGCTGACGCCTTCGATATCGTCGTGCCGCCGATCTCCATCCTTGCCGAACCGCCGGTTGCCGTTGTGGATGCGAATGTCGACGCCAAGGGCACCCGCAAGGCGGCGGAAGCCTATCTGCAATATCTCTATTCCGACGAGGGACAGAACATTGCGGCCAAACACTTCTACCGTCCGTCCAACCCGGCCGTTGTCTCCAAGGACCTGCTGAAGCAGCTGCCCGACATCAAGCTCGTCACCATCGACGACCCGATCTTCGGCGGTTGGGCCAAGGCGCAGCCGGAACATTTTGGCGATGGCGGCATCTTCGACCAGATTTACAAGCCCGCGAAGTAAGCGGATGATAGGGTGACAAGAGATCACCCCGTCCACCGGGACAAGATAAACAAAAGCCTGATCGACCGGACACCATGCCGGTCGATACTTTATAATAAACGCCGGGGAACGCCGGCTCCCAGAGAGCATTTCCAGGAAAAGTGGACCCCGGTTTCCTGTCCGGAAATGCGCCAAACAAAGATTATCCGGAGCCTTGATGAGCAATAATACATCCGGAAACAGGTGGAAGTGGCGGCAGTCGAGTGTCATACCCGGCTTCGGCCTGACATTCGGTTACACCGTCACCTATCTGTTTCTCATCATTCTTATTCCGCTCGGCGGCCTTGTCTGGTCCACGGCGAAACTTGGTTTTGCAGATTTTTTCGCGATTGCCACCGATAGCCGCACGCTGAATGCGCTGCGCGTCAGTTTCGGCACGGCCTTCATCGCCGCGCTGGTCAACGCGGTGTTCGGCGTCATCGTCGCCTGGGTTCTGACGCGGTATCGTTTCCCCGGCCGCCGCTTCGTTGATGCCATCGTGGATTTGCCCTTTGCCCTGCCAACGGCGGTTGCAGGCATCGCGCTCACCACGCTTTATGCCAATCGCGGCTGGGTCGGCTCGCTGTTCGAACCCTTCGGCATCAAGATCGCTTTCACGCCGACTGGCATCGTCATCGCGCTGATCTTCATCGGCCTGCCCTTCGTCGTTCGCACCGTGCAGCCGGTCATGGAAGAGATCGACCGGCAGGTGGAAGAGGTCGCGGCGACGCTCGGCGCCAACCGTTTCCAGACCATCACCCGCGTTCTGCTGCCGAGCCTCACACCCGCCATCCTCACGGGTTTCGCGCTCGCCTTTGCGCGCGGCGTCGGCGAATATGGCTCGGTCATCTTCATCGCCGGCAATATCCCTTACGTCTCGGAAATCGCGCCGCTCCTCATCGTCATCCGGCTGGAGGAGTTCAACTATGCGGCCGCCACCGGCATCGCTACCATCATGCTGATCATTTCCTTCGTCATGCTGTTCCTCATCAATCTCATTCAGGCCTGGAGCCGCAAGAGGTACGGTTATGTCTGAGACCGCTTCCCGCACCGCGCCCCGGCCGTTCCGCGATCCCGCCAGCGAAAGCCTTCCCGCCCGGCTGGCGCTGATCGCCGTCGCCTTCCTGTTCCTGGCGGCCTTCCTGGTGCTGCCGCTCGTCTCGGTGTTCTTCGAAGCCTTCCGCAAAGGCGGGTACGCCTTCTGGGAAGCCATCGTCGAGCCGGATGCGCTGTCGGCCATCCGCCTGACGCTGCTGGTCGCGGCCATCTCGGTGCCGCTCAATGTGGTCTTCGGGGTTGCCGCCGCCTGGGCCATCGCCAAATTCGAGTTCAAGGGCAAGGCGTTTCTGATCACGCTGATCGACCTGCCGTTCTCGATCTCGCCGGTCATATCGGGTCTTGTTTATGTCATCCTGTTTTCCGCCCACAGCGTGCTTGGGCCGTGGCTGAAAAGCTACGGCATCGAAATCCTGTTCGCGGTTCCGGGCATCGTGCTCGCCACCATCTTCGTCACCTTTCCCTTTGTCGCGCGTGAGTTGATTCCGCTGATGCAGGATCAGGGCAATGGCGATGAGGAAGCGGCGATTTCGCTTGGTGCCTCCGGCTGGCAGACCTTCTGGTATGTCACGCTGCCGAATATCAAATGGGGGCTGCTTTATGGCGTGCTGCTCTGCAACGCCCGCGCCATGGGCGAGTTTGGCGCCGTTTCGGTGGTATCAGGCCATATTCGCGGCGAAACCAACACCATGCCGCTGCACGTCGAGATCCTCTATAATGAGTACAATATCGGCGCGGCCTTTGCGGTGGCGACGCTGCTGGCTGGTCTGGCGCTTGTAACGCTCGTTCTCAAAACCATTCTCGAAATACGCTTTGGCGCGGGCAACGCAGCCGGCAAGCATTGAAAGGCATCTTCATGGAAGTAAAAGTTTCCGGCATCACCAAGCAGTTCGACCGCTTTCCAGCGCTGAACGACGTGTCGCTCGACATTCGTTCCGGTGAGCTGATCGCGCTGCTCGGTCCTTCCGGTTCCGGCAAGACGACGCTGTTGCGTCTGATTGCCGGTTTGGAGCAGCCGACGAAAGGCCATATCTACTTTGGCGACGAGGACGCCTCGCACCGCTCCGTGCAGGAGCGCAATGTCGGTTTCGTGTTCCAGCATTACGCGCTGTTCCGCCATATGACGGTGGCCGACAATATCGCTTTCGGTCTGAAAGTGCGTCCCTCCGCCACCCGCCCGCCGAAAGCGGAGATTCGCAAACGTGTATCCGAGCTTCTCGACATGGTGCATCTCTCCGGTCTCGAAAAGCGTTATCCAACTCAGCTTTCCGGCGGCCAGCGCCAGCGCGTGGCGCTTGCCCGCGCCGTCGCCATCGAGCCGAAGGTGCTGCTTCTCGACGAACCCTTCGGTGCGCTCGACGCCAAGGTCCGCAAGGAGCTGCGCCGCTGGCTGCGCGAATTCCACGACCGCACCGGCCACACCACCGTTTTCGTGACCCACGATCAGGAAGAGGCGCTGGAACTGGCCGACCGCGTCGTCGTCATGAGCCAGGGCAAGATCGAACAGGTCGGCACGGCCGATGACGTCTATGACACGCCCAATTCCCCCTTCGTCTTTTCCTTCATCGGCGAATCCTCCAGCCTACCGGTCACGATCCGCGACGGCCATGTGCTGTTCCAGGGCGAAAGCATCGGCATAAACGAAAGCGGCGCAGGCGAGGGCGAGCTGTTCTTCCGGCCGGAAGACGTCGTGCTGACGGACGAGAAGGACGCGCTCTACGGCAAGGTCACCACCTGTCGCCGCCTCGCCGGCACCCGCATCGCCGAAATCGACATCGCCAATAACGGCCATGAGCCCTATCACCTCGAAATCGAAGTGCCGCTCAACGCCGCGGTGGCCGTGGGTGCCGAACTGCGCTTTCGCCCGACACGCTGGAAGGTGTTTGGGAAGAGGTAGGCTGGGAACAGGCCTATCAGATTTCCTCATTCCTGTGCTTGTCACAGGAATCCAGCCGACGCGCGTCTGCGCGTCGAAAAGGACTCCTTTCAGCCCAAAGACTTGGTCTGGCTGGATCTCTGTGACAAGCACAGAGATGAGGGAGGTACACCCAATCCCCACAAACAGAAAAGGGCCGCCAGAGGCGACCCTTCCATGAGTTTGGTCCTGTTTACAGACCCGGGACTGTTTCTCAACGTTCCGAAGGCTGGTGGTTTTACGCCGAGGGTTGCCCCGTCGCACACACACCCTTTCCATTGCCTGAACCAGAAACCGAAATCTCATTAGACATTGGATCACCTCCTTCCGATACGTTGAACATAATTAGAAGGTAGTACGATTCGCGGTGAATGCAAGAGGCAGTCGTCACGACACCCGCATCACGATCTTGCCGATATGATTGCTGCTTTCCATCAACCGATGTGCCTCCGCGACCTCATCCAGCGCAAAGACCCGATTGATGACCGGTACGATTTTGCCGCTTTCGATGAGCGGCCAGACCAGCTCGATGAGGTCATCGCGGATCGCGCGTTTCTCGTCGGCGGTGCGGGGCCGCATGGTGGAGCCGGTGACGGTGAGGCGTTTGACCATGATGGGGCGCAGGTCGACCTTTTCCGCCACGGCGCCGCCCAGAAAGGCGATGATGGACAGGCAACCGTCCTTGGCGAGGGCGGCGATGTTCTTTTCGAAATAGGCAGCGCCGATCATATCCAGAACGACGTCCACGCCCTTGCCGCCGGTCTCGGCCTTGATGACGGCGGCGAAATCTTCCTCACGGTAATTGATCGCCCGTTTGGCGCCGAGCTTGACGCAGGCGTCGCATTTCTCCACTGAGCCCGCCGTGGCATAGACTTCCGCGCCAAAAGCTTTGGCGAGCTGGATGGCCGTTGTCCCGATGCCGCTGGTACCGCCGTGGATCAGCACGGTTTCGCCTTCGGTGAGGCCCGCCATCTGGAAGAGATTGGCCCAGACCGTGAAGAAGGTTTCCGGCAGCGCTGCGGCTTCGACGGCATCATAACCCTTGGGGAAGGGCAGGGCCTGTCCGGCCGGCACGGTGCAATATTCGGCGTAGCCGCCGCCATTGGCGAGCGCGCAGATTTTATCGCCCGGTTTGAATTCGGTGACGCCTTCGCCGAGCGCAACCACTTCTCCGGCAATTTCCAGGCCGAGGATCGGGCTTGCATCCTTGGGCGGCGGATAGATGCCCTGTCTCTGTGCGACATCGGGACGGTTGACGCCCGTTGCCTCGACCTTGACCAGAATCTCGCCTTTGGCGGGTTTCGGCAAAGCCATCTGCGAAAGCTGCATCACTTCCGGGCCGCCATTCGAAGGAAGGTCGATGAAGCGCATTGTTTCGGGCAGGGTCGTGGTATCGGACATGGGTGAGGGCAACTCCCTGGGGATTGGCGTTACCTTAAAATGTAGGCCGGATGCGTCCTTTAGGAAAGGCGGCTCTTTGACGCTGGAGTACGTTGGGTGTTGTTGGTTCGCATGGGCGTGGAGTGCGCGGCTTTACCCCCCTCTGCCCTGCCGGGCATATCCCCCACAAGGAGGGAGATCATACGCGGCGAGGTTTCGCCCCTCTTAAAGTTTGAGAATGAAGCGACGGTAGAGCCGCTTGCCGATCTCCCTCCTTGTGGGGGAGATGCCCGGCAGGGCAGAGGGGGGTAAAGCCGCAAACTCCGGGTCAACCGGATCCCAAACTCGCCCCCTATTTCTCAATTTGTCTCGCCAAACACCCGGATGACGAGGCCGCCTTCGTTTTCCTTCGCGGCTGTCTTGACGCCGGCAATCTCGCTGCCGATGCGCTCGGGATTGGCGATGATCAACCCTTTCGGCAGGGTGAGGACACCGATCGAGCAGCGCAGCAGGGCGAAATCCCGCTCATTGCCGCGACGGTCGAGCCCGACCATGTGCCCGGCGTCGCGGTCCTCCTGCGAATAGAGTTCCGCCACGTCGTCGTGGAAATCGCTGAGCAGGCGTTCGAGGATTTCCGTCAGCTCTTCCACCGTCCAGTCACGCACGCCGATGAAGAAATCGTCGCCGCCAATATGGCCGAGAAAACAGTCGCCGGCGAAGAAGTAACGGCGCATCAGCGCCGAAAACAGGGTGATGGCGTGGTCGCCGGCGTTGAAGCCGTATTTGTCGTTGAAGGGTTTGAAATTGTCGAAGTCGCAATAGCAGAAGAACCGCGTCTCGTCGCCGTCGCCGCAGCTGTCGGATATGAAGCCGCCAATGGCGCGGTTGCCGGGCAGCGCCGTCAGCGGGTTCTGGTCCTGCGCCATCTTCAGCTGTTTTTCATTGATGACCTTGATGAGTGAGGCCGCCGAGACGATGCCGGCATAACGCATGTTTTCGGTCAGGATGATGCAGGCGCTGCCGCCCATGCTGGCGAACATGTTCATCAGCTGATCTGCATCGGCATCAAGGCCGACGATCGGCGCGGGATCGACGAAATGGGAGATGGTGCGCTCATAAATCTTGTTCTTGAGCAGGTCGCGGCCGAAAGGCCGGTAGATATATTCCTTGAGGTGATATTCGTTGATAACGCCGCGCGGTTCGCCATTGGCGTTGAGAACCGGGAAAAATGCCTGCTGCGGGTTTCTGCGGAACAGTTCGAAGACATTATCGACGCTGTCATGCTCATAGACAGTGGGAAGCCGCTCGATTTCCCGGCGGATCAATATTTCGTCCAGCGACTGGCTGCTGCGCCGCGCCACGCCCATGCGGTTGAGGTGCGGAAAGCTCTCCGGCAGCTCGCTGGTGAAGACCGTCGGTCTGGCGATCAGCCAGCCCTGCACCAGATCGACGCCATATTCGCGGCAGGTCAGGAATTCCGCTTCCGTTTCAATGCCTTCCGCAATCACCCGAACGCCGAGAACATGGGCGATGTTGACGATGTTGCGGACGAGATGCTGTTTGCGCGGAAGATGATCGACACCACTGATGAAGTGCCGGTCGATCTTCAGGTAGTCCAGCGGATAGTCGCACAAAAGCTTCATCTCGCCGTGACCGGCGCCGAAATCATCGATCGCCAGCTTGAAGCCTTCCTTGCGCATACGGGCAATCAGCGCCGTGAATTCCGGCACGCTGGTATTGTCGAAACGTTCGGAAAGCTCAAAGCAGATGGAGGAGGCCGGAATGCCTGCCCGCGCCAGATGGCCGACAAGCTTGTCGAGGATGGCGTCGCCGTGCGGGATCAGCCGCACATCGAGATTGAGGAACAGGGTGGTGGAGGAAAAGTCGGGCAGGGTGGAGAATTTCGCCAGCGCGCGGCTTGCCAGCATCTGCTCGAAAGCCTTCAGTTCGCCGTCCGCAGCAGCCTGGTCAAGAAGCGCCAGCGGATTGGAAAAACCAAGCCGGTCATGGCCGCGCATCAATGATTCATAGCCGAAAATCGTGCCCGTCGTCGCCTCGACAATCGGCTGAAACGCGGTTTCAAGCACAAGCTTTGCCATGGGAAACATGTGCCCGGAGGCAAATCGCCTTATGACATCATTCTCCATCGTGACGGCCTGCATTTCTTTCTCCGCAATTGGCCAGCCCCGAGATTGCATGGCGTGAAAATCCGCCACAACGGGGCCGTTTCTTTTACGGCGAACAATTGCAGATCACAGGTCAACAAAAGCTTTCACGATTGTGAAGCTTTGATGAACGTTTTGTCACAACCCCCTCAATATGCGGGGTTGCCGGGCAAAGCCTCAGGCCCGGCGCGCATGCCCGGTGTGAGCGGCGTAAAGTTCCGCAACATTCATGCGCTCCCGGTCCGCTTCGACAGGGGCGGGAGGCGTTGTTTCAGTGCCGTGTTGGGCAGAGGCCGCCCATAGCCGCAGCGCGGCCCTGACGACCTCGCTGCCGGATGCGTAAGCGCCGCTATTCACGGCCTCGCGCATTCTTGCTGCCTGTTCCGGGGAAATCGATACTGTTACCATTGGCATGATATCACTCCCTTCTTTAAACGCTGCGATCGAACCTTTGATGTCCAATGTGCGGACCAGGTATCGTCGTGGTCTATGGCGGGCGTTTTTATTGTTTTTCGTCTGGCGCCGCTTCCAGCGAAATTTGTATCACTTCTTATATTAGCACGAAACGCGTTTCATTCCCAATTAGCAGTATATCACGGTTTAGTTTTTCCCCTGTGAGAGGGGTAATGAGCCGGATGCCCGGCATTTGTGAAATTATTGGAATACGGCGTCGGAAAATATGATCCATCGCAAATCCGCGACATAAAACGGCGCATTTTTTATTGATTGATCGATCAATCAAGAATAATTTGCCATCCGTCAAGGAGACGATGATGCCAAAGATCGGAATGGAGCCTCTGCGCCGCAAGGCGCTTGTGGATGCGGCGCTGCGCACCATCGGCCACCATGGTTCGCTGAATGTGACGATGTCTGACATTGCCCGGGAAGCGGGCGTGTCGGCGGCACTTGCGCATCATTATTTCGGCAGCAAGCAGCAGCTTCTTCTCGAAACCATCCGCAGCCTGTTGCGCGACCTCAGGCGCGATGCCGTGGCGGCGCTGACCCGCGCTTCCGGCCCGCGCGAGAGGCTGAGCGCCATCGTGCACGTCTCCTTCCAGAGTGACCAGTTCACGCCGGAAACGGTGGCGGCATGGCTTGCCTTTTATGTCGAGGCGCAGCGTTCGGAGGAAACCCGGCGGCTGCTGGTGATTTATTCCCGCCGCCTGCGCTCCAATCTTCTGTCCAGCCTGTCCCGCCTTTGCCCGCCGGATGATGCCGCACGCATCGCGGAAGGGGCGGCAGCGCTGATAGACGGTCTTTACATCCGCCACAGCCTGCGGTCCGCCCCGCTCGGCCTCGCTTCCGCGCCGGCGCTTGTCGAGGATTATTTCGACATGCAGCTCAAACCCTATCCCGATGGACAGCGCCCCAAGCCGTCCATCCGCGTTCTCTAAGGAGACTTCGACATGACTATCGCCACGCCTCTCCGGGCGCAGCCCAAAGCCTCGCATTTCATCGACGGCGACTATGTCGAAGACACTGCCGGCACGCTGTTCGAAAGCATCTTTCCGGCCACCGGCGAGGTTATCGCAAGGCTGCATGCGGCAACCCCGGCGATTGTCGAGCGCGCCATCGCGTCTGCCAAACGCGCCCAGAAGGAATGGGCGGCGATGACCCCCATGGCGCGCGGCCGCATCCTCAAACGCGCCGCTGATATCATGCGTGAACGCAACGATGCGCTTTCCACGCTGGAGACACTCGATACCGGCAAGCCGATCCAGGAAACCATCGTCGCCGATCCCACCTCCGGCGCGGATGCCTTCGAGTTTTTCGGCGGCATCGCACCTTCTGCGCTGAATGGTGATTACATCCCGCTCGGTGGCGATTTCGCCTATACCAAGCGCGTGCCGTTGGGAGTCTGCGTGGGCATCGGCGCATGGAACTATCCGCAGCAGATCGCCTGCTGGAAGGCAGCGCCGGCACTCGTCGCCGGCAACGCCATGGTCTTCAAGCCCTCGGAAAACACCCCGCTGGGCGCACTGAAGATCGCCGAAATCCTCATCGAAGCCGGTCTGCCCAAGGGCCTGTTCAACGTCATTCAGGGCGATCGTGATACCGGTCCGCTGCTGGTCAACCACCCCGATGTCGCGAAGGTCTCGCTGACAGGCTCAGTCCCGACCGGCCGCAAGGTGGCCGCTGCCGCTGCCGGGCATCTCAAGCACGTGACCATGGAGCTCGGCGGCAAGTCGCCGTTGATCGTTTTCGACGATGCCGATATCGAAAGTGCTGTCGGCGGTGCGATGCTCGGCAATTTTTATTCCTCCGGTCAGGTCTGCTCCAATGGCACGCGCGTCTTCGTGCAGAAAAAAGCCAAGGACCGCTTCCTCGAAAACCTGAAGCGCCGCACCGAAGCGATGATCCTCGGCGATCCGCTTGACTACGCCACGCATCTCGGCCCGCTGGTCTCCAAGGCTCAGCAGGAGAAGGTTCTTGCCTACATCGAAAAGGGCAAGGCGGAGGGTGCGACGCTGGTGACCGGCGGCGGCATCCCCAACAATGTGTCGGGTGAGGGGGCCTATGTGCAGCCGACCGTTTTTGCCGATGTAACCGACAACATGACCATCGCCCGCGAGGAAATCTTCGGCCCGGTCATGTGCGTGCTGGATTTTGACGATGAGGACGAGGTTCTCGCCCGCGCCAACGCCACCGAATTCGGCCTCGCCGGCGGCGTCTTCACTGCCGATCTCGCCCGTGCTCACCGTGTGGTGGATCAGCTGGAGGCGGGCACGCTATGGATCAACACATACAATCTCTGCCCGGTGGAAATCCCCTTCGGCGGCTCGAAACAATCCGGCTTCGGGCGGGAGAATTCGGCGGCGGCGCTGGAGCATTATAGCGAGCTGAAGACGGTTTATGTGAGTACGGGGAAGGTGGACGCGCCTTATTGAGCGGTTGGTGCGTGGGGCTTGCCCCCCTCTGCCCTGCCGGGCATCTCCCCCACAAGGGGGGATCGACGTGAGGCGAGGTCCCGCCCATCTCCACATTTGAGATTGAAGTGACAAACGCGCGTCCTGCCGATCTCCCTCCTTGTGGGGGAGATGCCCGGCAGGGCAGAGGGGGGTGAAGCCCCACCCAGAACCGGAACCCTTGGGAGAGAAACGGTAATGCAAGCAGATTACGTCATCGTCGGCTCCGGTTCCGCAGGTTCCGCCATCGCCTACCGCCTGTCGGAAGACGGTCGCTATTCCGTCATCGTCATCGAGGCTGGCGGGTCGGATTTCGGCCCCTTCATCCAGATGCCGGCCGCACTCGCTTGGCCGATGAGCATGAAGCGCTACAATTGGGGTTACCTCTCCGAGCCCGAACCCAATCTCGACAATCGCCGCATCACCGCCCCGCGCGGCAAGGTCATCGGCGGCTCGTCGTCCATCAACGGTCTCGTTTACGTGCGCGGCCATGCCGAGGATTTCAACCGCTGGGAAGAGCTTGGCGCGCATGGCTGGGCCTATGCGGATGTGCTGCCCTACTTCAAGCGCATGGAACACAGCCATGGCGGCGAGGAAGGCTGGCGCGGCACGGACGGGCCGCTGCATGTGCAGCGCGGGCCGGTGAATAATCCGCTGTTCCATGCCTTTATTCAGGCAGGCGCACAGGCCGGCTTCGAGCTGACGGACGACTATAACGGCTCCAGGCAGGAAGGTTTCGGCCTTATGGAGCAGACCATCCACCACGGCCGTCGCTGGTCCGCCGCCAATGCCTACCTGCGGCCGGCGCTGAAGCGCGGTAATGTTACGCTGGTTGGCGGTTTTGCCCGCAAGATTGTCATCGAGAATGGCCGCGCCGTGGGTGTCGAGATCGAGCGTAAGGGCCTGGTGGAAACCATCACGGCCAATCGCGAAGTCATCGTGTCCGCCTCCTCCTTCAACTCGCCGAAACTGCTGATGCTTTCGGGCATCGGCCCTGCCGCGCATCTGGCTGAGATGGGCATTGAGGTAAAGGCGGATCGTCCGGGTGTGGGCGCAAACCTTCAGGACCATATGGAGTTCTATTTCCAGCAGGTCTCGACCAAGCCGGTCTCGCTTTATTCCTGGCTGCCATGGTTCTGGCAGGGCGTGGCTGGCGCGCAATGGCTGCTGTCGAAAGGCGGGCTTGGCGCCTCCAATCAGTTCGAGGCCTGCGCCTTCCTGCGCTCAGCACCGGGGCTGAAACAGCCTGACATCCAGTATCATTTCCTGCCCGTCGCCATTTCCTATGACGGCAAGGCGGCCGCGAAAAGCCATGGTTTTCAAGTGCATGTCGGCTATAACCTGTCGAAATCGCGCGGCAATGTCACGCTCCGCTCCGCCGATCCGAAGGACGATCCGGTCATTCGTTTCAACTATATGAGCCATCCGGAAGACTGGGAAAAATTCCGCCATTGCGTGCGCCTGACGCGCGAGATTTTCAGCCAGAAAGCCTTCGACGATTTTCGCGGACCGGAAATCCAGCCGGGCGAAAATGTCGGGACGGACGAGGAAATCGACGCCTTTTTGCGTGAGCATCTGGAAAGCGCCTATCACCCCTGCGGCACCTGCCGGATGGGCGACCGCAACGACCCGATGGCCGTCGTCGATCCCGAATGCCGGGTGATCGGCGTGGAGGGACTGAGGGTCGCCGACAGCTCGATCTTCCCGCATGTGACCTATGGCAACCTCAACGGCCCGTCGATCATGACTGGCGAAAAGGCGGCCGATCATATTCTTGGCAAGACCCCGCTGCCGCGTTCCAACCAAGAGCCGTGGGTAAACCCGCGCGCCGCGGTCAGCGACCGGTGAGGTTCAGTGGTAATCATCCTCGCGCTGGTGGCGGACGGCAGCGATGGTGACGGTTTCCGCGCTGTCGATGCGAAACAGCACGATATAGCCGGACGAACCGAATGGCACGAGAAGTTCGCGTATCAAGCTGTTCTCTGGAGATGCTTTGCGGCAGCTGAACGGAAAGTCGGTCAAAACCTCAAGGCCTGCCCTGATAGCGCGGATAGCCTTTTCCGCGACATCGATGTCGTAAACAATGAGAAAATCATAAATGCGATCAAAGTCATCCAACGCTTCTTGGGTATAACGAAGCGAATATGTCATTTTCGCTTTGCTGCCTTTGCCGCATCGAGCTTCTTCTGCATCATGGAGAGGACATCGTCGGTTGTATAATATACACCGGTACGCTCAGCCTCTTCCAGCGACGCCAACCCGCGCGCGATAAACTCTGCCTGCGATCTGCGGATTTCTACCTGCCTGCGCACGGAATCCTCAACGAAGGAGGACAACGTTTCGCCGTCCTTCAACACACTTTCTGCGGCTTCACGAAAGTCAGCCGTCACACGCAGTGAAGGCAAGGTTGCGTTTTTCATCTCGTCTCTCCATGCGTTGCATTTGCAATGCAAATCATCGCCCTACTCCCCTGAAGAGTCAAATGCAAAACTTGCAATCACCGGCTGACAGGCCGATAAAAGGACCTCCCGCCCGATAATGACTGAAATTACCGATCTGGACCGCCATGCCCGTCGATTACAAGAAGCTGAAGATGCTCCGCCGTTCCCGTGTTGTCTGGGGGTCGTGGCGGGCGTGGAAACCGCGGGCGGTTTTCTGGGTCGGCGCGCTTGCGGTGGGGGTCATCAGCGTCGGTTTTGCATGGGCGGCGGATCGCGCCCAGCATCTTTTCTTCGCGGCCACTTCTTCGGGGCCGTGGGCGTTCCTGTTACCGCTCATCATCACGCCGCTCGGTTTCACGCTCTGCGCCTGGCTGGCATTGACGGTTTTCCCCAATGCCGGTGGCAGCGGCATTCCGCAGGCGATCGCGGCGCGGCATCTGCGTGACGATGCGGATCGCTCGCGGCTTCTGTCGCTGAAGCTCGCTTTCGGCAAGGTGGTGTTGACGGTGGCGGGTCTTTTGTCCGGTGCGTCGATCGGGCGTGAGGGGCCGACCGTTCAGGTGGGTGCCTCGATCATGCTGCAGGCCGCCCGCTGGGGCGGCATGGCGCAGGCGAAGGGTCTCATCCTTGCCGGATCGGCGGCGGGCATCGCGGCCGCCTTCAATACGCCGCTGGCAGGCATTGTCTTTGCCATCGAGGAAATGAGCAAAACCTACGAATCACGCGCCAATGGCCTCGTTCTCACCGCCGTCATCCTGTCCGGCCTTGCTTCGCTGGCGCTGGTCGGCAGCTACACATATTTCGGTACGAGTTCCGTTCTGGCGAAAACGACAGCAGACTGGCTTCTGGTGCTGATCTGCGGCATTGGCGGCGGCGCTTTCGGCGCGCTTTTCAGCGCCGGGGCGCTGCGTCTGTCCGCCCGCATCCGGCGCTTCGCGCAAACCATGCCTTTGAAGCGAATGCTGGCGGTTGCCGCCGCCTGCGGCCTCGCTTCGGCCGTCATCGGCATTGCAACGGGTGGCGCGACCTTTGGAACCGGCTACGAACAGGCCCGTGCGGCGATTGAGGGGCAAGCCGCTCCGACCTTCTTCTTCATCGAAAAGCTGGCGGCGACATTTCTTGCAATGATGTCGGGTATTCCCGGCGGCATCTTCGCGCCCTCCCTGTCCGTGGGTGCCGGTTTTGGCAGCACCATGGCCGCTCTGCTCGGCACCAGCATCGGCCTTGGCGCGATCGTTGGCATGGCAGGATATTTCGCCGGCGTGGTGCAGGCGCCGATGACGGCTTTTGTCATTATCCTCGAAATGACCGGCAATCATGAAGGCGTCATCCCCATCATGGTCGCATCGATGCTGGGATATCTGACCTCCCGCCTGTTCTCCCGGGAGCCGCTCTATCATGGCCTGTCGCGCGTTTTCATCGCCCAGGCCATCCGCGCAAAAAGGGCAAGTCACGCCGCCGATGCCTGATGCGTCAGACGCGTGCGCCGGCCACCCCGAAATAACCAAGCCCCGGTATCTTGATGCCCGGGCGGCTGAAATCGATCCCCGCGACCAGACCGAGAAAATTGATCTCGAAACCGCTGCGCATTCCCGCCGAAATACCAAACAATCCGCCCAGCGAAACACTCGCATCCTTCCAGTCGTCGGCAACATGATAAAACGCGCCGTTCGGCAGATAGTCGCGGCCCACCGCATCTGATGGCAGCACCACGCCGAGTTCCGGCACGCTGCGAAGCACATGGGCGACGAAGGTGTTGGAGTTCGGGCCGGGATAGATGCGGTAGCCGCCCGGCTTGCCGTAGGGGTAGTCGGCAATCGCTTGTTCGATCTTGGGGATCAGCTTTTCCGCCGCCGCGCCGTGAACGGCCACCACCTGGCGCGGCGTGTTGGAATACCAGAAGGCATCCGCCGCATAGCCATTGCGGCGAATGGGCGTTCCCCAACCCACCTTGTCATAGCGGTCATAGGCCGTCGCACCCGGCTTTTTCAGCACGATCCAGGCATGGCTGGCGACGGAGCCCTTGAAGCCGCCAGTCATGGCGGAAAACACGTAAACCGCCGCTTCCCTGTCAGCGTCGGCTTTGGGAAGGGTGCCGGAGGAGGACCAGCGGGCATCGCGCCAGCCCTGCGGATGGTCCCGCATGGCCCACAAGCCGGCGGATGCCAGAGCGGGAAGCAGATAGATAATGGCAATCGCCAGCAGCAGACGTTTTGCAAATTTCACTGAGAGCCCCGTGCATCGAAAAATCAATTGCGGTATCAACGACATAAAATCAGAATTTTTTGAGGCTGAGAGAATGAACAATTCCGTTACCGTCGAAATCATCAGGGGCAGTCTTGTCGAAAGCCGCCATCAGGGCCTTGCCGTGGTGGTGGATGGCGATGGCGGTGTTGTGTTTGCGGCAGGCGATATCGAGCGCGGCATCTTCCCGCGTTCCGCCTGCAAGGCCATGCAGGCGCTGCCGCTGGTGGAAAGCGGCGCGGCGGATGCCTATGGTTTCGGCAATCGTGAACTGGCGCTTGCCTGTTCCTCCCATTCCGGTGAAGACGAACATGCGGCGCTTGCCGCTTCCATGCTGGCCAAAGCGGGACGGGATGTGGAGACGCTGGAATGCGGTGCGCACTGGTCATCCGACCAGAAAACCATCATCCATCAGGCCCGCACGCTGGAAAAACCGACGGCGCTACACAATAATTGCTCCGGTAAACATTCCGGCTTCATCTGCGCCTGCTGCCACACGGGCACCGACCCCAAGGGCTATATCGGTTATGATCACCCGTTGCAGAGGCAAATCCGCGCCACGATGGCAAGCCTGACGGGGGCGGAGCTCGGCCACGACAATTGTGGCGTCGATGGTTGCTCCATCCCGACGTATGCGGTGCCGCTCACGGGTCTGGCGCATGGTTTCGCCAGGATGGCGACGGGCAGCGGGCTGGAAGCGGGCCGCGCCAAGGCCTCGCGCCGTCTCATCGAGGCCTGCATGGCGGAACCCTTTTATGTGGCAGGCACCGGCCGCGCCTGCACGAAGCTTATGCAGATCGCACCGGGCAAGATTTTTGCCAAGACCGGCGCTGAAGGCGTTTTCGTGGCGGCCCTGCCGGAAAAGGGCATTGCCATGGCGGTGAAATGCGAGGACGGCACCACGCGCGCGGCCGAAGCCATGGTCTCGGCATTGCTAGCCCGCTATTTTGATGAGGGCAGCGCCGAGCAGCAGGCTCTGACAGGCATGGCCAACCGGCAGATGCGCAACTGGAACGGCATCCATGTCGGTGACGTCAGAGTCGTCGGGCTGTAAGAAACGCCATAAAACCTTTGACGTCGCCGGTTGCCGGCACGATGATGGCTTGCCCTGCGCGTGATGGCCGACTCCCGGCCGCCGGCAAGGTCCGGCGTTCACAGCAAGAGGAGGTGGACGCCTTCATTGTCCTGGAGGTCGCATATTCATGTTTACCCTGTTTTTCTCCCCCGGTTCCTGCTCGCGCGCCAGCCATATCGTGCTTGAGGAATCCGGCCTGCCTTACACGGCCCACCGCGTCAATTTTGCGCAGGGCGAACAGCGTTCCGAGACATTTTTGAAGATCAATCCGAAAGGCCGCGTACCGGCGCTCGCCACCGCAAGCGGGGTGCTGACCGAGACACCGGCCATCCTCGCCTTTATCGCCCAGATGGCTCCGGAGAAGAAACTTGCGCCGCTGGATGATCCCTTCGAATTCGCGGTCATGCAGTCTTTCAACGCCTTCATCGCCTCCACCGTGCATGTCGCCCATGCCCATGGCCGGCGCGGCAGCCGCTGGGCGAATGAGGATGCGTCTCTGGCGGATATGAAAGCGAAAGTGCCGCAGACCATGGGCGAGTGCTTCGAATTGATCGAGCACGGCCTGCTGCACGGCCCCTGGGTTCTGGGCACGGCCTATTCGGTGGCTGACCCCTATCTTTTCGTCATGTCCGGCTGGCTGGAAAGCGACAGCGTGGATATTGCCCGCTTCCCGAAAGTGCACGATCACTTCCGCCGCATGAACGACCGCCCGGCAGTGCAGCGGGCGCTGGCGAGCGAGAGGGGCTAATAGTTGCTGTCGTCATCCTCGGGCTTGTCCCGAGGATCTGCAACGTATTGATTTTCTTCGACGTGGTTGGATCCTCGGGACAAGCCCGAGGATGATGTTGAGTACGGATGGACGTCTCCAGTCCGCGCCCAAAGCTCATTTCAAGCCGCCTCAGCCGCGCGCGTATCCCACATGGTCTTGAACGCCGTGCGCGCCTGGCAACGGGTGAGCCAGGCCTTAACCGCCGGATGGGCGTCAAACAGCGGCGGGTGGCCCTGCGCGTAACGAACGATTTCCGCGGCATTGAGATCGGCAACGGTGAAGCGATCACCCACCAGATAATCATGGCGGACAAGATGCTGTTCCAGCACCCGGAAAGGGCGTTTCAGCAGGCGCGCCGCAACGTCGATCACCGCCCTGCCGGCATCGCCTTCCGAGAGCCCTTCGGCGACGGCGGAAGAAATCTTCAGCGAATTGGCTTCGACTTCGGTGGCCGCAAAGAACGACCATTGCAGCATCGCCGCATCTTCCTTGAGGTCCACAGGCGCCAGCGGCCCGCCATATTTGCGGGCGAGGTAAAGATTGATGGCCATGGATTCATAAAGCACCATGCCGTCATCTTCGACGCAGGGAATGGTCCCCATCGGATTGATGGCGAGAAACGCGGGCGACAGTGTGTTGAGCGGCGCGTCGGCAGCGAGCGGATCGGCAAGGCGGCGGGCCTGTATGACAGGCACATGTTTGAATTCTATGCCGAGTTCCCCTGCGAGCCACAGCGTGCGCGTGGCGCGGGACCGGTAGACACCGTAAATCGTCAACATCGAAATTACCCCTTGAACCTGTTCGATGGCGGCACGTTACGGTCTCGTTGTTTTAAAGTGAAGTTGCAGAGCGCCGGGGCAACTATGATTTTTTCTGATCCGTCAACAAGTCCGTATCCGGCGACAACCGGTATTCGAAACGGTCGATAAACCGCTCGAACAGGCGCGCGAAAGTCTCCACATCGTCGGCCGGCCAGCCATCCATCACATCTTCGATGACGCTCATCTTGGTGCGGCGCATTTCCTGCAGCAGGCTGGTGCCGAGCGGCGTAATCTCGACGATGCTGCGGCGGCCATCCTCCTGCGAGACGCCGCGTTTCAGCAGGCCGCGCCCGACCATGTCCGCGACGACGCGGCTGCCACGCGAGGGATCGATGCGCATGCCCTCGGCAATCGCACCCACGGTGACATCACCTTCGGCGCGCCGCAGAATATCCAGAACGTCGATATGCGAAAGTTCGAGACCCGGAGCGAGCTTGGCAAGCGCCATGCGGCCGATGATGCGGCGGCCGATCATGATGCGCATGCGCGTCATCGTATTGCCGATCCGCTTGATGTCCTCGGGCAAATCTTCGTTCCAGTCTTCCTCGGTCGCCACTCTCAGCCGTTCCTTTTCTTGCTCGTTCGCGATCACATTTAGCGCGAATAGCATGGATGTCAAAAACTTGCCATTGACATATATATGCTAATAGCACACAAATTGTCGCAGCAAAACCGCCGAAACTCAACGAGATTTTTCATGGATATGTCCGCAGCCCCCGTGGCGCCGCTTGTGTCGGATCATCGGCGCAGGCTCATCGTTTTCCTATTTCTGATGCTGGCCATGTTCATGGCCACGCTCGACAACCAGATCGTATCGACAGCACTGCCCACCATCGTCGGCGAATTCGGCGCGCTGGAACGTTTCGGCTGGATCGGCTCCGCCTATCTTCTGGCAACCAGCGCGGTCATGCCTGTTTATGGCAAGCTCGGCGATCTGTTCGGGCGCAAATATGTGATGATCGCGGCGGTGGTTATCTTCACGCTGGGCTCGCTCGCCTGCGGCGTGGCCTGGTCGATGGATAGCCTGATTGCCGCCCGTGTGTTGCAGGGCCTTGGCGGCGGCGGCATCATGGTGTCGATCTTCTCCGTCAATGCGGATCTGTTCGAACCGCGCGAACGCGCCCGTTACCAGAGCTATTCCAGCCTCACCATCATGGCGTCGGGCAGTGTCGGCCCGATCCTCGGCGGCACGATGAGCGACCTGTTCGGCTGGCGGTCGATCTTCCTCATCAACCTGCCGCTCGGCATTATCGTCATTGCGGGCCTGGCGCTGATGCTGCCTTACCGTCGCCCCGCGCGCCAGCCGAAGATTGATTATCTCGGTGCGGTTCTGCTGGCGGCCACCATCGCCAGCGTGGTGTTCTGGGCCGACAGCAGCGAATTGTTCGGCTCGCTGATCGCGGCACCGAGCCTTGGCATCATCGCCTTCGCCGTCATCGCCGCTTTCCTCTGGGTGCAGGTGGAGCGTCGCGCGCCGGAACCCGTCGTACCGCTCAGGTTGTTCAAGGATTCGACCTTTCCGCTGCTGATGATCGTTTCGCTGACCAGCGGCGGCATCGGCATCGGCATGGTCAATTATTATGCCCTGTTCCTGCAGACCACGACGGGCCTTTCCCCCTCTCATGCCGGCCTGTTCTTCATCGCTGTCACCAGCGGTATCGTCATGGGTTCGCTATCGGCCGGCCGGCTGATTTCGATCACCGGCGTCTATAAGCCGTTCTCGGTGGCGGGCCTCACCATCAATCTCATCGCCATGCTGCTGTTCACGCAAATGCATGCGGGCACGCCGCTTTGGCTGATTGCGGTGCTGATGCTGGTGCAGGGTTTCGCCGTTGGCCTCGGCCAGCAGGCGCCGATCATCGGCGTGCAGAATTCCGCGCCCAAGGCCGATATCGGTGCGGCGAGCGGCGCGGTGACGCTGACCCGCATGGGCGGCGCCGCCATCGCCATCTCGGTCTATGGCGCGATCGTCACCTCCAGCCTCAAGGGCGTGGCGGTGGATATCCCCGGCGTCGGCAGAATAGAGGAACTGACGCCGAAAATGCTCGCCGAACTGCCCACCGCCTCGCAGGCGGCCGTTGCCTCGCTCTACTCGGATGCGTTTACACCGCTATTCTTCGCGGCCGCCGCAACCGCTGCCATCGGCCTTGCGGCAGCGCTGATGCTGAAACCGGTGCGCCTGCCTGCAGCGGTTGAGGCGAAGCCCGCGGAAGCAGCGGGGGAATAAGATGGTGAAGGCCGGCGTGTAAACGCCGGCCTTACGCGGCGTTCAATGATTTTTCGACGGCCAGCCGGAAACCCAGCGCATGCAGGACTTTCTGCACGGTTTCGTAGCGGAGCTTCGAACCGGGTTTAAGCGCTTTATAGAGACTTTCCCGGCCGAGACCCGATACATCCGCGACATGCGACATTCCGCGAGCTCTGGCGACTGCGCCAAGGGCGGCGATGAACACATCGGGGTTCTCGTCTTCCATCGCCACTGCCAGATATTCGATCATGGCTTCATCGCTATCCAGATAGTCCGACACATCGAATTTACTAAATTCCGTCATGGCCATCCCCTGCTATTGTTTGCGCCATCGCGATTGCGCGCTTTATGTCCCGCTTCTGCGACGACTTATTCCCGCCGATCAGGAGGAAATAAATCCTCTTGCCGACACGCGTGAAATAAACCCGATAACCCGGACCGAAGTGGATGCGCACTTCTGAAACGCCTCCATCTACCGGTTGACAATCGCCGAAATTCCCGTGCTCGGCTGCCGTGAGGCGATGAAGAATCCGCACCTTTCCGGTACGATCTTTCAAAGCCTTCAGCCACTCGTCGAACTCTGCCGATTTCTCGAAACTGTTCATCACGACATGTATCCGAATGGATACATTCCCGCAAGCTCAAATCTCATGATTGTCCTCTCAGCCGGTCTTACGCTGGTCTCGTGTGCGAACCGCCGTCACAACTCGATACAGCCCCAGCTAAAAGCCGAAATGACAGGGAGGTGACGGCAAAACAAAAACACCCCTGCGGGAAATTTAACGCCCGTTCCGCGTTATGCTCGCAGCACTTTACATTCGCGCGGGCGGCCCTATCTCAATGCATATGAAGCCGGAACAGCTCCTGAACTCCACGCCCAAAGGCCTTTATTGCCCGGCGGGCGATTTTTATATCGATCCCGTGCGCCCCGTGGCGCGGGCGCTGATCACCCATGGCCATTCCGATCACGCCCGTGCCGGCCATGGCGCGGTGCTGGCCACGCGCCAGACGCTCGATATCATGCGTATCCGTTATGGCGAGGATTTCTGCGGCAGCGAGCAGGCGGTGGCATTCGGTGAAACGGTGGAGGTGAACGGCGTCACTGTCGGGTTCCATCCGGCCGGCCATGTGTTGGGCTCGGCGCAAATCTCCGTGGAGATGAACGGCATGCGCATCGTCGCATCGGGGGATTACAAGCGCGGCATCGACCCAACCTGCGCGTCCTTCGAGACGGTGCCCTGTGATGTCTTCATCACCGAGGCCACCTTCGGTCTGCCTGTGTTTCACCATCCGCTGCCGCGTGTGGAAATCGGCAAGCTGCTTACCTCCATCAAACAATTCCCCGAACGCACCCATCTGGTCGGGGCCTATTCGCTCGGCAAGGCGCAACGCGTTATCCGGCTATTGCGCGACAATGGTTATGCCGAGCCGATCTACATCCACGGCGCGCTGGCGCGGCTTTGCGATTATTATGTCTCGCAGGGCATTGATCTCGGCGATCTGCGCCCCGCTACGCTCGAAAAAAGTGACCCCGCCGCTTTCAAGGGTGCGATTGTCGTCGGCCCGCCCTCGGCCTTTCAGGAGCGCTGGGCGCGGCGCTTCAACGAACCGCTGATCGCCTTCGCCTCCGGCTGGATGATGGTGCGGCAGCGGGCAAAGCAGGGCGGCGTGGAACTGCCGCTGGTCATATCGGACCATTGCGACTGGCCGGAACTGTTGGAGACCATCAAGGAAATTTCCCCGCAAGCCGTCTGGGTCACCCATGGCCGGGAGGAGGCGCTGGTGCGCTGGTGCGAATTGCAGGGCATTGCCGCCAAGCCGCTGCATCTTGTCGGTTACGAAGACGAGGGGGATTGAAATGAAAGCCTTCGCCACGCTTCTCGATCGCCTTGTCCTCACCCCGTCGCGCAATGGCAAGCTGAAGCTGCTGACCGATTATTTTCGCGATACGCCTGATCCGGATCGGGGTTACGGGCTGGCGGCGATTGCCGGCACGCTGGACCTCAAAAGCGTCAAACCCGCCATGCTGCGCGAGCTGGTTATGGAGCGGATGGACGAGGTCCTGTTCCGTTATTCCTATGACTATGTCGGAGATCTCGCCGAGACCATTTCGCTGGTCTGGGGGAATATCGGTGGTGCTGACGATTCCGAGGCGCAGGATCCGCGCCTCGGCGACGTCGTGACGCTGATGAATTCGCTGGGGCGCACCGAAGTGCGCGGCGCGGTGCGCGATCTGCTCGACCGGCTCGATACATCCTCACGTTTCGCCTTCCTCAAACTCGCCACCGGCAGCCTGCGCATCGGCGTTTCGGCGCGGCTGGCGCGGCAGGCGCTGGCGGATTTTGCGGGGAAGGACATCACCGAAATCGAAACCCTCTGGCATGGGCTGACGCCTCCCTACACCACGCTTTTTGCGTGGCTGGAGGGCAAGTCGGACCGGCCGGTGCTGGCCACCCCCGCCATCTTTCATTCGGTCATGCTGGCCACACCGGTGGCCGAAGGCGATCTCGATGCATTGGACCCGGCGGATTATGCCGCCGAATGGAAATGGGACGGCATTCGCGTGCAGCTATCCCGCGCCGGGGAGACGCGAAAGCTTTACTCCCGCTCCGGCGACGATATTTCCGGGGCATTCCCGGATGTGCTCGATGCGCTTGATTTTGAAGGCGTGATGGATGGCGAGTTGCTGATTGGCGGGACAGTGCGCTCCAACAATCTCACCCGCACCTTTTCCGACCTGCAGCAGCGACTGAACCGCAAGACGGTGACTGCGAAGATGCTGGACGACTACCCCGCCTTCATCCGCGCTTACGATCTGCTGTTCGATGGCGAGAGCGATATCCGCGCGCAGAGCTATCTGGAGCGTCGCGGCCGGCTGTCTGACATCATCGAACATGCCCCGCATGACCGCTTCGACCTGTCGCCATTGATCTCGTTCTCCACATGGCCGGAACTCGACACGTTGCGCGCCGCCCCGCCCGATCCGGTGATCGAAGGCGTGATGATCAAGCGCCGCGACAGTGCCTATCAGGCAGGCCGCGCCAAGGGTCCGTGGTTCAAGTGGAAACGCGATCCCTATAATATCGACGCTGTCATGATGTATGCCCAACGCGGCCACGGCAAAAGGTCGAGCTATTATTCCGATTTCACCTTCGGTGTGTGGGCGGAAGGTGAGGATGGCGAGCAACTCGTGCCCGTGGGCAAGGCCTATTTCGGTTTCACCGATGCTGAACTTGAAGTGCTGGACAAGTTCGTGCGCGACAATACCGTTGAGCGTTTCGGCCCGGTGCGGGCGGTGCGGGCCACGCCGGATTTCGGTTTTGTGCTGGAAGTGGCCTTTGAGGGCATCAACCGCTCCGCCCGCCACAAATCCGGCGTTGCCATGCGGTTTCCGCGCATTGCGCGGCTGAGAGCCGACAAGCTGCCGGCCGAAGCGGACCGGCTTTCGACATTGGTGGCGATGATCGATGGCGCGGAAGGGTAGGGTGGCCGTCCAGAAATTGCCATGAATGCTGCGAATACATTGTTGTCATTCGCGAATCCGTGATTGGACAGTCTCCCGCCGCAGTGCTGAACTGCTAATATTTCCATCCCCGTCCTCAGAGTGCACCCATGGCAGATAAACGCTTTCTTTTCTCAGCCTTCGGACAGGAAGAGAGCGGCGTGATTTGCGAGGGCCTGAGCCGGCGTAGCCTGCTTGCCGGCGCCATGGGCCTGTCAGTGGCAGCGCTTCTGCCGCAGGGCGCGAAAGCCGGCATTGCTGCCCCGGAGGTTTTGCCGCTTGAAAGACAGGATTACGCGGAGGCGCGTCAACATTTTCACACCCACCTGCTGCGCAAGATGGCCGCGCCGGAAAAATCCTCGGCCCTCGGCACGCCGCCCGGCGCGGAACGCGTGACTTATCCAGGCGGGCCTGATGGTTCCATCGAGCTTGTCGCCTGGCTCTCCCATTATCAGCCTTCCAGGACACTAAAGCCGGCAGTGCTTTTCCTCCACGGCGGCAATGCCACGGGAGACGGCCACTGGGCGCTGATGAAGCCCTATTGGGAGGCTGGTTTTGTCGTGCTGCTGCCGTCTTTCCGGGGAGAGAACGGCCAGAACGGCAATTATTCCGGTTTCTACAATGAAACGGCGGATGCGCTGGCGGCGGCAACCTATCTGGAAAACCTGCCCGGCATCGATAAAAAGCGCTTTTTCATTGCCGGCCATTCCAATGGCGGCACGCTGACGCTGCTCGCCGCCATGAGCCGTAAATTCCGTGCGGCGGCACCCATGTCGGCGGGCGTCAATTCATGGCGATATTTCAATCGCTATTCGGACGAGATCTGTTTCGACGAAACCGACGAGCGTGAATTCATCATGCGCTCCTCGGTCTGTTTCGGCCCCAGCCTCAAATGCCCGGCACTCTTGCTGCGCGGCGATGAGGAGCGGCCTTTCGACGCCGACCACCAGCTTTTTGTGGATCGTGCCCTGATGTCCGGGTTCAAGGTTGATAAAAAACTTCTGCCCGGCACCCACAATGGCGTGGTCCCGGGCGCGGTAGCGGAAAGCATCCGTTTTTTCAATCAGTTCGCATAAAAGGGCCGAAAACCACCGCTGCAGCTTTCGGCCTTCCTGCGAAATCAGACGCTCTTCTTGAAATAACCAAGCAGCCGCATGGCGTTGGCAGTCACCAGCACCGTCGCGCCGGTGTCGGCAAACACCGCCAGCCACAGGCCGGACAGGCCGGTGACGGTCGTGACCAGAAACACCGCCTTGAGGCCGAGCGAGATCGCCACGTTCTGGCGGATATTGCTCATGGTGGCGCGTGAGAGGCCGATGAGGCGGGCGGCATCGCCGACATTGTTGCGCATCAGCGCCGCATCCGCCGCTTCCATGGCCACGTCAGTGCCCGAGCCGATGGCGACGCCGACGCTGGCGGCGGCCAGCGCCGGTGCATCGTTGATGCCGTCACCCACCATCACCACGGTCTTTTTGGCGGCCAGCTTGCGGATTTCCTCGACCTTGTTTTGCGGCAAGAGTTCACCGCGTGCTTCAAGACCCAGCTTGTTGCCGATGGCCTTGGCCGTGCGGGCATTGTCGCCCGACAGCATCAGCGAAGAAATACCCATCTCCTTCAGCGCCTTGATGCCTTCAGCCGCATCCTTGCGCGGCTCGTCGCGCATGGCGAAGAGGCCGGTTGCCGCATCGCCGGCCATGACGACGGCCACCGTCTTGCCTTCGCTCTCAAGCGCAGTAATGCGGTCGACCAGCTCTGGCGAGAGGGTGCCGACATCGGTTGCGAAGCGTGGCGCGCCGATGAACAGGCGCTTGCCGTCAACGATGCCTTGCATGCCACGGCCGGAAATCGCCTTGATCTCCGAACCGGGCAGGGGCTTCACGCCGGCCTTCTCGGCATGGTTGACGATGGCTCTGGCCAGCGGATGGCTCGATTCATGCTCGATGGTTGCGGCTTGCGCGATGAGGCCGGCCTCGTTGCCGTCAAGCGCTACCACGTCTGTCACGACAGGTTCGCCGAGCGTCAGCGTGCCGGTCTTGTCGAAGGCGACGGTTTCCGTGCGCGCCAGCATTTCGATAACCGCGCCGCCCTTTACCAGCATGCCGTGGCGTGCCGCAGCCGAAAGGCTGGAGGCGATGGCGGCGGGAACGGAGATGACCAGCGCACAGGGGCAGCCGATCAAAAGCAGGGCCAGACCGCGATAGATCCAGGTATCCCAGTCGCCCAAACCGACAAGCGGCGGCACTATGATGGTGAGCGCCGAAATCGCCACGATCAGCGGCATGTAATATCGCGAGAAATTCTGGATGAAGCGCTCGGTCGGGGCGCGGGCATCCTGCGCTTCCTCGACGAGCGTGATGATGCGGGCGATGGTGTTGTCTTCCGGCGCGCGGTCAACGCGGATGCGCAGCGAGCCGTCATGGTTGATCGAACCGGCAAACACGCGGGCGCCTTTTTCCTTGGCGACGGGAATGCTCTCGCCGGTCATCGGCGATTCGTCGACGCTCGATTCGCCCTCCATCACCACGCCATCAGCGGCGATTCTATCACCCGGCCGCGCCACGACCACCTGGCCGATGCGGACCTGATCGGCGGCGACCTGACGGAGCGCGCCGTTTTCTTCCACCAGCGCCGTTTTCGGCAGCAATGAGCCAAGCGCCTTGATGCCGGAACGCGCCCGTGCGGCCGCAAAGCCTTCAAGCAGTTCGCCGATGGAAAACAGCAGCACGACGATCGCCGCTTCTTCCGCCTCGCCGATGAAGATCGCGCCGATGGCGGCAATGGTCATCAGCATCTCGATGGTGAAGATCGCGCCGAAACGGGCGGCGTTGAAGGCATTGCGCGCAATCGGAAACAGCGTCACCAGCGTGGCGATGATGAAGGCGTAACCGCCCCAGGCCGGGAAGGTGAGTTCTGCCGCATAGGCGACAGCGACCAGAATGGTGCCGGTGAAGGTGTTGCGGGCCTTTGCCGTGCGCCACCATGCGCCCTTTTCGTCCGCGCCATGGGCGTGTCCGACCTCGGCGCTTGGGGTCACTGCCGCGGGCTGCGCCTTTCCATGCGAATGCTTGGCGTGATCATGGTCATGGCCGCCGCAATTGGCGTGGTCATGATCCGCATGATCGTGCCCCAAATGGTCATGGCCCGAGTGATCATGATCACCGTTGCAGGACCCGTGGTCGTGCCCGTCATCTTCCACCTTGTCCCGCGCCGACTTGTCTTGCGGCAGCAAGGCGGGTTTGAAGCCGAGCTTGCGCAGCGTATCCTCGATTTTTGCGGTCGGGGTTGTGTTCTCGGCAAGCGACAGGTTCAATCTTTCGCGCGCAACCGACACCTTGACGTCGGCAACACCGGGCAGGCGGGAAAGCGCGGTTTCGATCTTTGCGGCGCAGCTGCCGCAATCCATGCCGCCGACCGAGAAGGTCAGGGCATTGTTCTGCTCGACGCTCGGTGCTGCTTCGGCAGGGTGATGACCGCCACAGGATGAATGGTCGTGGTCATGCCCATGGTCGTGAGGTTCCGCCGCGATCTTTTCGCGCGGAGCCTTCTCCTGCGGCAGCAAAGCTGGCTTGAAGCCGAGTTTGCGCAGAGTATCCTCGATTTTTGCAACCGACGTTTTGTCTTCCGCCAGCGAAAGGTTCAGCCTTTCGCGTGCAACGGATACCTTGACGTCGGCAACGCCGGGCAGGCGGGAGAGCGCGGTTTCGATCTTCGCCGCACAGCTGCCGCAATCCATGCCGCCGACCGTGAAGGTCAGGTCTCCTGCTTCCCCGTTCAAACTGCCGCGTGTCGAAATATTCATGGTTCTCGCTCCTGAATTCCACTCGACAGCCAATCTGGCACCTCTAGCAACTAGAGGTTCAAGAGCAAAAATGCAGATTTCCGATTTTTTTTGAAAGGCACACACCAGCCTCGCGCCAGCCGCGCGGTTCATCATGCAGCCATATTGGATTCCATGAAGCGGTTCAGATGACAGCACTCCTTTTGAAACACTGCCGCCGGGCGGCCTCTCTGGCGGGCCTTGCGGCTCTGCCGCTCCTGAGCGGCTGCCTTTTCGTGACGGATACGACCCGGATGGACCCGGATGTCTTCGTGCGGGAAACGGCGCCGGTCTTCAACTTCAATTCCGTCAGCTCCAACCGCCAGCCGGAATTGCCGCCGCAGCCGGGCCAGCTTTCGACGCGTCCGCCGGACCTGTTCAGAACCCGCTTCCATCAGGAGTATGGCCCGCCGGTGCGCGGACAGGGGCTGAGCGCGCCGCAGGTGCAGGGTCAGGCCGCACCGCTCTCCCCGGATCGCATGGTGACCTATGGCCTGCCGGTTTCCAATCCGCTGCATCGGGTCATGTATGGCCCGATCCGCGACGAAGACCGTTCACTTCCCGCCATTCCCTATGGCCGCATCGACCCGCGTTATCTGCGGCAGGAAGTCAGCTATCAGACGGCGGAAGCGCCGGGCACCATCATCGTCGATACCAAACAGCATTTCCTTTATCTGGTGCAGCCGGGCGGCAAGGCGATCCGTTACGGCGTCGGTCTCGGACGTGATGGTTATGCATGGTCGGGCCGAGGCAAGATACAGTGGAAGGCGAAATGGCCGCGCTGGACACCCCCGGACGAAATGGTCAAGCGCCAGCCGGAGCTCACCTCCATCTCGGCGGCCAATGGCGGCATGACGCCGGGTCTCAATAATCCGCTCGGCGCGCGTGCGCTTTATATTTTCAAGGACGGCAAGGACACGCTTTACCGCGTGCACGGCACGCCCGACTGGCAGTCCGTCGGCAAGGCGACGTCGTCCGGCTGCGTGCGCATGCTCAATCAGGATGTCATCGACCTTTACGAGCGTGTGCCGAAAGGCGCGCAGATTGTGGTTATCTGACCACGCTCGAAAAGAAAGAGATGTGGGCAACATTCCGCCAGCAGCTTGTGACTGGCTTTTAGCGGTCGGTTAACTATTTTCGCAATACGCATGAAACGGAACAAATGACGTACAACGGCGATATAGCCGTTCGAATGTGGGACAAACCGGCCTTATGACAAGCACCGACACAGATCTTTCCAGACGCACCTTTCTTTCCCTTCTCGGCATCTCCTCTGCTTCGCTTCTGGCGGGCTGCGCCTCATCCGGCACGGGAGACGCCATCCGCCAGCAGGCGAGCGCCATCGGCAGCGATTTCCGCCAGATGTTCTCGCCCGGCGTCAGCGATGCGGAACTGGCCGTCATGTACGGTTCGGTTGAAGACGGCGGTTATGTCATTCCCGCCGTACCCTATCAGAAAATCGACCGGCGTTATTATCGCCAGCGGGTTGTCGACCCGACCGGCGAGCGCCCCGGCACCGTCGTTGTGGATACGCGCTCGCGCTTCCTCTACGTTGTGGAGCAGGGCGGCAGCGCCATGCGTTACGGCGTCGGCATCGGCCGCGATGGTTTCGCCTGGTCGGGCGAAGGTGTCATCCAGTGGCGTCAGAAATGGCCGAAATGGACCCCGCCGGACGAAATGGTCGCCCGCCAGCCGGAGTTGGTCAAATATTCGTCCAAGAATGGCGGCATGCCGCCAGGCCTGAAGAACCCGCTCGGCGCCCGCGCCCTCTATATCTTCCAGAACGGCAAAGACACGCTTTACCGCCTGCACGGCTCGCCGGAATGGAACTCCATCGGCAAGGCCGTCTCCTCCGGCTGCGTGCGCCTGATGAACCAGGACGTCATCGACCTCTACGACCGCGTGCCGCAGAAGGCGCGTGTGGTGGTCTGGCAGTAAGCTGTAGCTTATTCGCATAAATGAAGGCGGCCTCGTGCCGCCTTTAGTTTTTTCAGGGTTACGTGCGGGCAAGGCCATCCTTCAACGCATTCACCTTGTCCCGCAGCTGGGCCAGTTCCTCCAGCCCGCAGCCGGTGGCGCCGCCGATGGCCGCCATGATCTTCACGCCCTCTTTTTTGAGGTCGGCGCCCTTTGGCGTTAAGGCCACCAGCACCTGCCGCTCGTCCACCGTGCCGCGCTTGCGGGTGATCAGTCCGGCATGTTCGAGCCTTTTCAGCAGCGGTGACAGCGTGCCGGAATCCAGCCCCAGCATTTCGCCAAGCGCCTTGACGGTGGAAGTCTGCTTTTCCCAGAGCGCCATCATGACCAGATATTGCGGATAGGTCAGGCCGATCGGGTCGAGCAGCGGCTTATAGGCGCGTGTGAAGGCGTGCGCTGCGCCGTAAAGGGCAAAGCATATCTGCTGGTCCAGCCTCAACAGGCTTTCCATCTTCGTGTCGTTGCCCTCTGCGCCCATAGTCCTCTCCAAAATAAAACCGGGGAGGGAACAATCGGCCCCCGCTTTCGGTTCCTGCCACATAGATGTGCGGCGAAATTTCGTGAAAACTATCGCAAAAAACAAAATCTCATTCAATGCGCAAAATCATATTGCGCACAATTTAATTGTTCGCTATAAAACATCCAATACCAACCCGAAGGGAGTAAATGCCATGCCTATTCTCTACACGACCAAAGCATCCGCCACCGGTGGCCGTGCAGGTAACGCCAAGTCGGAAGACGGCGTTCTCGACGTCACGCTGACCGTTCCGAAGGAACTGGGCGGTGACGGTGCCCGCGGCACCAATCCAGAGCAGCTTTTCGCCGCCGGTTATTCGGCCTGCTTCCTCGGCGCGCTGAAGGCGGTTGCCGGCAAGCAGAAGGTAAAGATCCCCGAAGACACGACTGTGACGGCAACCGTCGGCATCGGCCCGCGCGAAGATGGCACAGGCTTCGGCATCGAAGTGTCGCTGAAGGTCAATATTCCCGGCCTGGAGCGCGAAAAGGCAGAAGAGCTGGTCGCTGCCGCCCATATCGTTTGCCCTTATAGCCACGCCATGCGTACCTCCACGGAAGTGCCGGTTTCGGTGGCCTGATATTGTAGACTTAAAAAAAGAGGCCGGGGCTCATCCCTCGGCCTTCTTGTTTGTGGAAATAAATATGCTATATTATTTCTGAAGAAAGGATGTGCGCCATGAATATTCACGCCAAAACTGCCATGGATCCTGCAGCACAGGGCAGGGTCGTCACCAAGGCCGTTATCGCCGCTGCCGAGCGGCTGGGCCTGAATGCCGCCCGCATGGCGGATATTCTCGGCGTTTCCGCCCCCACCGTCTCGCGCATGAAAAGACTGGATTTCCTGCTGGAGCCGGGCGCCAAATCCTTCGAGCTGGCGGTGCTGCTGATCCGGGTTTTTCGTTCGCTGGACGCGATTGCCGGCGGTGACGAGGCCGTTGCGAAAAACTGGCTGCGCAATCACAATCTTGCGCTGAACGCCGTGCCTGCCGAAAAACTCACCACCATTACCGGATTGATCGATGTCCTCTCCTATCTGGACGCCCGACGCGCTCCTGTCTGAAAAACGCGCCGCATCGGGAAAATACTGGCGGCTGGTGGAAGCGCAGCATCAGGTTTCCACCATGAAGCTGGTGGACACGGTGGAAGAGCAATCGCTGCTGGAAGATATTCTCGAGACGAGCAAGCGGCCGTTTCCGCCTGAATGCGCCGGTTTCGATTATCTTCTCGCCACGCCGTTCCGCTATGGCGCGGCCTATCCCTATGGCTCGCGTTTTCGCCGCGCAGGTTTCACCGAAGGTGTTTATTACGCCGCCGCCAGGGTGGAGACGGCGCTTGCCGAAATGGCCTTTTACCGGCTGCTGTTTTATGCCGAATCGCCGGGTACACCGCTGCCCGCCAATCCCGCCGAATATTCCGCCTTCGCCGCCCGTGTCGCCACCGATGCCGCACTTGACCTGACGAAACCGGAGCTCAGCCGTAACGAGGCGCTGTGGACCGATCTCACGAATTACGAGCCGTGCCAGGCATTGGCAGAGCAGGCGCGCGAGGCAAAGGTTGAAGCCATCCTTTACCGCTCGGTTCGCGATCCCGCAGGTGGGATGAACATCGCAATCCTGTCGCCAAAGGCCTTTGCAGCCAAAACGCCGGTAGAGCGGATGAGCTGGCGAATTCACCTGTCGAAAACCGGGGTGCAGGCGTTGTGCGAATTCCCGATGCGCCGGACAGGGTTTTTGGCCTCGGATTTTGCCAATGACCCGCGTCTGGCCGGCCTGCTGGGGTGACGGCTGCTGGTTGAGCAGACGCTGCCGCTTCTTTCTTCTCCCCTCCGGGGAGAAGGTGGCCCGAAGGGGCGGATGAGGGGCTGGCTCTCGGTTTATCTCTACCCTTGCCCCCTCATCCCGCTGCCGCGACCTTCTCCCCGGCGGGGAGAAGAAACAAGCGGCATCCGCTCGGCTTGTTCAGGCCCGACGGTAAGCCTGAGCCCCCGCTACTGCTTGCCCACACGGGCGCGCAGTTCTTCCACATGCGCTGCAATTTCCGGGGTCACCGCATCGCCAAAATCTTCCATTTCGAACAGCGGACGGATTTCGATTTCGCTGCGCTCCAGCATCGGGTTGGGGCAGCGTTTCACCCATGCCACCGCTTCATCCATGTCCTTCACATTCCACAGCCAGAAGCCGGCAACCAGTTCGTTGGTGTTCGGGAACGGGCCGTCAACCACGGTGCGGCTGTCGCCGTCGAAAACAACCCTCTTGCCCTTGGAGGAGGGATGCAGGCCATCACCGGATTGCATGATGCCGGCATTCACCAGCTCCTCGTTGAATTTTCCCATCGCTTCCATGAGTTCAGTCGTGGGCATGACGCCATCTTCGCTGCTTTTGGTGGCTTTTACAAAAACGATTGCACGCATGATCTTTCCTCCTAGATTGCGTTTTCCGGGTAGTTTCGTCCGTAGTTTCGTCTTCCAGCACGACGGCCCGATGACATTCTGGCCGATAAAAGTGGCGTTATGCCGTCGGCCTTTCAGCCGAGATCGATAAGATCGCGGCGCAGTCGGTCGGGGTCGCCGCTGCCAATTTTCGCTTCGATTTCCGCATGGGTCTGTTTCCAGATGGGAAAAGCGGCGGCAAGCACGGCCATGCCATCCGCCGTCAACCGCAGGCGTTTACCGCGTCTGTCTTTCGGGTCCTGCTCGATGCTGACCAGCCCGCGCCGTTCCAGCGGCTTCAGCGCCGCCGTCAGCGTCGTGCGATCCATGGCCAGAAGATTGGCGACCGGCCCCATCGGCGGCGGCTCCGGCCGGTTGAGCGACATCAGCAGGGAAAACTGGCCATTATTGATGCCAACAGGCTTCAGCGCATTGTCGAACAACCGCGCCAAAGCCCGTGCGGCGCGCTGCGCATGCAGGCAGAGACAGGCGTCCCGCACGAAAAGAGTTGTCGAAAAAGGAATCAGGCCAGCGTTTGACATGCGATAAATATGTTGATATCAACCTAATTAGTCAAGCGGAACTTGATGTCCCGCTGATGGTTTAACTGACTTTCAATGCAGAAATAGGCGGCGCCCTCCGGTGGAGCGGAGTGGCGCCGTGGTGAAAGACGGATCCAAGGAGGAAAGATCATGTCTCATCCTGTTGTTTCGAATGAAGAGTGGCTTGCGGCCCGCCGCGATCTGCTGGTGAAGGAAAAGGAACTGACCCGCGCGCGTGATCGGCTGAACGAGGCGCGGCGCGCATTGCCCTGGGAAGAAGTGACGAAAGACTATATTTTCGATGCGCCTTCCGGCCCGAAATCGCTCCAGGAACTGTTCGGCGATTGCAGCCAGCTCATCGTTTATCACTTCATGCTGGCGCCCGACTGGGAAGAGGGCTGCACCGGCTGTTCCTTTTTCGCCGACCATGTCGATGGCGCGATGATCCATCTCAAACATGGCGATGCCGGTTTCGTCGCGGTTTCCCGCGCACCACTTGAAAAGATCGAAGCCTATAGAAACCGCATGGGCTGGAAGTTCCCTTGGGTTTCCGCATCAGGCAGCGATTTCAACTACGATTATCAGGCTTCCTTCCGCGATGAGGATATCAAGGGCGGGGCGATCACTTATAATTATCGTGAAATCGAACCGATGGGCGACCTGAAGGACCTGCACGGCGTCAGCATTTTCGCCAAGGGCGAAGATGGCAAGATTTATCACACTTACTCGGCTTATGCCCGCGGCATGGAACAGGCGCTCGGTACGTTGATGTTGCTCGATCTGGTGCCAAAGGGCCGTAATGAAGATGGTGTAATGGATTGGGTGCGCCGGCACGATCAATATGAGGACGCGCCGAAAGCTGCAGCCTGCTGCCACTGAAACGCACAGACGAGGAGGAGACAACAATGGAAATGGAAAGCGCCAAGCCGCAGAAGGAACATGAATTCCTGTCGAGAATCGTCGGGAACTGGGTCATGACCGCCAGTTCCGGCCATGGGGATTATGATGCCGACGACCCGTCGCAGCGCTTCACCGAGACGGTCCGCTCCATCGGCGGGCTGTGGATCATCGGCGAAGGCACCGGCAAGATGCCGGACGGGACGCAGATGACGGCGGTGATCACGGTCGGCTTCGACCAAGCCAAGGGCAATTTTGTCGGAAGCTGGATTGGGTCGATGATGACCTACCTCTGGGTCTACAGGGGCTGGCTGGAAGAGGACGGCAAGACCCTGACGCTGGAAGCAGAAGGCCCCGCCTTTGACGGCTCCGGCCGCATGGATACCTATCGCGATGTGCTGGTGCTGCATGACGACAATCACCGCAGCTTTTCCGGCAGCGTCAAGCAGCCGGACGGTACGTTCAAGACCTTCATGACATCCGAATTCAGGCGCGAAGCGTAAAGCCCTGCCGGAATTTGCCAGAAACAGAAAAGCGCCGCCGCGTCCTGCGGCGGGCGATCACCAAATATAGATGCCCAAACCTCCTGAGGAGACGACGATGTCCGATACACATGGAAAATTCATCTGGGTTGAACTGATGACGCCTGACATGGAAGAGGCCGCCCGCTTTTATGGCCACGTCGCCGGCTGGCAGACCAAGGATTTCGGTTCGCCGGAAATGCCCTATCTGGTGCTGGAGGCTGACGGCAAAGGCATGGGCGGTGTCATGGAACTGACCGAAGAACACAAGGGTCAGGGCATTCCGCCGAACTGGACCGGTTATGTTGCCGTCGACGATGTTGATGCCTCGGCCAGGCTTTTCGAGGAAAAGGGTGGCTCCGTCATGCGCCAGCCGCAGGATATCCCTGAAATTGGCCGGTTTGCGGTGGTCGCGGACCCCTATGGTGCGGTTCTGTGCATCATGACGCCGCTGCCGATGGAAAGCGGCGGTTTCCCCGAAGACGCGCAAAGCCTGCCCGGCCATGTCGGCTGGCATGAGTTGATGACGGACGATGTGGATGGAGCGACCGCCTTTTATGGCGAGGTCTTCGGCTGGACCAAGGACCATGATTTCGACATGGGCGAAATGGGGCCGTATCGCATCTTCGCCTATAACGGCAAGGCCATCGGCGGCATGATGAAGCGTATGCCGCAGGTTCCCGTCTGTCATTGGAGTTATTACTTCAATGTCGATGGCATTGATGCCGCCATCACCCGCGTCAGCGCCGGCGGCGGCAAGGTCATCAACGGTCCGATGGAGGTTCCCGGCGAAAGCTGGATCGTCAATTGTCAGGACCCGCAGGGCGCCTTTTTCTCGCTGTTGTCGCAGAAGAAATAACAATGCATGCCCCTCCCGCCATTGGATTGGCGGGAGGGGCCTTCGCTTTGAGTATGGTTATGCCGAGGCGAAAAACGCTTCCGCATCCTCGACTTCCACCAGCCGGCGTTTGTCGATCAGCCAGAAGCGGGTTCCAACCGTGCGCACGAAACTCCGGTCGTGCGAGACGAGCACGCAACTGGCCTGGCGGCCGGTAATTTCCGCCTCCAGCGCTTCCTGCCCCTCGATGTCGAGATGGTTGGTCGGCTCGTCCAGCAGGTAGAAATTCGGCTCGGTCAGGCGCAGCGCCAGCATGGCAAGCCGCGCCTTCTGCCCGCCGGAAAGCGTCGCGATGCGACGTTTCTGCATTTCCATATCGATGCCCGCACCGGCGAGCAGCCCATGCGCGCGCTGGTCACCTATGTCGAACCGATGCGTGATGAGCGTCAGCGGCGTGCTGGCATCATCGATCTCGGCGAGCGACTGGTCGACATATCCCGCCACCAGCGAAGGGGTGGCCTTGATGCCCTCCGCCACCTGTTCGTCAGCCCTTACAGCCGCCTTCAGAAGCGAGACCAACCGCGTCTTTCCGACGCCATTGTGGCCGAGAATGACGATTCGGTCGCCCTGGCGGATGAATTGCTGGCCGGTGCGGAACAGCAGGGTGCCATCCGGTGTCGAGACGGGAATGTCCTCCAGCGTCACCAATACCTTGGCGTGCGTGCCGCGATTGGCAAGCTGGATCTTTCCGGCAGATCGATCCTGATGGGCGGGTCTGGCTTTTTCCTCCAGCTTCTCGGCGCGCTCGCGCAACTGCTTGGTCTTGATGGTTAGAAGATCGCTGCCCGAATTGATGCCGATATTGTTGAGCTTCGCCGCCTGCCGGCGCAATTGCTGCACGGTCTTCATGTCGCGCTCGAAACGCCGCTCATCGGCGGCATCCTCCTCTTCGAGCGCCCGCCGCGCATGGCCATAGGGCAAGCGGAAGAGCGAGGAATTTTCCGGCCGCAGGAACAGCGTGGTTTTGGTGACATTGTCGAGAAAGGCACGGTCATGGCTGACAATGACCACTGCCGTATCGCGCGGTAACTGTTGAAGAAAACCCTCCAGCACCTTGATCTTTTCAAGGTCGAGATGGTTGGTCGGCTCATCGAGCAGCAACAGGTCCGGCTCGGTGACCCATGCCCGCGCCAGCATGGCGAGCCGCTGCCAGCCGCCGCTCAGAGCCTGCAGCGGCCGATGGCGATAGCTTTCCGGCACGGCCATCTCGTCAAGGATAATATCGGCACGCCAGCTGTCGCTGTCGATCACATCCGCGGGCAGGGCGGATAATACCGCATCCCGCATTGTCCGTGTGAGAAGGGCCGGGGGCAGATGCTGGTGGACGATGGACTGCGTCAACCCGCGCAACCGGGTGATATCGCCGCTGCTGGCATCCAGTTCGCCAGCAAGGCAATTGAGCAAGGTAGATTTGCCGCAGCCATTCGCGGCGACGATGCCGATGCGGTCTCCCGCATGGATGGTGAGGCTGAGACCGGAAAAAAGCGGCTTGCCCAGGATAATTCCGAGGTTTCGAAGCGTGATAAGGGTCATGATGTATCTCTGGTGAAACGGATCATCGACGAAGCTGGCTGCCACATGCCGGCAGGGCTGTTCAGTCGCGATGATCCGTCATGAAAACATGCGCAATGGCAGACGAGCTGCGTCCCGCGCGGCCTTTTGGGCAAACCAGATTCTTGGAAGTTCCGGTCAGCCCTGCAAACGCATCTGCAGGGCAGAAAGGTGGCGGATCTGGCGGTAACGCCAGAAGCAGGAAATATCCATGCGAAGCCTCCTTTCTTGATTTGGGGTTGAACCGTCTGATGATTAGCAGCGGTGGTGACGGGAGGCAATGGGTTTTGCGGGCGGCCGGGAGGATGGAGTGGGGCGGCAGAGAAATTCCACCAAAAACGATACTCAACTCGTTAGACTGTCGCCGTTAGCAGATAGGTTGAGAGCCTATAAGAGAGGTACGGCTGAAGCTGCGATTACATGTTTCCGGAATAATTACTTTGTCAAATTGAACCTTATACGGTACAAGGATTTTATATGAAGCGCATCGTGGCGAAGTTCTTCGCGACGGGTGAGGGAGTGGAGCCCGTTAAAGACTGGCTTATCTCACTCGACAGGGATGACCGCCGCACGATCGGCTCGGACATTGCGACCGTTGAGTTCGGTTGGCCAATTGGAATGCCTACTTGCAGGCCGATCAGGGATGGCGTTCGCGAAGTCCGTTCCAGCATCAAAAATGGAAGTGTTGAAGCCAGAACCTATTTCGGAATTGATGGCGGGGTAATGCTCCTGCTTCACGGGGAAGAGGGCAAGGAAGGCCAACAGGACGCGATCAAACAGGCGATCAAGCGTTGGAAAGAGCATCAGGAGCGATCCAAGCGATTGAAAAATATCGATAAAGGGAAAAAGAAATGAGCGATGCAAAACCTTCTATCGGCGGTACCCTCGAAGATTTCCTTGATGGGCTTGGCGAAAAAGAAGAGATCTATGGCGAGGCGATCAAGCGAGTTTTGGCATGGCAGATCGAAGAAGCCAGAAAGAAGCAATCCCTCACCAAGTCCGAAATGGCTGCGAGAATGGGTACCAGCCGTACCCAGGTCGAAAGAATACTCGATCCTCACAATGTTGCAGTCTCGCTCGATACGCTCGAGCGAGCGGCTCGTTCAGTGGGTAAAAAGCTGAAGATCGAGCTTGTCGACGTCAAGCCGATCTAGAGCATTTCCGCATTTATCCGAAACGCGAAAATGCTCTATCCATTTGTTTTTACGCATTTTCCGGACGTAGAACCGCTACGCACTTTTACTGGAAATGCTCTAGTCGTTACCGCTTCAAACTACCCAAAATCCCGCGCACGATCGCCCGTCCCACTGAGGTCGCCACCGAGCGGGCGGCACTTTTCATCGCCGCCTCGATCACCGTCTCGCGCTGGTAGCCGGTCTTGCGCGTGCCGCCATTGCGGGCGCCTGTGGTGGAGGCCGGTACGGGCTCCTCGTCGCCGAAGCCCGGCAGACGCCAGCGTCCGGAAGCGTTGTCGGACTGGTTGCCGGCATTTTCCTCTTCCGCGCGCTTGGCGGCTTCGGCTTCCGCCGCCTTCTGGGCGCGGGCGTTGAGGATTTCGAAGGCCGATTCCCGGTCCAGATCCTTGTCGTATTGACCGGCGACCGGGCTCAGATCCATCAGCGATTGACGTTCGGCATCGGTGAGCGGCCCGACGCGGCCGGAGGGCGGGCGCACGAGGGTGCGCTCGACGATGGAAGGCGCGCCCTTGTCATGCAGGGTGGAAATCAGCGCCTCACCTGTGCCGAGCGTGGTGATGGTGTCGGCGGTGTTGAAGGCCGGGTTCTGGCGGAAGGTATCGGCCGCGGTGCGCACGGCCTTCTGCTCGCGCGGCGTATAGGCGCGCAGCGCATGCTGCACACGGTTGCCGAGCTGGGCGAGAACGGTTTCCGGCACGTCGAGCGGGTTCTGCGTCACGAAATAGACACCCACGCCCTTCGAGCGAATGAGGCGCACCACCTGTTCCACGCGCTCGACCAGCACCTTCGGCGCATCGTTGAACAGCAGATGCGCCTCGTCGAAGAAGAACACGAGACGCGGCTTTTCCGGGTCGCCCACCTCAGGCAGTTCCTCAAACAGTTCCGAGAGCATCCAGAGCAGGAAGGTGGCATAAAGGCGCGGGTTCATCATCAGCCGGTCAGCCGCAAGAACGGAAACCGTGCCGCGGCCATCCGCGCCGACGCGCATGATGTCGGCGATTTTCAGTGCCGGCTCCCCGAAGAAATTTGCGGCTCCCTGCTGTTCGAGAACCAGCAGCCCGCGTTGCAGTGAACCGACCGAGGCCTTGGAAATCAGGCCGAACTGGCTGGAAAGCGCCGATGCGTTTTCGCCCATATAGTTCAGCAGCGATTGCAGGTCTTTCAGATCGAGCAACGGCAGCCCGCCCTGATCGGCGATCTTGAAGGCGATGTTGAGCACGCCTTCCTGCGCTTCCGATGCGTCCATCAGCCGGGCGAGCAGCAGCGGTCCCATCTCGGCGATGGTGGCGCGCACGCGGTGGCCTTTTTCACCGTAGAGATCCCAGAAGATGACAGGCGACTTGCCATAGGAGAAATCCGTAAAGCCGATCTGCTCGGCGCGTTTCTGCACCCAGTCTTTCGCCTCGCCCTCGGCCGCAATGCCGGAAAGGTCGCCCTTGATATCGGCGCAGAACACCGGAACGCCGGCCTTCGAATAGCCTTCGGCGAGAACCTGCAACGTCACGGTCTTGCCCGTTCCCGTCGCGCCGGTGATCAGGCCATGGCGGTTGCCGAATTTCAGTTCCAGATATTCGCCCTTGTTCAGGCTGTCATCCGGATTGCGGCTGGTCCCGATATAGAGCTGTCCGTCCTGCAACATCGACCATTTTCTCCTGCGGCTGATGCATGACCCTTAAAATCGGAATCGATTTAACAAAAGCCATGTCCGAATTAAAAGCGTTGCGACATTCTTTGGCCGCTCAAGGTAAAAGCGGCCTTTTCATAGTTTGGTTGTGATGATCTTATAAGGACAGTTTCAAGGCGCAACAACTGCTTGATGGCGATGAATAAAAAGCGCTTGATGAAAGTTGCCGCACCTATCCGTGGCCGCTTGAATGCGGCATGAGATTGTTTTACGTTGACGTTAACGTCAGTTATTCGATGTTGGCGTCGTTTTTCAACAGGAGGCAAGAATGAACGAAATCGTTGATCAGATCGCCGCAAAGGCGGGTATCGACCCTCAACTGGCCGAAAAGGCCGTTGGCATGATTCTCGGTTTTCTCCAGCGCGAGGCGGCCGACGGACCGATCGCCAAGATGATCGAAGCCATTCCGGGCGCCAGCGATCTCGTGGCGCAATATAACGGTGAGGGCACCGGTAATGGCGGCGGCGGTCTGCTGGGCGGACTGATGAGCGCGATCGGCGGCGGCGGCATCATGGGTCTTGGCCAGCAGTTGATGAGCCAGGGCATCGGCATGAGCGAGATTTCCACGCTCGCCAAGGAAACCATCGCCGTTGCCCGTCAGCACGCCGGTGACGAGACCGTTGACCAGGTGATCGCCTCGGTTCCGGGCCTCAGCCAGTTCGCTTGAAGCGCGACTAATCCATTGCGGGGCGCGGTGGCTGTTCTTTGAAACGCCGCCGCGCCTCTTCTATGTCCGCATGGTGCGTTTCCGCCCAGATCCATACGCCGCAAAAGGCGCTGCCGAGCGTGCGGCCGAGATGGGTGAGATCATAATCCACATGCGGCGGAATGACGGGATGCACGGTGCGGCGCACCAGCCCGTCGCTTTCCATCTGTCTCAGTGTTTTTGTCAGCATCTTCTGGCTGATGCTGCCCACATGCTTGCCGATCTGCGTGAAGCGCAGCGTACCATGCTCTTCCAGCACCTCCAGAATGAGCATCGTCCATTTGTCCGCCACCTTGGCGATGATATCCTGAACCAGCGCCTCGATGACCGGATCGGTATCCGTGGGCGGCGGAACCTTGCGCCGGCTCTCGATGGCGGGGTCGGCGGCGTGCCGTTTCATCTTACACTCTCCTTTGGGTAAGTATAAATCTTTTGGGTGCCTACTTTCGATTAGAGAGTATCATAGCTAACTTCCTTTCAGCCAACAAGCAAAGGATGCTGCAATGAAAATCACCGGTAACACCATTCTCATCACCGGCGGCGGTTCCGGCATCGGCCGGGCGCTGGCGGAAGCGTTCCATCAGGCCGGCAACAGGGTCGTCATTTCCGGCCGCCGCCAGGCCGTGCTCGACGAGGTGACGGCCGCCAATCCCGGCATGGCCTCGATGGTCATGGACGCGACGGACGCCGCAGGCATCCGCGCGTTTGCCGAAGCTCTGGTGAAGGCCCATCCGAGCCTCAACGCCGTCATCAACAATGCCGGCATCATGCGGCCGGAAGAGATCGTCGCCGCGCCGGATTATCTCGATACGGCCGAAGAAACGATTGCCACCAATCTTCTAGCGCCCATCCGCCTGACGGCGGCGCTTTTGCCGCATTTCCTCAAGCAGCCCGCCGCCGCCGTATTGACAGTATCCTCCGGGCTGGCCTTCGTGCCCATGGTGCTGACCCCCACCTACAGCGCCACCAAATCGGCCATCCACGCCTATTCGGTCGCGCTGCGGGAGCAGCTGAAGGAGACGCCGGTGGAGGTCATCGAAATCGTGCCGCCCTATGTGCAGACGACGCTGATGGGCGAGGGACAGGCCAATGACGAAAGGGCCATGCCGCTAGAGGCCTTCATTTCCGAGGTGATGGACATTCTTGAAAATCGTCCGGACGACAGGGAAGTGGTGGTGGAACGCTGCAAGCCTTTGCGTTTTGCTGCGCAGAACGGCAATTTCGATCAGGTCTTCGCCATGATCAACCATATGCATCCTTAAGCGCCGGCGTCTGTCGCACAAGGACATCCTGTGATAGCGTCGCGCTCTTTCCCGCGGAGCGCGCGCTTTCATGGCCCAAGGCCAGTTCCTGATGCCGAAAACCAGCATGCCCGGTGTAGCCGCCGTGGTGGCGGATAGCGATCGTTGCTTTCCGCGCCATATGCATGATCAGTTCGGCATCGGCCTCATCGAGCGCGGCGCGCAGAAATCGCTTTCCGGCCGAGGCATGGTGGAAGCGGGCGCCGGCCACGTCATCACCGTCAATCCGGGCGAGGTGCATGACGGCATTCCGCTCGGAGAAGGTGGTCGCGCCTGGCGGATGCTCTATCTCGACATCGATATCGTTCGCGACGCCATTGCCGATGTCTGCGAGAAGGATCACGGCTCTTTCGAATTTGCCTATCCCGTTGATGCAAGGCCGCTCGCCCCCCGGTTCAGCGCCGTCTTTTCGGCTGTTACCGCAAGGCAGCGGCCGGGCGAAACCCTTCATGGCGACGAGGCCCTGCTGATGCTTTTGGCGGGTGCGATGGAGGTGGTTGCCAAACCGCGTGAAACTGCCGCGCCCGACAGCATAAAACGGGCGAAACGCAGAATTGATGACGATCCCGCCCGGCCGTTCCGCCTTGCCGATCTGGCCGCGGAGGCCGGTATGAGCCAGTTCCGCTTCCTGCGGGCCTTCGCCAGGGTAACCGGCCTGACGCCGCACAGCTATCTTCTCCAGCGCCGCGTCCATCTGGCCCGGCATGCGCTCGCCGGCGGCGCGCCACCCGCCGAGGTGGCCTTCATCGCCGGTTTTGCCGACCAGAGCCATCTGAACCGGGTTTTCGTGCGCCAGTTCGGGGTGACGCCGGCGGTTTATCGGGCGGCGCTTGCGTAAGGCAGGTTACTCCAAAAGGGGAAAGGTCTGTGCGGCAGTCTGGGGTTTCTGGGGAGCGCAAACGCACCCTCTTTCCTCATTCCTGTGCTTGTCACAGGAATCCAGCCAGCCCAAGTCTTTGGGCTGAAAGGGCTCCCCCGCCGCGCAGACGCGCGTCGACTGGATTCCTGTGACAAGCACAGGAATGAGGGGGAGGGAGCCTCCGGGCATCAATCCTGCAATTTCATCCAAGACACCCACCCCACGCACCATCATGCTCCTGTCCTCCACCCCAAGAGGACATACCCGCATCATGACTCCCGAATTCCTCATCACATCCTTCATCGTCGCCGCGTCTCCCGGAACCGGCGTGGTCTACACGCTGGCCGCCGGTCTTTCGCAGGGGGCGAGGGCGAGCGTCATCGCGGCCTTCGGCTGCACGCTCGGCATCGTGCCGCATCTGCTCGCCGCCATCACCGGGCTTGCCGCCATTCTGCACACCAGCGCGCTCGCCTTCGGCATAGTCAAATATCTGGGGGTCGCCTATCTCCTCTACATGGCGTGGAACACGCTGCGGGAAGACGGTGCACTGAAGATCAACGATACGAGGGAACCCCGGAAGGCCGCCCGTGTCATCGGCGATGCGATCCTCATCAATCTGCTGAACCCGAAACTGTCGATCTTCTTTTTCGCCTTCCTGCCGCAGTTCATCGCGTCGGATGAGGCTTTGCCGACATGGCGCATGGTCGATCTCGGGCTGATTTTCATGGCCATGACGTTTCTGGTCTTTGCGCTTTATGGCTGTTTCGCCGCCTCGGTCCGGCGGCATGTGGTGTCACGCCCGGCGGTCCTCGCCTGGCTGCGGCGCAGCTTCGCCGCCGCTTTCGTGGCGCTGGGTGCGAAGCTGGCCCTGACCGAGAGATAGACGGGACCAAATGGCCCCGTCGCCTCAGTCGTCCCAATCGGGCGCGAGGTGGCCGGGGCTGACGATGCGGCCATTCGGCCTGGCAAGGGCGTGGATCGCCCGCATTTCCTCTTCCGATAGCGCGAAGTCGAAAATATCGAAATTCTCCTTGAGGCGGCTTTCCGTCGCCGTCTTGGAAAGCGCCACGATATCAGGCTGCTGCACCGCCCAGCGCAGGGTCACCTGCGCGGCGGTCTTGCCGTGTTTCGCGCCGATATCCTTCAGCACTGGATCGTTCGGCACCTTGCCGTCGGCCATCAGATAATAGGCCGTCACCGACATTCCGTGCTTGCGCGCGGCGGAAACCACCTTCGTCTGGTCGAGATAGGGGTGATATTCGATCTGATTGGTCGCAAGCGGCGTGTCGGACAGTTTCACCGCCTCGTCAGTCAGCGCCACATTGAAGTTGGAAATGCCGATATTGCGCGCCTTGCCGGCCTTGCGCACCGCGTTCAGTGCACCCATGCGTTCAGCAAGCGGCACGTCGCTTTTCGGCCAGTGCAGCAGCAGCAGATCGACATAGTCGGTCTTCAGCTTCGTAAGGCTTTCATCAACGGAGGCAAGAAAATCATCGTGACGGTAGCGGTCCACCCAGACCTTGGTGGTCAGGAAGATATCGTGCCGGGAAATGCCTGACTGAGCGATGACCTCGCCAACGGCGCCCTCGTTCTTGTAGATCTGGGCGGTATCGACATGGCGGAAGCCGAGTTTCAGCGCTTCCGGCAGAACGCGCCTGATATCGTCTTCCGGAATGCGGAAGGTGCCGAAACCGAGGGCGGGAATATTCGCGCCATTCGCGCTGACGTCATACATGGATGTCTCTCCTGTTTGCTGAAAACATGGCCGGCGCAAGAGGCCGGGCGGGAAGCCGTCTTTCATTAACTGCCATCCGCGCGATCGGTTTCAACCGTTTTGACACGATCACCCATCCGCGCCATTGCGGGCGGAGAAGCGCGGCGATAACAGTCGGCGGCAGAAGATCATATCGCGGTGTGGATTTGAATATGCGGATGGAAGGAAATGTCGCATGTCACGCTCAGAACGGCTTCTCGATCTGTTGCAGATCCTGCGCTCTCACCGCATGCCGGTCAGTGGTGCGGCCCTTGCCGCGCAGACCGGCGTCAGTCTGCGCACGCTCTACCGCGATATAGCGACGCTTCAGGCGCAGGGCGCGGATATTGAGGGCGAGGCGGGCGTGGGTTATGTGCTGCGCCCCGGCTTCCTTCTGCCACCGCTGATGTTTTCCGGACAGGAAATCGAGGCGCTGGTGCTGGGCTCGCGCTGGGTGGCGGGTCGCGCCGATGCCGGGCTTGCCGAGGCTGCCCGCGCCGCCCTCGTCAAGATCGCTGCCGTTCTGCCCGATGCCCTGCGCGAAGAACTCGACAATTCCACGCTTCTCGTCGGCCCCGGCCAAAGCATGGCAACCATCCGCGTCGATCTCGCCGCCATTCGCGATACGATCCGCGAGCAAAGCAAGGTCGTGATGACTTATCGTGACGAAAAGGGAGAGTTGACGGAGCGGGTGATCTGGCCCTTCGCACTCGCCTTTTTCGATCTGGTGCGGGTGGTGCTGGCATGGTGCGAAACGCGGCAGGATTTCCGCAGTTTCCGGGCCGACCGTATCGAAACTTTCCGCCCGATGGACAGCCGTTATCCCCGCCGCCGGCAGGCTTTGCTGAAAGAATGGCGTGAGCGTGAAAAACAACGGCGTCGGCAACACCATGCTGACAAAAACTGACAGCAGGCGGGTCTAGATACCGTTCATCCGCAACACAGGAGAACGACCATGACTCACCCCGATTTCACTATCCTCTATGTCGATAACCCGCCGGCCAGCACGGAATTTTACAAGACCCTGCTGGGTACAGAGCCGGTCGAAGCCTCGCCGACATTCTCCCTGTTCATTCTTCAGAACGGCATGAAGCTCGGCCTCTGGTCGCGCCACACGGTGGAGCCGAAGGCATCGGTGACGGGCGGTGGCGGTGAGCTTGCCTTCCGTGTCGGAAACGACGCACAGGTGGATGAGACTTTCGCCGGATGGCAGGCAAGAGGTGTTCCCATGCTGCAGCAGCCCGCGAAAATGGAATTTGGCTACACTTTTACGGCCGCCGACCCCGACAACCACCGTCTCAGGGTCTATGCCTTCGCTGGTTGACGCTACTTCTTCACCGCCACCACAAACAGCCGTGGAAAGCGCAGCAGCAGACGGCCGTCCGCCATCGGCGGATAGGCCGCCTTGATACGCTGCGTATAGTCGGTGAGGAAGGCTTCGCGGTTTTCCTCACCGGCGGCGGCGAGGTAGGGGCGCAGCCCCGTGCCCTTCACCCATTCGACGATGCTTTCCGCATCCTTCATCGGGTGGTTATAGATGGTGTGCCACACATCCACGCGGGCAGCTTTCGGCGCCAGCGCGTTGAAATAGTCCGATGGCGCGGGCAGGGGTTTGCGCCGCAGTCTGCCGTCAGTAAACGTATCCTTCCACGGGCCGTTCGCGCCGGTCGCTTCCATGGCGCGATGTGTCGGTTCCTGCAGATTATCCGGCATCTGCACCGCCAGAACCCCGCCGCTGTCCAGCTGGTCCATCAATTGCGAAAGAACGGCAAGATGATCCGGCACCCACTGGAAAACCGCATTGGCGTAAAGCAGATCGGCCTTGTGGGCCGGTCGCCACTGCGAAAGATCGGCCTTGCCGAAGTTGGTATTTGGCAGCCGGTCCGCCGCCTTGGCCAACATGTCGTCATCGCTGTCGATGCCGGTGATGACATTGACGCCATAACGGTCGGTCAGAAGCTCGGTGGAATTGCCCGGCCCGCAGCCGAGATCATAGCCGTTCAGCACCCGCTCCAGCGGCACCTGCGCCAGAAGGTCCCGGGCGGGCCGCGTCCGCTCATCTTCGAATTTCAGATATTGCTGGGCGGACCATGCCATGATTTCCTCCTGCCAGAGAGCTGTAAGACCGTGAGCATCGCACGGGCGAAATAGCGCCGCCATCATCCGATGCATGAATTATTGTGATGAACCTATTCACCAACCTTTTGTTTCGCCTCATAAAACATCTTTATCGGTGCGTCGCTTTGTTATTTTCCATCAAAATCAGAAATCGTGGCAATTAAAACTTGACCTCATCAGGCGAGAGGCATTCACTCCGGCCGATTTTCCAAAGCATTTCCAGCAAAAGTGCGAAGCGGTTTTGCGTCTGGAAATGCGACCAGAGACAAGCAGCCCATTTCCAGCAAAATGCAAAGCGTTTTGCGCCCTGAAATGCGACAGGCAAAAAGACGGAGCGTTTTCGCCTTACGGAAACGCTTGAAAACAGGAGCCCGCCATGAGCGTCGATACAGCACCCCGATCAACCACCTGGACCTATGTTGACGGTCAATGGCTTCCCGGCAACCCGCCGCTCATCGGCCCGACCTCGCATGCCATGTGGCTGGCCTCCACGGTGTTCGACGGCGCACGCTGGTTCGATGGCGTCGCTCCCGATCTTGATCTGCATTGCCAGCGCGTCAACCGCTCGGCCGTCAATATGGGCATGAAGCCGACGATGACGGCGGAGGAGATCGAGACCCTGGCGCTGGAAGGCGTCAAGAAATTCGATGGCAATATGGCGATCTATATCAAGCCGATGTATTGGGCCGAACACGGCATGCCGGGCAGCGTCGTGGCGCCGGATGCCAGCTCCACCCGTTTCGCGCTCTGCCTGTTCGAAGCGCCGATGGATGCCGGCAAGCCGCTGACGCTCACCGTCTCGCCGCTGCGCCGTCCCTCGCCGGAAACCGCGATGACCGACGCCAAGGCCGGCAGCCTCTATCCCAATAGCGGCCGCGCCATTATTGAGGCCCGCGCTCGGGGCTTCGACAACGCCCTGATGCGCGACATGAATGGCAATGTCGCCGAATCCGCATCCGCCAACGTCTTCATGGTCAAGGACGGCGTAGTCCTCACCCCCGTTCCGAACCGCACCTTCCTTGCCGGCATCACCCGGTCGCGGGTGATGGGCCTGCTGCGCCAGGCCGGTTTCGAAGTGCGCGAAGCAACGCTCTCGGTCGAGGATTTCCGCGAGGCGGACGAAATCTTCTGCTCGGGCAATTATTCGAAAGTCTCGCCTGTCGTGAAGCTCGATGACCGCGTGCTGCAGGCAGGCCCGGTGGCGCGCAAGGCGCTCGATCTTTACCTGGACTGGGCGCGTCTCGGCACAGACGTCTGAGACCCGGTACCCCGTTTTGAAAAGCTGCGGCAGGGTCATGACCCTGCCGCAGTTTTTTTTGAATTATGATATTTCCCCTGAAAATCGAGGGGCAATTTAATCCAATTTTAGAAAAACTCCCTGTAGCTTGCGGCATTATCGGTTTGGGCTACGGGGGCCACCAATGTCTTTCAGCATACGCAATATACTTGTTGGTTTTTTTCTGCTTGTCGGCATTGCACTGGCCGGCTTCGTGGGCAATGCCATGTGGCAATCCGTCCATCGAGCCCGCACTTTTTCCGATGTAGCGCAGCTCGTTTCGCTCGACAGGCTGCTGTTTAACGCCCTGCTAAACTTTCGGAGCGAACGCGGCAACAGCGCTTCGGCGCTGACCGTTGATCCGGCGAAGACGGCGAGTACCATCGCCAGCGTGCAGGCATCGCGCCAGAAGGTGGATGCGGCCATGGGCGGATTTCTCGAACAGTCCGCAGCACTTGGCCAGACCGGGCTGCAAGCGCCGCTTGCCCGCGTGAAAGACATCTACGCGCAGGTTCTGGATTTGCGCAAAAAGATCGACGCCAACGTCACCTTGCCGCTCGACCGCCGCGAAAGCGGGCTGGACAAGGCCGTGCTGGCGCTCGGGGCGGATTTCCTGACCGCGCTCGAGACAGGATCGACGGCGGTGGAAGGCGAGGTCCGCTCGCTGGATCAGAGCCTGACGGGCCTCATACAGCTCCGGTCCTATGGCTGGTCGGCGCGCGCGCTTGGCGGCAGCGCCACCGTCGTCATCAATGCGGTCGTCGCCCAGCAGCGGCCGCTGACCCCGCAGGAAACCCAGCAGCTTGGCAATTTCGATGCCGGCGCGGCCTTTGCGTGGAAAGCCACCGGCGAACTCGTCGCGCATGAATCGACGCCGCAGGCCCTTAAGGATATCTACGCCGTCGCCGACCGGACCTATTTCAAGGGCGATTTCATTACCGAGCGCGCCAAGCTGATCGACGATCTGAATAACGGCCGCACGCCGTCCTTCACCATCGACACGTGGCGCAATACCGTCACGGCCAACCTCGACACGGTTGCGAAAATCGCTTCCGAAGCGATGGACGTTCTCAATGCCAATGCCGAAAAGGCGAAACAGGACGCCCTTGTCGGCGCGATCATTTATCTGGCGGCCTTCATCGTCACTCTTGGGGTCTGCATTCTCTGTCTCGCCGTCATCATTGGCCGCGTTACCCGCCCGATCAGCCGCTTGACCAATTCGATGATGGAACTCGCCAACGGCAATCTTTCCATCGACGTGCCCGGTGCCAAACGCAGCGATGAAATCGGCGAAATGGCCCGCGCGGTCGAGATTTTCCGTGAGGCGGCAATCCGTAACCGGCAATTGGAGACGGATGCCGTCGGCAATCGCGAAAAGGCCGAACGGGATCGTATCGAGTTGCAGCAACGCACGGAAGCCGAGGCCGAGGAACGGCTCACGCAGGCCACCGGTTCGCTGGCTGGCGGTCTTCGTCGGCTTGCCTCCGGCGATATGGTCTGCGAGATCGCCACGCCGTTCGCGCCGCAGTTCGAAGCATTGCGACACGATTTCAACAGTTCCGTCGTTCAGCTGCGCGAGGCGCTGGCAAGCGTCGGCAATTCCGTCCAGACCGTGAATGGCGGCGCGCACGAAGTGTCGTCCGCCTCCGACGACCTTTCCCGCCGCACCGAGCAGCAGGCCGCCTCTCTGGAAGAAACCGCCGCCGCACTGGAAGAAATCACCGCCAATGTGTCGTCAACCTCCAAGCGGGCGAGCGAGGCGCGCGATACGGTGCGCGAGGCGCGCACCAAGGCCGACCTTTCCGGCAAGGTGGTGCGCGATGCCGTCTCCGCCATGGAGCGTATCGAACATTCCTCCAAGCAGATCGGCCAGATCATCGGCGTCATCGATGAAATCGCCTTCCAGACCAACCTTCTGGCGCTGAATGCCGGCGTCGAGGCAGCGCGCGCTGGCGAGGCAGGCCGGGGCTTTGCGGTCGTGGCGCAGGAAGTGCGCGAACTGGCGCAGCGTTCCGCCAAGGCCGCCAAGGAGATCAAGCAGCTCATCAACACCTCCGCCGCAGCAGTGGGTGAGGGCGTGAAGCTGGTCGCCGATACCGGCGTCGGGCTTTCCGAAATCGAGCAGCTGGTGCTATCCGTCAACGCCCATATGGACGCCATCGCGACGGCGGCGCAGGAACAATCCTCGGGTCTCGCGGAGGTCAACACCGCCGTCAACCACATGGATCAGGCCACGCAGCAAAATGCCGCGATGGTCGAGGAAATGAACGCTGCCGGCGCCGGTCTGGCGCAGGAATGCGCCAATCTCCAGTCGCTGCTTTCGCAATTCCAGCTCGGCCAGCAGGCCTCGGCATTGCGCGATACGGCAAGGCAAATGCAGCGGGCCGCAAGCCCGGCACGTGCTCCGGTCTCTCCAGCCCCGAAAGCCCGCCCGGTTGCCGCGCGCGGCAATGCGGCGCTGGCCGTGAAGGGCGACGACTGGACGGAGTTCTGAGTTTCGCACGCCAGCTCCGCCTCATCAAAAGGCCTCGGCAACGTTGTTGCCGAGGCTTTCTCCATCCGCGATGTCATCCTCTGGCTTGTCCCGAGAATCTGCAATAGATTGATTTTGTTGACGTGTTTAGATCCTTGGGACAAGCCCAAGGATGACGCTGAAGACATGCGCGCTATTCGCCATCAGCTTCGATGACCGAAACTGGCCTCATCGTTTCCGCAAGTCCGGCAACGCACCGGCAAGCGCCCGCAGCGGCGCGGTCATGTGTTTGTCGCGCCGCAGCGCCAGCGCGATCCGCCGTTCGAGCGGCGGTTCGAGGGAGCGCCACTCCAGCCCCGATGCCGCCCCTTCATGCTCCATGGCCATGCGTGGCACGATGGCGAGGCCGAGGCCCGCGCCCGCGAGCTTCTTGATGGCTTCGACGCTGCCCAGCTCCATGGCCGGCTGTACCGTGCGCCCGCTCACTGAAAACCACTGATCCACGAGCCTGCGCGTATTGCCGCCCTCGTAGAGGAGCAGCGGCTGCGTCGACAGCTTTTCGGCATTCAGCACCGTCGCCCCGGAAACGGAGCCGTGCGGGAAAACCGCGACCAGTTCGTCGAGATGGATATCGCGGATATCGAGGCTGCGGCCGCTGGCCGGCAGGGCCACCACCGCGGCATCGATCGTATTGGCTTCCAGAAGCCGTAAAATATCGTGGGTATTGCCGGTCTGCACGACGATGTCGATGCCCGGCATCGCCTGGCGGATACGGCCGAGCACCGGCGGCAGTAGGTAGATGCAGGCGGTGGCGCCCGTGCCGATGCGTAAGCGTCCCGTCACCCCGCTGCGATGCGGCGCGACGGTATCGATGGCATGCGCCACTTCTTCGGCGATGCGTCTTGCATGGATGAGGAAGTCCCGGCCCGCCGCGGTCGGCTGCGCCCGCCTGCCGACGCGTTCGATCAGCCGCACGCCGAGCTGCTTTTCCAGCAGTCTGATGTGAAGGCTGATGGCCGGCTGCGTCAGCCCGACTTTGTCGGCGGCGGCGGAGAAGCTGCCAAGATCGGCCACATCCATGAAGCTGCGCACCTGCCGCAGATCGAGGTCCATCATCAAAGAAAACCTTATCGTTTGTATAAGACAGATAATCTTTATTTTGATTGCGCCGCAATGCACAATGAGGCCGTGAATGACCGCAGGACAGCAAGAATGACCCTTCCCACCGTTCCCAGCCTTTTAATCCGCCCCTGTGAAGAGGCGGATATTCCAGCCATCACCGAAATTTACCGGGATGCCGTGCTCCATGGTAGCGCCAGCTTCGAGATCGACCCGCCGACCGTGGAAACCATGATCGAGCGCCGCCGCCTTCTGGTAGAGGGCAACTATCCCTATCTCGTCGCCGAGTGCGATGGAAAGGTAGCCGGATATGCCTATGCCGGCGCTTACCGCGCCCGCCCGGCCTATGGCGCGGCGGTCGAGGATTCCGTTTATATCGATCCGGCCATGAAGGGCATGGGTATCGGCCGCAAGCTGCTCGATGCGCTGATCGAAGATGCAACCGCGCGCGGTTTCCGGCAGATGATCGCCGTCGTCGGCGATAGCGCCAACGCCGCTTCGGTCGGCGTCCACCGCGCCGCCGGGTTCGAGCTTGTCGGCACGTTCAAGTCCATCGGCTGGAAACACGGCCAATGGCTGGACACGGTGCTGATGCAGCGCGCGCTCGGCGAGGGCGACACCACGCCCCGCTTCTGAGCGATCAGGGCTTAGTCGAGCCGGGGATTTCGACCTTCAGCGTATCGCCGGCAAGTTCGCTGCCCAGTTCCACGGCCTTGGTCTTTTTGTCATAGACGCAGATATGGCTGACCGTCGCATCCGTGCCTTTCGCCTTGCCGGTGAGGATGGCGAGACCGTAATTTTCGCTGCCGACGGGATCGACCACCGCCTTGGCATCCTCGATCATGTCCTTGGCCACGCCAAGGCAGGCGGTCTGCACATCCGCCACGAATTCCTTCCACGCATCATCCGACGATGCGGCGGCGGGTAGCGCCAGCGATGAGAGGGCGGTAAAGAACAGAACGTTTCGGGCGATGAAGCGCGTCATGGAATTTCCTTCCTGCATTTTCGGCAAAAGCGAACCGATAGGGTGGAAAACGGTACGCCAGGGTTGTGAAACAAATGTGGTGGCGGCTGGCTCGAGACGAATTTTCTCTTTTGTCGGAACATTTTGATATTTCGCAGGTTGCCCAAACAGAGGTTCGCTCCTATGGTCCGCGCACACGGTTTCAAGGAGCGGTCCAGCCGCTGCAACAAGGAGTAAAACCATGGCCTTCGAACTTCCCGAACTCCCCTACGACTACGACGCGCTTGCACCTTACATGTCGCGCGAGACGCTCGAGTTCCATCACGACAAGCACCACAAGGCATATGTCGACAACGGCAACAAGCTGGCGGCCGAAGCCGGTCTTTCCGACCTGTCGCTCGAGGAAGTCGTGAAGAAGTCCTTTGGCACCAATGCCGGCCTCTTCAACAACGCTGCCCAGCACTACAACCACGTTCATTTCTGGAAGTGGATGAAGAAGGACGGCGGCGGCAACAAGCTGCCTGGTAAGCTGGAACAGGCATTCGCTTCCGATCTCGGCGGTTACGACAAGTTCAAGGCTGATTTCATCGCAGCCGGCACCACGCAGTTCGGCTCCGGCTGGGCGTGGCTCTCCGTCAAGAACGGCAAGCTCGAAATCTCCAAGACCCCGAACGGTGAAAACCCGCTGGTTCACGGTGCAGAGCCGATCCTCGGCGTCGACGTCTGGGAGCACTCCTACTACATCGACTACCGCAACCTGCGCCCGAAGTACCTCGAAGCCTTCGTTGATAACCTCATCAACTGGGACTACGTCCTGGAGCGTTACGAAGCCGCTGCCAAGTAAGGCTTGGCGAACGGAATTTTTGAACACCCGGCCGTTGTGCCGGGTGTTCTGCTTTTTGGGACATGCCGTTCCGGCCGCTTGTCACAAGCCTGTCATCAGCCGGGTTTATCGCGGCGCATCATGACTGAAAAAAGCAAGCCTCTCTTCTCCTTCGGCATCGTCGCCGATCCCCAATATGCCAATGCCGATCCCCGTCCGGACATGGGTCGCTATTATGCCGAAAGCCCGAAAAAGCTTTCCGAAGCGGTGGCCGCCTTCAACGAAGAGGACCTCGCCTTCGTGGTGACGCTCGGCGACATCATCGACCGCGGTTTCGACAATTTCGATGCGATCCTCAGCGTTTATGACGGGCTTCGCCATCCCTCGGTCCTGTTGCCGGGTAATCATGATTTTTCAGTTGCGCCTGAACGTCTGACCGCCATCCATGCCCGCCTCGGCATGCCGGCCCCCTGGCATGACTTCGCCATCGGCAATGTCCGCTTCGCCGTGCTCGATGGCAACGAGGTCAGTCTCTTCGCCCCGCCGCCCGGCGATCCGCGTCGCGCACTTGCGCAGGAGCGGCTGAAGCACCTGCAGGAAGCGGGCGCGATCAATGCACAGGACTGGAACGCCTCGCTCAGCGACGAGCAGTTCGAATGGCTGCAAAGCCTCCTGCAAAAATCGGATGCGGCCGGCGAAAAAGTGGTCGTGCTGTGCCACTATCCGCTTTATCCGGAAAACGCTCACAACATGTGGGATGCACCGCGCATTCTCGATCTTCTCGACGCCCATGCTTCGGCCGTCGCATGGTTCAATGGCCATAATCACGAAGGCAATTATGGTGTGCTGGGCAACACCCACTTCGTCAATTTCAAGGGCATGGTGGACACGCCCGACCAGAACACCTTCGCTATATCAGATGTTTTCGAAGACCGGATCGTCATTCGCGGCTTTGGCCGCGAGGAGGATCGTCTCTTACAGCTGTGAGGATGGACTGCCCTGCCAGCCGCTCATCCACAATTGCCGCAGCTTTTCACCTTCAAGCTTGAAAAAGCTGCCGGTGCTTTCGCAGGTCAAAACCCGGTCCGAGCGGAAGTTGCGGATCGCCTGCCGTAATTCGCACCAGCCGACGATATTCACCGTCTCAGAATAATAGATCACGGCAATGGGCCGGATCTGCCGCCGGGTCTCTGCGCCGGTTTCATCGCGATAGCTGATGTCCAGCCTCTCTTCATCGCGCACCGCCCGCCGGACGGTGGCAAGATCAATGCCGGCAGGTGCTGGCGCGATGCTGCCCCAGGCATGCAGGGCATTGGCCGACAGGGTTTTGGACAGGGGTTCGGGCAGCGAGGCGGCAATCTTGTCGCTCGCTTTTCTCGCCGCCTGCCGCAATTCGGCATCACCGGAACGGCCAACCATGGCGAGCGCCAGCACGATTGCCTCGGTCTCTTCGATGGAAAACATCAGCGGCGGCAGGCTGAAGCCAGGGCGCAGAATATAACCGACGCCGCGCTCGCCTTCGATGGGCACCCGCATGGTCTGGAGGGCGGCTATGTCGCGATAGACCGAACGCGCCGTCACTTCCAGCTTTTCCGCAATCATCTGGGCGGTAACGGGCCGGCGCGCCAGCCGCAGGATCTGAATGATCTCGAACAGTCTCGACGCCTTGCGCATTGACATTTTCCCGGCGTTTTTTCAAGACAACTGACATAATGCTGTCAGTTGGCTTTTTCTATAAACGGCAAAACACATTGAGAAACATGCATATTCCTAAATGTGCCATGAACCGTCTGGGGAGATACTGACATGAGTTACGCCGAAAATCTCTGGCTTTTCTTTCTGGTCCTGTTCGGCATCATCATCCTGCCGGGCATGGACATGCTGTTCGTGCTGGCGAGTGCGCTGACGGGCGGCAGGAAAACCGGCCTTTCGGCCGCAAGCGGCATGAGCGCCGGCGGCATCGTGCATTCGCTTTATGGCGCGGCCGGCGTTGGCCTGCTCGCCGCCTGGATGCCGTCGCTGTTTCTGCCGCTTCTCATTGTCGGCGCTGCCTATATGGTCTGGATCGGCATCGGCCTGATGCGCAGCGCAATCGTCGTGAATGGCGATGAGGCGCAGGCAAGCACCTCATCGAAAAAAGCGTTCTGGCGGGCGGTGCTGACCTGCCTTTCCAACCCGAAAGCCTATCTGTTCATGATGGCGGTCTATCCGCAATTCTTAAAACCGGCCTATGGTCCGATCTGGATGCAGGGGCTGGTGATGGGGGCGATGGTGGCGGTAACGCAGTTTACCGTTTATGGCGCGCTGGCGCTGACGGCGGATAAAAGCCGGCAATGGCTGGTTTCTTCACCCGGCGCCACGATCTTCATCGGTCGCGCTGCCGGTTTCATGCTGGTTGCCGCAGCCCTGCTGACATTTTGGGAAGCTCTGTCGTGGAGCCTCGGCGAATAAGAGGAACAGGTTCCGCCGCTCCAGGGAGGCTATTCCCTGGCAAGCCAGCGAATGCTCTCCTTTGGCCCGTTGTTTTGTCACGGGTTCTTGTCGGAAAACCTTCGGACACTTTTCGGCCTGATACTCTAGACTTCTGTTTTCACGGCGGAATTCACCGCAATGTGACTTCTTTTCGCCATGCGGAAAGGGCATCCTCGCGCCGTTCCATCAAGCGTCCGGCACCCGGCCGGAATCAAGGAGAGAGTGTATGAAACTGAAAACCATCGCGGCGGCCATGCTTTTCGGCTGTCTTTGCGCCGGAGCGGTCTTCGCTGCCGGCGAAGTCGAAAAACGTGAAGGCATGATGAAGCAGATCGGCGGCTCCATGGGCGCGCTTGCTGCCATCTCCAAGGGCCAGAAGCCCTTCGACGCCGAGGCCGTCAAGGCTGCCGTGACGACCATCAGCACCAATGCCAAGGCTTTCCCTGATCAGTTCCCGAAGGGTTCCGAGACCGGCAGCGCGGCTGCCCCCGCCATCTGGGAAAATTTCGAGGACTTCAAGGCCAAGGCGGCCAAGCTCGGTGCTGATGCCGATACGGTTCTTGCCAATCTCCCCACCGATCAGGCGGGCGTCACCACCGCCATGAAGACGCTCGGCGCTGATTGTGGCACCTGCCACCAGACCTATCGTCTGAAGAAATAAATCATGAATTTCAAAACGCTGCTTCCCGGCGGCGTTTTTTCACTTTGAAAGACACCTGATCACTCGGGTGAGAATGGGGAGAGGGGTATGTCTTCCATTTGGACGAAGCTTGTGGGCGGGGCCGTGATCGCGGCCATTGCCGGCTACGGCATTTTCGCCTGGGTCACCGCGCCGCAGCGGCAGGCGCCCAGCCATTGGGTCAGCCTCGGAGAGCCGGATCTGGCCAATGGCGAAACGCTGTTCTGGGCGGGTGGCTGCGCAAGCTGTCATGCCGCACCGGATGCCACGGGTGACGCGATGCGGACGCTTGCCGGCGGGCAGGCGCTGAAAAGCCCCTTCGGCCCCTTCCATGTGCCCAATATTTCCTCTGATCCACAGCACGGTATCGGCAGCTGGACACTGGCGGAATTCGGCGATGCCATGACGCGCGGGGTGGGAAAGAACGGCGAACATCTTTACCCGTCCTTCCCTTACGCCTCCTATGCGCGCATGACGCAGAAGGACGTGAACGACCTGTTCGGTTATCTGAAAACCCTGCCGGCCAGCCAGAATGATGCTCCGGATCACGACTTGCCGTTTCCCTTCAACCTGCGCATGGCGCTCGGCGGCTGGAAATTCCTGTATTTCGACACTTCCGCACCGCCGCGCGTCGAGCTTGCCAATGCCAATGCCGAATTGCTGCGCGGCCAATATCTGGTCGAAGGGCCGGGCCATTGCGGGGAATGCCACACCCCGCGCAATGCGCTCGGCGGTTTTCTGGAGGGCAAATGGCTGGCTGGCGGCCCCAATCCCGAAGGTGAGGGCCGCATTCCCGATATCACGCCGGGTTCTGCGAGCATCGGATCGTGGACGACGGCGGATATTGCCGGCTATCTGGAAACCGGCTTCACCCCGGAATTCGACAGCGTCGGCGGCTCCATGGTCAAGGTGCAGCAGAACATGGCGCATCTCACCGCCGAAGACCGCAATGCGATTGCGGCCTATCTGAAGGCGATCCCGTCTCGATAACTGGGCATGGCTTGGGTTGGCGCTCACCACATGCTTAACATCATGCTGGTGCCAAGGAGCCGCCACCATTGACTCCCGCACGCACCCGGCCGATAACATGTCCGTGATGGTTCCTTCCGGGCGTTCCGGAAGGTGAAAAGGGAACACGATAGGGAGAAATCCTCATTCGTGGCTGCCCCCGCAACTGTGAGCGGAGAGCCTGAAACGAAATGCCACTGGCAAGCCATCTCGCCCTTTTTTTACGGCGAGGGCGATGCCGGGAAGGTGTTTCAGGTTTTGACCCGTAAGCCAGGAGACCTGCCATCACGGAAATGTCCATGCCGGCGGGGTGTCCGGAAGAGCGGAATGTCAGGGTCGTCGGCTTCGATACCCCTGTGTCAGTCTCGTATCCCCGTGGTGAAGTGTATCATATGCGGTCTGGTGGCTTTTTGCCGTTCGGCCGCATCTTATGGCGCGGGGTCGCGCCGGGAGAGGGGTCACCATGTCTATCCAGCAGAATACGGCCAATGCTGCCGTTTCAGCAAAAACGGGCAGCTTCGCGCAATCGCTGACGGCGATCGTGCTTGGCCTGTTCGTCGTCGGTTTTGTCGGCTTTTCGCATGTGGAAGCCGTTCACAATGCCGCGCATGACACGCGTCATGCCAATGCCTTCCCCTGCCATTGAGGGGAAACGGCATGTCATTTTTTCGCAATATCGTCTTTACCGCCGTTCTGGTCGGCATCGTTGGCGGTTTGGCCGTCTCGGCCATGCAGGCTTTCGGGACCACGCCGCTCATCCTTCAGGCGGAAACCTTTGAAAGCGCCGGCGGCGAAGCGGCCCATAGCCATGATGCGGCAGCGCCCGGCGCTGCGGTTCCCGCCCATGAGCACAATGACGAGGCATGGGCTCCGGCCGATGGTTTCGAACGCACCGCCTATACTGTCGCTGCCAATGTGCTGACCGCCATCGGTTACGCGCTGGTGCTGACCGGTCTCATCTCGCTGCGCGGCACCGATGCCGGCTGGCGCGAAGGTCTTCTGTGGGGCGTTGCCGGTTTTGCCGCCGTCATGCTCGCGCCGATGATCGGCCTGCCGCCGGAATTGCCGGGAAGCCCGGCCGCAGCACTTGAGGCGCGGCAAATCTGGTGGCTCTCGACGGTTGCCGCAACCGCGGGCGGCATTGCGCTGATTGCGTTTCGCCGCGAGCCCTGGGCCATCGTTCTTGCTCTGGTCCTGATCGTCGCGCCGCATGTGGTGGGCGCACCGCTGCCGCCGGAAGGCGAACATGCGCTGGCACCGCTGCCGCTGGAACGGCAGTTCATCGTTGCCGCCACCATCACCAGCTTCGTTTTCTGGGCGCTGCTTGGAACACTGAGCGCGTTTTTCCTGAAACGCTTCCAGTCGGCGTAAATTCATGCAGGACGCAGCGGAATGGAGTGACGAACTCGATGCGCTGCGTTTTGTCGTTCCCGGTCACGGTGCATTCTGCGCCGTGCACCGTCTTGCCTTCAAGGCAGTCCTCGGGCCAGACCCGGTGCGCGAGGCGGCTCTCGCCTATTTTCATGAAAACGAGGCCGGCTTTATCGCCGCAGCCCTTGCCAAGATAAAACGTTCAAACTTGCCTGCCGGCCGCAGCTTGCATTTGAACAGCCGCGATATTCGCCGTGCGATTGCCGGGGAAGGCGAGGACGCCACGCCCCGTGTTTGCCGGGTGCTTGATCGGCACTGACTGGCCTGATGTTCCCACTTCCATCATACCGGCTCAAGGCCGGAATGACGGGGAAGTGGGAGTGCATGGCATCAAGACGGCTGCGTCTTACCGATGCTCCGCCGCGAAAATTCCAAGTTCCGCCTCGGCTTCCGGACCAAAGAGGCCGAGGTTTTTCAGAATTTCCACCGCGAAGCTGACCGGCGCGCTGCCGGCTGCCGTGATGACGCCGCCATCGCTGACCGCCTTCGGCTGGTCGTGATAAAGACCATCGCCGCTATAGGCGGGATAGGCCTTGTGTGAGGCGAGAGAATTGCCGGTGTGGGCGACATGGTTCAGGATACCCGTGCCGGCCAGCGCGCTTGCCGCCGCACAGATACCGGCAACCAGCCGGTCTTTTTCGCGAAAGCGCTGCACCAGCCCGCCAAGATCGGCGGCCGTACCCTTTTCCCAACTGAGACCGCCGGGAATGACGAGCGCATCGATGCTGTCAGGATCAAGCGCGTCATAGGAGGTTTCGGGTGTCACATTCAGCCCGCCCATCGATGTTACCGGCCGCCCGTCCGGGGTGGCATGAACGATCTCGACGCCGAGATAGCTGCGTGCCGCCGCCGTTAGCAGCGCCGGTTCCCAGTCCGCAAAATCCTGCGCCAGCGCAATCGCGATACGTGTCATGGCCGTCTCCGTCGGTTGTGATCAGGCGATGGACTGCATGTAGCGCATGCCGGTGACCGGACGTGGCGCGAAATCCATGTTTTCGTAGAAACGATGCGCCGCCACATTGCCGGTCGTGGCGCTGACGGATAGATAGTCGCAACCCAGCCGCTTGGCGATATCACGGGCACGGGAAACCAGATGCTGGCCCGTGCCGTGGCCGCGATGGCCGTCACGCACGAAGAGATGGTGCAATTCAAGCCCGCGTCGGCCTTCCTGCGCCCTGTAGAGCGGCAGAAGCAGCGCGTAGCCGATCAGCGCGCCATCGGCTTCGGCGACAAGACCATGCACCCAGGGCAGGGGGCCGAACAGGTCGCGCTCAAGCTTGGCCGGCGTGATTGCCGCCGCATCGCCGTGGTAGGAGGCGAGCAGCGTGATCATCTCGTTAAGCTCGGGCAGATCGGTCTTGCGCGCGCCGCGAATGATGACGACGGGCGGTCTTTCCAGTGTAAGGGAGCTATCTTCGGTCATTTTTTCGGTCCTTTGGTCTTATTGGTGCCGTCAGGACGTTTGAAAACAACAAAGCCGCCTGACGGCGGCTTGTTGACAATATGATCTGTCGAGCCGCCCTTAAAGGTAGGCCCAAAAGTACGAGCAGGAGATGGGTGCGCGTTCGTTGATCATGTCATTGCAATGCGCCCGAATCCGTAATCTGTCAAGCGGCTTCAATTTGCAAATCGTGCGATCGCCGAAACAATCGCATCCTCCATCCCGGCATCACCGGTGGAATGCCCGGCTCCACCTATGGCGATCAGCTGGCTTCCCGGCCATGCGGCGGCAAGCTCGTAAGCGGTGACGGGTGGCCCCTGCAGGTCGCGCATGCCCTGGATGAGTATGCCGGGGATGCCCGCCAGCACGCCGGCATTGCGCAAAAGCACGCCGTCCTCCAGCCAGGCCGCATGGTGGAAATAATGGGCGCAGAGGCGGGCGCGGGTCAGAATATAGTCGGCATCACGCCATTTTTCTGGAAAGTCCGCGCTGGACTCCGCGCTGATCGAACCCGCCTCCCACAAATGCCATTCAAGCGCCGCCATCCGGCGGATGACCGGGTCAGGATTGTTCAAAAGCTGGAGATACGCGCCGACGGGATCTTCCTTCGCCAGGTGATCCGGGATGGCCGTGATGAAGCGCTGCCATTGCTGCGGCAGGAACATCGCCAGCCCCTTGTAAAGCCAGTCGATTTCCTTTTGCCGCGTGGTGGTGACACCCGCCAGAACCATGGCGCGCACATGCCGAAGGTGGCGCTGGGCATAGGCAAGCGCAAGCGTGGAACCCCATGATGTTCCGAACACCAGCCAGTCATCGACGCCAAGCGCCGTACGAATGGCCTCCATGTCGTCGATCAGATGCTGTGTGGTGTTGTGCTCAAGGCTGACGGCGGCATTCGGCGTGCTTTGCCCGCATCCGCGTTGGTCGAACTGGATGATTCGATAACGCTCAGGATCGAAATAACGCCGCGCCGTGACCGATATTCCGGAGCCGGGGCCGCCATGCAGCAGGATTGCGGCCTGTCCCGCCGGGTTGCCCGAAATCGTCACATGCAGCCTGTGGCCTTCGGAAACATCGATGAAAACTGTGTCGAAGGGAGAGATTTCGGGCATCCGGCAGGTCTTTTTGAAAGAGATGGGACGCGCATATATCGTGCGGATGACAACTGGATGTCACCATCTCGATCCGTCGGCGTCTCAATGCTCGCCTTCGCACATGCCGTGGTCGGAAAGCGCGCGGATGACGTAACAATCCTCGATGGAATGGCCGTGGCAATGGGAGACGATGCGCTCCAGCTCGTGTTCGAGCTTTTTCAGGCTGGCGATCTTTTCGCGGACATGGGCGAGATGTTCGGCGGCGATACGGTCCGCCCCCTCACACGGCATTTGCCGGTGCTGGCTGAGCGCGATGAGTTCGCGAATGGCATCGATGTTGAGGCCAATATCACGGGCATGGCGGATAAAGGCCAGCCTTTCGAGGTCGGTTTTTTCGTAACGGCGCTGGTTACCTTCCGAACGGTCCGCCTCGCGGATGAGGCCCATCTGCTCATAATAGCGGATCGTCGGCACCTTGACGCCGGTACGCTTGGACAGTTCACCGATGGACAGCATGGCTTTCTCCATATCTCTGGCGCAGCGGCAACAGAGCGGGGTATTTCCGCCGCTCATGGTCCGATGCTCTAGTCTCTAGAGATATGGCTTTTCAGCCTGCTGTTCAATGGGTGTCAGGCGGCGGCGTCCACACCGAGCGCCTGAGCCAGCGCTTTCAGAACCTCTGCCTCGAGGCTGGATGTGGCTTCAGGTTGGGCGGAGGATGCGGCCATCTCCAGCACGGGCGTAGCTGTGGTGGAGGCGCCGCTGTCGAGGTTCCACAATGCGGCGGCAAGACCGGCGGAAACGCTGGCGGCGGCCGGTGCGACCGCGGTGGCGACGCTCTCGGCGCTCGAGATGACGCGGTGTGCGGCGCGGGTCAACTCCAGCAGGGCTTCAGTGGTGGAGTGGGTTTCCCTGTTTTTCGTCGGCTCAAGGGTCCGGACCGGAGAAGCATAATAGCTGGTGGTGGTTGCTGCGATAGTCGTCATGACTGAGTCCCCAAGTTCTGATGGAGCATTTTTAGGGGCCGAAACATTCGCGAGGATTGCGTCACGCAGGACTTGAACGAAAAATCAACACAATATAGTATACCCCCCTATACTATATGAGGTGCTTATGTCCCATACGATCCGCAACAAGGAGAAGCTTCTGGCCCGCATCCGCCGCCTGAAAGGGCAGATGGAGGCGGTGGAGCGTGCGCTTGATGACGCCAAGCCCTGCGGCGAGGTGCTGCAATTGCTGGCTTCGGTGCGTGGCGCGCTTTCCGGCCTGACGGGAGAGGTGATGCAGGAGCACCTGCACGAACATGTGGTGCACGCCGAAAATGAAGACGAGCGGGCGCGGGCGGCGGAAGAGCTGGCCCAGGTGCTGAAGACCTACATCCGCTAGCAAGCCCTCCAAAGTGTCCGCTTTGGGAAAAAGCCATGCGTGGAACGACTACCTTGAAGATCGAACAGGATAAGCGACATGACGACGACATCCGAATTCCCTGCCGCGACCGGCCACGACCATGTTTTTCTCGGCCAGAACCATGAGCGCAATGAAAAGCGTGTGTGGATGGTCATCGCGCTGACTACCGTGATGATGGTGGCAGAGATTGTCGCCGGCAACTGGTTCGGCTCCATGGCATTGACGGCAGATGGCTGGCACATGTCCACCCATGCGGGCGCGATGCTGATTTCGGCGCTGGCCTATCTTTATGCCCGGCGCGAGGCGCGCAACCCGCGCTTCACTTTCGGCACCGGCAAGTTCGGTGATCTCGCAGGCTTCGCCAGCGCCATCGTGCTGGCGGTGGTGGCGCTGCTGATCGCCGTTGAAAGCGCGATGCGGCTTTTCAATCCGGTGCAGATCGACTTCAATCAGGCGATCCTCGTCGCCGTCATCGGTCTTGCCGTCAATCTCGTCAGCGCCGTGCTTTTGAAAGATGACCATCATCATGATCACGGGCATGGACACGGCTCGCATGCCCATCATGATCACGGATCGCACGCGCATCATGGAGACCATGGCGCAGCAAAGGGCGGCAGGGACAATAATCTGCGGGCCGCCTATCTGCATGTGCTGGCGGATGCGCTGACCTCGGTTCTTGCGATCGTCGCGCTACTGCTCGGCAAATGGAACGGCTGGTCTTTCCTTGATCCGGCAATGGGCATCGTCGGCGGTCTGGTCATCGCCCACTGGTCATGGGGTCTTGTTCGCTCGACGGCGACAACCCTGCTCGATGCCGTGCCGCAGACCGAAGATCTGCCGCAGGAAATCCGTGAAAGCGTTGAGACGGAAGAGGACCGCATCACCGACCTGCATGTCTGGCAGGTGGGGCCGGGCCATCACGCCGCCATCGTGGCGATCCAGTCGCAGGCGCCGAAAGCGCCGGCTTTCTACAAGCAGAAACTTGCCGCCATACATGAACTGTCGCATGTGACAGTGGAGGTCAGCCCGGCAAGGGCCTGAGAAGAATCGCCTATTCGTATTCGGAATAGGCGCTGCGCACCCACTCGGCCTGCGCTTCCGCCTTGTCCTCGGCGGAAGCGGCCGCCGGCGTGTCCTGATAGGCCGGCGCGTTGCCATTCCCAACGGCCCACAGCACATTTGCCAGCGATTGCGAAAGAATGGTGCTGGAAACGGTGGGGTTGCCCGGGCCGCGTTTGACGGCCTGCTCCTCCGGAGTGCTCTGCGCGCTGCCGGTTTTTTCGATCTCGCGGATACGTCCCTGATAATTGTATCCGCCGATATTGCTTTCGATCTGCATGTCGGTGATTCCGCGTTCAAAAGTTAACGAAGGGTTAACGGCGGCGACTTGCCTGAAACTTGCGCTTGCTGCGTTGCAGCGACTGTCCCTGCTTGACAGGCGGTGAAGTGGTGCTTCGTTTTTGCGGGAAGGAGGATGGGGAAGAGGCAGGAAAGAGGCGGGTAGGGAGAAGTGGTCCTCCCTGATCGCGCAACGAAGACGAATAAGATCACGTCATGCCGACGCCGTTACAGGCTTCGCCCCACCCTCCGCGTCATCCTCGCCCTTGAGGCGAGGATCCATTTTTAAGCCCCATGGCGTCCGGCCGTGGATCCTCGCCTCAAGGGCGAGGATGACGCGGAGTGCGGGGTAAGGGATGATGGATGAGCAGTGCGGGGTGAGGGATGAACCCCAGAACTTATCGGACTATGCCGTTTCCTTCTCCACCGGTAAAACCGCCTCCCGCACCTTCGCGGTCTCCTCCACGGCCTCAGCCTCCTGCGGCATGGGCGTTGCCTCAACCGTCGCGTCCGGCTCCTGCGCAGCGGGTGTCACCATGGCCGCCACCAGCGTGTCGAGGCCGATCGAACCAACCGGCTTGCCGTCCTCATCCACCACATGCGCCTGTGTCTCGTTGGCCTCCGACATATCGCGGGCGATGGTTTCCAGCGTCGCACTTTCCAGAACGGACATGCCCTGAGGTTTGCTATCCAGCGGCTCCATGACAGTGGTAGCCTGCAGCACACGGCTGCGATTGACGTCGCGAACGAAGTCGGTGACGTAACCATCGGCGGGCGAGAGGATGATGCTCTGGCCGTCGCCCTGCTGCACCACTTCACCGTCCTTCAGAATGGCGATGTGGTCGCCCAGCCGCAAAGCCTCGTCCAGATCGTGGGTGATGAAGACAACTGTCTTCTTCAGCTCCTGCTGAAGATCGAGCAGCATCGTCTGCATGTCGACGCGGATCAGCGGATCGAGCGCCGAATAGGCCTCGTCCATCAAGAGAATATCGGCGTCGTTGGCAAGCGCGCGGGCAAGGCCCACACGCTGCTGCATGCCGCCGGAAAGCTGGTTCGGATAATAATCCTCGTAACCGGAAAGCCCGACACGCTCCAGCCAGTAACGGCCCTTTTCTTCGCTTTCCTTGCGCGGTACGCCCTGAATATCGAGGCCGTAGACGCTGTTTTCCAGCACGGTGCGGTGCGGCAACAGGCCGAATTTCTGGAACACCATCGCCGTCTTGAGGCGGCGGAATTTCCTGAGCGCCGAGGTGCTCATGCCGCAAATGTCGTCGCCGTCATAGAGAACCTCACCGGCTGTCGGGTCGATCAGCCGGTTGATGTGGCGGATCAGCGTCGATTTGCCGGAGCCGGACAGCCCCATGACGACGGTAATCTTGCCGCCCGGCATGGTGATGTTGATGTTGTTGAGGCCAAGCACGTGGTTGTGTTTGTCGTTCAGCTCCACCTTGTCCATGCCGGATCGCACCGCTTCGAGGTATTTCTCGGGATGCTTGCCGAAGATCTTATAGAGGTTGCGGATTTCGATGCTTTTAGCCATGGGAGACCTCGCGGTATTTCTGCAGACGCTTGCCAAAAGCCTGGCTCGCCCGGTCAAACATGATGGCGATGGCGACCAGAGCGAAACCGTTCAGGAAGCCCACCGTGAAGAACTGGTTGTTGATGGCCTGCAGCACGTTCTTGCCAAGCCCGCCGACGCCGACCATGGAGGCGACGACGACCATGGCGAGCGCCATCATGATGGTCTGGTTGATGCCGGTCATGATGGTGGGCAGCGCCAGCGGCAGCTGCACGTTGAACAGCTTCTGGCGGTTGGAAGACCCGAAGGCGTCGGCCGCCTCAAGCACTTCGCGATCCACCAGACGGATGCCGAGGCTGGTCAGGCGAATGACCGGCGGAATGGCGTAGATCACCACCGCAATCAGGCCCGGTACCTTGCCGATGCCGAAAATCACCACCACGGGGATGAGATAAACAAAGCTGGGCAGGGTCTGCATCACGTCCAGCACGGGGTTGATGAGGCGCTGCAACCGTTCGGAGCGTCCCATCAGGATGCCGAGCGGCAGGCCGATGACGATGGCGATCAGCGTGGCGATGGCGACGATGGAAAGCGTCGTCATGGCGTCGCGCCACAGGCCGACCGCGCCGATCATGAGGAGCGAGATGGCAGTGCCGCCGGTGATCTTGAAGCTGCGCCCGGCCAGATGCACGATGGCGAGAATAACCAGCATCGTCACGATCCACGGGGTCTGGATGAACAGCCGCTCCGAGGCGTTGAGAAAGAGTTGCAGCGGATGCACGATCACATCGATCGCATCGCCATAATTGCGCACGATGTCGCGAAAACCGTCATCGATGGTTTTGCGTGCCACACGCATCGTGGAGTTGTCGATGGCCGGGAACTTGCAGAGCAGGTCCGGCAGGTAATTGCAGAGGGCCATTATTGTTGTTTTCCCTTTGGGTTTTGGGATGGGCGGCGGAGGTTGGAGTGCGCGGGCACCCCCCTCTGTCCTGCCGGACATCTCCCCCTCAAGGGGGGAGATCGACAAGCGGCGAGATATCGCCCATCACACACGTTGCGGATTCGGCAGAAGAGTGCTTCCTGCCGATCTCCCTCCTTGTGGGGGAGATGCCCGGCAGGGCAGAGGGGGGTAAAGCCTCGGATACCAACCGAAACTTCCCCCTCCCATCAACCAATCACATCGAAGCCTTGATCTTCTCCGCCACCTCGGCCGGAACCCACTTCGTCCAGATTTCCTCATGGTTTTCGAGGAAATACTCCGCCCCATCCTCGTTGGTACCCTGGTTTTCATCCATCCAGGCAAGGATTTCGGCGACCATCTTGTTGTCCCAGTTGCGGGCCTTCAGATAATCCATCGTCACACCGGCCTTGCCTTCGAAATCCTTGGTGATGACGGTAAAGACATCGGCCACCGGATAGGCATTGACCTTGGGATCCGCACAATCGACCTTGGCCGTGCACTCGTCGAAATGGGCGCGGTCAAGCTCAACGCCGTCATCCAGCTTCACCATCTCGTATTTGCCGAGAATGGCGGTGGGCGACCAGTAATAGCCGAGCCAGCCCTGTTTCTTTTCGAATGCATTGGCGATCGAGCCGTCAAGGCCGGCGGCCGAGCCGGTATCGACGAGGGTAAAGCCCTTTTTGTCGCCTTCGCGCGCCTTGTAGAGATTGGTAGTCGTCACCTGGCAGTTCCAGCCGGAGGGGCAATTGTGCACGGCGCCCTTGCTGGCGTCTTCCGGAGCGGGGAAGAGCTCGGGATGTTTCAGCGCATCCTCGACGGTCTTGATATCGGGGTGTTCGTCGGCGATGAATTTCGGGATCCACCAGCCTTCGATGCCGCCTTCGGAAAGGATTTTGGAGGCTTCGATCAGCCGGCCGTCCTTGACGGCAGCGTCAAGCGGCTCGCGCACGGCGTTCACCCACAATTCGGGCGCCATATCAGGCTGGCCCTTGTCGTTCATGGAGGCGAAGGTCGGCATGGTATCGCCGCTGATGACGTTGACCGTGCAGTCATAGCCGTTTTCCATGATGAACTTGTCGACGTAAGCCGCGACACCGGCGGATGCCCAGTTCATTTCGGCGATGGTGATGCTGCCGCACTCTTCGGCGGCATTGGCGGAATTTGCTGCACCGGCAGCGATGATAAAGCCCGTTACGAGAATGGTCGAGGCTAGGAGTTTCTTCATGGTGTAAGACCCCCAAGTCTGATGCAGTGTTTTCAATTGGCAAAGCGGGAGCACTGCAAAGCCCGGATTGCCAAGGGCGAACTGACATGGCGCGTGAAAAAGCCGAAAAAATCCGGCATCAAGAATATCCGCAAGACGTGCTGCAGGATTGCCGCGGGAAGGGCGGCGAAAAGGCGCATGAATATGTCAACGACCGGCATAATACGGCCAAAAAGTGATATTGCAACGCGAAATGGCGCATCGCAGCCATGCGTTCGATTTTCGGAACATTTCCCCATGTCGTGTAATACATGGGAGTTATTTGGATTTATGAGAGATATATTTTGAGTTGCAGTATCTGGAAATAAAAATTTACTAGTGGCGAAAGTTGCATTTATAGAAGAGACGCAGTCGAGATTTTGTGGAAAAAATATTCATAAAGAGGTTTTTTGTGGGTATTTTCGTCTCTGGAAGGGTCGGGCGACGATTGAATCGCCGCCCTTTTTGCAATCAGTGTCTCACACGGCGTCTTTGCCCGCCACCTTCAGCGCGAAGGCATATTCGAAGGCAATTTCCTCCAGCCGCTGGAAACGGCCCGACTTGCCGCCATGGCCCGCCGCCATGTTGGTTTTCAGCAGGATGGGGGCTTCCCCGGTGGTTTTCTCGCGCAGTTTCGCCACCCATTTGGTCGGTTCCCAATAGGTCACGCGCGGATCGGTGAGGCCGGAAAGCGCCAGCAATGGCGGATAGGGTTTCTCGCTGACATTGTCATAGGGGCTGTAGGCGGCGATCCAGCCATATTCCTCCGCCGATTCCAGCGGATTGCCCCATTCGGGCCATTCCGGAGGGGTCAGCGGCAGGGTATCATCCAGCATGGTGGTCAGCACGTCCACGAAGGGAACGGCGGCGATGATGCCGGCGAATTTCTCCGGCGCCATGTTGGCGACAGCCCCCATCAGCATGCCACCGGCCGAGCCGCCTTCGGCGATGATGCCGGCGTAAGAGGTGAAACCTTCCTGAACCAGATGATCGGCAGAGGCGATGAAGTCTTTGAAAGTGTTCTGCTTGTCTTCCATCTTGCCGGTTTCGTACCACTCGAAACCCTTGTCCTTGCCGCCGCGAATATGGGCGATGGCATAGATGAAACCACGGTCGGCGAGCGACAGCGTAGTGGTGGAGAAGGAGGCGGGAATGCTGATGCCGTAAGCGCCATAACCATAAAGCAGGCAGGGCGCGGAACCATCAAGCGGCACATCCTTGCGGTAGAGCAGCGAGACCGGCACCAGCTGGCCATCATGGGCAGGGGCCATGATGCGGCGGGTAATGTAATCATCGGGGTTGTGGCCCGATGGCACTTCCTGCGTCTTCAAGAGCGTGCGCTCGCGCGTCACCATATCGTAATCGAACAGCTGGCTCGGCGTCGTCATCGAGGAATAGGAGAAGCGGATGACGTTGGTGTCGTATTCCGCCGCACCATGCAGGCCGAGCGAATAGGCCTCTTCGGCAAAGGCTATGGAATGTTCCTCGCCCGTGCGGCGATCGCGGATGACGATGCGTGGCAGGCCGTCGCGACGTTCCAGCCAGATCAGATGGCGGGCATAGGCATCGACGGAAAGAATGAGACGACCCGGCTCGTGCGGCACGGTCTCTTTCCAGTTTTCCTTGCCCGGTGCGGTAACCGGCGCTTCCATGATGCGGAAATCCTTGGCGTCGCCGTCATTGGTGAGGATGTAGAAAACGTCGCCGCCCTCGCACATCGAATATTCGATGCCCTCTTCGCGCTCCGCCACCACCGCAGGTTCGGCCATCAGATCCTTGGTGGAAAGCAGCCGGTATTCGCTGGTTTCATGATCGTGAATGTCGATGAAGATGAAATCGTCGAGAACGGACGCGCCGACACCCATGAAGAAGCCGGGGTCGGTTTCCTCATAGACCAGCCGGTCGGCCGATTGCGGTTCGCCGATAATGTGGTGGAAGACCTTGGAGGGGCGATGGTTTTCATCCTGCAGCGTATAGAAGAAGCTCTTGCCATCAGGCGCCCATGCGCCGCCGCCACCGGTGTTTTCCACGATGTCGGCAAGGTCTTCACCGGTTTCGAGGTTGCGGATGCGCAGGGTGAAATATTCCGAGCCCTTGTCGTCATAACCCCAGATGCCGTGGCTGTGATCGGAGGACTGGTCGAGACCGGCCAGACGGAAATAATCCTTGCCTTCCCCTTCCTTGTCGCCGTTCAACAGCACGTGTTTTTCGCCGCCATCACGCGGGGTGCGGAAATAATGCGGCTGCTCGCCGCCGGTCACGAACAATGTCCCGTAAGCATAAGGCCCATCATTCACAGGCACGGAAGAATCGTCCTGCTTGATGCGGCCCTTCATTTCTTCGAACAGCTTTTCCTGAAGCGCCTTGGTGTCGCCCATGGCCGCTTCCATATAGGCGTTCTCGGCCTCCAGATGGGTGCGGATGGCCGGGTCGAGCAGGGTAGGGTCCTTGAACATGGCCTGCCAGTTATCGGCCCGGAACCATGCGTAATCGTCGGTGCGGGTAATGCCGTGATGCGTGTCCTGAACGGGCCGTTTTTCGGCGGTCGGGGCGGCGGGCAGGTTCTTGAAAATCGGCAAGGGAAACTCGCTTTCGTATGAAAAATCCGTGGTCGCTACCAAGGTGCGGCACCAAGATGTAGAGTGACCCTCCCGGCCGATCAAGTTTCAAATCTCCACAGATGAAATGAGGCTTCGGCACAATTTCGTCGGCTTTCGATCACATTTTGGCAATATCTGGCAAATCGGCGATGATGCGCGGCGGTTGCCGGCCGAACGTCCTCTGCTCGAAACAGACCAAAAGACAAGAACAAACGAAAAAACTGACAGGATCCCATGCGAAAGCTTCTTCCCGCTGCCCTTTCTGCCTTTTTCCTTGGCTTGCAGGCCTTCGACCCCGCTTTTGCGATCGACGCCAGCGTCATGCGGCAGCTGAATGCGCTTGCCCCGGAAGAGCGTCTCGAGCAGCGCTGCGATATCGAGGCGATGGAAAGGATAGCGACGGAGCAGAAGGGCATGCGGCCGGACAAGGTCATCGCCTATACCTTTGGTGATCCCGAGGTTGGCAAGAACTCCATCAAGGCGCCGGGTGCGGTCTTCAGAAGTTCCGGCGAATGGTACAAGCTCAAATACAAGTGCCAGCTCAAGAGCGACAGCCTCAGCATCCAGACCTTTGATTACCGCGTCGGCGACAGGATTCCCGAAGAGCAGTGGAAGAAGTTGTATCTTTATGACTAAGCAAGGATTTTTTCGGTTGCGGGCAGGGGTTTAGCCGCCACTTTTCTTGCCGCTCCGCCACTGGCTCTGTAACCCTGCTTGCCGATCAAAGCGAGGGAGACGGGCATGGCGACACGATTCAAGGGACTTTCGGCTTTTCCGATAACGCCGGCCGATGAGGCCGGGCGGGTGGACACGCAGGCCTTCTCCGCCCTGATCGAACGGCTGGATGCGGCGGCGGTCGACTCCATCGGCATTCTCGGCAGCACCGGCATCTACATGTACCTCACGCGGGAAGAGAGACGCCGCGCCATCGAGGCGGCAGCTGCGGTCCTCAAGGGCAAGCGCATATTGATGGCCGGCGTCGGCGCCTTGCGCACCGATGAAGCGGTGGCGCTGGCCAGGGATGCGGAAGCTGCCGGCGCCGATGCCCTGTTGCTGGCGCCCGTCTCCTACACGCCGCTGACGCAGGAAGAGGCCTATCACCATTTCGCCGCCGTGGCCGGCGCAACGGCCCTGCCGCTCGCCATCTACAACAATCCGACGACTACCCGCTTTGCCTTCAGCGACGAGCTTCTGGTGCGGCTTGCCTATATCCCGAATATCCGCGCCATCAAAATGCCGCTGCCGGCCGATTCCGATTATGCGGGTGAGCTCGCGCGGCTGAGGCCGAAGCTGTCGGATGATTTCGCCATCGGCTACAGCGGCGACTGGGGCTGCGCCGAGGCGACACTTGCCGGCGGCGACACCTGGTACAGTGTGGTTGCCGGCCTGCTGCCGGTTGCAGCCCTGCAATTGATGCGGGCGGCTCAGGCCAAGAATGCGGAAGAGGCAAAAAGGATCGATGCCGCATTCCAGCCGCTCTGGGCGCTGTTCAAGGAATTCGGCAGCATCCGCGTGGTTTACGCCGCGGCCAACATCCTGCAATTGACGGCGTGCGAACCGCCCCGGCCGATCCTGCCGCTCACCAGCGCGGAACGACAGCGGGTGGAAGAGGCGCTGGAAGCCCTGTCCGCGCTGGAAACCGCGTCATAATTCGGGCGCTTTGCGGGCGGATTGCCACGGGATTATACTTCGGAAAACCAAAAATGCTGCGTCGCCTCTTCATTGCCGCCCTGTTAGTATCTGCCTCATCCGCCGCATTCGCGGGCACCGGCCTCGTCGAGCCGACGCTGAAAATGACGCCGCGACATGACGGCAACGTGCGGGTGGCGATGACGCTTGATGCCTGCATGGGCAAGACCGATCACCGCATCCTCGATACGCTGGTGAAGGAGCGCATTCCGGCAACGATCTTCGTCACCGCCCGCTGGTTAAAACACAATGGCGAGGCGCTCGCCGTGCTTACGGCGCATCCAGACCTGTTCGAGATCGAAAACCACGGCGAAAACCACGTGCCGGCGGTGGATAAGCCGGTGTCCATCTACGGCATCGCCGCTGCCGGTTCGGAAGCGGCGGTCGAGCAGGAAGTGGAAGGCGGCCGCCAGGCGATCGTCGCTGCCACCGGTCTCCAGCCGCAATGGTTCCGTGGGGCGACGGCCAAATACACCAGGTCCTCCATGGCCACCATCAACCGGCTTGGAATGCGGGTGGCCGGTTATTCCGTCAATGGCGATGGCGGCTCGCTGCTGGGGGCGGCCATGACAGCAAAACACATCGCCTCCGCAAAGGATGGCGATGTCATCATCTCCCACATCAACCAGCCCACCCATGAGGCGGGCGAGGGCGTGGTGAAAGGCCTTCTGGCGCTGAAAGCCCGCGGCGTGGTGTTTACGAGGCTGGACGACCCATCTTTTTCGCCGCCGGGGAATTAATCCAAAAGGTTGCCTCTCGTTTCTTCTCCCCACGGGGGAGAAGATGGCCCGAAGGGTCAGATGAGGGGGCAAGCTCTCCGCATATCTCTACCGTAGCCCCCTTATCCGGCGCTGCGCGCCACCTTCTCCCCGGCGGGGAGAAGAAATATGCCGCACTCTCTCTCTACCGGAAGCAGCCTCATCAAGGCTGGAAATTGAAGATATATCCCCACATCCACGCCCGTTTTTCGGCGGCGCGGACCAGAAAATTGCGCTAGCATCCTCCCATGATGCTGTTCAAACGCCCCGACACCGAAACGCTGTATTCCGCCCTTGTGAACAAGGACCCCGCCTATGAAGGCGTGGCCTATGTCTGCGTGACCTCGACCAAGATCTTTTGCCGCTTCACCTGCACGGCGCGAAAACCGAAGATCGAAAATTGCCGGTTCCGCGAGACCATCGCCGAATGCCTTGAGGCGGGTTTTCGCCCCTGCAAGCGCTGCAAGCCGATGTTGTCCTATGGCGCTCCTGACGAGACCGTCACCTCGCTTCTGACGGCGCTGGAAAACGAACCGGCGCGGCGCTGGTGCGAGGAGGATGTGGTGGTGCTGGGACACGATCCCTCCACCGTGCGCCGCACCTTCAAGCGTCGTTTTGGAATGAGCTTTCTGGAAATCGCCCGGCTGCGCCGGCTCGGAGACGCGGCGACGAGCCTTGCCTCGGGTGAGGCGGTGATCGGCGCGCAGATCGATGCGGGTTACGAATCCGGCAGCGGCTTTCGCTCGGCGATCAACCAGTTCTTCGGCACGTCGCCCGTCGCCCTGAAGGGCAAGGGGTTTTTGAAGGGTGACTGGATCGATACGCCGATCGGCCCGATGCTGGTCGTTGCCGACGATCATGCCCTGCATCTGCTTGAATTCGCCGACCGGCCGGCCCTTCCGGCCGAGCTGAAGCGGCTGAAGGCCCGCACCGGCGCGGATATGGTGCTGGGCCGCACCGCGGTGACCGGCCAGATCGCGGCGGAACTTGCCGCCTATTTCGCCGGCAGTTCGGCTGCCTTCGAAACCCGGCTCGCCGGCCACGGCACGCCCTTCGAGCGCGATGTCTGGCGCAACCTGCGGGAAATTCCGGTGGGTGAGATCGTCAGCTATTCCTCGCTGGCAACCAGCATGGACAGGTCATCCGCCGTGCGCGCCGTGGCCCGCGCCAATGGCGCCAACCAGATTGCGATCGTCGTGCCCTGCCATCGGGTGCTGGGGGCGGATGGCAGCCTGACCGGTTATGGTGGAGGCCTGTGGCGGAAGAAATGGCTGATCGAGCATGAGCGCCGCATGGCGGGCGCGCAGGGGGAGGGGCAGAGAATGCCGCTCGCTTCCTGAGGGTCTTGGCTGTTGGATTTTGGGGGGTTGTTCATTTAGTTGAGCGGGGTGTGTGGGGCTTTACCCCCCTCTGCCCTGCCGGGCATCTCCCCCACAAGGGGGGAGATCGATTCGCGGCTGTGTCTCGTTCATCTCGACGTTAGAGTATGAAGTGGTGGAAGAGCGTCTTGCCGATCTCCCTCCTTGTGGGGGAGATGCCCGGCAGGGCAGAGGGGGGTAAACCACACGCGCCCTCCGCCCGCCATCAACTGACACCGCCCCTAAACCCACATCTGGAGCGATTTCGCGTTTCTTCGAATCACGAAAACACTCCAATCCCCTGTCTTGTCGCTTTTCCAGCCAGAAAACCGCCGCTCAATCCGGCAATTTGGGAACCACCTTGCGCGAAGGAAACAGTTCTCGCGTCACCGTCATGGCAATCAGCGACAGCGGCAGCGCCAGCATGGCGCCGGCCGCCCCCCACATCCACGTCCAGAAGATGATCATCACGAAGACGAGGAACGGGTTGATCTCCATGTTGCGGCCTACGACAGCCGGAAAGGCGAGGTTTTCCATCAACAGGTGAATGGTGAAGAAGATCGCCGCCGGCATGAGTGCGAAAATCATGTTGTCATGGGTGATGATGCCGGCCACCGTCAGCGATATCGTCATGGCGGTGATGCCGAGAAACGGCACGAAGCTGGAGAGAAAGGCGAACAGCCCCCAGAGGAGCGGCATGGCCAACCCGCCCAAATAGGCGATAACCACCATCGTCACGCCAAGCCCGGCATAGATCAGCGCCGCCGTGGCGAAATAGGTGCCGAGCACTTCTTCCACCGAGCCGATGATGCGGATGGTTCTGAGACGCTGGTGGCGGGCCGGAAAGGCCATGATGATCGCCTTGCGCAGCCGCAGCCGGCTATAGAGAAACATCAGCAGCGCGGCGAGGAAGATCAGCCCCTGAATGACGGCGGGCGTGATGTTGGCGCCGAGCACGGAAATGATTTCGCCGCTGCGCGAAATCAGCGATTCCATCGACATCGACCCCATGCTGAAACTCGCCGCCGAAATATTCAGCCATCTGAGACTTTGCAGATAGGGCAGGAAGCGGTCGATGCTGCGCTCCACCAGCGCCGGCCCTTCCGAAGCGAGCAGGGAAAGCGGCTCGCTCAGCGAATTGACCACCAAGAACATCACCGCCGCCACGAGCGTGGAGAGAATGAGCGCGACGCCGAAACCGGGAATGCCATAGGAGCCGAGTTTTTCGGCGGCGATGCCAAGGATCATGCCGACCACGATGGCCATCACCACCGGGATGAGGATGAGCGACAATTCGTGAATGACCGCCATGAGCATGATGAGGAAGATGCCGATCACCGACCAGGCGACAACGACATCAAGCGCTTCGCGGCCGAGCGGCTGCTGGCTGCGCGCATCGTCGCGGCGTGAACCGGAGGCGGGGGGGTCCAGCGGATCAGCCCTTGCCACCGGCGCGGCTGCGGTGCTGGCCACGTGATGGCCCAAAATACCGGTTTTGTCCGGTCTGGCATTTTCATTCATCGAACGGTCCCCCAATAAGGGGACAAACGTTCGAAAAATATGGCGGTTCCGGGGCGGCGCAAATTTTTGGCCGCCCCGTTTTATGTTTATGCGGAAAGCTTTAGTCCGATGCCCCATGGGTCTTTCAAAACGATGCCATCGCTTTGCCGCTCGGTCGCGATTTCCAGTCGGTCGAGCGCGGCGACAGCCTTTTCGAGTGCTTCAGGCTCGTTGAATTTCAGCGAGTAACCGGCAAGCCCCGTCATATTGTCCTTGCGCGCCGCAGCACCCCGGCTGTTCCAGATATTGGCGGCCACATGGTGGTGATAGGCCCCGGAGCCGAAGAAGCTGGCGCCCGGATACCGCGTCATGATGTTCAGCCCCAGCACGTCCTGATAAAATTCATCCGCCTGCGGAATATTGCCGACCTGCAGATGAATATGGCCGATGGCCGTTCCCTCCGCCGCACCGGCAAAAGCGGTTTTCGGTGCGCTGTCATAAAGTGCCTGAAGATTGAGGGCGAGGGTAGCCATCTCCACCGTGCCATCAGGCTGGTAGGTCCATTCCGACGGCTGCCGGTCGCGATAGACCTCGATACCGTTGCCTTCCGGGTCGGCAAGGTAGATCGCCTCGCTGACCAGATGATCGGACGCGCCCTGAAGCTGGACGTTGTTATGCGCCGCATGCGCCAGCCATTGCGCCAGATCATCGCGGCTCGGCATCAGGAAGGCGGTGTGGAACAGGCCGGCGGCATTGCGCGGCGCGCGTTCCGCCGTGTTGGAGGTGGAAAGTGTCAAGAGCGGCTGGCCATTCACGCCCAGAACCTCGCCGCTTTTGCTCTTTTCAAGCACCGAAAGGCCGATGATCTTCTGGTAGAAATCCGAAACGCGCGGCAGATCGTGGACGACGAGATGAGCCTGCCCGACATAGGCCGGCCGCGTCAGGGCGAATTGTTTGATTTCACTCATCATAATCTCCATATTGAATATGACGCGCCGGAAAGCGGATCGGCGGTCACCGGCATTGGCCGACGCCGCTTTGCGGCGTTTGTCTGTGGTGAATATGGGCGGATTTTGTCGTTCAGCAAAGATCGCCTTATGGCGATTGACCGTTCACTATTTGTTGACAATGCCCTGTTGCGAGACCGGCACAGCCTTGACTTCGATCAAGGCGGACCAAGCGATGGCAGGGAAATATGAGCTTGAGCACGACACGCGAAACGGCGGAATAAGCCAAAGGAGACAGCCATGTACAAGAAGATCATCGTACCGGTAGACCTCAGCGCCACCGACAAGGGGGAAAAAATCCTTGAAAAGGCCAAGGCGCTGCTGGACGCCGATGGCGAGATCGTCCTCATCAACGTGGTTGAGGAACTACCCGGCTACATGGCGATCGACCTGCCCGTCGATCTCATCGAAAACGCCATCAAGGACGCCAAGACGAAGCTTGCGGACCTCAAGGCGAAGAGCGGCTTCAAGGGCAGCCAGGAAATTCGCAGCGGTGCGCCTGCGCGCGAAATCATCGCCGCCGCCGAGCAACACAAGGCGGACCTCATCATCATCGCGTCGCATACGCCGGATTTCAGCAATTATTTCATCGGCGCCACCGCCGACCGCGTGGTGCGCCACGCCAAATGTTCGGTGCTGATCGACCGGTAAGAGCGGCCATAAAAAGGGTTGCGGGCGAATGGCCGCCCGCACCGGCTGGAGGAAAACACCATGAATGTCGAGAGTTACGAGAAAATCCTGCGCGACCGCCAGCGTGAGCTTTATCGCCGCCTGCACCGCATCGAGGCCGATTTCGAACAGCCGCGTAATCCCGATGACGAGGAGCGCGCCACGGAGCGCAACAATGACGAGGTGCTGGATGAGATGGGGCAGGTGGGGCAGGACGAGCTGCGCGCCATCGACGCAGCGCTCGACCGCATCACCAGGGGCACCTTCGGCACCTGCGTCAAATGCGGCAAGACGATCTCGGAGGACCGTTTGAAGGCGGTGCCCTATACGCCGTTCTGTCAGGAATGTGCTGCGGCTTTGTGATAAGGTGGAAGTGAAGGCTTGGGTGGCACGACATCACGGCAAGTTTCTTCTCCCCGCCGGGGAGAAGGTGGCCCGAAGGGTCGGATGAGGGGGCAAGCTCTCCGCATATCTCTGACCTCGCCCCCTCATCCCGCTGCCGCGGACTTCTCCCCGGCGGGGAGAAGAAATAGGCGGCAACCGCTCGCTCCATCGGCGATTGCTGTGGCCGCAGAACGACCCGTACCTCTCCTTTCGCAACAGCCTCGAACGCAATTTGATCGACGTTAACCGGCTGCTGTCTTGTTCCTGTCTAATATTGTCTCCATGCTTTGATGGAAGCACGCAGACGGGAATGGACTATGAGTGATTTGTGGCGGTTCGGGCGCAAATATGATTTTCACGAGATTGTCGCCGATGGCATCGTCCATGGCGTCGGCATTGTTTTTGCGCTGGTCGGCGCCACGGCGCTGATTTTTTACGCCACCGTCTGGGGTACGCTGAGCGCGATTGCGGCCGCGTGGATTTATGGTTTCGGTCTGGTTGCCTGTCTTTCCGTGTCCTTCACTTACAATATCTGGCCGCATTCCCGAGTAAAGTGGTTCCTGCGTCGGCTGGATCACTCGGCGATCTTCATCCTGATTGCCGCCACCTATACGCCCTTCCTGATGCGCGGCATCAACGATCCGCTGATCGCCACCATGCTGGGGTTGATCTGGCTCACCGCGCTTTGTGGTATCTTCCTCAAATGTGTCTTCCCCGGCCGATACGACCGGGTGGCCATCGGCCTTTATCTCGCCATGGGCTGGAGCGGCATCATGGTGGTAGAGCCCCTGTCGTCGCATCTCGCTCCCGTCACGCTCTGGCTGATCGTCGCCGGCGGCGTCATCTATTCGCTTGGCGTGATCTTCCATGTCTGGGAAAAACTGCGCTTCCAGAATGCCATCTGGCACGGTTTCGTCGTCACCGCCGCCGCCATTCATTATTTCGCCGTGGTCACCGCTTTCAGCCTTGTTCCGCTGGCGTCCTGAATAGCCTCCCCCTATCACGCCGCAGACACTGGACAGGCCGCGGCGTCATCGCTTAAGGCTCGTGAGGATCGCGACCGCAACCATGCCGGCGCGTATTCCGCAATGAGCGAGGGCGAAGGATAATGACCGTGGAACTGCGTGACGCGACCGTGTATGATCTCTCCGGCATCATGGAGATTTACAATGATGCGGTCGTCAATACGACGGCGATCTGGAACGAGGTGCTGGTCGATCTGGAAAACCGCAAGGAGTGGTTCGCTGCGCGCAAGGCGCGGGGCTTTCCGGTCATCGTCGCCATCCTTGACGGCAAGGTTGCCGGCTACGCATCCTATGGCGACTGGCGCGCTTTCGACGGTTACCGCCACACCCGCGAACATTCGGTCTATGTGCACAAGGACGCGCGCGGCCACGGCATCGGCAAGCGGCTGATGCAGGCGCTGATCGACCACGCTTCCGGCAATGACGTGCATGTGCTGATCGCCGCCATCGAAGCGGAAAACACCGCTTCCATCCGCCTGCACGAAAGCCTCGGTTTTAAGGTTGTCGGAAGGTTTTCGGAAGTCGGCACCAAGTTCGGCCGCTGGCTGGATTTGACGTGTATGGAGCTGAAGCTCTGAGCTGAAAGCTGAAGGCCACCTGTATATCGAGCGGGCGCCGCGTTGTTCTTCTCCCCGTCGGGGAGAAGTCCGCGGCAGCGGGATGAGGGGGCAAGCTCTCGGTCTATCGTCGGCGTTGCCCCCTCATCCGACCCTTCGGGCCACCTTCTCCCCGGCGGGGAGAAGAAACAAGCGGCACCGTTTTGATCCACATACGGTCGAGTGAGAGACTCTCAGCCCCTCAAACCGGCTCAAACACCATCGAATGGCCGTTGATACAGTAACGCAGGCCGGTCGGCGGCGGCCCGTCCGGAAAAACGTGGCCGAGGTGGCCGCCGCAATTGGCGCAGCGGATTTCGGTACGCACCATGCCGTGACTGGCGTCGCGCAGTTCCGTCACCGCGTCGGGTTTGATCGGCTCGAAATAGCTCGGCCAGCCGCAGCCGGCATCGAACTTGGTGTCGGAGAGGAATAGCGGTTCGTCACAGGCGGCGCAGCGGTAGAGGCCTTTTTCGGTCGAGTTCCAATAGGGACCGGTGAAAGGGCGCTCCGTGCCGTGCTCGCGCAGAATGTGATATTGCTCCGGCGTCAGTTGTTCACGCCAGTCGGCATCGCTCTTGTTGACTTTGGGGGGCGTCAGATCGCTCATGGAATGATCCTTTCTGTTCCTGCCAGAAATAGTCATCGCCGCCACGGATTGAAAGAGGGCAGACCGTCATAACGCGTTCGTTATGAGCCGGAAGTGTCGATTTGGGTTGAGATGCCTTTAGCTATGCCTTAACTGAAAAAATCGATTTAAAGAGAACGCCAGTCATTGGCGCGCAGGGGTGGGGGACACCCCAGGCAGATGTGTGGGGGACACCCCGGGAGATGTGAATGACACCAGATGTCACGCCGCTGACATTCCTGTCGCTGTTTCTGCCGTTTATGGCAGCACTCGCCGCACCGGTGCTGGTGAAGAAGTTGGGGCACAATGCCGCCTGGGTGCTGGCGCTTGCGCCGGGGCTGGCCTTTGTCCATTTCGCGCTGATGCTGCCCGACATTGCGGCGGGCGGTGTGGTGACGGGCGGTTACGCCTGGGTGCCGAGCTTCAATCTCAGTTTCTCCTGGTTCATCGATGGCCTGTCGCTCACCTTCGCGCTGCTGATCACCGGCATCGGCCTGCTGATCGTGCTTTATGCCGGCGGTTACATGAAGGGCCATCCGCAGCAGGGCCGCTTCCTGTCCTTTCTGCTTCTGTTCATGGGGGCGATGCTGGGCGTCGTGGTCTCCGACAGCCTGCTGATGCTGTTCGTTTTCTGGGAACTGACCTCCATCACCTCGTTCCTGCTGATCGGCTTCGATCATGAGCGTGCCGCCTCGCGCCGCGCCGCCCTGCAGGCGCTGGTGGTGACGGGTGGCGGCGGTTTGCTGCTGCTTGCCGGGCTGATCTTCATCTGGGACATCAGCGGCATGACGCAGCTGTCGATGCTGGTGCGCGGCGGCGATATTTTGCGCGACAGCCCGTTTTATCTCGCCGCACTGCTTCTGGTCCTCGGCGGTGCCTTCACCAAATCGGCGCAGTTTCCCTTCCATTTCTGGCTGCCGAACGCCATGGAAGCACCGACACCTGTTTCGGCCTATCTGCATTCGGCAACCATGGTGAAGGCCGGCGTCTATCTGTTGATGCGCCTCAACCCGGTTCTCGGAGACACGGCCGCCTGGCAGATCCTGCTGCCCTTCTTCGGTGGGCTGACCATGCTCACCGGCGCGTTGCTGGCCGTGCGCCAGACCGACCTGAAACTGATGCTTGCCTATACCACCGTTTCGTCGCTCGGCCTTCTGGTGATGCTGACGGGCTTCGGTTCGGACCATGCCATTGAAGCCGCGGTGCTTTATCTGGTGGCGCATTCGCTGCTCAAGGGCGCGCTGTTCATGGTCGCCGGCATCATCGACCACGAGACCGGTACGCGCGATGTCACGAAGCTTGGCGGCTTGCGCAAGGCCATGCCGATCACCTTTGCAGCGGCGCTGGCCGCAGCGATTTCCATGGCCGGCCTGCCGCCGTTTTTCGGCTTTCTCGCCAAGGAAGAGATTTATTACGCGCTGGCGCATGGCAATCCGCGCGCCGTGCTGTTTACCGGCATCGCCATTTTCGGCAACGCGCTGATGTTCGCCGTCGCCTTTGCGGTGGGACTGAAACCCTTCCTCGGCAAGCCGGTGAAAACGCCGAAACATGCGCATGAGGGGCCGCTGCTGCTCTGGCTCGGCCCGGCGCTGCTGGCGCTGAAGGGGCTCACCATCGCTCTCTTTTCCGGCATCGCGCATTTCTACATCTCCATCCCCATGGCAAGCGCCATTGCCGGTGAGCCGCGTCCGGTGGAAATCTCGCTCATTCCCCATATCGGCGTGCCGCTCGGCCTGTCCCTGCTCACGGTCGCGCTCGGCATCGTCCTTTATACGCAGCTTGTCCCGCTCCGCGGCCTGACGGACCGCACGTTCAAGGCGCTGGGAGCCGGGCCGGACAGGGGTTTCGATGTCTTCATCGACGCGCTGGTGAAAATCTCCTTCCACGTCACGCGGCTCATTCAGCCCGGCCGGCTGGAATTTTATGTCACCGCCACCTTCGCCGTCATCGCCGCCGTGCTGCTTGTGCCGCTATTTCTTTACGGCGAACTTCCGGCGATGCCCTCTTGGCCGCACGATATGCAGATCCATGAACTGACCTTCATCGCCATCGCGGTGGCGGGGCTTCTTGCAGTGCTGACGGCATCGAGCCGGCTCACCGCCATCATCGCGCTTGGCATTCAGGGCTTTGCGGTGGCGGTCATTTTCCTGCTGTTCGGCGCGCCCGACCTGTCGTTTACGCAGTTCATGGTCGAGACCCTGTCGGTGGTCATTCTGACGCTGGTCATGACGCGGCTTCGCCTGTCGCCGTCGGACCATCGCGGACTTGGCCAGAAGCTCCTGGACAGCACCATCGCCATTGCCTGCGGAACCGGCTTTGCCCTGTTCCTGATGCGGGCGACGGAGGCGAGCTTCGACAACCGCCTGACGGACTTCTACAACACCTATTCCAAGGTCATCGCCCACGGCGCCAATGTCGTGAATGTCATCATCGTCGATTTCCGCGGTACGGATACGCTGGGCGAAATCGCGGTGGTGATGATCACCGGCCTTGCCATCCTCGCGCTCATCCGCATCCGCCCGGCCGCCGCCGTCAAGGGACCGGCGAAAACGGCGAAAAAGAAGGGAGCACGGGCATGAATACGTTGATCCTGCGCACCGTCGCCCCCGTTGTCACCAGCCTCATGGTGCTGTTTTCCATCTTCGTGCTGCTGCGAGGCCATAACGAGCCGGGCGGCGGCTTCATTGGCGGATTGGTCGCGGTCTCGGCGCTGGCAATCTATGGCATCGCTTATGGTGTGGCGGCGGTCAGACGCGCCATCGTGTTTCATCCGCTCGCCATCGCCGGAGCAGGGTTGCTGATGGCGATGTTGTCCGGCGTCGTGTCGATGGCCGCAGGCGTGCCCTTCATGACCGGGCTCTGGGTCTATCCGAGCCTGTTCGGCGTCGAGGTGCCGCTTTCCACCGTCATGTCCTTCGATATCGGCGTTTACCTCGTCGTGGTCGGCGCCATCACCTCCATTGCGCTGGCACTGGAAGAAAGGGAAAGCGACTGATGGAAGCGGTCTTTTCCATTCTCGTCGGCATCTTCTTTTCGGTGGCGATCTATCTCATGCTGTCTCGACACAGCATCCGCATGCTGCTCGGCATCGCCATTCTCGGCAACGCGGTCAATCTGTTGCTGTTCACCGCGGGCAGGCTGACGCGCGAAGTGCCGGCGATCATTCCGGCCGGCATGGATACGCTGCCGGCGGGTGCTGCCAATCCGCTGCCGCAGGCGCTGATCCTCACGGCAATCGTCATTTCCTTTTCCTTCTTCTGTTTCCTTCTGGTGCTGACCTGGCGTGCGTTCCAGGAATTGCAGACCGACGACACGGACGAAATGCGCACCGCAGAACCGGCCGGCGAGCCTATGCCGCCGCTCGGTTATTGAGCGGGCAGGGCTTCAGACACATGGCTTCATCCACCCCTTCCGCAGTTACCGATCTTTCCGCAGCACTCGTCATGGCGCCCGTGCCGCTGTCCGACTGGCTGATCATCCTGCCGGTCGCGCTCTGCATCGGCGCGGGCGCGGTGCTGATGATGATGCGCCACGCCATCCGCCACCATGGCGCCGTTGCCATCGCGGCGCTCTTCCTGCTCGTGGTGCTCGATGCAGCACTTTTGTGGAAGGTCGCGACGCAAGGCCCGTTCACCATGGTCATGGGCCGCTGGCTGCCGCCTTTCGGTATCGCCTTTACCGCTGATCTCACCGGCGCGCTGCTGTCGCTTGCTGCTGCCATCGTAGCGCTTGCGGGCGCCATCCATGCCGCCAGCGATATCGACGCCAGCGGCAGGCGCTACGGTTTTTATCCGTTCCTGATGCTGCTGATGGCGGGTGTCACCGGTGCCTTTCTGACAGGCGATCTGTTCAACCTCTATGTCTGGTTCGAGGTGCTGCTGATCTCGTCCTTCGGTCTCATCGTGCTCGGCTCGACGCGCGAACAGATCGACGGGGCGTTGAAATACGCCATCTTGAACCTTATCGGCACCACGCTGTTCCTGATCACGGTCGGTTATCTCTATGCCATCTTCGGCACGCTCAACATGGCCGATATCGCGCTGAAGGCGAACGTCCTGCGCGGCACCGCGCCGCTGATGACGCTCGCCAGCCTCTTCGCGCTTGCCTTCGCCATGAAGGCGGCGGCCTTTCCGGTGAATTTCTGGCTGCCCGCCTCCTATCACACGCCACGCATCGTCGTGTCCGCCCTGTTCGGCGGCCTGCTGACCAAAGTCGGCATCTATTCGCTGCTGCGCGTCATGGTCATGCTGTTTCCGGTCGAGCGTGAGGAACTGAGCATCGTCATCGCCATCTCGGCCGCCCTGACCATGGTGCTGGGGGCGATGGGCGCACTCGCCCAGAACGACATCCGCCGCATGCTCGGTTACATCGTCATTTCAGGCATCGGCTACATGATGGCCGGCATCGCCATCGGCACGCCGTCGGGCGTGTCGGGCGCGATCTTTTACGCGCTGCATTCCATGGTGCTGATGACGGCGCTTTATCTTGCCGCCGGCCATGCCGCCCGCCTCGGCGGCGGCTTTAGTCTGACGGCGCTGAGTGGCCTTTACCGGCAGGCCCCATGGTTTTCGGCGCTGGCGCTGGCGCTGTTTTTCGCCGGTTCCGGCCTGCCGCCTTTTTCCGGCTTCTGGCCGAAGGCGGTGCTGGTCAAATCGGCGATCGATATCGGCGCATGGTGGCTCGCCGCCGCCATTCTCGTTTCAGGTTTCATCGCTACCATCGCCTTCGGACGGATTTTCCTTTTGTGTTTCTGGCGCCCGGCGCCGTCGGCAGGCCAGCCGCCATCACCGGCACCGCCCTCTCAGGCGCTCCCCTCCGTCGTACCGCTGGTCGGACTGACCTTGCTGGTGGTATTTTTCGGCCTGTTTCCGGAAAGCCTGCTCAGTCTCAGCCAGCAGGCAGCAGTGGGGCTGGGTGATCCCCAAGCCTATATCCAGTCGGTCTTTCCCGAGGGAGGCAAACCGTGAGCCTCTATATCGTCCTGTCGATGTTCCTCGCCATCTGGCTTGCTATAACCGGCAGCGTCACACCGGCGAATATCGTCTTCGGTGTCATCGTCTCGGCACTGGCGCTCGGGCTTATCCGTCATCAGATACCCAGGGGCAACAATCACTGGCTGCGGCTGACGCGGATACTGTCGCTCGTGCTGCTGTTCTTCAAGGAACTGGCGCTGTCGGCCTGGAAGGTGGCGGTGCTGGTGACACGGCCGAAGCTCGACGTGCAGCCCGGCATCTTCGCCTATCCACTGACGGTGACGACGGACTTCCAGATCACGCTGCTCGCCAATCTCATCACGCTCACCCCCGGCACGCTGTCGGTCGATGTATCCGAGGATAGAAAGACGCTCTACGTCCACGCCATCGATTGCAGCGATATCGAAGCCGCGAGGAACGACATCCGCAACGGCTTTGAAAAAAAGATCATGGAGGCGTTTCAGCAATGACGCCGGAACAAATAGTTTCATTTGCAACTATACTTGCCTCGGTTGTACTCTCGGCAGCCTTCCTGCTGACAGTATATCGTGTTGTCATCGGGCCGACTCTGCCGGACCGGATCGTCGCGCTCGACATGCTGGTCGGTATCGCCATCGGCTTCATCGCGGTCATCGCCATCCGCACCGGCTTCACCCTTTATGTCGATATCGCGATTGCGCTCGGGCTTGTCGGTTTTCTGGCAACGGTGGCCTTTGCCCGTTTCGTGTTGGCGCGCGGCGCAGACGGCGGGCGAAAGTCGAAGGCGGTGCTGGATGGCGAAAGGGTGTCGGAAGACATTGAAAAAACGTCAAAAAATCAGAAGGTTGGCGGAAAAAGAAAGGGCGGAAAATGATCGGCTGGCTTGTTGCTATCCTCGTTGCGGCGCTGACGGTCTCGGGAGCCGCCTTTTCACTGATCGCCGCAATCGGGCTCAATCGCCTGCCTGATGTCTATACCCGCATGCATGCGGCCTCCAAGGCGGGGACGGTGGGGTCCGGGCTGCTGCTTCTGGCCGTGGGCATTCATTCCATGGATATGCCGACGCTGGCACGGGCACTCGCCGGTTTCTTCTTCTTCATTCTGACAGCACCGGTCTCGGCGCATCTTCTTGCCATGGCCGCGCATAAGGCAGGTTATCCGCTTCATGTTAAATCGGTAGTTGATGACCTCAAGAAAATTTGAAGTTGAAATTCCCCCCAATAATAGGGGGTGTTCATTTTCAATTGCTACTTGGCATAGTATTTTATTACCCGTAATTTTTTGTATTGCGATTAGACTGTTTTGAACTGAAAAATTCATAATAGGAATTTGACTTTTGCTGTTTTGCTGTTATCCAAATTAAGTGTAAAGTTGCTAATCGCGATTTGCATCTAGCCTCTTCATAGTCGGCATAGACATTTTATTAATGTCTAATCTATGGTCCATCAGACCATTGCTGCCCATGTCGCGGGCCATAAGTTGAATCTCGGATCAATACGTTTCCGGTTTTCGCTTGAAATCTAGGGGTAGGTTTCACGTTGGTTTCAACAAGGCGAAGGTGGGGCACCGGGTAACTTCACATCGCTCGAAGCGGCGTTCGCCCGCTTCCGGAGATAAATAAACAGGAGATACTTAAATGACGGAAACTGCATACGGTAACGCCCAGGATCTGCTGGTCGAACTGACGGCGGATATTGTGGCTGCCTATGTTAGCAACCACGTCGTTCCGGTTACAGAGCTTCCCGGCCTTATTTCGGATGTTCACACGGCACTCAGCGGCACCTCGGCCCCGGCATCGGTGGCGGTCAATGTTGAAAAGCAGAAGCCTGCCGTCTCGGTTCGCAAGTCGGTTCAGGACGATCATATCGTCTGTTTGGAATGCGGCGGTTCGTTCAAGTCGCTCAAGCGCCACCTCACGACGCATCACAGCATGACACCGGAAGAATACCGCGAAAAATGGGACCTGCCGGTCGATTATCCGATGGTTGCGCCCGCCTATGCCGAAGCCCGCTCGCGGCTCGCCAAGGAAATGGGTCTCGGCCAGCGCCGTAAGGCCAACCGCTAATCGGATCTGCCTATTCTTCTCCCCGACCGGGGAGAAGGTGGCCCGAAGGGTCGGATGAGGGGGCAACGTCAGCGATAGACCGCACCCTTACCCTCTCAACCCGCTGCCGCGAACTTCTCCCCGGCGGGAGAAGGCGGCAAGCGGAGCCCGCCCGCTCCACATGCTCCCTTTGAAGCTGTCTTTACCGTCACATGAATACCCAGCCGGTCCATCGACCGGCTTTTTTATTGTCGCGTTGAATCTTTCGTGAGGAAAAAAATCCTTTATTGCTTGCGTCATTTCTGCAAAAATAAAGCTATATCAAGGGTATATTCTTCCGCGTCAAATTCACGCTTCCCCACGGCTGCCCTCGGGTGTATGAATTAATTCCTATTCGTAGAGGAGTTGCATATGCCGTCGGATACATCGCCCCTGTCTGTCGCCGCGCGGCCATGCGCGCCGGTTACCGATCGTCATTTCCGCCGCTGGCCACCGGCTGCCGGGCGGGAGGAGATTTCCCGCATCTGCCGGCTGGTCCGGCAATTGACAGCCGAAATGGTGCAATTGACCGGTGAGCGTTTGGCCGGCCCCCGCTTGTCCGGACACCGCGACAGGCGGCGCAGCGAATGCCATATCCGTCAGATCGCCATGTATGTGTGCCATGTGCAGCTCGGCATCGCCATGTCGGATATCGGCCCCTGTTTCGGCAGGGACAGAACCACGGTCGGCCATGCCTGCCAGGTGGTCGAGGATCGACGTGACGAACCGGCCTTCGACGAGTTCGTCGCCATGCTCGAGCGGCTCGCCGGCAGCATTTTCAACGTGATGAGGGGTGTTCGCGATGAGTGAGGCGAAACAGACACCCATCGCTCGTCCCGATCCTGTTCTCTTACGGCTGGTGCGTTTTATCGCGGCTGGCGCGGCTGAAGCGTTGGAAGAGGGTGGCGAAATGGTATTGCGGCGGGCTAATGCAGCGAAAGAAGGGGCAGGGAAAGAGAGGGAAGGGAGTGAGAGATTGCGATTCCCGGCAGTGACGGTGAGGCTTGCCGTCGCATCGGGTCTGGTCGTCCGGCAGGGCGACACGCTTTTAGCCGCAGCGCCGCTCTCGGCCTATCTGAGGCGCGCGATCGCGAAGGATCGCGACGAGATTTTTCAGGAGCAGCACCGGGATGTGCAGACGGTGATCGTGGATGTCGGCGAGGGCAGGCAGCCCGCCCGGCACAACCTCAAAACCTCGCCTTTGACCAGCCTGTCTCGCCTGAAGGAGCGGGACGGCACGGCCTTCTTTCCGGCTGACGCCTTACAGGCTGGAGAACGTCTCGCCGCTGATTTTCACCGCGCGCATCTCAACCCCAGGGTCACCGCGACATGGGAACCGCGCATTGCGAACCGAACAAAGGGGGAGGCGGGCGGTGCGCTCGATCTCACCGAGGCTGCGATGGCCGCACGTGTGCGGTTTTCCCGTGCGGCGGATGCGATGGGGCCGGAACTGTCGGGCGTCGCCATCGATATCTGCTGTTTCGAAAAGGGTCTGGAAACGGTGGAGCGGGAGCGGCAATGGCCGGCGCGGTCGGCAAAACTGCTGCTGCGCGCCGCACTCCTGTCGCTTGCCCGGCATTACGTGCCTCAGGCCAACCGCTCAAAAAGAGCAAGCCACTATTGGGGGGATGAAGATTATCGCCCGTCCATCATCGCGGGCTAAAGATCAGGCGGCCAGCAGCCTGGCTTCCTCGCGGATGCGCTTGACCATCGACCGCAGGCCATTGGCGCGCTGCGAAGAGAGATGTTCCACCAGCCCGATCTTGTCGAACACCTGGATGGCATCGAGACCAGCGATTTCGGAGGCCTTTTTACCGGAATAGACGGCAAGGACGATGGCAACGAGGCCGCGCACGATATGCGCGTCTGAATCGCCCTCGAAGGTCATGAGAGGGTCTTCCGCACCGTCGCTATGGCTGACGAGCCAGACCTGGCTGGCGCAACCCTGCACCTTGTTTTCAGCGGTGCGCTTGTCTTCCGGCAGATCGGGCAGCGCCTTGCCCAGTTCGATGACATAACGATAGCGATCCTCCCAGTCGTCGAGGAAGGCGAAGTCATCAAGGATCGTTTCGAGAGAGGCCATTTGCGCGCCGTATCGTCCACTATTGCATATCTTGGCTACGATATAGGGCAAGTGCGGACGGTTTTGAACCATCTGGCCATGAAAAAGCCCACGGAAAACAGGTTTCCGTGGGCAAGTCTGGCAGGCAGTCACGCAGACGGACATATCCGGCTGCAAGGAAGGGGCGGTGCGACGAGGCGCGACCGCGAAATATCAGGGGGCAGGGCGCTTCTGCGGCAGGGGAATGACGGTGCCGGTCTTCAGCATGTCGGTATTCCCGGGAAATTCGACGCTGATGGCCGGGGCTTCGGCCAGTTTTTCGGTCTCGGCGACGATCTGCGTGGCGGGAGCGGTTTTGTCACCGGCGGCAAGCTGCGCGTCGAGCAGTTCATAGGCGACCTTGGCGCCTTCCTTTGCCCGCTCACCGAGCGCATGGAAGGTTTCCGCACCCTTGATGCAGACGTCGGGTTTTTCAATGCAGATGGCGCTGACATAACGATAGGCCTCACCGGCGGCCGAAACGGCGCTGGGAAGATCGAATGCCGAAGGTTCCTTGGTGGGGTCGTTGTAGCTACCGAAATAGGACAGCGCCACCAGCACCAGCGAAAACCAGAATGTTCCTTTGATCAGAAACCACATTGTCAGACACCCTGCCAGATGATCTTTGTTTTGAAGCCCCGCCCGGTTTCGGGTCATTGGCCTTTGTCCCGTTTTTCGGGCTTGGGGAGAAGCTACAGGCGACCGGCGAACAGCCAATTGCAAAAAGCGGCGCAATTTAATTCAAATTGTATCTATTCTCCTCGCATAGGCACGTGCGCCATCAATTCATTCGCATTTTAACAGTCCATGTTAAGCATAATTGCGACAGAGCCCGCGCGTTCCGGGGCAAAGCGGCGGCACGCTTTGCCACAAAGGTTAACGCGATGGCAAAAATGAAGCGAAATCCGTCGCTTACCCGTCATTAACCATGATTGGCAAAGCTTCGAATAAATGCCCCGTATTGGGACTGCGGCGCATTTGAAGGCCGTTTGCGGCCATTCTTTTTATCCATTCCTTAAGCCGCCGCCTTCTATTGTCGGGGCCATAAGATCCGCCTCAGGGATTCGGTATTGGTATTGCGTAATATGAGAGAAAAAGCGGTCGCACTGGTCGACCATGCCGCGGGCAGATGGCTTGCGCGTATGGAAGAGGACGCCGAAAGGCGCGCCGGAACCGTTGCGCGCCTGCGCCGCCTTATTGCCTTCGGTGCCGTCGGCCTTCTGGTTGTGCCCGCCCTCTTCAGCTTCGTCTTCAGCCCCGCCATCGCGCTGCCCATTGGTGCTGCCCTGGTGCTGGCGCTGTTTCTATCCGCCGCCGCCCTGTCGATTGCTTTTTCCCGGCCGCTGCGTGTTGTAGCATCCTCGTCCGCTCCTGCGGCTGATGACGACCTTGTCGCAGCATCGCAGGTGCCGGGCCTCGTGCTCACCATCAATGAAAACGGCCTCGTCGAACGTGTCTCCGGTCGTGACCGTGAGAAATTTCCGGCCGAGCTTCAGGCCTGCAAAGACCACGTCTTTGCCGAATATGTTTATGTGTCTGATCGTATCGAACTGATGCAGGCCTTCGATCTTTTGCGGCAGGGCGAGGACAAGGCCAGCGCCGAGCTTCGGTTTGAAACCGGCGCGAAATCGCGCCCGGCGCAGTTCATGCATGCGCGCATCGAAATGACGGCGATCCGCAGCGCGTCCGGCCGGCTGCGCCGCGTCGTCGCCCAGCTTTCCGACGTCACCGAGATGGAGCTTCTGCGCCGCGATGTCGCCCGCAAGGCGGCGGAGGCGGAATCGGCCAATGACGCCAAGTCGCGTTTCCTTGCCGCCGTCAGCCACGAGCTGCGCACGCCGCTTAACGCCGTCCTCGGTTTTTCCGATATTCTGGCCGGTGAATATTTCGGCCGGCTGGAAAATGATCGTCAGCGCGAATATGTCGGCTTGATCCGCCAGTCCGGCGCCCATCTCCTGTCGGTGGTCAACACCATGCTGGATATGAGCAAGCTGGAAGCGGGCCGCTACGAGCTGCTGATGGAAAGCTTCCCGATTTCCGAAACCATCGCTTCCTGCGAGGCGATGCTTGGTCTGCAGGCCAGGGAAAAAGGCCTGACTTTGACCAGCCGCATCCAGCGCAATATCGGCGAAATCTCCGCCGACCAGCGCGCCATTCGCCAGGTTCTGATCAATCTGGCCGGCAATGCCATAAAATTCACCGATGCGGGTGGTGTTGTATCAATCGACGCCGCGCGCGAAGGCAAGATGCTGAAGCTGACGGTCAGCGATACCGGCATCGGCATCGCGGCTGACAAGATTGACCTGCTGGGCCAGCCCTTCATGCAGGTTCAGAATGAATATACCCGTCGCTATGAGGGCACGGGTCTCGGACTATCCCTGGTCAAGGGGCTGGTGGCACTGCATGGCGGCACGTTCGTCATCGCCAGCAAGCCCGGAGAGGGAACGGTCGTAACAATCATGTTGCCTGCCGATGGTTCCGGCATGGCGGGTGGCGAAGACGCTGAAACTGAATGCATGGTGGAATTTCCGCCGCGCATCCGTCAACTCGGCGAAATGGCTGCGATTATGAAGAAGGATGGTGACGATGGCCCCGCGAAAGCGAAAATCGCCTAAGAAAACAACGGCCCAGATTGGCGCCGGGTTTGTTTCCTTGGTGGTTGCGGCCATCGGGCGCGAAGTCCTGCGCCATCCGAAACTGGTTGGCGGCTGCGGTGCCTTCGCGGTCGTCTTCGGTTTTGTTGCGGCCAATGCGCTCTGGTACCAGCCGGGCATTCACCCGTCTCCCTTCCTGCGCACGCGTGATGCGGAAAACCCGAACGGTATCGCCGGTTATCGCCCCGCAGAGCCGCTCGGCACCCACGGCAACGTCACCACCTTTCGCATAGAGCGGCCGGCCGAAACGGAAGCGACGCAGCCACCGGCCGCCGAGACCGCGGCTCTGCCGCCAGCCGAAAGCCAGAAGCCGCAGCAGATCGTTGCAGATATTCAGGGCGAACTCAAAAAACGCGGGCTTTACGACGGCGACGCGGATGGCCGCATGGGGCCGAAGACCGCCGCCGCCATCATGTTCTTCGAAGAAACCCTTGGCATGGAACAGACCGGCGAGCCGACGACCCGGGTGCTTGCCGCCCTCAGGATCGACGGCGCCACCGTTGCGGCAATTCCAAAGGACCGGCCGTCCGACACCAACACCGGCGGCGGAGTGGAAATCGACCCGGTCGCCGCCGCCATCCGCAAGGCGGAAGCGCCGCGCCCCAAGGCCGAGCCGGTGTCGCTCAACAGCGCGACTGCCGCTGCCAAGCCGGCAAGCAGCGCGCTGATTGCCAAGATTCAGCAGGGGTTGATCAATATCGCCTATGCCGACGTGAAGGTGGACGGCGTGGCCGGCCAGCAGACCCGCAACGCCATCCGTGCTTTTGAAAAACACTATCGCCTGCCGGAAACCGGCGAGCCGAGCGAAGTGGTGCTGAAGAAACTGAAGTCGATCGGGGCGCTTTGAGGTTTTAGCCTCAGGAGGTTCGTTGATGGCGGGCCGGAGTGGGCGTGGCTCACCCCCCTCTGCCCTGCCGGGCATCTCCCCCTCAAGGGGGGAGATCGATCTGCGGCGAGATCTCGCCCATCGCAAAGCTTGAAAATGAAGTGGCGGTAGAGCGCCTTGCCGATCTCCCCCCTTGAGGGGGAGATGCCCGGCAGGGCAGAGGGGGGTAAACCCCACGCACCTCGATCCGTTGACAAATCCAACATCGAGAGCACGTCCCACTCTTTCCACCGAAAGCACCACCAATGCGCCTCAAATCCGAAATCTTCGTCTCCGCCCTCATCCGCCGCGTTTTCGCCGCCGGCGGATTTGCTGCCATCGAAAAGAGGGGCGCGGAGGCGGCGGGTGCGATTTTCATCCGCCAGCGCCTGCGCGACGGCCGTGAAAACCTCTATGGACCGGCGCCGCAAAGCTTCGCCGATGACGAGGAAATCCGCGCCGAGCGCCGTTTTGAAACGCGCCTTGCCGGTGCGGAGGCTGAGGAAAGCACCGCCCTACTGGAGAAGGAACGGCGCTTCGACAGCGATCTGTGGATCGTGGAGATCGAGACGGATGAGATCGGCACTTTGCTGACGCTGGTGGACCAGCCACCGGCTTAGACGGCCAAAGGCCGTTTACCCCTTCACGTCCCGGTTTTGCGGGGAACGACGGTAAGACGGCTCGGCCGCTCGCGGCCATGCGTATAGCTATCCGCCCGACGCCAGCTTTCCACCCGCTCTTCGGACTCCACGATGTCGAGACGGTCGAGCAGGGCCTCGGCGCGGCTCATGTCGCCCTCTGTGGCGGCCAGATGCGGATAGAAGCATTGCAAGACGAAGGCGGCTTCGGAAAACTCCATGCCAAGCCCGGTAAGCGTGGTCGCAAGCTGCGCGCCGGAAATATCGAGCATGATGCGTTCCGACAGCCAGTAGCTGGATGACAGCGAATCCGATAGCGCAATGGCAAACTGCCGTGCATTGCGTTCACGGGCGAAACGCACGAGCAGGGCTTCCTGCACGTCGCTCAGGCGGCGCAGGCCAAGCACGTCACTTTCCGGGCGGTTGAGATGATGCGCCATCTGCTTGATCCGCTGACGCATTTCCTCTTCGAGCGCGGATGCGGCGTCAATTTTCGCCGTGGTCTCAGGGATGGCCACGTCCGCCACTTCCGGTTCGGCTGCGGCTGCCACCTGCGGTTCGGTGGCAGTCGTCGGCTCATCCGGCCGCTTCAGATCTTCGGCATGCCGCAGGCCAACCAGCGCATCGATCACGGTGGGGGAGAGGTCTTCTCGCCGCACGATGGCGCGGGCATGCGCGGCACCCTGCGTGCGGGCAATGGTGATCAGCGTCTCGTCAGTGAGGCACTTCGAGGAGATGAGGAAGGGGGCAGCAAGCGAAATCGGCTGGCAGGCGATGAAGAAGGCGACAGCCGAAGGCACGCTCGGATGCTGCGACAGCGCGGCGATCGCTTCGCGCTTGGCTTCCTCGGTGGAGGCATTAAAAAGCGGCATGAAAAGCTCGGCGAATTGCCGGAGGTCCGTTTTTGACGGATGGGACACAGACTCGAAATTCGTCACCGTGGCCATAAGCACCACATCTTTCTTCCTAATGGCTCTTGGCCTCTCAAGTTCTCGAAACCGGTCGGTCAACGCACTACCCAACAAACGCAAACACAATATCGGCTCAAATTAGAGCAAATCCGTTGACGTCCTGTTAACTATGGGGGGTGGCAAGAGATATTCTGCCTCTATCAACAAGGAAATTTTAAAACCTTCATGACGGAAAAAATGTCATGGAACTTTGCCGCATCGCCTTTGTTTTCAACGGGTGCGGCCCTTTCGGCGATAAATTGGCGTCCAGCGATTAGGGTTAACGGATCATTAACCTCTGTCTGTTTGTAATTTCATGGGCAGTATTAGGATTCCATGTTATTCTGACGTTCGGAATAAAAGCCAAAATGGCCGCGAAATGCCTGAATGTCCGCATAGTCCCGCGCTAAAACCTTATGCGGTTTTAGGGACATGCGAAAACCAGCCTGTGGGCTGGATTATGCGCAATGTGATGGTGATGAAATTCCCGACGCAAGACGAGGCTTGCGCGGTTCCCATAGGCAACATTGACTCCCGAAGAGGAGAGAAGCATGGCAGACATTATTCCAATCGGCGACGCCCGACGAAGCCTGCGCCCCGCCGGCATCGTGGCCAAGGTGATTGGCCCCGCAAAGGTGGTGCTGTTTACCGGCGTACGTTATGAGAAGCGCGAAACCGAGCCCACTGGAAAGGTCGTGCGCAAGGGCAAATCCGCACCGGAAACGGCTCTGAAATCCTGATTATATGTAAAAGACCGGCGTTATTTCCACGGCGTCGGCTGGCATTTCGCTTCGTTCAGGAAACGTTCGGCTTCTTCCCCGAAGCTTGGCTGCGGCACCAGGGTCCGCAACACCACATATCCTTCCGTCTGATCCGATTTCGCCAGAATGGCCTGTGAGAGCGATGGCGGCTGCGCCTTGCGAATGGCGGCTATCTGCACCGCATCGGCGACCAGAATATCCATCACCCCGCCAGCAGACGTGCGGTCGTTCATGCTGAACACCTCGTTCGAGGCCCTGTCGTAAACCGCGACAGACCAGAACGGTACGGCGCCAAGTGCGGTGAGCCGGACAGGTTTTTCTTCGATATTAAAAGTACAGACCGCGACCCGCATGAAGGGATCGCCGCTGCCAAGCGTCTTCTTCTCGGTCGTCTCTTCGAGCAGGTGAAACAGATGCGGCTTTCCTTCCGCCACCGCGCGGGTATAGGCATCGCGATTGCTGAAATGCGGTATCGCCAGAAGAATGATGACGTGCAGCACGGCGGCGGCGACGAGGCCGGTGAGGATGGCGAGCAGGACCCTAAGCATTGCCACACCCCAGCTTGCGGATTTGCGGCATGGCGATATCGATCAGGCCGGAACTGCCGGCGACCGGCGTATCGAGCAGCGTCATCACCAGCTTGAATGTCTGGCCCTGCGGCACCGCCAGCCAGTTATAGGCCTGGGCGTCGGGAGCGATGGTGATGTCGATGCCGCCATCCGCACTGCGCAGAAGCGTGCGGGAATTCAGCGCAAACGGCCGCCCGGCATCTTCCGCCAGCACATTGCCCTGCTGATCGGCGGTATAAAGCGTCCAGAACCGCGAAGGCGGCACGGCGCCGGCCAGCCGGTAACGGCATTCGCCGCTGAGCCGCTGGCCATCGCTGTCGACGGAGGCGGTAAAGGCCAGCCCCTCGGTCGTGCCATAAAGCAGCCTGCCGGCATCGGCGCGGTGCGATTTGGCGTAAGGGTCAGCCTCGATTGTCTGCGCTTCGGGAAACGCGTCCCAGGAACCGATGCGGATCGATCCGAAACCGGATGTCGCCTCAAGTGCTGCGAGCGTAACGGCAATACCGCCGCCAAAGGCGATCAGAAGGGCAATGCCGACAAGGAATGGAACTCGGAACACGCTGTTTTCCCGTTTTTGAACAGGTCGAGAACTATCACTGATTCCCCGTTTGGAAAATGGTGCCCTTTGTTTAGTCTTTGTGAAAATGAGGGGAATTGCTAATTCCGGTTCTCACGCACCCATGACCAGCTTGAAGGCGATGGCCCACATGGTAACCGCGATGACGCCTTCGAGAATGCGCCAGGCGGAAGGTTTTTCGAAGACCGGCCGCAGCCAGCGCGCGCCATATCCCAGCGAAAAGAAGAACAGCACCGAGCCGGTGGCCGCACCCGCCGCAAAGGTCTTTTCGAAGCCGGGAAATTGCGTGGAGATGGTGCCGAGCAGCACGACGGTATCGAGATAGACATGCGGATTGAGAAAGGTGAGCGCCAGACAAATGGCCAGCGTCTGCCACAGGCTCGCCTCCTGCCGCTCAGCCACCGACAGCGCTTCGGATGAACGCAGCGCCGAATGCAGGCTTTTGGCGCCATACCAGATAAGGAAGGCAGCTCCGGCATAACGCATGATGGGATCAAGCGCCGGCATGACGGCGCTGATCCGCTGAAAACTGAAGACGCCGACGGTGATCAGCAGCGCATCGGCAATGGCGCAGGTGGCGCAGACCGCGAACACATGCGAGCGCGCCAGCCCCTGTTTCAGAACAAAAGCATTCTGCGCGCCGATGGCGACGATGAGGCTCAGACCCATCGTCAGGCCGGTGAAGAAGATTTGTATATCCATGCGCGTCGGGAGCCTCTTGTCTCTGTCCATGCGGAATGGCGCAAGCCGTCGCCTGCGGACCGAGTACTTGGATATTGAGGTAGGATGGTTTAATCCAGTTAAATAAACTCAACCTAGATAAGTGTGGCTAATGCTAGACTATCCCTCCATGCGGGCCGTGGCGCTCGTTGCCCAGACCGGCAGTTTCGAAAAGGCGGCGCAGCTGCTCTTCGTCACGCCATCAGCCGTCTCGCAGCGTATCAAACAGCTGGAGGAGCGGCTGGGCGTGGTGTTGATCGTGCGCGGCAACCCTTGCGTTGCGACGGAAAAGGGCGAGTGGCTCTGCCGGCATATGGACCATGTCGGCATGCTGGAAAGCGAATTGTTCCGCCAGCTTCCAGCGCTTGCAGAGGCGGGATCGGTACAGGAGCGTGTGACGCTCAACATCGCCACCAATGCCGATAGCCTCGGCACATGGTTTCTCGATGCGGTTTCGAAATTCACCGGCAGCAACGATTATCTCGTCAATATCGCGGTGGACGATCAGGATCACACGGTGGAATGGCTGCGCGGGGGCAGGGTGCTTGCCGCCGTCACCGCCCATGCCAAGCCCGTGCAGGGCTGCCGCGTCACCCCACTCGGCGTGCTCAGATATCACGCTACCGCCAGCCCGGATTTCATGACCCGCCATTTCGCCGATGGCGTCACGCCCTCAGCCCTTGCCCGCGCACCGGGACTGACCTTCAACCAGAAGGACAGGCTGCAGGCGAGCTGGATCAGGCAGGCGCTGGGAGAAGACGTCTCCTATCCCACCCACTGGCTGCCCTCGACCGATGGTTTCGTGAAGGCAAGCCTTGCCGGCATGGGCTGGGGGCTCAATCCGGTGCAGCTGGTGGCGGAGCATTTGAGGGAAGGGCGGCTGGTGGAGGTTGTTCCCGGTACGCCGCTTGATATTCCGCTTTATTGGCAGGTCAATCGTTTGGCCGCCGACCGTCTGGCGGCGCTGACATCACATATTGTGGAGACGGCTAGGGCGGTGTTGTTGCGGTGAGGCGTTTCGCGCCGGGTTGCGGTTTTGCAGTTTGGAGAGACGGAATCGGTGGAACGCGTGGCTCACCCCCCTCTGCCCTGCCGGGCATCTCCCCCTCAAGGGGGGAGATCGGCAAGAGGCCCTTATGTCGCTTCATCCTCAAGTTTTGAGATGGGTGAGACCTCGCCACAGATCGATCTCCCCCCTTGAGGGGGAGATGTCCGGCAGGACAGAGGGGGGTGAGCCACAGGCTCCGACAGAAATCTTCAGGCGATGCCCCGACTTCACCGCCTTGCCCTCACGGTTTTCCCACCCGTGTCATCAGATAGCGGGCAACCGCCTCATAAGCCGGCAACGATGTCGCATCGTTGGCGGCGTTACTGGCAACAGGATGCGAGGAAAACCGGGCGATGACCATTTCGGCTGCGGGGTCGATGTAGATTGCCTGGCCGTGCACGCCACGCGCCATGAACGCGCCGTTGGCATTGTGGGTGACCCACCACATGGCACGATAGCTCCAGCCCTGCAGCGCCGGATAGCCGCCCTTCGCAAAAGCCGCCTTGTCTCCGCCGTGGCGGATATTGTCGATCGCCTTTTGCGGAATGAGACGCTGGCCATCCACGACGCCGCCATCGAGCAGCAACTGGCCGATGCGTGCCATGTCGCGCAATCCGGCATTCAGCCCGCCGCCGGCAAACGGCGTGCCGGTGGAATCGACGGTGTAATAGGCGTCCTGTTCGGCGCCCATCCGGCTCCAGATCCGCTCCGAGAGCAGCTCTGCCACCGATTTTCCCGAGACGCGGGCGATGATCCAGCCGAGCGCATCGCTGTTGATCGTCTTGTAGCCGAAGGCGGAACCGTGTTCCCCCTGTTTCACCACCGTCTTCAGATAATCGAAATAGCTGCGCGGCCCTTCATAACCCTCGGGCTTGGGAAGAGGGTTGCCGGCCGCCGAATAGGTCCACACATCGGCATTGGGATCGGCATAGTCCTCGCTGTAACGCAGGCCCGTCGTCATATCGAGCACCTGCCGGATCGTCGCATCGCCGAAGGCGCTTTTTTCAAGTTCGGGAACGACGGTCGCGACCTTGGCATTCTCGTCCAGTGTACCTTCGGCAACCAGCATCTCGCCCAGAAGCCCGGTCAGCGACTTCGTCACCGACATGGCGCCATGTTGCCCCGCATCGTTGAGGCAACCGGAATAGCGCTCATAGACAAGCACGCCCTTGTGCAGCACGACGATGCCGTCGGTATAATTGGCCGACAGCGATTGTTGCCAGTTCATGTCCCGGTCTGCGCCGGTCGGCCGGAATGTCACGGCATCAATGGCGGGATCGAGCTTGCGCTCGAGCGTTGCGGGTGCGCCGAGGCCGCGGCTCACATTGACCGTCGGCATCAGCTGACGGAAATGGCAGACCGTCCAGCGCGATTTCGGAAAGTTGAAATAGTCGCTGTCCGAGAAGCGGATGATTTTCTCTTCCGGTGGCGGAAAGCCCTGCATCCAGCCGAGCTTGGTCGGGTCTGACTGCTCGGCCGAAAGCGGCGTGGCGTTCTGGCTGGACGCGGCGTAAGGGTAGGCCAGAACGGACAGCATGGTCGCAAGAACGATCGACAGGGTTTTAGAAATTGACGATGACATTGACGAAGCCTCCAAGCCAGTTCGGCGAATTGTCTGCGGTCAGGGAATTCATGCCCTTGCCGGGGAAGGAAATGCTGACGCCCGCCGTGAGATAGGTGTTGGGATTGATAACGCGCGAATATTCCAGATAGATATCATCGGCGAGATGGTGGTCGCCCACGCCGGCAACCGGGGTGGGCGTGCCGTCTATGTTGTCGAGGCGTGTGCCCTGGCCGAACTGGATCGGGCTGTTCAGCTCATTGGCGCGGATATGTGCGTAGCGCAGCGTCCACGTGTCGGCCTGCGTCGGTTTCACCTGCAGGCTGATCTGATGCGCATTGACGTTCGAATTCAGGAACATCATGGAAGATTTCGTGCCCGTCGACCATGCACTCGGATTGCCTTCGTAATAGAGCGGGTCGAAGCGTTCCAGACGCGAGGTCGAAGGATCGTCGCCGGAGAAGGTCTGGTAGCTGTAGGCGATGGTCGGCGTCCACGAAACCTCTTCGAACGCATAACCGACCTGAGTGCGGCCGCCCCAGGCCCTGAGGTCGATATCGGGGTTCCACTGATAGGCGATATCGCCACCGATGAAAAAACCCGGCAGGGGCGCATCGAACGGATTGGTGCGGGTATAGGCGTTGATGAAGCTCAATCCCTCGCGCGCACCCGGCATGATGACCGGCGCGCCGATGCCGCCAGCCGCAGCCCGGGCGTAGGGTGAGCCGGATTCCGGAACATGGCCGAATGTAATGCCGACATATCGACCTTCTTGCGGTTCATAACGCAGATCCGCTCCCACGATCTTCGTTCCGCTGTCCTTGTCGGATAATTCATTCGCGTCGATGAAAAAGGCCGTCGCCGTCAGGTCATCCTTGCCGAACCGGAGGATGGCGGCCTGTTCCCATGCTTTTCTCGGCCCAAGTTTCAGGGCGCCGCGCTCGAAACCGCTCGAACCGCCATTGGCGATCAGCATGCCTGTGCCGGTCTGGAACGGACGCGGTCCGAGGGAAATATCGAAGAAGGGGCCGGTTTCAGCTCTGGAGCGCAGGCCGAGATAGCCGTCTTCAAGTGTGATGGCGCCCGTGCCGCCGGCATCGAAGGCATCAGTGCCAAGCGTGCCGGAGGCAACGGCGGAAATCTTTCCATAGATCTGGAGCCGCTCGCCGGCATCGGCGGTGAAACCGAGGCCGGGCATCAGGTAGCCCTCAAGCCAGCGCGTGTCGCTATCGAAGCCGGCGGACGGAGCGAAAGTATCGGCGAAGTTCCAGAACAGGTTCTGTTCGGCCACGGCGTTCACGCCGGCCTGAAAATGCAGGCGCAATTCGAAGCCCGGCTCGTCGATCAGGAGCATGGGATCCTGCGCACGGGCCGCATGGGGTGCAAGCCCAAGGCCAGCAGCAAGAACAGCCGCCACCGCCCGCCTTGCATTTCCCGCATCGTTCATGCCGTCCTCCGGGATCGCTTTGTGACCAGACAGAAATAACCGCATTCACTTAGACATGAATTGGTCGGAATGGTCTATTCAATCTTGGAGTGTAGAAAGACGATTTCGTGTTCTTATTCTCCGGTGCGAGAATATTTTTGGTCGCGCGCAATGTAAATTAACCTGTAGGCCGTCGATTTATGCTTGAGTTATTTTTCTCAAGCAAATGCGCCGACGCCATCCTCTTGGTGCAATATACAGCCTATGATTGAAAGCGATCCAGCCAATCAGCCGGTCTGAAGGTCGCGCAGTGCATAACCCGGTATCCGGACATCCTAACGCCGCCCAGCCTCGCCCACGCCTTCCCGCAGCGACGCATCCGCCACCTTCTGCGTCGTCACGCTCAGGGCCGAAGCATCCTTCATCTTCTTGGCGATGGAGCGGATGACACGTGTCGCCTCGGCCGAGAGCGAACGCGGGCGGGTGAGCGCCGGCATGGCGGGCGTGCTGGCGGATGCGACTTGCGCCGAGGGTTGCGGGCGCGCGCCCGTCGGCAGCGGGTTCTGGATGCCGGGGATCGGGCGCAGTTCCATGCCCTGATGGGCGTAGTCCATCAGCCGCTTGTAGGTCATGGCGGGAAGCGCGCCGCCGGTCATGTTGTTCATCGGCGTGAACTCGTCATTGCCGAACCAGACGGCGGTCGTATAGTTGCCTGTAAAGCCCACATACCAGGCGTCGCGATAGGCCTGCGAAGTGCCGGTCTTGCCGCCGGAGACGATGCCGTTATCCAGCGCCCCGCGCCGGGCCGTGCCCATCACCGGGATGGTCACCAGCATCTGGTTCATCTTGGAATTGGCGTCCTCGGAGAGCACCCGCTTGGCGGGCGGCTCGTCATGGCTGAAATCGTAGAGAACATTGCCCTCATAATCCATCACCTGCTCGATGCCGTGGCGACGCGACTGCATGCCATCGGCCGGGAACACGGCATAGGCTGTGGCCTGATCGAGAACGGTGACTTCCGAAGTGCCGAGCGGAATGGTCTTGTCGCTGCGCAGCGGCGTGGCGACGCCCATGGCCTTGGCTGTATCGACGATCACCTGCGTGCCGAGCACATCCTTGGCGAGCCGCACAGGCACGGTATTGTAGGATTTGGCGAGCGCCATCTGCAGCGTTACCCTGCCGGCATAAGAACGGCCGTAATTCTGCGGCGACCACCCCCGCCATGTCACCGGCGCATCGGAAATCAGCGTGTCCGGCTTCATGCCCTTTTCCATGGCGGCCGAGTAGGTATAGACCTTGAAGGAGGAACCCGGCTGGCGAAGGGCTGCCGTGGCGCGGTTGAACTGGCTTTCGCCATAGTCACGGCCGCCGACCATGGCGCGCACGCCGCCGCCGTTTTCAATCATCACCATTGCGCCCTGCTTGACGCGGTAACCCTCGCCATATTCACGCAGTTCCATTTCCATCGCCTGTTCAGCCGCCTGCTGCAGGCCGGTATCGATGGTGGTGCGCACAACGACGGTGTGATCCCTGAACTTGCCTTCGGCGGCCAGCCGCTGCACCTCGTCGAAGGCCCAGTCGAGGAAATAATCCGGCGCCTTCACATCGGCGCGGTCAATGACGGTGGCCGGGTTGCGCCGCGCGCCGATCACCTGGCCCTCGGTCATCAGCCCGCTCTGCACCAGGTTGGAAAGCACGGTATTGGCGCGGGCGCGGGCCGCCGGCAGGTTGACATGCGGCGCATATTTGGCCGGCGCCTTGAACAGGCCGGCCAGAATGGCGGATTCCGAAAGCGTCACGTCGGTCAGGTTCTTGCCGAAATAAAACTGCGCCGCGGCCGCAGCACCAAAGGTGCCGCCGCCCATATAGGCGCGGTCGAGATAAAGGCTGAGGATTTCCTTCTTCGACATGTTGCTCTCAAGCCAGAGCGCGAGGAAGGCTTCCTTGATCTTGCGCTCCAGCGAGCGCTCATTGGTGAGAAACAGGTTCTTGGCGAGCTGCTGCGTCAGCGTCGAGCCGCCCTGCACTACACCGCCGGCGCGGGCATTCTCGCTCATGGCGCGGGCAAGGCCGATGAAGTCGATACCGAAATGGTCGAAGAAACGCCGGTCCTCGGTCGCCAGAACCGCCTTGATGAAATGATCCGGCATCTGGTCGATCGGCACGCTGTCTTCATGGATGATGCCGCGATGGCCGATGGTGTTGCCGTAACGGTCAAGGAAGGTGACGGCGAAGTCGCCGCGATAACGCCAGTCCTTCTTGGTCTCTTCGAAAGCCGGCATCGCCAGCGCCAGAAGCACGACGGCACCAGCGGTTCCGAAAGTCAGCGCATCGCAGGTCAGGTTGACGACCAGTTTCTTCCAGCCGCGCACATGCAATTTGCGCGAGGCGATGGTGACGTCTTCCCAGAAATCCACCAGTCGCGCCGCAGCCGTCCACAGGCCGCTATCGATGAAGCTATCGATCCGGAGCAGGATATGCCGCTTTTTGCGGCCGTTTTTATCGTCTTTTTCTTCCTGCACCTGGCGATGTTTTCCTGTTCAACGCAACGCGGCCCGTCGATATGCCTGCCTGATATTCCTCTTCCAACCCATTCCCGACGCAAAAGCGTGGCATGGTTATGTCGGAATTGCTTGACGTGGCGACTTCTTGCGGGCCAATGACCCTCAGCCGCCGCCAATATGCTAAAATATCGTACAAACCAGCCCTTGGCGATACGATATAAAGGATTAGGGACCGGTTAAACACTCCCGTCCAAGAGATCAAAATGAAACGGAAATGTTAACGATGAATGACGCGCCGTTCTGGAAAACCAAATCGCTCACCGAGATGACCGGCGAGGAATGGGAAAGCCTGTGCGACGGCTGCGGCCTGTGCTGTCTCAACAAGCTGGAAGACTGGGACACCGGCGAAGTGGTGTTCACCTCGGTTCGCTGTGTGCTGCTTGACGGTGAAAGCTGTCGATGCTCCAACTATGAAAATCGCCGCGCCACCGTGCCGGACTGTATCCAGCTTGACCTGAAGAAGGTGCATGAGATCGGCTGGCTGCCGCCCACCTGCGCCTATGCGCTGGTGCGTGATGGCAAGGATCTGTACTGGTGGCACTATCTCGTCTCCGGCGATACGCAGACGGTGCATCAGGCCGGCATTTCGGCACGCGGCAGAACCGTCAGCGAGGCCGATGTGGATGTTGACGACTTCGAGGATTATGTGGTCGATTGGCCTCTGACAGTGGGTGAGAGGGCAGGCGAAAAGGAACGGACTTGACGGAAGACGTCAATTTTCGTTTTGGTCCTATTCCTGCCCCATCAGTCACCTAGACCGCTCTCACCATTCAGGCAAATGATCCGCAAAATGCGGACGAGGGACATCAAAACGCATGCGCTACCGGCTGCCCGCCATCGTTCTTTCGTGCCTTGCCCTTCCGGGCTTCCTGCCGCTTTCCGCTTCCGCCCAGCAACAGCCGCAGGCGTTTGAATGCACGCTGGTCACCTCCATCGAGACGGGGGCGGTCATCAACCAGCAGGGCGCCTGCGACCAGCGCGTCGCACCGGCCTCCACCTTCAAGGTGCCGCTGGCGCTGATCGGCTACGATGCCGGCATCCTTCAGGATGAAAAGTCGCCCGCCTGGGACTGGAAACCCGGCACGGAGGCCCGCGCTTCGGACCGTAAGACGGTTGATCCCACCATATGGGAGCAGGATTCGGTGCTATGGTACTCGCGCGAAGTCACCCGCCGTCTCGGCCCGGAAAAATTTGCCGCTTATGTAAAGCGCCTCGGTTACGGCAATGCTGATGTTTCCGGTGAGCCCGGCAAGAATAACGGGCTGACCCATTCCTGGCTCGGTTCGTCGCTGACCATCTCACCGGTGGAGCAGGTCGGCTTCATCCGCCGTCTGCTGGCCGGCAACCTGCCTTTTTCCCGCGATGCGCAGGCAAAGACCCGGGCGATCGTTCCAACGTTCGATGCGCCGGAAAGCTGGGCCGTGCATGGCAAGACCGGCACCGGCTATATGCGCGATGAAAAGGGCAACCCCGACCGTAACCGTCCTTTCGGCTGGTTCGTCGGCTGGGCGGAGCGGGAAGGCCAGCACATCGTCTTCGCAAGGCTGCGCGTTTCCGACAAACCATCCAACGAACCGCTCGGCCCCGCCGTACGCGACGCCTTTTTGCGTGATATTCCGCGGCTGGCGGTGCATCGGTAGAAGGATCGTCCGGTTTGGATTACGCCTTTATCTGAAAAGCTCGGCGTGCGTTCCGGTGCGCGTGAAAACGACGAGATTCTGCTTCTCATCAAGGATGTAGATCAACAGAAAGTCGCCGCCGACATGGCATTCGCGATGATCGCGCCATTCTCCGGTCAATTCATGGTCATGAAACTGTGGCGGCAACGGCCCCTCATTGGCGACGAGGAGAAGCATGATCTTCTTCAGTTTCTCCATATCGTAGCGCCCGGAATTGTTCAGACGCTGCCAGTCTTTAAGAAATTGCCGGGTGAAATCTGAACTGCGCGGCAACGTCGTCCGCTTTGATGCGGCCGGCTTTTCACGGCCTTTTCCGTCTGTCACCGCTTGTCGCCGTCAAGGGCGGTGAGCATAGCTTCCGTTGTTTCGAAGCGGGGACGCCTCGCCGCCGCGAGAGCGCGTGCTTCCTCGATAGCGGCAAGCGTTTCGGCATTGGGTCGCGTCAGTTCGATGGGCAGGGCTTTTTCGCGGGCGATCCGCGTCAGCATCATGCGCATGACATCGGAAACGGTCAGCCCCAGACTGTCAAGCACAGCGGTCGCATCGTCCTTGATCGCCTGATCGATACGCGCTCTAACATAAGCATTTGCGGTCATGCTCGACCTCCTTTTGAGAATGTTGTATGTAGCTCAAATGAGCATCATTTTCAATATTCGATGCACAGGTAACGCCAGGGCCGGAATGCCTTGAACCCGGGAAAGGACATCAGGAAATGTCGAACGCCTCCCGCGATGTCATCGGGCTCTATACCGAACACGGCGCTGATTTCGACAAGGAGCGCGGCCGGTCCCTTGCCGAAAAACCATGGCTGGACAGGTTTACCTCGCTTTTGCCTGATGGCGGTTCCATTCTCGATATCGGCTGCGGTTCCGGTGAACCGATTGCCGGCTATTTCATCGCCAATGGCTATGACGTCACGGGCATCGACGCGTCCCTGCCGCTGATCGAACTTTGCCGCAGCCGGTTTCCGGAAAATCTCTGGGCGGTTGCCGATATGCGCGAGCTGGCTCTCGGTCGCCGTTTTGACGGTTTGATTGCCTGGCACAGTTTTTTCCACCTGAAGCCCGAAGATCAACGCCTGATGTTCGGCATTTTCCGCCAGCACGCCAATGACGGTGCTGCCTTGATGTTCACCGCCGGGCCGGGCCATGGCGAAGCGATTGGCACGTTCCATGGCAAGCCGCTTTATCACGCCAGCCTTGCGCGCGAAGATTATGAGAGCCTGCTCGCCGCACATGGGTTCCGGCTTCTCGATCACATCGTCAATGACCCGCAATGCGGTGGGGCGACGGTTTATCTCGCCAGGCGCGTGACGGCCTGAGAGGCGACCGCGCGGTTACCCGACGGAAAAGGTAAACGGCGGAAATTCCTGCTTTTATGGCTGTTTTCTGTGCTCACGATTGTGTGTTCAACAAAAAGCTTGCCCATACCTTGACCTTCCCATCATGGGAAGCCCTACATAGGGTCTCGAAAGGGGATTTCCCATGAACGAGACAGTCAGACACGCCCATTCGAACCAACCGGTTTCCATTCCCGTGGAAGGCATGACCTGCGCGTCATGCGTGCGGCGGGTGGAAACGGCCGCGGCCAAGGTGCCGGGCGTCGCCTCAAGCTCCGTGAACTTCGCGACAAAGAAGCTCACCGTGGAGCCGGCCGAAGGATTTTCGGCCAGGACGCTTGGCGCCGCCATCAAGAAGGTGGGTTACGATATCGCACCGGACCGGCATGAATTTGCCGTCGAAGGTCTGCGCAATGACACGGATGCTGGGCGGTTGAAGTCCGTTCTGGACGCCGTCGCCACCACCGTCGATGTGAAGGTCGATGCCGCAGCCGGCAAGGTCGCGGTGGAAACCATCGGCGGCCGACGTGAGCGGGATGCGCTGGTGGAAACGGCAAAGCTGGCCGGCTTTACCTTGACGACACGCAAGCCGCACGATCATTCCGCCCATCAAGACCACAGCCAACACCACCGACATCATCAAAGCCACAACCAGATGCCAGCGGCCGGCGAAAGCGGCGGCCATGACCATATGCAACATGCGGGCGAAGAGGGAGCGCTGAAACGCGACCTGACGATCGCCGCCATCCTGACCGCGCCGCTTTTCGTGCTGGAAATGGGCGGCCATCTCTATGAGCCGATGCATCACTGGCTGATGGGTCTCATCGAGACGCAGAACCTTTATTACATCTATTTCGTGCTGGCGACGGCGGTGATTTTCGGGCCGGGCCTGCGCTTCCTCAAGACCGGTTTTCCAGCACTTTTGCGCGGCGCGCCGGAAATGAACTCGCTGGTGGCGCTGGGTGTCACGGCGGCCTATCTCTATTCGGTCGTGGCGACCTTCGCACCCGATCTGCTGCCGGCAGAGGCGCAGTTCGTCTATTATGAAGCGGCCACCGTTATCGTAACGCTGATCCTCACTGGGCGGCTCCTCGAAGCCCGCGCCAGCGGCCGCACGGGAGACGCCATCCGCAAACTGATGAGCCTGCAGGCGAAAACCGCCCGGGTGGAGCGCGACGGTGCGACCATCGATATTTCCCCTGACGATCTGGTGACGGGCGATATCATCGTCATCCGTCCCGGTGAAAGGCTGGCGGTGGATGGCGAAGTCGTCGAAGGCTCGTCCTATGTCGATGAATCCATGATATCCGGCGAACCCGTGCCGGTGGAAAAGACGGTCGGCGCAACGGTCGTCGGCGGCACCATCAACAAGACCGGTGCCTTCAAGTTCAAGGCGACCAAGGTCGGCGCGGATACCATGCTGTCGCAGATCATCCGCATGGTGGAGGAGGCGCAAGGGTCCAAGCTGCCGATCCAGTTGCTGGTCGACCGCGTCACCGCGCTGTTCGTGCCTGTCGTCATCGCAATCGCTGTCCTGACCTTCATTGTCTGGGCGATTTTCGGCCCTGAGCCCGCCTATACTTTCGCGCTGGTCAATGCGGTGGCGGTGCTCATCATCGCCTGCCCCTGCGCCATGGGTCTCGCCACGCCGACCTCGATCATGGTCGGCACCGGCCGGGCGGCGGAGCTGGGCGTGCTGTTCCGCAAGGGACAGGCCCTGCAGGAACTGCGCTCGGCGCAGATCGTTGTGGTCGACAAGACCGGCACTGTCACCAAGGGCCGTCCGGAACTGACCGATCTGGTGGTTGCGGAAGGGTTTGCCGATAACGAGGTCTTGGCGCTGGTCGCTGCCGTCGAGGGCCGTTCGGAACACCCGATTGCCGAAGCGATCGTGCGGGCTGCGGAGGAAAAGAAGGTTGCGACCCCTGCAGGACTCGAGCCTGCCACCGTCGAGAACTTCGAAAGCGTGACGGGTTACGGCATAGCCGCCACCGTCAATGGCCGCAGGGTCGAAGTCGGCGCGGATCGTTACATGGCCAAACTCGGCCATTCCGTGGGTATCTTCGCTGAAGCCGCCGCAAGGCTGGGTGACGAGGGCAAGACGCCGCTTTATGCCGCCATCGACGGCAGGCTGGCAGCCGCAATTGCCGTCGCCGATCCGCTGAAACCGTCAAGTGTCACCGCCATCCGGGCGCTGCAGGCGATGGGTATCGAAGTGGCGATGGTGACGGGCGACAATGAACGCACGGCAAACGCAATCGCCCGACAGGTCGGCATCTCCCGCGTAGTGGCGGAAGTGCTGCCCGAAGGCAAGGTGAAGGCGATCCACGAGATGCGCGCCGGCGGCAGGGTGCTGGCCTTCGTCGGCGATGGCATCAATGATGCGCCGGCACTGGCCGAAGCCGATATCGGCATCGCTGTCGGCACCGGCACGGATGTCGCCATCGAAAGCGCCGATGTGGTGCTGGTTGGCGGCGATCTTCTCGGCGCGGTCAATGCCATCGAGATGAGCCGGGCGACCATGCGCAACATCAAGGAAAACCTGTTCTGGGCCTTTGGTTATAACGTGGCGCTGATACCGGTTGCGGCGGGTGTGCTTTATCCCGCCTTCGGCATCACGCTGTCGCCGATGATCGGCGCGGGCGCCATGGCGCTGTCCAGCGTCTTCGTTCTTGCCAATGCGCTGCGGTTGAAAAGGGCGAAGGTTGCGCACAGGGAGGTGACGTCGTGAATATCGGCCAGGCATCGGAAGCATCGGGCGTTTCCGCCAAGATGATCCGTTATTACGAACAGATCGGCCTCATCACCCCCGCTGCCCGCACCGGCAATAATTACCGGGTTTATGGCGAGCAGGACGTGCACAATCTGCGCTTCATCAAACGGGCGCGCACGCTTGGTTTCTCTCTGGAAGAAACCGAGACGCTGCTGAAACTCTGGCAGGACAAGAGCCGTGAGAGTTCGGCGGTGAAGGAAATCGCGCTCGTCCACATCGTCGATCTGGAGCAGAAGATCGCCGAGATGAAGAGCATGGTGAAGACCCTGTCCCATCTCGCCCATTGCTGCGGCGGCGACCACCGGCCCGATTGCCCCATCCTCGATGATCTCGCCGGCTCTGAAAAGAACGCCGGGAAACCCGCAAGAACCCACTGAACTGCAATGACAGCCGGCGCGACCACATCGCTACCGGTCAAAAAGGAGAAAAAACCATGAGTGCAACCACCTTCCTCGTTTCGGACATGACCTGCGGCCATTGCGAAAAGACCCTGCGCGGCGCTCTCGCCGACGTGCTGCCCGACGCGTCTGTCAGCATCGATCTCGCCACCCACAAACTCACGGTGGCGGGCGACGCCTCAACGGCTGAAGCGGCGATCCGCGATGCCGGTTATTCGCCGGAACGGGTGAGCTGAAAGGCGGCTTCCGTTTGCGCAAAGGTAAAAATGTGCTACATATGTTGCACAAAATCGGAGTGCAGGCGGATGACCGTAACCACGAGAATAAGACGTCAGGGCGGGGCGGCGGTGATGACCATCCCGCCCGCTCTTTTGAAAATGCTGGGGCTGGAAATCGGTGAGCAATTGACCCTTGAGGTTGATAACGGTGCTCTGGTAGCAAGCCCTCTACGGCCGGAAAAGAAGCGCTTCACACTCGCCGAGTTGTTGGAGGGTGCTGATGAAGTCGCCGCGCTGAATGCAAAGGCACAGCAGTGGGATGAAGCGCCGCCAGTCGGCAAAGAAGCGCTTTGATGGTCCGCAGCCAGGTTCCGAAACGCGGCGACGTCTATCTGGTCGACCTGAACCCGGTTATTGGCAGTGAAATCAAGGACGAACACCGCTGCGTCATCATCACGCCGAGGGAAATCAATGCGGTCGGCCTATGTCTCGTCGTTCCCGTAACCACCGGCGGGATGTTCACGCGCAAAGCAGGGCTTGCCGTGAACATATCGGGCCACAGAACAACCGGTGTCGCGCTTTGCAATCAGGTGAGAAGCATGGACATCGTCGCCCGTGTTGCCCAGAAGAAAGCGAAATACATCGAAACCCTTGATGATGCGACGATCGATGAAATAGCCGGGCGTATTATCAGCATGATCGATCCTGCATGATCAACCTTCGGGCCGCTGGTGGAAGTGCGTAAAATGTGCTACTGAGTAGCATCATTTGAGCTGCAAAAGGAGTGCCGCAATGTCCGTCAAGGCATCCGTATCCATTTCCGATCAGCAGGATAGCTTCGCCCGCCGGCTGTTGGAGGAGGGGCGTTATGCCAGCCTCAGCGCCGTGGTACAGCGCGGGCTGGAACTGCTTCGGCAGGAAACCGAACTGAAGGACGCGGAGCTCGCCGCGCTTCGCGACTTGCTTGTCGAACGCAGGCAGGGCGACTTTGTATCGGTCGGAGAGGGCAAGGACAGAACCGCGGCCATGATCGCGGCCAAAAAGGCCGGCTGTGGCCTTTAGGGTTCTGCGTTCGACACAGACGGACAAGGACCTCGGCCTCATTCTCGACCATCTCGTCCAGTCCTATCTCGATCTTGGCGATGCTTTGCCGGCCGCATTCACGCGGGCTGCACGACGGGTGGGATCGATTGAGGCGGATATGGACGCTCTTCACAAAGCGCCGTTTCAGGGAACGCTAACACCAGAATTGCTACCCGGCCTTCGCCGGGTAACGAAAAATCAGGCAGTTTTTTATTTCGATGTCGATGAGGGCGAAAAGACCGTGCGTATTCTTGCCGTCTTCTTCGGCGGGCAGGACCATCAGCGCCATATGCTGCAGCGCGTTGTATAAGGCTCCGGCAGCCCTGATTAAACCTCGTCGAAAGCCCCGCCTTCCCGCGAGGGATTGCGGTTGATCACCCGCTCTTCCGCGTCGTCGGGAAGGGCCTCGTCTCTTTCCTGATAGGGGTCATCCTCGCTCTCGGCCTCTTCCTCCTCGATTTCCTGTTCGATGGATTGCGGAATTTCGCCCTTGGCGGGAAGCGCATCGACGTCGAGGTCGAGCAGATCCTCGTCCATGGCGTCTTCGTTGAGCGGCATGATTTTCTTGCGGTCCATGACGATATCCTTTCTGTCGGTTCTTCAGCAAACGGCCGGGCGGGCGCAGGGTTCCTGCCGCCAGCCAATTCCTTCAAACCAGATTACGTGAAAAAGCCGTCTTGACCTCAATGGTGCTTGAGGTTCTAGTTTGTCCGCCGTATCGCAAAAACGGAAAGGATACGGCTTTGACGAGTATGGAAATGACGGAGAAAAACGGCTGGGGCGAATTACTGAGCGGGGCGAACCTCTCGCTTCTGACCGTCATTTCCTCCGGTATAGGCCTGCATGCCTTCAACCAGTTCGCGGTGGTGACGGCCTTGCCCGTTGCCGTCAACGAAATTGGCGGGGCTGCCTATTATAGCTGGGCCTATAGTCTCTATTTCGTTGGTTCCGTGGCGGGTGGCGTTACCGCCGTGCTGTTTCGCGAGCGTTTTGGCGCACGCGCCGTTTTGCTTCTGTGCTGCCTGATCTTTTCCTTCGGTTCGGTCCTCTCGGCAATCGCCGGGGATTTTTTATGGGTTGTCGTCGGCCGGGCGTTGCAGGGGCTGGCCGATGGGCTGATCGTGGCGGTGTGCTACAGCCTCATACCTGCCGGTTTCCGCTCCGGCCTGTTGCCGAAGGTCTTTGCCATCGAGGCGGCGATCTGGGCGGTCGCTTCCTTCATCGGCCCGCTGACGGGTGGTTTCGCCACCGAACACATGTCCTGGCGCGCTACCTTCCTGCTGTCTGCGCCGTTGATCGTGCTTCTGCTGGTCTACACGACCGTTGCCGTTTCGGCCGAGCGACCGGTGGCAGCGACGCGCAAACCGATGGTGCCTCTGGTTCTCTGCCTTGTCGGCGCATTGGCCTTCTCCGCGCCTTCCGCCTTTGAGGATGCGAGCCTGCGGGCGATCTCCCTGCTGGCAGGAGCTGCGCTGTTGTGGGCGTCGTTGCGAATGGGCGTCCGGCCGTCCTTCGGCCTGTTCCCTAAGGATTCTTTCCAGCTGAAAACGGTGCTCGGCGCCGGTTTCTGGGTGTTGTTTCTGATGTCCTATGCCCATGCGCTGGGCAGCGTCTATCTCGCTTATGTCGCCATCAATCTCTGGCACTATGAGCCAACCTTCGCCGGCTTCATTGTGGTGACGATGCCGCTTGCCTGGAGCTTCGTGGCGATGCTGATCGGCAGCTTGCGGTCGGCTCGTCTCAGGGAGTTTTGCCTGCATTACGGCCCTTACCAGATGGTGCCGGGCTGCGCCCTGCTGGGGCTGGGGCTGGCAAACGGAAACTGGGGCGAAATGTTACTCGGGCAAATCCTGATCGGGTCTGCCTTCGGCATGTCCTGGGCCGGCATCAGTCAGGCCGCCATGGAGGCAGCACCGGAGGAAGAGCGCAAGATGACCGGCGCATTGCTTCCCACGGTCGCGACGCTGGGTGCGGCGGCCGGCGCGGGTGCAAGCGGCACCGTCGCTGCCGCCACCGATCTCGTTGCGCAGATCGAGCGTGCGGATGTGATGATGCCGATGGTCTATCTTTACGGGCTGGGTGCGGCGGTGTCGCTGATTGCGCTCCTGACCGCCCGCGGGCTGCGAAGCGCACGGGGCTGAGCACCGGTTTCCGGCCAAGGCGAGGGGTTAAGACTGCGTGGCGGCGATGGTGATCGCCGCCAGATAAACGACGAAGGACATGATCGCGATCGCGCCGATAATGATGATGATGCCCTTGCCGGCGCGTTTTTTCTCGGCCTTGTTTTCATTGGCTTCGGTCGGAAACAGGATGGGATCGCGGGTATCGCGGATTTTGGTCATGCCGTTGCTCCTTTTTGCGGGTTAGGCTCGGCTTTTGCTGGTCTATCAACCGCCATGTCCGCCAAAAGGTTCCTCAGGGTTTGAGCGCCCAGCTGGTCGCGTGCACCACCGCGCCGGGGGCCGCTTTCAGCAGCGCCGAACGCACGGGTTCGAAACCCTCAATGCGTTTTGTCCCCACATAGCGGCCACGGTTGGCAAAGACTTCGATGGAGCCGTAATCCAGAAAAATACGGATACGTGAGGCCCGTGCCCCCTTGGCGATATAATGCGGCGAAGGACCATCGCGACCGTCCTCGTGGCGGATCCACAAGCCCGTTTCATCGGAAACGAGACCAAGCGTGACCGTCGGATGATCGAGCGCCAGCTCGAATGGCGCGCCGGGCGAGGCGAACTCGATTAGAATTTCCACTGCGCCGTTGATGAATGTGACACGTTCGCCCGCCGCCAGCCGCGTGCGGTCGAGAATATGGCTGCGCAGGCTTTCCGCAGCGCCGATGGGCGGGGTCAGAAGCTCGCCATTGGCATAGTGAATCCGGCGCGGCAGCGTCATGGAGGTGGGGAAATCGATTTCGGGACTGGCATCCGCCCAATTGGCGAGCCAGCCGATACCGATAATGCTGTCACCATCCAGAAACGCCTGAAAGGCGTAATTGTCGGTGCCGAAATCCAGTTCCTGACCGGATTCCTTGGTGAAGGCCTTGCCGTCAAACCAGCCGACATCGGCCATGGTCAGGTTCTTGCGGCCTGTCTCCGGGTCTTCCGAATGCATCAGCCCGTAGATCAGCACCCAGCGGGTGGAGCGGGCATTGGCCGGGCCGTCGAGCGGCAAAAGGCAGGGGCATTCGATCGCCGTGGTCTTGTAGCGCGTTTCCACCCACAGCTTGCCGACATAGGTCCAGCCGGATGCGGCGGTGGGGTCCAGCGTCTCGTAAAGCAGAATGACGCCACCGCCATCGCTCTGGCTGCCGAGCAGCATTTTCCACAATCCATCGGGGCCGCGAAAGACGTAAGGGTCGCGGAAATCCGGCGTCAGCCCCTGTCCGTCCGGGCGGTGGCCCAGAATAACCTCTGCCTGCCCGGCCATGATGAGATCGGAGGAGGTGGCGGTGAGCTGGATCTGCTGCTCGGGAATGCGGTCCTGTACCTGTTCGGTGAAGAATACCCGGATGCCGGTGCCTTCGACCAGTGGAATGGTTGAGCCGGAATAAGCCCCGCCGCGCTTGTCCGGCCGCGTCGTCAGATCCTCGGAGGGGAACAGGAAGATCGGCAGATGCCGCCAGCGCAGATAATCCGATGAGACGGCATGGCCCCAATGCATGGTGTTCCAGCGCAGCCCGTGCGAATAATGCTGGTAAAACAGATGTGGCCGGCCTTCGAAGCGGCCAAAACCGTTCGGATCGTTCATCCAGCCAAAGGGCGGGCGGAAATGATAGCTGCCCGGCAACTCGGGGGCGGCATTATCAGGTTTGCTGTGGACGACGGTGATGCCGGTTTCCAGCACATCGGAAGCAGTAAACCAGTAGATGACGGAAACGGCTGTCGTCACGGTGTCGTAGCTGAGTTCCACATGGCCGCCGCCGAACACCTGATAGATTCGAAAACCGAACTCTTCGGTGTTGACGCTTGAAACCTCAGCGAATTTTCCATTTTGGTTGGAGAAGGACACAGCACCCGGTTCGGCCGGTTTTTTCGCCTTCAGCCAGACATGGAAGGTGGCGTTGACGGGCAGATCGGTGTGAATGGTGCGGATGGCGCTTTCCGATACTTCCGTCACGGTTTCAACGACGCTCATTGCTGTTCCTTTCATTTCGGCATTCTGCGGGTCAAGCATAGGAACGATGATGGCGCTGGAAAGTTCATTGCGCAAAATACAATGAGTGGCGCTATAGGCACGGTGTGACGGCATTTATCACTCGCATCTGCGGTCTTGCCGCCCCATATAAAGGCAAAAGCAGGGAGTTTATCCGTGATCAGATTCGACAATTCCTATGCCCGCCTGCCGGAACGGTTCAGCGCCGCCGTGCTGCCGACGCCGGTGAAGGCGCCGCGCCTCATCGCCTTTAATCGCAAGCTTGCAGACGAACTCCTTCTGGATGTTTCCGGCCTTGACGATGAAAGGCTGGCGGCGATCTTTTCCGGCAATGTCGTGCCGCAGGGGGCAGAGCCGCTGGCAATGGCCTATGCCGGCCATCAGTTCGGCGGCTTCGTGCCGCAGCTGGGTGATGGCCGCGCCATTCTTCTCGGCGAAGTGATCGACAAAAACGGCAAAAGGCGGGATATCCAGTTGAAAGGCTCCGGCCCGACGCCGTTTTCGCGCAGGGGAGACGGCCGCGCCGCCCTCGGCCCGGTGCTGCGGGAATATATCGTCTCGGAAGCCATGTATGCGCTTGGCATTCCCGCCACGCGGGCCCTGGCGGCGGTCCTCAGCGGCGAAAGGGTGCAGCGCGAGGTAGGTCTGCCGGGCGGCGTCTTCACCCGCGTCGCGGCAAGCCATATCCGCGTCGGCACTTTCCAGTTCTTCGCCGCGCGCGAGGATGACGAGGCGATCAGGAACCTCGCGGATTACGTGATCGATCGCCACTATCCAGAGGCGAAAACCGCTGACAATCCTTACCTCGCTTTGTTGCGCGGCATCGCTGAAAGGCAATGCGACCTCATCGCCCGCTGGATGATGGTGGGCTTCATCCATGGCGTGATGAACACCGACAATATGGCCGTCTCTGGCGAAACCATCGATTTCGGCCCCTGCGCCTTCCTCGACGAATATCATCCCAACAAGGTGTTTTCCTCCATCGATGCGCAGGGCCGTTACGCCTACAACAACCAGCCGGGCATCGCCCAATGGAACATTGCCCGGCTGGCGGAATGCCTGTTGCCGCTTCTTGACCCTGAGGTGGAGAAGGCCGCCGAACGCGCCAACGCCGTGCTGGCCGATTTCGCCGCCGCCTTTCCCAAGCGCTGGCTGGCCGGCATGCGCGAAAAACTCGGCCTGACGCTGGAGGAAGAGGGCGATATCGATCTCGTACAGGCGCTTCTGGGACTGATGCAGGCATCGGAAGCGGATTATACTTTGACCTTCCGGCGTCTTTCCCACGCCGCAAATGGCGATGCCGAACCGTTTCGCGGCATGTTCATCGATATTGCCGGGGCGGATGAATTTCTGGCCCGCTGGCGGGAACGCGCCGGTCGCGAAGATATTTCCGATGCCGACCGGTCCCGGGCAATGTTATCAGTCAATCCGGCCGTCATCCCGCGCAACCACCGCATCGAGGAATTGATCGAGGCGGCGGTGGAGGACGATGATTTCGAACCGTTCCACGCCATGCTGACGGCAATTGCGACGCCCTTCGAGGAGCGGCCGGACAATTTTGTCTATATGCAGCCGCCGATGAGCCATGAGCGGGTGTTTCGGACGTTTTGCGGGACTTAATCTTTGCGCCATTCCGCAATGTCGGAGCGAGCGTGTGCGTCTTTCGCCTTCTCCCCGCCGGGGAGAAGGTCGCGGCAGCGGGTTGAGGGGGCACGGTCGCCAAAATCCGGCAACCGCGCCCCCTCATCCGACCCTTCGGGCCACCTTCTCCCCGGCGGGGAGAAGAAACCAGCGGCAACGCTGCGCCCTATAAAATATTAGCTCTTCACCCCACCCGGGCGAGCGGCTCATGCGAGCCGTAATACCGCCCAAACCGGTTTTCGAGGAATTTCGGCAGCGCCACTTCTTCCTGCCGCACAAAACCCTTCTGCGGCAAGGCACCTTCGGCCAGAAGGTCGAGAACGGTGCAGATGCCGGCGGCGGTGGTGATCTGGATGGCGCTCATCATCCGGCCGGAAACCGGGCCGGCATAGACCTTGTTGGCATAGGTTTCCTGCAGGAAGCGGCCATTGCGCGTGCCGCAGACGGTGACGAAGACGATGACTACATCCTGCATGGTGCCGGGCAGGGCGTTTTCGAACAGGTCCTTCAGCACATCGCGGCGGTTGCGCAGGTTGAGGTCGTTCAGAAGCGCCTTCATGATCGCCACATGGCCGGGATAACGGATGGTACGGTAATTCATCGTCCGCACCTTGCCTTCCAGCGTGGCGCAGAGCGTGCCGAGGCCGCCCGAGGTGTTGAAGGCCTCATAGGTAACGCCGTCGAGCGAAAATTCCTCACGCTCTTCCAGCGCCGGAACGGCGGTCAGGCGGCCTTCGACGATGGCTTCGCAGGGCTCGATATATTCGTTGATCAGCCCGTCCGTGCTCCAGGTGAGGTTGTAGTTGAGCGCGTTGGACGGATATTGCGGCAGCGCGCCGACGCGCATGCGCACGCTGTCCAGCTTGTCGAAGCGGGCGGCGAGATCGGCAGCGACGATGGAAATAAAGCCGGGCGCGAGGCCGCATTGCGGAATGAGTGCGGTTTCAGCCGTTTCCGCCAAGGCCTTGACCTTGCGCGTGGATTCGACGTCTTCGGTGAGATCTAGATAGTGGGTGCCGACGGCGACAGCCGCCTCTGCAATACCCGCCGTCAGGTGGAAGGGGGCGGCGGAAAGCACGGCGAATTTGCCCTTCAGCAGTGCCTCCATGGCTGGACGGTCGGTGATGTCGACGATCTCGGTATCGACGCGCTCATGCGCCGGCACGTTGGCCAGCTGGTCGGCCGAGCGATCGGCAACCGTGATGCGATAATCGCCTGTTGCGGCCAGCATCCAGGCGATGGCTGAACCGATATTGCCCGCGCCGATGACGACAATGTTTTTCATGTTTTTGTTCCCCGCAGTAAATTCGCATGCCTTTGCGCAACGAATGCGCCTCAAAGACAGAATGCCAGCTTTTATTGACGATTCGCAGCTTCACTATGTGCAGATAGCGGTCTATTATTGAGCAGTTAGACGACAGGATTGATCACTATGACGATCGCCGACAAGGACCGGGCGCTGCTGGCCCTGCTTTCCGAAAATGCGCGCATGCCGGTGGCGGAACTGGCGCGCAAACTCGGCCTTTCCCGCACCACCGTGCAGGCGCGCATCGGGCGACTGGAGGCTGACGGCGTGATCGCCGGTTATGGCCTGCGGCTTTCGGAAAGCTATCTTTCCGGGCTGGTGCGCGCCCATGTGCTGATTACCATCGCACCCAAGGCGCTGCCCGGCGTGACGGCCGCACTTGCCGCCATCAAGGAGGTGACGACGCTGCATTCGGTGAGCGGCACATTTGACCTGATTGCGATTCTGGCCGCCCCTTCGATCCTCGATCTCGACCGTTTGATCGACGGCATAGGCGCGCTTGACGGTGTGGAGCGCACGCTGTCGTCGATCATTCTTTCGACGCGGATTTCGCGGTAGGGGATTTTGGGCGAGACGCGGAAGTTACGCATGCTCACTCCGGCATGAGGGAAGCGGTGGTCTACAAAACGAAGCAGCAAAGGAGCTTGTCGCTCCCATGCTTTTGTCGCTACGCGAGGGCAAAAACCATCTAGGCCGCAGCCTTCTCGTCATAAGCCCGCTGCGCCGCCATCACCGCATCGATATTACCCTCGGCCCAATGGGCGAGCGCCGCCACCGTGTCGGTCAGCGTCCGCCCCAGCGGCGTCAGCGAATATTCGACCGTGACCGGAACCGTTGGGAAGGCCTGCCGGGAAATCAGCCCATCGCGCTCGAGCTTCTTCAGCGTCTGCGACAGGACCTTTTGCGATATGCCCTTGATCTCGCGCCGCAGCAGGTTGAAGCGCACGGGGTCCCGCCGCAGCTTGTCGAGGATCAACAGCGCCCATTTGTCGGCGATCCTGTCCAGCACCATACGTGTCGGGCAGCGGTCCTCATAAACGTCATAGATCTTCGCCATCGATTTCACCCTGTTGTTTCAAGGCCATGCCGGTTTCCACAAGGAAACCAGATAACCGAAAAGTGCTCTCTTTTCATGATTTCGCAAACGCAGTACCTGTATTTCCGAAACATGGTTTCCATTAGATACTAAGGATATTTAAGATGACAGGCAAGATACTCGTAATCGGTTCCACCGGCACCATCGGCACGCCGCTGGTCAAGGCACTCGTGGCAAAGGGTGAAAGCGTGAAGGCTGCCTCGCGCAGCGGCAAGGCGGCGGACGGCGCGGAAGGGGTGCGCTTCGATTATACCGATGCCTCGACTTACGCCGATGCATTCGACGGCGTGGACCGGCTGTTCCTGATCCTGGCGGGCGGGCGTCTGGATGCCATCGACGCGTTGACGCCTGTTGTCGAGGAGGCCGCTCGTCGCAAGGTGAAGATCGTCTTCCTCAGCGTCCTCGGCGTCGATGCTGACGATTCCATTCCCTATCGCCAGATCGAACTGAAGATCATTGCGTCGGGTACGCCTTACGTCATCCTGCGCCCCAACTGGTTTGCCGATAATTTTCACAGCTACTGGAAGGCCGGCATTGAACATGGCGAGATTGCCGTGCCGGCCGGCGAGGGCAAATCGAGCTTCATCGACGTGCGCGATATCGCCGACAGTGCGGCTGCCGCGCTGACCTCTGACGCCTTTAATGGCAAGGCCTTCAACCTGACCGGCCCGAAGGCCTTCGGTTACGGCGAGGCCTGCGCGGTGATTTCACAGGCGATCGGCAAGCCGGTCTCGTATGCTGCCGTCTCGGATGAGGTCTTCATCGGCATCCTCACCGGTGCGGGTGTGCCGAAGGACTACGCCTCTTTCCTCGCATCGATCTTTTATCCCGTGCGCGAAGGCTGGACGGCGGTGGTGACCGGTGACGTCGAAACATTGACCGGCCATGCGCCGCGCTCGCTGGAAACCTATGTGGCCGACCATCTGGACGCGCTGAAGGGCTGACGTCGGCAAACAATAACGCCTGCCGCGCTCACGCCGGATCGGTTGAGCCGCGGCGGGCCTTGAAAAACATCTTCAGCCGCTGGATCTCCTCGGCGCTCCAGCCCTCCGGTTGGGTCACCTCCGTCCATGCATCGATATAATGTTCCGGCGCATAGACATGGCCGTAACCGATCGGCGCCGTGGTGGCGGAGGCGACATCGAGGCCGAGCTGCAGCAGCGTCACGACCGGAAACCAGCGGAAGGACGTGGAAACATCCGGCCCGTGATGTGCCATCCACTCTGGACGCCGATAGAGCGAAGCGGTTTCGAAGAAGGTGATCGGATCGCTCGCATATTGCAGATAAACGATCCGCATCGGCCCCCATTTCGCATCAGGCATATGGGCGGTGGTATATTGGTTGGCAAAACGGATGACGGAGGAATCGCGGAAACGCGGCAGCCATTCCGGCGTGCCCTCAACCCGCCCATTGGTGGCCATGCGCCACGTGGGGCTGGAGAACGGCGGGCCGCTCCACAGCGCGCCCTGGAAGGGATCGGAGAGCACATCGTAAAGATCGGAGGATTTCTGCGAATTGAGCGAACCGAGGCTCAACCCATGCAGATAAAGCTTCGGCCGGGTTTCCTTGGGCAGGGTGGTCCAATAGGCGTAGACGGCCTGAAACAGCGCCCGCGCCGTTTCCACGCCATAGTCAGGCTCGGTCAGCAGCGCGATCCAGCTGGAAAGATAGGAATATTGCACGGCGACGCTGGCGATGTCGCCATCATGCAGATATTCGACCGTATCCAGCGCTTCCGGGTCGATCCAGCCGGTGCCGGTGGGGATGACGACCAGCAGCACCTTGCGCTCGAAACCGCCGACCCGCTTCAGTTCCTCCAGCGCCAGTTTGGCTCTTGCTTCGGGTGTCGCGGCCGAATTCAGGCCGGCATAGACCCGGAGCGGTTCGCTGGCCGGACGATGGGTGAAGGCGGTGATTTCCTGCGCTTCAGGCCCGCCTGCCACGAATTCCCGTCCGCGGCGGCCGAGCGATTCCCATGTCATCAGCGACGCGCTGCTGCCGGTCTTGAGCGGATCGGACGGGCGCGGCACGTCAGGCTCGATCAGCGCATCCACCTGTTTCAGCGAAGAATCGGCAAATTTCAGGCCGATATCGAAGATCAGGCCATTGAGCAGCATCCATGACAGCACGATGGCAGCGGCAATGCCGAGAACATTGGCGAGCCGGCGCGGCAGGAAATGCCGGCTGCGCGCGGCAAAGAACCGCCGGATAAGCTGGAAAAGCCGACCCGCGCCAATGAGCACGGCGGCGACCAGCACCGCGATACCGCCGGTCTTGGTGGGATGGGCGCTGGGCAGCGGATCGAGTTCCATCAGCACGCGGATGGAATTCTGCCAGTCCTTCGCCTGCCACAAAAACGCAATGGCCGTGATGGCGGCGGCCAGCGCGATGAGAAAACGAATGCCGCGCACGTTATGTCGCGAGGGTTCGGGCAGTTCCAGATAGGCCCAGACGGCGTGCAGGGCAACGCCGATCAGATAACCGATGGCAAAGGAAAACCCGCACAGCACACCCTGCATCAGCCATGTGCGCGGCAGAAGCGAGGGTGTGAGCGAAGCGCAGAACAGGACCGTGCCGAAGACGATGCCGGTTGCCGAAAGACCCGCAAACAACCGCCCAACCCATTGTTTCACCAACTTGACTTGCCCCTTCTGCTCACTGCCTGGCGCGGAGTGTAATATGCGGCGGGCGAGGGTGCAAATTCTGTTGGCAGGATAAAAATCATTAAAATAGGAAAATAATCCTTTACAGCGTGACGGTGGTTTGGTAGTGTTTGGCTACAGTCGGAGATTTGCGGCTGACGGAGGGTTTTTACCCTTCACCTCATTTCTCGCAGGCCAATCCCATGACGATGTCTCAAAATTGCGACCCGACGCTTTACGGCGTCTGGCCGGATGCGCCTGCCTCCGCGGATGAGGACACGCCGGAAGCCGCACCCGAGACGAAGTCGCGGGCCGACAGGCTGGCCGCCGAAGATGCGGCGCGCAACGGCAACCTGCGGCAGCTGCTGAACGAACTCACGGTGGAGATGCGCGAGCAGTTTTGCCTGTACCGAAACCTGCGACAGGCGAGCGAAGCGGCATTTCTGTCGACGGTGGAGGATGCTTCGGGCAAGCAGGCGCGTGCTGATGTGAAGGCTGCGACGGATCAGCTTTCGCTGATCGTGCGCACGCTGGAACGGATTGACGCCCTGCAACGCGTGCTGGCGGAAGAGAGGGAAGCTCTTTCCGCTGAGGACGAAACCGGTGCCGAGGCTTATGAAGCGGCAGTGGCGCATTTCCTCAAACGCATCGACGAACTGGCCGAACAGAAATGCCGTGCGAGGCTGGAGGCCGATCTGGCCGCCGGCGCATCGGCGGACGCTGATACATGACGCAGCCTTCATCCAATCCCCGCCTGCAGGAGCAGGTCTTCGCCCTTTCGCGCGACTGGCGTTTTCTCGGCAACCTGCCGCAGCAACCGCCAGAGGGCGACTGGCGGACATGGCTTTTGATCGGCGGGCGCGGTTCCGGCAAGACCCGCGCCGGGGCCGAGTGGGTCCACAGGATTGCTTCCGCCGGCAAACAATCGGATTTGCGCATTGCGCTGGTGGCGGAAACGCTGGGTGACGCCCGCGAAGTGATGATTGACGGCATTTCCGGCATCTGCCGCATCGCCCGCCGTCGCCGCCCCGCTTTCGAAGTCACGCGTCGCAGGCTCCTCTGGCCGAATGGTGCGATGGCACAGGTGTTCTCCTCGGAAGACCCCGAAAGCCTGCGCGGCCCGCAATTCCACATGGCCTGGGCGGATGAGCTGGGAAAATGGAAATATCCGCAGGAAACCTGGGACATGCTGCAATTCGGCCTGCGTCTGGGCGAAGCACCGCGGCAACTGGTGACCACGACGCCGCGGCCCATTCCGCTGTTGAAGGCGCTGCTGGCCGATCCTTCGACCCGGGTTGCGCGAATGCCGACCGCCATGAATGCGCAGAACCTGTCGCCCGGTTTCCTGAAGGCCATGCAGGACCGTTATGGCGGTACGCGGCTCGGGCGTCAGGAAATCGGCGGCGAGCTGATCGACGAGCGCGAGGGCGCATTGTGGAAACGCGCCGATCTAGAAGCAATTGTCGAGGTGACGCATGAGCCGCTCTCGCGGATCGTGGTGGCGGTCGATCCGCCTGCCGGCGCTGGCGAAAATTCCTGTTGCGGCATCGTCGTTGCGGGGCTTGGCATGTCGGGTAAACTCGCCGTGCTTGCGGATTGTTCGGTGGAAGGTGAAACGCCGGCCGGCTGGGCACGCGCCGTGGTCGCCGCCTTCCGCCGCCACGAGGCTGACCGGGTGGTGGCCGAGGTCAATCAGGGCGGGGAGATGGTTCGGGCGATGCTGCAAAGCGTGGACGCCGACCTGCCGCTTACTCTGGTGCGGGCCAGCCGAGGAAAATTCACCCGCGCCGAGCCGGTCGCCGCACTTTACGAGCAGGATAGGGTGCGCCACGCCGCGCGGTTTGAGAAGCTCGAAGACCAGATGACGGATTTCGGGCCGGACGGCCTGTCATCCGGTCGCTCGCCCGACCGGCTGGACGCACTTGTCTGGGCGATAACGGCGCTGACGACGATGGTGGTGAATGAGCCGAGAGTGCGGGGGATGTGAGCCGGGCGATTTTCAGCCCCGCGAATGAGAGCGGGTTGGCATTCGCGCGAGCTCTCACCGCTTGTTTCTTCTCCCCGAGGGGGAGAAGGTCGCGGCAGCGGGAGGAGGGGGCGACGGTAGAGATATTCGGAGAGGTTGCCCCCTCATCTGACCCTTCGGGCCATCTTCTCCCCGGCGGGGAGAAGAAATTTTCGGCGCCGTATCCGCCCCTATCCGGGCGTCGGGCAAGTCTTACTTCTTCGGAGATTGCGCCGGTTTCGGCTGGGAGCCGGTTTCGCGCATCTGGCGCCACTCGTTTTCGAGACGGTCATAAACGGTCTGGGGGATTGTCGCTGTCATGGTGGCATTCCTCCTTGAATTGTTAACGCGGCTGGATTGCGCGGTGAGTGGAGTTAGCGCGCCAAGGCTCCGGAATTCAAGGAATTTTTTACCCCAAAACCGCGGCCTGCGGATTAAAATCGATTAAGGTTTTTTCAAATCGATTTAGTCCTGATGGCCGTCATGTGGAAAAACCGGGCGTCGTATCGCCTCTCATTTTCAGGAGCCGGCTATGGCCTATGACGAGGCGCGATTCTTCGCGTCGGTGCGCGTTTCGATCTTTGGCGGCCGCCTGCGTGCCGCGCAACTTGCGGGGACGAAGACGATACTTGACGGATGTGCAAAGGCCGTGCCGCAAAGCGATGCACGCTGGCTGGCCTATATGCTGGCGACCAGCTTTCACGAAACGGCTGCCACCATGCAGCCGGTGCGCGAGACCCTGGCGGCAAGCGATGCGGAGGCGATTGCGCGGCTGGATAGCGCCTTTACCGCCGGCCGCCTGCCGATGGTGCGCAAACCCTACTGGCAATGTGACGCGGATGGAAAAAGCTGGCTGGGGCGAGGCTTCGTGCAGCTGACGCATCGCCGCAACTACGAGGCCATGTCGGCCCTGACGGGCATAGACCTGGTGGAACGGCCCGAAAGAGCCATGGAAACGGAGGTGGCGACAGCCATCCTGATCCACGGCATGATCGCCGGCAGCTTCACCGGCCGCCGGCTTGCCGATTTCTTCGGCGCGCAGCGGGAAGACTGGGAGGGTGCACGCGCCATCATCAATGGCAGCGACCGGGCGCGGCTTGTGGCTGGCCAAGCACGCGCATTTCATCGCGCCCTCGTTGCGGCGCGGATTGAACCGGCGCGGGCCAGATGATAACCCGTTATGCGCGGGCCGAAAGCCGCATCCTAATTTTGCATGACAGGTGACACCGTGATCCGCCATATCGTTTTTTTCACCGTTCCCGAGGAAAACCGCGACGCCGTGCGCAAGGGGCTTTCCGGCCTCACCGCGATACCGCATTCGCTGACGCTGGAAATCGGTGAGAACGTGAAGAAGGACCAATGGGGCAACTCGGTCGATTTCATCGTTTACGGCGAGTTTGAAAACGAGGCGGCGCTGGCGGCTTACAAGGCCGACCCCGCCTATGATCTTTCCACTCGCACGGTGAAGCCGCTGCGCGAGACCCGCGTCGCCGCCGATTTCAATAGCGATACGGCGGTGAAGGCACCCATCCGGTAAACATCTCATTTCGCCGAAGTCAGCGTGATGGCACTTGCTCTCTAACACCCGACGTCATCCTTGGGCTTGTCCCAAGGATCCAATCACGTCTCGTAGAATCAAGACGTTGCAGATGCTCGGGACAGGCCCGAGCATGACGGAAGAGAGCCTTCAGGATTTATCAACAATCTGAGGAACGCGGAGCGCCCCTTTCCTGCAGGTGAACCTGGGACGCTCTTATCCCGGATGCGACGCCACGCGGTATCAAAACAAGGACAACTCCATGCGATTTCCATTTTCCCTGCCGTGGCTGCGCCCGGCGGATGGCAAAGCCGTGCCCGAAAGCAAAATGACGGCGGGCGGCTTCATGGCTGTGGCGACGCAGGGCGGGCAGGCCTTCTGGTCCGGTCGGTCCTATGCCGCACTTGCCCGCGAAGGTTTCATGAAAAACCCGGTTGCCCACCGCGCCGCCCGCATGGTGGCGGAAGCGGCCGCATCGGTGAACTGGCTGCTTTATGATGGCGACGAGGAAATCGGCGATCATCCGCTGCTGGCGCTCCTGACAAAGCCGGGCGCGCATATGGGCGGGCCGGATTTTTTCGAGGCGCTGTATGGTCACCTGATGCTGGCCGGAAATGCCTATGTCGAACCGCTGACAGTCGGCGGGCGGTTGCGCGAACTGCATCTGCTGCGGCCGGATCGGGTGAGCATCGTCGAAGGCGCGGATGGCTGGCCGGTGGCTTATGACTACCGCGCCGAAGGTCGCGCGTCGCGCCGCATCGCCGCCGAGCGCGACGGGCTGGGGCTGCTGCATCTGAAACTTTTCCATCCGCTGGATGACCGGGCGGGTTTTGCGCCGCTGGCTTCTGCCGGTGCCGCGCTTGATCTGCACAATGCCGCAAGCCACTGGAACAAGCGCCTGCTCGACAATTCCGCCCGGCCTTCGGGTGCGCTGGTCTACCAGCCGAAGGAGGGTGGTAATCTTTCCACCGAGCAATATGAACGGCTGAAGCGCGAGCTGGAGGAGGGGTATCAGGGCGCGATGAATGCCGGCCGCCCGCTGCTTCTGGAAGGCGGGCTGGACTGGAAGGCCATGGGCCTTTCGCCGCGCGACATGGATTTTCTGGAAGCCCGCAACGGCGCGGCGCGCGATATCGCGCTGGCGCTCGGCGTGCCGCCGATGCTGATCGGCATTCCCGGCGACAATACCTATGCCAATTACCAGGAGGCGAACCGCGCCTTTTATCGCCTCACCGTGCTGCCGCTCGTCAACCGCACGGCGGCAAGGTTGTGCGGCTGGCTCGCGCCGGTCTTCGGTTCCGGTCTGCGTCTGGAACCGGATCTCGACAAGATCGCCGGGCTTGCCGGTGAGCGGGATGGGCTTTGGACGCGCATCGGCGCGGCGTCGTTTCTGAGCGACGAGGAAAAACGCGAAGCCGTCGGTTACTGATCGCGCCGAAGGGTGGATCGACGCTGAACCTTGCCTGCCGAACCATTTTCTGAAGTGGCGGATTCTCTTTGTGAGGCTTTCCGCCGAAGCTTCTCCGAAGACTCGAGAAATCACCCATCGCAGGCGCGCAAACAGCGCCTGCGGGCGACGCGGTGCGTTCGCCCGATTGCAACATCCTAGAGCGGAATGATTACCCATGTCTGAATTCGCCAATGAGGCCGGCATCTGGGCCGCCCGCATCACCGGCGCCGTTGCGGGTGCCGGCGTGTCGCTTGTCTATCTGCTGCCGAAAAGCAAACGTGAAGCCGCGAGCCGTTTCATCACCGGGGTGTCCTGCGGCATGATCTTCGGCGGGCCGATCGGCCTGTGGATCGTGCAGCAGCTCGATATTGCCGGCGCGCTTTCCGGCCGGGAAATCATGGTGGCGGGCTCCGCCGCAGCCAGCATGATGGCCTGGTGGGGGCTGGGCGTGATGGTGCGCGTGGCCAGCCACTACGGCACACGCCCGCGCCGCTGAGCCCGCGCCGCAAGGCGGCTTCATTGCCACATCGCAGGAGTTCCCCATGCACGCCTATCGCGGGCCGCGTCCCGCCACGCGCAAATTCGCCAGTCTGGAACTGCGCGGCATCGCCGGCGACGGCACGTTTTCCGGTTATGCCAGCGTCTTCGGCGAGGTCGATCTCGGCCACGACGTGATCGAGCGCGGCGCTTTCCGCCGCTCCATCGAGGAACGGGGAGCGGCCGGCATCCGTATGCTCTACCAGCACGATCCGGCTGAGCCGATCGGCGCCTGGCGCACCATCCGCGAGGACGAGCGCGGGCTTTATGTCGAGGGCGTTCTGGCCCCCGGCGTCGCGCGCTCCCGCGAGGTGCATTCGCTGATGAAGACCGGCGCGCTGGACGGGCTGTCGATCGGTTTTCGAACCGTCCGCTCGGGCAAGGAAGCGCGTTCCGGCAAGGCGGGGCGTTCCGGCGTGCGGCGCATTCTTGAGGCTGATCTCTGGGAAATCTCGGTCGTGACCTTTCCGATGCTGCCGTCCGCGCGCGTCTCGGATGTCAAACACGCCCGCTTCTTCCGCGACCGCGAAACCGAACTGGTGCGCACCATGCGCCGCGCGGCGCGCTCGCTGTTCGGCACCGCCTTCAAACGCTGACTTTCCGACAACTACTTCCGACAACAAGGATGGCGACATGACAGACCAGATGACCAAACCGGCCGCAATGACGGTTGCGCCGCAGGTAAAGGCCGTGCCCGACACGATGACGGCGGCCTTCGACGAGTTCATGGAGGCTTTCGAGGCTTTTCGCGATACCAATGATCAACGGCTCAATGACATCGAACGCAAGATGGGCGCGGATGTCGTGACCCGCGACAAGCTGGACCGTATCGACAGGGCGCTCGACGATAACAGGAGGATCATGGACGATCTGGCGCTCAAAAAGGCGCGGCCTGCGCTTGGCCGCAAGGATGCGCTCTCGCATGATGCCGAAGAACATAAGGCTGTCTTCGAGGCTTATATTCGCCGGGGTGAGGAGGGTGCGCTGCGCGATCTGGAGGCCAAGGCCTTTGCGGGATCGAGCGGCACGGATGGCGGCTTTCTCCTGCCGACCGAGACGGATGGCGAGATTGGCCGGCGCATGACGGCGATTTCGCCGATCCGGGCGCTGGCCACCGTGCGGCAGGTGTCCACGGCCGTGCTGAAGAAACCCTTCTCTGCGGGCGGTCTTGCCACCGGCTGGGTCGCCGAAACCGCAGCCCGCCCCGAAACGGCGACACCGAAGCTGTCTGAGCTTTCTTTCCCGACCATGGAACTCTATGCCATGCCGGCCGCCACCCAGGGCCTACTGGATGATGCGGCGGTTGATGTCGAGGCATGGATCGCATCAGAGGTGGATATCGCCTTTGCCGAACAGGAGGCTGCCGCTTTCATCGTCGGAGACGGCGTCAACAAACCGAAGGGTTTCCTCTCCTATACGGCCATTGCCAATGACAGCTGGAGCTGGGGCAATATCGGTTATGTCGCGACAGGCGTTTCGGCCGGCTTCGCCTCCGCCGGGCCGATGGACGTGCTTCTGGATGCCGTTTATGGCCTGAAGGCCGGCCACCGCCAGAACGGTACTTTCCTTCTGAACCGCAAGACGCAAGCGGCGCTGCGCCGTTTCAAGGATACGACCGGCGCCTATCTCTGGCATCCGCCCGCCGCCGCCGGCCAGCCCGCCTCGCTGATGGGCTTTCCGGTGACGGAGGCGGAAGACATGCCGAATGTCGCGGCGAACAGCTTCGCCATCGCTTTCGGAGATTTCCGCTCCGGTTATCTCGTCGTCGACCGCACCGGCGTGCGCATCCTGCGCGATCCCTATTCGGCCAAACCCTACGTGTTGTTCTACACCACCAAACGTGTGGGCGGCGGCGTACAGAATTTCGAGGCGATCAAGCTGGTGAAATTCGGGGTGAATTGAACCTCGAGTTTGCCGCTCGTTTCTTCTCCCCGCACGGGGAGAAGGTGGCCCAAAGGGTCGGATGAGGGGGCAACGCCAGCGATTGACCGCACCCTCGCCCCCTCATCCCGCTGCCGCGGACTTCTCCCCCACGGGGAGAAGAATTCGTTGCGCCCGCTCGCTCATCCAGCCTGCAATTACCGTCATCCCGGAGACCCCATGACCTACGCCCTCATAAATCCACCGCAGGCGGAGCCGCTGACGCTTGCCGAGGTCAAGGCGCATCTGCGTCTCGATAGCGGTGACGAAGACACGCTTCTGACCGCGCTGATCCGCACCGCCCGCGAGCATCTGGAGCGCACCACCGGCCTTTGCCTGATCCGCCAGACCTGGCGGCTTTATCTCGACCGATGGCCGCAAACGGGCGTGATTCCGATTGGCAAGACACCGGTGCAAACCATCGAAACGATTCTGGTTTTCGGCAGTGACGGGCGCGAGACCGACATCACCGCCGCCGACAAATTACTCGACGGCGCGTCGCGTCCGGCACGGCTGTGGCTGCGCGATCCGCCCGCCCCAGGTCGGGCGATGAACGGCATCGAGATCGACTTCATCGCCGGTTATGGCGAGGCCGGAACGGATGTGCCCGATACGCTGAAGCGCGCCATGCTGATGCATGTGGCCCAGATGTTTGCTTTCCGTGGTGCCGTCGCCCTGGAAAACCAGCCGGCGGCGGTTTCGGCCGGTTATGAGCGGCTGGTGTCGCCCTTCTGCCGTGTGGGGCTTTAAGCCATGAACCTCGTTTTTCTCGACCCCGGCAAGCTGACAGCGCGGCTGGAGCTGGAAGGGCGCATCGAGACGCCGGACGGACAGGGTGGTGTGGCGGAAGACTGGAACGCCCTGCGCTCGCTTTGGGCGGCGATCGAACCCGTTTCGGATATGTCCCATGAACGGGCCTCGGCCGAAGGCGTGACGATCACCCACCGCGTCTGGCTGGTGTGGCGCAGCGACATCGCCGCCGGCATGCGCTTCCGCAAAGGCCGGCGCATTCTGGTGATCCGCACGGTGATGGACCCGGACGAGACCCGCCGCTTCATCGTCTGCCGTTGTGAGGAGGAGATCCCATGAGCGCCGCGAATGCCCTTTTGAAAGCGATTTTCGCGCGGTTGACCGGCGATGTAACGCTGACAGCACTGACATCAGGCGGCATCGTCGACCGGCTTTTGCCGCGTGCGCTTCTGCCCACAATCGTCATCGGCGAGCTTGAAAGCCGCGACTATTCGACGGCGACGGAAAAGGCCGAGGAGCATTTCCTGTCGCTGGAAATCTGGAGTGATGCCGGCGGCCGCAAACGGGCGGGGGAAATCGTCGAAAGGGTGAAAATCCTGCTCGACGATGGCGCACTTCCGCTCGCTGGCATCTCGCTGGTCAACCTGCAACTCCGCTCCTGCCGCTCGCGGCGCGAGCCGAAGACACGGAATTTCATCGCCGATATGCGCTTCAGGGCGGTGACGGAATAGCGCTGTTTCAGGAAGGCTATTTGCGCACGGTCTTCCACAGGACGATCAGCAGCAGAAACGAAATGCCGATCAGCACGGCGGCGATGGTCAACATGGCCGCGACCCCGCCGCGATCCAGCGCCAGCGTGAAGATAACGGGCGCAAAGGCAATGGCGAGGTTCTGCGGCAGCGAGATACGTGCGGCCTGCAGGCCATATTGCTCCGGGGAAAACACCGCCAGCGGCAACACGGCCCGGCTGACGGTGAGCACGCCCGCGCCAAAACCGAAGAAAACGATGAAGCTGATGAAGGCGGGCATGGCCGGGGCAAAGGCGAGCAACAGCAGCAGGGACAGGAACAGCAGACAGAGGCCGATCATGGCTGTCACGAACGGGTTGCCGTATTTGCCAAGCAGGAAATCCAGTCCGCGCGCCGTGATCGCAAGAACGCTGCGCACGGATGCCAGCTGCACGGCCAGCGATTGTGATGCGCCGGCGTTGACCAGCAGCAGGGGCAGCAGCGGAGACAGGCCGAAGGTGGTGAAGGCGCTGATCGTCGTCATTGCCGCCAGCAGCAGAAAGGCACGTCGCGTATCGACCGGCGAGGGCGAAATCGCAGCGGCTTCCTGCGGCGTTACCGCTTTGCGGACCGGCCGGCCGGGAAGGACGAAGACATAGAGAGGCAGAAGCAGGAAGAGCTGCAGACAGGCATAACCGATGAGCGTGCCGCGCCAGCCGAAATGTTCGGTGGCAAGCGTGGTGAGCGGCAGGAAAAATGCTGCCGAAAGCCCGGTAAACAGCATCAGCAGCGTCAGCAACCGGCCGCTTTCCGCGCCGACACGCTCCACCACCGCCGCATGGGCCGCCGTCGTCAGGCCGCAGGTGGCGGCAAATCCGATGACGGCCCAGCCGAGCAAATAACTGATCACGCCGCCCGCAAAGGCGAGCACGACAAAACCCGCCGTGAAAAGCAACGAACCCGCCACAAGGACGGGCGCTGCGCCGTGGCGCACGAGCGTTCTTCCCAGAAGCGGGCCGCAGAGCGCGCTGATCGTCATCATGACGGTGAGGCCGGCAAACACCACCTCGTTGGCGATGGTCAGCTCCTGCCCGATCCGTGGGCCGAGCACGGCCAGCATGTCGAAACCGCTGCCCCAGCTGATGATCTGCCCAACCGCAAGCACACCGATGAGGCGCGCGCGGGACGGGAAGGGGGTGGCTTCAGACATGATGGAAATCAGGGGTGCGAGATGCGGAGGAATTATTTGGTAGCAGGCCAATTGCGGCCCGGCAACATCAATCGAGGCCAAAGGAGAACACCATGGTGGCGCAGAAGGGCAAGGACCTGCTGCTGAAGATCAATCATGCCGGTGCCTATGTGACCGTGGCGGGGCTGAGAACCAAGCGGCTGGCCTTCAACGCGCAGGCCGTCGATATTACCGACGGTGAAAGTGCGGGGCGCTGGCGCGAGCTTCTGGCCGGTGTGGGCGTGCAGCGGGCATCGCTGACGGCATCCGGCATCTTCAAGGATGTAGCGAGCGATGCGCTGGTGCGCGGCGCATTTTTTGCCGGCGCCATTCCGGGCTGGCAGATCGTCATTCCGGATTTCGGCACCATCACCGGGCCGTTCCAGATCGTCGCGCTCGAATATTCCGGCCGCCACGATGGCGAGGTGCAATTCGAGACCGCGCTGGAATCCGCCGGTCTCCTTAATTTCGGAGCGCTGTGATGCCGCAAGGGTTACGCTACGGGCGGGCGAACCGCCATCGCGGCGAGATCGAGGCTTTGATCGACGGCGAAAGGCGCATTCTCTGCCTGACGCTCGGGGCGCTGGCCGAACTCGAAACCGCCTTTCAGGCCGATGACCTGACGGCACTCGCCGAACGTTTCGCCAGCGGCCGCATGAAGGCCGCCGACATGATCCGGGTGATCGGTGCGGGCCTGCGCGGCGCGGGCAATGTGTTTTCCGATGAGGATGTGGCCGCCGCAACCGTGGAAGGCGGCGTCGCCGGCCACGCCGCCATCATCGCCGACCTTCTGACCGCCACCTTTGGCGGCCCGAAAGGAGAAACACAGCCGGACCCTTAAGCGCCGCAGCAGGCGAGGCGACGCCGCGCCCTTTCCCCTGGGAGACGGTGATCCATACCGGCTTCTGTCTGCTGCGGCTTTCTTCCGAAACCTTCTGGCGGCTGACACCAAGGGAATTCTTCGCGATGACCGGCGGCGTGCGTGCTGGTTCCGGCAGCCCCGATCGTCGGGCGATAGAGGCGATGATGCGGCGGTTTCCGGATGGGTGACGGTGTCAGGGCATTTTTCGCGGACGGCCACCCTTCGCACCGTTGGCGCGGCTGGCGGCGGCCTTGGCCGGGGAGCGGGATTGCCCGCCCTTGCGCTGCGCTTCCATGAAAGCGCGGCTGCCGAAAATGCCGTTCATAAGCCCGCTGATCGTATAATCCGCATCGAGGCTTTCCCAATGCAGGCCGGTCTCGCCGAGGAGCTCGACCTCGGCCAGCTGTTCCGGCGTGGCGTTCTCCAAGCCCTCCAGCGCGTGGGCTGGAAACATGAAACAGGCGCCATTGGTGAAATCGACAATGACCCGGGCCGATGCCGCATCGAAACGCACGGCAACCGGAACAGGACGTTCCGCGTGTTCCTGCCGCCAGCGCTCCTTGGCGGCGGCAAGTTCGGCATCGCTGACCTCAACCATGATATTTTCTCCACGTTTCAAGAAAAAGCGTCCGGTTTTCTTCGATCACTGCAACCGCGCGCCGTACATCCCTGTCCGACATGCCGCCCTGCGTCATGACGGTAAGGGTTACGAGATCGATACGGGCTTCACCCTCTCCGTAGACATGCGCATGCGGAGGCTCATGATCGGCCGTGTAGATGACGAAGCGCATGCCATGCTGTCGCAGAACCGTGACCATGAAGACTATAACCCAAGAAGCTAGGTTTTAAAAGGCTTTGGCTGAAGCAGCAGATTTTTTTGAAGCTGTTTCAGCAGCATGCATTCCCCAGTTGAATCAGAAAGGCAAGCGCGATGGCAGGCGAAGGATCGATTGCGGGCGACCGCCAGGAGGCGGAAGCGCTTGTGGAGGTGATGGGCGATCTCGAGCGGCGGTCCGAGCGGTTCGGGGCGGCGCTGACGTCGGCCCTGCAGGCGGCGACGACAGGCGGCAAGGGGCTGGACGAGGTGCTGCGCGGGCTTGGAGAACGTCTGTCGGGCATGGCGCTTTCCGCCGGGTTGAAGCCGCTGGAGAACATGATCGGCAACGCCGTTGGCGGGCTTTTGAACGGTGGCGGTTCGTTGTTTGCCTTTGCCGATGGCGGGGTGCCGGGGCGCAGCATCACGCCTTTTGCCGATGGTGGCGTGGTTTCCAGCCCCGCCTTTTTTCCGATGGGCGGCGGGCTGGGCCTCATGGGCGAGGCGGGGGCGGAGACGATCCTGCCGCTGAAACGTGGTTCGGATGGCTCTCTAGGTGTGGCAGCACCGGCGGGCGGCAGCGGTGCGCAGATCGTCTTCAACGTGACGGCCACCGATGCGGCGAGTTTTAGAAAAAGCGAAGGCCAGATCGCCGCCATGCTGGCCCGCAGCGTCGGGCGCGGCCAGCGCGGTTTGTGACGCACCGACCTTTCAACACAGCAAAAAGATTCGTGGAACAACGACATGGCGGCATTTCATGAAGTGCGGTTTCCGCTGCGATTGGCGCTCGGCGTCAGCGGCGGGCCAGTGAGGCGAACCGATATCGTCAATCTTTCCAACGGGCGGGAGAACCGCAACCAGCGCTGGAAGAATGCCAGACGCGCTTATGATGCGGGATCCGGCATCCGCTCCGTCGCCGATCTCTATGAGGTGCTCGCCTTTTTCGAGGCGCGGCGCGGCGAGCTTTACGGCTTCAGGTTTCGCGATCCTGTCGATTTCAAATCCTGCCCGCCGGGCGAAGCGCCCGCCGCGACCGACCAGAGAATCGGCACGGGCGATGGTGCAGCGGCGCAGTTTCCGCTGGTGAAAACCTATGCGGATGCGGGTGGCTCCTTCACGCGGCAGGTGGAGAAGCCGGTCGAAGGTTCGGTTGTCGTGTCAGTCGAGGGGGTGCGTGTCCCGCCTGCGGATATGTCGGTCGATCATGCCACCGGCATGGTGACGTTTCGCGCCGGCAAGGTGCCGCCGGCCGGCGCGGTGATCCGGGCGGGTTTTGAATTCGACGTGCCGGTGCGCTTCGCGATCGATCGCATCGACGTCAACCTCACCGCTTTCGAGGCGGGCCGCATTCCCTCCATTCCACTGATGGAAATCCTGCCATGAAGATCATTCCTGTAGCCCTTGCCGCGCATCTGAAGGGCGATGCCACGACCACCTGCCATTGCTGGAAGGTGACGCTGAAGGAGGGCGCTGTGATCGGTTTTACCGACCACGACGAGACACTCTCTTTCGCCGGCACGGACTATCTCGCCGCCAGCGGTTTCGGGGCGAGCGACAGCGACAGTGAAACCGGGCTGGGTGCCAGTGCCGGTGAGGTGGCGGGCGGTTTTTCCAGCGAGGCGATTTCGGAAAGCGATCTGGCCGCCGGGCGTTTCGATGGCGCACGGGTGGAGCTTTACCTCGTCAACTGGCAGGCGCCGGATGAGCATGTGCTGCTTTCCATGCGTGAGATCGGCGAGGTGACGCGGGCGGGCGGGGCGTTTCGCGCCGAGTTGCGCAGCCTCGCCCATCGCCTCGGGCAGCCGCAGGGCAGAATCTATGGGCGTCGCTGCGATGCTGCACTGGGTGACTGCCGCTGCGGCATCGACCTTTCGCGGTTCACCGGCAATGGCAGCGTGGCGGCGGTGGATGCGGCGGGTAACCTGCTGGTCTCGGGGCTTGACGCTTTCACCGACGGTTTCTTCAGCCGGGGAAAGTTGCGGTTTCTCAGCGGTGCACTCGCCGGCAAGAGTTTTGACCTCGATGGCCATGCGCGCCGCGACGGCGGCACGATTCTGTCCTTCTGGCTGGTGCCGGAACAGATGCCATCGCCCGGAGACGGATTTTCTGTCACCGCCGGCTGCGACAAGAGTTTTGCCACCTGCAAGGCGAAATTCGCCAATCACCTGAATTTCAGGGGCTTTCCGCATCTGCCGGGAGCGGATTTCGCCTATTCCTACGCCAACGGCGGCCAGACCCATGATGGCAGGGCACTGTTTCCATGAGCGATACCGGAGAAAAAGTGCTGGCGCTGGCGAAGTGTTGGATCGGCACGCCCTACCGGCATCAGGCCTCGTTAAAGGGCGTCGGCTGCGATTGCCTCGGCCTCGTCAGGGGCATCTGGCGTGAACTTTATGGCGCGGAGCCGGAATTGCTGCCGCCCTATGCGCCTGATTGGGCCGAACGTGGCGGTGAAGACCGGCTGATGGCGGCGGCGAAGCGCCACTTTCTGCCGGTGCCTGACATGGAAGAGGCAATACCGGGAGACCTGCTGCTGTTCCGCTGGCAGGCCGATGCGGCGGCCAAACATCTCGGCATCGTCGCCGGGCCTCAGCATTTCATCCATGCCTATGAACAGGCGGCGGTGGTGTGTTCCGCGCTGGTGCCAGGCTGGAAACGGCGCATCGCCGGCACCTTCCGTTTTCCCGATCCCTGAAATTTTTCGAGGCAAACATGGCGACCATAGTTTTTCAGGCGGCGGGTGCGGCCCTGGGCAGTTTTTTCGGCCCCTTGGGCGCCATCATCGGCCAGGCGGCGGGTGCGCTGGCGGGCAATGCCGTCGACCGCGCTTTGCTGTCGAACGGAAGAACCGTATCCGGCACGCGTCTTTCGACGGCGCGCATTCCGGGGGCGGATGAGGGTGCGGCCATCAACCGGCTTTACGGCACGGCGAGGATCGGCGGCACGCTGATCTGGGCGACGCGCTTCGAGGAAAGCATCGAGGTCGAGCGGCGCGGCGGCAAGGGCAATCGCGGCCCGAAGGTGGAGACTTTTCGCTATTTCGCCAATCTTGCCATCGGCCTCTGCGAAGGCGAAGCGGCCATGGTGCGGCGCGTCTGGGCCGATGGCGGACAAGTTGATCTGACCGGCGTCGAGATGCGTTTTTACCCCGGCAGCGAAACGCAATTGCCCGATCCGCTGATCGAGGCGAAGCAGGGAAGCGGCAATGCGCCGGCCTTTCGCGGGCTGGCCTATGTGGTTTTCGAGCGGCTGCCGCTCGATGGTTATGGCAATCGCATTCCACTGATGCAGTTCGAAGTCGTGCGCCCGGTCGGCCGGCTGGAAAAATCCATCCGCGCCATCACCGTCATTCCGGGCGCAACGGAGCATGGTTATGCAACAGTGCAGGTGTCGGAAACGACCGGCATGGGGCAAAGCCGCATCATGAACCGCAACGGCCTGACGGCCGCGACCGACTGGCAGGCGGCCATCGACGAGTTACAGGCGCTTTGCCCCAATCTGCAAAGCGCCGCACTGGTGGTCAGCTGGTTCGGCACGGATATGCGGGCGGGCGAATGCCGTATTCTGCCCGGCGTGGAAGTGGCAGGCCGCGATGGAGAAACCGCGCCATGGTCCGTCGCCGGGCTTTCGCGCGGGGTGGCGCATCTGGTCAGCCATCACGGCGGCGGCCCGGCCTATGGCGGCACGCCGGACGATCAAAGCGTGCTGCAGGCGATAGCGGACCTCAGGGCGCGGGGGCTGAAGGTCTGCCTTTATCCCTTTGTGATGATGGATGTGCCGGCAGGCAACGGCCTGCCCGACCCCTATGGCAAAGGCGAGCAGGACGCCTATGGCTGGCGCGGGCGCATCACCTGTTTTCCCGCACCCGGCAGAGCCGGTTCTCCAGATCGCAGCGCCGGCGCGCGGCGGGAGGTTTTGGCCTTCTGCCATCGCGCTGAGGGATATCGCCGCATGGTGCTGCATTATGCGGCGCTTGTGGCGCAGGCGGGCGGGGTGGATGCTTTCCTGATCGGCTCGGAGCTGCGTGGTCTGACGAGCCTGCGCGATGAGAATGATGCCTTCCCCTTCGTGGAGGAACTGGTGCGGCTGGCGGGGGATGTGCGCGCCGTTGTCGGACCGGCGGTGAAACTGACCTATGCGGCGGACTGGAGCGAATATTTCGGTTACCAGCCGGCAGATGGTTCGGGCGATGTGTTCTTCCATCTCGATCCGCTCTGGGCGAGCCGCGATATCGACGCCATCGGCATCGACAATTACATGCCGCTGTCCGACTGGCGCGACGAGGATGCCGCAAACGGCAATCCTGATGGCATGAGCGGCCCGGATGATGCTTCCGCCTTCCGCCGCGCCATCACGGTAGGTGAGGGCTTCGACTGGTATTATGCCAGCGACGCGGACCGTGCGGCGCGGCGGCGCACGACCATCACTGATGGACTAAAGGGCAAGCCATGGGTGTTCCGCTACAAGGACATCGGGAACTGGTGGGGAAACCGCCATTACGACCGGGTGCGGGGCGTGGAGAAATCGACAGCCACCGCATGGGTGCCGGGCTCGAAACCGATCTGGATCACCGAACTCGGTTGCCCGGCGGTGGACAAGAGTGCGACGCGCCCGAATGTCTTTCCCGATCCGAAATCGGCGGAAAACGCCTTTCCGTATTTCTCCCGCCGCAGCCGGGCCGACAGCCAGCAGCGGCGGTTTCTGGAAGCGCATCTTGACCATTGGGGTCAAGGCGATGCGGCGATGGTGGATGCAAACCGCGTCTATCTCTGGACCTGGGATGCGCGGCCCTTTCCCGCCTTTCCGCAGAATGGTGCGGTGTGGAGCGATGGCGGCAACTGGCGCACCGGCCATTGGCTGAACGGCCGGTTGGGGACAGTGACGCTTGCCGATACCATTACCGCAATCCTGACCGACCACGGCTTTTCTGCTTTCGATGTCTCCGCCGTCAGCGGCGACATGACCGGTTATGTACAGGGCGATGTGACCTCGGCGCGCGCCTTGCTGGAGCCGCTGATGGCGGCGTTTCACGTGGATGTGGCGGAGGATGGCGGAACCCTTTGCTTCCGTTCCCGCAACACGGCGGTTTTGCCCGTCCGCGATATTTCCGTGCTTGCCGATCTCGATAGTGAGCCGCTGTGGTCGGAAAATCGCGGTCATGACAGCGATTTTGCCGCTGAGGCCGTGTTGACCTCGTTTAACCCAGCGTTGGACTACGAGCAGGCAAGTGCGCGTTCCCGCCGCATCGACAATGCCGGCAGCCGGGTGATGCGGCTAGACCTCAACGTCGCCTTGCCGGCGGAAACGGCGGAAACCGCTGTCGAGGCGGTGCTGCGGGACAACCGTCGGGCACGGCGCACAGTGCGTTTTGCCCTGCCACCTGCCGATATCGCCCTTGAGCCCGGTGATTGCATCCGTTTGCCGGAGGACGCCTTTCCGCAGGCTCCGGCAGGCCGGTTTCTAGTCAGCCGGATCGAAGATGGCGCTATGAGGCAAGTGGAGGCGCGTGCTTTTTCCGCTGCGTTTTCGGTTTTTGCGGGTGCGGCGGATGAGCGACGCGCCGGCGGCATAAGCGGTGCCGAGGGCTTTGCCCCGGAAGTGTTGTTTCTCGACCTGCCGCACCATGATGGTGTCGCTGCGGAGCATTCGGCGCGGATTGCCGTTTTCGCAAGGCCATGGCGGCCGATCCTCGTTTCCGCATCCTCGGGCACGGAAGGTTACCGGCAACGCGCCGTGCTTGACCAGCCGGCGATGATCGGCACGCTGGCAATGCCGCTTAAGCCCGGCCCCTCCGGCCGCTTCGATCGGGGGAATGCCATCCTGATCGATCTGCCCTATGGCGGGCTTGCCTCGGCGCTGGAGTTTGCAGTGCTGAACGGTGAGAACCGCATCGCCATCAAGGCCGCCAACGGCGTCTGGGAAATCGTCGCCTTCGCAAAGGCCGAGGAAATCGCGCCCTCGCGCTGGCGGCTCTCGGTCCTCCTGCGCGGACTGGCGGGCACGGAAGATGCACTGGCGGTGGGCGCGCCCGCAGGTGCACCGGTGGTGGTGCTGGATGCGGCGGTGCAGCCGCTCGGCCTTGCCCTTAGCGAGCGCGGACGTCGCCTGAACTGGATGGTCGAGGCAGCGGGAAAGGCGAGCGCTTCGGCCGGGCCTTTCGCATTCGAGGGTGGATTGCGGGCGCAGACGCCGCTTGCGCCGGTGCATCTTTCCGGCGAGCGGAAAAGCGATGGCGTTCTGATCAAATGGAAACGGCGTGGCCGGATGGAGGCCGATGGCTGGGATGCAAGCGACATCCCGCTGGACGAGCCTTTCGAGCGCTACCGCGTCGAGGTGCTGGAGGGAGAGGCCGTCAAACGAATGGCGGAGGTCTCCGAACCCTTGTGGTTTTACCCTGCCGCCGCCGAACTCACAGATTTCCCGATCTTGCGGGATCACATTTCCGTGCGTGTCCGCCAGCTCGGCCGCGCGGTGCCTCTGGGAGTGGCGGCGCAGGCCCTTCTCCCGCTCTGATAACTGCCTGAAAAACAACGCAAAGGATGAGAGAATGGATAGCACCAAGGCATGGTATCAATCGCGCACGATCTGGGGCGCGCTGATTGCGGTTTTTGCACCGCTTTTCGCCGTCGCAGGCTTCGACTTGCCGGCCGGTCTGCACGGCGAGCTGGCGGAAGGGCTGGTAACGGTTGCAGGCGGAATTGGCGGCCTGATTGCACTTTATGGCCGCCTTTCGGCAACCCGCGCCATCCGCTGACGATAACAGCAGCAGCAAAGCCCCCGCCGCGGCTCATGGCGGCGGGGGTAGCATTCATTTGCCATTCAGACGCTTTGCGCTACATATTCGGTCACAATAAGGTTCGAGACGCACCCGGTTTTTGGAAGTTTGTAGAATGGCATCACCTCTCATCATCGCGACGCTTGCAGCCGGGCTTTCCGGTTTCACGGCGCCCGAGGCTGATCTGCAGGGCCACTACATTCTGGCTGCCAGCGATTGCGGCGCAGCCGTCTCCCGCGTCGTGCGCGAAACCGGCGGCCAGCTGCTTTCGGTCTATCCTTCCGGTGACGGTCAGTCCTGTGTCGTCACCGTTCTCGTCCAGGGCAATGGCGAGCGCCCGCGCAAGGTAACGATGCGCGTGCCGATGTAGCTTGCCCGCATCGCCGAAATATCGGAAAACGATCCGAGACACTTAGCATGACCGGAACGCAGGCGGGCCGGGACACAGGAAAGGGCTGATAATGCGTATTCTCGTTGTTGAGGATGATGCCAATCTCAATCGTCAGTTGACCGATGCGCTGAAAGAGGCCGGTTATGTTGTCGATCAGGCATTTGACGGCGAGGAAGGGCATTATCTCGGCGATACCGAACCCTATGACGCGATCGTTCTCGATATCGGCCTGCCGCAGCTGGATGGCATCACCGTCGTTGAAAAATGGCGTGCGGCCGGCAAGGCCATGCCTGTCCTGATCCTCACCGCCCGTGACCGCTGGAGCGACAAGGTGGCAGGCATCGATGCCGGTGCCGACGATTACGTCACCAAGCCTTTCCATGTGGAAGAAGTGCTTGCCCGCGTGCGTGCGCTCATCCGCCGCGCCGCCGGCCACGCGTCCTCGGAACTCACCTGCGGTCCGGTCAAGCTCGATACCAAATCCTCCAAGGCGACCGTCAATGGCACGACGCTGAAGCTTACCTCGCACGAGTTCCGTCTCTTATCCTATCTCATGCATCACATGGGCGAGGTCGTCTCGCGCACGGAGCTGGTCGAACATATGTACGATCAGGATTTCGACCGGGATTCCAACACGATCGAGGTGTTTGTCGGGCGTTTGCGCAAAAAGCTTGGGGTCGATCTGATCGAGACGATCCGTGGTCTCGGTTACCGGATGCAAGCCCCGGCCGATGCGAAATAGCTCTCTCACCGCCCGCGTTCTGCTGCTTGCCTCCGCCTGGTCGGCGCTGGCGCTGGTGGTGATCGCCGTCGTCATTTCGACGCTTTACCGGCAGGGCGTGGAGCGCAGCTTCACCGACCTTCTGCGGGCGCAGCTTTACAACGTCATCAATTCCGTGACGATTTCCAACGAAAATACACTGGCCGGCAGCCCGCAGCTCGGCGATCTCCGGTTTTCGCAGCCCGATACCGGCTGGTACTGGGTGGTGGAGCCGCTTGGCAATTTCCAGACCGCGCCACTGGTTTCTTCCTCGCTCGGCGTGTCGACGCTGCCGGTGCCGAGCATTATCGACGCACCCTTCGACAACAGATACGAGCGCTTTTATGCCGTCACCGATGAGGCGGGTAACAAGGTACGCGTGGCGGAAACGGAAGTGGTGCTTGACGGTGAGGGCCGTGCGGCGCGGTTTCGCGTCTCCGGCAATCTGAATGTCGTGGAAGACGATGTGCGTGATTTTTCCAACAGCCTTTATCTGGCGCTGGCCGTTTTCGGCGTCGGCAGTCTCGTCGTCAACGGCCTTGCCATTCTCTACAGTCTGCGGCCGCTCGATCAGGCCCGTGTCGCGCTCGGCAAGATCCGGGGCGGGGAGGCGGAGAGCCTCGAGGGCGAATTCCCGCGTGAAATCCAGCCGCTGGCGAATGAAGTCAACGCGCTGATCGACAGCAACCGGCGGCTGGTGGAGCGCGCCCGCATGCAGGTCGGCAATCTCGCCCATTCCCTGAAGACGCCGATCGCCGTGCTTCTGAACGAGGCCCGCACGCTGGAGCCGCAGCATGGCGATCTGGTGCGGGCGCAGGCCGACGCCATGCAGGCGCAGGTGCAGTCCTATCTCTCCCGCGCCCGCATCGCCGCCCAGCGCGGCTCCATCCTCGCCCGCGTGGAGGCCGAACCGGCGCTGGAACGGCTGGTGCGTGTGATGCGCCGCCTGAACCCCGAAAAGCAGTTCGTGTTGAATTTCGAGCAACCCGGCGCGGTGCTGGGCATGGAGCAGCAGGATCTGGAGGAGGTTGTCGGCAACCTTCTGGAAAATGCCGCGCGGTTTGCCGAGACCCGTGTGGTCGTCACGCTTGCCACCGGCACGCACCCTTCCTCCGACGCCGAAATCGGCCGCCGTTCGTGGGTGGAACTGACGGTAGAGGATGATGGGCCGGGGCTGGAGCCGGGACAGATCAGTGAGGCGATGAAGCGCGGCAGGCGGCTGGATGAGAGCCGTCCGGGAACGGGACTGGGACTTTCCATCGTTTCCGAAGTGGTGTCTGAGTACCATGGCCGCTTTTCGCTGTCGCGCAGCGCGATCGGCGGGCTGAAAGCCGATCTGATTTTGCCGGGCCTTTCGAAAGAGCTTGCGTGAGGCAAGAAAAAAGGCAAGAAATTCAATGGCACCATATTAGGTGCAATGCGGCAGGAAAGAGGACAGGGTTTGGTTGACGTGTATGATGGCTGTCGCTCCGTGACGATGCGTTCGCTGGTGTCACGCCCGGTATTTCTCTCGATCCTGTGCGTATCGATGCTGAGCGCCTGCACCACCACGGGCACCCGCCCGGCGGGCGGTGGCCTGTTTGGCGGCTCCGCACGGCCCGCAACACCGTTCCTCGCCAATCTCGAAGGCGGCATCGTCGGACGAAGCGGCGTGCAGCTCGACAGGGGCGACCAGACCAAGGCGCTGGAGGCGGAATACAAGGCGCTGGAAACGGCGCCTGTCGGAACCCCAGTCGTGTGGAACGGCGATGACGCCAAGGGGCAGGTGGTTGCCAATGCGCCCTATCAGGTCGGCAATCAGAACTGCCGGCAATATTCGCATAGCCTCACCGTGGATGGACGCGAAATCAAGGTGCGCGGCGCGGCCTGCCGCAATGGCGATGGCAGCTGGTCGCCTTTGACCTGACGAGTTTGACGTAAATCAAGGTCACCGACCTCTGGCGATGACAAGAAGAGGCACGGCGGAACAGCCGAAACAGGGCTTTTGGTGCGGCGTGATGTCTCAAATTCACGTCATCCCCGCGCTTCATGTTTCCATGTGCCGCGCATTCGAGTAATTGAGCCTTATGTTCTGGATTGTCGTTGCGATATTGACGGCGGCTGTCGCCATCGTCCTGATGTACCCGCTGATGCGGAAGACCGAGGTGCCTGAGACGCGCCGCGACGGTGAGGTTGCCGTTTACCGCGACCAGCTTGCCGAGTTGGACCGTGAGCGCGCTGCGGGCCTGATCGGTGAAACCGAAGCGGATTACGCCCGCGCTGAAATCGGTCGCCGCCTGCTTGCCGCCGCCGATTCGGAACAGGAAGTGGTAAAAGAAACCCGGCCGCTGCGGCACAATCTTGCCGCCAGCCTGATTACCGTTCTTCTGCCCGCCCTCGGTCTCTGTCTTTACATCTGGAACGGCAGTCCGGAAGTGCCGGACATGCCGCTAGAGGCACGTCTTGAAAAACCCGGCAATGACATGAACCTGCTGGTCGCCCGGGCGGAACGGCATCTGGCGCAGAACCCGGATGACGGCGCCGGCTGGGATATTCTGGCCCCGATCTATTTCAAAACCCTGCGGCTTGGCGATGCAGAGCTTGCCTATCGCAATGCGCTGCGTCTTCTGGGACCAAGCGCCGAACGGCTGACGGGACTTGGCGAAACGCTGGTGGCCGGCAATGACGGCATCGTCATCGAAGCGGCACGTGACGCGTTTGCCGAGGCCGAGCAGTTGAGCCCCGGTAATCCGCGCGCGCGCTTCTATCTGGCGCTGTCGCTGGAACAGGCGGGCAAGGCCGACGAGGCACGTGCGGCTTTTGCGGCGCTGGAGGCCGATGCGCCGGCCGGCGCGCCCTGGCTGCCGCTGGTTCGCGAACATATTACCCGCACCGGCCGCGAGACAGCCCCAGCCGCGCCTGGCCCGACCGCGCAGGATATGGCGGCGGCCAATGACATGACGGCCACCGACCGGCAGGCGATGATCGAGGGCATGGTGGCGAGCCTTGATGCCAAGCTGAAGGAAAACCCGGCCGATTTCGAAGGCTGGATGCGGCTCGTGCGCGCTTATTCGGTGCTGAAGAATGAGGCCAAGGCCGGTGAAGCCTTGAGGGCCGGCCTGCAGGCATTCCCGCCGGAGGGTGAGCAGGGCAGGCAGCTCCTTGCACTGGCGAAGGAACTGGGCGTTTCCGCCGGGCCGATCCGCACCAACGGGCAACAGGATGCCGCGCCGCAGGGAGTGACGCAATGACCCGCAAACAGAAACGACTGGCGATCATCGGCGGCGGCACGAGCTTCATTGTCGCGGCGGTGCTGCTCGTCATGTTCGCCTTCGGCCAGTCCATCGCCTATTTCTACATGCCGGCCGATCTTGAAAAGACACCAGTTAATCCCGGCACCCGTATCCGTCTCGGCGGTCTGGTGGCGGAAGGCTCGGTCAAGCGCGGCGAGGGCCGCACGGTGAGCTTCACTGTTACGGATGGCGAGGCCAATGTGCCTGTCAGCTACACCGGCATTCTTCCAGATCTTTTCCGTGAAGGGCAGGGCGTCGTGACCGAAGGCGTATTCGATGTCGCCACCCATGGCTTCGTGGCCGACAGCGTGCTGGCCAAACACGACGAAAACTACATGCCGAAGGAAGTGGCTGACCGGCTGAAGGACAAGGGCCTGTGGCAACACGGTGGCGACGGTGAGAACCCCGCCGCAACGCCGTCAGCCGGTGCCGTCTCCACTGACAAGACCGGAGCAACGAAATGATCAACGAGATCGGCCACTATGTTCTGGTTCTGGCGCTTGGTGTGGGGCTCATCGTCTCAACGTTGCCGGTGATAGGCGCGCGCCGCAACGACCGGGCGCTGATGGATGTCGCCTCGCTCGGCTCCGTCATGATGTTCCTGCTGGTGGGTCTTTCCTTCGCGGCGCTGACACGGGCTTACGCCGTCTCGGATTTCTCCGTGCGCAACGTCTGGGAAAACTCCCATTCGCTGATGCCGATGCTCTACAAATTGACCGGCGTGTGGGGCAATCATGAAGGCTCCATGCTGCTTTGGCTGCTCATTCTGGTGTTTTTCAGCGCGCTTGTCGCCGCCTTCGGCCGCAACCTGCCGGAAACGCTCAAAGCCAATGTTCTGGCCGTGCAGGCCTGGATTTCCGTTGCCTTCCTGCTGTTCATCCTGCTCACCTCCAATCCGTTCCTGCGTCTGTCACCGGTGCCGGCCGAAGGGCAGGACCTGAATCCGATCCTTCAGGATTTCGGCCTCGCCATCCATCCGCCGCTGCTCTACCTCGGTTATGTCGGCTTTTCCGTCTGCTTTTCCTTCGCGGTCGCCGCCTTGCTGGAAGGCCGCATCGACGCCGCCTGGGCGCGCTGGGTAAGGCCGTGGACGCTCGCCGCCTGGACTTTCCTGACCGCCGGCATCTCCATGGGTTCCTACTGGGCCTATTATGAACTCGGCTGGGGCGGCTGGTGGTTCTGGGATCCGGTGGAAAACGCTTCCTTCATGCCGTGGCTGGCCGGAACAGCACTTCTCCATTCGGCGCTCGTCATGGAAAAGCGCGAGGCGCTGAAGATATGGACCGTGCTTCTGGCGATCATGACCTTTTCGCTGTCGCTGCTCGGCACCTTCCTCGTCCGCTCCGGCGTCTTGACCTCAGTGCATGCCTTCGCCACCGATCCGAGCCGCGGCATCTTCATCCTCGGCATTCTGACCATCTTCATCGGTGGGGCTTTCGCGCTCTTTGCCTGGCGCGCGCCGTCGCTGAAGGTGGGCGGACTGTTTGCGCCGATCTCGCGCGAAGGGGCACTCGTCCTCAACAATCTCATTCTCACGGTCTCGACCGCCACGGTGCTGATCGGCACACTTTATCCGCTCATCCTGGAAACGCTGACGGGCGAAAAAATCTCGGTCGGTGCACCCTTCTTCAATCTCACCTTCGGCCTGCTGATGATCCCGATCCTGATCGTCACGCCCTTCGGGCCGATGCTGGCGTGGAAGCGCGGCGATCTTCTTGGCGCATTCCAGCGGCTTTATGTGGCCGCCGCCATTGCAGCCCTTGCCGGTCTGGCGCTCTGGTACGTGGAAAATGGCGGTCCGGTGCTGGCGGCGCTCGGCATCGCCGCCGGTTTCTGGCTGATTTTCGGTGCGTTTGCCGATCTCTGGTATCGCGCCAATTTCGGCAAGCTGGCCTTCGGCATCGCATTCCGCCGTCTGAAGGGCCTGCCGCGCTCTGCCTTCGGCACCGCGCTGGCGCATATGGGCGTCGGCATCACCGTGCTCGGCATCGTCATCGTCACCACCTATGAGACCGAAACCGTGCTGGAAATGAAACAGGGCATGGTGGCGGAAGCGGGCGGCTACAGCCTCACCTTTGATGGCATCCGCCACGCCGTTGGCCCCAACTTCACCGAGGATCGCGGCCATTTCACCGTGCGCAAGGCGGGGATCGAGGTGGGCGACGTCTGGTCGTCCAAGCGGCTCTATACCGCGCGGCGCATGCCGACGACGGAAGCCGGCATCCTGACCTTCGGCCTTAGCCAGCTCTATGTCTCGCTGGGCGACCCGATGGCCGATGGCGGCATGGTGGTGCGCATCTGGTGGAAACCCTTCATCCTGTGCATCTGGGGCGGCACCCTGTTCATGATGGTGGGTGGTTTCATCTCGCTCTCCGACAGACGCTTGAGGGTGGGGGCACCAAATCGCAAGGCGAAGCCAGTCCGACCAGCAGTAATGCCGGAGGCGGCGGAATGAGGAAGATGGTGGCAAGGCTTGCGCTTCTTCTGACCCTCATCTTTGCCGTATTTCCTGCCTTCGCCTTCAACCCCGACGAGGTGCTGAAAGACCCCGCGCTGGAACAGCGCGCCCGGAACCTGACCTCGCAGCTGCGTTGCATGGTCTGCCAGAACCAGTCGATTGATGACAGCAATGCCGAACTGGCGCGCGATTTGCGCGTTCTGGTGCGCGAGCGGCTGGTTCAGGGCGATAGCGACAATGCCGTCATCGATTATGTCGTGTCGCGTTATGGCGAGTTCGTGTTGCTGAAGCCTCGCCTCAGCCTGCGCACCGTGCTTTTGTGGGGCGCACCCATCGGTCTTACCCTTGTCGGCATTTTCGCTGTCTTCGTCTTCTCCCGCCGCCGGGCAACGCAGGAGCGGCCGCAAAAACTGAGCGCGGACGAAGAAGAGAGAATCCGTAATATCATTGAAAAATAACCGGTTTCCATATCGGTCCCCGGTTCTTTTTCAACATTACGGATTTTTCATTCGTCAGACACTTCGCCGTAAGGTGTTGCCTCCTATATCTTCATCATCCACCGCTTCTCCCCCGGTCAAACGGGCTCTAGTCTGAATGAAGAAAGAAGGTACCAATGTCTCACTCTCAAAACGGACGTTTCTCGCTGAAGACGGCCCTGAAGGCCACGACCGTCGGCGGTCTTGCCGCGCTGATGCTGTCCACCGGCATCGCCGCACCGATCGCCCATTCGTTTGCAGCACCCGTCGAAGTGACTGCGCCGCAGGTTCCGAGCTTTGCCAATGTTGTTGATGCGGTTTCGCCCGCCGTCGTCTCCGTTCGCGTCCAGTCGAACGTGCAGCCCGCCTCCGATGATTCCAGCAATTTCTCTTTCAATTTCGGCGGCCGTGGTCTCGACCAGCTGCCGGACGACCATCCGCTGAAGCGCTTCTTCAAAGAATTCGGCGGCCCTAACCAGGATCGTTCCGACCGTGGCCCGAACCGCCACCGTGACGGTAAGGGTCCGCTGCGCCCGGTCGCTCAGGGCTCTGGCTTCTTCATCTCCGAAGACGGTTATGTCGTCACCAACAACCACGTTGTCGATGACGGTTCCGCCTATACGATCGTGATGAATGACGGCACCGAACTCGATGCCAAGCTCGTCGGCCGTGATCCGCGCACCGATCTGGCGCTGCTGAAGGTCGATGTGAACCGCAAGTTCACCTATGTGAAATTCGCCGATGACACCAAGATCCGCGTCGGTGACTGGGTCGTCGCCGTCGGCAACCCCTTCGGTCTCGGCGGTACGGTGACCTCGGGCATCATCTCCGCCCGCGGCCGCGATATCGGCTCCGGCCCCTATGACGACTACCTGCAGATCGACGCTGCCGTGAACCGTGGCAACTCCGGTGGCCCCGCCTTCAACCTCAACGGTGAAGTGGTCGGCATCAACACCGCCATCTTCTCGCCCTCCGGCGGCAATGTCGGCATCGCCTTCGCCATCCCCGCATCGGTGGCCAAGGACGTGATTGCCGACCTGCAGAAGGACGGCAAGGTCGAACGCGGCTGGCTCGGCGTGCAGATCCAGCCCGTCAGCAAGGATATCGCCGAATCGCTCGGTCTTTCCGAAGCAAGCGGCGCACTCGTTGTCTCGCCGCAGTCCGGCTCGCCGGGCGACAAGGCCGGCATCAAGCAGGGTGACATCATCACCGCCGTCAATGGCGAACCCGTCAAGGATGCCCGCGACCTGTCGCGCCGCATCGGTGGCATGGCCCCCAACGCCAAGGTTGAAATCTCGCTCTGGCGCGGTGGCAAGTCGCAGTCGGTAACCGTGACGCTCGGCGATCTCGCCAGCGACGACGCTTCCAAGGCGACGCCTGCCCAGAACGACGACAAGGGCAGCCAGTCCTCCAGCGAGAAGGTGCTGTCCAGCCTTGGTCTCACGGTTTCGCCCGCCGATGACGGCAACGGCCTTGCCATCACCGATGTCGATCCCGACAGCGACGCCGCTGCCCGTGGCCTGAAGACGGGCGAGAAGATCACCTCCGTCAACAACCAGCAGGTCGCTTCCGCCGCCGATATCGAGAAGATCCTCGAACAGGCCAAGAAGGACGGACGCTCCAAGGCGCTGTTCCAGATCCAGACGGACGACGGCAGCCGCTTCATCGCTCTGGATATCGACCAGGGTTGATAAATAGAAAGGCGATGTCGGTTCCTTAGGGAGCCGGCATGGCCACTGAATATGTTTCGTCTCAAGGACGAGACAAAGCATATGGAGTGAGCGAGCGCCGCTTGTTTCTTCTCCCCGAGGGGGAGAAGGTCGCGGCAGCGGGATGAGGGGGCAAGGGCAGCGATAGACCGCACGCTTGCCCCCTCATCCGACCCTTCGGGCCACCTTCTCCCCTGCGGGGAGAAGATAAGGACCCGCAACGCCGGTCCAAGCAGCATCGCGGAGGAAACCTCATGGAAAACAAGGCCCAGGAAATGTCTGTCGCATCTCTTTCCGGTTGTGCGGAAAAGGGCGAGGGCGCTATTGTCCCGCACATGAAGATTCTTGTCATTGAAGACGACCTCGAGGCTGCGGCCTATATGACCAAGGCGTTCCGCGAAGCCGGGATCGTCGCCGATCACGCGAGCGACGGTGAGAGCGGCCTGTTCATGGGCTGCGAAAATTCTTACGACGTGATGGTGATCGACCGCATGTTGCCGCGCCGTGATGGGCTTTCCGTCATCAGCGAGCTGCGCCGCCGGGGCATCGAGACGCCGGTTCTGATCCTTTCCGCGCTGGGACAGGTGGATGACCGCGTGACGGGCCTGCGCGCGGGCGGCGATGATTATCTGCCGAAACCCTACGCTTTTTCCGAATTGCTCGCCCGCATCGAGGTGCTTGGCCGCCGCAAGGGCAAGCCCGAGCAGGACATGGTCTACCGGGTCGGTGATCTCGAACTCGACCGCCTGTCGCATGATGTGCGTCGCGGAGGTAAGGAAATCCTGCTGCAGCCGCGCGAATTCCGCCTGCTGGAATATCTGATGAAAAATGCCGGTCAGGTGGTGACCCGCACCATGCTTCTGGAAAATGTCTGGGACTATCATTTCGACCCGCAGACCAATGTGATCGACGTGCATGTCTCGCGCCTGCGCTCAAAGATCGAGAAGGACTTCGAAAAGCCGCTGCTGAAGACCATTCGCGGTGCCGGTTACATGATGAAGGATGAGGGCTGATTGCCGAAAATGGCCCGCCTCAGAATATTGTTCCGGTCGACCGCGGTGCGCCTCTCGGCGCTCTATATCCTTTTATTCGCGCTCTGCGCCGCCTTTCTCGTGTTTTACGTCACCGCCCTTTCCGAAAAGCTGCTGAACCAGCAGACGCGCGACGCGGTGCTACAGGAAGTCTCGGATGTGCAGCGTATCTATAATCGTGGCGGCATTAATCCGCTGCTGCGGATGATGGAGCGCCGCGCCCGCCAGCCGGGCGCGAGCCTTTACGTCATTGCCGGGCCGAATGGCGAAATCCTCGCCGGCAACGTTGCCTCCGTGCAGCCCGGCATCTTCGACAAGGAAGGCTGGACTGGTTTCCCCTTCCGTTACGAGCGTTATTCCGAAAGCGGCGACAGCGTGCAGCATCTCGCCACCGCCAATATATTCCTGCTGGATAATGGTCTGCGCATTCTGATCGGCCGCGATCTTGGCGAGCCGACCAAGTTCCGGGCGCTGGTGCGCAATGCGCTGATGGTGGCGCTGGCCATCATGAGCGGCGGCGCGCTGCTCATCTGGTTCGGCATCGGCCGCAATGCGCTGAAACGCATCGACCGCATGTCGGCGGCGACCAAGAAGATCATGGCCGGCGATCTTTCCCAGCGCCTGCCGCAGGGCCGCTCGGGAGATGAGTTCGACCGGCTGTCCGGCTCGCTCAATGCCATGCTCGGCCGCATCGAAAAACTGAACGAAGGCTTGCGGCAGGTTTCCGACAATATCGCCCACGACCTGAAGACACCGCTGACCCGGCTGCGCAACAAGGCTGCCGCAGCATTGGACGACGATGACGAAACCAAAAGGCGCTCAGCACTCGAGGGCATTATCGCCGAATCGGACCAGCTCATCCGCACCTTCAACGCGCTGTTGATGATCTCCCGCGTCGAGGCCGGCTCGATCGCCGCCGAAATGACCGATGTGGACGTCTCGGCAATCGCCGCAGACAGCGCCGAGCTTTACGAGCCGGTGGCCGAAGATGCCGGCCTTGTGCTGGAAACCCAGATAGCACCCGGACTTTCGGTGCAGGGCAACCGCGAACTGATCGGCCAGGCCCTATCGAACCTCATCGACAACGCCATGAAATATGCCTGCGAAGGCGAAGGCGACAAAAAGCTCGTCGTCCGTCTGGCGAGAGAAGAAGACGCAATCGTGCTGTCCGTGGCCGATAGCGGTCCCGGCATTCCCGCCGACAAGCGCGGTGAGGTGCTGAAACGTTTCGTGCGGCTGGATGAAAGCCGCTCCAAACCCGGCACCGGCCTTGGTCTCTCTCTGGTAGAGGCGGTGATGGAACTGCATGGCGGTTCGCTGGTGCTGTCGGACACCGATGCGTCGAATGCGGCCTGTCCGGGACTGACGGTTTCGATGGTGTTTCCCGGCAATAGCCGCTGAGGATCGTCAACAAGCGTATCTGGCGGGGAAGGGTATCCCCGCCGAACGGTTCAGATAAGCCTTAAAACGTATAGGCCACGCCCACCATCGCAAATGGCTGTATGTCCTTCTTCACCACCGGGCTGTCCTTGGCGTCGCCCAGGAGGAAACCGACGCCGCCGGTGCCGGTGATCATCCAGTTTTCCGTCATCATGTAAGAGACCGAGGCGCTGGCGTCGATGCGCTTGAAGCCGGCTTTGGCGTCATAACGGCGCAGGCCGGAGCGGGCGGATTGGGCCGAGGTGACGCCGAAATAGGATTTCATGTGGTTGTCATCCGCCCAGGTAGCGGAAAGGTCCGCGCCGAGGATGAACTGGTCGACCTTGTGCGAGACGCTCGCGCCGACCGTGGCCGTCAGGCCTTCGCTGCCGCCAATGGTCTTGTCGACCTTCGCGTAGATTTCGAAGGGGTCGATGCCATAAGCGATGACGCCGCCGACCACGCCGCCCGCCTTGATGTCGCCCATCCCACGCAGGTTCTTCTTGTCGTCTTTCTCCTTGCGTCCGGCTTCCCAGCCGCCCTTGATACCCAGTCGGAAACCGTTCTGGTTCAGGACATTGACGGTGGCGCCGCTGAAATCGATGCTCAGCGTATCGCCATATTGCACGGAGACCAACGGAACGGCACCGGCTTCCAGCTTGTCGGAGCCTTCATATTTGGGGGCATAGGCCGCGCCCACGCCGAGTGTGATCTTCCAGTCGCTGGAGTTGCTGTAGCGGGCATTGTCGAAATTGCCCTGCGGATCGGCGAGCCTGTCCGATTTGCCGATATCGGCGGCAAAAGCGGGCGTAGAGATGATCTGCGCCATGGGCAGCGCTGTCAGGCACAATGCCATCGCACGCAGGTTCTTTTGCCATTTCACCGTAAAAAATTGTTTCATGATCATATCCGTTGCAGCATCGAGCGTTGGAAAACCGGGGAGTCGGGTTTCGTTGAGGAGGACGCTACGCGGGCACAATTGCGGAGACATTACGTGGTGCCGGGACTTGCACTTGCGAGTGAAAAACCGGGGCGCGGCCTTGGAAAACGTCGCCAAAAACGGTTTTCCTCATCGCAAAGCGCCTCGCATTTGTTACAACGCCAAGTCTATGCGTCCAAACGCTTCGGCAGAGGACGGCGGCGGGACGGTTTGCGGGGAGCGGCCCGTCCCTGAAAAAGCTGCAGGCAGAAGAGTGCGGATGCGAAAGCGGCAAGAGGGAGAGAGACGGTGACGAAACCCCAAAACGCCAAAAGGCGGCTGAGCGAGGTTCTGCCGGGCGTGATCCGCCCCTATACGCAGACGGAACTGAAATCCGTTCTTTCCACGCTGAAGGACATCGGCAAGGTTGAGCCGGCGGTGGCCGCGTTGCTGGCGGAGGAAAGCCCGCTGAAAGATTTCATTGCTGCGGCTTTCACCCTGTCACCCTATCTGCGCGACATGGCCTCGGCGGATGAGGGGCTGCTGACGCTGGCGATTTCGAAGCCGCTCACACCGTTGCTCACCGATCTCGTCCGTGACGCGCGCGATTGCTGGAAGCCTGGACAAGAGGGCGGCGTCCCCGTCGAAAACGAGGTGATGTCGCGGTTGAGAGTAGCCAAGCGGCGGCTCTCCTTCGTGGCAGCCCTTGCCGATCTGGCACGCATCTTCACCGCCCGCGATACGACGAGCTGGCTGAGCGAGATGGCGGATGCATCGCTCTCCGCCGCCATTGATCACCTGCTGCTTTCCGCGCATGAAAGCGGCAAGCTGAAACTGAAGAACGTCGCTGCGCCGAGCGAGGGTTCCGGCCTGATCGTTCTCGGCATGGGCAAGCTCGGCGCGCGCGAACTCAACTATTCTTCCGATATCGATGCGGTCGTCTTCTTCGAACCAACGGCTGGCATTATCGACGACCCCTATGATGCAACGGAGAATTTCGGACGCATGATGCGCCGTCTTGTGCGTATCATGCAGGAGCGCACGGCGGATGGTTATGTCTTCCGCACCGATCTCAGGCTGCGGCCCGATCCCGGCTCGACGCCGCTCGCGATTCCGGTGGAAGCGGCGCTGCTTTATTACGAGGGCAGGGGCCAGAACTGGGAACGCGCCGCCTATATCAAGGCGCGGCCGGTGGCGGGCGACATCAAGGCGGGTGAAAACTTCCTGCGTGAGCTGACGCCCTTCATTTTCCGCAAATATCTCGATTACGCGGCGATTGCCGATATCCACTCCATCAAGCGGCAAATCCATGCGCATAAGGGCCACGGCGCCATCGCGGTGAAGGGCCATAATGTCAAGCTCGGGCGCGGCGGCATTCGCGAAATCGAGTTCTTCGCGCAGACGCAGCAGCTGATCGCCGGCGGTCGCATGCCACCGCTACGCGTGCGGGCGACAGAGGAGGCGCTTGCGGCGCTGACGGAAGCGAAATGGATCGATGCCGAGACGCGTGACAGCCTGACTGAGGCCTATTGGTTCCTACGTGAGGTGGAGCATCGCATCCAGATGGTGCGCGACGAGCAGACCCATGTGCTGCCGGACACTGAAACGGAATTGAAGCGCATCGCCTTCATGCTCGGTTTTGCCGATACCAAGGCCTTTTCCGAGAAGCTGGAAGAGGTGCTGCGGTTGGTGGAGCGGCGTTATTCGGCGCTGTTCGAGCAGGAGACGAAACTGTCGGGCGAGGCCGGCAATCTGGTCTTCACCGGCCAGAAGGACGATCCCGATACGTTAAAGACGCTCTCCACGCTGGGCTTCGAGCGGACGGAGGATATTTCCCGCGTCATCCGCACCTGGCACAATGGCCGCTACCGGGCGACGCAATCGGTAGAGGCGCGTGAGCGGCTGACGGAGTTGACGCCGGACCTGCTGCGCGCCTTCGGCGAAAGCAAGCGGGCGGATGAGGCGCTGCTGCGCTTCGACAATTTCCTCTCCGGCCTGCCGGCGGGCATCCAGCTGTTTTCACTGCTCGGCAACAATCCGGCGCTGCTGTCGCTCTTGGTAACGATCATGTCTTCGGCCCCGCGTCTTGCCGAAATCATCGCCGCCCGCCCGCATGTCTTCGACGGTATGCTGGACCCGGCGCTGATGAGCGACGTGCCGACGCGCGAATATCTCGCCCATCGTATGGGCAATTTCCTCTCCAATGCCCGCCATTACGAGGATATTCTAGACCGGCTGCGCATTTTCGCCGCCGAACAGCGGTTCCTGATCGGCGTGCGGCTTTTGACCGGTGCGATCCGCGGCGAGGTCGCCGCCCGCGCTTTCACCCATCTTGCCGATCTGGTGATAGAGGCGGCGCTAAATGCCGTGCTGGCGGAAATGGAAGCGGCGCATGGACCTTATCCCGGCGGCCGTGTCGCCGTCATGGGCATGGGCAAACTCGGCTCCTTCGAACTCACCGCCGGTTCGGATGTCGATCTCATCCTGCTTTACGATTATGACGATGCCGCCCAGGAATCCACCGGTGCAAAGCCGCTCGATGTGGTGCGGTATTTCACCCGCGTCACGCAAAGGCTGATCGCGGCACTGTCTGCGCCAACGGCCGAAGGCGTGCTTTACGAGGTGGACATGCGGCTTCGCCCTTCCGGCAACAAGGGGCCGGTGGCGACGCGTATTTCCGCCTTCGAGAAATATCAGCGCGAGGAAGCCTGGACCTGGGAGCACATGGCGCTTTCCCGTGCCCGGCTGATCTGCGGCGAAGCCTCACTGATGGAAGATGCAAGCGACATCATCGCCTCCATCCTTTCGCAGAAGCGCGATGTGGCCAAGGTTTCCGCCGATGTGCTGGAGATGCGAAACCTCATCGAGCAGGAGAAGCCACCGGAGAACATCTGGGACTTCAAGCTTATCAATGGCGGTTTGGTTGATCTGGAATTCATCACCCAATACCTGGCGCTGGTCGGCCCCGTAAAAGGCCTTGGCCCCCATGAACCGGGCCGCAACACGGCTGAGGCGCTGCAGGTGCTGGCCGCGCCCGTGATGGAGCCGCAGGCGTTCGACGACTGCATGGCGGCGATGGGGCTTTATACCGAGATATCGCAGATCGTGCGGCTATGTATCGACGGCGCGTTTAATCCGAAGGAAGCGCCGGCTGGATTGATCGACCTCGTCTGCCGGGCGGGGGATTGCCCTGACATCGCGACGCTGGAGGGGGAGGTGAAGCGGCTGTCGAAGGTGGTGCGGAAGGTTTTTGTGGCGACGGTGAAGAATGGTGGTTAGGGTTGGTGGGTGTGGCTTACCCCCCTCTGCCCTGCCGGGCATCTCCCCCACAAGGAGGGAGATCGACCCGCGGCAATCGCTCGATCATCTCAAACCTTGCGAATTTGTCGGTGAGCATCCTTCTCGCTGATCTCCCTCCTTGTGGGGGAGATGCCCGGCAGGGCAGAGGGGGTAAGCCCGGACTGCCAATGTTCAATGCACCGTCCCACAATGCCCCGCCGCATGCGGAATAATGATCGTCACCACCGTGCCCCTACCTTCGCAGGAGCGTATCTTCATCGTTCCCCCATGCAGCTTCACAAGCGAGCGGGAAATCGCAAGCCCGAGACCAGAGCCGCCCTGGCTCTTGGCATATTGGCTCTGCACTTGTTCAAAGGGTTGACCGATCTTTTCCAAAGCCTGGGTGGGAATGCCAATGCCGGTATCGGCGATGGTGAGGATCATCGCGGCTTCATGCACATGGGTGCGCAGCGCAATGCGGCCGCCGTCGCCTGTGAATTTTACGGCGTTTGACAGAAGGTTGAGCATGATCTGCTTCATGGCGCGGCGGTCGCCCTGCATGGTCAGTCCGGCGCAGACCTTCTGCTGCACGGTGATGTTCTTCTGCTCAGCCTGAATGGCGGTCAGACGCAGCGTTTCCTCGATCAGTGGTGCGAGATCGATGGTCTCGCGGTTGATGCGCATATGGCCCGCCTCGATCTTCGACATGTCGAGAATATCGTTGATGACATTGAGCAAGTGCTTGCCGCTGTCATGGATATCGCGGGCATACTCAGAATATTTCGGCGAACCGACCGGCCCGAACATTTCGTTCTGCAGGATTTCGGAAAAGCCGAGAATGGCGTTGAGCGGCGTGCGCAACTCATGGCTCATATTGGCCAAGAATTCGGATTTCGCCCGGTTGGCGGCCAGAGCGCGCTCTTTTTCGGCGAGGTAATTGGCATTGGCGTCGGAAAGCTCCGTCTTCTGCCGCTCCAGCTTGTGCTGGGAGGCGGAGAGATCGCCGATGGTCGCCATTAGCCGGCGTTCGGAATCGCGCAGCCGTTCCTGATGGCGCTTGAGCAGCGAGATATCGGTGCCAACGGAAACAAGGCCGCCATCATGGGTGCGGCGTTCGTTGATCTGCAGCCAGCGCTCGTCGGCCAGCTGCACTTCCGTGGTGCGCGACAGACCGGACTGGTCGGCATCGGCCACGCGACGCTCCACCACGGGGCGGGCTGCCGCCGCATGCACGGTGCTTTTTTCGGTGCCGGCCACCAGCACGCTGTCCGGCAGGCCATAAGCCTTCTGGTAATGGGTGTTGCACATCACCAGACGGTCGTTTTTGTCCCAAAGCACGAAGGCTTCCGAGGTGGATTCGATCGCATCTGCAAGGCGCTGGTCGGCCTCGGCGTAACGCTGGGCGAGGCGGTGCTGTTCGGTGACGTCCATGGCGATGCCGATGACGCGCGGGCCGTTACTGGTTCGAATGACCTGGGCACGGGCGCGCAGCCAGACATAGTGGCCCTTGGCGTGGCGCATGCGGAAAATCTGGTCGATCTGGCGCAGGTTGCCGCAGCCGACGGCACGGGCAAGCTCGTAGAGATTGCCGTCTTCCGAATGCATCATCCGGGCAGCATCGGAAAAGGACAGTGGTGCAGCTTTGGGCGGCATGCCCAGAATTTCGTAAAGCGAGCCGGACCAGAACATGCGGCGCGAGGAAAGATCGAAATCCCACAATCCGCAGCGGCCACGCGACAGCGCCGTTTCCACCCGCAGGTTGGATTCGGCGAAGATGTCGTCGGCGTCGCGGGCGCGCTTCACCTGCATGTAGTAGGCGTAAAGCACCACGAGCAGGATCGAGGAGATGCCGGCAAACAGCGTGACATTCATGGCGATTTCGCTGCGCCAGAAGGAGCGTATCGGCTGCAGCGAGCGCGCCGCAATCACCATCGCGCCGTCGTCGCCGAAGGGGATCATCGTCGCATAATGCTGCTGGCCGTCAATATTGGTCTCGATGGTGCCGGGGGAGCCGGGAAAACGCTGTACGATGGCGATTTCCGGAAGCAAGGCGGGAAGCGACGTGCCGATATAGAGCATCGCTTCCTTGCCGGCGCCGGCAAAAATCCGGCCATTGCTGCCGGAAAGCAGCACCATGGTGCCATCGGCAAGGCTGCCCGATGGCAGCGCTGCGACAAGGCTTGCCTCGGCCCGGGCGCGATCCTGCGAGGTGAAGACGGTGCCGTTGTTGACGAGGGCCGCCTTGGCGGTGAGCGCGGTGAGTGCGGTGGAGTGGCGGGCGGCCTCTTCCATGCGGCTGTATTCGGCAACGATGCCGAGCATGCGCGAGGCTGCAACAACGACCAGAAAGGCGAGGATGAGAATGGGGATGAGCCGCTTCAGCAGCGTCTCGACCTGCGGCGCCGGGCGGTCGGAGCCGTTCATCAAACCCATCAGGTCGCTGGAGAGCTTCTCACCCCAGGCCGCAAGATCGGAAAATTTGGCATACGGCCGCTCATCGCCCGCAGTCGCCCGCCGCACGTTCGTCATTGTCCCGCCTTTGTGATGTCCCCTGATTCGAAGCGCCGCCGCTCGAATATGGCTAGTGAATCAAATGCGATTCGCCCTGTCCAGAGGCAAAAGTTAAAAGAATTTTAACCCCTTGAACCGACTCCGTATTTTTTCGGGACGGTTCCGCCCGGCCCCGTCGAAGTCGGGAATTATGAGCGAAATCAGTGATCCGGCACTCCAGTGCCGGCTGTCGCGGGAGGCGGGGGAAGCGGCTTTCAGACGCCGTCGAAGGCGTCGAGAGCGGGGCCAAGCGCGCTGACGACGCCGTTTCCGGCGGCCGGCAGACCGGTCAGCACCGCGCTGATGATATCGTCGCGGCTTGCGCCACGCGCTTTGGCTTCCATGACATGAAAGGCGATGCCGCTTTCAAGGCGCAGGGCGGCCAGAATGCCGATATAGATCAGGCTCTGGGTCTTCACATCAAGCGTGGATGCCACACCCAGTTTCTGCACGGTGTGAAGCCATGCCGCACTGTGGGCGGGAGCGTCCGTCATGAAGCGCTGAAACGAAGCGCTGGCCCTGGACATGTCGGTCATCTGCAATTCCTTCCTGCTGCCGGGCCGGTTTTGGCCCCTTGAGATCATCATGTTGCGCAATGCGTTACGCCGCCTTGATGGATATCAAGACGGCGTAACGGCATGTTCGAAATGGTGGCAAAGCGGAAGTTTGGGTTAGCCCTTCAGGATACGCCCGACAATGTCGCTCACATCCGTGGACAGGCCGTTGGCGTCAGCAATCGTCGAAAGTGCCGCCCTGGCGTGTTCGGCGCGGCTCGCCTCCAGAGACCGCCATGAACGCATGGAGGTGAGAATGCGCGCGGCAAGCTGCGGGTTGCGTTTGTCGATGGCGATGATCTGTTCCGCCAGGAACCGATAGGCCGCGCCATCGGCACGGTGGAAGCCGGTCGGGTTGGCGAAGGCGAGCGTGCCCACCAGCGAGCGAACCCGGTTCGGATTGGTGGCGATGAAATGTTTCGATTTCATCAGCGCCTTGATGCGGTCCAGTGCCCCGTCGCCGGGAATGGCGGCCTGCAGCGAGAACCACTTGTCGAGAACAAGCGCATTGTCGGCGAAGCGTGTTTCGAAGGCGGTAAGCGCTTCTTTCGTCTCGGCACTGTCGGGGAAACGCTGGGTCAATACGCTGAGCGCATGGGCGAGATCGGTCATGTTGGTGGCGTCGGCATAGGCTTTTGCCGCACGGGCAGGGGTTTCCTCGGCAAAGGCAAGGAAGCTGAGCGCGCCGTTGCGAAGCGAACGGCGTCCGGCACTGTCCGCATCCGGGCTGTAGGCCTCGCCGTTACCCGCTCCTTCCGCAAGCTGCCTGAAGGTTTCAAGCCCGGCTGTTGCGATCGCCTTTATGGTGGCGTTGCGCGCCTTGTGAATGGCGTCCGGATCGGTATTGCCACCCAGTTCGCGGGCGATATCCGTTTCGCTTGGCAGCGCCAGCGCCTGTGCGCGGAAAGCGGGCTCGAGCGAGGAATCGCCGACGATTTCAATAAGCGTTGCGATGAGTTCGGCGTCCGTGCGCACTTCAGCGCCGTTCTGCACGGCTTTGGTGGCGGCAATCAGTGCCGGCAAGGCAAGATCGGTCAGCGCCTGAAAACGGGCAAACATATCCGTCTCGTGTCGGGCGATCTGCACCAGATCGGCGGCATTCTGCTCGAAATGCAGATTGACCGGTGCCGAGAAGCTACGGTTGATCGACAGCACGGGCCGCGACGAAATGCCGGAGAAGGAGAAAGTCTGGTTGCGCTCGGTCAGGTGCAGTACACCATCCCGATATTCGCCGCCGGCGACTGTCTGTGGCTCGGCGATCTGACCATTGTCGAGAATCAGCGCCAGCGACAGCGGAATGTGCCGTGGCTGTTTTACCGGCTGTCCGGGTGTCGGCGCCACGGTCTGTTCCAGCGTCAGGCTGAACATGGCCTTGCCGGCATCATAAGCGGAAGAGAAGGAGACCAGCGGCGTGCCAGCCTCGGTATACCACAGCGAAAACTGCGACAGATCGCGGCCGCTGGCATCGGCAAAGCTCTTGACGAAATCTTCAACCGTTGCGGCTTCGCCGTCATGACGTTCGAAATAAAGGTCCATGCCCTTCTTGAAATCGTCAGCACCGAGGATCGTGGCGATCATGCGGGTGACTTCGGCACCCTTTTCATAAACGGTCGTCGTGTAGAAATTGTTGATTTCGCGGTAGGTATCGGGACGCGGCGGATGCGCCAGCGGACCGGAATCCTCCGGAAACTGCTCCGATTTCAGGTGGCGTACATCGGCGATGCGCTTGACCGGGCGCGAGCGCATGTCGGCGGAAAATTCCTGATCGCGATAAACCGTCAGGCCTTCTTTCAGGCACAGCTGGAACCAGTCGCGGCAGGTAATGCGGTTGCCGGTCCAGTTGTGGAAATATTCATGTGCAATGATGCGCTCGATATTGGCGTAGTCGGCGTCAGATGCGGTTTCCGGGTCGGCCAGCACGAATTTGTCGTTGAAGACGTTGAGACCCTTGTTCTCCATCGCCCCCATGTTGAAATCGGAGACGGCGACGATCATGAAGATATCGAGGTCGTATTCGCGGCCGAAACGTTCTTCGTCCCATTTCATCGAACGCTTCAGCGCGTCCATCGCATAGGCCGCACGCGGCTCCTTGCCGTGCTCGACATAGATTTTCAGCGCCACTTCACGGCCGGAAACCGTGGTGAACGTGTCTTCCACCACGCCGAGATCGCCGGCGACGAGTGCGAAGAGATAGCTGGGTTTCGGATGCGGGTCGAACCAGGCGGCGAAGTGCCGGCCTTCATCGTAGTTGCCACCGCCGAGGAAATTGCCGTTCGACAAGAGCAGCGGATTGCCTTCCTTCGCCGCGATGATCGTCACCGTATAGGGCGCCAGAACATCGGGACGGTCGGGGAAATAGGTGATGCGGCGGAAACCTTCCGCCTCGCATTGGGTGCAATAAACGCCATTGGTGCGATAAAGCCCCATCAGCTGCGTATTGACCTGCGGATTGATGTAATTGGTGACGCAAATCTCGAAGGGCGTTTCCGCCGGCAGATCACGGATGGTCAGGCTGTCGGGCGTCGCGTCATATTGGCTGGCAGGGATCTCGACCTGATCGAGCAGCAGGCCCGAAAGCGTCAGCTCGTCGCCATCAAGAACAAGCGGTGCCTGTGGGTCGACGCCTTCGCGCCGGTGAAAGATCAAACGGGCTTCGACCTTGGTATGCTTGGGGTCGAGTTCGAAGGTGAGATCCACCCGCTCCAGAACGAAATCGGTGGGGCGGTAATCTGCCAGGTGAACGATCTGGCCCGTGTCTGTTCGCATGACTGTTCCTGAATAACTTAGCGTGGTCTTCCCGCCATCATGTCGTCATAAGGCCGGGATGTAAAATAGGTGGAGTATTCGTCACGTTCATGTGCGCATCGGAGGACATTCTGTCCCGCCATAAAAGGCTTTACCGGTCATGCAGACGATCCTCCCGCCGCCGGACCCATGGACCATCGCAGCAAATGTTGAACGATTGCTGAAGTGTTTCTAATTTTATGAAAAACTTATGTCGATCGATCCGCCAAAACTATTTACCTGCAGCACAGCGGCGAAATTGATATCTAGTTGCAATTTTTTTAGTAGTTGCGTCGTCGACTGGCTGACACAGATTTTTAAGGGCTTTAAATGATGGCGCGGCTGCTTTTTTTTATTGTGATGTTGTCATTGTCCATCTTGGCTTCGGCGCCAGCATTCGCTGACGCGGCCAAAACCCATCGTTCTCGGACCTCTGCTGAAATGGCAGAGTGGATGCGTAACGTACATCGAGACCTTGGTAGGCAACGCAAAAACATTTTCACATCGATGGCGGGTAGCAGTGAGCCGCAACAGCAGGGGGAAGCCATTATTGGATTGACGGTGAAAGCCGATGGATCGATCTCGCATCGAAAAATTCGTTCTGCCGAGGGAACGCCGTCCATAAAAAGGCGGCATATGATCGCCGTTAAGCGCATACCAAATCTCAGGCCGCTACCAAAAACTGAAAAGCGGCAATCGGTTAATATCGTTTTCCCCGTCCTGTACGAATATTGATCGACGGGCATGTCGGGAGCGAAGCAGCACAACAATCAACCGAATTCATGGGTGAATAACATTTTTTGATGTAAAGGCCGGAAGGAATGTTCTAGCCTTGCGCAAATCCAATTCCCCTGCGTCGTCCTCCCCGCATGAAAAATTTACCGATGGCGTGTTTGCGCAGCCGATATGAGTAACTGCCAATGAACGCCGAACCGACCAATCCCTTCCGCGGGATCAGCATGAAGCTGATTTCGGTTGGCTTTTTTCTTGTCATGCAGACCTGTATCAAGGCCGCCGGTCCCGATGTGCCGGCCGGCCAGATCACCTTCTTCCGTTCCGCTTTCGCCATTATCCCGATTGTCGTCTATCTCGCCTGGCTGCATGCGCTGCCAAGCGCATTGCACACCAACAATCTTCTCGGTCATTTCAAGCGCGGCTTTCTCGGCATCCTGTCCATGGCCTGCGGCTTTTACGGGCTGACCATGCTGCCGCTGCCGGAATTCATCGCCATTGGCTACGCATCGCCGCTGCTGGCGGTCGTCTTCGCCGCTTTCATCCTGCGGGAGAAGGTGCGTGTCTATCGCTGGAGCGCGGTTTTCGTCGGCATGATGGGCGTGCTGGTGATTTTATGGCCGAAGATGACGCTTCTGCGCGAAGGCGGCTTTGCCGCCGGCGAGGGGCTGGGGGCAATTGCCGTGCTGTGTGGTGCAGCCCTTGGCGGGCTGGCGATGATCCAGGTGCGGCAATTGGTCGATACCGAAAAAACACCGACCATCGTGCTCTATTTTTCGCTCACCGCCACGTTGCTGTCGCTGGTGAGCGTGCCCTTCGGCTGGAGCGTATTGACCATGACGCAGGCCGTGCTGTTGATCACCAGCGGCATCTGTGGCGGCATTGCGCAAATCTTTCTGACCGAAAGTTACCGCCATGCGGAAGTCTCGGTCATCGCACCCTTCGAATACAGCTCCATCATCTTCGGGATCGCGGTCTCTTACGTCCTGTTCGGAGACATTCCCACGCTCACCATGCTGATCGGCACGGCGATCGTTATCCTCGCCGGCATCTTCATCATTTTCCGCGAGCATCAGCTGGGGCTGGCGAGACGCGCGGCACGCAAGGCCTCGACACCGCAGGGATGAAGTTGCCGTTCCCCGATGTGTTCCGTTGAAGTTGATGACGACGGATATTTCTTCTCTCGACGTCATCCTCGGGCTTGTCCCGAGGATCTGCCAACATTTTGATTTTGTTGAGGTGATTAGATCCTCGGGTCAAGCCCGAGGATGACGTCGCGGGAAAAATGCTACCCTTGCGCCCTCAATTTCGATGTCATGAGCGTGCAGAAATCTGAATCGGACAACACTACGAAAAGCCCGAGGATGACGTCAGAGTATTTGGCAAGGTTCATAACCTCGCCGTCTCTCTCAGCAAAACCCACAAAAGCAAAAGGCGCCTTCCCGAGGAAAGACGCCAGCGCGCAATCATATATGTGGACCAGCTTTATACTGGCCTGAGTGCTCTTAGCGCTCGCGGAAATCCGCAAAGACAGCCGAAGGACGCGTCACGCGGACCTGCTGCATGGCAGCGCGTGCGGTCATCTGTTCGTTAGCGGCAGCGCCGAAACGATGGTAACCCTGACTGGAGCGTGGGCCGAGGCCCGCCAGACGGAGCGTTTCAAAGCCGGAATGCACCGGACGGAAGCGAGTGGTCATTGCCTTGGTTCCTTAAACCGAATTCCTCCCAAGACACGACGGTATATCGCAGCGCAGCATGGATTCGGCAAGCCAGCCAAATGCGTCGCTGTTATGCGAATTGCGCATGGCTTTTTTCATAATTCGTTTACACTGAGCAGAAATAAGGCAATCAGCCTTGCGTAACCTTTGCCTGAAACGCCAATAAGTCCTGCCATGCCAATGACTTGGAGGCTGGTGCGTTCAAAAGTTCCTGCGGGTGCAGGCTGGCCAGAGCCGGCAAAACAAGGTGCCCGGCTGCGACATCACGCCACTGTCCGCGCATCGTATGGATCGTTCCCGTGCCGCCGAAGAAGAAACGTGCGGTGAAGTTGCCAAGAAGCAACAGGTGTTTCGGCTCCGCCAGCGCGATCTGACGCTCGATGAAGGGGCGGCAGATATCCATTTCCGCCTGAGTCGGCGGGCGGTTGCCCGGCGGCCGCCACGGCACGACATTGCCAAGCATGATGGTGCTGCGTTCAAGGCCGATGGCTGCAAGCATCCGGTCAAGCAGAAGCCCGGTCTTGCCGGCGAAGGGCAAGCCCTCGCGGTCGTCATCGGCATCCGGCATGGGGCCTAGAATCATGACAGGGGATGCGGGGTCGCCTTGGGTGAAAATCGTGCTGCGGGCGCTGTTCTTGAGATTGCAGCCGCTGAAACCCTCAAGCGCGGTTTTCAGCTCGGCAAGCGATCTTGCGCTTTCGGCTGCAAAACGCGCTGCCGCGACGGCCTGTTCGTCCGGCATGGCAACATTCTGCTGAATGGCGGGGGCAGGAGGCGCGCCACGGGCCGGTGCCTGGCGTTTCGGCTGCTGCTGCGGCGAGTGCTGGGGTGTGTCGCTGCGTTCCATCGGTCGCTGCACGGGCTGGCGTGCGGCAGCGCCCGTCTCCTGTCCCTGCATCGGCCGGGCAGGGCGGGCGGCGGCAAATTCGGCAAAACGGTCGAGCGGCTGGTCTTCCAGCAGCCAGTCCACGCCCGCATCCGCATGGAAATGCAGGAGGGCGGCAAGTTCGGCCGGAGAAAGGTCGTGGGCGGCGATCATGGGTGGAAATTATCCCATGTTCCCCGCCCGGGGAACCCGTAAATCACGCTGTCCAGCGCTGAATGTCGCCGCTTTCGCCGATCATGGCCAGACCATGGGCAATCGAGAGCAGTTCGCCACCGGTTTCGATCTTGTCCGCATCGAAACGACGGGTGAAAAGCTCCCGCACCGCCGGCACGAAGGAGGTGCCGCCAGTCAGGAACACCTTGTCGATGGCTTCGGGGGCTACCTGCGTCTTTTCCAGAACCTCGTCCAGCGCGCCCTCGATCTTGGCGAGGTCGTCGGCGATCCAGCCGTTGAAGTCGCTGCGTTTCACCATCTTGCGCCCGGCCTTGCCAAGTGGCGTGAAGTTGAACTCGGCCTCTTCAGCCGAAGAAAGCGCCATCTTGGTGGCGGAAATCGCCTGATAGAGCGGGTAACCCTCATCATGGTCCACCAGATCGATGAACATTTCGAGCTTTTCCGGCTCCAGCGCCGAGCGCACCAGCGATTTAAGGGCGGTGAATTCCTTAGAAGTCTTGAAGATCGACAGCTGGTTCCAGCGGCCGAAATTCACGTAATAACCGGATGGTACGTCCAGCACCTTGTCGAAACTCTTGAACTTGCTGCCCTTGCCGATCTCGGGCGAGACCAGATTGTCGATCATGCGGAAGTCGAAATGATCGCCCGCCACGCCGACGCCCGAATGGCCGATGGGGGTGGCGGAAAGCTTGCCGGCATGGGTCTCGAAACGGATCAGCGAATAGTCGGTGGTGCCGCCGCCGAAATCCGCTACCAGCACATTGGCGTCCTTCTTCAGGCTCTGGGCGAAATAATAGGCGGCCGCCACCGGCTCATAGACATAGTGGATTTCCGGAAAACCGGCGCGCGTCAGCGCCTCGTTGTAACGGGCAAGCGCCAGCGCTTCGTCCGGATTGCCCCCGGCGAAACGCACCGGCCGGCCGGCGATGACGGTCGAGACGTCGCCCGGCCATTCGTCACCCGCATAGGTTTTCAGCTTGCGCAGGAACACCTCCATCAGATCCTCGAAGCTCTGGCGCTTGGCGAAGATAAGCGTGCCCTGAAACAGCGGCGAGGCCGCAAATGTCTTGATCGACTGCAGGAAACGACAGTCCCCGGCATTGTCGATGAATTGCCGGATGGCGGCATGGCCCGCCTCCACATGCAGCGCGGCCGCACCAAGGCCTGCATCCTTCATGAAGGAAAGCGCCGTGCGCATGCTGTCATCCGTACCGGCGCTGCTGGTGAAACGCATGGAACGGCTGTCGCCGTCACCGTTGGAAAGAGCCATGACCGTGTTGGTCGTGCCGAAATCGAGGCCAAGTGCCCGCTTTTGCGTCATCGCCATATCCTTGTCGCCGAAAGAAATATTCGCCCGGCCCTTGGGTGGCCCGGCGTGAAAATAAGGGATGCCTTTGGCGTCCCGATGTCAGAGGAGGGCGGTTGATTGCACAGGGCAGATGGAATGGCAAGCGTCGGCCGCCGTTTTTCGGCCGATCGCTGCCGGAGGGGCTGTCCCCTTTGCCTGAAGGGGGCTGGGGAAACATCTATAGGGCAGCGGATGGTAAACGATTTGCTTATGCGAGCATGAAAGAATGCAGATAGTTTTCTGCAATATCTTTAGGGGTTTGCGGTTATAATGGTACAAATCGGAAGATTAGGTGGCAAGGCAACGGTCGGGTCCACATGTACTAAATACTTTATACTCGAAGAATATAAATCGAAGTTCCTATATTGCGTTTCACCTGTTGACTTCCCAACCCGGAAATTTTGATGTCCCGCAAGATGACCAATTCCCTCCTGGAAAACGTGCCGTTGGACTGTCCCGAGTCGGTGCGGGGCGAGATTACGGTTTTCAACCGGCAGCTTCTCAACCTCATGGAAGCGTCGCAGCAGGGTTATGCGCTTTTTGACGGCAGCGACGAGTTGCGTTTCGCCAATACGGTGTTTCGCAAGGCGCTCGGCATCGGCCCGGCTGGTTTTCCGAGTTGGGTGGACCTTATGCGTAGCGGATATCGCAGTTCCACCGGCACCGCCGTCGAAACCTCCGATTTCGAACTCTGGCTGCGTTCCGCCAGAACGCGGCGCGGCAAGCTGCCCTTCCGCACCATTGAGACCAGTCTCAATGATGGGCGCTGGGTGCTGACGACTGAAACGACGTTGCCGGGCGGCTGGATGCTGTGCGTGATCACCGATATTTCCGAACTCGGCATCGAATTGCGCGATCTGCGGCAGGAGCGCGACAGGGCGTTGAAGTTGGCGTTGAGCGACGAACTAACCGGTCTCGGCAACCGCCGTTATGCGATGGATAGCCTCAATCACATGCTCGGCCCCAACAAGGCGCAGGCGCTCGCCGTCATCATCATGGATATCGATCACTTCAAGTCGGTCAATGATCGCTTCGGACATGCCTGCGGCGATCTGGTTCTCAAGGATTTCGCCGCGCGGCTTTCCGCGAGCGTCGGGCGCGACGATCTCATCGGCCGGATCGGCGGAGAGGAGTTCCTGCTGGTCCTTGGCGGTTCGCGGATGCATAACGCCGAGGCCGTCATGCAGGGGCTGCTGTCGTCGCTGGCTGATGCGTCACCGCTCGGGGATATGCCGGATTTCCGCTATAGCTGCTCGGCCGGCATCGCTTTTGCCAATCCCGGTGAAAGCGCCAGCGACGTTCTGCGTCGCGCCGACACGGCCCTCTACGAAGCCAAGAATACCGGCCGAAACCGCTTCGTGATCTACGAAGCGGTCTCCTGACGGGTGTATGTGTTGGCGGCTGTCAGTTCGACTTCGCCGCGCCGCCATCCACCCGCAGCATCGTGCCGGTGATATAACTTGCGGGCACCGAGCAGAGGAAAGCGCCGGCGGCGGCGAACTCTTCCACCGTGCCGAGGCGACCGGCCGGAATGGTCTTGACCGAAGCTTCACGGATTTCCTCGACGCTTTTGCCCAGACGTTTGGCGTTGGCGCCATCCAGCTCGTCGATGCGATCGGTGTGGATGCGGCCGGGCAAAAGCAGGTTGGAGGTGATGCCGAAACCGGCCACTTCGCTGGACAGCGTCTTGCTCCAGCCCACCAGCGCGCCGCGCAGGGTGTTGGAGAGCGCCAGATTGGCGATGGGTTCGAACACGCCGGATGAGGCGACGGTCAGGATGCGGCCAAAGCCCTGTTCCTTCATCTGCGGCAACAGCGCGTTGGTGAGCGTGATGACGCGCAGCACCATCGACTGGAAGAAGGTGTCGAGCTTCTCGGTCGTCATCTCCTGTGCAAGGCCGGGTGTCGGGCCGCCGGTATTGTTGACGAGAATATCGATGCCGCCCAGCTTGTCGTTCACGGCCTGAACCATGGCCTCGACGAAATTGTCATCGGCAAGATCACCCCAGACCCAGTCGGCCTTGCCTTTGCCGAGCGCATTGATTGCCTTGCAGTTTGCAGCCAGCTTCTCGCCGCTTCTGCCGACGAGAAGAACGTTTGCGCCTTCCTTGGCCAGCGCCGTGGCAATGCCCAGCCCAAGGCCGCGAGAGGAGGCGAGAACGAGGGCGCGTTTGCCGGAAATGCCGAAATCCATGGGGTTTGTCCTGTCTTGTGAGGAGTGTCTGTGCTGTTTATAGGAAGGTGGCGTCCGATTTTGAAGGTCAAATACACGTCATGACAGAACAATCTCTGCTGAAGTTTTCCATCGCCGTCACGGTCCTGCTGGCCGCGTTCGGCATTGGCGCGGGTCTGTTCTCCGGTTCTTTCGCGGTGGTGTTCGATGGCGTTTATGCGCTCACCGACGCCTTCATGACGGTGCTGGCGCTGCTGGTGGCGCGACTGATCGCGGCCTCCGCCGCGCCGCGCCCCGGTGGCAGACTGGCGGAGCGCTTCACCATGGGTTTCTGGCATCTGGAGCCGATGGTGCTTGGCCTCAACGGCACACTTCTGATGGGCGCTGCGATCTATGCGCTGATCAATGCCATCGACAGCCTGATGGATGGCGGCAGATCGATCGAGTTCGACTACGCCATCATCGTCACCTTCTTCAGCTTCGCCGTCTCGCTTGCCATGGCATGGTTCGTCAAAAGGCAGAACCGCAGGCTGAAATCCGCCTTCGTGGCGCTGGACGCCAAAAGCTGGCTGATGAGCGCGCTCTTGAGCATCGCGCTGTTCGTCGCCTTCGCCATTGGTTATGGCCTCACGGGAACGACCCACGCGTGGATCGCCCCCTATATCGACCCCGCCGTGCTCGCGCTGGTCTGCCTCGTCATCATCCCCATGCCGCTCGGCAATGTGAAACAGGCGCTCGCCGATATTCTTCTGGTCACCCCGCTGGAATTCAAGCAGCATGTGGATCGGGTGGCGACAGAGACGGTGGGGAAATTCGGCTTCGCCTCGCATTATTCCTATGTCGCCCGCGTCGGCCGTGGCCGACAGATCGAACTCTTCTTCATCGTCCCGAAAAACTGGCCGCCCCGGCATCTGGAAGAATGGGATGCGATCCGCGACGAGATCGGCGATGCGCTGGGCGGCGAGGGTGCGGATCGCTGGCTGACGATTGTGTTTACGACGGATGAGGAATGGGCGATTTGAGGGGGGCAGTTGATGCGAGGTGGCTGACTACATTGGTCGCTTCTGGTCCGAAGCCACCCCTCTAAGGAGGAACAGTTTGCGTCGACTGGAATTATAGAGCTGACACCCGGTTGCGACCGGCGCGTTTTGACAAATACAAGCCCTCGTCGGCGCGTTTGAGTATATCGCTGGAAAAGCGATCAGGCTGGCCGAATTCGCTGACACCGCCGCTGATAGTCGCTTCGTAACGCAGGCTTTGCTTCAGGGTGATCGGAACATTCTCACGCAGTCGCTCGGCAATTTCCAACGCATCGTTACGATGGGTGCCCGGCATCACAACCACGAACTCGTCTCCCCCGAAACGGGCAATCACATCGTTCTGGCGCAGGTGCTGTCGGCACAGGCGCGCAATTTCCACCAGGGCCATGTCGCCTGCGTGATGCCCCATCTGGTCATTAAGCTGTTTGAAATTGTCGAGATCAAATACGAGTAAAGAAGTCTGCGATTTTTCTTGTTCAAAGATCGCTAACCGGTGGTCGAGCGTCTCAATCAGCTTGCGTCTGTTATATAGCCCCGTCAGGGCGTCGGTTTCGCTCAGTTGGCGGAGCTTCTGCTGGACGTCATTCTTATCGGTAATATTGCTCGCTACCCAGACAACGGCAGCCTCGCCCTCTACTTGAAAATCGAGCGCCTGAACGCGGCCTTCGAACCAGATGGAATGACTGGGACCGTCGCCGGCTCCTTTGACATCACTGCCGCTGAGTTCATATTCGACGATATGGAGCACACCGCTTGCCAGCGCCTTTTCAATTTCGGTAGCGAACCACCTTGCCTTCTCTTCTTTCAGCATCTCGAACATACTACGCCCGACAAGACCGCTACCGTCATGATAGTGTCTAAGGTCTTTCCCTCCGAATACAGCCGCATAACGGCCGCTGCGCGTCAAGATGAACGCGGGGTCTGGAAGGGAGGAAAGGATGGAAATCAATTGCTGCTGTGTAAACAAGGAATCGCTTTCTCACATTGCCTGACGACGTGGCCCTGCTACAAAACACCCGTATGTGCACGCACACATGGCACGTATTTCATTTGCAGATCAGCCTGCTGGTTCCTCCAGATTGCCACAACAGCATTTCACTTTTCTTAAATGCTAAATTATGGGAGGTGCGAAAGTCGTTCCCGACTGACCGGGAGGAGCTTTAACTTCGACAGCGATCCGTTTCTGCTCGTCGCAGATTGGAGCCTGCGTCAGCCATTGCCGACGAATGTGAGCCATATGCGCTTGTGGCGCAATGCGGAAGCCCCAGCTTCCCCAAACACCAACCACTCTTGACGCAAATACGCATCGCTCTTATTTTATTACGTGAACGTAAAAGTAATAAATCAATCATCAGGTTGTCTGACAATTGACTGGCCTGCGACATGTTTTGCCGCTATAGAAGCTCGACAAAGGCGTCTTGCTTTGCGAAGACAGGGGAGGCGAACTCCTTGTTGCGCACGGGCTTTTTACCTCGCACCGGCAATGCCCTGTCGATGCCGGAAAGCGGATATAATAACAGCCGGATGGGACCGGCGATCTGAGAGGACGAGATGACGGAAGCGATGGAACTGCCCGAACGCGAAGCGATGGAATTCGACGTTGTGATTGTCGGAGCGGGTCCTGCGGGTCTTGCCGCCGCGATCCGGCTGAAGCAGGTGCAGCCTGAGCTTTCGGTCGTCGTTCTTGAGAAGGGTGCTGAAGTCGGCGCCCATATCCTCTCCGGTGCGGTGGTTGATCCCATCGGCATTGACCGGCTGTTGCCCGGCTGGCGCGAAGAGGAGGGGCATCCCTTCAAGACCGAGGTCAAGGACGACCAGTTCATGTTTTTAGGCCCGGCCGGTTCCATCCGCCTGCCGAATTTCATGATGCCGCCCTTGATGAACAATCACGGCAACTACATCGTCTCGCTTGGGCTGGTCTGTCGCTGGCTGGCGGAAAAGGCGGAAGGGCTCGGCGTCGAGATCTATCCGGGCTTTGCCGCCACCGAAGTGCTTTATAATGACAAAGGCGCTGTCATCGGTGTCGCCACCGGCGATATGGGCATCGAAAAGAACGGCGAGCCTGGCCCTGCCTTCACCCGCGGCATGGAACTGCACGGCAAATATGTGCTTGTTGGAGAGGGCGTACGTGGTTCGCTCGCCAAGCAGCTGATTGCCAAATTCGACCTGTCGAAGGATCGCGAGCCGCAGAAATTCGGCATCGGCATCAAGGAACTCTGGCAGGTCAAGCCGGAACACCACAAACAGGGCCTCGTGCAGCACTCCTTCGGCTGGCCGCTGGGCTTCAAGACCGGTGGCGGCTCGTTCCTGTATCATCTCGAGGATAATCTCGTTGCCGTCGGCTTCGTGGTGCACCTCAATTACAAGAACCCCTATCTTTATCCCTTCGAGGAATTCCAGCGCTTCAAGACGCATCCGGCCATCCGCGATACATTCGAAGGTGGCAAGCGCATCTCCTATGGCGCGCGCGCCATCACCGAAGGCGGTTACCAGTCGGTGCCGAAGCTCACTTTCCCGGGCGGCGCGCTGATCGGCTGTTCCGCCGGTCTCGTCAACGTGCCGCGCATCAAGGGTAGCCATAATGCGGTGCTGTCGGGCATGCTGGCGGCGGACAAGATCGCCGCCGCGATTGCAGTCGGCCGCGCCCATGACGAGGTAGCGGAGATCGAGGCCGAATGGCGCGAAGGCGATATCGGCAAGGATCTGAAGCGGGTCCGCAACGTCAAGCCGCTATGGTCGAAATTCGGCACGCTGGTTGGCGTCGGCCTTGGCGGTCTCGACATGTGGACGAACCAGCTGTTCGGCTTCTCGGTCTTCGGCACGCTGAAGCATGGCAAGACGGATGCGCAAAGCCTCGAGCCGGCTTCGAAGCACAAGCCGATCGCCTATCCCAAACCCGATGGCGTTCTGACTTTCGACCGTCTGTCCTCGGTGTTCCTGTCTTCCACCAACCATGAGGAGGACCAGCCGGTGCATCTTCAGGTGAAGGACATGGAATTGCAGAAGCGCTCCGAACATGACGTCTATGCCGGTCCCTCAACACGCTACTGTCCGGCCGGCGTTTATGAATGGGTGGAGAAGGACGGCGAGGAGGTCTACGTCATCAACGCCCAGAACTGCGTGCACTGCAAGACCTGCGACATCAAGGATCCCAACCAGAATATCAACTGGGTGCCGCCGCAAGGCGGTGAGGGGCCGGTTTACGCCAATATGTGATGTCGCAGAGGCATCCGCCGTCATCCTTGGGCTTGTCCCAAGGATCTAAACACGTCGCCAAAATCAAGACGTTGCAGATCCTCGGGACAGGCTCGAGGATGACGTCGTGCTTGGGTTGAGGGCCTGCATTGATTAAACCCAACGTGTGGTCCGGCTGGAAGAAGGCGTTTTCGGCATGATGGCAAAAAGACATCCACAGCCTCTTTGCCCCCTGCCTATTTGTGGATTGCTCTTCGATTTCTTACATATAGGATGTTGGGGTGTCCTGCCGTCAACTGGCCCGTGGAATGCGGAATGGAAATGCGGTAACGCCTTGAATGTGCATATGGTCCCCAGGGGCGGCTCAAGTTTGTGCCGTCGCTCCGGTGGCAGGGAGTAAGAGAATGTCCGGCGTTCAGAAGCTGAATATCGTGCGGAAGACAAGGTTTGGTGCCGCTTTGGCGGCCGGCGTGGTTATTGCCGTTTCGCTGAGCGGCGGTCCGCTGGTGGCTGCCAGCTGCCGCACCGATGCCATGGCCGGCATAGACTGGCGCGAATGCAACAAGCGCCTTTTGATGCTGGGCGGCAGCAATCTCGATTCGGCGATGCTTTACGGCACAGACTTCACCTATACCGACCTGCGCGGCTCTTCGATGAAGGGCGCCAATCTTGAAAAGGCGAAACTCATCCGCACGGCGCTGGGGGAGGCGAACCTGCAGGGCGCCAATCTGACCAAGGTGGAAGCTTATCGCAGCGACTTTAGCGCCGCCGACGCCACCAATGCGAAATTTATCAACGCCGAAATGCAGCGCACCAAGTTCGAAAAAACCAAGCTTGACGGCACGGATTTCACCAAGGCCGAACTCGGGCGCGCCGATTTCGAGGGTGCAACGCTGAACGGCTCGAAATTTTCCCTCACGAACCTGTCGCGCGCCCGCTTCGGCGGCGCGACACTTGGCGGGCCGGTGGATTTCACCAGTGCCTTCCTGCTCCTGACGCGTATCGAGGGGCTCGATCTTTCCACCGCGACGGGGCTGGAGCAAAGGCAGGTCGATATTGCCTGCGGCGACGCCAAGACAAAATTGCCGAGCGGCCTGACCACGCCCGCATCATGGCCATGCCCGGAAGATCCGGACGACGACTGATAAAGAGAAAGCCACGCGAGATTTTTCGCGCGTGGCAGAGGCACAGGGCGGAATTGGCGCGCCCGCACATGCGGACGCGCCGTCGCGTCGATCAGAAGCCCGAAAGCACGATCTTGCCCTTGGCCTTGTTGCTCTCGATCAGCGCATGCGCCTTGATGAGATTTGCTGCATTGATGGTGCCAAAGACTTCCGTCAGCGTCGTCTTGATCTTGCCGCCATCGACCAGTTGCGCAACGTGGTTCAGCAGCTTGTGCTGCTCGATCATGTCTGGCGTCTCAAACACGGCGCGGGCAAACATCATTTCCCAATGGATCGATACGCATTTGCGCTTGAAGGCCATGACGTCGAAACCGCCGGCCGGATCGTCGATCAGCGCGAACCGGCCCTGTGGCGCAATGGCCGCCACGCTGTCGGCGGCGTGAATGTCGCTATGGGTGGTGGAGAAGACAAAGCCCGGCGCGCCGAGGCCAAGTGCTTCCACCTGCGGAGCAATCGGCTTGCTGTGATCGATGACGTGATGCGCCCCCAGTTCCTTTGCCCACGCCATCGTGTCCGGCCTTGACGCCGTGGCGATGACGGTAAGGTCCGTCAGCGCGCGCAAAAGCTGAATGGCGATCGAGCCGACGCCACCGGCGCCACCGATGACCAGAACGGCATTTGCGGCACCCGGAACCGGCTCCTTCACCCGCAGCCGGTCAAACAGTGTCTCGTAAGCGGTGATTGCGGTCAGCGGCAGGGCGGCGGCTTCCTCGAAATTCAGCGATGTCGGCTTTGCGCCCACAATGCGCTCATCGACCAGATGGAATTCGCTGTTGGAACCGGGACGGTTGATGACACCGGCGTAAAACACCTCGTCGCCCGGCTTGAACAGCGAGACCTTGTCGCCGACGGCCCTCACCACGCCCGCAGCGTCGAAGCCAAGCACGCGGGCAGCACCATTTTCCGGCGGCTGATTGCGGCGCACCTTGGTGTCAACGGGATTGACCGAAACCGCCTTCACCTCCACCAGAATATCGTGCCCCTTCGCCTCCGGCTGCGGCAGGTCGATATCGACAAGCGCATCCTTTGCGGTGATGGGCAAGTTCGTCTTGTAACCGATGGCGCGCATGAACAGTCTCCTTTGCTTGTTTGCGTGCCTCTTACTTGATACATATGAACATCGATCGCAAGAATGCACATTTTGTGATGATACATACAAAAAGGATACTGTGATGTCGCGACCGCGCGCCAAGCTGACAGGCAATTTCCCCGGCTGCCCGGTGGAATCGGCTTTGAGCTTTCTCGATGGCAAATGGAAAGGCGTGATCCTTTATCACCTCATCAACGAAGGCGTTCTGCGCTTCAACGAGTTGCGCCGCCACATTCCAAGTGTCACCCAGCGCATGCTGACCAAGCAGCTGCGCGAACTGGAAGAGGCGGGCCTGATTTCGCGCACCGTCTTCCCGGTGGTGCCGCCACGTGTGGATTACGCGCTGACACCGCTTGGCGACACCATGAAGCCGGTGATTTCGGCGCTGAAAAGCTGGGGTGACGCCCATGTCGTCTGCAAGAACGGCGCGAAATACACACAGCTTCCGCAGGCCGCGGAAAAGGCCGCCTGAAAAATCACGGGTAAAACCACGTGCCGCTCTCAATGCTCGGGATGGTGCGATGCAACATGCATTTGCCCCGATTAATGCATAATGCTGCCATCGTGATTCGCAGCAGGGACATCAAAGCACATGAGCATGGGTTGGATGGAGGCCGGGTTTCTCGGCCTTTTGCAAGGGCTTACGGAGTTTCTTCCGGTTTCTTCAAGCGCGCATCTGCGCATCGCCGGGGAGTTTCTCCCCTCCGGCACCGATCCGGGCGCCGCCTTCACCGCGATTACGCAAATCGGCACGGAAATGGCAGTACTGGTCTATTTCTGGTCCGATATCATGCGGATCGCCGCCGCCTGGCTAAGGCAGAACCTTCGCCTCGGCCCCTATGACAAGGCCGATGCCCGGCTCGGTTGGCTGATCATCGTCGGTTCGGTGCCGATCGTGTTTCTTGGCCTGTTCTTCAAGGACGCCATCGAGCATTCGCTGCGCAACCTCTATATCACCGCCGTGATGCTGATCGTCTTCGGCATCGTTCTCGGCATTGCCGACAGGATCGGTGAGAAGCGCTACAAGCTGAACCAGCTGATCTGGCGCGACGGCATCCTGTTCGGTTTTGCGCAGGCCATGGCGCTCATCCCCGGCGTCTCGCGCTCGGGCGGCACCATCAGCGCCGGCCTGCTGCTCGGCTATACCCGCGAAGCGGCAGCCCGTTATTCCTTCCTGCTCGCCGTTCCCGCCGTCTTCGGCTCCGGCTTCTACCAGCTCTTCAAAAGCATCGGTGAAGACAATCCGGTCGGCTGGGGGCCAACAGGTCTCGCGACCCTGATCGCCTTCATTGTCGGTTATGCGGTGATTGTCGTCTTCCTCAAGCTGGTCTCCACCAAGAGCTATATGCCCTTCGTCTGGTATCGCGTGGTCATCGGCTTCATCCTGCTTGCGCTTCTGGGAACGGGCGTCATCAGCGCCGGCGGGTGATGAGCACTTGCGCGCAGGCGCATTCCGCAAATGAAAAGGCCCGCTCGGAAAAGCGGGCCTTTTGTCTTTTAAAGCAATGTGCCGCTGAGGATCACCAGCGCCACCGAGAAGTAGATGACGAGGCCGCTGACATCCACCAGCGTGGCGACGAAGGGTGCAGAGGCGCTGGCGGGGTCGAGACGCAGGCGCTGCAGGATGAAGGGCAGCATGGAGCCTGCAAGCGAACCGAAGGTGACGATGCCGACAAGTGCCGAAAACACGGTGGCGCCCACCAGTAGCCAGTGGTCCCCGTAGTCATAAAACCCGGCCTGTTGCCAGACCGTCAGGCGCAGGAAGCCGATGGCGCCCAGAATGCAGCCAAGCGTCAGACCCGTCGGAATTTCCCGCAGCAGCACCCGCCACCAGTCGGAAAGCTTCAGTTCGCCAAGCGCCAGCGCCCGAATGATGAGCGAGGTGGCCTGCGAACCGGAGTTACCGCCCGAAGACATGATGAGCGGAATGAACAGCGTCAGCACCACGGCCTTTTCCAGCTCACCCTCGAAATGCTGCATGGCGCTTGCCGTCAGCATCTCACCGAGGAAGAGTGCTGCGAGCCAGCCCGCGCGCTTGCGGATCATGTCCGGGAAGCCGATCGTCATATAGGGCTTGCCCAGCGCTTCCATACCGCCGAACTTGTGGGCGTCTTCCGTAGTGTCGGCGATCATGGTGTCGATCACGTCGTCAACGGTGACGATGCCGAGAATATGCGAGTGGTCATCGACGACGGGCAGCGCCAGAAGGTCGTGTTTGCGGATCAGCCGGGCGACATCCTCCTGCGACATCATCGGACCGGCGCAGACGATGCCTTCCTTCGATGCGACGGAGAGGATGGAGGCGCCGGCTTCGCCGGTCAGCAGGCGGCGCAGCGTCACCACGGTCGAAAGCGTTCCGTCCTGCGCCAGCACATAGATGGCATAGACCGTTTCACGCGACCGCTCGACGACGCGGATGTGCGAAAGGGTCTGTTCCACCGTCCAGTCATCAGGCACGCTGACGAACTCCGTGGTCATGATCGAGCCGGCGGTGCGCGGCGGATAACCCATCAGGTGCTTGATGGAGAGAGCCGTCGTGCGGTCCAGCCTTGCAAACAGCTTTGCGCGCGGTTCTTCGGCCATTTCCGCCATGACGTCGGCAACGCGGTCGTCAGACATCAGGTTGACGAAGCGGGCAGCCTGTTCGACAGGAATATGGGCGATGATGGCGGCTGCGCCATGCAGTTCGGGCCGGTCGAGAATGGCGACGGCCTTTGCCTGCGGCATGGCGAGGAGGGCGGTTGCGGCATCGCCGACATCAAGCGTGTTGAGGTGCTCGACGCGTTCGGCAATGGTGGTGGAGCCGGCATTTCCGCTACGAAGAAGACGTGCGGCCTTGCTGGCCCTCTGGGAGAGGTTGTGGAAGTTCATGATTGCTCACCTTTCCGTCGATTCGCCGATAACGGCGAACGCGGTGGTGAGCCGACAGCGTCGGATCAGTTCACGTTCACCGCTCTCGGCAAAGGCAATCGACTGCTACTGTCGCTAGACATCTAATGATGCTCCGTTGAAATCCGCGCTGGGCCGGTCGGCCTGCGCGTAAAGCCGTGTTGCGCCTGAAACAAAAAAGAGTCAAGCGCCCGATTGTGAATTTTCCGTAAGCTTCGATGCGGCCGGTTCAGGCCGCCTTTTCGCGCCGCTCGACGGTGACGGAAACGAGGAAAACCCCAAGCCCGAGAAGGGACAAAACCGCGCCGACATAACCGGTTGAGGCATAACCGAAGCCCATGGAAATCACGAGCCCGCCGAGCCATGCGCCGAGTGCGTTGGCGATGTTGAAGGCGGAATGGTTGGAGGCGGCGGCCAGCGTCTGGGCATCCTGCGCCACATCCATCAGCCGCGTCTGCACGGCGGGGCACGCGGCAAAACCGCAGCCGATCAGGAAGACGCAGAGGCAGAGCATGAAAGGATCATGCGCGGTCATGCCGAACAGGACCATGACAAGCACGTTAAAGGCCAGGATGCCGCCAATCGTGCCGTTGAGCGAGATATCGGCCAACCGCGAGCCGACCACATTGCCGACATTCATGCCGATGCCGAACAGCGCCAGCACCATGGAAACGGTGGAAACCGGCATCATCGCCACATCAGTGGTGGTCTTGGCGATATAGCTGAACACCGAGAACATGCCGCCGAAACCGACGGAGGCTATGGCAAGCGTCAGCCACACCTGCACGCGGCGGAAAGCGCCGAGTTCGCGCCAGACGCTTGCACCTTCCTCCACCCGGTCACGCGGCTGGAACAGCCACAACAGGGCGACGGTGAGTAGCGCTATGCCGCCGACCAGCATGAAGGCGGCGCGCCAGGACAGCAGCTGGCCGAAGAAGGTGGCGAGCGGTGTGCCGAGCAGCGTGGCGATGGTGAGGCCGAGCATGACGCGGCCGACGGCGCGGGCGCGTTTATGGATCGGCGCCATGGAGGCCGCCACCAGCGCGGCAACGCCGAAATAGGCGCCATGCGGCAGGCCGGTGATGAAGCGCAGCACTGTAAAGCTCAAAAAATCCGGTGCGATGGCGCTCAGGATATTGCCGGCCGCAAAAAGACCCATCAGGCCGAGGAGCAAAGCGCGCCGCGTCATGCGCGCCGCAAGAACCGCGATGATCGGTGCACCGATGACGACACCAAGCGCATAGGCGGTGATGACATAACCCGCCTGCGGCACCGTCACACCATAGGTCGTGGCAACGTCAGGCAAGAGGCCCATAATGGCGAATTCGCCGGTGCCGATGCCGAAGCCGCCGGCGGCCAGAGCCAGTTCTATAAGCGCGATGGCAAGCGGCGACAGCGCCACGGCCGGAGCGTCCGTGTAAACGGTTTCATTCTCCGCTGCGGGGTGGGCTTCGGAAATTTTCGACTGGCTCATGGTGACCTGAGAAGGGGGAGTACCCAACAGAAAAAAGGGCAAGACCGTATGGGAGCGGTCTGCCCTGACTGGAGATGCGCGGTCATGAAAATGACCTTAAGTGACCTCTAACATGAAATGACGCGTTGCGGTAGAGCGATTCTCGGCAAAAGAGCATCTTCACGCGATGGTGTTTGGAACCCTATATAACCCCAGGCATTTACGCGCGGCTGCCTCACAGGATCAGGTTGGAAACATGAAGCTCATCGCAATTTTCAATCGTGACGGCGGCACCTTTCGCACCACGGATATGGATGCCTATTGCGAACACGCCCACGCAGTCTTTTCCCGTGCCGGGCACACGATCGATTGCCGTTTGGTTTCCGGAAAAGACATTGTCGAGGAAATGCAACGCGCCGCCGATGAGCCTGATATTGAAGGCATTATCGCCGGCGGTGGCGATGGCACCATTTCGGCCGCCGCCGGCATTGCCTGGAAACAGGGCATTGCACTTGGCATCGTGCCGGCCGGCACCATGAACCTGTTTGCCCGCTCGCTGAAACTGCCGCTCGACATTCGCCTCGCGCTGGAAACGCTGGCGAATGGCGAGATCGCCAGCGTGGATATAGCCAGCGCCAATGGCCGCCTTTTCGTCCACCAGTTTTCCGCCGGCCTGCATTCGCGCATGGTGCGCTACCGCAACAATCTCGCTTTCGCCTCCCGTCTCGGAAAGATCAAGGCAAGCATTCGCGCCGCCATCAGCGTCATCCTCAATCCGCCGGTCTTCGAGGTGGAATATACCGTCAATGGTGAAACCCAGCATCGTAAGGTCTCTGCCATTTCCGTCTCCAACAATGAATTTGGCCAGAATTCGCTGTTGGTGGCGGATAGTGTGTCGGGTGGCCATCTCGGTTTCTATCTCACGGACCCGCTACGCCCCTCCGGCGTAGCTAAGCTCGTTTTCGACATCCTGCGCGGCAGGCTGAAGGAAAATGCTGCCGTCACCGCCATGACGGTCACGGATGTGGAGCTGCATTTTCCGAAAAAGCGCCACGATGTGCGCTGCGTCATCGATGGCGAATTGCTGCCGATGGAGCGGGATGTGGCGCTGGAGGTTCACGCCGGCGAGTTGAAGGTGCTGGTGGGGCGGGCTTTTTTCGCGTAGCGCGTGACCGGAGTGCGTTTGGATTGGGAGCGCGCCGCTTGTTTCTTCTCCCCGCTGAGGAGAAGGTCGCGGCAGCGGGATGAGGGGGCAAGCTCTCGGTCTATCGCTGGCGTCGCCCCCTCATCCGACCCTTCGGGCCACCTTCTCCCCCTCGGGGAGAAGAAACCCAGCCGCATCCGCTCGTTCATGCTGACCCCTGAAAACCACCAGCCTTGCCAAATCAAAGCCGCCCGGCCATGTTCGGTTGCGCGGTAGCGTCAGCGCCGTCGTCTTTGCGGGAGTGCGAACTGTCATGAATGAAGTCTCCAAGCCGATATCCAACCTCGCCGCCATCGATGCCGCCCATCACCTTCATCCGTTTTCCGACATGGGCAAGTTGAACGCCGCCGGCACCCGCATCATCGAGCGAGCCGAAGGGGTGTTCATCTATGACAGCACCGGCAAGAAATACCTTGACGCCTTTGCCGGCCTCTGGTGCGTGAATATAGGCTACGGACGCCGTGAAATCGCCGATGTCGTTCAGAGGCAGATGAACGAGCTGCCCTATTACAACGCGTTTTTCGGAACGACCACACCGCCGGCAACGCTTCTGGCGCAGAAGATCGCCTCGCGCGCCGGGCCTGACATGAACCATGTGTTCTTCACCAATTCCGGTTCGGAGGCCACCGACACCTGGTTCCGCATGGCGCGGGTCTACTGGAAGGCGCTCGGCCATCCGACGAAAACGAAGGTCATTGCCCGCCGCAACGGCTATCACGGCTCGACGGTGGCCGGCGCCTCGCTCGGTGGCATGAAGTGGATGCACGAGCAGGGCAATCTGCCGATCGAGGGCGTTGCCCATATTGGCCAGCCCTATTGGTATGCCGAGGGTGGCGATCTTTCGCCCGCTGAATTCGGCCTGAAAGTGGCCCGCGAACTAGATGCGAAAATCGATGAACTCGGCGAGGAAAATGTCGCCGCCTTTGTCGCCGAACCCATTCAGGGGGCAGGTGGCGTCATCGTGCCGCCGGAAACTTACTGGCCGGAAATCGCCCGCATCTGCAAGGCACGCAATATCCTGCTCGTCTCCGACGAGGTGATCTGCGGCTTCGGCCGCCTCGGCTCCTGGTTCGGTTACCAGCATTTCGGCGTGGAGCCGGATTTCGCGCCCGTCGCCAAGGGCCTGTCATCCGGTTATCTGCCGATCGGTGGCGTCATCGTTTCCGACCGGGTGGCGCAAGTGATGTTGTCAGAAGTCGGCGACTTCAACCACGGTTTCACCTATTCCGGCCATCCCGTCTGCGCCACTGCTGCGCTGGAAAATCTCCGCATCATCGAGGATGAGCGGTTGGTGGAGCGTGTGCGTGACGATATCGGCCCTTATTTTTCTGAAGGCTGGAAAAGTCTCACCGACCACGAACTGGTGGGGGAAGCTGTCAACGTCGGCCTGATGGGCGGCCTGCAGATAACGGCCGACAAGGCGACCCGCAGGCGTTTCGCCAAGCCGGATGACATCGGTACCGCCGTGCGCAACCATTGCCTGGCAAACGGCCTTGTCATGCGCGCCACCGGCGACCGTATGCTGGCCTCGCCGGCGCTGACAATCAGCCGCTCGGAAGTGGATGAGATCATCGACACGCTGCGCAAGGGGCTCGATCACGTGCGTGATATGCGAGAGCATTTCTAGGAAAAATGGACACCGGGTTTCCGTCAGGAAATGCGAAAAAAGGTTCCAAGGGAGGAATGATAATGGCAGGACAGGAACATCACTACGCCGTGCAGGTGAAATGGACCGGCAATCGCGGCAAGGGCACGTCTGGCTATCGCGATTATGAACGCGACTACACGATTTCCACGGCGGGAAAAGCCGACATCGCCGGTTCCTCAGACCCCGCTTTCCGTGGTGATCCCTCCCGCTGGAACCCGGAAGACCTGCTGGTCGCCTCGCTATCGGCCTGCCACAAGCTCTGGTACCTGCATTTCTGCTCCGTCAACGGCATCATCGTCGAAGACTATGTCGACAATGCCGAAGGCACGCTTGTCATGGAAAAGGACGGCGCGGGGCAATTCAGCGAAGTGGTACTGAAACCGGTCATCACCATCTCGAAAGGCGACCCCGCCCGCGCGGACGAACTGCACCATGATGCGCATGATAAGTGCTTCATCGCACGGTCGGTGAATTTCCCGGTGCGGGTGGAGGGAACGGTGAAAACCGTTTAGGAAGTGCGGTCAGCCGTTTCTGGCGAGCTGCTGAACTGCTTCCTTAACACTCGTCATCATTCTCGCGCCTGCTCACCGCCGTGCGGTTTAGATGAAGCTCCGGCGTCATCCTTGGGCTTGTCCCAAGGATCTAAACACGTCAACAAAATCAATCGGTTGCAGATCCTCGGGACAGGCCCGAGGAATGACGTCAGAGTGATTGGCTGGATTTGCCATTCATCGGATGACCCCAATATTTCATTCGTGTCCGAACGATGTAATGCGTCTGAACAGCATTAAAAATCAATGCCATAGACGGTGCTCGAAAATTCAAACCGGACAGCCGTAGGCTCGTCCCAAGGAAAACGCCGAGAAAACGCGCCCACTTTGCGATCAACTTCAATGCAAGGCAGCCTGTCTCGAGATTTAAACCGAGCAGCAGTGGGTCGCGCCGCTGGATGACGGCTCCCGTCTGCCTTCATCCGCTAGGCTTCATCGGTGCTCCAACGATCGCGGATTTCACCGAGATTGCCTTCCCAGCCAATGCCCCGCAGTTCATCGAGCGCACGTCTCTGCTGATGTATCCGGACAAATTCTCTCAAGGCCGTTTCAACCGCCTTGAGCATCGGATAGACCGGTAATTTCCATGATCTCTGCGATCAGTGCGTCATCCAGATCGATCATTATTCGCATTGCAACGCCTCAAGGTGAAGGAACCAACACCGACACCTTGAGGGGCGAGGATGCGCAATCTTACTGGAACGCCGTCTCGTAAAAGCTTCGAAGTTTGCGCGAATGCAGCGTTTCCGTCGGCATGGCGGCGAGCTTCTGTACTGCGCGGATGCCGATTTGCAGATGCTGTGCGACCTGCGTGCGGTAAAACTCCGTCGCCATGCCCGGCAGTTTCAGTTCGCCGTGCAACGGCTTGTCCGAGACACAGAGCAGGGTGCCGTAGGGCACACGGAAGCGGAAGCCGTTGGCCGCGATGGTGGCCGATTCCATGTCGAGTGCTATGGCGCGGGACTGCGACAGGCGCTTGACCGGGCCGGCCTGATCCCGAAGCTCCCAGTTGCGGTTGTCGATGGTGGCGACGGTGCCGGTGCGCATGATGCGCTTCAGCTCGAAGCCCTCGTAACCCGTGACTTCCGCCACAGCACCTTCCAGCGCCAGCTGCACTTCGGCCAGCGCCGGGATCGGCACCCAGACCGGCAGGTCGTCGTCCAGAACGTGGTCCTCACGCACATAGGCATGCGCCAGAACATAATCGCCCAGCCGCTGGCTGTTACGCAGGCCGGCACAATGACCGACCATCAGCCAGGCATGCGGGCGCAGCACGGCGATATGATCGGTGATCGTCTTGGCGTTGGAAGGGCCGACGCCGATATTGACGAGCGTGATGCCGGCATGGCCCTTCTTCTTCAGGTGATAGGCGGGCATCTGCGGCAGGCGGGCGAGCACGGCGTCCGTTTCAGGCCTGTCGGAACCGGCGGGGGTGATGATGTTGCCCGGCTCCACGAAAGCCGTGTAGCCTTCGCCGCCATTCTTCATCATCTGCCGCGCCCATGCGGCGAATTCGTCGATATAGAACTGGTAGTTGGTGAACAGCACGAAATTCTGGAAATGGCTGGCGCTGGTTGCCGTATAATGGCTGAGGCGGGCCAGCGAATAGTCGATGCGCTGCGCGGTAAAGGGCGCCAGCGGCGCGGGTTCGCCCGGCACCTGGTCATATTCGCCATTGGCGATGAGATCGTCGGTATTGTTGAGATCGGGCGTATCGAACAGATCGCGCAGCGGCACGTCGGAGAGCGAGGATGCGGCTGCCGCCTCGACATAAGCGCCTTCGCCGAAAGCGAAATGCAGCGGAATGGGGGTGGCCGATTCCGACACCGTGACCGGAACGCTATGGTTCTTCATCAGAAGCCCCAGCTGTTCCTTAAGATAATGGCGGAAAAGCTCCGGACGGGTGATCGTCGTCGTATAGACGCCGGGCGCGGTGACGTGACCATAGGAGAGACGCGAGTCGACATGACCGAAGGTCGCGGTCTCAAGGCTGACCTGCGGATAGCAGGCACGGTAACGGCCGGCGATCGGCGCGCCCTTGGCAAGGTCGGTGAAGGAGTTGATCAGGAACGCCGTATTGCGTTCGTAAAGCGCGGTCAAAGCCTTGACTGCTTCTTTCGGGTCCGTGAAGGACTGCGGCGCGAAAGGCTCGGGGCTGATAAAGGCGAAGGGCGGAATCGTTCGTTTTTCTATTGTCATGGCCCATTATAAGAGGGCAATTTCGACAGGCAAGCGACAGAAATACGAAGAAGCTGAAAAGAAACGGAAAATACGGTCGGGGCGAGGACGGGGTGGCGAAATTTCAGCCGAGCGCGCCGCGCTGCAGGCTCATCAAGAGCACAAAACCAGCGCCCTTGGATGCCGGGCGGGGATCGGCCTTGTAAACCGCAAGTCCCGCCACCGGGCCGAGAAAGATCGTGGCCATCAGCGCCAGCCGCAGGGCGGAGAACAGGCCATTGGAGAAGGTGCGGGTCATCGGCCGGTCCTCAAAGTACGACCGGGCAATTGGCGACAGGCGACGGGCCGTGCTGGCAGGCGATTGCCGCCCCCGCATTCACCCGCTGGAAACTGCGGTTGGGGTTGACGACGAGCGAAGCGAAGGACATGGCGAAGATCGCCATGAGAAACGCGAAGATTGCCAACCGGCTGATCAACTTTGTCATGTCCATTCCCCTTTACTGGAGTTGATGGACAGAGTTTTGCCATACTCGGACTGAACGGACCCTGAGACCCCGGTTCATATGGTGTTCAGGGATGTTAACGGGTGGTGACGGGACAGATTAATGCCGCAATGGCACCGGGAGAGACCTCGGTCGCCCGTCGTCTGATCACGAAAAAGAGGCGGTCACGCGCCCGGCAATATCGGCCACGAGGGTTTCGAGTGCTTGCGGTTTCGTCACGTCGACAACCGGCACGTGATGTTGCTGCGCCGACGCCAGCATCTCGGTATTCTCCCGCAGCGAGCGCTCGATGAAGGCGTCGATGATCCGTCGCTGGCTGGCCGTTGCCTCGTCATATCGGGCGTGAGAGCGCATCCGCTTGAGAAGGAAATCATTCCCGGCATGCAGAAACACCCCGGCGACCGTGTTGCTGAGCAGGGGCGATATAAGTTCCGGGCGCAAAGCCGCGCCCTCGAAGATCGCGGGATTGCCGGTATTGGAGCTGCTGTCGATCATCGAGCGGATCAGCGGCCAGATGTTCTGGTGATGCACTTTCAGAAACCAGTGGATCGTGTCTGCCGAAAGCTCTGCGTAATATTCCTCCACCGGCGCCGGTATGCCCGGCCAGGGCCTGCCGGGGTGGCGGGCGAGGCTGTCGGTCGATATCGCCTCACAGCCGAGCTTTTTACTCAGAAGACCGGCTAGGGTGCTTTTGCCCACATGCGAGGTGCCGGCAATCAGGATCGTCGAAAGGGGGAGGGGCATGCGTGCTCTCGTTGGTCTGTGGCTGGGCGGCCACGATACATCAACGATCAGGGATGTTCCACGCGGCGTCCGCTCGCGGCCGCACTACAGGCAGATCTCCCGATGCCGCGCCGCGTTGGCTGGCGGCGAGCCGAAGGCCCGCCCGCCGTCCTTCTGTTACAACCGCGTCCAGGTCTGCGATTTGCAGAAAACCTTCAGCACGCAGCCCTTCATGCTCAGCGAATTACCGGAAACGGTGCCGGAGCCGCTATAGGTCTTGTCGTTGGCGGGGTCGGTGATATCACCGGCATAGCTGTTTCCCTTGCCGGAAAGCTTGCCGATCTGTTTGCCCGCATGTTTGCCGGTCTTCAGCGTCACGCAAAAGGCCGCGCCGCAGGGGCCGATCACGGCGGTTTCGCCGCTCGCCGTCTTCCAGTTGCCCTCGATTGCCTCTGCGGCAAAGGCAAGGTTGCTGCCCATCATCAGGGCAGCGGCAATCATCATCACACGCTTCATAAAAGCTCCTCCCGTGCATGTCGCGCTGTTCTTTGCCCGTTTCGTCCTCCGCACGGGCAGGCGGATACTATTTTACGTTAACGTAAAAGGAAATAGAAATTTGCGGGCATAGGGCGGCGTTTGCGGCGGGCAAGGAGGCGGAAAAGAAGAAAATCGAAAATCGATGTTTTGATCGTGGTGAACGAAGGGTTGAAATCCAGATGTAAACTTTTCGTAAAATTCCTCTGAAAGTCCTTAATTTCCGCACCTCGTGATATTTAACAAAAAACCAATTTTACCAATCGTTTGCAGTTTGTTTGCGGCCCATTAATCATGCCTTTTAAGCGCCCGTTGAAAGGCTTGGGGCATAGTGAACTCATCAAAAGCGCAGGGAAAACCTGCCGGCCCGAAGGACAAAAAGCCGCATAAGACGGCGGTTCTGAAGGTTAGCCTCATAAAGAAGGCGATTGATGAAACAGGTAGAAGACAGGGATAAAAACGATGGCACGCTTTGAAATTCGCGATATCGAAATGGCAGTTGCCGGTGGCGAAACCCGCGCCGACACCCTTTGCAATCTCGGCCTGGTCTATGCGACCGGCCGGGGCTGCACGGTGGATCTGGTTGCGGCCCACAAATGGCTCAACATCGCCGCGATCCGCGGATCGGAAAGAGCAGCCTCGCTGCGTGCGGATCTCGCCCGCAACATGACGAAGGCGGAACTGGCCGAAGCGCTGCGTGCCGCCCGCGACTGGATGACGATGCACTAACACACCGTATCCACGACAGAATTTCCGGTCCGGCTCCCTCCAGTCCCGATGACCGGTGCAAACGAAAGTAAACCCGAAGGGGAACGCGGCGAGGGCTTTGAAAAGAAGCTTTTGCGCTGACACATCAAACCGCGACCGGCAGGAACAAGGCCGGCGCGGTTTTCTTATGTCCGGCGATGTCGGTTACGGAAAATGATTCGCGAACAGTGGTTTGCGGCGTGGTTTTGAATCGCATTCGCAGCATATGGCTCAAGGCCGCAATGACGGAAGCGAGAGCCTGTCGTCCGCCTCACCCAATCGCCTTGATAACCTTCGGCAATGCCCGCTCGAAAAGGTCGAGCTTGTCGTCTGGCCCGACGCTCACGCGAATGCAGCGGTTGAGCGGCGCGACGCCCGGCATGCGGATGAACACGCCATGCTCCATCAATCCATCAACGATGGCGCGGGCATAAGCGCCGTCGCGGTGACAATCGATGGTGACGAAATTGGTGGCCGAGGGCAGCGGTGCAAGGCCGTTGTCGCGGGCGATTGCGGAAATGCGATCGCGGGCAGCGGAAATCTTTCCAACGACTTCATGCAGATAGGCTTGATCCTTAAGTGCCGCGAGGGCGCCGGCGACAGATATGCGCGCCATGCCGAAATGGTTGCGGATCTTGTCGAAGGCTTCGACATTGCCAAGCGTGCCGATGGCATAACCGACGCGCGCGCCGGCCAGCCCATAGGCCTTTGAGAAGGTGCGCATGCGCAGGATGTTCGGTTGGCCGATCAGTGAGTCGATCGCCGGCACGGCGCTGGCGGGCGCGGTTTCGCAATAGGCCTCGTCCAGAATGAGCAGGCAGGTTTCCGGCAGCGCGCGCGCAAAGGCAACGACCTCGCTCGCCTCCCACCAGCTTCCCATCGGATTATCCGGATTGGCGAAATAGACCAGCGGTGCGTTTTCGCGGATGACGAGATCGAGAAGCCCATCAAGGTCTTCGTGATCGTCCACATAGGGCGTGGTCACGAGTTTACCGCCAAAACCATTCACATGATAATTGAAGGTGGGATAACCGCCAAACGAGGTCACAACAGGCGTGCCGGGCTCGACAATCAGCCGGGCGATCTCACCCAGCAATCCGTCCACGCCGCTGCCGATGGCGATATTGCCGCGCGCAACGCCGTGATGGATGGCAAGCGCTTCCTTCAATTCGAAATTTTCCGGGTCGCTATACATCCAGGTGTCAGCCGCCGCATCGCGCAGGGCCAGAAGCACGGATGGGGCGGGGCCAAAGCCGCTTTCATTGGCGCCGATCCGCGCTTCCATCTTCAGGCCACGGTTCCGCTCGATGGCTTCCGGGCCGACGAAGGGAACGGTTGAAGGGAGCGAGACGGCAAGCGGCGTAAGGCGTGAGAAAGCGGACATTGGCTGAAAGTTCCGGTAGCTGTGTTTGAAAACCCGGCTCACAATAGGTGCAAAAAAACCGGACGCAAGCCGCGCCCGGTTATCCAATGACTGTTTTGGAACAGTTTTTTCCGCCCCCGTGCCGTCCGTCGTGCCCGCTCAGGCGCTGGTCTCGAAGCTCAGCCGGCGCACATGGTGCAGGAATTCGGCATCGATCAGCATGTTGAAGCCGATGGTGACCTTTTCCTCTTCCCGGCGGATCAGCGTGCAGCCGATCTCATCGCGGATGCCGAGAATTTCCAGATAGAAATTGGCGGGCATTTCCAGATGCGGCCCGACTTCGATCTCTGCGCCATAAAGGGAAATGGTGCGCACGAGGCAGCGCAGGGTGTCGCTGGCGCTGAGATGATGCCCGATGAAGGTGATCTTGCCGGGTCGGTCGATCTGAAATTTCTCGTACTTCTCGTCCTGCGGGACGTTCTGACGGGGATCCATATGCAAAGCCATGACAACCTCCCGGATTGCCTCTCTTGATGCTGATTTTAACGCGGCTTCCTTGCCAGGTCGTGAAGGAAATCCGCGCAACTGTCTGTTGTCCGTCTCGACATGGGCCAATCTTCGTTTCGCAAGCCGATGTTTCCTTTGATAGAATGCGCTTGGCTCGGTCCGGTTGCAGGCGTGTCGCAGCCTGTGCTGATAATGTGTCATGCTTGCACCGGGCTGGCGTCGCAGCGTGGTTGACGCGGGCCGTACTTGGCGTTACGCCTGATCCGGTAATATGGCTTCGCGAGCATGGCAGGATCGGCCTGTCGCTATTCGTGTCTGGGAGTGGAATGTGACGGGAAGGCTGGTAATCGTCGGGGCGGGGCAGGCCGCTTTCGCGCTGGCGGCAAAGCTCCGGGCGCTGAAGGATGAGCGTCCCATCACGGTCGTCGGCTCCGAGGATGCCTATCCCTACCAGCGGCCGCCGCTCTCCAAAAAATACCTTCTCGGCGAGATGAGCTTCGACCGGCTGATGTTCCGCCCGCAGGAGTGGTACGCGGACAATAATGTCGATATCCGGCTGTCCACCTGGGTGGAAGATATCGACCGCAAGGCCAAAACGGTGCGTATGCAGGATGGCAGCACGCTTGCTTATGACAAGCTTGTGCTGGCAACCGGGGCAGCACCGCGCCTGTTGCCCGCCAGCATCGGTGGCGATCTGGAAGGGGTCCTGACCGTTCGCGACAAGCGCGATGCTGACCGTCTGATGGAAGAGATGAAGCCGGGCCGCAGGCTGCTGGTGATCGGCGGCGGTTATATTGGCCTTGAAGCGGCCGCGGTTGCCCGCAAGCTCGGTCTCGATGTGACGCTGATCGAAATGGCCGACCGTATTCTCCAGCGCGTGGCGGCGAAAGAAACCGCCGATATCATGCGCGGCATCCATCAGGCGAACGGCGTTTCCATTCGCGAAAAGACCGGCCTCGTGCGCCTTGTCGGCATGGATGGCCGGGTGGCCGCCGCCGAATTGTCCGACGGCTCGACGCTCGATGTGGATTTTGTCATCGTCGGCATCGGCGTGACGCCGAATGACCGGCTTGCCCGCGAATCGGGCCTCGATGTCGGCAACGGCATTGTGGTGGATCACTATACCCGCACATCCGACCGGGACATTCACGCGGTCGGCGATTGCGCCCTGCTGCCTTGGCGCGACCAGCATGTGCGTCTCGAATCGGTCCAGAATGCCGTCGATCAGGCCGAGGCGACAGCGGTCGTGCTTGCCGGGACTGAAACCGCCTATGAGGCGAAACCTTGGTTCTGGTCGGATCAATATGAGGTGAAGCTGCAAATCGCCGGCTTCAATCTCGGTTATGACGAGACGGTACTGCGCCCCGGCGCCCGTGAAGGCAGCTGGTCGGTCTGGTATTTCCGCGACGGGCGTTTCGTGGCGGTGGATGCCGTCAATGATGCCAAGGCCTATGTCGCGGGCAAGAAACTGCTCGATACCGGTGCGGAACCGGATCGCGCCATCCTGGCGGACGCCTCCGCCGATCTGAAATTACTGCTTTCCTGAGGACATCATGCCTGCTCCCGAAAACCGTTTCAAAACCGCCATCCATGCCGGCAAGCCGCAGATTGGCCTCTGGCTCGATATGGGCGAGGCCATTACCGCGGAAATTGCCGGAACCGCGGGTTTCGACTGGCTGGTGATCGATGGTGAGCACGGTCCGAACGATCTGCGCAGCATCATCGATCAGCTGCGGGCGCTCGCCACGTCGCCGGCAGAACCCGTGGTGCGCGTGCCGGTCGGCGAAAGCTGGATGATCAAGCAGCTTCTGGATGCAGGCGCACGCACGCTCCTCGTGCCGATGGTCGATTCGGCCGCGCAGGCTGAAGGTTTGGTCAGCGCCATGCATTATCCGCCGCGCGGCATCCGCGGCATGGGGGCGGCTGTGGCCCGTGCGTCGGCCTTCAACACCATAACCGACTACGCCGACAGCGCCTCCGATAGCGTCTGTCTGCTGGTGCAGGCCGAAACGCGCGCCGCGATCAACGATCTCGACAATATTCTTGCGGTGGAAGGCGTGGATGGCGTCTTCATCGGCCCGGCGGATCTCGCTGCCGACATGGGCTATCTCGGCAGGATCGACGAGCCGGAAGTGCAGGCGATGATCGAAGCGGCGATCGTCAAGATCGTCGCGGCCGGCAAGGCCGCCGGCATTCTCACATTCAATGAGGCCTATAATCGCCGTTATCTCGAACTTGGCGCATCCTTCGTCGCCGTTGGCGCCGACGTCACGGAATTTTCCAACACGCTGCGCTCCCTGTCCGCCCGCTACAAGGGCGGGGCAGCGCCTGCGCCGTCGAAATCCGGCTACTAAGCCTCAATCATCGTTGCTGGCATTCAGCTTTTCCGGCGGAATGCCTTCTTCGCCGGAGGCGAGGTAGCCGCTGTTGATAAGGGCGGCGCGGACGATGCGGTGGATGGCCTCGTCCCTGTCGATGCCATGATCTCTGGCAAAATCCACCAATGCCTCTTCAAGATCGTTGCTGAACAGCATTTCTGGCCCCCATTCTGGTTGTCTTGACATCAATGCAAAAAAGGCAAGGCGGGACTTTGCCGCCTTGCCTGAATTCTAACGCTCGTGCGGCAATCAGCGCCAGCGATAAAGGCTGCTGTTCGACGAGTTCTGCTGCGTGCCCGCACCAACCGCATAACCGATTGCGAAACCGAGTGCGCCGACGATCGTCAGCAGCGAGGTTGCCGTACCGGGATTTTCCTTGACTGCTTCCACCACATTCTGGCCCTGGGCACGGACATTGCTCGCAGCCTTGCGAACGCGGCCGCGTGCCTCGTCCAGAAATTCGGATGCATCCTCACTCACGCCTTCCGCGCGGGCGGAAACGGATTTGGAGAGCGACGAGATTTGCGAGCGCAGCTCGGCAATCTGGTTTTCGATCGTGTCTTCGACAACATTCAGTTTGGTCTGAGCCATTAGAAACACCTCTTTTGTTACCGAAGCGAGAACGTGCCGACCTTAAAGAAGTTCCCGAATTGCCCGCAAAGTTTCGCGCGCGGCTGTTCAGCCAACAGGTTTTTCGGCTTCTTGGCGAAAAACCCTTGCATTCATTTTTTTTACGCAATAATCAGGCCGCACCGGAGAGGTGGCCGAGTGGTCGAAGGCGCTCCCCTGCTAAGGGAGTATACGTCAAAAGCGTATCGTGGGTTCGAATCCCATCCTCTCCGCCATCAAATTTTCCCAGGACTTATATTGTTGGACAATTCAGGCTGGCTGGTTTGTCGTTCATTTGTCTGCGCGTTGCAGGCGCCCGCCAAGTTGCAGCCCACGCTTTGACTCTCTTTGTCGTGCAGCCAAACGCGCGTTGATGGGCCTTCAGTAGTCTGGAGTATGCCTGCTGGTCGATCACGCATATTTTAGAAATTTGATCCAGTGTTTTGTGCGGATGATCCCGGATACATCTCGTTCTTTGACAAAGAGCACCTATCTAGGTTTTTCAGGCATGCGAAGGAGATTTGATGATCGACGAATACGGCCCCTATGTGCAGATGGGCACGCTTGCAGAGCAGATGGCCGCTCGGTACCAGATGGACGCGAATCTTGAACTGGGATCGCATCTGTCGCACTATATGGAGGAGGTCGAAGTAAATATCGCTGCCGACCGCTTTGACCACGTGGGTTTCATGAGCAAGATTCGCGGGCGACTGACAATGACGCTGGCGACAGCCGCCGAGCCTCGCCGCCGAGAGTTCCTGCACGCCGTTGTGGCCGCGCTTCAAGAGCGCATTGATCGACATTCGCTCGATGTGGCGGTGGACGGCATCTAAGTGTTGCCACCGGTTCATCCTGAGCGCTAAGGGCCGGTCGATCTCCATGGTGATTTTTGAGGCCAGGCCAGTCGGTAAATCCGACTGGCATCGCGGCCCCCATAGATAGGGGCGGCCACGACGGCGAGATCGCCCAGGACGGAAGCCCGAAACGGAAGCGCTTGTGTCAACAAGGTACAGCACGCGCCGAGAGTAAATCGATTTGCCAAATCGCCAACATGTTCCACGCTTCGAATCGTTATCCGGTGAATCAGCCGCCGGATGAAGGATTTTCCTGCCATTTCCTGACAGGCGCATCTGTGTGGTGTCATGTGCCACGATCGATCAAAGCAAAAATTTCCCATACATGCCACCGGCAGAGCAACACATCGCCGAAAAAGCCGGTAGTTTAGAAAGACCTTGTTAACCTCGCTAACTAACGGATTTTCAAGGAAATTCTTAACGCATTGTAAAAGCCTCTGCCGCCCGACGTGGCGCTGTGTGTTGTTTCCGCAACAAACCGAAATGAAGCATATACGTAAATGCTATTTATCGGATGTTCGCGATTGCAAGCGGCGAAACCTTTTGTATTTTCACGACCAGAAGCGAGGCGGTGGATCGTTTGGCTTCTAAGAACACGGGAATGGGGCAGGGAATGCTGTCCTTCAGCTAAAAGTACCCAAACCCAATTAAAAACTTTGACTGGAGGTCAATCATGAACATCAAGAGCCTTCTTATCGGCTCCGCTGCGGCTCTCGCAGCAGTATCCGGCGCCCAGGCTGCTGACGCTATCGTCGCTGCTGAGCCTGAGCCCCTCGAATACGTTCGCGTTTGCGACGCTTTCGGCACTGGCTTCTTCTACATCCCCGGCACCGAAACCTGCCTGAAGTTCGACGGTTACATCCGTTTCCAGACGGACTTCGGTCGCAACGCTTCCGGTACGTCTGACTGGAACTCGTTCACGCGCGCCCAGTTCAACATCGACACCCGCACCGACACCGAACTCGGCGCTCTGCGTGGCTACATCGGTTTCCGTGGCCAGGCTAACAACGACAACGCACGCGGCGTTGTTGTCGATCAGGCTTTCATCGAGCTCGGCGGCCTGAAGGTTGGTTACTACTACAACTGGTGGGATGATGGTCTCTCTGGCGAAGTTGATAACCTGTCTTCGAACTTCACGCGTCTGAACGCTATCCGTTACACCTACGATGCCGGCTCCTTCTACGCTGGTGTTGCAGTTGAAGAACTGGAAGCTGTTGTTGCCGGTAACGGCGTTGGCAACCTGACCAACAACCTCGGCGTTTCGCAGCTGAACTACACCCTTGCTAAGGGCGAGCGCGACAACAACGTTGGTATCAGCGCCATCATCGGCGGCAACTTCGGCGCTGTTAAGGCTAACCTGCTTGGCGGTTACGACACCGATGCTGAAAACGGTGCTATCCGTGCAATCGTCACGGCTGACATCGGCCCCGGCACCCTCGGCCTCTCCGGCGTATGGGCTTCTGGCGCAAACGCTTACTACGAAGAGTCTGAGTGGACTGTTGCTGCTGAATACGCCATCAAGGCAACTGACAAGCTGACCATCACCCCCGGCGCTCAGTACTTCAGCACTCTGGACATCAATGCTAACGGCGACTTCGTTGGCGACCGTGACGCATGGCGCGCTGGTGTAGCTGTTGGCTACAAGATCACCCAGGGCCTCTCCACGCTCGTTTCGGTTAACTACCAGGACGTAGACGGCACTACCGGTGTTAACGGCGGTGGCGACCAGTGGACTGGTTTCGTTCGCCTTCAGCGCACGTTCTAATCTGATCTGACATTGTCAGTGATGGAAAGCCCGGCTCTTTGAGCCGGGTTTTTTTGTTTGGCCGGTCGACTCATCTTTTGCTGATTCGCTTACACATGTGTGTTGCCGAAGCGGAGACTGTAAACCTTGCTCCCAAGCTGATTCTCGTGCGGCGGCGAAAAGAAGTTGATTCTCAGCCAATACAATCGCCTTTTGGACAAATTCCCGTGGCCCGGCTATGTCGGGATTTTGGCGGTCGAATGCGTTTTACGGGAGCGGATCAGCTTGCGGCTTCGTTAAGTATCTGAAAACCATTGTTTATTAACGATTCTTTAATAAACGCGGCCCTGTCGGTTAGAATTGTAGCTATTTCGCAACAATGAAAAACTAAGGACACCTTACTGTCTTCCTCTTGTCATGATTGCGATTGCCTCTGCGGCCGGTTTTGGCTCTAATCATGTTCATAAGCGGCACGCATTTATTTGTGTTTTCCCACTCGCTGCTTACGAAGATTAAGCGTTTGACTGGAGGTCAACCATGAACATCAAGAGCCTTCTTATCGGCTCCGCTGCAGCTCTCGCAGCAGTATCCGGCGCACAGGCCGCTGACGCTATCGTCGCTGCTGAACCTGAGCCCCTCGAATACGTTCGCGTTTGCGACGCTTTCGGCACCGGCTTCTTCTACATCCCCGGCACCGAAACCTGCCTGAAGTTCGACGGTTACATCCGTTTCCAGACGGACTTCGGTCGCAACAAGTCCGGTACGTCTGACTGGAACTCGTTCACGCGCGCCCAGTTCAACATCGACACCCGCACCGACACCGAACTCGGTGCTCTGCGCGGCTACATCGGTCTGCGTGGTCAGGCTGACAACGACACCGACCGTGGCGTCAACGTCGACCAGGCTTTCATCGAACTCGGCGGCCTGAAGGTCGGTTACATGTACACCTGGTGGGATGACGATCTCTCCGGCGAAACCGACATCCTGTCTTCGAACACCACTCGTGGCAACGCTCTGCGTTACACCTACGATGCTGGTTCCTTCTACGCTGGCATCAGCGTTGAAGAGCTCGACTCCGTACGTGACGGCACTTCTAACCTCGGCGTCGTCAAGGGCGGCACCTTCGAAGGCCCGAACAACGTTGGCGTAAGCGGTATCATTGGCGCCAAGTTCGGTGCGATCTCCGCCAACCTGCTCGGCTCCTACGACACGGACCAGGAAAACGGCGCAATCCGCGCTATCCTGTATGCTGACATCGGTCCTGGCACATTCGGTCTCTCTGGCGTTTGGGCTTCTGGCGCAAACTACTACTACGAAGAGTCCGAGTGGGCAGTTGCTGCTGAATACGCCATCAAGGCAACTGACAAGCTGACCATTACGCCTGCTGCTCAGTACCTCGGCACGATCGACATCGCTCCGGACGGTGACTTCACCGGCGACAACGATGCATGGCGCGCTGGCCTGACGGTTGATTACAAGATCACCCAGGGTCTGGATGCCAAGGTTACCGCCAACTACCAGGACGTCGATGGACCGACTGGCGACAGCTGGACCGGTTTCGTTCGCCTTCAGCGCACGTTCTAATCTGATCTGACATTGTCAGTGATGGAAACCCCGGCAGAAATGCCGGGGTTTTTCGTTTGAATGCATCACACATCGAAGCGTCCGCTACTCGGATTCACGAAATAAAAAAGCACCGGGCCAGCCGGTGCTTGAATGTTCTGAGATGACTTTCGGCCGGTGAGATCGGCTTACCCCGCACGCCCATGGCGCAGATCGTCGACAATATCGGCCTGCTGCCCAAGCCGGGTCTTGTAGACCTGATAATTTTCCATCACCCGCTGCACATAGTTGCGCGTTTCGGGGAAGGGGATGCGCTCGATCCAGTCCACCACCTCATCGATCGGCTTGCCACGCGGGTCGCCATAACGGGCAATCCACTCCGGCACGCGTTTCGGCCCGGCGTTGTACGCGATGAAGGTGAGGATGTAGGAACCGCCGAAACTGTCGATCTGCTCGCCGAGATAATGCGCGCCGAGTGTGGCGTTGTAGCCCGCATCACTGGTCAACATCGCCTGTGTGTAGGGCAGGCCGTGGCGACCGGCTACGCCCTTGGCTGTTCCCGGCAGCAATTGCAGCAGGCCGCGGGCATTGGCGGCGGAGACGGCGGAGGGGTTGAAAGCACTTTCCTGCCGGGCGATGGCATAGGCGAGCGCCTTGCCTGAGCCGGCAATATTGGCGCTGGCGGGAATGACGCCGAGCGGATAGGCGAGCGCTGCCGCATCGATGCCGCGGCTGAAGGCCGTCTTGCCGATCTGCAGCGAAACCTGATGATTGCCGTTGCCTTCCGCCCTTGCCGCCAGAATGGCAAGCTCGCCTGGGCTGTCCAGCTGGTCGGCCAGCGAGCGGTAAAGACTGTCGGCCCGCCAGCTATAACCGGCGGCCTCCAGCCGGTCGATGGCGCGCACGGCCTCACGACCGGCGAAGCGTTCCCGGTCACCGGTGCTTGGGCTCGGATAGGTGACGTTCAGCGTCGTGGTGCCTATCCGTGCGGCGGCCAGCTGGCCGTAAAACGTGCCGGGATGGGCGGCGGCCTTGGTGAAGAAGTCACGGGCATTACCCGGTCCGCCCGCTTCCGCCGACCGTCCGAGCCAATAATAGGCGCGCGAGGCGGAAAGCGGCCGGTTCGAGGTCTGCAACAGCGTGTCGAAGTGGCGCGAAGCCGCCGCCGGATCGCGCAGTGCTCTGAGCGCATACCAGCCCGCATGGAACTCCGCATCGGCGATATCGACGGGCGAGGTGGCCGAATGATTGGCGACGATGCGATAGGCTTCGGCAAAATCGCCGAGATCGGCAAGGCCACGCGCGATGATACGCCGTTCGTTCCACCACTCGCCGGGATTGACGAGTTTGGCCGCCTCTTTCGGGGCCTGCTTCAAAAGTGCTGCGGCTTCGGGATATTTCTGCTGGTTGCGCAGGTTTTCGATCCGCGCGAAGAGAAAAGCGGTGTCGCTGCGCCAGTTGGCGTCAACCTTGCCGAGCAGGGTGCCGGCAGTGGCGGATCGCTGCAGAACGGCTGCCCAGGCATTATAAAGCGACTGCGCCTTGCCGAGATCGCCGAAACGCTTCGCCTGGCCGATACGGCTGCGATACATCAGATAATCCATGCGCGCCTTGTGATCGGCGGGCGTCAGATAGGCGGGAAACTCGGCAAGCACACGGTCTTCCATGTCCTTGTCCATGCCTTCGCTGACCCAGAGCTGGCGAATGAGACGCTGGGAGTCCACCACCTTGCCGGAGGAGGCGAGCGCCTTGGCAAGCACCACGGTGCCCTCGGCCGTTTCCGGCCGGCTGCTGCCGAAGGCGGCAAGCACCTGGGGCGCTGGCGGATCTTCGCGGTAAAGCGCTTTTTCGGAGTTGGCCCGCAGGGTGGCTGCACCCGGCCAGCCGGTAAGCTCGCGCTGGGCGGTGGCGATCTCGGACGAAGGCACATCCTTCTGGCCGGAAACGGCAATCGCCCAAGACAAGATGTGCCGGTCCAGGCTGCCGGTCGGCATGGTGTTGCGCAGCGCAATCGCCCGCGTCGCATCGCGGCTGGAGAGCGCATCAAGGCCGGCCTTCAATTGGCTTGCATCATCGGGGCGGTTAAGGCGCGGTATGGCGCCGGTAATCTCGGGCGAGGCCGGCATGAAGGCGGGAACGGTTGGCGCATTCGGCTTCACATAGGGAAGCGGCACCGCACCTTCCGGCAAAGGCCCGGCCAGCGCGTTCCAAACGGTTGCGGCGAGGCCCGCCGCCATCAATCCCCAAACTGTTTTTTTCATACCGTTCTTCATCGTCAGACGGAAACAATCGACCTTCTTGTATTGTCGTTCTTGTATTGTCGTTTCATTGCAGCGGGATTGCGCAAATCGCTTGAAGCTTGGTTTCGTATCCCGCCCTCGTGTTCTGCATTGAATCTACGGATATTGAGATTAACGAAACCTTAACCGCCCGCCGCGCAGTCCCATCAACTTTTATTCACCGGCTCGCGAGCGGCCTGCAATTTCGCCGCCGCGATTTTTTAACTGTGGTGTGACGTTTCCGGACTGTCACACTTCCGACAATTTCGGGCAAAATAGGCTGCCTTTGCGCTTGTCGGCGCCAAGGGCTGGCACTAATGTGTGCCGGTTTTAACCATCGAATGCGGCCGAAGCATGAACCGGCTCGGCGCCAGGAGCTTTGCATGTTCAAGGGATCTATTCCCGCCCTCATTACCCCGTTCACGGACAATGGCGCCGTGGACGAACAGGCGTTTGCCGCCCATGTTGAATGGCAGATCGCCGAAGGCAGCAAGGGCCTTGTGCCCGTGGGTACGACGGGGGAATCCCCGACGCTTTCCCACGATGAGCACAAACGGGTTGTTGAACTGTGCATCGAGGTTGCGGCGAAACGGGTTCCGGTCATCGCGGGCGCAGGCTCCAACAATACGGATGAAGCGATAGAGCTTGCGCTCCACGCGCAGGAAGCCGGCGCGGATGCGCTGCTGGTGGTCACCCCCTATTACAACAAGCCGACGCAGAAGGGCCTGTTCGCTCATTTCTCCGCTGTTGCCGAAGCGGTGAAACTGCCGATCGTCATCTACAATATCCCGCCGCGCTCGGTGGTGGACATGTCGCCGGAAACCATGGGTGCGCTGGTCAAGGCGCACAGGAACATCGTCGGCGTCAAGGATGCGACGGGCAAGCTCGACCGCGTTTCCGAACAGCGCATTTCCTGCGGCAAGGATTTCATTCAGCTCTCGGGTGAGGATGGCACGGCACTCGGTTTCAACGCCCATGGCGGCGTCGGCTGCATTTCGGTTACGGCCAATGTCGCACCGCGCCTCTGTTCGGAATTCCAGGCGGCAATGCTGGCCGGTGACTACGCCAAGGCTCTGGAGTATCAGGATCGCCTGATGCCGCTGCACCGGGCGATCTTCCTGGAGCCGGGCGTCTGCGGCACGAAATATGCGCTGTCGAAGACACGTGGCGGCAACCGCCGGGTCCGCTCGCCATTGATGAGCACGCTGGAACCGGCGACCGAAGCGGCGATTGACGCGGCGCTGAAACATGCCGGCCTGATGAACTAAGAGACGCCTTAAAGCCTTAAAGGCGCGCAATGGGACCGCTTCGCGACAGAAGCGGCTCCGCGCGCCTTTTCTTTTTGCGGCGACGATACTAAATAGAGGCTCGAAAACCGCTCTGGCCGACAGGCTGCGGCGCAATAAGAAAAACAAGGGATTGAAATATCATGGCCCCCAAAGGCAGCCAGCGCGTGGTGAACAAGATCGTTGCGGAAAACCGCAAGGCTCGCTTCAACTACGAAATCATCGACACCTACGAGGCGGGCATCGTGCTGACCGGCACCGAGGTCAAGTCGTTGCGCGAAGGCAAGGCGAACATCGCCGAATCCTACGCTTCGGACGAGGGCGATGAAATCTGGCTGATCAATTCCCACCTGCCGGAATATCTGCAGGCCAACCGGTTCAACCATGAGCCGCGCCGCCGCCGCAAGCTGCTGTTAAGCAAACGCGAGATCAGCCGCCTGCGCGCCGGCATCAACCGCGACGGCATGACGCTGGTGCCGCTGAAGGTCTATTTCAACGACCAGGGCCGCGCGAAGCTGGAGCTGGCGCTCGCCAAGGGCAAGAAGCTGCACGACAAGCGCGAGACGGAGAAGGAACGCGACTGGAACCGGCAGAAGTCTCGGATTCTGAAAGGTAATTCGCAGTGAGTTCTGCCGGGCAGGGGTTGCCGCCTTTCGCCGCATGCTCCTGCTTCATGCCGCACTAGATCCGGCATCCAGCCACGGCGCGTCTGCGCCGTGAAAGGTCTTTCTCGCGATCAAGGACTTGATCGCGCTGGACCCCGGATCAGGTCCGGGGTGACAGAGTGAAGATCACTCCGGTCAAGTCTCAGGCAGCCCTATAAGTCCGCTCCACATAAGTCCTCGAAGCCGAGACGCTGAACTTGCTGACCAGCGCTGCGAGATTGGCGCTGACATCGCTCAGATTATGTGTGGCCGCATTGGTTTCTTCCACCATGGCCGCATTCTTCTGGGTCAGATTGTCCATGCTGTTGATGGCGGCGCTGATTTCCTGAATGCCGACGGACTGCTCCTGCGCCGCCTTGGTCAGCGAGGCGATATGTTCCTGAATGTGATCCACCTTGTTACCGATCGTATTCAGGGATTCGCCCGTCTTGTTGACCAGCGACACACCCTGCATCACATCGTCTGAGGATTTGGCGATCAGCGTCTTGATTTCCTTGGCCGCATTGGCCGAGCGTTGGGCAAGCTCGCGCACTTCCTGGGCGACGACCGCAAAACCCTTGCCCGCTTCACCGGCGCGTGCGGCCTCCACACCGGCATTCAGCGCCAGAAGGTTGGTCTGGAACGAGATCTCGTCGATGACGGAAATGATCTGGGTGATCTTCTGCGACGATTCCTCGATGGCGCCCATCGCCTTGACGGCTTCCGTCACCACATCCCGCGAGCGCGCTGCCTCAACGGCCGAGCTTTCGACGATGGCCTTGGCCTCTTCCGAGCGCTGCGCCGAGAGTTTGGAAATGGTGGTGATTTCCTCGACGGCGGCGGCGGTTTCCTCAAGGGCGGCGGCCTGCTGTTCGGTCCTGCGGGCCATATCGTCAGTCGCAGAGGTCAGCTCACGGGTGTTGCCGGAAATCTTGTTGGCCTCTTCGACGATCTGCGCAAAGGCGCCGGAGAGATTGCCGACCGCGGCGTTGAAATTGGCGATCAGCCCTTCAAATTGCGGCGCGGTCTTTTCGCCGATGCTAGAGGTGAGGTCGCCATTGGCCAGCTTGTTCAGCGCATTGTTTAGCAGTTCGAGAACGTGCTCCTGTTCCTTCTTCATCTGCGCCTGCTCAGCCTCCACCTTGAGCCTCTCGGCGGCCAGCACGTCGAGATAGACGGAGATCGAATAGTCCATGTCCAGAAGGGCGGCCTTGATGGTGGCGGACAGCCCGTCCTTCAATTTTTTGGCCTTCTTCTCCATGAAGAGGCCCTTCAGTTCGGAACTGATGACGGCCTTGACGATGCCATCGAGCATCAGCGCATAACCGCCAATATACCAGCGCGGCTCCAGCCCCAGCCTGGCATGGGTGCGGCCGATGGCGGTGACGGCGTCGGTATAATCGCCGTTGAACGTGCCGGAGGCGATCCTCGCCCAGTGTTTCAGCTGCATGCTCTTGGCATGGTGGATATGCGCATCGTTGGCGAAGAACTTTGCCGTCTCCGGCACCGAGCGAACCTTGGCATAAAAACGGTCGAGCGAAGCATCGAGCGAGCCGGTGATGACACCTTTCATCTCGGAGAGATTTTGCCGCTGTTCGTGGCCAAGTCCCAGAAAATTCAGTCTTTCATCGAGTTGTCGGTCGGTTTTTGCTTGGCCATGCATGTCTAAATATCCTGATTTGGCACCGAAATCACATCGTTGGCGCCGTTACGTCTTTTAGACACGTCTAAAATTAACCAAGTTATAATTTCGACTTACCGAATTTGATGTTTGTTAATTCTAAAAAGAATTTTTACCTCGCTGGCATAGTGCAAACAGAAACGCGCCCGTCTTTTCAGGACGGACGCGTTTATGATTTCGTCGCAGCAAAAACTTGGATCAGATCGTCTCAGGGCTTTCGACATGCCGGGCAGGGCGCTCGTTCGGGTCGCGCCCGATCTCGGCCTTCAGCGTCATCAGGTCGATGAAGTGATCGGCCTGCCGGCGCAGATCGTCGGCGATCATGGCGGGCTGCGTTGCCATGGTGGAAACCACGGAAACCTTGCGGCCCTTGCGCTGCAGCGCATCCACCAGCTTGGTAAAATCGCCGTCGCCGGAAAACAGTACCAGGTGATCGACGGTCTCGGACTGTTCCATGGCATCGACTGCCAGTTCGATGTCCATGTTGCCCTTGATCTTGCGGCGACCGAGCGCGTCGGTGAATTCCTTCGCCGGCTTCGTCACGACCTTGTAGCCGTTATAATCCAGCCAGTCGATCAGCGGACGGATCGAGGAATATTCCTGATCCTCGATCAATGCGGTGTAATAATAGGCGCGCAGCAGGTATCCACGCTTTTGAAAGGCCTTCAGGAGCTTGCGGTAGTCGATATCGAATCCCAGGCTTTTCGATGCTGCATAAAGATTGGCTCCGTCTATGAAGAGCGCAATTTTCTCCCGTGGATCGAACATTCCATCCCATTCCTTTTTTTGGAAAGGCCATTATCTGGCTTTTATTTCCGGTCGATAACGCAAAAAGTCATGTCGTATCAACGAGCTTCGCGTACCGCCGTTGCGTTTTAAGTAAGCTACCTTCCCCCGTATTCCAAGACAATTTTTCTAGACATTTTGTTCATCAGACGCCAAACATCGGCAATAAGGTGCCAAAAGACGCCAAAGACAGGAAAAACTTGAATTCCGCGGCCAATGGCTGTATCGGAAGCTGGAAAGCTTCGTCGCGTGAAATCCTGAATGTTTTTCGCAAGGCACGAAGCGCAGATTCAATAGGTTAGAGCATCCCTTGTGCACCCCGAAGAAAGCACGGCGCTCTGATCCACGACATTACGACACGCAAAGGACAGGCAATGGCCCGCGTCACAGTTGAAGATTGCATTGATAAAGTAGACAACCGTTTCGAACTGGTGCTTCTCGCCAGCCACCGTGCACGCCAGATTTCCCAGGGCTCCTCCATCACGGTTGACCGTGACAACGACAAGAACCCGGTCGTGGCGCTGCGCGAAATCGCTGACGAGACGCTGTCTCCGGACGATCTGAAGGAAGACCTTATCCATTCGCTGCAGAAGCATGTGGAAGTTGACGAGCCCGAGCCCGATCCGGTCACGCTTGCCGCCTCCGCTGCCGATGGCGAAGACGACGACCAGCCGGAAACCGTTACTTTCGACCAGATGTCGGAAGAAGAACTGCTGGCCGGTATCGAAGGCCTTGTGCCGCCGGAAAAAAATGACGACTATTGATCTAAGTTTATGACGCCATTGGCAGGCGGTGGTTACCGTCTGTCAATATTTCCCGTCATAATCTGATCCCTATTGATGCAGCATTGTGCGCCGACCCCATGGTTGGCGCGCTTTCTTTTTGTGGAATATCGCATGATGCGGCAATACGAACTCGTCGAGCGGGTTCAAAAATATAAACCGGATGCGAATGAGGCCCTGCTGAACAAGGCCTATGTTTATGCCATGCAAAAACATGGCCAGCAGAAGCGGGCCAATGGCGACCCCTATATCTCGCATCCGCTGGAAGTTGCCGCAATCCTCACGGAAATGCATCTCGACGAATCGACCATCGCGGTGGCGTTGCTGCACGATACGATCGAGGACACCACGGCCACCCGCGCCGAAATCGATGAACTCTTCGGTGAAGATATCGGCCGGCTGGTGGAAGGGCTGACCAAGCTCAAGAAGCTTGACCTCGTCACCCGCAAGGCCAAGCAGGCCGAAAACCTGCGCAAGTTGTTGCTCGCCATTTCCGACGACGTGCGCGTTCTTCTGGTCAAGCTCGCCGACCGCCTGCACAATATGCGTACCATGGAATATATGCCTGCCGACAAGCGCAGCCGCATTTCCGAGGAGACGATGGAAATCTATGCGCCGCTCGCCGGCCGCATGGGTATGCAGGATATGCGCGACGAGCTGGAAGACCTGTCCTTCCGATATCTCAACCCGGAAGCCTATGAGACGGTGACCAACCGTCTGCAGGAGCTGGAAACCCGCAATGAAGGCCTCATCAAGAAGATCGAGGACGAGTTGCGCGAGCTTCTGGTGGCCAACGGGTTGCTCGGCACCAACGTCAAGGGGCGTCAGAAGAAGCCCTATTCGGTGTTCCGCAAGATGCAGTCGAAGTCGCTCTCCTTCGAGCAGCTTTCCGATGTTTACGGTTTTCGTATTCTGGTGGACGATATTCCCGGCTGCTACCGGGCGCTTGGCATCGTGCACACTCGCTGGCGCGTGGTGCCGGGCCGCTTCAAGGATTATATCTCGACGCCGAAGCAGAACGATTATCGCTCCATCCACACCACCATCGTCGGCCCGTCACGCCAGCGTATCGAGCTGCAGATCCGCACCAAGCGCATGCATGAAATCGCCGAATTCGGTATCGCTGCCCATGCACTCTATAAGGATGGTGAAAACGGGGAGGGCGATCTGCTCTCGCCGGAATCGAATGCCTATTCCTGGCTGCGCCACACCATCGAATCACTGGCCGAAGGCGACAGCCCGGAAGAATTCCTCGAACACACCAAGCTTGAACTCTTCCAGGACCAGGTATTCTGCTTCACGCCCAAGGGCAAGCTCATCGCCCTGCCGCGCGGCGCGACGCCTATCGACTTTGCTTATGCCGTTCACACCAATATCGGTGACACCACCGTCGGCGCGAAGATCAACGGGCGGATCATGCCGCTCGTCACCCGCCTGAACAATGGCGACGAGGTGGAGATCATCCGCTCCGGCGTGCAGGTGCCGCCGGCCGCATGGGAAGAGGTGGTGGTGACGGGCAAGGCCCGCTCGGCCATCCGCCGCGCCACCCGCATGGCCATCCGCAAGCAATATTCCGGCCTCGGTTATCGCATTCTCGAGCGTACTTTCGAGCGCGCCGGCAAGGCTTTCTCGCGGGAAGCTTTAAAGCCTGTGCTGCATCGTCTGGCGCAGAAGGATGTCGAAGACGCCATCGCCGCCGTCGGTCGCGGTGAGGTCTCCTCGCTCGATGTGCTGCGTGCGGTCTATCCGGACTATCAGGACGAGCGCGTGACGGTGAAGATGACCGGCGACGATGGCTGGTTCAACATGCGCAGCGCCTCCGGTATGGTCTTCAAGATCCCCGGAAAGTCGCGCTCCGTTCTGGAGGACGATGGCGCGGCCGAGATGCTGGACGGACCCGACCCGCTGCCGATCCGCGGCCTTTCCGGCAATGTCGATGTGCATTTCGGTGCCGCCGGCGCCGTTCCGGGAGACCGCATCGTCGGCATCATGGAAAAAGGCAAGGGCATCACCATCTATCCCATTCAGGCGCCGGCGCTGCAGCGTTTCGACGATGAGCCGGAGCGCTGGATTGATGTCCGCTGGGACCTCGATGAGGCGAACAAGTCACGCTTCATGGCGCGGGTGATGATCAATGCGCTGAACGAGCCGGGCACGCTCGCCTCGGTGGCGCAATCGATCGCGACGCTCGATGTCAATATTCGCGGCCTGAACATGGTCCGCATCGGCACTGACTTCTCCGAGCTGGCGCTGGATGTCGAAGTCTGGGATTTGCGGCAGCTGAACCAGCTTCTGTCGCAGCTGAAGGATCTAGACTGCGTATCAACAGTGGCGCGTGCCTTCGATTGAGGCATTTTTAGTCGCTCTTGCAACTCAAAAGGCCGCTGTTATGCATTCATTGCATGGCAGCGGCCTTTTCCTGTCTCTGGTCGCGGACAGGCTTTAAGACTATCTTCCTTTCAGAAATTGAAGACGGGAACGCGGCGTGCCGGTGGGATTTACACCGATGAGAAACGCCAATCCCCAAACCGAAAGGACCGAAAATCATGTTTACTCCGCTTCGCAAGATCGCCCGTGCCGTCCGTGGCAAGACCACCCAGGAACGCGAATTCGAATATCTCAGCGGCTCGGTATCGAATGTCGACCTCGAGTTCCGTCAGCGCGAAATCGACCGCGGCCTGTTCCGCCGGTAATGCGCTCAGCGCATGGCAGCCCTTCGCCATGCGTATGCGACCGGCAGGAGCAGCTGGTACCCGCTAGTGTTCCTGCATTTCGTAAATCTATGTGAATGTGCGCTTCAAGCGGGCGTTCCACCGCTGTCCGGTCAAAATGATGGGACACGCTGCCTTTGCAGCGAAGTTGGCGGCGAGGGGTGCGTATTTCCTCAACGTCATCCTTGGGCCTGTCCCAAGGAACTAATCACGTCGAAAAATCAATCGGTTGCGGATCCTCGGGACAAGCTCGAGGATGACGTCAGAGCGCCCGGCAAGCTCGTACCCATCTGGTGACGCCGCGCGGATGCCCTAATGCCGGCTTCCGGCCCCACACCCGAATGACGGCAGCGGGCAATAGGGTCTGCAAAAGAATCCTCCTGTTATCCGCCGACCCCTTGGCTGCGCCCGGTCGATGAAATAGACTGCCCCCATGCCGTTTCGCCGCCGTGAACCCGTTGGTTTTTCAGAGAAGATTCGCGACCTCTTCTGGCCGCGCACGGGTTTTTCCCGTTCGCTGCGCTATATGAAGCTGCGTCTGCTGCGGCTTTCCGCCTCTCCCCATTCGGTTGCTGCCGGTGTTGCCCTTGGTGTCGGCGTGGCCTGGACGCCGTTTCTCGGCGTTCACATCCTCATCGCCATGGCGCTCGGTTTCCTCATGCGGGTCAATCTCGTCGCCGCAGCCCTCGGCACCACTTTTGCAAATCCGCTGACATTTCCATTCATATGGGCTTCCACCTGGGAACTCGGGCACCTCATTCTCGGCCGGCAAACGGCGGAAAGTGCTGCACATGTGGATTTCGTGGCGCTGTTCAGCCATCTCGAATTCCGGCAGATATGGACACCGGTGCTGGAACCCATGACCATCGGCGCGATTCTGCCTGCCGCCGTCAGCGCGATCATCGCTTATATCGCCGTTTTCGGCCTTATCAGCGGCTTCCAACGCCGCAAGATGGAAAATCTCGCGCACCGAGCCGCCAACAAGAATGCTTCTCTGGAGATGTTGAAATGATCATTGGATTGGGCAGCGACCTGATCGACATTCGCCGCGTTGAAAAGTCGATCGAGCGTTTCGGCGAACGGTTCACACACCGCTGTTTCACCGATATCGAACGCGCCAAATCCGATGGCCGCAAGAACCGCGCCGCTTCTTATGCCAAGCGTTTCGCCGCCAAGGAGGCCTGTTCCAAGGCGCTTGGAACAGGCCTTGCGAATGGTGTTTTCTGGAAGGACATGGGCGTCGTCAATCTGCCGGGCGGCAAGCCGACCATGCGTCTGACCAATGGGGCAGGGGAAAGACTGGCGGCCATGCTGCCGGCCGGCCATCGCGCCAATATCCACCTGACGATCACGGATGATTTCCCTTATGCTCAGGCATTTGTGATTATCGAGGCGCTTCCCGTGAATGGCTGAGACGCGGTGCGGCCGCATTGGCGGCCTATTTGCACCCGTGTCATAGAAGCGCTTCCCTTCGGGCTGGAAAGGTTCTAGAGAAGTCGCAGAAATATGAAAGCGTTGCCGGCTGTGTGAAGACTGCTTCATATGGCATAAGCACGACAAAACAACGGCCCCGATGCCTTCGTGAAACCGAAGAAGCCGGGAAACAATCAGGCAGGTCTTTAAGTGTCCGAAAAAGCTGAGAAGAAGCAGAACGCCCTCTGGGAGAACGTCAAGGTCATCATTCAGGCGCTGCTGCTGGCCATGGTCATCCGCACCGTTCTGTTTCAGCCCTTCACGATCCCATCAGGCTCGATGATGCCGACACTTCTGGTGGGCGACTATCTTTTCGTCAACAAGTTCTCTTACGGCTATTCGAAATATTCGCTGCCCTTCTCGCCGAACCTGTTTTCGGGCCGTATTCTGGAATTCAGCAAGCCCAAGCGTGGCGATGTCGTGGTGTTCCGCCTGCCGCCAAATCCTGAAGTGGATTACATCAAGCGCCTCGTCGGTCTGCCGGGTGATCGCATCCAGGTGACGAACGGCGTGCTCTTCATTAACGGCCAGCCGGTGCCGAAGCAGCCAGACGGCGCCTTCACCTCGGATTACCGCGCCGACCCGGGTGCCAATGTGCCGGTCTTCCGCGAAACGCTGGATAATGGCGTCACCTATGACACGCTCGATCAGTCGCCCGATTCGCGCGGCGACAACACCCGGGAATTCCTGGTGCCGGAAGGCCATTATTTCATGATGGGCGACAACAGAGACAATTCGCTCGACAGCCGCTTCGACGTCGGTTTCGTGCCGGAAGAAAACCTGATCGGCCGCGCCAGCGTCATCTTCTTCTCGCTGGGCAACGACACGCCGTTCAGCCGCATTTGGGAATGGCCAGCCAACATGCGTTGGGACCGCCTGTTCAAGGTTGTGGAATGAGCAAGACCAAGCCGCTTTCGACGGACGAGATTTCGCGTCTGGAAGCGTTGATCGGATATGAGTTCAAGGAAAAGGCCCGGCTCGACCGGGCCTTGACCCATGCCAGCGCCCGCTCGGCGGCGGCCGGCAATTACGAGCGGCTTGAGTTTCTGGGCGACCGCGTTCTTGGCCTCTGCGTCGCAGAATTGCTGTTCTCCATCTTTCGTGACGCCACTGAAGGCGAGCTTTCCGTCCGTTTGAACCAGCTGGTCAGCGCCGAATCCTGCGCCGCGATCGGCGATGAGATGGGCCTGCACAATTTCATCCGCACCGGATCTGATGTGAAGAAGCTGACCGGCAAGGCGATGCTGAACGTGCGCGCCGATGTCGTCGAAAGCCTGATCGCCACCCTTTATCTGGATGGCGGGCTGGAAGCATCGCGCAAATTTATCCTGAAATACTGGCAGGGCCGCGCAACGCGCGTGGATGCCGGGCGGCGGGATGCCAAGACCGAGTTGCAGGAATGGGCGCATGCCCGATTTGCGGCGACGCCCTCTTACCGGGTTGACGACCGCTCCGGACCGGATCACGATCCAAGCTTCACCGTAACGGTGGAAATTCCCGGCGTGAAGCCGGAAACCGGCGTCGAGCGCTCCAAGCGCGCAGCCGAACAGGTGGCGGCCACCCGCTTGCTGGAGCGCGAAGGCGTCTGGCAGAAAAGCCCCACCAAAAACTGAGCACCCGACCATAGGGTGCCAAAATCGAGCGCATGGCGGACCCTTTGGCCGCATGTTGAATACCTCAGACCTTGATGGATACTATGACCGATCACGAAAACCCCGCCGTTGAAGGCGAAGACAACAACCTTCCGACCCGTTCCGGCTTTGTGGCCCTGATCGGCCCGACCAATGCCGGCAAGTCGACACTGGTGAACAGGCTGGTGGGCGCCAAGGTTTCGATCGTCAGCCACAAGGTGCAGACGACGCGCGCGGTGATGCGCGGCATCGCCATTCACAAAAATGCACAGATCGTTTTCATGGATACGCCCGGCATCTTCAAGCCGCGCCGCCGGCTTGACCGCGCCATGGTCACCTCCGCCTGGGGTGGGGCAAAGGATGCCGATCTCATCCTGCTTCTGATCGACAGCGAGCGCGGCCTGAAGGGCGATGCCGAGGCCATTCTCGAAGGGCTGAAGGACGTTCCGCAGAAGAAGATCCTCTGCCTCAACAAGATCGACCAGGTGAAGCGCGAAGACCTGCTGAAACTTGCCGCCGCCGCCAATGAGACGGTCACTTTCGACCGCACCTTCATGATTTCGGCCACCAATGGTTCGGGCTGCGAAGACCTGATGGATTATCTGGTGGATACCCTGCCGGAAGGTCCGTGGTATTATCCGGAAGACCAGATTTCCGATCTGCCGATGCGCCAGCTCGCTGCCGAAATCACCCGCGAAAAGCTGTTCCTGCGGCTGCATCAGGAACTTCCCTATGCGTCGCATGTCGAGACGGAAAGCTGGGAAGAGCGCAAGGATGGCTCCGTGCGCATCGAGCAGGTGATCTATGTCGAGCGCGACAGCCAGAAGAAGATTGCGCTCGGCAAGAACGGCGATGCCATCAAGGCCATCTCCACCGCCTCGCGCAAGGAACTGTCGGCTATCCTTGAGCAGCCGGTCCACCTCTTCCTGTTCGTCAAGGTGCGTGAGAACTGGGGCGATGACCCTGAACGCTTCCGCGAAATGGGCTTGGAATTTCCGCGAAACTGAATATCTTCAGCGTTTTATCGGGAACCGAATACGTTCGGGCGGGTTGTTCCAAAACAATTGGGCGCAACCTTTTTTCGATGACGGATATTCATGTCGCCAAAAAAACCGAACGGGATTTCCACCACGCCTTGCCAGCAGTGTCCCCTGCGCGACCTGCCGCATTTCAGGGATTTCGCCCCTCCCGAACTCGATTTCGTCTCCCGTTTCAAAACGGGGGAACTTGCGGTTGAAAGCGGCTCCGTCATCCTGATGGAAGGCTCGCACAGCGCCCATCTCTATACCGTGCTCAATGGCTGGGCGTTCCGCTACAAGACGCTGGAAGATGGCCGGCGGCAGATCCTCAACTATGTCATGCCGGGCGATCTCGTCGGCCTGCAGGGCACGGTGATGGGGGAAATGCAGCATTCGGTGGAAGCGTTGTCACCGGTGACGCTGTGCGTTTTCGAACGATCCCGCCTCAACAACCTCTTCACCGATCATCCGACCCTTGCCTATGACCTGACCTGGATCGCGGCGAGCGAAGAACGCATGCTCGACAGCCATCTGCTCAGCATCGGCCGGCGCACCGCACTGGAGCGCGCCGCCTACCTCATCGCCTTCCTCTACAGCAAGGCGAAAGCGGTCAATCTCGTTCGCGGTGAGATGCCGATCCCGGTCACCCAGCAGCATGTTGCCGATACGCTCGGCCTTTCCATCGTCCACACCAACAAGACCTTGAGAAAGCTCGTCGATCGCGCGTTGATTCGCTGGACGGACAAGGGCTGTCTGGTGCTGGATGATGCCGGACTTGCCCATGTGGCTGGCTGGGAAAGCGATGAAAAGCGCCAGCGACCCTTCATCTGATCCTGTCTCGACATGTCTTTTTTAAATGACGTTCCAGCCGTAATTTGCGACTCCTGTGATAATATCTCGCTGGAACGCAATTCCGGAGACCGCTTCGCAGAGCCGGCTGGCTCCTTCATCTAGGAAGAAGAAAACATATGGTGCCACAACGGGTTATCATCGTTGAGGATGAATATCTGGTGGCGCTCGATGTCGAAGCGGTTCTCCAGTCCATGGGCGTTGAAACCATCATCATAGCCACAACGCTTGCGCAGGCCGGTGAAGCCTTTGAACAGAACGGTGCGGACTGCGTGCTTCTCGATGTCAGCCTGTCCGATGGCAAGAGTTACGATTTTGCGCGCCTGCTGCGCGAGGCGGGCATTCCTTTCGGTTTCGTCAGCGGTTACGGCGACACGGCGGGGTTTCCGGACGATCTTTCGCAGGCGCCTCTGCTTGGCAAGCCGTTCGGGGAAAATGAAATCTCCGATTTCGTCCTCAATCTCGTCGGCGTGGCGAAAGACGCCGTAAAAGAATAACGTTTCGCCGCCATATCGGTTATGATCGGGCTTCAAATCGGAGTTCGGACAGGTTTCATGCAGTGGCAGGATGAGGCAATCATTCTCGGCGTAAAACGCCATGGCGAAACGAGCGTCATCGCCGAGGTGATGACCCGTACGCGCGGCCGACACCTCGGCATGGTGCGCTCCGGGCGCTCCCGCAGTATGCAGCCTGTGCTGCAGGCGGGCAACCGGGTGGATGTCATCTGGCGGGCGCGACTTGACGACCATCTTGGCGAATACCGCATCGAGCCGCTGCAATTGCGCGCAGCCCAGCTGATGGAAACGGCGACCGCCGTCTACGGCGTGCAGGCCATGGGCGCGCTTCTCAGGCTTCTGCCGGAGCGCGACCCGCATCCGCATCTCTATCAGGCGCTCGATATCATCCTCGACAATCTTCATGAGCCGGCCGATGCAGGGGAATTGTTCGTGCGGTTTGAACTCGCCGTGCTGAACGATCTGGGTTTCGGGCTCGATCTCACCGAATGCGCGGCGACCGGGCTGCGCACCGATCTCATTTACGTGTCGCCGAAAACGGGCAGGGCGGTCTGCCGCACGGCCGGCGCGCCCTATGCGGAGCGGATGCTGTCGCTGCCCGCTTTTCTCGGTGAGGGCCAGTCGAAAGCTGCCGATCCCGAAAGCCTCGCGGCGGCCTTCCGCCTGACCGCCCATTTCCTCAATCGACATGTCTATGATCCGCGTGGCCTGAATGAAAACGCCGCCCGCGACGGTTTTGTGCAGGCGGCGCTGAAGGCGCTGCAGCGCAGGGCGTCACCGCCCGCGCTCGATAAGGCCGTGTAGTCTCAGGCCATTGCCGGCCGCGGCGCGGGCCGCTCCTGAATGGGCCAATGCACGATGGCTGCAAAAATCCCCATGCCGACGCCAAGCCACCAGACGAGATCATAGGAACCCAGCCGGTCGTAAAGGAAACCGCCGAGCCAGACGCCGAGGAACGAGCCGATCTGGTGCGACAGGAACACGACGCCGCCGAGCATGCCGAGATGGCGGGTGCCGAACATGATCGCCACCAGCGCATTGGTGGGCGGCACGGTGGAAAGCCACAGGATGCCCATGATGGCCGCAAAGAGGATGACCGACAGCGGCGATTGCGGCAGAAGCAGGAAGGCGGTCACGACAACCGAGCGGGCAATATAGATATAGGCCAGCATATAGGGTTTCGAATAACGCTGGGCGATGACACCGGCGGCGAGCGATCCGATGATGTTGAAGAAACCGATCAGCGCCATGGCAATGACGGCGTAACGCGGTTCGATGCCGATATCGCCGAGATAGGCCGGAAAATGCGCGGTGATGAAGGCCACCTGAAAACCGCAGACGAAGAAGCCGGTGGTCAAAAGCAGATAGCTCTTATGGCCGAGCGCCTCCTTCAACGCTTCGCCGGCCGTCTGCTGAAACTGCGCCTGCGACTGGCTGCCGGAAGAGGAGTTGCCGCGCATCGGAAAGGCGAGCAGCGGCACGAGCATCATCATGACGGCAAGCCAGACGAGCGTATCCGACCAGCCATAGGTGGAAATCAGCCCCTGGCTGATGGGCGCAAACAGGAACATGCCCGCTGAACCCGCCGCCGTGCCGATGCCGAAGGCGAGCGAGCGCTGCTGCGGCGTCACATGGCGCGCGAAGGCAGACAGGATGACGCTGAAGGAGCCGGCCGCGATGCCAAGCCCGACAAGCACGCCGCCGCCGAAATGCAGCCAGAAAGGCGAGGTGCCGAAGGACATGCAGATGAGGCCGGCGGCATAAAGAAAGCCTGACAGAACGAGCACGCGGCCCGTGCCGTATTTATCGGCGATGGCGCCGAAGAAGGGCTGGCCGAGGCCCCAGAAAAGGTTCTGCAAGGCCATGGCGAGGCCGAAGGTGGAGCGATCCCAGCCGGTATCGGCCAGCATCGGCAACTGGAAGAAGCCCATGGCCGAACGCGGCCCGAAGGTCATGACGGCAATCAGCGACCCGGCGGCGATAATCAGCCAGGGCATGGTCTGGCGTGTGGCTTGCGACATGAAATTCTCCTGCTGCAGCATGCGCCTTGGAGATGGCGCAAATCTCCTGCAGATTCCCTCTGATCGGGGTGAATATTAGCTTTTGTCAGCCGTCCCCACTAGCGACTTTTCTTGACCCCCAGTATTCATGGGATTGATGGGATGCCCGCACATTATTGCCGGAATTCCGGAGAGATGACGATGAAGCAGAATATTTACGACGACCCCGGGTTCTTCGAGCGCTACAGCGCCATGCCGCGCTCCGTGGAAGGGTTGCGGCAGGCCGGCGAGTGGCACGAACTGCGCGCCATGCTTCCGCCGTTGCAGGGCCGGAGCCTACTCGATCTCGGTTGCGGTTTCGGCTGGCATTGCCGTTATGCGGCAGAGCAGGGGGCGGCCCATGTCGTCGGCGTCGATCTTTCGGAAAACATGCTGCGCCGTGCAGCCGAAATAAATGGCGGGTCCAGTATCGAATATCACCGGGCGGCAATCGAGGACATCGATTTTCCGCCGGAAAGTTTCGATGTGGTGCTGAGTTCTCTCGCCCTGCATTATGTCCGCGATCTTGACCTGGCATTCGCGAAAGTTTCCGCCGTGCTGAAATCCGGCGGTGAGTTCATCTTTTCCATCGAACATCCCGTTTTCACGGCGCTGGAAAAACAGGACTGGTTCTATGACGAGAAGGGCGAAATCCTCCACTGGCCGCTCGACAATTACCAGAACGAAGGCGTGCGCCATTCCAACTGGATGGCGGATGATGTCGTCAAATATCATCGCACGGTGTCCGGCATTCTCAACAGCCTGCTTTCTGCCGGCTTTGCCCTGACGCGTCTGGTCGAACCGAGGCCCGATCCCGCCTTGCTCGCAGAGCGACCGGAGATGAAGCACGAAGATCGCCGTCCGATCTTTCTGATCGTCAGCGCTCGCAAGCCGTAATGGCATGAGGGGCGCTGCAACGCCCGTGGCCTAGCGCCTCTTGATCGCCCAGCCTTCCGGCCGTTCCTCCACCACCTTGGCCAGGTCGCCGACCGACAGTCTGCCCTGACTGCGCGGCGTCACGTTCCAGCCGAACAGCGGGCCGGGCACGCGCCGGTCACCCGACATGCGGATGCGGCCCATGGCCTTCATCGGCGAGGGCACATCGCGGGAGCCGGTTATCTGGTCCTGCGTGGTCATGATGCAGCGGGCGCAGGGTTTGACGAGATCAAAACGAATGCCGCCGATCTCGATGGCCGCCCAGCGGTCCTCCGCCCATGCTTCGTCCGTGTCCAGCACGATATTCGGCCGGAACCGCTCCATGCCGACCGCGTCCTCACCATTGGCGCGCATATTGTCGTTCAGCGCGGCAAGCGAGGCGGTGGTGGTGACGAGGATCTGGTAGCCGTCCGCAAAGGTGACGGGCGTTTCGTTGCCGGTCCATTCGAGGCTCGCAATGCGTTTCGAGGCATCATCGAAGAATGCCAGCTTTACCTCGCGCCCGAGCCACGCCGAGAGCGTATCGTTGGTCTCGTCATCGGCGATATTGGCGCTGACGATGGACTTCCACACCGCCACATCCATGCGCTCTCCGGACGGTCTTGCGACGATCTCGTCGTCCTTTTCCCGCGCAAGCGCCATGCCGCCATTCTCATGCCGTGCCAGAACCGTGGCGATGGCAGGCAGTTCGCGCTGGGTGATGAAGTGGCCGGAAGGGTCGATCAACATGGCTCGACGATCGCCCGGCAGGCCCTCGGCCGAAACAGCGCTCTCGGAGAGGGGAATGCCGCGCGCGCTTTTCAGCGGATAGATGTTGAGTTCGGTCACACGCATCTTGGATATCCTCAAATCTCGTCGAGAAACAGGTCGAGTACTTGTTGCAGCCGCTCATGGCGGGCCTTGGCCATCTGCCGCCCCGTCCCGGTGCGAAAGCCGTCCGCCAGTTTGAACAGCTTGGTTTCGAAATGGTCGATGGCAAAGGCGCGGTCGTCAAGCGGCCGGTCTTTCGCCAGCGGATCGGCCGGATCGTAAAGCGCCGAGCCCATGCGTCCGGCAATGTAAAAGCAGCGGGCTGCCCCCACCATGCCGATGGCATCCAGCCGGTCGGCATCCTGAAGGATTTTTGCCTCCAGCGTCTGCGGCTCGATATTGGCGGAAAAACTGTGGGTGGTGATGGCGTGTGTGGCGGCGTCGATATCTTTCTGCCGCCAGCCGAGCTCGGCCAGAATCCCGGCAGCCTTTTCCGCCGCAAGCCGTGAGGCCTGAGCGCGCAGCGGCGAGTTCTTTTCCACCGCCACGCAATCATGCAGCAGCACGCTCGCTGCGAGCACGGTGCCATCGCCGCCTTCGCCCGCATGGATGCGCATGGCATTGCGGAAGACGCGGTGAATATGGGCAAGATCATGCGAACCGTCGCCCGTATCGGCGGCGTGCGGTATCAGGTCCTGCGCAAGCGTCGCATAGGGCGCGAAAGCCTCGGCCGCGATCATGCCTGCGGCTTCCGGGTCAGGATTTTCTGGTAGAACAGGCCGATGCCGATCAGCACTGCGCCGAGCCCGATGAAGGACAGCGCCCTGAGCACGCCTTCAAGGTTGCTCATGTCGATCAGGAACGCCTTGGCAACCGAGATCAGCACGAAGGCGGCCGATGCCAGACGCAGGCTGCGAGCATTAAAGCGCGAGCCAAGCACCAGCAGCAGCACGCCGATCAGCAGCCAGACCACCGAATAGCTGTAGGTCTCGCCCTGCATAAAGCCCTTCCAGTCGGCGATGTTTTCGCCCTGCCAGAACCGGCGGACCGAAAGCGTTGCCCAGGCAAAACCGAGCGCGGCACCAGCCACCGCCAGCATACTGACATAGGGCGGCGGACGTTTGCCGCGCGCATAATAGGCAAGGCCGCCATAGGCGAGCGCCGGCAGGAGGTAACCGATCAGCAGCAGGTTGAGGACTGGAATGCGCCCGGTATTTTCGCCGGTGAAATAAGGGTTGAGCGTGAAGAAATGCATCGTCAGCACGTTGATGACGGCTATCACGCCGGCAATCATCGAGCCGTAACGGAAGATGGGGCTGGGGCTCTTGAGATCCAGCGTCATCAGCACGCCCGAGAAGCCGATGGTCAGCAGCGTGTAGATCGACTGTTCGCCAAGCGTCGGTACGCTGTTATCAAGCGTGCCGCCATTCATCGCGTGGCGGATGAGGATGGCGACGGCGAGAAGCCCCATGACGCTGGCAATCGCCTGCAGGAAGTTCTTGGCCCTCACGCCCGGCCAGTCGCGCAGCAGCCATGCCGAGGCGACGGCAAGCAGCGCCGGAATGCCATAACCCGGCAGAAGCGCGTTGAAGACCGGCGTGAGCCCAAGATTCTGCGGCCCGACAATCGTGGGCTCCCAGGCGATGCGGCCGAGAACGGCGACACTTGCCACCGCCATGACCCAGGGCAGCACATCCCAGTTGCGGTAACGGCTGGCCAGCACATAAACAAAGCCGATGACCGAAAGCAGAACGGTTGTCGCCAGCCCTTCCGTCAGCGTGTGCAGGCTGAGCGCGAAGGCGGCAAACGAGCCGAGCACGAGAATGTTGAGCGGCTTGCGATAGGCTTCGTTGTGCTGCCGGTGCAGCCATTCGGCCCCGGCAATCAGCACCAGGCCGAGACCGAGACCATAGGCGGCGTGCAGCCAGTCGCGGCCGAGATTGCCATATTCAACGAAGCTTGCGGTTGCCAGCCAGACCGGGAACAGCGCGGCAATACCTGCCCACAGCTGGGCGAAATCCGCATCGTCAGCGCCCTTGCGTTTCAGGAAGGAGAAGGCGCAGAGCACGAAGACCGCGCCAAGACCAAGCGCCATGGCGATTTCAGCCGTATAACCTGTTCCGACGGGCGGAAGCGTTACGCCGGTATCGTTGATAAGGCCGATGAAATCGATGCCCTGCCGCGACATCAGCGCGACCGCCGTCTGCGCCCCGAGCGCGGCGATGATGGCCGGCCACACCGCGTAGCGGCGGGCAGCACCTAGGGCCGCAAGTGCTGCGATGAGCGCCGAGACGATCAGCGCCGGGTGGGTGTCGATGCCGCCACTGGCGAACAGGAAGCCGATGGCCGGCAGGATGACGGCCATCGATACGGTGAGGTTGATGGCAAGCGACGGGCGCAACAAAAGCCGTAGCCCACGGATGGCGCCCCGCTCCGGGGCCGCGGTTTCGCCGGTTTCTGCCGGCGGTGTGTCGAGGTGTTTCCCGGGCCACAGGAAGATCGTTCCGGCCAGCATGACGAGCAATGCGAGCGTCGGTGGTTCGGCATTGATCGTCTCGGAAAAGCAGATATAGCCGAGCGCCCAGAGGCCAAGGCCGGTATTGGCAAGTGACGGAACCACGGTCCAGCCCTGCCTGCGTGCTGCCGCCGCCGTCGCCAGCCACGAGATCGTCAGGAAAACGAACAGCGCCCAGATATTTGGCGTTTCGCTGGAAATCAGCGCCGGCGTCAGCATCGAGCCGAGAAGACCAAGACCGGCCAGCGCCTGCCCATGCAGAAGCGACAGGCCAATAGTGGCAAAGGCGACAAGCCCGAGCAGGATGAAAGCTGTTCCTGAGCCGATATAGTCATAAATTCCATAGGCCGCATACACCACGCCGAACAGCGTCAAAGCGCCGGCCGCCGTCAGCACGCCCGGTATCATCGCGTTGGAATAGGCGGCGGCGATGCCCGGCACCGCCTTGCGGCGGATCGCTTCGCCGGCAAGCCCGAGAACGAGGCCGAAAATGGCGGCAAGCGAAAGCCTGACCGCCGGGCTGAGCAGCCCCGATTCGATCGAATATTTGACGAGGAAAATACCGCCAAGTGCCAGCGCCAACCCGCCGGCCCAGACAGCCCAGCGCGCGCCGAGCAGGCTTTCGAAGCTTTCTTTCGTGGCCGGCGCGGACGCGGTCTCGCTGGCGAGCGCAGGCGGCGCTTCTTCACGGGCTACGTCCCCAGCTTCCACTATCGCGGCAGCTTCCTCGGGCTTTGAGGCATATTCAGCTTGGGAAGCCGCTGCTTCGGGCAAATCTCCATTTGTCTCTTCCGCCTCGAAATCCGTCTTTTCCGAGGATTCCGCGCTTTCAGCCTGTGCCGTCACGGGAGACGTGACCCCGGCAGCCATCAGCCGCTTGAGGCTGAGGACCTCACGTTCCAGCGACTTGATTCGGCTTGAATTACGGATGCTCGCGACCAGCGTGTAGATAAAGGCCGCGATGAGGGCGAGGATGAGAAACGGGATTTCCAAACGGGCTCTCCAATTACGAAGCTGTTTTTAAAGCCCTTTTGGCGAATTTATGCAAGGCCCGGTTGATGTATGGCAGGGGGTAACATGGAGCGAGCGGGTGTCACTTGTTTCTTCTCCCCGCCGGGGAGAAGTCCGCGGCAGCGGGATGAGGGGGCAAGCTCTCGGTCTATCGTTGGCGTTGCCCCCTCATCCGACCCTTCGGGCCACCTTCTCCCCGGCGGGGAGAAGAAATGGGCGGCACCCGCTCGGCGCATGCCCATCTATCGAAAATCACGAAGCATCCACCAGCCAGCGCCGCGCCGCTTCTATGTCGGCAAGCCCCAGATCATGCCCGTCATCCAGCATTTCCACCCGTGCCTCCGCGCCGCTCGCCGCAAGCCGGTCTTGCAGCGCGGTTGCTCCGTCGCGATATTTGTCGCGTTCTCCGGCGACGAGCAGGAAATTCCGGCCGGAAAGATCGGTTTGCGGCCATGGTTCGAGAACTGGCATGGGGCGGTAGAGCAGGGCGTCTCCGGCAAGGTCGGGATAAAGTGCGGCAAAGGCCGCATAGAAATTTGCGCCATTCGAATGGCCGAGAAACCGCAGCTTCGAACGATCAAGACCGTAGGAACGGATCGCACCCTCGACAAAGGCGGCAAATGCCTCTGCTTCTGCTGCAATATCGTTCTGGTCGAAGCTGAAATCGGGGAAACGCCGGAACCAGCGGGCGATCTCTTCTTCCGTGCTGCGGCCGCGCACGCCTAAAAGTGTCGCGCCGCGCGCGGCCCTGTGCGCCAGCGGCATGAGGCTTGTTTCGCTGCCGCCCGAGCCGTGCAGCAGGATGATGGTGCTGCCATCCGGCTCCTCGGGCGTATAGAACCGATGCACGAAGGGCAGGTCGCGATAAATGATACGCTCCTCGCCCGGCATGGAGAATTGCGGCAGGGCGACGCGCACATCCGCCTCGTCCTTCATGAACAGCGGCGGAATGAACAATTGTTCGCCAAGTGCTTCCAGCGGTTCGTCGATCGTCATGCCGGGGCCGTCGGTTGCCATTTCGATCAGCACGCCGCCCGGTTCGCGGACATAGAGCGAATGGAAATACTTTCGGTCATGGGCATTGGTGGTGCTGGAATTGAGCGATTTCAACCCGGTGAGAACGGCGTTCAACTCATCCATATCCTCAGCGCGGAAGGCGATGTGATCGACCGTGCCGGTGCCCGGCGCGCTGGACCAGAAGCCGGTGGCATCGCGCACGTCGATGATGTCGCCGCTATCGGAGACGAGCCGGCGGATCGCGCCAGTCTGGCTTTCCTGACGGTAGCCGAAGTGCTTTTCCAGAAACGCCACGGTTTCTTCCGGTACTTCGCTCAGCATCGTCGCGCCATAGATGCGGCGAATCGCGTCGTGCGCAGAAATATCGTCTGTCACATGTGGCGTCGCATCGGCAAAGGCGTGGGTGCCGACCAGCTTGACGATCAGGCCATCAGGGTCTTTCAGCCGGATGACCGGCTCGCCGAATTCGTCGGATGGCCCCTCGGCGCGGATGCCGAATTTCAGTGCCCGCGTCAGCCAGAAGCCGATCGCGGCCGGATCGATCGCTACCGAGACTTCGAGTGTCTGGCCGTAACCGACGCGGCCCTGGCCGCCATCTTCCCAGACGAGAAATGTCAGAAGCGAGCCGGGCGAGGCGATGTCGTCGCCATAAAGCAGGTGAAGCTGCATGGCGTCTTCGAAGCCGGCGGTGCGCTTGACCAGCTTCAAGCCGAGGAAGCCAGCGTAGAAATCCACATTCGCCTGCACCTTCCGGGTGATCATGGTGATGTGGTGTATGCCCAGTGCAGAATTCATCTCGCCGTCCCGTCGTTTCGCCTGCTGTTCGTCGCCCTATTTGTCCTACGCTGCGCCTGATCCGCAACCCCGGCAAATGAGAACGCTGTGTTCTCTGCGTGAACGATATTGCATCCGCTTCGTTGCACGCACGCTGCGCAGAAACTGGGCTTTTTGCCTCTATATAAAACTCATTTGCATATAAAATAAGCATAGAAAATAACGGCTATTTTGTATGCAATTTTGTCTTGCCTTGAGGGTGGGAATTGGCTCTTATGCAACCAATCCAACAAAACCATCAGGGGGAATAGATGATCTTAACGCGCAGGTTGTTGTCCAAAGGGCTAGCCATTGCTGCCATCGGCGTTACAGCCGGAATGGTGCTGCCGGTAACGGGCGCTTATGCCGAAACGCCGGTCAAATTCACGCTCGACTGGAAATTCGAAGGCCCCGCCGCCGGCTTCCTGCTGGCGCTCGACAAGGGTTACTTCAAGGCGGAAGGCCTCGACGTCACGATCGACAGCGGCAATGGCTCGGTGGAAGCCATTCCACGCGTGGCGACGGGCGCCTACCAGATGGGATTCGGCGATATCAACTCGGTGATGAAGTTCCTCGACGAGGATCCGAACCAGAAGATCAAGGCCGTTTATATGGTCTATGAGCGCCCGACCTTTGCCGTCGTCGGCCGCAAGTCGCTCGGCGTCACGGGTGATCCGAAGTCGCTGGAAGGCAAGAAGCTCGGCGCGCCGCCGCCGGATGGCGCCTTTGCGCAATGGCCGGCCTTCAAGCAGGTCGCGGGTCTCGATGAGAGCAAGATCAAGATCGAATCGATCGGTTTTCCGGTGCGTGAACCGATGCTTGCCAAGGGCGATGTCGATGCCGTCTTCGGTTTTGCTTTTTCTGTCATCCTCAACTTGAAGAAGCAGGGCATTGCGGATGACGACATCTCGACCATCCTGATGGCCGAGCACGGCTTGAATCTTTATGGCAATGCGGTGCTGGTAAACACTGATTTCGCTGAGAAAAACCCTGATGCCGTAAAGGGGTTCCTGAAAGCGCTGGCCAAGGGATTCGCCGATTCCGTCAAGACCCCGGAAGAAGGCGTGGCGGCCGTGCTGAAGCGCAACGAGACGCTGGATAGCGCCATCGAGCTGGAGCGCCTCAACATGGCCAACAGCATGAACATCAAGACGCCTTATGTGGTGGAAAACGGCATGGGCGGCGTCGATCCGGCCCGGCTTGCCGCCTCCGTCGAGACGTTGAAGGTTTCCATGGGCCTGAAAGGCAATGTGAAGGCGGAGCAGGTGTTCGATGCGACCTACCTGCCGGCCAAGGAAGAACGCATGCTGCCCTGATGGGTAAAATGAGCGGGTGCGGCCTGCTTCTTCTCCCCGCCGGGGAGAAGTCCGCGGCCGCGGGATGAGGGGGCAAGCTCTCAGTCTCTCGCTGGCGTCGCCCCCTCATCCGACCCTTCGGGCCACCTTCTCCCCCTCGGGAAGAAGAAACAAGCGGCAATGCTGCAGGGTTCAATAGCCCGATCAGCAACTGAAAACGGAACTGCGATGTCACATCTCGTGGAAATAGACAATGTCGACATGCGTTACGGCGGGTCGGCCGGAACGCTGGCCGTATCCGGCCTCAATCTCACCGTCGACAAGGGGGAATTCGCGGCCGTTGTCGGCCCGTCGGGCTGCGGCAAGTCCACGCTGATGAAACTGGTGACGGGACTGCATATTCCGCAAAAGGGCAATGTCATCGTTGCCGGACGGCAGGTCACGGAGCCGGTCTCCATCGTCGGCATGGCGTTTCAGAACCCGACGATGCTGCCCTGGCGCACGACATTGGAGAACATCCTGCTGCCGCTGGAAATCGTCGAGAAACACCGCCGCCGTCTGCGCGCCCACAAGGCGGAATATGTCGCGAAAGCCGAGCGCCTTCTGGAGATCGTCGGTCTGAAGGGCTTTGGCTCAAAATATCCATGGCAGCTTTCCGGCGGCATGCAGCAGCGCGCAAATCTCTGCCGCGCGCTGATCCACGAGCCGGATCTGCTGATGCTCGATGAGCCATTTGGCGCACTAGATGCCTTCACCCGCGAAGAATTGTGGTGCGTCATCCGCGATCTGCATGCCGCGCAGCGGGTCACCATCATTCTGGTAACCCACGATCTGCGCGAAGCGACCTTCCTCGCCGACAAGATTTTCGTGATGAGCGCAAGGCCGGGCCGCGTCCTGGCGGAACATCGCGTGCCCTTCGCCCGCCCGCGTCAGCTCGATCTCATGTATGACAAGGGTTTCAACGACATGGTGCAGGCACTGCATGGTGAAATCGCGCAGGCGAGGGTGGCGGCATGAGCGCGATCATGGAAAGCACCGTCACGGCTGAGCCGCGCAAGCCGCTGATTGCCCGCATCAACTGGGTGAAGGCCGCCCCCTGGCTTTATACGCTGGCACTCTTCGTGCTGTGGGAACTGCTGGTTTATGCGCTGAAAATGCCGCCCACCATCCTGCCGTCACCGGTGAGAGTAGGTCAGGCCATCCTGCAATATTGGTCGCCGATCTGGAAGAATTCGCTGCAGACGCTTTATACGACGACGTTGGGCTTTGCCATCGCTGTTGTCGCCGGCCTTGCCATCGGCCTGTTCATCGGCTGGTCGAAAACCATCTATGCCGGGCTTTATCCGTTGATGATCGGCTTTAATGCCATCCCCAAAGTGGCGCTGGTGCCCATCCTCGTCATCTGGTTCGGCATCGGCACTGTCCCCGCGGTGTTGACCGCCTTCCTGATTTCCTTCTTCCCCATCGTCGTTAATGTCGCCACCGGCCTTGCCACCATCGAGCCGGAAACCGAGGACGTGCTGCGGGCGCTTGGCGCGAAGAAGATGGACATCATGCTGAAGGTCGGCATTCCGCGTTCCATGCCGTATTTCTTCGGCTCGCTGAAAATCGCCATCACGCTCGCCTTCGTCGGCTCGGTCGTCTCGGAGACGGTCGCCTCCAATTATGGCCTCGGCAACATGATGAGTTCGGCGCAGAGCCAGTTCAACGTGCCGCTGGTCTTTGCCGGCCTCCTGATGCTCGCGGTGGAAGGCATCGTCATGTACGCCATCATGGCCTGGCTGGAGAAACGCATGACCGGCTGGGCGCATCGTTCGACCATGGGTCAGTGAAGGGGACGATCGTTTCTTCTCCCCGTCGGGGAGAAGGTGGCCCGAAGGGTCGGATGAGGGGGCACCGTTGCCGAATATCTCGACCCTCGCCCCCTCAACCCGCTGCCGCGACCTTCTCCCCGGCGGGGAGAAGGCGAAAGAGGCACGCGCTCGGCGTTCCTCACGCTCCGGAAAGCCGTGAGCCTGCGATGGTTCAATGCGCCGCCATTTCCTTGACGATATCAGCGCCGTCCATCAGGAACGGATAATAGGTCGGCCAATTGGTGACTTCGTCCAGCAGGGCCTTGCGGTCATTCCCCCAATAGAGGTGGTAATGACCGGCCTTTACCGGGGCGATGGAGTGGTCGCTGAACTGGATGAACTGCGGAGCGGCCTCGTCGCCGGCGGTCTTCTTGAAGATATATCGCACGCCGCGATTGCCCTTCTTGTAGGTCAGGATTTCCTGACCGTCGCTGGCATATGTGCCTTCGACGGGTTTGCCTTCCCTGTAGAAAGCCACGCTGTCGCCCTTGATGACGATACGGTTCACATCCGTCTTGTAACCGATGTCGTAATAGGCGCGATATTCTGCGGCCGTCTTGTCGCCATGTGCGGCTTTTTCGGCCATGACGGAATCAAGCGAGCCGTTCAGCAGGTAAGGATAGACAGACTGCCAGTCGCCGTCCCAGTCGGAAAGCGTGCGCGGCTTCACCTGGGCATCCTCGAAATAACCGCTGTAAATCTTCTTTTCCGCCTCGGTCATCTGGTGGCCGTGATCGTGCCCATGGTCATGGCTGTGGGCGGCGGATTTGTCACCCCCGGCGGCCGTGGCAGCAGCTGCCACCAGCAGCATGGAACCAAGTGCCACCGCGCCGGTGACGAGGATGTGTTTCTTCTGCATTGTTTCGGCCCTCTTCAGTCCGTCAAGATAAATTAAGTTACGTAATAACATTACAATATGACCTATAGAGGTGTCTTTTGCATGACGCAAGGGTGCGGGCTGACGTGCCATAATGAAAAAGCGCGATGGCCATCAAAGGCCACCGCGCTTGAGACATGGAGGAGGGGAAAAGAGAGCTTTGAGGCTCAGGCGGGCTGCGCGCTCACTTCCGCCTTGCGTTCATCAAAGGCAAGCTTCATGGCCTTCGTCACATCGCGTGTCGTTGCAAAATAACTCTCGCTGCGCACCCAATAGCGCAATTTGACCGTGGCGCTGTCGGCGCTGACGGAATCGACGAAGGTGACGGGGGAAGGGTCCAGCAGCACCCGGCTTTCGGCGCGCACCACGCGCATCAGCATATCCTGCGCGGCAGCCAGATCCTCGTCATTCTTCACCGTCAGGCTAAGCTCGTGGCGGCGCGAGGGAAAGCGGCTGTAATTGGTGATCGGTACATTCCAAAGGGTGGAATTGGGCGCGAGGCGATAAAGTCCGTCGCTGGTTTTAAGCTCGGTGGCAAACAAACCGATTTCCACCACCGTGCCGCTGACCGTACTGGTCTCGATATATTCACCCACCCGGAAGGGGCGCAGCACCAGAAGCATGATGCCGGCGGCAATGTTCTGCAGCGTGCCCTGCAACGCAAGGCCGATGGCGAGACCGGCGGCACCCAGCGCCGCGAGAATGGAAGCCGTCTGCACGCCGAACTGGCCAAGCACCATGACCAGCACCAGAATAAGCACGACATAACGGATCGCGCCTGCGAAAAAACCGGCGAGCGTCGCATCGAAGCCGCGAATGCGCGACAGGCCCTGAAAAGCCCAGCGCTGCAGGAAGGTGGCGGCCAGCCAGCCGATGATCAACAGCAGAAGCGCGCCGACGATCGAAAAGGAATATTGCACCGCCAGCGCGCTCGCCTGCCGCACGGCGGCCTGCGATGCGACGATGATATCGGTTGCCTGTTGTTCCATGAATTATCCCGTGATTTTCATTGCAGTTCAGGGTTGGTAACGAACGGGTGCCGCAGGGGTTCCGCCAAAAATCGGGCGTCAGCCGCCAAGCGGCAGCACAAAAGGCACATTGCCGTCGGTATCGGCCCCCCTGCCGATCGCCTTGATTGCCTTGACCAGCCTGCCTTCCCGCGCCAGCAGCCGGTCGCCGATGGCGATGATGCGGGCATTGGGGGTGACATAGGGCGAGACGGCGCGCAGGCGAAGCGCAAGCGCCATTTCGTCCTGATCCGGATAAAGGCTGAGTGCGGCAATGACGGCGGCGGCCGGTGAGCGCGAAATCCCCATCCAGCAATGGATGAGCAGCGGCGCGGACTGATCCCATTCCCGGGCAAAATCGATGAGTTTCAGCACATGCGCATCATCAGGGGCGATAAGATTACCAGTACCCTTGAAGGCGATGTCGTTCATGGCAAGCGTCAGATGCCGGTCAGCGGCAATGACCGCCGGGCGGTGGAAGCTCTGCTCCTTGGCAATCAGCGTCACCATTTCGCGGGCCTTGTGCTTCACGGCCATTTCCGCGATCCGCGACAGCGGCGATACCACGATGGTCGTCATGTGGCGCTCCCGGTCCTGGTTGCGCGCAGCGCCTCGATTGCTTCGAAACGTTCGATGAACAGTTTCTGCGCTTCCGTCGAGGGCATGGGCGTGATGGTGAACATGTCGCGGGTGATGCCGCGCGGCAGGCCGAAGAATTTCTGCGCCTCGGCGGTGGAAAAGCCGGCAAGCTCCGTCGCCTCGAAAAAGGCGGCAACCGTATCGGCCTTCTTGATGCGGTCCTTCAATTCGCGGGATGCATGCGGCGGCAGGCCGAAGCGCAGATGCACGGCGGCCTCCAGCCGTTTTTCCACGGTCTTGTAACCGCCGCCAACCACGGATTTGAACGGCGAAATCATGTCGCCGATGACATATTCCGGTGCATCATGCAGAAGCGCCATCTGCATGTCGCCGGGCGTTGCATCCGCACACATGCGGCAGAAAATCGTCTCGACGATAAGGCTGTGCTGGGCGACGGAAAAGGCATGATCGCCGCGCGTCTGGCCGTTCCAGCGGGCAACGCGGGCAAGCCCGTGGGCGATATCGGCGATTTCCACGTCGAGCGGCGAAGGGTCAAGCAGATCGAGGCGCCGCCCGGAGAGCATGCGCTGCCAGGCGCGCGGGCTTTTTGCGGGAGCCACGCCTAGTCCTCCGCCCGTGCTGCGGGATCGGCGGCCGGGAAGGCAAGGCCGCTCCAGGCCGGCAGGGCCATGGTTACGGTGACATTTTCCGCAAGAAGCGGGGTGCCGGAGGCAAGCGCATCGGCAATGCGATCAATCCGCACAATGGCAAGCGCGGTGCTGCCGCACACGGTCCCAAGCGTGCCCACCGGTTTTCCATTGGCGGTAATCTCTGTCCCTGTGGCGGGAAGCGGACCTTCCGCCGAAACAGTAACGACGCGACGCCTTGCCGTGCCGCGATGTTTCATGCGGGAGACGACTTCCTGGCCGACGAAGCAGCCCTTCTTGAAGGAAACGCCGTCATTCACATCCATCAGCACATCATGGGGAAATGCATCCTGCAGCGCGTAATCCCGGCCGGATTCGGCAATGCCGTGTTCGACGCGCAGCGCGTCATAGGCAGCAGCGTCGCCGGTGGCCGACGCGCCCGGCACGCGGAACACATCGACGCCCGCCTTGACAAAACGACCATCCCGAACGCCCGCTTCCGGCGCATTCTCATCCCAGAAAATACTAACGCCTTCGGTCGCTTCAGCCTTCAGATCGATGAGTGCGCGCAGCTTGTACATGGTCAGGCGGCGCAGCAGCGCATCCTGCTCGGCGGCACCCGTCTCGATCAGGTAATCCGCTCCATCGCGGGCAATCAGGAAATCGAACAGGATCTTGCCCTGCGGCGTCAGCAGTGCCGAAGCGCGAGCTTCGCCCTCAGCCAAATTTTCAACATCGGCGGTGATGAGATTGTTCAGAAATTCCTCGGCGCCTGTGCCGGAAACTCTGATCAGGCGGCGGTCGGCAAGAAAGGCGGAAGGCATGGGGTCACCGTTCGGTTCATCGAGACTGCGCGATCTCCGGCAAAATGCAGATGCACTTCGCCGGACGGCTCATTCCGCACAGTTAGGATTTTTACCGGAGAACGGCAAGCACCGTGAGGCGATCAATCGCCGGCGGTGAAGAACTTCCACTTGCCATCAGGCGAAATGCCGATGCGGTAGAAGCTGTAATTGCCCAATTCCTGCATATCTGCCAGATCGCCTGCCGTGATGATGCGCAGGAGCTCCACCTTTTCCGGCGGCGTCAGCGTATTCAGCGGCTTCCCGGCGAAATAGGGGAAGACGTAGGCTTCATCCGGCGTGCCGGCATCCACATGGGCATAACCCGTCGACAGAAGGTCGATGATAATCGCCAGTACTTCCAGCCCGTCGGGATCGCCGGAATAGCTTTTCAGCGCCGCGATCGGGTCTTCGCCGTCACCACTGTCTATGCGGAATGCATTCTGACCAGCGGCGATGAAGGGCCGCAATTTTTCGATATCACCCGAAGCGGCTGCATCGATGATCTGCTGGCGCAGCTTGCGCACGGCTTCCGGGGCCTTGGAAATGTCGTGCTCGATCACGACGGACATTTCCGGCGTATTGCCCGGCGCGGCAGACTGTTGGTTCCCCTTGCCGACGGAACGGTCAACCAACGGGTCGGGCAGGGGAATGCCGTCCGAATCACCTTCGATCTCATCCGGCTCAGCCACCTGTGGCTGCTGCGGCTGATCGCCGTTCTGGGCCTGCGGCTCGCTTTCGGTGTTTTGCGCCGGTTTCAGCTCGGAAAGCGCAAAGGCCCGGCTCGGCAAGCCAATCGACCCGGCGGTCAAGGCAAGCAGGATAGACAGCATGGCGGAAGAGCGCAAAAGCCCCTTGCTCAGGCAAGACATGACAGACCCCTGCTTTACTGTATCACCCGCTGCGGAGAAAATTCGCCTTCAAGCATCCGCTGGCGCAGCGATTCCAGCATTGCTTCCGCACCGGCTTCGCCATGCATGCGGATGGTTTCGCGCATGGCCAGAGCAATGGCGGCATCGGCGATGATCTCAGGCTCGATGCCGTCGGCCATGCCGTCAGCCCATGCCTCGTTCTGGTGTTCCAGAGCGACCTGCATCTTTTCATGCACGATCATGTCGTCGATTTCGTTACGGCTCGTCTGCATTTTTCATCCTCGACAGGGCGGGCAAGTCCTTACCACCCTGTTAACAACACTATCAGTCTTTTATCAAAACGGCACGGCCTGCGGCGAAAAGAGGTTAACAATCCGCTAATTTCCGAACCGCGACGCGATTTCCTGAGCGAGTGTTGCCCCTTCGTTACGGTAGCTCTCTTCTGCCATGACGGCGGCGCGTGTGCAACTGGTGTGGATGGCTGCAAAGGAGCGGTATCCACGGTTGAATGCAGCTGTCATGCGCTGACGTCGCTCAGGTTCGCTGGCCGTGTCCGCAGCCAGAAGATCGCTCATCGATCTGCGCCAGTCTTCCGGGCCGGAAGAGGGGCACAGGGTTCTTAAATATTGCACCGCGCCCAGTATTTCAGAAAGCCGTGCCAGCTTGTCGTCATAGGGAGCGGGTTTGGGCGGCGTCGCTTCCGGGGGGCGTGCCTCCTTGGAAACCGCCTTCGAAGGCTGTGCATAAGCGACGTCCGCTTGCCCGACCGTGGCCAGCATGGTCAGCAAAAGAGACAGGAAAATGATTGGCCGCATCAAAATTCTATTCAGCCCCACACATACTCGTGAACACCCGGCGGGCGGACATGCCCTAAATAATCGCGATTCTGGCTGACTGGCAATCATGCAAACAGGCGCTCGGCGCATTCGACGACGCTTTCCGGCGCCGGCAGCCGGCGGATTTCCGCCAATGTGTACCAGCCCGCATCCGCCGCATCGTCCGCCGCCGTTACTGCCGGGTCGGTATCCGTTTCCACCGTGAAGACCGACAGGAAATAATGGCTGGTCAATGCGCCTTCCGCATCACGCGACGGCAGATCGTAGGTCGCGAAGAGTTGCGGTTTGCGCGCGATGATGCCGGTTTCCTCGTGAAGTTCGCGAAGTGCGGTCTCGGCCGGCGTTTCCCCTTCTTCGCCGCGCCCGCCCGGAAAAGCGAACATGTCCTTTGACGGCGGATTGGCCCGACGCACGAGAAGCAGCCGGTCGCCATTCCTGACGATGGCGGAGGAGGCGGGGCGGGGCTTGATGCGAATGCTCATGAAAGGGTTTCTCGTTTGGGCCGTCTCCGGCCTGTCTGCATATTATGGTGTGAGAGCGCCGACGCGCCCTTTCGGAGATGGCCCGAAGGCTCTAACCTGTTGTGTAACAACAAGCCCCATTGTGCACGCAGAAGACGGTGGAATGAAGGTCTATCTTATTTACATATTGGCGGCACTTGCGGAAATCGCTGGTTGCTTCTCCTTCTGGGCCTGGCTGAAGCTCGGCAAGCCGGTCTGGATATTATTGCCGGGCATGCTGTCGCTTGCCGCTTTTGCCTGGCTGCTGGCACTGGTGCCGACCGAGACGGCGGGCAGGGCCTATGCCGCCTATGGAGGGATTTACATCACCGCATCGCTTCTCTGGCTCTGGGGCGTTGAAGGGCAGTTGCCGGATAAATGGGATGTCGCCGGCGGAGCCGTCTGCCTTGCCGGCACGGCCATCATCCTGTTTGGCCCACGCGCCTGAGGAGAAGAAAATGTGCGGACGTTTTGTCCTGAAGGCGACGCCGGAAGAAATCGCCGATTATCTCGACCTGATCGGCCTTGAGGATTTTCCCGCCCGTTTCAACATCGCACCGACGCAGCCGGTTCTGGTGGTGCTGGAAGGCGAGCGGCAGGAGCGCGGCAGCAACCTGCCCAACCGCCGGGCCGTGCTGGTCCGCTGGGGTTTTTTACCGGGCTGGGTGAAGGACCCCAAGGATTTTCCCCTGCTCATCAATGCGCGTTCGGAAACCGCCATCGGTAAGGCATCCTTCCGTGCCGCCATGCGCCACCGCCGCGTGCTAATTCCCGCCACCGGCTTTTACGAGTGGCGGCGTCCGCCGAAGGAGGAGGGCGGCAAACCGCAGCCCTATTTCATCCGCCCGAAAAGCGGCGGCATCGTTGCCTTTGCCGGCCTCATGGAAACATGGTCTTCCGCTGACGGATCGGAGGTCGATACCGGCGCAATCCTCACCACGGCCGCCAATGCCGCAATCGGCCGCATCCACGACCGCATGCCTGTTGTCATCGCGCCCGAGGATTTCAGCCGCTGGCTCGATTGCAAGACGCAGGAGCCGCGCGAGGTGGCCGATCTGATGCGGCCGGCTCAGGACGATTTCTTCGAGATGATCCCGGTATCGGACAAGGTCAACAAGGTCGCCAATGTCGGTGCCGATCTCATCGAGCCGGTGCCGGAAAGCACGCCGCTGGCAAAGATCAAGCCGGCGAAGGATGAGGGGCAGATGTCGCTGTTTTGATGTGTTTGCGAGGCGTCCGAGGCCAGTTATTTGCGGTTGGACGTTGCCGCGAGTTTCTTCTCCCCGCCCGGGAGAAGGTGGCCCGAAGGGTCGGATGAGGGGGCGACGTTGCCGAATTTCGGAGAGCTTTCCCCCTCATCCCGCTGCCGCGGACTTCTCTCCGGCGGGGAGAAGAAATATGCGGCACCCGCTCGGCCCATGACCCTGTCTACGGGAAAATCTCAGCCGTTTTGACCCATCTTCTGCAGGCCTTCCTGGATCATCACGTCTGAATACACCCGGTTGCGTCCATTGGCCTTGGCGAGATAGAGCAACTGGTCGGCGGCATTCAGCTGGTTGTCGAAAGGTTCGCCCTTTTCGATTTCCACAACGCCGAGTGAAATCGTCAGCGCCAGGCTGCTGCCGCTCAACTGGCGGCCATTGCTTTCGACAGCGCCGCGCAGTTCCTCGCAGAACTGATAGGCGGCACGGGCATCGAGCCCCCGCAGGAACACCGCGAATTCCTCGCCGCCGAGGCGGGCGGGAATATGGCGTTGCTCATGGCACATGTCGTGCAGCAGTTCCGCAAGCTTCTTCAGCGCCCGGTCGCCGGCGTCATGTCCCAGCGTATCGTTGATCTTCTTGAAATGGTCGATGTCGAGAATGGCGACTGCGCCGTTTTCGTCATTGTCGTTGATGATGTCCATCAACGCCCGGGTGCGCTCGAAGAAGGAGCGGCGGTTCGGCAGACCTGTCAAATGGTCGCGTTCGGCCAGTTCGCGCAGGCGCTTCAGCTGTTTCAGCGTTTCGATATTATTGTCGATACGGCACTGCAACTCTTCCGGCACGAAGGGGCGGTAGACGAAATCCGAGGCCCCCGCCTTCAGGAAGCTTGCCGAAAGCAGCCGGTCCGTGGAGGACGAGATGCCGATCACCCGGAGATCCTCCGAGGAGCGGCTGTCGCAGATACGGCGCGTCAGCTCATAACCGTCCATGTCAGGCATATGGTAATCGGTGATGACAAGCTGGATCGATGGGTCCTGCGACAGGATTTCCAGCGCCCGGTTGCCCGAATGGGCCTCGCTAACCCTAAAATTCTGCCGCTCCAGAATTTCCACGAGGCCGGAACGGGCTGTGCGCGCATCATCGACCACCAGAACGGAAAAGCGCTTATTGTTCAAAATCCGGTCGACTGTCTTGACCACCGCATCGACGGTACGGTGACCGTCCTTGACGATATAATCGATGATTTTCTTTTCGGCATAACGCTTGCGCGCCTCTTCATCCACCGTTGCGGTGAAGACGATCGCCGGCACCCTGTGCTCGGAAAGAAGAGCTAAAATCTCTCCCTTCGGCGCGTCAGGCAGATTAAGCCCCGTCAGCGCCAGCGTAAAATCATGGGCGCGCAACAGCGTATCGGCGGCAGCCATGCTGTCACAATGAATGACATCGGCTTCGGTTTCTTCCGATAGCCGCGACTTCAGCAGCATGGAAAGAGCAATGGAATCTTCAATCAGAAGGATTTTATCCTGCATGGCCGTCCCAAGCCCCCCTGGCCTGTCTCCGCAATCTTTCCTGAACACCGGATCGTCACCCGCATGTCTGCGGATTTGAAAGTCGGCTTATGCATTGTTTTGGAAAAAAAACTGCGAAAAATAGAAAATTCTTTGATATTCACTAGTCTATACGTTTGCGCTCGTACAGACGTTTCGTAGAGGCCGCGCTTTTACTTCACTTTCGTTGCAGCTTCGTTACAAAAATTTCCTGAATTTATGAATGCCGGTCGTTCGTGCTGTACACGGAATAAAAAACGGCGCCGGTGAAGGCGCCGCGCGATTGCTGAAATTCTGCCGGGGAATGTTGATTCTTAACCCGATGCACCAGATGATCCGAAAACCGCTGGCCAAAAAACTGAATGTTTTCAGGCGGGTTTGACGGCTGGCTTGCGCTTCAGCATCAGGGCTGCGGCCGCGACGGCCTTCAGTCCAAGCGGGCGATAGTGGCTTTTGAGGTCCGGCTTCGCCTGCGGCTGTGCCTTCGTCTCGTTCGTCATTTCTTTTCTCCATAATTCACGCCATTCGCCGGTGCGAAGCGTGTGAAGCCCCTTTCTCGGGGGTAATCTTGACGGATTCGAGGCGAAAAAAATGAAGCCGGCTTTTGGGGATGCGACATTTTGCGTCACATCCTCACGCAAGGTCATGCGAGAAAAATAACACCTGTGGTTTCAAATACCGCGATCGAGACCGTTGCCGCCATTGGCATCGTCATGCGCGTCTTCCTCGATGGTCAGCGTGCCGTAGCGGCGGTGCCACAGGCGGGCGCTGATGGGAATGAAGACGAGATAGGCGGCGACTGTCAGAACCAGCACTTCCCAGGTGAAGCTCATCAGCATCGCCACGTAAAGCACCACGACAAGGATCATCGGCAGCACCAGATCGCGGCGAATGCCGCTGGTGCCCGATTTGCCCGACCAGACCGGCAGGCGGCTGATGAGAAAATAACCGATCAGCACGGTGTAGGCTGCCGCCACATAAGCGAAGGGCTTGCCCGGCTCCACGCCAAGGAAGCCGAGATAGACCGGCAGAAGCACCAGCATGGCGCCCATCGGGGCCGGCACGCCCACGAAGAATTCGTTCTGCCAGGGTGCTTTCACCGGCCGTTCGATCATGACGTTGAAGCGCGCCAGGCGCAGGCCGGCGGCGATGACGTAGATGAGGCCGGCGATCCAGCCGATCGAACGGACCTGATCGAGCAGATAGATATAGACGACGAGGGCAGGGGCGACACCGAAATTGACGATGTCGGCCAGACTGTCCATCTGTTCGCCAAATTTGGAGGTCGCCTTCATCATCCGGGCGATGCGCCCGTCGATGCCGTCGAGGAAGGCGGCGAGCAGCACCATGCCGACGGCCAGCTCAAAGCGGCCTTCGATGGCAAGACGCACGCCGCTGAGGCCCGCGCAGATCGCCAGAACGGTGATGAGATTGGGAACCACGAGGCGAAAGGGAATTTCCCTCAGACGTGGGCCACGGCCGCTATCGCTGCGGCCTTCCTGTTTTCCGTTCTGCTCGGCGATCGGCGTTTCCATGGCGCATGCCCTTCCTGTTCGTCTCAGCCGCGTCGGCTAAGCACCGGACCCTTGGCGGAACCGAATTCGGCAAGCACGGTCTCACCGGCGATCGCCGTCTGGCCGACGGAAACGCGCGGCTGGAAACCTTCCGGCAGGAAGATATCGAGACGCGAACCGAAACGGATAAGACCGAAACGCTCACCGGCATCAACGGGTTCATTGGGCTTGACCCAGCAGACGATGCGCCGCGCAACCATGCCGGCGATCTGCACCACGCCGACCTTGCCATGCGCGGTCTCGATGACGAGGCCGTTACGCTCATTGTCTTCGGAAGCCTTGTCCACTTCCGCATTGAGGAACAGGCCGGGGCGGTAAGCGACATTGACGATGCGGCCACGCACCGGCGCACGGTTCACATGGCAGTTGAACACGTTCATGAACACCGAGATGCGCACCATCGGCTCTTTGCCGAGTTCCAGCTCCAGCGGCGGAACGACGGTCTGGACGGCGGAAACCTTGCCATCGGCGGGGCTGATGATCAGATCGTCATCCTGTGGTGTGACGCGCTCGGGGTCGCGGAAGAAATAGGCACACCAGGCCGTCAGCACGAGACCGACCCAGAATAGCGGTTCGGAAATCCAGCCGAGCACCAGCGATGCGACGAAGAAGGCGGCGACGAAGACGTAACCTTCCTTGTGGATCGGTACGATGGTGTTGCGAATGGTGTCGAACAGACTCATGAGATTCCTTGCTCCGGTTTCCGTTGTCGCGTCTATATGTGGTCGTGATACGACACGATCCACACGGCAATGCGACAAATTTTGCCTAGCTGGTTACAGCCAAACGACCCGCCCGGCAATGGCCCGGTGGGTCTGCGACCCCGGTTGTCAGGGGGTTATACCCGTCAATGCGCCGGTTCGCCGCGGTCCACGACGCCGAGATCGTCGGTTTCGCGAACATGGCGCAGCATCTCTTCCGCCCGGATCGCTTCGCGCTGACGGCTCCACATCGAGGCGTAGAGACCATTCTGCGCCATCAGCGAGGCGTGCGTGCCGCGCTCGGCGATCAGCCCTTCCTTCAAAACGATGATTTCGTCGGCGTGGATGACAGTGGACAGGCGGTGGGCGATGACCAGTGTGGTGCGGTTTTCCGAGACAATATCGAGCGCGCTCTGGATTTCCTGTTCGGTATGCGTATCGAGCGCCGAGGTCGCCTCGTCGAGAATGAGGATCGGCGGGGCTTTGAGAATGGTTCTGGCAATCGCCACGCGCTGCTTCTCGCCGCCCGAGAGCTTCAGACCCCGTTCGCCGACCATGGTCGCGTAACCATCCGGCAGCTTGCCGATGAAGGCGCTGATCTGCGCTGCATCCGCCGCCGCCGTCACCTCCTCGGTCGTTGCCGAAGGGCGACCGTAACGGATGTTATAGGCCAGCGTATCGTTGAACAGCACCGTATCCTGCGGCACCATGCCGATGACGGAGCGCAGGCTTTGCTGTGTGACGTCGCGAATATCCTGTCCGTCGATGGTGACGGAACCTTCCTGAATGTCATAAAAACGATAGAGCAGCCGCGAGATCGTCGATTTTCCCGCCCCCGAAGGCCCGACGATTGCCACCGTCTTGCCGGCCGGCACGTCGAAGGAGACGCCCTTCAGGATCGGCCTTTCGGGATCATAGGCAAAATGTACATCGCGGAACGAGATCGCGCCCGGTCCGGCGCCAAGCGGTTTCGCGTCCACCTTGTCGGTAACCTCGGCCTCGACCTCGAGAAGCTCGAACATCTGCTCTATGTCGGTCAGTCCCTGACGGATTTCACGATAGACGAAACCGATGAAATTGAGCGGCACCGAAAGCTGCAGCAGCAGCGCATTGATGAACACGAAATCGCCGATGGTCTGTTCGCCGCGCTGCACGGCCAGCGCCGACATCACCATCATGACCGTGGAACCGATGCCGAAGATCACGCCCTGACCGAAGTTCAGCCAGCCAAGCGAGGTCCAGATCGAGATCGCCGATTTTTCATAACGCTCCATCGCAACGTCGAAGCGTTTCGCCTCCATCTCTTCGTTGCCGAAATATTTGACGGTTTCGAAGTTCAGGAGCGAATCGATTGCCTTGGTATTGGCGTCGGTATCGCTGTCGTTCATCGCCCGGCGGATGCCGATACGCCAGTTGCTGGCGCGTACCGTGAACCAGATATAGGCCCAGACAGTGATAACCGTGACCAGCACATAGGAAAAACCGTAGGAGGCCCAGAAAATAACTGCCGTCAGCAGGAATTCGATGAAGGTCGGCGCAGTGTTGAGAATGGTGAAACGGACAATGGTTTCGATGCCCTTGGTGCCACGCTCGATAACCCGCGAAAGCCCGCCGGTCTTGCGTTCCAGATGGAAACGCAGGGAAAGCCGGTGCATATGGACAAAGGTCCGGTAGGCAAGCTGGCGCACCGCATGTTGGCCGACGCTGGCAAACAGCGAATCGCGCAGCTGGTTGAGCCCGACCTGTATCAGCCGCGTCAGATTATAGGCGATGACCAGAGCGACCGCGCCGAGCAGAAAGGCCGGAACCAGCCCTGCCATGTCCAGTTTGCCGTTCAGCGCATCCGTCGCCCATTTGAAAAAATAGGGAACGAGGATCAGCACCAGCTTGGCGACAACAAGGAACACGGTGGCCCAGATCACCCGCATCTTCAGGTCCCACCGGCCTTCCGGCCACATATAGGGCCAGAGATTGATCAGGGTCTGGGTGGGATTGCTGGAATCCGCGGAAATGGTTTTTTTCTGCGTGGGCATGGTTCACTCCGGTCTCTGCCGGAAGCCGACAGCAGGGCGGCGGCCTTGAGAAGCCGCCGCGCGTGTCATAGATGGGGTCGTCACGGGTTCACCGCAACGTCTTAAAGTGCTCAGGAACCGCCCTTCAGCCGCTTGCGGTGCAGTTCCTCGGCATTCGGCAGGGCTTTTTCCGGTACACCGAAAATCTGACCGGGCTCGATGAGGTCAGGATTTTTGATCTGGTCCTCATTGGCGAGGTAGATCGTCGTGTAACGCACACCCTGTCCATAAACGCGCCGGGAAATCTGCCACAGCGTATCGCCGCGACGGATAATGACGCTGTTCTGGCTTTCGGCAAGCGGGGCCTGCTCGAAGGTCTGCGGACCGGCGGGCGCTTGCGGCGCGGGTGCGGCTGGCGCGGTAATGTGGAGTTCCGCAAGCTGGCTTGCCAGCGATGCGATGCCCTTGCCGATTGCCGCGACGTCATTCGGCCAAGCCTGTACCAATGCCAGCAGATCGCGTGCCTTGGCGGTGATGCCACCTGCAAAGGCGGTGAAGGCCGGCTCTGTGGCCGCCGCGGTACGGAACTCGGAGAGCGACTTGAGGCCGATCGTCACGGCGGAACGGCCGGCAATCGCCTGATCGAGCGCCGGCGTCGCCTGATCCTTGTAGAGATTGGAAAGAATGCCGAAAGCCTTGGAAACGTCGTCACGCAGCTTTTCAAAGGCGGCGCGGTCGCTTGTCGTGCTCTGGTTTTCAGCCGGCGCGGCTGTGGCGGCGGCGGGCGAAGCGGTGGGCGCCTGCATGGCGACGGTTGCCTGATCGGTCTGTGGCCGCTCGAAGGGAACACGCACGCGCAGCTTCACGCTGCCATCGGCATTCAGCTCCTCGACGGTGATGATATGGCTGCCAACGGCAAGATCGATATCACCCTCGACGACGAAATGACCGGAGGTTTCCGTAACGCTCTTGCCGATCTCCCGGTCATCGACCAGCGCACGCACCGTCGAACCGGCGGGCGCGGAACCCGCGACGAAAATCTTCGATCCTTCAAATTCCACGGCGGTGACCTGAACGGTCGAGGCCGCTGCCTGAGCCGGAGCGGAACCGGTCGCAGGCGGAGCCGTCACTCCGGCAACGGCTGCCGGCGTAGTGGCGGCATTGCCGGTTTGGGCTGTTGCTGCTGCGGGCTGTCCCGATTGTGCGGTCTGCAGCGCCGGGGGGGCGGCCTCCGGCATCGCCAGCACGCGGCTTGCCTCGCCGGGCTTGGAAACCATCGCCAGAAGTTCGCCGGCCTTGCCATTGGGCACGGACACGGTCGCGACTTCTTCGGATTGTGTTGTCTTGCCGCTGGTGTCAGTGGAGCGCAGCACCAGCTCATGGTCACCCGGCGGCAGGGGATTGTCGAAAACCGCGGCGAAATCGCCGGTGCCGTCGATGGTTGTCTGGGCGATCACCTTGCCATTGCTGAGAATTTCGAGCTTGGAGCCGGGCTGCGCCTTGCCGGCGACCACGGCCGAACCATCCGGCTCGACGCGCAAAACGTCAAAGGTCGGCACGCCGGGCGTTGCCGGGGCAGCACCGGCCGGCGCTGGGACGGCAGGCGCGGCGGCGGGCTGTGCCGGCTGCGCTGCACCATCGTCGGTGCCGGCGAAAACGCCTGCCAGACGGCGGATCTGGGCTGCGGCCGCTGCCGCATTGTCGGGCAGGCCGCGCAGGAAGGCAGTGGTGCGCTCGGCCGCCGTGCGCGCGGTGGTGATCAGCCGCGACGTCGTTTCGTCCAGCGATTCCGGAATTTCGATATTGGTCAGTTCCTTGAGAGAGGCTTCGACCTTTTTGCGCGCCGCTGCGAAATCGGCGTCGGAGGGAACCTTGCTATCGGTGAAAAGCGTGGTGAGATCCTTGATCGACTGGGTTGCAGACGCCGCCAGACGCCCCACCTTGTCGGCGATATTGGCGGTTTCCTCGGCAGCGTCGGACAGGATGTCGCCCGCCTTGTCGCCGCCCATTTCAACGCTGTTCTTCACCGCATTGCCGGCCTCGTTGATGGCGTCGCCAATTGGTTTGCCGTCGTTGGAAATTCTCGGCAGGACGAAAAAGATCATGAGCAGGGACGCAATGCCCAGCACGATCAGCGCCAGCAAACCGGCTTTATTGTTTTTCATCCTGGGTGCTCCGGGTATTTCAAGCTTTTCACACGAGTTGAGATTGCTAGCGTCTTACCTGACGCCAGACAAGCGGCCTGTGGCCAAAAGGCCATATTTACAAGGGATTTCCCAAATTTTCTTGACGTGCCGCATCGCGCATAGTTCCTTCCTCTCATGACGGACAAAAATACAGCGATTCGATCCATCTGCGTTTATTGCGGCTCCCAGCCCGGACGTGACCCGGCTCACATGGAAGCAGGCCGTGCGCTTGGGAAATCCATTGCCGAAAACGGCATTCGCCTGGTTTATGGCGGCGGCACCAAGGGCATCATGGGCGCGGTTGCCAGCGGCGTTCTGTCCAACGGCGGCGAAGTAACCGGCATCATACCGGAATTTCTGGTCGATATGGAGGCAACGCGCCATTCTCTCGGACAATTGAACGAACTTGTCGTTACGAAAGACATGCATGAGCGCAAACATATGATGTTTGAGCGCTCGGATGCCTTCGTGACCCTGCCGGGCGGTGTCGGCACGCTGGAAGAGATTGTCGAGATCATGACCTGGGCGCAGCTTGGCCGTCACGCCAAGCCGATGGTCTTTGCCAATATCAACGGCTTCTGGAACCCGATGCTGGAACTGGTGCAGCACATGCGCGACCAGGGTTTCATCCACCGCGCCCACCTTTTGAACCCACTTGTCGTCGACGAGGTGAAGGACATCGTGCCCGCCATCATCGACCGGGCGCTGGCGCAGCAGAACCCGGAAGGCGACCCTTCGGTCATTTCCCGCCTCTGAACCATGTCGCCCGGGAGCGCGCAGCGGTTTCGGGATAACGGCACGCATCGCGCATCGAAAAATCGTTAATGAACCGCCGCGCGGTTCATTATAATTTTAAGTGTATATTAATACCGATTTAACAGCGGCATCGCTCAACCCGCTCTTTTCATGGCCCCGCGACTGATCCTGTGCCAGCGTCACCAGGACGTTGGCCGTCGCGGAATCTCATTTCGCCGCCATGAGATTGGGTGCATCAGGAAATGATTGCTTTTGTGGTGCGGCTTAAAAGCCGGACACATTTCATTATTCAGAGAAGCCCGTTGCGGGGCAGGGAAGGCGTGCTTGGCTCCGCCGCCCGCCGCCGGGTGGATACGCGCATGCGGCTCGGTATCCTGATCGCCGTTTTCGTCGCGATCTACGCCGTCGTCGCTGCGCGCCTCGTTCAATATGGGCTTGCGGAACCCGTGGCAACCGCCTGGATCAACACCGGCGCCACCGCTGTCGCGTCGCGGCCGGATATAGTCGACCGCAACGGCAAGCTGCTGGCGACCGATCTCAACATGGTGTCGCTTTATGCCGATCCGCGCCGGGTGGTCGATCCGGATGAGGTGGTGGAGAAGCTGGCGACCGTCATCCCCAATCTCGACTGGCGCGACACGCACCGCAGATTGCGCTCGGATACCGGCTTCCAATGGCTGCGACGCCAGCTCACGCCCCGTCAGCAGGCGGATATCCTCAATCTCGGCATACCCGGCATCGGCTTCCGGCCGGAAAAACGCCGGTTTTATCCGGGTGGCCCGACGGCCTCGCATATTATCGGCCACGTGAATGTCGATAATCAGGGCCTTGCCGGCATGGAGCGTTATCTCGACCAGCAGGGGCTCGCCGATCTGCGCGCCACCGGTCTTGCAAGCGGCGTGGCGCTGGAGCCGGTGAAACTGTCGATCGATCTGCGGGTGCAGAACATCGTCCGTGAGATCGTCATGAAGGCGAAAACCGACTATCAGGCGGAAGCGGCGGGTGCGGTGATCCTGGATGTGGAGACGGGCGAAGTGCTGGCCATGGCCTCGGTGCCGGACTACGACCCCAACGAACCGTCCCGTACCCTTGCCGATGGCAGCATCGACAGGGAGTATGAAAAAGGCTGGTTCAACCGCATGAGCAATGCCACCTTCGAGATGGGCTCGACCTTCAAGAGCTTCACGCTCGCCATGGGGCTGGATGCCGGCGCGATCACGCTGAATTCGGTGGTCGATGCGTCGCGGCCGATCCGCATGGGCGGCTTCACCATCAAGGATTTCTGGGGCAAGAACCGCCCGCTTTCAATCGCGGAAGTGTTTCAATACTCATCCAACATCGGCACGGCCGCGGTTGCCGACATGGTCGGTGTCGAAGGCCACCAGCAGTTCCTGACGAAACTGGGGCTGCTGTCGCGCATGGAGACCGAAATGCCGGGTGTGGCCATGCCAACCCAGCCGAGGACGTGGAAGAAGATCAATTCCGTCACCATTTCCTTCGGGCACGGTATCGCCACCACGCCGTTGCAGACGGCGGTTGCCGCCGCAGCGCTTATCAATGGCGGAAACCTGATTTCGCCGACTTTCCTGTCGCGTTCAAGGGAAGATGCGGCAACGGTTTCCCGTGCCGTCATCAAGGGAAAGACCAGCGCCGATATGCGTTATCTTTTCAACTGGAATGGTATCAAGGGTTCCGGCAGGCGTGCGCAGGTCGAAGGATTTCACGTCGGCGGCAAGACCGGCACCGCCGACAAGGTCATCAATGGCCGATATGCCAAGGATATCAATTTCAACAGCTTCATCGCCGCCTTTCCGATGCACAGGCCGAGATATGTCGTGCTGTCGATGATTGATGCTCCGAAAACCGGCGAGAATGGCGGGCGCACAGCTGCCTCCACCGCAGCGCCGATGATCCGCGAAATCGTCGCACAGACCGCAGCGCTCCTCGGTGTCAAACCGCGTTTCGGTTACGAAGCGGATCCGCAATTGCTGATGGATTATTGATGTCTGCCTTTCCTCGTTCCCGCGACGGGCACGGGAACGAGGGAGGGAGCCAGATTACCGCTTGAGCCGCATCAGGCTGGAGCCGGTATAGATCGCCAGCGCCACCCAGATCATCGCAAACGCCGCCATCCGCACCGTGTCGAAGGGTTCCTCGAAGATGAAGATGGCGATGAGGAAGATCATCGTCGGCGCAATATATTGCATGATGCCGATGGTCGATAGCCGCAGCAGTTTTGCGCCATTGCCGTAGAGAATGAGCGGAACGGCGGTGACTACGCCGCTTGCTGCCAGAAGCCAGGTGTCGGCGGAATTGCCGCCCATGAAATGCGCCTGTCCGCTGAAGCCCAACCAGGCCATGACCAGCACGGCCGGAATGGACAGCAGCATGACTTCCAGCAGGAAGCCCTGCGTCGCACCAATCGGCAATGTCTTGCGGAAAAAGGCGTAAAAACCCCAGGAAACAGTCAGCGCGATGGACACCCAGGGCAAGCTGCCGGCATGCCAGGTGAGGATTGCCACCGCCAGCGCGACGAGGCCGATGGCTGCGATCTGCGCCGGATAGAGTTTTTCCTTCAGGAGAACAGCGCCGAGGAAGATGCTGAACAGCGGATTGATGAAATAGCCAAGCGCGGCATCCAGCGCGCGGCCCGCGCCGATGGACCAGATATAGACGCCCCAGTTGATGCTGATGAGGGCGGCGGTGAGGCTCGCCATGGCCAGCATCTTCGGGTTTTTCAGTGCTGAGCGGATTTCCGTTGTCCGACCCAGCGCAATCAGCACTGCCGCTGCAATCGGCACCGACCAGATGACGCGATGCACGATGACTTCGATCGGAGAAATATGCGCAACCGCCTTCATGTAGATGGGAAGGAAGCCCCACAGCAGATATGCGGAGAGCGCGAAAGCAAAACCGCGCGCGCTGTCGCCGCCCTCTTGGGCCGGGAGCGATTTGTCGAGTGCCATGGGGAGTACCGCCAAAATTGTTCGGATGGCGTTTTATAGCGGATCGCCACAATGGCCGCCAATTCATTTCCGTGAAGGGTTCATGAGAAAAACTGCATGAATAACAGGCGCTTTGCTCTTGAAATAAGCTGCTACCGTAACCGTCCGGGCGCTCCACGCGGGAAATCCCCCGTGAAACCCCATGTGAATCCCCACATGAATCATTGTCTCATCCGGCTGTTTTAAGCAGCTGAAAAGACTCTTATTTCCCGGCAAAGCGATCGTTGGCGCGGATCAGCTGGTCAAGAATGCCCGGCTCACTCATCGCATGTCCAGCCGCCTCGACAATGTGGAAATCCGCCTTCGGCCATGCCTTGGCCAGCTGCCAGGCATATTTCAGCGGGCAGGGCATGTCGTAACGCCCGTGCACGATGACACCAGGAATATCCCCAAGCTTGCCGGCATCGCGCAGCAGTTGCCCTTCTTCCAGCCAGCCGGCATTCACGAAGAAGTGGTTCTCGATGCGCGCAAAAGCGATGGCGTATTTATCTTCGCCGAAATCCTCGACACGGTCAGGATCGGTGACGAGCGCGATGGTCGCGCCTTCCCACTGGCTCCATGCCTTGGCGCATTCAAGCTTCTTTGCCTCGTCAGCGCCGGTGAGATAGCGATTATAGGCCTGCATCATCTCGCCGCGCGCAGCCTCCGGGATGGGCGCTATGAATTTTTCCCACTGGTCCGGATACATTTCCGAGACGCCGAACTGGTAATACCAGTCCAGCTCCGGCCGGGTGACGGTATAGATACCGCGCAGAACCAGTTCGCTGACGCGGTTGGGATGGGTTTCGGCATAGGCGAGCGCCAGCGTCGAGCCCCAGGAGCCGCCGAAAACCAGCCATTTTTCAAAGCCGCAAAGCTCGCGCAGCCTTTCAATGTCGGCGACCAGATGCCAGGTGGTGTTGGCCTCCAGTTCCGCATGCGGCGTGGAACGGCCGCAGCCGCGCTGATCGAACAGGATGACGTCGTAAAGTGCCGGATCGAAAACCCGGCGATGCGTTGGGTTCACCCCGCCGCCGGGGCCGCCATGCAGGAAAACCGCCGGTTTCGCGCCACGCGTGCCCACCCGTTCCCAATAGATCACATGCCCATCACCGACATCGAGCATGCCGGTCTCGAAAGGTTCGATCTCGGGGTAAAAGCCGCGCAGTTCTTCGGTCATGGGTCACTATCCTCTGGTGGCCACTTGGCCGTGTCGTGGTCCGGATGCTGCCGGCTGTTCACCGGCGCAGGCGCATCATCCGTTGCAGGTTCCGGCTCGACCGGCAAGCCGTCAAGCCCGGAAAACCAGTGCATCTTGCTGGTGAGATTGGACTGCGCCTCCGGTTTTATCCGCTCTGGCTCATCCAGCGAACCAAGGGTAATATTGATGAAATCGGCGCCCGGCATGTCATAAAAAAGCGGCGTGCCGCAGCGACCGCAAAAACCGCGGCGCACATGGTTGGAAGACTGGAACCATGATGCTTCGCCGCGGGTCATCTCAAACTGCGTGAGGCTACTTGCCGCAAGCGGCATGAAATAATTGCCCGACGCCTTCTGGCACATGCGGCAATGGCATAGATGCGGATAGCGCAACCCGCCCTTGATCCGGTAACGCACTGCGCCGCACTGGCAGCCGCCGGAAAAGCCCGTCAGCTCGCCCATCAGCGACCTTCTTCCGGCGGCCAGACCTGCGTGTCGTGGTCAGGATGCTGATAGGAGTTGATCTCGGCCTCGTCCACGCCCTGTTCCGCGGCCGGTTTGGAAAACAGCTGCTCGATCCACGGCATGCGCTTGTGAAAGTTGACCTGCACCTGCGGCTCGATCCGCTCCGGGTGATCGAAAGCGCCGATGGCGATCTCTACGCCACCCGGATAATGATAGGTCAGCGGCGTGCCGCATTTGTTGCAGAAACCGCGATGGATCTTGGTTGAGGAGTGGAAGAGGGCAGGCTGGCCGCGTGTCCAGACCAGATGCGCCTGATCGGCGCTGACCAGCGCGCCGAAGAAATTGCCGAAATGTTTCTGGCACATGCGGCAATGGCAGATGGAGGCCCGGCCAAGCTTGCCGGCGTGAAAACGCACGGCACCGCACTGGCAGCCGCCGGAAAATCCCAATTCACTCATTTTCTGCTCTCCGGCGGCCAGCTTTCAGTGTCGTGGTCGGGATGCTGATAGGAGATCAGGTTGGTGAGATAGTCCACCGAGGTCAGGTCGTCTTCCGTGGGAACAGCGGGCAGCGTGTGGATGCTGTCGACGAAATCGATCTTGCGCTCGACGCCCCACTGAATGGTCGGCGGCAGGGCGGCTGGATCGTCGAAAGAACCGGCGGCAACCGCCACGCCATCCGGCGCCTCATAGGTCAGCGGCGTGCCGCATTCCGGGCAGAAGCCGCGCTTGACGACACTGGAAGACTGGAAGCGCTTCGGCTCACCGCGCGTCCATTCGAATTCGACCTCACGCACGGAGACCAGCGGCGCATAATAAGCCCCGAAAGCCTTCTGGCACATGCGGCAATGGCAGACGGAGCTGTCTTTCAGATCGCCGGTCGCGCGAAAGCGGATCGCGCCGCACTGGCATCCGCCGGTATGGGTGGTCATGGTTGGTTCTCCTTCACCGTTCGGATAATGTGGAGACAGACGTTGTCGATGTCTTTGAGGATATCATCGTTCCAGAAGCGGAGGACGGTCCAGCCAAGTTCCTCAAACGTCTGTGTTCTCTGCTGATCATAGTTTGCCGCAGCATCTTCCGCGTGCTGAAACCCATCTAACTCGAAGATGATCTTATGCGAAGGACAGGCGAAATCAACGATATATGCGGCGACCGGCAGCTGGCGTCTGAAAGCCAGACCTTCGAGGCGATGAGCACGGACCGCGTTCCAGAGTTTCAGTTCTGGGTCAGTCATAGCCTTTCGCATCTGCCGAGCATATTCCCGATGTCGGGGCTTGATCTTGGCGTGGGGCATGAGTGCGCTCGCAGCTTGAAGGGGTTCTGCGAGATTGGAATATGGTATGGGCGAAAGCAAGGGCCTGTCGTGTGGCATCACCCCCCTCTGCCCTGCCGGGCATCTCCCCCTCAAGGGGGGAGATCTGCAAGATGCGCTACCTCAACTTCATTCTCTCACCGTGAGATGGGCGAGACCTCGCCGCAGATCGATCTCCCCCCTTGAGGGGGAGATGCCCGGCAGGGCAGAGGGGGGTAAGCCACGAGCCGCAGCCTCAGCCGCCCACGCTCCCCTACCGCTTCAACTCCCAAGTCGTCGTCCGCTCGCCCGTCTCCTTGTCCTTGCCATCCTTCAACTGAATGCCCTTCTCCGAAAGCTCGTCGCGCAACCGGTCAGCCTCCGCAAAGTTCTTCGCCTTCAGCATCTCGAGCCGCAATTCCACCAGCGCATCGACAGCCGAAACGATAGCCTCATCCACTTCCGCCGTCTTGGGCAAAACACCAAGCAAAGCGGCGCTGGCCGCGAAGGCCGGCAGCTTGGAAGCGTCCACATTGGCGGCGTGCGCCAGCGCGTGCAGCGCCTGCACGGCGGCAACCGTGTTCAGATCGTCGGCAAGCGCCTCGAGTACCGTTTCATCCGGTGCCGCGTCAGAGGCATCAGCCGTCGGCCACTTGGCCAGCAGACGTTCAGCCTCTTCCAGACGCTTCACCGAAAAGTCGATCGGCTCACGGTAGTGCGTCATCAGCATCGCAAGACGAAGCACGTCGCCCGGCCATTGGCGACCGCCGAACTTTTCCGTGTGCAGCAATTCATAGATGGTCACGAAGTTGCCTTCGGACTTCGACATCTTGCGGCCTTCCACCTGCACGAAGCCGTTATGCATCCACACATTGGCCATGACATGCGTGCCATGGGCGCAGCGCGATTGCGCGATTTCGTTCTCGTGATGTGGGAAGATGAGATCGAGCCCGCCGCCGTGAATGTCGAACACCTCGCCGAGGTATCGCCCGGCCATGGCCGAGCATTCGATGTGCCAGCCGGGACGGCCACGGCCCCAGGGGCTTTCCCAGCCCGGTTCGTTATGCGAGGACAGTTTCCACAGCACGAAATCGCCGGGGGTTTTCTTGTGGGCTTCCACCGCCACGCGTGCGCCCGCCTGCTGCTCGTCCAGAGGCCGCTTCGAAAGCTGGCCGTAGTCGGCCATCGAGCGGGTATCGAACAGCACCTCGCCGCCCGCCGTATAGGCATGGCCGCGGGCGATCAGTCTTTCGATGAGGTCGATCATCTCGGCGATATAATCGGTGGCGCGCGGTTCGACGGTCGGCGGAAGGCAGCCGAGCATGGCCACATCTTCATGGAACTGATCGGCGGTCTTTTTCGTCACCGCATGGATCGCGTCGTTCAGCGGCAGATGCGGATAGTCGCGCAGCGCCCGCGCATTGATCTTGTCATCGAGATCGGTGATGTTGCGGGCATAGGTCACATGGGTCTCGCCATAGACGTGACGCAGCAGCCTGTAGAGAACATCGAACACGATGACCGGGCGCGCATTGCCGATATGGGCAAAATCATAGACCGTCGGGCCGCAGACATACATGCGCACATTATCGGCGTCGATTGGCGCAAATTCCGCCTTTTCGCGTGTCAGGGTGTTGTGGAGTTTGAGGCGCAAGGACATGCGGGTGTTCCCTAAAGGCAGTCAATTGTCCTGACCGGACCGTTTGTCTGTTGGACCTTGCGGGGAGACGAAAACGATCTGGCCGGCGGCGAACCAGCAAAATTTATTCAGCAGCAGGTGCAGATCGTTGTTTTCATGTCTTGCCTTATGGCGCGGCGGTGCCGTCCGGTCAAGAGCATCCGTGGTGACCGCATCGGCTCCCAGAGCATGAAATAGTCACTCCGGCAGGCGGTAGTCCACGAATTTCCTGTCCCGCACGACAAAGAGCTTGCCGGTTTCGGCAAGCTCAGGCGAGGCAAGCGGAAGAATGGCGGCGGCGACCTCGGAAGGATGCGGCACATCTGCGGGGTCTTCGCCGGGCATGGCCTGGGCGCGCATGGCGGTGCGTGTAGCGCCGGGATTGACGCTGTTGATGCGCAGCGCGCTTTTTTCGGTCTCTGCGGCCCAGGTACGGGCGAGTGCTTCCACCGCAGCCTTGGAGGTGGAATAGACACCCCAGAAGGGGCGACAGCTATGGGCGGCCCCCGAAGACAGGATCAGAGCGCGGCCGGCGTCCGATCGCAGCAGCAGCGGCTCAACCGAGCGGATCAGCCGCCATGTGGCGGTGACATTGATGGTCATCACCCGCTCGAAGACCTTGGCCTCGATGTGGCCAACCGGCGAGATGACACCGAGAACGCCGGCATTGGCGACAAGAATATCGAGCTTGCCCCAGCGTTCGAAGATATTAGCGCCCAGCGCATCGATGGCGTTCATGTCGGAGAGATCGAAGGGAACCAGCGTCGCCGTGCCGCCAACGGCCTTGATGGCGTCGTCCAGTTCCTCAAGGCCGCCAACCGTGCGGGCGCAGGCGATGACATGCGCGCCGGCCTTGGCCAGTTCCAGCGCCGTGAAATAACCGATACCGCGCGAAGCGCCGGTGACGAGCGCGATCCGGCCCTTGAGATTGATGGTCATGTTGCCCCTCCGAAATGATTGCGCCTCCTTTTACGAAGCCACAGCGGCCGGCTGCAAGCGATTAAATCGTCGCACGGGACGGCCTGAACAAAAGGCAAGAAAAAAGCGGCCCCCGGAAGCCGGCGGCCGCTTGTTCATTCGGGCTATCAGCCGTTGCTGGCCAGCATGGAAATCTTGCTGCCCATCGCCTCGCCATTCTGGTCGAGAAGGCGGGTCGGATAGTCGCCGGTGAAATAATGGTCCGTGAACTGCGGCCGCGCATGGTTGCGGTTTTCGCCGCCAACGGCGCGGTAAAGCCCGTCAATCGACAGGAAGGCCAGCGAATCGGCGCCGATGAATTTCGCCATCGCCTCGACATCGGCATATTGGTTGGCGAGCAGCTTGTCCGCATCAGGCGTGTCGATACCGTAGAAATCCGGATGAAAGATCATCGGGCTGGCGACACGGATATGCACTTCCTTGGCGCCCGCCTCGCGGATCATTTGCACGATCTTGACCGAGGTCGTGCCGCGCACGATGGAATCATCCACCAGCACAACGCGCTTGCCTTCGATCATCGCCCGGTTGGCGGAATGCTTGAGCTTGACGCCGAAAGCGCGAATCTGCTGCGTCGGCTCGATGAAGGTGCGGCCGACATAATGGTTGCGGATAATGCCGTATTCGAAGGGAATGCCGCTTGCCTGCGCAAAACCGAGCGCTGCCGGCGTGCCGCCATCGGGAACCGGGACAACGACATCGGCTTCCAGCGGTGCTTCTTTGGCAAGGTTCATGCCCATATTCTTGCGCGTCGTATAGACGTTGCGGCCGCCGACGACGGAATCGGGACGGGCAAAATAGACATATTCGAACAGGCAGAGACGCTCCGGCTGCGGCTTCGAGGGCTTGCGCGCATCGATGGTGATCGAACCATCAGGCTGGATTTCGCAGATGATGACTTCGCCGTTTTCAACGTCGCGCACGAACTTTGCGCCGATAATATCGAGAGCGCAGGTTTCCGAACAGAAGATCGGCTTGCCATCAAGTTCGCCCATGACCAGCGGACGGATACCGATCGGGTCGCGCGCGGCGATCAGCTTGGTACGCGTCATCGCCAGCATCGAATAACCGCCTTCCATCTGCCTGATAGCGTCGATGAAACGGTCGGCGGTAGAGGAGTGGCGCGAGCGGGCGATGAGGTGGAGAACGACTTCGGTATCCGATGTCGACTGGCAGATGGCGCCGGTGGCGATGATCTGGCGGCGCAGCGTCAGGCCGTTGGTGAAATTGCCGTTATGGGCAATTGAAATGCCGCCTTCTTCCAGCTCGGCAAACAACGGCTGCACGTTGCGCATCGCCACTTCGCCTGTCGTGGAGTAACGCGTGTGGCCAATGGCGATGGAGCCGGGCAGGCGGGCAAGCGTGACGGGATTGGTATAATGATCGCCGACGAGGCCCATATGGCGTTCCTGGTGGAAGCGCTTGCCATCGAAGGAGACGATACCGGCCGCTTCCTGGCCGCGATGCTGAAGCGCATGCAGGCCGAGAGCGGTGAGCGCCGAGGCATCGGCATGGCCGAGAATGCCGAAAACGCCGCATTCTTCATGCAGCGTATCGCCGTCGATCTCTTCCTTGAAAGTGGCCCCAGGGAACGGGGAATGCGAAAGCGGCTCAATCATCCGGCTTGCCCTTGCTCTCTAACGAGAAAAAAGAAAGACCCCTCCGGTGAGCATGTCTCCCGGTCGGTCTGTCTGTGTCATGCTTGATATTTAGCACAAATAGCGCGCCTTGCATGCATTGCAAGGCGCACCCTCGTGTCAATTATTCGTTGCCGGCGGATTTGTTGCCGGCACATCTTCCGCAGGCGCCTGCGCGGCCGTCGGTTCCTGCGGTTTTCCAAGGATACGGGCGCGGATCTGCGGCTCGATATCGTCAGGCAGAACCGCCTCCAGCTTGCCCACCAGCACGTCGAGGAAGGGCTTGGACTTGGCCTGCGTCACCCACTCCGGCTGCGTCTTCACATCCACCAGCCAGTTCCAGAAGGCGACCGCGACGACAAGCAGCAGAATGCCGCGTGCTGCACCGAACAGGAAACCGAGCGTGCGATCCAGCGCGCCGATGCGGCTGTCGATGATGAAATCGGCAATGCGCGAGGTGATGAAGGAAATCACGATCAGCGAGACGAGGAAGACGACGCCAGCCGAACCGGCAATGGCGATCTTGTCATCATCGGTATAGTTGCGCGCATAGGGCAGCAGGACCGGATAGAGATAATAGGCGGCGGCGACCGAACCGGCCCAGCTTGCGATCGACAGAATCTCGCGGGAAAAACCGCGTACCATCGCGAGAACGGCGGAGAAAAGAACAACGGCGATGACGATGCCGTCGAAAATTGTAATGGGCATATACCAACTCCGGAGGTGCGACGCCTTGTCAGACGCTGCCTTGCCAATTTTGCGATCCTCTTACACCACTGTTTCCCTTGGCGAAAGGATCAATATTCGTCGTCCTCAACCTGTTTGAACCGGTTGCCGGAGCCGGCGATGCGCGCCACGAGGTCCGGAAGGCTTTCAATTTCCGTCCAGCGACCCTTGCCCGCTTTCGGCAATTCAGCCGAACCAGACGGCAGAAGTGCGGCGGAAAAACCAAGTTTCTCAGCTTCTTTCAACCGCTGCACAGTGTGCGCCACCGGCCGCACCGCACCCGACAGGCTGATTTCGCCGAAATAGACGCAATCGGCCGGCAGGGCAAGACCGGCAAGCGAGGAAACCAGTGCAGAGGCAATCGCCATATCCGCCGCCGGTTCGGAAATACGGTATCCGCCCGCCACATTCAGGTAAACGTCGTGTTGACCGAGCTTCACGCCGCAATGGGCTTCCAGCACGGCAAGGATCATGGCAAGCCGCGAACTGTCCCAGCCGACGACGGCACGGCGCGGCGTGCCAAGCGAGGTGGCCGCCACCAGCGCCTGCACTTCGACGAGCACCGGACGGGTGCCTTCGATACCGGCAAAAACCGCAGCGCCGGGGGATTTTTCATTGCGCTCGCCCAGAAACAGTTCGGAGGGGTTGGAGACTTCCCGCAGACCGCCATCCGACATTTCGAACACGCCGATCTCGTCCGTCGGCCCGAAGCGATTCTTGACGGTGCGCAGGATGCGGTAATGGTGGCCACGATCGCCTTCGAAATAAAGCACGGCATCGACCATGTGCTCCACCACGCGCGGCCCGGCGATCTGGCCTTCCTTGGTCACATGGCCGACAAGCACCATGGTCGCGCCCGTCTGCTTGGCGAACCGGATCATCGCCTGCACGCCGGTGCGCACCTGCGTCACCGTGCCGGGGGCGGAATCGGCCGTGTCGCTCCACAGTGTCTGGATGGAATCGATGATGATGAGATCGGGCCGCTTGCCTTCCGCAACCGTCGCCAGAATATCTTCGACATTGGTTTCCGCTGCCAGCAGCACATCGGTATCTGCAGAACCAAGTCGCTGGGCTCGCAGGCGCACCTGCGCCACGGCTTCTTCGCCCGAAACATAGATGACACGGTGTCCGCGCCGCGAAAGGGCGGCCGCCGCCTGCATCAGCAGGGTCGATTTGCCGATGCCCGGATCGCCGCCGATCAGAACCGCCGAACCGCGCACGAAACCGCCGCCGGTCGCCCGGTCCAGTTCGCTGATGCCGGTCGGAATACGCGGTGCTTCCTCGATCTCGCCGGACAGCGATGTCAGCGTGACGGGTCTGCCCTTCTTCGGCACCTTGCCCGGGCCGGAGCCGATGCCGCCCATCGGGTCTTCTTCGACGATGGTATTCCACTCGCCGCAGCCTTCGCATTTCCCCGCCCAGCGGTTATGCACCGTGCCACAGTTCTGGCACACGAATTGAGTCTTGGCTTTGGCCATGTGTTTTCAGTTTTCTTCTTGTTTGAAATCTTTGGCGGAGATGTCCTGATGGCCGTGCAGCACGCGCAGAACATACATCTTCTTGTCATCGACAACGAAATAGATGCATCGATCACGATAGGGGAAAGCCCGCAAATTCGGCGCAAAGCTCCGAGGTACGCCTGTTATCCCGTATCGTGCCAGCGAGATCATTTTAACGTTGATATCGTCCAGAAAGCGCCTTGCAGCAACGGGATTGAATTGCGCGATATAATTATGATCGGCGAGAAGATCGTCCAGCGCCCGTGCGGTGATCACCAGACGCCTTCGCTTCATTCTGTTCCCCCGCGAGCTTTATAATATGTGCGGTTAAATCATCCGCCGTGGAAAATTCCATCACCCGGCCGGCTTCCACATCGTCTAGCCCTTCCTGGATCAGTCGCTGAAGCTCTACGAGCTTGCCTTCCTTACTGCCAAGCAGACGCAAACCGGCGGATATCACCGCATCTGCATCCTCAAAGATGCCCGCCGCCACCTGCTCCTCAATGAACTTCTCGTCCTGCTCGCTCAAATGGATTTCGGGCATTTCGATCTCCTTTTGTTCTCTTGTAGCACAGGTCGCTTCCGCTTTCCAAGAGCTAAGGTCTCAGCTTACTCGTCAGCCATCAGATATTGCCGCTCGTAGCGCAGGCCAAGCCCTGTCAGCATTTCATAGCCGATGGTGCCGGCCGCCCGCGCGGTCTCATCGACCGGCACATTCGGGCCGAAAAGCTCGATGTAATCGCCGCTGCGAATGGCATTTGCGGGCACATCCGTGACGTCGAAAATGGTCAGGTCCATGGTCACGCGGCCGGCCACCGGCACCTTATAACCATTGACCACGCCATATGCGCCGCCATGGCCCATTTCGCGCAGCGGAATGCCTGAACCGGAAAGCGAACGCTGATATCCATCCGCGTAGCCCACGGAGGCGATGGCAAGCCGGCTTGCGCGCTTGAGCAGGAAGCTGCCGCCATAGCTCACCGTCTGGCCTTCGCCTGCTTCGCGTATCTGGATGATCCGCGCTTCGGCCCTGGCGACGGGCCGCATCGGGTTGGCCATGTCATTGACCGCCTCGCCGCCATAAAGGGCGATGCCGGGGCGGGTGAGGTCGAAATGATAGTCGGGACCGAGAAAGATACCGGCCGAGGCCGAAAGGCTTGATTCGATACCTTCGAAAGCGGCGCTAACCCTGCGGAATGATTCGAGCTGGACCCTGTTCATCGGCGAAGAAGGCGTATCGCCGCAGGCGAGATGCGACAGCACCAGAACCGGATCGAAACTCGCCGGCCGCGTCACGTCGTCGGCCAGAAACAGCGCGTCGTCGAGCGGCAGCCCAAGCCGGTTGAATCCGGTATCCACATGCAGCGCGCAGGGGTGGTCGCCACGCTCGGCCACCGTCGCCATCCAGAAGGACAGCTGCTCCTCGGAGGCCAGCACCGGCACCAGATCATTGTCGAAGACCTGCCGTTCCTGCCCCTGCCAGATGCCTGATAGCACGAAGATGCGCGCTTCCGGGGCATAGGAACGCAGGGTAGCGCCCTCGGCCACCGTCGCCACGAAGAAATCCCGCGCGCCGGCATGGTAGAGGGTGGCACCGCAATCCTCGATGCCGAGACCATAGGCATCGGCCTTGACGACAGCCGCCGTCCGCGCGCTTCCCGAACGCTTTTTCATATTCCGCCAATTGTCGGCGAGCGCGCCGAGATCGATGGTGAGCCTTAGTGGCGCGTGTTCGAAAGCGTCGGTTTCATTTTCAGCAAATGTGTCTTCGAAGTCGTCTGTCATGCCATGCGCCCGGTTGATTTTGGAACCGGCCAGACCCTAGCACTTTTGTTCAAGACGGTAAGGATCGAATGCTTTAAACTCGGCTCATGCACAATGTTTCGCAGGAACAGGCCATAGATGTCATGCCGATTGCCGCGACGGAAACGACGCGTTTCTGGCGCGACCGGCGTTTCGGCGGCATGGAATGTCTGAGTGCGACTTTTCTTACCCACGAATATTCGCCGCACGCGCATGATACATTCTCGATCGGCGCGATCGAAAGCGGCTCGCAGATTTCCACCATTCAGGGCACCACCGAACAGACAGGGCCGGGGCATCTTTATCTCATCAATCCGGATGAGGTTCACGACGGCGCGCCGGGCGGCGGCGGTTATCGTTACCGGATGATCTATCCCGACAGCTTGCTGCTGCGTGATGTCATCGAGGATGTCACGGGCAGGGTCTTTCACGGCACACCGTCTTTTCCAAGGTTTCTGCCGCGCGATCCGCAGATGGCCGCAGCCTTCCAGATGGCGCACCGGCGGCTGGAAACGAAATCCGGCGCTCTGGAAGCGGATGAGGGCATGTTCTCGGTTCTCGCCGCCCTGTTCGGCAGGCACGGCAGCGCCACCCTCCTGCGCATCGAAACCCGCGAGAAAACGGCTGTTCATGCCGCCCGGGATTATCTGTCCGACAATTACGAGACGGATATCGGCCTGGAGGAGCTGGCCTCGATTGCCGGTCTCAGCCGCGCGCATCTGATCCGGGCGTTTAGGAGAGAATTTCATATCACGCCGCACGCCTATCTCACGGATGTGCGCATTCGGCAGGCGCGCCGGCTGCTGCGGGCCGGTGAGATGCCGGCTGATGTTGCGGCGCTTTGCGGTTTTGCCGATCAGGCGCATTTCACGCGGCATTTCAAGGCGCGCACCGGCGTCACGCCGGGGCAATTCCGGCTGGCGTGATCCGCCACCTGCGTTTGCGCCGCGATGTCACTTTTATTCAAGACCATTAGATTTTCCGGGCGTATCGCACTCTTTTTGAAAAGGAGAATGCGATGTCCATATCGGAAAAGCGCACGGAATTCGGGGCGGGGCTGAGAGCTGCTGCCCCCTTGCTGGTCGCCATGGTGCCGATTGGCGTGGTGTTCGGAGCGGTCGCCATCGGCAAGGGCCTGTCGCCGCTGGAAGCCTCGCTGATGTCGCTGCTGGTCTTTGCGGGCGGCTCGCAATTTGTCGCCATGGATTTGTGGACACATCCGGCGAGCTGGAGCGCACTCGCTTTTGCCGCGTTGCTGGTCAATCTGCGCCATGTGCTGATGAGCGCCTCCATCGCCGGCAAGCTGGATGATTTTACCGGCTGGCGAAAATATGCGGCCATGCTGATGCTGACGGATGAATCCTGGGCGCTGTCGGAATTTCGGGCGATGACTGCAAGTTTGACCGCAGCCTTTTTTATCGGCGCGGCGCTGCCGATCTATCTGCTCTGGAATCTAAGCACACTTGCAGGCGCGCTGCTTGGCGCGGTCATGGGCGACATGTCGGTCCTCGGTCTGGATTTCGCTTTCCCGGCCGTCTTCATCGTGCTGCTCATGGGGTTCTGGAAGGGCAGGGAGACAGGCTTCGTGCTGCTGGCAAGCGCATCCGCCGCCTGTCTCACCCATGCGCTGGTTCCGGGCGCCTGGTATATTGCAGCCGGCGCCCTGGCGGGGCTTGCCGTCGCTGCCTTCGGTCACGAAGAACAGGCGGAGCAGCCGGCATGACGCTTGATGTCAATACCCTGCTGACGATCCTTGCCATGATGGCGGCAACAGTCGCCACACGGCTTGGCGGCCTGCTGCTGGTCAGCCATTTCACCCTGACGCCCCGCCTGAAGAAGGCGCTCGGTGTGGTGCCGCCCGCCGTTCTGATGGCCGTTGTCACGCCCACCGCACTTGCCAGCGGCCCGGCTGAAACCATCGCCTGCGCGGTGACTGCGATTGCGGCGCTGCGTCTCAGCCTGTTGCCAGCCGCCACGCTCGGCGTCGTCATGGTGGCGTTGCTGCGCGGAATCGGATTGTAAGAAAACCCCGCCAAGGCCCTGAAAAGACTCCCTCGCTCATATCGAACGCAGGGTAGGCGGTGAGGGCGAAAACCGTTTCGCCCTCATGATCCGGTTCGAGCATTTCCGTCAAAAGTGCGAAGCGGTTTTACGTCCGCAAAATGCGTAAAACAAAGAGATAGAGCGCTTTCGCGTTTCGGAGAAAAGCGGAAGCGCTCCAGGATCAATGCTCCTCGTACTGGCTGAAGCTCGAGTCGGCCAGATCCGCGAAGCGGGTGAATTCGGACTGGAAGGCGAGCTTCACCGTGCCTGTCGGTCCGTGACGCTGCTTGGCGATGATGACGTCGGCGGTGCCTTTTACCTTATCGAAAAGGGCTTCCCACTCCCCATATTTGGGATCGGAAATATCCCGCGGCTCCATGTTCTTGACGTAATATTCCTCGCGGAACACGAACAGCACCACGTCGGCGTCCTGCTCGATGGAGCCGGATTCACGCAGGTCGGAAAGCTGCGGGCGTTTGTCCTCGCGGCTTTCCACCGCACGGGAGAGCTGTGACAGCGCAATGATCGGAACGTTGAGTTCCTTGCCGAGCGCCTTGAGACCCGTGGTGATCTGGGTGATTTCCTGCACGCGGTTTTCACCACTCTTGCCGGCGCCGGTCATCAGCTGAATATAGTCCACGACAAGAACGTCTAGGCCGCGCTGGCGCTTCAGGCGGCGGGCGCGGGCGGAAAGCTGGGCGATGGAGATACCACCGGTCTGGTCGATGTAAAGCGGCACCTTCTGCATCATCTGGCTGCAGGCGACGAGCTTTTCGAAGTCCGATTCAGTGATGTCACCGCGGCGGATTTTCGAGGAGGACACTTCCGTCTGCTCGGAAATGATACGGGTAGCCAGCTGTTCGGACGACATTTCGAGCGAATAGAAACCGACGACGCCGCCGTTTTTTGCCTTGAACGAACCATCAGGCTGCACTTCCTGATCATAGGAGGCCGCGATGTTATAGGCGATGTTGGTGGCGAGCGACGTCTTGCCCATACCCGGACGACCCGCAAGTACGATAAGGTCGGAACGCTGCAGACCGCCCATGCGGGCATCGAGCGAATGAATGCCGGTGGAAATGCCGGAGAGATTACCGTCACGCTCGAAAGCGGCGCCCGCCATGTCGATCGCCAGCGCCACCGCATCGTTGAACGACTGGAAGCCGCCGTCGTAACGGCCGGTTTCCGCCAGTTCGAACAGACGGCGCTCGGTGTCTTCGATCTGCGCCTGCGGCGGCATGTCCAGCGGCGCGTCAAAGGCGATGTTGACGACATCCTCGCCGATCTGGATCAGCGCGCGGCGCAGCGCCAGATCGTAGATCGCCCGGCCGTAATCCTCGGCATTGATGATCGAGACGGCTTCTGCGGCCAGACGCGCAAGATATTGCGCCACCGTCAGGTCACCGACCTTGTCATCGGCGGGCAGGAAGGTCTTGATCGTCACCGGATTGGCGGTCTTGCCCATGCGGATGATATCGCCCGCCACCTCGAAAATCTTGCGATGCAGGGCTTCGTAAAGATGCACGGGCTTCAGAAAATCCGAAACACGGTAATAGGCGTCGTTATTGACGAGGATAGCACCGAGCAGCGCCTGTTCGGCCTCGATATTGTTCGGGGCTTCGCGGTAATGGGGTTCCGCCGGGGTGATCTTTCTCACAGCGTCGTTCATGGTTTGCGCGATCTCCCTTATGCCTTTGTCCGTAAACGTTGGGTTTGGCTTCCTGGGGCATGGCAGTCAATGATATTGTTGCAACACTATACGGCAGGCTGACGTCCGCTCTGTAAAGCTGGATCACATCTTCAGTTGTCCCCAGCAATCCACAGGCGGGTGGGGACAAGGCGCCGGAATTTTCCGGCAACGTGATTCGCTGCCATGAGTTTACCGCATGGCAGACCCGGCATGAAAGAAACTTGAAAATCGTCAGGCTTACGAATAAATAGGCAGAAAATAAGTAGTGTGCTAATTATAAGGCTTGCTGACATGTCCCGCGAGACCGACAAGGAACAGCTTCTCGATGAGGTTTCCGCTTTCACCCGCAAACTGCGCGCGTTTTTTGATGCGCGGGTAGGGGAAAGCGGCCTGACGCTGGCGCGTGCCCGTGCGCTTTTTGCCCTGTCGCGGCGTGGCCCGCTGACGCAGACCGAGCTTGCCGAAGAAATGGAAATCGAAACGCCGACGCTGGTGCGGGTTCTCGATGGCATGGAAAAACAGAACCTTATCGAACGCCGCTCCGATGAAAACGACCGCCGCGCCAAGCGCATCCACATGACGGAAGAAGGTGAAAAGACCTCCGGCACGGTGCAGGCGGTGGCAAAGGCGCTGCGCTCGGAAATCACCGCCGATATTTCCTCTGAGGATCTGGCCAAGGCGCTGGATGTGATGCGGCGGCTTTCGACCAATCTGCAAAACCTTGCGGCCGGGAGGGTGCAATCATGAGCACCGTGTTGCCGCAGACCACGGACGAAGCTGCCGCTGAAAAGGATGTGACTGTTGTCAGGCCAGAGGAAACCGTGGCTACCACTCAAACGGCGAGCGATGCCGATGGCGGTGAGACCTCGCCGGAACCCGCTGTTCCCGCCGCACCGCAGCCGGTTGAGCAGCCGGTGTGGCTGCGGCTGTGTTTCATTTTTGCGGGCCTGTCGTTCTTCATAACCCAGGGTCTGGGCATGAACCTCGTCATGGCCAATATCTACCAGTTACAGGGCGAATTTTCCGCCACGGTGGCTGAGGTGGCATGGCTTTCCGCCGCCTATATGGCACCCTATGCTACGTTTTCCATCGCGCTCTTCAAGATCAGGGCGCAATATGGCCTGCGACCCTTTGCCGAAGTCTCGATCATCACCTTTGTCGTCGCTTCCTGTCTCAATCTGTTCGTGACGGACCTGCATTCGGCAACCGTGATCCGTTTCGTCAGCGGCATGGCCGCCGCGCCGATCTCGTCACTTGGATTCCTTTATATTCTCGAGGCCTTTCCGCCGGCGCGGAAATTCTCGCTCGGTTTCAGTATTGCGCTGACAGGCACATTGCTGTCGGCACCGATCGCGCGCATGGTTTCTCCGTCCCTGCTGGAAATCGGCGGGTGGAACGCGCTGTATTCCATGGAAGTGGGCTTTGCGCTGATCTCCTTCGCCATGATCTATGTGCTGAAAGTCACGCCGCCGCCGCGCGCCAAAGTCATCGAGCGCATGGATATTCTGAGCTATCTGCTGTTTGCGGGCGGTCTCGGTTGTCTGGCGGTCATGCTGACGCTCGGCCGGTTCTACTGGTGGTTCGAAACATGGTGGCTGGGCGTGCTTCTGGCGACGTCGATCGCGCTCCTGACGCTCATGGCCTTCATTGAATTGCCGCGCAAGAACCCGCTGCTCGACCTGCGCTGGATTTTCTCGAAAACCAACCTGCATGTTATCGCTGTCCTGCTCGTCTACCGCGCGGTTTCATCCGAGCAATCCTCAACGGCGGTCGGCTTTTACCAGCAACTTGGCCTGCTGAACGAACAGACGACGACGCTTTATGCGCTGGTGCTGCTGGCGACGGTGCTTGGCGGTGCGGCCTGCGCCTGGCTGATGCTGACAAAATATGTCGATACGGCCCATGTGATCGCGCTGACGCTGATTGCCGCCGGCTCGTTCATGGACAGCCAGTCCACCAATCTGACGCGGCCGGCGGAGATGTACCTCAGCCAGATGATGATCGCCTTCGGCGCTGCCATGTTCCTGCCGCCCGTCATGTCCAAGGGATTTGCCGCAGCACTTGCGCGTGGCGCGCCCTATCTGGTGAATTTCATCGCCATCTTCCTGTTCACCCAGATCACAGGTTCGATGCTGATGACCGGGTTGCTCGGCAGTTTCGTGACGCTGCGCGAAAAATTCCATTCCAACGTTCTGGTGGAAAATATCCTGCTCACCAACCCCGTGGTCGCCCAGCGCGTATCCCAGCTTTCCGGCGCTTACAGCCATGTCATCACCGATCCGGCGCTGCTGAAGGCCGAGGGGCTGTCGCTTCTGGGACAGCAGGTCAGCAGGGAGGCCTATGTGCTCGCCTATAACGACACGTTCCTGCTGATATCCGTTGTTTCGGCGCTGGCGCTGGCAGCGCTTTTACTCCACCTTGCATGGATGCGCATCCGTCCGTTCCTTTTCCGGGACAATGTCGAAGCCGCACCGGCACTACAGTCTTGAACATTCCAAGAGTGACAAAATGCTGAAGAAGTTTTTTACCCCCGTTTCCATTCTCGTGCTGCTCGGCGGTCTCGCCGGCATAGCGCTCGTGCTTTACGCCTGGCGGCTGCCGCCGTTTCTCTCCACCGTGGAAATGACCGACAATGCCTTCGTGCGCGGTTACGTCACGACCATGAGCCCGCAGGTCAGCGGTTATGTCGTGGATGTGCCGGTCAAGGACTATCAGGAGGTCAAACAGGGCACGTTGCTGGCAAAGATCGATGATCGCATCTACCGCCAGAAACAGGCGCAGGCGGCTGCATCGCTCGATACGCAAAAGGCGGCGCTCGACAATTCCCGCCAGCAGGAAAACGCCGCCAATGCCAATATTCTCTCCAGTCAGGCGGCTGTCGACAGCGCCGGGGCTTCGCTGAAACAGGCGCAACTGGCATCCGACCGGCAGGATAATCTCATCAAAAGCGGCGTCGGAACCTCCAGCCTGCAGGAAGAGGCGCATGCCGCGCTTGAAAAGGCCCGGGCATCCCTGTCGCAGGCGAAAGCCGCCCTCGAAGTTTCGCGGCAGGATTTGCAGACGATCATCGTCAATCGCAGCTCGCTGCAAGCCGCTGTCGCCAATGCCGAAGCCGCCGTCGAACTCGCTAAAATCGACCTCGACAATACCGAAATCCACGCGCCGGTGGACGGCAGGCTCGGCGAAGTCGGCGTGCGCACCGGCCAATATGTCACCGCCGGCACGCAATTGATGGCTGTCGTGCCGCATGATGTCTGGGTCATCGCCAACTTCAAGGAAACCCAGCTTGCTGGCATGCAGGTCGGCCAGCCGGTAACGATCTCGGTGGATGCGCTGCATCGCCGCAAGCTCAACGGCCGTGTCGAGCGGTTCTCGCCGGCCACCGGATCGGAATTCGCGGTCATCAAGCCCGACAATGCGACGGGCAATTTCGTGAAGATCGCCCAACGACTTGGAGTTCGCATCGCGATCGATGCGGATCAGCCGCTGGCGGCGGATCTGTCGCCGGGCATGTCGGTGGTGGTGCATGTGGATAAAAGCGCGGCGGTTGAGGGGGCGGAGACGGCGGCGAGGTAGCGGGTGTTGAGGGTGCGGAGAGGTTACCCCCCTCTGTCCTGCCGGACATCTCCCCCACAAGGGGGGAGATCGACAGGCGGCTACCGCTCGATCATCTCAACGCTGCGAATGTAGCGACGTAATATCGCCTTGCCGATCTCCCTCCTTGTGGGGGAGATGCCCGGCAGGGCAGAGGGGGGGTGAACCTCTCCACACACTCAACATCCCAAAATACAAAAAACCCCGGATGCTTCCATCCGGGGTTTTCCTTATGGCCGCTAGGCCAAGTCTTATTCGTCGTCGCCGTTGCCGTCAGCTTCCGGATCGAAGAAGTCTTCCGGACGCAGTGCGTCTTCGTCAACGCCGTAGATGGCGTCGGCGGAGGTGAGGCTTTCGCCCTTGGACTGGCGTTCGGCTTCTTCGGCGGAACGGGCAACGTTCAGCGAAACCTGAAGCTCGACTTCGGCGTGCAGGTGCAGGGTAACGTCGTGCAGGCCGATGGTCTTGATCGGCGTGTTCAGTTCAACCTGGTTGCGGCCGATGTTGAAGCCTTCGGCAGCCAGGATATCGACGACGTCGCGAGCAGCGACAGAGCCGTACAGCTGGCCGGTTTCGCCAGCCGAACGGACGACGATGAAGGACTTGCCTTCAAGCGCTTCGGCAACCTTCTGGGCTTCCGACTTGCGCTCGAGGTTACGGGCTTCAAGCGTTGCGCGCTCGGTTTCGAAACGGGTCTTGTTGGCGGCGTTGGCGCGTAGCGCCTTGCCCTGCGGCAGCAGGAAGTTACGCGCGTAACCGTCGCGAACCTTGACGGTTTCGCCCATCTGGCCGAGCTTGTTGATACGTTCGAGAAGAATGACGTCCATCTTCTTGATCCTTTCTATGGTTTGGTTTCGTTCGTTGTGTCGGTTTTCCGTGCAGGCGTCAGCGAGATCGTGCTGCGCACGTCGCTCAAGCCGAGCACGAGAATGATGAACAGCGGAAAGACAAAGACCGCCGAGAGATAAGCGAGGATGAGAACCGGCAGCCGCCAGTCCTTTCCGCGCGCCTTTTTATGCAGCGAGGCAAACCCCGCCATCAGGAAACCTGCGCCGAAGGTGCCGCAGATGACGGCGCCGACCATGGCGGCAACGCCCCCGAAGAACATGGCGACGATGCCGCCGAGAAAAATGAAGATGGCGTTGCGGTGCATGCGCAGCGCCGAAGCGATGTCTTCGCGCGGGCGAAGGCCCTTGCCGAAGGAACCGACCAGCCGGGCCGCAAAATAATAGGCCGCAAACAACAGAATGACCCACAGGCCGCCCTGAACGATCGGCAACATCAACACCAGCAGCGATTTCGTCTGCGTCAGCGCCTCGGCATTGGCCTCGAACAGCGGCTCGCGGCTCTGCACTGATGTCATCATCAGGTCGACGATGCGGGCGACGAGATCGGGACCGTAGCCGATCATCCAGCCGAGTATGATGACGGCGACAGAGACCAGAATGCACAGGTGCAGCACGATGCCGGACAGCGGATACCATGCAAGCAGATCATCCGGGCCGCCGAGTTCGGAGGCCGGGCGCGCCAGATTGGCAAGATGCGAAAGCCAGCCCGCCGGGATCAGTGTGAAGATGGCGATGGTGAGCGCGAAAAGCGGCGACATGACCAGCGCGCCGATAATGGCGGTGGTGATGATCGCGACGATGGCGGCGCGGTTGCCCCAGCCCATCCCGGCGATGAAGATCGGCATGGCCGACCCGGCGTAGAGCAGGAAGGAAAAGGACGACTGTGCCGTTGCGCCAAGCGTTAAAAACGCGGCGCATATGCCGGCGAGAACGCCGGAGATCAGCACTGTCTGGTTCAACTTTTGCACTTCGCTGTCCTGCTGAAATTTAAGCAGTTAGAGGATCGTTCCTAAGGAGCGTCATCCCCAACATGGGTTTTATGGTATCGATCCGCGCCCAACGCGGAAGGATTTGAACTCGCAACCTACTGATTAAAAGCAAGTTGCTTTAGAGAAAACGAGGCCGCGCCAAAACGCAGCCTCGCTTTAATTCATTACGCTACGACGTAAGGCAGCAGGCCGAGGAAACGGGCGCGCTTGATCGCCTGGGCGAGTTCGCGCTGCTTCTTCTGGGAAACGGCCGTGATGCGGGAAGGAACGATCTTGCCGCGCTCGGAAATGTAGCGCTGCAGCAGACGAACGTCCTTGTAGTCGATCTTCGGAGCGTTTGCGCCGGAGAAGGGGCACGTCTTGCGACGGCGGTGGAACGGGCGGCGTGCCTGGGAAGAGGATGTATCAGCCATTGGTCAATTCTCCTTATGCACGGTCTTCGCGCGGACGGCGCGGACGGTCTTCGCGGTCGCCGAAGCCACCTTCACGCGGCGGACGCGGACCACGATCTTCGCGCGGGCCACGGTCCGGACGGTCGCCGTCACGGCGCGGACGGTCGTCACGATCGCGCTTCTGCATCATCGCGGACGGGCCTTCTTCGTGGGCTTCGACGGCGATGGTCATGTAGCGAAGAACGTCTTCGTTGATGCGCATCTGACGCTCGATTTCATGGATCGCAGGCGCCGGAGCGTCGATGTCCATGAGAGCGTAGTGAGCCTTGCGGTTCTTCTTGATGCGGTAGGTAAGGGACTTCAGACCCCAGTTCTCGACGCGTCCGACTTTACCGCCAAACGATTCGATAACGCCCTTGTACTGCTCGACAAGTGCGTCGACCTGCTGGGCAGAAATATCCTGCCGGGCAAGGAAGATGTGTTCGTAAAGAGCCATTTAAGCTTTGCCTTTCTTGCGTTTCGTCCTTCACCCGGCAACGGCGCTAAGCCTCAACGACTGCTCCTGGTTAGGCGAGAAAGCCTTAAAGCAAGAAAAGCGTTGTTCGAGACGGTCGAGAGCGGAGACACGGGAGGCCGGAAAAACCTTATGGTTCCTGCTGTTTCGTTACCGAAACCAGCCCTCCGTTCAGCCACCAGCCAATTGGACCGGGTGTTGTGAACAGCGCGCTTATACGGATTTTTCACGTTTTGGCAATGGTTTTGTCAGTTAAGCGCGTTTTTCTTCAGAACGACGAACCATTTATGCCTGGTATCGGCGATATGGCCGCTTTCACTGAGCGGGATCGTTTTCTTTGTCACCGAGTCGAGAACATTGAAGCCTATGACGTCGATTTCTCCCGGTCGTCTGGCAACGACAATATCGGTATGGGATTTATAGCTGCCCACCTTGTCATAATAACCCTGCGCCTGCTGGAAGCTGACTTTGTCATAGGTATAGCCAACGATATCGCCGACATCAGGGGTCGCGCCAGCCTCCTTCAGCCGGTATCCGTGATAGAGGGCGCTCGTCGAGTTTTGCTTACGCGCTTTTATGAAATGGCGAATCCATACGGAATGCGATTCCGCGAAAGGAAACTCTTTCTTGCTGAATTGCGCGGCATGGAACACGTAGGAAATTCCGACGGCCGACCAGAAATAGTGGTCGTTCATAACATCATCCTCCGTCGGCGTTCCACCTCCAACGGAATTATAGTTCTTGATGACGTATTTTGCGAATATGCGGTCGTCATCCTTGTGCCGGATCTGCCTGGCGTCAGTAGAAAGGTTCCATGTGGAGTTTCCCCAGTGCTTCCACTCCTGATCGGCAACATTGAGAATATCTGAGACTGTCCTGGCCATCGAATTCTCCCAATTGTAATATATTTGTTATTTTTGTAAAAAATCCGGTCAATTATTTTATCTATTTATGAAGTTCACCGGCGTGTACCGATATACGCGCCGGTGAACATAATAATACAGAATTCAATTGGTATTGAAAGATGGTTTTATTTGAATTTATGGCCCGGGGATAGTTTAGATCGCCATCGGATACTTCCGATGGATCGCCGCAATCCCCTTCAGCACCTCTTCTGACAGCTTCACATCCGCAGCCGCAATATCCACCTTCAACTGCTCGTTCGTCGTCGCGCCGATGATGGCCGAGGCCATGAAGGGGCGGGTGAGGCAAAATGCGATCGCGAGCTGCGCCGGATCGAGCCCATGTTGCGCCGCAAGCTCCAGATAGGCCTTGACCGGCGCTTCCTGATGCGGCTGCAGGCGGCCGCCGAGTTCCCTGTTGATGGTGCCGCGGGATCCCGCCGGATATGCGCCATTCTGGTATTTGCCGGTGAGAAGTCCGGCCGCCAGTGGCGAATAAGCGAGCAGGCCGACATCCTCGTGATGAGCGACTTCCGACATGTCCAGATCGAAGCTGCGATAGAGCAGATTATATTCGTTCTGGATGGTGGCGACGCGCGGCAGGCCACGGGCCTCGGCGATGTCGATATATTTCTGCGTGCCCCAGGCGCTTTCGTTGGAGAGGCCGATGGCGCGGATCTTGCCGGCTTTCACCAGTTCGCCGAGCGTATCGAGCTTTTCCGTGATTTCGGCGATCGTGCGCTCCTTGTCCTGGCCGGAGGCATCGAAACCCCAGGCGCCGCGGAAGTGGTAGGTGCCGCGGTTAGGCCAGTGGATCTGGTAAAGGTCGATATAGTCCGTCTTCAGACGTGCAAGGCTGGTATCCACCGCCTCGCGGATGGCGCTCGCATCGATATCGCGGCCACCGCGAATATAATCGCGCCCCGAACCGGCGACCTTGGTGGCGAGCACGACCTGATCGCGCTTGCCGGTCTTTTCGAACCACGTGCCGATATATTCTTCCGTCCGCCCCTGCGTTTCGGCGGAAACGGGGGTGGTGGGGTAAAGCTCGGCCGTGTCGAAGAAATTGACGCCGTTTTCGACGGCGTAATCCATCTGCGCATGCGCCTCGGCTTCAGTGTTCTGCGTGCCCCACGTCATGGTGCCAAGGCAAATTTCGGACACGGATATACCCGTGCGGCCCAATAGTCTCTGTTTCATGGAAATGTCCCGGTGCTTGGCGAGATGGAGTGAAAGGTCGCATGAAAGTAATGGGGAATTGCCGCAGTGCAAGAAAAAATATGACTAAAAGAAAGAGTGAATAGGGTGGCAAAACCCTGCGGATGCGCCTGCCGCAGGGCGTCAAGTCTTGACACCGCTGGCCGGAATGTGAATGGAAGTCGCTGGAATAAGGGCAATCCAGAAAAGAAGGACCACATCCCATGGGTATTGCATTCACATTTCCCGGTCAGGGAAGCCAGGCCGTCGGCATGGGCAAGGAACTTGCCGATACCTATGTCGAGGCGCGCGCCGTGTTTGCGGAAGTTGATGAGGCGCTCGGCCAGAAGCTTTCCGATATCATGTGGAACGGCCCGGAAGAAACGCTGACGCTAACGGCGAACGCCCAGCCCGCCCTCATGGCGGTGTCCATGGCGGTCATGCGGGTTCTCGAAGCGCGCGGCCTGAAGCTGTCCGACGCTGTTTCTTATGTTGCCGGCCATTCGCTCGGCGAATATTCGGCGCTCTGTGCCGCCGGCACTTTTTCGATTGCGGATACCGCGCGGCTTCTGCGCATCCGCGGCAACGCCATGCAGGCCGCCGTGCCTGTCGGCGAAGGCGCGATGGCGGCGATCATCGGGCTGGAGCATGATGTGGTTTCGGCAATCTGCGACGAGGCCGGTGTTCTCGGCGTCTGCCAGATCGCCAATGATAATGGCGGCGGCCAGCTGGTCATTTCCGGCTCCAAGGCCGCTGTCGAGAAAGCCGCCGCGATCGCTTCCGAAAAGGGTGCCAAGCGCGCCATCATGCTGCCGGTTTCCGCGCCCTTCCACTCCGCGCTGATGGCGCCGGCTGCGGAAGCCATGCGTGAGGCGCTGGCCAAGGTCAAAAAGAACAATCCAGTCGTGCCTGTTATCGCCAATGTGCGTGCCGCTCCCGTTTCCGACGCCAATGAGATCGCCGCTTTGCTGGTAGAGCAGGTGACGGGCCAGGTACGCTGGCGCGAGACGGTGGAGTGGTTTGCCGCCAACAATGTGACGCAGCTTTACGAGATCGGCTCCGGCAAGGTGCTGACGGGCCTTGCCCGCCGCATCGACAAGACCGTGAACGGCGTTGCCGTCAACGGCGCTGCCGATATCGACCAGCTTCTGGCCACTCTGATAGGCTGATAGCGGGTTTCGCCCGCAATGGCTTTTTTGTTTTTGACAATTCCCGATGCAGAACCGCAAAATTTCCTGCGGAGTTGCTCTAAAGAAGGAACAGGACATGTTAGATCTGACAGGCCGCAAGGCTCTCGTTACCGGCGCGACCGGTGGCATCGGCGAGGAAATCGCCCGCCTTCTGCACAAACAGGGCGCAACCGTCGGCCTGCACGGCACGCGCGTTGAAAAACTCGAGGCGCTGGCGGCGGAACTTGGCGATCGCGTCAAGATTTTCCCGGCTAACCTTTCCGATCGCGCCGAGGTCAAGGCGCTCGGCGAAAAGGCCGAAGCCGAGCTGGAAGGCGTCGATATTCTCGTCAACAATGCCGGCATCACCAAGGACGGCCTCTTCGTGCGCATGAGCGACGATGACTGGGACAATGTCATCGAAGTGAACCTGACGGCGATGTTCCGCCTGACGCGTGAGCTGACGCATCCGATGATGCGCCGCCGTTTCGGCCGCATCATCAACATCACCTCCATCGTCGGCGTTACCGGCAACCCCGGCCAGGCCAATTATTGCGCCTCCAAGGCCGGCATGATCGGTTTTTCGAAGTCGCTGGCGCAGGAAATCGCCACCCGCAACGTCACCGTCAACTGCGTGGCGCCGGGCTTCATTGAAAGCGCCATGACCGGCAAGCTGAACGACAAGCAGAAAGACGCCATCATGGGCGCCATTCCCATGAAGCGCATGGGCACCGGCGCAGAAGTCGCGTCTGCCGTTCTTTATCTGGCTTCCAACGAGGCAGCCTACATGACCGGCCAGACCCTGCACGTCAACGGCGGCATGGCGATGATCTGACGGCGCTTCCAGCCGTCATGAAAACGATTGCGGCGCTATTTCAGCACCTTGTTGGGTAGCTTGCGCCGCAAGGCCCCGCCGACCGGTTTCCGGCTAAATTGCCTGTCATACGCTGTGCTTAGCGCGTTTTCAGGCTTTTCGACCGATTGAAACCGTGTTAATCGGGCCAAGACTGTGAACAGTCGTCCCGGAGAGACAGGAAGCCGTTGCGATTTTGCGTGACGATGTCTAGCTTGGACCGGGTTGAACGGGTTTGCCAGCGGTGCCGGATTTGAACGGCGCATGAGGGCTTCTAACAGGGCAGGGTGCCGCAAGGCATTCCCTTTCAAAATAAAGGTCGAGGAAACCGACATGAGCGATATCGCAGAACGCGTAAAGAAAATTGTAATTGATCATCTTGGCGTTGACGCCGACAAGGTTGTTGAAGGCGCCAGCTTCATTGACGATCTGGGCGCTGACTCGCTCGACACCGTTGAACTGGTCATGGCTTTCGAAGAAGAATTCGGCGTTGAAATTCCCGACGACGCAGCTGACTCGATCCTGACTGTTGGCGACGCCGTCAAGTTCATCGAGAAGGCCCAGGCCTGATCGACCTTCATGGGGGAGGTGCAATATCCTCCCATCTTGGCCCGGCTCGTCCGGGCCAATGTTTTATAAAGAGACGGTGCGTGCCCGAACAGGCGCGTGTTCCGGCCTCCGCATAAGCGTCCCGGCCGGAAACGGTGCGTGGCGAAGATTGTGCGGACATTCGAAATGCTGCAGCGTCTCGCAAACGTCACTCGATGGCGTCCGGCATTGCAGAAGAGACTGATGATTTGGATAAGGGCGGAGCGTTGGCGATGAGGCGTGTCGTTATCACCGGTACCGGCATGGTATCTCCTCTTGGATGCGGAACGGAAATCACCTGGGAAAGGCTGCTCGCCGGCCAGAACGGCGCCCGTCTCGTGACTGAGTTCGAAGTCGAAGATTTGCCCGCAAAGATCGCCTGCCGCATTCCCGTCGGTGATGGCTCCAACGGCACCTTCAATGCCGATGACTGGATGGAGCCCAAGGAACAGCGCAAGATCGATCCTTTCATCCTGTATGGCATGGCCGCCGCCGACATGGCGCTTGCCGATGCGGACTGGCACCCGGAAACGGATGAAGACCAGATTGCCACCGGCGTTCTGATCGGCTCCGGGATCGGTGGCCTGGAAGGCATTGTCGATGCGGGTTACACGCTTCGCGACAAGGGTCCGCGCCGTATTTCACCATTTTTCATTCCCGGCCGTCTGATCAACCTCGTATCCGGCCAGGTTTCCATCCGCCACAAGCTGCGCGGCCCGAATCATTCCGTGGTGACGGCCTGCTCGACCGGCGCGCATGCCATTGGCGACGCCGCCCGGCTGATCGCGCTCGGTGATGCCGAGGTCATGGTTGCCGGCGGTGCCGAATCACCGGTCTGCCGCATTGCGCTTGCCGGTTTTGCCGCCTGCAAGGCGCTTTCCACCCAGCACAACGACGATCCGCAGAAGGCATCCCGGCCCTATGATCGCGACCGCGACGGTTTCGTCATGGGTGAGGGTGCGGGCATCGTCGTTCTGGAAGAGCTGGAACACGCCAAAGCGCGCGGCGCGAAGATTTACGCCGAAGTCGTCGGTTATGGCCTTTCCGGCGATGCCTACCACATCACGGCCCCGTCCGAGGACGGCGATGGCGCCTATCGCTGCATGGCTATGGCGCTGAAGCGCGCCGGCCTGACGCCTGATGATATCGACTATATCAACGCCCACGGCACCTCCACCATGGCCGATACGATCGAGCTTGGCGCAGTCGAACGGCTTGTCGGCGATTCGGCTACGAAGATTTCCATGTCTTCCACCAAGTCGGCCACCGGCCATCTTCTCGGTGCTGCGGGTGCAATCGAGGCGATTTTCGCCGTGCTCGCGATCCGCGATAATATCGTGCCGCCGACGCTGAACCTCGATAATCCCGATGTGGAGACGAAGATCGATCTGGTGCCGCACAAGGCCCGCAAGCGCCAGGTCAACGTGGCGCTCTCGAATTCTTTCGGCTTCGGCGGCACCAACGCCTCCCTCGTGCTGCGTCGTTACGAAGCATAAGATTATATAAGCCGCGGCGGCTTTTGCCGTTGCGGTGGCAACCCGCGCCGCAAACCGCCTCGGACGGTTGCGGCTTTCTCCCGGCGGGTGCTGAAAGAGGGTGCTCTTTCCTTTGAAGAACGCATCGCGCGTCAGCGAAAGCCATTTCGATTTTCGCGCCGATATTGTAGTCGTTTACGGGAGACGGTTTACCGGTTTCGGGAGGATTATCTCGGTGTGGGCGATTTCACGCCGCAGAAGGTTGTTCCTGACCGGCTTTGCCGGAAAAGACGATTCGTGAAGGACGCAAAGACAACTTCACGATCTCTCTATGTGGTGCAGGAAGATATTCCGAACCTGTTTTTGCCGCATTACCTGCGCAAAAAGCGCTGACAACGCCGAACTGAAAAGGACCGACGGTGAGCGACACGAACCAGAACAGCCAGGGACCATACGGACGAGACGGTGGAAGCGAGGGCAATCGCGGCCCGATCATTCCGAAATCTCCGACCGAGGCGCTGCGCCCGGAAAAGGTGCCGGCTCCGCCCAAGCGCTCGCGCAAGGCCCATGGCCAGCTGGTGATCTTCCTGAATTTTCTGATGACGCTTGCGGTTGCCGTCTGCGTACTGGCCATTGCCGCTTTCTATTACATGATCAACGCGTTCCAGGAGCCAGGCCCGCTTGAGACGAACACGCATTTCACGGTGCGCAACGGCGCTGGCATCATCGAAATCGCCAATAATCTCGAGCGTAACGACGTTGTTTCGAATGCCCGTATTTTCCGCCTGATGACAGGTAGCTACCTGCAGAAGGACCAGACGCTGAAAGCCGGTGAATACGAGATCAAGGCCGGCGCATCGATGAAGGACATCTTGACGCTGCTGGAATCCGGCAAGTCGATCCTTTATTCCGTGTCGCTGCCGGAAGGCCTGACCGTCAAGCAGATGTTTGCGCGCCTTGCCGCAGACGAGGTGCTGGATGGCGAGCTGCCCTCCGCCCTGCCTGACGAGGGCAGTCTTCGCCCGGATACCTATCGCTTCACCCGCGGCACCAAGCGCGAAGAGATCATCAACCAGATGAGCGCGGCGCAGGACAAGCTGATCGACATGATCTGGGAGCGGCGCGACCCCGACCTGCCGATCAAGACCGTCGAGGAATTCGTGACGCTCGCCTCGATCGTCGAAAAGGAAACCGGCAAGGATGACGAGCGCGCCCATGTCGCCTCCGTCTTCTATAACCGGCTGAAGAAAGGCATGCGGCTGCAATCCGACCCGACGATCATCTACGGTCTGTTCGGCGGTGACGGCAAACCTTCCGACAGGCCGATCTACCAGTCGGACCTGCAGAAGCAGACGCCGTTCAATACCTATGTCATCAAGGGCCTGCCGCCGTCGCCCATCGCCAATCCGGGCCGGGCCGCACTTGAGGCGGTCGCCAATCCCTGGCGCACGGATGACATTTATTTCGTTGCCGATGGCACGGGCGGTCACGTTTTTGCCAAGACGCTGGACGAGCACAACGCCAATGTCCGCCGCTGGCGCAAGATCGAGGCGGAAAAGGCGGCAGCCGGCGGCAGTCCCGATGTTGCCGTCGACGGCCAGCCAGGTGGCGCAGAGGCGGAAAAACCGGCCAATAACTGATAATTCTTACCGGGTCTTGTTAGCGCAAGGCCCGGTTTCGTACGGCATGACGGGGGCTTCCAGATATGACATTGCAATCGATGACCGGCTTTGCGCGCAGCGAAGGAACATCCGGCCGTTACCGCTGGGCGTGGGAGTTGCGCTCGGTCAACGGCAAGGGGCTTGATGTGCGGCTGCGGCTGCCGACCGGGCTTGAAGCGCTGGAAACGGCGCTGCGGGAAATCGCCGGCGAGCATCTTGCCCGCGGCAATATTCAGGCAGGTCTGTCGCTGTCGATTGCGGAAAACCGGCTGGAGGCCGTCATCAACCGTGATGCTCTCGCCGCTGTTCTGGCGCTCAAGAAAGAACTTGGCGATGTCGTCGAAGATAAGCCGCTGAGTTTCGATACACTGCTGTCGTTGCGCGGGCTGGTCGATTTTCGCGAGGCGGAAGATGACGCTGAGGCGCAGGCCGCACGCAACGCCGATGTGCTTGCCGGTTTTGCTGCGGCCGTCGAGAAGCTGAAGGACATGCGCGAGCGGGAAGGAGCATCGCTATTTGCCATCCTGTCCGGCCAGATCGACAGGATCGAGACGCTGGTGGCGCTCATCGAAAACGATCCTTCCCGCCAGCCGGAACAGATCGCCGCAAGGCTTGCCCAGCAGATCGCCCTGATCGGCGAGGGCATGCACGGGCTGGATCGTGACCGTCTTCACGCCGAGGCGGCGCTGATCGCCACCAAGGCGGATCTGCGCGAAGAGCTCGACCGGCTGCGCGCCCATGTGCAGGCTTCGCGCGAGCTTTTGGCAAATGGCGGGCCTGTCGGCCGCAAGCTCGATTTTCTTGCACAGGAATTTAACCGCGAGTCGAATACAATCTGTTCCAAATCGAACGCCAGTGCGGTAACCGCAGCAGGCATAGAGCTGAAAGTGGTTATCGACCAGTTCCGCGAGCAGGTCCAAAATCTGGAGTAGACCCATGGCCCCGGTGAATGATTCTCCCGTTACGATTGCCCGCAGAGGGCTGATGCTGGTGATTTCTTCGCCATCCGGCGCGGGTAAATCGACGATTGCCCGCAACCTGCTCGAGAAGGACAAGAATATCAGCCTTTCCGTCAGCGTCACGACGCGTCCGCGCCGCCAGAGCGAGATAGAGGGCATCCACTATCACTTCATCTCCAAGCGCGATTTCGAGCGCCTGCGCGACAACGAGGAACTGCTGGAATGGGCTGAGGTCCACGGCAATTTTTACGGCACGCCGCGTGATCCGGTGGAAATAGCGATGGCTGCCGGTCGCGACATGCTGTTCGACATCGACTGGCAGGGCGCCGAGCAGTTGCAGGACAAGATGAAGGCCGACGTCGTCTCGATCTTCATCCTGCCGCCGACCATGACCGAACTGCAATCGCGCCTGCACCGCCGGGCGGAAGACACAGAAGAGGTGATAAAGACCCGGCTCGTTAATTCCCGCGCCGAGATCGAGCACTGGCGCGACTATGATTACGTCATCCTCAACGACGATCTGCAGGCCGCCTTCGAGGCCGTCGAAGCCATCGTCAAAGCCGAACGCGTCCGCCGCGACCGTCGCCATGGTATGTTTGACTTTGTGCGGGCGCTGCTTGAGGAAGAACCGCAGCTCTGATTTATGCTGCGGGTCAGCGCGCCAGCCATTGACGGGACAGTCGCTCGTCCATCGCATCCTCTGCCCATCCATGGCCCGCGTCGATCGTCTCCAGAACAACCTCCGCACCGGCTGAAGCCAGTTGCTCGGCCAGATGCGGAGCATCGGAGGGGTGACGCCGGTCGTCACGGGTGCCCGCAAGCAGAAGTATGGGATATCCTGCGAGGTTTGGAAGAGACTGTTCATTCCTCGGAGATAGGGGGCGAAGCAGGATAGCGCCCTTTGACTGATGGCGGTCCTGACATATCGTTTCAGCCGCGATGATCGCACCGTTCGAATATCCGACGAGAATGGGTCTTTGCCCCGTCTGCTGAAACACGAAGGTGACAAACCGGCATAATCTGACAGCTTGATGTTTCAGATCGCCGATATCGAGCTGTCTGTCAGGCTTTCTGCGAAAAAACGCGAAGCCATTTTCCCAGGGTACAGCCCCTCTCGGCGCATATAAGACGCCATTGGGAAAGGTGGCGCGGCCAAAAGAGATAAGGTCTTCTTCCGTTCGTCCCGATCCATGCAGCAAGACAACCGCGCAGTCGGGCGTTTCGGCGGGAATGTCGAGCTTATAGTGAAAACCGGCATTCTCCACGCGCTTGTTCCTCTATTCGCCGGGCCAACGGACCTATGTCCCACCGTCCAGAACAGTGCATCACAGAGCGTATTTACAGGCAATTCGCCAATGTCACGAATTCCTCCACCGACAGCGTTTCCGCCCGCCGTGTGGGGTCAATGCCCGCTTTTTCCAGCAGCGTTTCGCCGCCAAGGCTCTTGACGCTCTGGCGCAGCATCTTGCGCCGCTGACCGAAGGCAGCTTCGGTCACTTTTTCAAGCTTGGCGACATCGCAGGGCAGCGGCTTGTCCTTGGGCAGCAGGTGCACGACGGTGGACGTCACCTTCGGCGGCGGGCTGAAGGCCTGCGGTGGCACGTCGAAGGCCATTTCCGATACCGTGCGCCAGCCGGCGAGAACGCCGAGGCGGCCGTAATGATTGTCGCCTTCCTCAGCCACAATACGCTGGCCGACTTCCTTCTGGAACATCAGCGTCATCGAGAGCCAGAAAGGCGGCCACGCTTTTGGCAGAAGCCAGTTGACCAGCAATTGTGTGCCGACATTGTAAGGCAGGTTAGCGATGATGCGCACCGGTTCACCGGCGGGGATCATGGCCTCGAAATCGGTCTTGAGGGCATCGCCCTCAATTACTTCGAGACGCCCGGGATAATGCGCTTCGATTTCCGCCAGCGCCGGCAGACAACGGCTGTCGCGTTCGACGGCGATGACCTTTTTGGCACCGAGCGAAAGAATGGCGCGGGTGAGGCCGCCGGGGCCTGGGCCGACCTCGATCACCGTCACGCCTTCAAGCGGCCCCGCTGTCCGGGCGATCTTCTGGGTGAGGTTGAGATCGAACAGGAAGTTTTGCCCAAGTGATTTCTTCGCATCGAGCCCATGGCGCTGAATGACATCGCGCAGCGGCGGCAGTCCATCTATGGTGGCCATTATGCGTCAACCCGGCTGCGGGCGGAAATTTCCGCCGCCATTTTCAGCGCGGCCACAAGGCTTGCCTCATTGGCGATGCCCTGGCCGGCAATGCCAAAAGCGGTGCCATGGTCCGGCGAGGTGCGGATGAAGGGCAGGCCGAGTGTGACATTGACCGAATCGTCAAAGCCGAGCGCCTTGGCCGGAATAAGTGCCTGATCGTGATACATGCACACAGCGACATCATAACGCCTGCGGGCGGCATCGTGGAACATGGTGTCGGCGGGCAGGGGACCGAAAGCATCGATCCCGTCTTTGCGCAGCCGCATGGTCGCTGGATGAACCACGTCGCGGTCCTCGGTGCCAAGCGCGCCGTCCTCACCCGCATGCGGGTTAAGCCCGGCAACCGCCAGACGCGGTGCCTCTATACCGAATTTCTGCCGCAGATCGGCATCGATAATGCGGCATGTCTCGACGATCAGTTCTTCGGTCAGTGCAGCTGGCACGTCTTTGACGGGGATATGGATCGTCACCGGCACGACGCGGACCTTGGGGCCGGCAATCATCATCACCGGCATCACCTGCTCACCCTTAAGGCGCAAAGCCAGATCGGCCAGAAATTCCGTATGACCGGGAAATCCGAACCCCGCTTCGTAAAGCACGGATTTCGCAATCGGATTGGTAACGACGGCTGCAGCCTTGCCCTCAACGGTCAGGGAAACGGCGGTTTCTATCGCCTTGATCGTCGCATGGGCAGCGCCGACATGCGGCTGGCCCGCCTGAACCTCGAACCCGACGGGAAGAGGCAGGATCGGGAAAGCGCGGTCGAAAACGCTGACAGCATCCGCCACATCGCATGTCTCGATATTGACCGGCATGCCGATCAACGCCGCACGGCTGGCCACCACATCGGGATCGCCGATGAAGATGAACGGCGGCAGACCGTTCTCCCGGCGTCTGGCCCAGGCGGCGATGGCGATATCGGGGCCGATACCGGCTGGATCTCCCTGTGTCAGGGCAAGCGGCAGGGATGCATGTGTCACGGAAAGACCCGGCTTTCGTATCAGTATCAGGTGTTGACGATCTGCGCCTTCTTGCGCAGCTCATCCATATATTTCTTTTCGTTCGGGTTTTCGCCGTCCTTGGCCTTCATCAGGTCTTCGGACTTGAACACCATCTCCGCCGCATAGTCGTCGGAAACCTGACGCTGCTTGCAGATGGCCAGATATTCGACACCCTTTTCGGTCACGCGGGTGCCGGTGGTGCCGCCTTCCTTGGTTTTTTCCACCAAAGCCTTCCAGTCTTCCGGAAGTTCAGGCGCGAGAATGCGGCCAAGATCCTTGATCGCCACGTCGCGCATGGTTGCTGCGAAGGTCATGGCCTGGTCGCAGCCGGGATAACGCTTGCGCGAGGCTTCAGCCTCGGACTTGCGCTTGCCGGTAATGGAATTGCGTTTGGATTCCGGGATGACGAAAATGACCTGCTGGAGGAAATATTCCGTCGTGACCGGCTTGTCGCCGCGTTCCTTCAGGCGGGTGACGAGATCCTGGTTCGACATCTTGCCACGCGCACCGTAACGGGCGTTGACGAGGCGCGGCCAGCTCATCTGCACGGCGATGAAGGCTTTGAAATGGTCAGCGCCGACGCCCGCCTGTGCGAGCACCTTCGACAATTGATCCGGTTTCATCTTGTTGTTGCCGGCAAAACGCGCAAAAGCGGCATCGACCTCATCGGTGCTGACCGACATTTTCACACGGCCGATTTCCTCGCGTTTCAGCGCCTCATCGACCAGCTGCTCGCGCGCCTTTTCGTTTAGATTGCCGGACTGGCGCTGCAGCTTCAGGAAGGCGACGCGTTTGGCGATATCGTCATTGGTGATGGGTGTCTTGTTGACGACGATCTTGACCGTGGCGTCGGCGAAAGCCTGGCCGGTATAGGGCACGGCGGCCATGGGAACGGCAAATATCGCAAAGGCGAAAGCAGCGCCACGCAAAGCCGTCTTTCCGAAATTCATCATGTCCTTCTCCCTTTCGTCGGGCAGGGGCCTGTCTCCCTGTCCCGCCAGTCTGTTCTGCCTGACGGTGGAAATTTCGCATTCCCCGGCCTGTCAGACCTGCATTTGCGCGTCCGCGCCGCGATTTTGCCACGTATATATCATCGCGATCCGCAGGACGGCAATGTCTCGGTTTGTTGAAAGAAAACCCGATAGGGGTTTATACCCGGCCGACACTGGCGTGTTGTTGCGGCGAAACCGTGACTTTTACTGGCCGAACGGCAAAAAGGCGGGTCACGATGCTGCGTGACCCGCCTTTAAACTCAGTAATTATTCGGCTTCCAGCCGATATCCATATCGGCCCAGTCCTGGTTGGCGGAACCAATGCTGACATCACCGAGCGTGCGGAACGCCAGACGGGCGTTGATCGACCAGTCATTGGCGGCCTGCCGAGTGGAATTGATGTTGCCCTCGTTGGAATAGCTGACTGTCAAGATCGTGCATTCGTCCTGGTAGGCAATGCCGACGCGGCGCTCGGCGGCAAATTTTCCGTTCAGATCATAATTGATCGAGCCGAACAGCGACCAGTTGTCGTCCATACGCAGCATGCCGGAAGCCTGAACGATGTCGCGGTCTCCGGTATAACCGTATTTTGGCTGCGCCTTGAGTTGGGTATAGCTGACCTTGCCGGTGATGCGGCGGTCAGAATAGCTGAGGCCGGTCTCAGACCGGTTGATGTCGAAATCGTCCTTGTCGAGACGCAGGCTAGACGACAGCGAAAGGCCGATCGGCGCATCGAAGGCAGCCATGGCGACGTAATCCGACCGGTCGGACTCCAGACCTGAGTCAGCACCGACATTAGCCAGATCATAGGATGCGAAGGAGTTCTCGCCCGCCAGATGGAAAGACTGGCCGACAACGGCGCGAACGCCGTAGCCGTTGTCGAAGGTGCCGTTATAACGGAAGCCGAGATTGGCACGGGTGCCGCCTTCGATCCGGTCGAAACCGGAAAACTTGTCGCGTTCGAACAGATTGGTCGCGTCGAATACGAATGCCTGCGCATCTTCGTTGGGGAGACGGCCGGAATATTGTTCGTTCGGACGCACAAAAATCTGCGCGATCGGTTCGATCACGTGGCTGCTGTTGAGCGCCGTGAAGAGCCACGGATAACGCACTTCCAGACCGCCGGTGACCATACCGCGAAACGCCACGTCGTCATGCATCATGCCTTCGTAGGCGTAGGACGTACCGCCCGATGTAAAGCTTGAGGGCGACATGTCCGTCCACAGCGCATCGCCGCGCGCGGCCAGAATTGGCGTGATCTGCAGGCCGCTATCCATCGTGAAGGTGCGCTTCCACTCGGCCTCGGTGGAGAGACGGGTATAGTCGCCCTTGAGCCCGTTGAAACGCGAGTAGCCTCCAAGCGCGTAAGCGTCCTGTTCCAGGCGGGTGATACTGGTCAAATTAGTGGTCAGCGACAGTTCGCCGCCATAGATCGGATCCGGCACGAAATAACGATAGTCAACGACTGGATGGACGATGGCCTGCCGACGTTCCTCGGCTTCATTATTGTCCGTGTCCTGAACGTTGAAATAATAGCCGCGTGCATCGAAACTGTTCCGCGCGCTCTCACCGCTCAGGTAAATCTGATTGGTCTGAACGCTACCCTTGTAACCTGCGAGATTATAGGTGCGTGAAAAGTTATTATCGGTCTGCACCATGGCATCCCAGCCGAAGGCCCAGCGGGGATTGATTGTGAAATCACCCTTGCTGGCGATCATGCCGCGATTGTCGTTGAGCGCGTCGCTGGTTCCGGCTGTGAAAGTATCGGACTTCTGCTGGCTGATGCCGGCGATCGTCATCGTGTGCATGCCGGTTTCGAAACGCTGGCGCAGTTCAGCCTGCAGAAGCAGACCCTGCGTCGTATAATAGGTCGGCGTAACCGTCACATCCGCTGTGTCGGAGAGAACCTGGAAATAGGGTACGCCGATGCCGAAACCGAGATTGTCGGTAATGCTCATCTGCGGGAACAGGAAGCCGGACTTCCGCTTCACCGTATTGTCGGGAACCGTCAGGAACGGCACATAGGCGACCGAGTAGCCGAAAAGCTGCAGGCGGGCTTTTTCCAGCCGGATCGTATGGGTCTTGCCGTCCTGGACGACGCGCTCGGCCTTGACCTGCCAGAGCGGCGCCTTTTCAGGCTTTGCGGCGCAGGGCAGACAGGCGGTGTAGACGCCGTTGTTAAGGACCATCAGGTCGCCTTCGAGGCGTTCGGCACTTTCACCCGCGATGCGGGTATTATCAGGGGTCTCGACGCGCAGTGCGTTGACGAAGCCCTGACCGAAATCGTCGGTAACGTCCATTTCGTCGGCATAGATTTTGTTGCCGCCGGGCTCGATCAGCTCGATATTGCCATGCGCGATCACGCGGCCGCTCTGCTGATTATATTCAACTTGCTGGGCCACCATGCGGTAGCCCGAATATTTCATGCGAACCACGCCCTTCGCGATGACGCGCTGGGAGTCGCGATTATAGGTCAGTTCATTTGCTGTAAGCAGGAGTTTCGAATCGTCTTGGCTTGCAGACGCAAGCATCCCGCCCTGGCCAAAAGCGACCGGGCTTGATGCCAAATACGCGCACACAGCGGCACCCGTCAGAAGGGCCGTCCAAAGCCGCCTGATATTCCCGCGGTCATATACCGCCACTAGCCGTCCTCCTGATGAAGCAGAATGGTTGCCCCCAAAGCCAACGCCACGACGACTGGAACCCAGACCGCGACGGTGGGAGGGACAACACCACCACTCCCGAATGCCCTTACGAGCACGGTTACTACATAAAGCACGAAGCCGGAAACGATTCCACCCAGAATCACGGAGCGCGATTGGGCGAAGCGGCTGAACTTTAATGAAACGGTCGCGGCGATCAAGGTCATCGCAACCAGAAGCAGGGGCGTCGATAGCAGGAAATGATACTGCGTCTCAAGCGCTTTTGAAGACAGTCCAAAAGACTTTGCAACTTCGATCTTGTGAGAAAGATCAAAGAAAGCAACGGTTTCCGTCTGAGTCATACGTTCTTGCACGAATTCCCGTCTCAGATTGGTACTGATCCGCGTGCTCTCTTGCCGAACTGGCACATGTCCGGCGCGCGTTTCCGTCACGCCGTTAAGAAGCCAGTAACCATCTTCCAACTTTGCCGACTTGGCATCCTGCCGCGAGACGATGTTTCCGTCCTTGTCGAGGTGGATCAGAACCACGTCGAGCAGCATCGTTCCGTTGTCCTCGAAGCTCTTGGCGCCGATGATCGTGTCCTGGCCGCCGCTCGCCTGACGCATCCATGGAATGATCTGCTGCTGGCGCCCTCCATTGGCTTCGTTGCGCCATCCCGCTTCCATAGCCAGCGACCGGTTCTGGCCCCATGCGGCGATGGGGTTCAAAACGACGACGGACAGAATGCCGAGAAGGACGGATCCGAGGACGAAGGGAAGGATGAATTGCCAGGCGGAAACACCTGCTGCGCGCGTGACGACCAGTTCGTAACGTCGATTGAGCGAAATCAGTGTCGTCATGCCCACGAAAAGGGCGATGAAGGGAACGGTCTGCTGCAGGATCAGCGGCAGGCGAAGTGCTGTCAGGCCAAGTGCGCCCGGAACGGAATAGCCCGGCACGCTGGACATGCGCCGCGCCGTCTCGCTGAAATCCGCGAGATAGATGATCGACGATACGCCAAGCACGAACCACACGGCCGTCATTAGATATCGTTTGAGGAAATACCGGGCGAGGGTGTTGAAAATCATGCGTTGCCGCTCCCCGAATTGCGTGCCAGCCGGCTGGAGAACAGACGGCGCATCCGGCTCGCCGCATCCGCGATAATCTTCGGCATCTTCGGTTTGCGACCGGTCACCAGAATGAAGGCGGCCGCAGCGCCGCTGAGACCCGGCACGGCATAGACCAGCGGAATGAAGGCCGCGCTCTGCTTGACCTGATTGGTGACGTAAAAACCGAGCCAGCGCAGCATGAAGGCCGTCACCAGCGCGGCGACCATCGGGTGCATGCGCGCCTCGCGATGCGAACGGGCATCGGCGGCGATGACCAGCGAGATCAGCGCGAAGGCAAAGGCAAACATCCAGTCCGACAGGCGCTTGTGCAGCTCGCTGCGGAAGTTTTCCGGCGACCGCTTGTAGCTCGCATTGTTTTCATCTGGCGACAGAAGGAAGCCGAGGCTGGCATCGCCCGGAGACAGCGAGGGTTCGGAATCCTGCTTTTCCGACATGGTCGAAAGGTCGAAGGCATAGGACAGGAACTTGACGATCGACACTTTGCCATCTGGCGTCTTCTGCTGCACTTCGCCGTCGCGCATGGTCAGCGACGTGCCGCTTTCATCGATCATGCCTTCCTTGGCATAATAGATGAGATCGAAATTCGGATCGCGCCGGTCGGCGACGAAAAGGCCCTTGAGGATGCGGCCCTGTCTTTGGGCGATCTGCACATAGAGACCATCCTGAATGGTACGGAAGGTCTTTTCTTCGATCACCGAGGACAGGAGGTCGGCATAGGCCGCGGCCACCATCTGCCGGGCGGAGTTACGCGCCGGCGGCTCGATGAAATTGGTGATGGTGAAGGAAAGCGCGCTGAGAACAGCGGCCAGAATGAGAACCGGGCGAAACATCACCGAACGCGGCGATCCGGCCGCATCGATGATCGCAAGCTCGGAGTCATTGTTCATCGCCGTGAATGTCTGGGTGATGCCGATGACGAGGGCGAAAGGCAAAACAACGGGGATCAGCGTCGGCAGGATCAGGGTCGCGAGCGCCATGAAGGAGCCCATCGACTGACCGGTGTCGGTGACGAGATTGATTCTCTGGAGAACCTGGATGGTCCAGATGATGGCGAGCACCGGCAACAGCGCGACCAGAAACATCTGCGTTGTCCGCCGCAGGATATAGTTCTCGAGAAGCTTCATACGGCCCTGTTCGACATTGTTTTCCCGTGCGATTGCCCGCCGGATTTCCGCTTATCTAATCGCATCGTTTGCAATTGGCTATTCCGGCGTGCTCACAAATATGTTTTGCACGACGATTTTTCCATCGCCTGTGTCTTTTTGTGGAACAAGCTGTCGGTTTCATGACGTAATCGGCCCATCCGCAAAAATGTCATTCCTTTAACGAATGTGGACCTTTAAGGAATGTCTGCCTTTAAACAATGCAGGCCTTAAAAAATGTAGGGTTGCGCCGGGGGCTGAAAAGGCCATGATCGTGCGCATCATGAAATTTGACCATGAAGAGCAGGAAAACATGTCCGCCAAATTCGATATTTCTTTCGCCAATTCCGCTTCGCTTGAAAACTCTCTGGCCGTTGTGCTGCAAGCCTTCGGTGAGGCGCAGGCTGCCGCCGGTGCTTCCGAGGCCGATCCGGGTGGAGTGATCGAGAGAGCGGCGAAGATTGCGGGATTTGCTGCCAAATCCATGACGACACTCGATGTGATCGCGCCGCAGGGCTCGAGCGCCGACCGATTGCTCATCATCGGCCTTGGCAAGCCGGCGAAACTTGTTGCGCATGACTGGCTGCGTGCCGGCGGCACTGCCGCCGCCAATTTCCGCAAGGCCGACAAGGTCGCCATCTATCTCGACGCTCCGGGCGTCGAAATCAGCGCGCAGGCCGCTGCGGATTTCGCACTGGGCCTTCTGCTGCGCGCCTATAGCTTCGATGCCTACAAGACCAAGAAAAAATCCGATGACGAAAAGACACCGAAGAAAGTCGATGTCGTCATCGTCACCGCTGCTCATCAGGAAGCGGAAAAGGCCTTTGCCGTCTCCGAAGCCGTTGCGGGCGGCGTTCTTCTGGCGCGCGACCTTGTCAACCTGCCGCCGAACGTTCTCGGCCCTGTCGAATTCGCTGAAAAGGCGGAAGAGCTGCGCAAGCTGGGTGTCGATGTCGAGATTCTCGGCGAAAAAGACTTGAAGAAGCTGGGCATGAACGCGCTTCTCGGCGTGGCGCAGGGCTCGGCCCGTCCGCCCCGGCTTGCCGTCATGCAGTGGAATGGTGGTTCCAAGAAGGATGAACCCATTGCTTTCGTCGGCAAGGGCGTCGTTTTTGATACCGGCGGTATTTCGCTGAAGCCCGGCCTCAACATGGAGGACATGAAGGGCGACATGGGTGGCGCCGCAGCCGTCACAGGCCTCATGCATGTGCTTGCGGCCCGCAAGGCGAAGGCAAATGTCATCGGTGTCATCGGTCTCGTGGAAAACATGCCCGATGGCAACGCCCAGCGTCCGGGCGACATCGTCACTTCCATGTCCGGCCAGACCATCGAGATCATCAATACCGATGCCGAAGGCCGCCTGGTTCTGGCGGATGCGCTCTGGTACACCAAGGAACGTTTCAACCCGAAATTCATGATCAACCTCGCCACCCTCACGGGTGCGATAACGGTTGCGCTCGGCAATCTTCAGGCCGGCCTTTTCTGCAATGACGACGAGCTTGCAACGCGTCTTGCCCAGGCCGGTGATGTGACGGCCGAAAAACTGTGGCGCATGCCGCTCGGCAAGGACTACGACAAGATCATCGATTCCAAATTCGCCGACATGAAGAACAGCTCGGGCCGTCTGGCCGGTTCCGTCACGGCCGCACAGTTCCTGAAGCGCTTCGTGGGTGAAACGCCGTGGGCGCATCTCGATATCGCCGGCACAGCGATGGGATCGCCCATGACCGAGATCAACCAGTCCTGGGGATCGGGTTACGGCGTGCGGCTTTTGAACGAACTCGTTCGCGCCCACTACGAAGATTGATGCGAGCGGAGTTCGAAGTCTGCGGATGACTGAAATTCTGTTCTACCATCTGACGGAATCGAAGCTCGAGGATTCGTTGCCGCCTTTGCTCGAAAAATCGCTGGAACGCGGCTGGAAGGTCGCGATCCAGACGGTGGACGAGGCTCGCCGCGATTTCCTCGACACGCATCTGTGGACCTTTCGTGACGACAGTTTTCTGCCGCACGCCACCGATACATCTTCGGCACCGCAAAGCCAGCCGATTCTCCTGACAGCCTCGGACGTCAACGACAATGGGGCAAATGTCCGCTTTCTGGTGGACGGCGCCGAACCGCCGGCGGTGGAGGCCTATGAGCGCATCGTCTTCATGTTCGACGGATACGATGCCTACCAGCTCGAAATGGCGCGAAACCACTGGAAAAGGCTGAAGACCGAAGGTCATGCGCTGACCTATTGGCAACAGTCGCCGGAGGGGCGCTGGCAGAAAAAGGCGTAGTCGCCGGCACGGCAGGCCGGCTTCTCTCCGCCTTCCGCAAACCTTTAGATGTCGATGGCCAGGAGGTCGCAGCGCGCCCCAGCATCGGTGGCGCGATTGCCCCGCAGACGGGTGCGGATCGCGCGACGCTGTTATGCCGCGTCGATGAGGCAAGCCAAAAAATCAGGGCGCGGCCGTTTTGTCAGCCGCGCCCTCTGAGAAGTTCTGAAAACGACCGTATTGTCAGTCGTAGAAGGAATCCACGAATTTGTGGCGGCCAAGCAGGAAGGCGTCGGCCACATGGGTTAGTGGCGCCAGATCCACATCGGAGCGGCCGGCCTTGATGATTTCCGCGAAACGCTCGTAAAGGGCGGGATATTCCCGCTCCGGCTCGGAGAGCTTCTCTTCGCCGTTGATGGAGAGCTTGGCGCCGCCTTCCGATAGCACCATTTGTCCGCCGGCCGTTTCGGCGACGATATCCCAGCTCTGCTTGCCGGTCTGGCGCCAGTCGAACTCGGCCCGCAAAGGCATTTTCGTCACGTCGGAAAAATGCAGGTCGGCAGCGATCGGCGCGTCGCGGTTTTCCGGGAATTCCAGCGTCGCCTTGGTCAGGAACAGCGCGCGGGGCAGGATATGGGTGATGATGGAAAGGGCGTTGATGCCGGGGTCGAAGACGCCAAGGCCACCCGCCTGCCAGATCCACGCCTGGTTCGGGTGCCAGTGGCGCACATCCTCTTTCCAGATCACATGCACGCTGTCGATTGTCGTTGAAGCCAGAAATGCCTTGGCTGCTTCCACAGCCGGCGCGTAACGCGAATGCCAGCTTGCAAACAGCGAAAGCCCCTTCGAATCCGCTAAGCGCGCGAGATCCTGCACTTCAGAAAGCGTAGCACCCGGCGGCTTTTCAAGGAAAACATGCTTGCCGGCATTCAGAGCCGCATAGGCTGCCTCGTAACGAAACTGCGGCGGCATGCACAGGGACACGGCCTCGATCTGCGGAACCGCTTCCAGCATTGCCTCGATAGTGCCATAGGAGGCGACGCCATCCACGGTGCCATGACGGCTCGCTGTGGCGATCAATTCGAAATCCGGATTGCCCGCGATGGCTGGAAGGTGCTGGTCGCGAACGATTTTGCCGACGCCGACGATGGCAAGCTTGGTGGCTGACATGGAGAGGTACCCGTGTGCGTGCTTCATGAGATAAAGTGTGACTTTACAAGTTTTTAGCAGAAACGGCCGAAGGGGCAAGGTGATCGTCCCGATCGGGAATGGCTTTTTTGATGAACAACATCACAAAATAAAATATCGAATATGCTGTTTCGGAATAAAGTAGTATTTAGGATATGAAATAATATTTTGAGTTTAAATCGTAAAATTCGTTTTTCAATATTTTTTAATGGTAGTTTTGTAGTTGTTTTTCATCGATATTAGGTTGCGAATTTTATTTTTTCTTATGGGTGTTTTGAAGAGCGTTTGGATGATATTTTTACTTAAAGAGGACCGGTCTTCTGGGTTCATTCGCAAAGTCAATGAAAGCAACCATCGGTTCAATACATATGGATTAATTTTCGGAATGGTTGTCTATAATCTGTACCTGTTTGTCGATACGAACTGGGTGCCGGAGATTATCTGGCTGGATGTTGTCGTCCGGTTGTTTGTTGTCACACCGCTCCTGTTCCTTTATTTCCCGGCGCGGCATTATGCAGTGCTGCTGCGTCCGGATGCGATTGCGCATGAAGTCCTTCACGGGTTGGGATGTATGCTGGTCGTCGCATCGCTGATGTTCGTCTATGCCAATGCGCGCACCGCGTCGGCAAGCGAATATTACATGGGTGTCATCACTGTCATACTCTATATGAACACGGTGCATCGCAAGCCGCTTCCTCTCGCTGTCATGGGAACGGTCGGCTGCTTGGTCGTCTTCATCATCGGCATGCAATATGTGACGGTGACGAGCGAGGCGGCGAAGCTGCCGGCGATCCTGTGTTCGGTCGGGATCAGCGCCGTCTCGCTGTTTGCGGCCTATCGCATCGAGCAGGTGGAGCGGCGGGACTATCTGGCCTCGCTGCGCGAAAAGATGCTGCTTCAACAAATTCAAAGCGCCAATCGGGACCTGCAGCAGCTTTCCAATACCGACCAGCTGACAGGCATTTGCAACCGCCGCAGCTTTGACGAGGCGGCACGCGAGATTTCCGCCAGCAGCAAGCCTCGGGCGCTCATTCTTCTCGATGTCGACTATTTCAAGAACTACAATGATTCAGAAGGGCATGTGGCTGGCGATGACTGCCTGCGCGAGATTGCCGGCAGGCTGCGCGCCGCCCTGCGCAGGGATGATGGTGACAGGAGTTTCGTTGCGCGTTATGGCGGCGAGGAATTTGTGGTCCTGCTCGACAATTGCGTCGTATCCGCAGCCCTTGCCGTTGGTGAAAGGCTAAGATCGGCGGTGTCGGGCGAGGCGATACCTCACCCCAACCGCCCGGACGGACAGACCGTCGTCACGGTCAGCCTCGGAATAGCCGTTTCCACCGATGGCCTGGAGACAATACAGGGCATGCTGAACCGCGCGGATGAAGCACTGTACGAGGCGAAGCGCCGGGGACGCGACAGGCTGGTGCTGGCCGCCGCGCAGGCCGGGGCGATTGCCGCTCCGGAGAATTTTGCCGGGATGCGAACGGTAGCGGCGATATAGGCCGGCCGTGGCGGCGGACGACGTATTATAGTTCGTCCTTCGCAGATACGGGAATTGTGAAAGGCCAACGCCGGAATTCCGGCGGCGAAACAAATAATAACCGGGGGTTTGCAGATGATGGAATTGATCGCCGTTCAGGCAGCGGCCGCTGCCGCCGAGCTTCCATTCCTGCTGCTCCAGGCAGCTGCGGTGATCGGCATGGTATCCGTGCTGATCCTCATGCGCCGCAACATCGCCCTCGATGACCCACGTTATAAGATCTATTACGGTATCATTTTCGGCGTGGCCGGATTTCTGCTGACGCTTCTGGTTTCCGAGTTCATCAAGCTGCCTTCCAAACCTTATATCCGCTCGGATCTGCTGTTCCTTGCCGGGCTTCTGGGGTCATGGCAGGGTGGGGGAATAGCGCTGCTTCTTGTTGCTGTCGGTCGCTACGTAATCGGTGGCCCGGTGCTGTTTTTCGCCGCTTTTCAGGACATGGTCGTCATCTCGGCTTTCGGGATATTGATGTATGGCTGGATGCGCCGCCGGCGTCTGACCGAACTGGGGATGCGCGATATTTTCGCCGTTTTTGGTGTGCGGTTTGTCGCCGTGCTGTTTGCCATCTCCGTATCGTTCGGTCTGGGTCTTATCGATCAGGCGCTGTTTTTGAGCGCCGTCGGCCGCCGCACTCTGGGGGCGGTCGTTGTTGGTCTGCCGATGATCACCTGCCTGTTTCTTGTTCTGCGCAGCGAGGCGCGGGCGCGGGAAGAAGTGAGGAAGCGCGATATCGCGGCACGGACAGATTCCCTGACCGGCCTGCCCAACCGTCGCGCCCTCAAAGACCATATCGAAACGATGGCACGGCGGGAGCCGCCCGTGCCGCACGCCCTCCTTCTCATAGAAATCGTCAATATTGCCGATGTCGCCGCCTGCGAAGGCGAGGACTGGGCCGATCTTTTCTGGCCGCGACTGGCGCGGGAAGTATGTGATGGTGATAGCAGCCTGCTGTCGCACTCCAATGCGCCGCGCAGCTTCATGTTCGGTGATACGACGCTTGCGGTGGTTATCGAGGGGGTTTCGCTGGAAAAGTCGGAAAGCGCGCGACTTATGATGCATCTCCATGACGGGCTGAGCGCATTTTGCCGGTCCGCGGAGGCGGGGCCGGTGCCGCATCTGAAGATCGGCGCAGCCAATCTGGATAAGCTTTCCCGGCAGAACTTAGCGTCCTTTCTCAGGCATCTCAGCCTGGCGCTGAGGAGAAGCGAAAATCCGGTGCAGATTTTCCCCTTCTCCTTCGCCGAAAAAGCCACCCGCGACGAGGGTGTGCGGCAGATGCTGGTCCATTGGATCAAATCCGGCAGGCCGCCAATATGCTACCAGCCGAAATTTGAAATGCACAATCGCCGCATGATCGGTGCGGAGGCGCTTCTGCGGGCAACCGATGCGCGCGGGCAGGCGCTTTCGCCCTATTACGTGCTGGAGATTGCCGAGCGCCACCGGCTGCTGGTGGAATTTGAGTGGTCAACGATCGAGGCGGTCGTCTGCGACCTCAGCGATCTGCGGAACCTTGAGCCGGATTTTCATCTGGCGGTGAATATTTCCGCCTCGTCATTTTCGACCCCGCGTTTCGGAGACCGGGTCGTGGCGTTCCTGAGTGAAATGACGGTGCCGCCGCATCGGCTGTCGATCGAGGTGACGGAGATGAGCCGTGTACCGGCCATCGACGTCGTGCAGCAGAATTTCGACAGGCTGAGTGAAGCAGGCGTGCGGCTGTCACTTGACGATTTCGGCACCGGTTATGCCGCGCTCACGCTGCTTGCGAGGTTCCCCTTCGAAGAGGTCAAGATCGACCACTGGATGACGTCCCGGCTCGATCAGTCACGCTTCAAGGACGCGATCGCTCTCGCCTTTGAAAGCGCTGAGCGTTACGGCGCCAAGCTGGTGACGGAAGGCATAGAAACGGAGGAGCAGAGCCGGCTTCTCATGCAGATGGGCATCCGTTTCGGTCAGGGTTATCTCTATTCGCCCGCCGTACCGCTCGATCGTTTGCAACCCCGCAGGGAATGCGCCTAGAGGGTTTCCGACAGGGCTACAACGCAGCACTATGTGATCCTATTCCAGCGCGAGCGGCAGGCGAGCCTGTTTCAGCCGGATTGAATGTTTGGCCAGTCTGTGCTGAGAGGTTCTATGACGAACCAATGTTCCGGCCGTGTTTTCCGGTCGAGCGAGCGAAGAGATGCTTGAAAACAACGACGCATGGAACAGGCGATCCGGGCATTCCGGCCAATCTACGCCGGAGGCAATGAGGGCAGGCGCGGGCAGCGTCACGCAGTCGCTCCGCACGATCGCCGATGCCATATCCGGCCGCCGACCAGCGTCAGGTGATCCGCGCTCTCCGGCCGCCTGGCCGTTTTTCCGGGTGCTCGCGGTCTGGGCATTGTTGATGGCGGCGGTCATCTCCGCTCTGGCGGCTTACCAATATGTCAGCCTGCTTGGCGAACTGGAGCGGCAGAGCGACGCCTTGCAGGCTGAGGCTACGCGCCGGGCGGATCAGCACGATGCCCATGTGACGGCGCTGTCGGCGGTGGCGCAGGCGGAGCAGGGGCCGGACGACGGCCTGCTGCTTGCGATTGCTGCGCCGATCCTGCAATTTTACCCGCGCATCGATGAGGTCCAGCTGGTTTCCCTCAATGAGGGAGATCCCGCCATCGGCACCCGGCCGTTGGAAAATGAACTGGCTACGGATATTCGCAAGGCGGCATCGGCTTTCACGGGCAAGCCGGCATTGCTGGCAAGTGCGCTGAGGCCTGGCCATTACCTCATCGTCAAGCGCAGCCCCAATAGCGAGACGGCACGACAGGCGCTGGTGCTGGCCGTCGATGCGGCACGGCTGCTGGCATCCGATGCCCCCTTCTGGTCGGCGCAACGGGCAGTGACCCGCCTGAAAATGCCGGATGGCACCCTGTTATACGGCCCGCCGCAACTGCCTGTAGAACCGCAATATGCCCGGCAGCTGAGCAGTGCCAGCCAGCCGCTGCTTCTGGAGGTGGCGCTTCCCATCACCTGGCGGGAACTTTTGCCGGGCCGCGCCCTGCTGGCGGCGCTGGCCGGTGCCAGCATCATTTTTGTGTTCGGCATCGTAATGGCAAGGCAGAGAACGCGTATACGCGCCGCCGAAAGGCGGGCAGAACTGAGCGGCATGGAGGCGAGGCTGACCCACGCCTCACGGGTCAATGCGCTTGGAGAGATGGCGAGCGGCCTTGCCCATGAACTGACCCAGCCCCTGACGGCAATCCTGGCGCAGGCGCAGGCCGGGCGACGGCTTCTTGCCCGTGAGGATATCGCAACGCTTTCCGGTGCGCTGGACGATATGATCGAGCAGGCGCGATGCGCCGCCAACATGCTCGACCGTTTCCGCAACTGGTCGCTGCCGCACCGCCATCCGGCCACGGCGCATGACCTGCGCGTTGCGCTGCGTAATGTCGATGCACTTTTGACCGGCGAGGCGGCGCGCCAGCAGGTTGTCATCGATATCCGGCAACCGGAGGTGCCGCTTCTGGTTCGGGTTGATCCGGTGGAAATGGAGCAGGTGATGTTCAATCTGCTGCGTAATGCCCTTGATGCGCTGGCCGGTGCCGACGAGGGCAACGGCGTAATCACAGCAACGCTCACCCGCAAGGGCGATCTTGCCCTGTTCGAAGTCGCCGATAACGGCCCCGGCGTGGAGCCGCAATTGCGCGACCGGCTCTTTACCCCCTTTGCAACCACAAAAAACAACGGCATGGGACTTGGTCTCGCGCTCAGCCAGCGGCTGGTGGAGCGCGCCGGCGGCGAAATCCTCTTCATCGAGCAGGAAAACGGCGCCTTGTTCCGTGTTGTCCTGCCGGTCACCACGGAGGCGATGAAACCGTGACGCTGCCCGTCTATCTCGTTGACGACGACGACGCCGTGCGCAAGGCGCTGATATTGCTTTTGTCCACGGTCGGCATCAAGGCGAAGGGATTTGCCGACCCAACGGGTTTTCTTGGCCAATTACCGGGGCTTGAGCCGGGCTGCCTGATCTTCGACATTCGTATGCCCGCCATTACCGGCCTCAAGCTTCAGGAAAAGCTGGTGGAGCAAGGCATCGACTGGCCGGTCATCATCATTTCCGGCCACGGAAATATCGAGGCCTGCCGCCGCGCCTTCCGCAATGGTGCCGTGGATTTCCTGTCGAAGCCCGTGGATGAACAGGATCTTATCGATGCGATCCAGAAGGCGCACCAGACGCTGGCCCGCACACTGGATGCACGGGCGTTGCAGGCGGAAACGGTGGCGCTTCTGTCGCTTCTGACCGCGCGTGAGCGTGAGATACTCGAGCGCATCGCTCTCGGTTTCACCACCCGCCAGATCGCTGACGGGCTTGGCCTGTCACCGCGCACGGTTGACAGCCACCGCGCCGCCATTGGCCTCAAGCTCGGCACGACCTCACAGGCGGAAATGACAAGGCTCTGGCTGGAAGCCGGCGAAGATCGGTAGAACTACCGACCGCCCGGCAAGGCTTACGGATTCGCAGCCTTGCTTCATTTTCCTAGATTGCAGTCCTCATCAGCCAAGAGGACCTTTTCATGATCCGCAATCTTCTCATCGCATCCGTTCTGCTCGCTCCTGCCGCCGCATTGGCCCAGACACTACCGACCGCTCCTTACCTGCCGCTCGAAATGGCTGAAAAGGCGGCCAAAGCAGCGCTTCAGGCTTGTGTCGCTAAAGGGAGCGCCGTCACCGTTGCCATCGTCACCCGCGACGGCGCCACCAAGACGGTACTGAAGGCGGATAATTCCGGCCCGCATACGGTCTCCAGCGCGACCGGCAAGGCTTTCGCCGCCGCATCGCTCGGTCGTGATATTGGCGAGATCGCGGATTTCATCGCCTCCAAGCCTGCCAATGATGGTCTGCGCAATATGGACGAGCGCATGGTCATCCAGGCTGGCGGTCTGCCGATCAAGATTGGTGAGGCTCTCGTCGGCGGCATCGGTGTCGGCGGTGCGCCCTCGGGCGCCATTGATGCAGAATGCGCCCGTGAAGGCCTCAACGCCATCGGCGCCAAGTAAGCAGCCTCAGATAAATCCGGCGGCTTCTTGGGAAGCCGCCGCTTTGCACGTAGGCACTGTGCCGTCGCGCATCACCCCGCCATTGCTTCCTCATATTCGCCGGAAAGCATCAGCCATTGCTCTTCGGCGTCGGAGAGTTTGGCAGCGGCCTCACCACGTTCCTTGACCTTCTGTGCAGCCTTGGCGGGCGCTTTTTCGTAAAGCGCGGGGTCCGCCAGTTCGTTGTCGAGCGCCTGAATCACTTTCTCAAGCTTCGCCGTCAGGGATTCGATTTCATTGATCTTTTTCTTCAGCGGCGCAAGCTGGGCGCGCTTTTCCGCATTCGCCTTGCGTTGATCTGCCTTCGACGCCTGATCGGTCGTGGCCTCGGTCTTGTCTTCCTTTTTCTTGCCGGAGGAAACGACGATGTCGCGATATTCCTCCATGTCGCCTTCAAAGGTTTTGACGGTGCCGTCGGCGACCAGCCACAGGCGGTCCACTGTCGCTTCGATGAGATGCCGGTCGTGCGAGATGAGGATGACCGCGCCGTTATAATCGTTCAGCGCCTCGATCAATGCGCGGCGGCTGTCGATGTCGAGATGGTTCGTCGGTTCGTCGAGGATCAACAGGTTCGGCGCATGGAAGGCGGCAAGCCCCATCAGCAGACGGGCCTTTTCACCACCGGACAGATCCTTTGCTGCCGTCGCCATCTTTTCCGTTGCAAGGCCCATCTGCGCCACGCGTGAGCGCACCTGCGCTTCAGGCGCCAGCGGCATCAGCTTGCGCACATGTTCGACCGGCGTTTCGTCCGGCACCAGATCATCCAACTGGTGTTGCGCGAAGAAACCAATCTTCAGGCCGGAGGCGATACGAAGATCGCCCGCCTGCGGCGCAAGCCGGCCGGAAATGAATTTCGCGAAGGTCGATTTGCCGTTGCCGTTGGAGCCGAGCAGCGCGATGCGGTCGTCATTGTCGATGCGCAGATTGAGCTGTTTCAGGATGGGTTTGCCCGGTTCGTAACCTACAGCACCGCCATTGATGGCAACGATGGGCGAGGCGGGCTGCTTTTCCGGCTCGGGAAATATGATTGGCTGGACGTGGTCCTCGATCACGGCGGCGACGGTGCCCATGCGCTCCAGCGCCTTGATGCGGCTCTGCGCCTGCCGCGCTTTGGTGGCCTTGGCGCGAAAACGGTCGATGAAGCTCTGCAGATGTTTGCGCGCCGCGTCGCTTTTGACCTTGGCCTTCATCTGCAATTCGTCGTTCTCGGCCTTCTGGCGCTCGAACTGGTCGTAACCGCCGCGATAGAAGGTCAACTTCTTCTGGTCCAGATGCACGATGGAATTGACGGCATTGTTCAGAAGATCGCGATCATGGCTGATGATGATGACAGTATGCGGATAGCGGCGAATATATTCCTCCAGCCACAACGTGCCTTCGAGGTCGAGATAGTTGGTCGGCTCGTCGAGCAGCAAAAGATCTGGCTCGGCAAACAGCACGGAGGCAAGCGCCACGCGCATGCGCCAGCCGCCGGAGAAGGAGGAGGCGGGGCGAAGCTGCGCCTCGTGGTTAAAGCCCAGACCGGCAAGAATGCTGGACGCGCGGGCTTCGGCCGAATGCGCGTCGATATCGACGAGCCGCATCTGGATTTCGGCGATCCGGTGCGGATCGGTCGCGGTTTCCGCTTCGGCCACAAGGGCGCTGCGTTCCTTGTCGGCGGAAAGCACGATTGATATCAGCGATTCTTCCGTTCCCGGCGCTTCCTGCGCCACCTGGCCGATGCGCGCCTGTTTGGGAATGCTGACCGAACCGCTTTCGGCCGAAAAATCACCGGTAATCACCTTGAACAGGGTGGATTTGCCGGCGCCGTTGCGGCCAACGAGACCCACCTTCACGCCGGCGGGCAGCGCCACGCTGGCATGGTCGAGAAGCAGGCGCCCGGCGATGCGGGCGGAAAGATCGGTAATCGTAATCATGGCGCCGTTTTGGCCGAACTGCGTGTCCAAGGCAAGAGCGCGCGCGCCACATCGGATCAGATATGGCGTTTGAAGCGTGTTGGTTTAAACGGAATTGTTGGACGTGCACGCAATCTTTGGTTTTGCGCGTTTTTCGGGCGCAAAACCGCGATTCATTTTCACTGGAAGTGCTTTAACAGCCGAGCTGCGCCAGGTAGCTGCTGCGGCTGTGCTGGGCCAGATCCCGCGAATAACCGACAACGCAGTTGCGCGTGCCGCAGCGTGCGGAAAGCAGGGCAAGTTCGGCATGGCTGAAAAATTCCGCGGGTGTGGCGGTGCCATCCACCGCCGCAACGCCGATCGAAACTGTCAGATGTTCGCCTTCGCTGGTCACGAAGCGCAGCGCCTCCACACTTTGCCGCAGCCTTTCGGCAATCGCTTCTGCGGTATTTTGCGAGACGTTGGCAAACAGAAAGGCAAATTCATTGCCGCCGATGCGGGCAACGAAATCGTCCTTCTTGATCGTCTTACGGAAGAGCGCCGCAAATCGCCGGAGCGCCTTGTTGCCGGCGCTCGCGCCGTATTTGCCGTTGATTTCGCGGAAGCGATCAATGTTGAGCAGCATCAGCGAGGTGGCGGATGCCGCCTGATCGCCGGCGAAAAGGTCTCCGAGTTTTTCGAGGAAAGCGGCGCGGTTGGGAAGCGCCGTCAATGCGTCCCGCAGGGAACTCGCCTGCAGTTCGGCCCGGCGTTTTTCAACCTCGCGGATCTTCATCAGCCCCATGGCGATGAAGTGCCGCAGGCTCGTCTGTTCCTCGTGAATGTCGCCCATCAAGCGGGCGAGCCGCTCGGTTGCCGGCCGCTCCTGGTGATCTTCCTCAGCAAGGCTGGCGATAAATGTTTCGGCGCGCTGCACGCCGGCTTCCAGCCGCGCTGAGATCTGCTTCAGCGTTTCGAAGGCCTCGTTGGCCATCTCCTCGGCTTCGATCTTCGAAAACCCCGGCAGATTGTGTCTATGGCCGATAATATCGATTTCATGTTGCTGTGGCGCGTTGCCAAGGGCCAATATATCGCGCCCCATGGCCGGATTGTGCCCCGACAATATTTCATAGATCAATTCATAATTGCGAGGTAGCGGCGCAATATTCATCTTGGCGATAAATTGCGTGATCTTGGTAACGACAAGACCGTTTTTTGATTGTTCGCGTTTTTTATCGCCAGCAGATGTCGTCACCGTCAGCCCCAAAAAGATAGTATTTATGAATTCATCGAAATATTCAGTTTCCGAATGCGGCTATTCCTACACGCCACGGTTTAAAATAGACTAAACTCTTGGGATGTTTTCGTTGCCTTGATGCTGAAATTCACGTTTGACGGGGCGGCGGGCGGCTTTTGATCGATAATATGACTAATGCTGATTTGATTTCAGGCCATTGCCGTTCTTATATCGCTGCATCGATATAGCCAAAGAGGGTGTTGCACATGACGAACTCCAGAACCTTGTACTCGCTGTGCGGAAGCGACATTTCCCGGCCGTTTTCTCCCCATTGCTGGAAAACCGTGCTTTCGCTGGCGCATAAGGGGCTGGATTTTGAGGAGCGCCCCTTGCCCTTCACGGTCATACCGACGGTTGAGGACGGTTTTTCGAGGACTGTGCCGATCCTGCGCGACGGCGAGCAGCTGGTGAGCGACAGTTTCGAAATCGCGCTTTATCTGGATGACGCCTATCCGGAGCGGCCGTCGCTGTTTGACGGTGAGGGCGGCAAGGCAATGGCCCGCTTCGTTGAAAGCTGGTCGCAGACGGTGCTTCACCCCGCTATTACCCGTATCGCGCTGCTGGATATCCACAATATGCTGGATGAGCCGGATCGTCGTTATTTCCGCGACAGCAGGACGAAAGCGCTCGGCCGCCCGCTTGAGGATGTCGCAGCGAACCGCGAAGCGGAAATCGCTGCCTTTCCGGCATTGCTGGCGCCGATCCGCCGCATGTTGGGCTTCCAGCCCTTTATCGGCGGCACGTCGCCGCTTTTTGCCGATTACATCGTGTTCGGCGCGCTGCAATGGGCAAGGATCACCACCGGCGCTGATCTGTTTTCCGATAATGACCCGGTGCGGGACTGGTTCGAAGGCTGCCTTGATCTCTACGACGCAAGAGGCCGCAGTGTGACAGCGGCGTGAAATGTCTCACGCCGTCATCGCAATATGGTCGATCCCCCTTGTTTTCGGGCCTTTGGGCGGGTAAAGACCGCCCACTTTCTATATAGGAAAAGGAAACGGACACATGGCGATTGAACGCACATTTTCGATGATCAAGCCGGACGCAACCAAGCGTAACCTGACGGGCGCGATCACCAAGGTATTTGAAGATAACGGCCTGCGCATCGTCGCCTCCAAGCGCGTCTGGATGAGCAAGCGCGAAGCCGAAGGCTTCTACGCCGTTCACAAAGAGCGTCCTTTCTTCGGCGAACTCGTTGAAGGCATGATCTCCGGCCCGACCATCGTTCAGGTTCTGGAAGGCGAAAACGCCATCCTCAAGAACCGCGAAATCATGGGCGCCACCAACCCGGCCCAGGCCGCTGAAGGCACCATCCGCAAGTCCTTCGCGCTTTCCATCGGCGAAAACTCCGTTCACGGTTCCGACGCTCCGGAAACCGCCGCACAGGAAATCGCCTACTGGTTCGCCGAAACCGAAATCGTCGGCTGATTCAAAATATCAACGGCTTGAATCGCCCTCTCAGGCGATTGCGCGAAGCCGCTGAAAAGACTCAAGGAAACGGAGCCGAAAGGCTCCGTTTTTTTTTGTTCAGGATGCCGGGCACCCCTGGACCGGCCGCATATCCGTCGTGCCGTCAGGTTTAAACACCTCCGGATTGGGCGTGTAGAGCGGCCCGACCACCAGCGGTTTGGCGGGAAGAAGCGACTGGTCCGTGTCGGAGTGGATCGTGGTCTCTATCGTCTGCAGAATATCGCCCTCCGGTCCCTTGATGCGAATGGTGACTTTGTAAGGCCGATCCTGCTTGACGCACTCGACCGGCGGGCTTTGAACGGCGATCTTTTCGTCCGCTGGAAAAATCCTGTCGCTCGTCGTCAGGTCAGGACCACCACGGGGGTTTTCGAATGAGGCCTCCACCGTGCTGCCATCGGCGATGGGCGCGACGCGTTGCAGGGTCACCAGATAGGTGGCAATCGCTACGCGGTAATTGAAAACGAACATCCGGCCCGAAATCTTGGCGACCTCACGCGGTTCGTCGCGCTGGCAGCCGGAAAGACCGAGCGCGGCCACAACCGCCAGCAATGGAAGGGCAATCCTGTTCATGTCTGCGCCTCCTTTGTCCGGTGGTAATGCCGGCTGGCTTTTTGCCGGTTGCCGCACACCGCCATGTCGCACCAGATCCGGCTTCTGTTCTTGCTGCGATCGATGAAGAGCCAGCCGCAATTACCACAGATCCGCAGCCGTTCCCGTGTCTCCACCGCAAGCAGCGACAGCGCGGAGTGGGCAGTGGCGTTGCCGAGACTTTCGGCCGAGGGAAAGGCGCGCAACGCCGTGCCGCAGGCGAAAAGAAGTTCCGCCAATCTGGCGTCATCATCGCCAGCACCCATGATCGACGCGCGAAAACAATCGTCGATCGCCTCTCGAAGTTTGAGAAGGACTGGCCGTTGCTCCGCTTCGGGTGCGTTGAGTGCGGGAAACCTGTCACGCTCCGCGCCAAGCCGCGTCGATGCCTCGGCAAAAGTGGCGATCTGTTCGGGCGCCGCAAAACGGTCAACCGATTTTGCGGCGTCTGAGCGCAGGATCACACTATTGGCGACATCAAGCGCCAATGCGCCGCCTGCGAAACGGTGAGCTGTCCAGCGAAAGGTCATGCCACATATTATAACTGTCAAAATGTATTTTAACAGTTATAATAATCGTGGGAGGATGCGCATGGCTTATTTCCTGCAACAATTGCTGAATGCCGTGCCGGTCGCAGCCCTCTATGCGGTTCTGGCCTTTGGTTATGCCATCGCCTTCTCGGTCACCAAACGTGCTGATGTCACCTATGGTGCCATATTTGCCTTCGCCGGTCAGACCTGCCTGTTATTTGCCGATTTCGGCTGGAACCGCCTGTGGCTGGTCCTGCCGGCAACGCTTGCGCTTGGGGCAGGGGCGGGCGTTTTCGGCGGTTTGTGGGCAGCCGGTGTCGTCGGCAGGGCGGTGATGCGACCGCTGGCGAAAGCCTCTCCCAATGCGGTGACGGTCGCCTCCATCGGCGTGCTGATTGCGCTTACCGAAAGTGCAAGGCTCGCCGCCGGCACAAGGCAATTATGGCTGCCGCCGCTTCTGTCGCAACCGGTGCGCTTCTGGAGCGATGGCGGCTTTGCCGTGACCCTGACGCCGATGCAGATGCTGAACACCGCGGCCTTTGGACTGCTCATCCTCGCAGGGTCCGTTTATCTCGGCCGTTCCGCTTTCGGCAGACAATGGAGGGCCGTATCGGATGATCCGCTTGCGGCATCGTTCTGCGGCGTCAATGCGGGCCGGGTATTTCTGCTATCCTATTGCGCGGCAGGACTTGTCGCCGCCATTGCCGGGGTGCTCGCCACCTTTTATTACGGCACCATGGATTTTGGTGCCGGTCTGGTCTTCGGCCTCAAGGTCGTGCTGATTTCGGCGGCGGGCGGTTATGCCAGCCCACTTATCTGCGGTTTAGGGGCTGCTGCCGTGGGATTTGCGGAAACCCTGTGGGCCGGTTATGGCCCGGTCGTCTGGCGCGATGCGGCGGTGCTGGCGCTTCTGGTCGGCTGGCTTATTGTCATGCGCAGCAGGGTTGAAGCACCTTGAAGCATTTTCAGAAAATGTGTGTCCCGCCTTTATGGCCGGCAGTGCGAGAAAAGACGACGCATTAGCGCCACTTGTCCTTCGCCGCATCGTCGGTCGTCTTGGCTGATACCCAGTCTCGCACTGCTCCATCCTTGCCATGTTCCTTCTTCCAGAACGGGGCGGAGGTCTTCAGATAGTCCATCACGAAATTTGCGCCGTCGAAGGCCGCCTGCCGGTGGCTGGAAGCAGCGATGACGAGAACGATATTCTCGCCGGCGGCAATCTTGCCACGGCGGTGGATGGCGGTGAGGCCGAGAAGGCCGAAGCGTTCGATGGCGAGTTCGGCGATGCGGGTGATTTCCGCTTCCGCCATGCCGGGATAATGTTCAAGCTCCAGCGCCGCTAGCGTCCCGCCATCGTCCCGGCAAAGACCGGTGAAGGCGACGACCGCGCCGATACTTTTGTTGCCTTGCGTCAGCCGGCGGCTTTCCTCAGCGGCGTCGAAATCCTGTGCCTGCACGCGGGCTGTCGGCTGCACGGCTGGCTGCATCGATTTATCCCCCCGTCATCGGCGGGAAGATGCCGATCTCGCGTGCATCAGCAATGCTTTCGTCATGCTCGACATGTTCCTGATTGACGGCAACGCGGATTACATCCGGAAATTCGAAGGCCGCTTCGTAATTTTCGCCACGGGTTGCGAGCCAGGCGATCAGTTCGCCGGCCGTGGTGACGGAGGAGGGGATGTCCAGCTCCTCCTCATCGGTGCCGATCTTCTCGCGCACCCAGGCGAAATAAACGATCCGCGTCATCAGTCTTCGTCCACGATGTGCTTGAGACCAGCCTTGAAGTAGTCATAACCGGTATACATGGTCAGTGCAGCCGCAAGCCAGAGAAGCGTAATGCCCATCTCGGTCGTATAGGGCAGGACCTTGTCGCCCGCCGGACCTGCCAGCAGAAAGGCGATAGCGACCATCTGGATCGTCGTTTTCCACTTGGCGATGCGCGTCACGGGAACGCTCACCTTCAGCGCCGCCAGATATTCGCGCAGGCCGGAGACCAGAATTTCACGGCAGAGAATGGTGATGGCGGCCCAGAGCGACCAGCCGGCAATGGTGCCGTCCGCAGCCATCAGAAGCAGGACGGAGGCGACCAGCAGCTTGTCGGCGATCGGGTCCAGCATCCGGCCGATATTTGAGGTCTGGTTCCAGATGCGGGCCAGGTAACCATCGAGAAAATCGGTGAGCGAGGCGATGATGAACAGCCACAGCGCCGTCCAGCGCGCGAAATCCGAGCTTTCCAGCTTGCCCTCGATGAAGAAACACAAAACGATGACGGGAACCGCCAGAATGCGGGCATAGGTGAGGAGGTTGGGAATGTTGTATGCGCGCGAAGCCATGGGAAACCTGTCAGTCAAAGATCAGCTGTCTTGATGCCGCCCCTGACGCATAGGGTCAACACGTGATTATGTTTTTTTAGCAGTTCGCCACGACAGCGCAGTCTCAATCGCTGCTACTCTCGTGGAAGTGATTGTAGATTTGCCGCGCCACCGCCTCGGAGATGCCGGTGACGTTCATCAGATCGTTGAGTCCGGCGCGGGAAACCGCCTTCGCTGTGCCGAAATGCTGCAGCAGGGAGCGCTTGCGGCCCGGCCCGATCCCCGAGATTTCATCGAGCGGATTGCGCACCATCTCCTTCTTGCGTCGCGCCCGATGAGAACCGATGGCGAATCGGTGCGCTTCGTCGCGCATGCGCTGCACGAAATAAAGCACGGGATCGCGCGGCGGCAGGGAGAAATCGTTGCGTCCATCGGCGAAAAAGCGTTCGCGTCCGGCATCGCGGTCCACACCCTTGGCGACGCCGATGGCGGTCACACAGTCACGAATGTCGAGTTCATCGAGGATCGCCCGCACCGCCGACATCTGCCCCTGGCCGCCGTCGATCAGGATCACGTCGGGCCAGGCGGGGAACGGCATGTCGGCCGCTTCTTCCGGTGTCGGTGTCCGCTCGCGGTCGGGCTTGCCCTCTTCCTTCAGCAGGCGTGAGAAGCGGCGGGTCATCACCTCGCGCATCATGCCGAAGTCGTCACCGGGGGTGATGTCGGTCGATTTGATGTTGAACTTGCGATACTGGTTCTTCACGAAACCTTCCGGCCCCGCCACCACCATGCCACCCACGGCATTGGTACCCATGATGTGTGAGTTATCGTAAATCTCGATGCGGCGCGGCACGTAGGGAAGGTTGAAGGTTTCCGCAAAACCCTTCAGCAGCCGTGCCTGCGACGAGGTCTCCGCCAGCTTGCGGCCATGCGCCTCGCGGGCATTGGCAAGAACATGGTCGGTAATATCCTTCTTCTCGCCGCGCTGCGGCACGCTGATCGTGACCTTATGCCCGGCTTTTTCGCCAAGTGCTGCGGCCAGCAGTTCCTGCTCTTCCACAGTTTCGGACAGCAGGATCTGTTTCGGCACCGGCTTGTCGTCGTAAAACTGCGCAAGGAATGCATTGAGGATTTCCGCCCCCAGCAGAGATGGGTCCGCCTTCGGGAAATAGGCGCGGTTGCCCCAGTTCTGGCCGGTGCGGAAAAAGAACACCTGAATACAGGAGATGCCACCTTCGTGGTGGATGGCGAAAACATCCGCCTCCTCGATGCCGGCCGGATTGATGCCCTGATGGCTCTGGACATGCGAAAGTGCCGCCAGCCGGTCGCGATAAACGGCTGCGCGCTCGAAATCGAGATCTTCGGCCGCCTCGTTCATCTGCCGCGCAATCGCGGTCTTGACGCTCTGGCTCTTGCCGGACAGGAAATCCTTGGCTTCCTTGACGAGCTCCGCATACCCCTGATCGCTGATCTCGTGCGTGCAGGGGCCGGAACAGCGCTTGATCTGGTGCAGAAGACAGGGCCGCGTGCGGGTTTCGAACACGCTGTCGGTGCAGGTGCGGATCAAAAAGGCGCGTTGCAGCGAATTGATCGTGCGCCCCACAGCACCGGCAGAGGCGAAGGGGCCGAAATAATCGCCCTTTCGCGCCCGTGCACCCCGGTGCTTGAAGATCGCCGGGGCGCGATTGTCTCCGGTGATGAGAATATAGGGAAAGGATTTGTCGTCGCGCAAAAGCACATTAAAGCGCGGCCGCAAGCGCTTGATGAGGTTGGCTTCCAGTAGAAGCGCCTCTGTCTCCGTGCGGGTGGTGACAAACTCCATATGGGTGGTGAAACGCACCATCTGGGCGATGCGGTTGGAATGCACGCGGCCCTGCGCATAGTTGCCCACACGCTTCTTCAGCGAGCGCGCCTTGCCGACATACAGAACGTCACCCGCCTCGTTGAACATGCGATAGACGCCCGGCGAGTTGGGCAGGTGTTTGACGAATTCGCCGATGAGGTCCATGCCCTTCAGGCCGGATTCGTTCTTCCAGCCCGCATTCCAGTCCATGCCCACGGCGTTGCGCGGAGCCTCAGCCACTTCTGTCGTGGCAAGGCTTGCATCGTCGTCTTCGTCGTCGGTTTCATCGAAGAGAATACCGCCATCAGGCAGCTTCTTTCCGTTCATTCATTAATCTCCGCCACGTCAGGGGTTTCCCAGCCCAGGTGCTGGCCGCCGTCGAGCGCGATCATTTGTCCGGTGACCGACGGCGTATCGTAAAGAAAGCGAATCGTCCGCCCGAACTCATCCGGCGCAGGACCACGCTTTAATATAAGGCCGTCGATCTGCGCCTGAAAGTCCTCGGGCGCCTGTCTTTCGCTTTTGAAGGTGGGACCCGGCCCGATGGCGTTCACCCGCACACGCGGCGCAAAGCTCTGCGCCATCGTTCGTGTCGCTGTCCAGAGGGCGGATTTCGAGAGTGTGTAGGAATAGAAACGTGGTGTGAGCGCCAGCACGCGTTGATCGATGATATTGACGATCAGACCGGATTTATCCCTAGGCAATTGCTCAACGAAGGCGGCGGCAATAAGCGAAGGCGCCCGCACATGCACGGAAAAATGCGCATCGAAGATCGCCGGATCGGGTTTATCTGCGCTGTCGTCCAGAAAAATCGAGGCATTGTTGACGATGACGCCGATAGGGCCGAGCGCGGAAGCGGCCTGTTCGACAAGCGCCATTGTTGGCGCAGATTGTGTCAAATCCGCCTGCACGGCAACGGCTTTGCCACCGTTTTGCCTTATTTCGTTAGCGAATTCCTCGGCCTGCGCCATCGATTCATTGGCATGGACGGCGATCGCAAAGCCATGGGCGGCCAGATCGGTGGCGATTGCCCGCCCAAGCCTTCGGGCGGCTCCGGTTATCAAGACTGTCTTTTGTATATCTTCTTTCACGGCGGACCTGCATTTGCTCATACACGCCCTATGTGCTGGATATAAATGCAAATCGCAAGCTGTCCGTCTGCCCTAAAAGAATTGGGCGATTTTTTATTCGCAATGCAATTTTGATTTAATTTGAATATAACTAAGTTTAAAGCCGATCTATTGTTGGTTAGGCTTCTGTTAGGGTTAATAAAACCCTTGTGGCAATTAGGCAACGTCTAATTCTAGTCACGTCTCTGCCCCAAACAATTCACATTTTGGCTCTTTGATCTCCGCATTCTCCCATCAAGTTCAGTTTCCAGAGGGGCGATTAACCCGACGATTTTTACACCGCGTCTGAAAACAATGTTTTGAGTGCAGAGCGGTCCTGAAAGGAGAATAACATGCGTATTTTCGTAGCAACCCTTATGGCTTCGACCATGGCCGCTGCCGGCTTTTCGGCTGCGCACGCCGCTGACGCCGTAAACGAAGTGCCGCAGGCACCGGTGTCCTACGACCAGCCCGCACCGGTCAAGGATTGGTCCGGCGCTTACCTCGGTGGTACGGTCAACTATGACTGGGGCCGTTTCAGCTCCAGCAATGACGGTCGTGACGCCAAGGGCTTCGGTGGCGGTCTGTACGGTGGTTACAACATGCAGAGCGGCCAGATCGTTTACGGTGCCGAAGCAGACGTCAACCTCGGCGACGAGAAGGGCTCTGCCGGTACGGTTGCTGGCAACGCCATCGAAGGCAAGCAGGGCGTCAACGGCTCGCTGCGTGGCCGCGTTGGTTACGACATGAACCCGTTCCTGCTCTACGGTACGGCCGGTCTTGCTGTCTCCGACAACAAGGTCCGTGACGCGACCTCCAAGGACAGCGCCACCGCCCTCGGTTACACCGTTGGTGCCGGTGTTGAAGCCATGGTAACCGACAACATCACCGCCCGTCTGGAATATCGCTACAGCGACTACCAGAAGAAGGATTACGGTCTCGACTCCGGCGCATTCTCGCGCGGTTTCGACGATCACTCCGTCAAGGCCGGTATCGGCGTCAAGTTCTGATCCCCAGCGGATCGGTAAAGGAAAAGCCGGGGTTTACGCCCCGGCTTTTTTGTTTTTGCAGTCTGTTACGAGTGCGCCCGGCGACGTGGCCGGGCACTGTTCCGCTTCGCCTCAGGCGGCTGCCTTCATTTCCGCGTAGGCTTCGAAACGCTTGCCGAAAGTCTCCGGCCATTGCGACAGAGCATCGCGTCCTTCGGCCCATTCACCGGCGAAACGCAGGTCGAGATAACCGATCATCGCCGCCAGCGCGAAATGGCCGCCATGCAGCTTTTTGCCGGTCTTGGGCAGGTTCGCGTTCAGATGGTCGAGACCCTTCACCACTTTTTTCCACTGCTTGTCGATCCAGGGCTGGTGGATCTTGTCTTCCGGGCGAAAACGACGCTCGTAAACGATGGCGAGCAGGCAATCCATGATGCCGTCGCAGAGCGCCTCCAGAATTTCCACGTCCGTGCGCTTGCCGTTCTTTTTCGGGTAAAGCTTGCCGCCCGAAAGCCGGTCAAGATAATGCATGATCGCCACGCTGTCATAGACGGAGCCGCCATCATCCAGCAGCAGGACGGGGATTTTGCCGAGCGGATTGTTGTCCATCAGCGTCGCGGGCTCTGCATTGGTATCGACGCGCACCGAGGTAACGTCGATGTCGAGATGGCGGGCGGCCATGCGCACCTTGGCGGAATAGGGGGAGGCGGGTGAATAGAGCAGTTCCATGGTGGGGTCCTGTGGGTTGATTAGCGTATGGGAATGATTTCGGTGGAGCCGGCGCGGCAACCTTTGCGGTCAAGCTCGGGGCAGTCGCGGAATGTCATGTCCGTGTTAAGGCAGATGCGGACTTCCTCGAGGCGCTTGCCGTCACAGCTGATCGAGATGCCGCGTTTCGACAGGCCGGGATTGGCGTCGGTGAAGGCGGTTTCGATGGCGTCGGCGGAGAGGGTGGCGGCTTGCGCGCCTGAAGCGATCTTCTCCGGCAGCCTGACGGCCTCGAAGGCGGCCCGCGTCGCCGAGAAATAATCTTTCTGCGACAGGCCTGAACAGGAGCCGTGTTTACGCCACTGGTGGCCGATCAGCCCCATCGACGGCATGATGTCGAACATGGCGCGGCCGATCGCGTCAGGCACGCGGTCCGGTTCGCTGCTTTTGCAGAATTCCGGATAGCCGTTTTCGTTTTGCGGCCAGAGCCCATGCACGACAAAGCCGTAACGCCTGTCGCTGCCGCATTGCTGGCGATTGCCGGAACCTTCCGAACTGGCACAGAATGCCGGCGACCAGGATAATGACAGCACGTAAAAATCAAAACCCGTGCCGCGGGGGACGGTGTTTTTGCCCGTATCACGGCTGGACGTTTCCCGCTGGGAGCGCCCGGCGGGTTGCGACGGGGGATACATGGTCCAGTCATTCGAGGAATTGTTTGGGGCGGGTTTTTCCTGCGAAAACCAAAGGGCCGCAAGCGACAGGAGACCGAAGGCGATGAAACCGGCATAACGCTTCATTCCGTGCACGCTCTCCGGAAAATGGACGACCTCATATCGCCTGCCGGCGACAAATCGGTCTTACATAAATTTGTGAACGAGGCAAACGGGCAAAAAGGTTGAAAGCTTCGCCGCATAACGAATAGACTCCAGCGAATCTTCCCCGAAAGACGGAAGAAGGCTGGGGTGAAGCTGGAGGAAATAGGCGGCATGACCGCATGAGATTTAAGAAATATATCTGGCCTGTCGTTGGTCTGGCGACGATCGGGTTTTCAGCCTGGCTGCTTTATCATGAGCTGCGCGGTCTTTCGCTCGATGATCTCTGGGAAAGCTTCATGGCCATCCGCGTGCGAGACTGGGTTTGCTCCGGCATGGCCACATTGCTGGCCTATGCCGCGCTTGCCGGCTACGACCGCATTGCGCTCCAGCATCTCGGCCGCAAGGTGAACTGGTTCTTCATCACGCTCACCTCGTTTACCACCTATGCGCTTTCCCACAATGTCGGCGCCTCCGTGTTTTCCGGCGCCGTGGTGCGCTACCGCGCCTACACGTCCAAGGGCTTGAGTGCTGCCGAGGTCGGCGTTCTCGTTGGCCTTTGCTCCTTCACCTTCATCATCGGAACCATCATGCTCATCGGCCTGGTGCTGCTTTACGAGCCTGATATCACTGAACGCTTTACCGGCATCCTTCCCGTCGAGGCCTCCACAACAACAGGCATCCTGCTGCTCGTTATTGTCGGCCTTTACGTGCTGGGTAGTCTCCTGAAGCTGAAGCCGCTGAAAATACGCTCGTTTTTCCTGCCTTATCCGGCACCGAAACTGGTGGCGCAACAGCTGGTCATCGGTCCGATCGAGCTGATCGGGGCGGCGGGCATCATCTATTTCGCCTTGCCGGAGGCCGGAAACCCCGGTTTCATGATTATCCTCGGGATTTTCCTGATTTCCTTTTCGGCGGCGCTGATTTCCCATGCGCCGGGTGGGCTCGGCGTGCTGGAACTGGTCTTCGTCACCGGTCTGCCGGATATGAACCCGGCAGACGTGATCGCCGCACTGCTGGTTTTCCGGCTGTTCTATCTCATCATTCCCTTCATCATGGCCCTGTTCGTGATCCTGTTCTTCGAGCGATCACAGCTGGCCCAGGCGCAGAAGCGGGAAGGGCTGAGGTAACCTCAGTCCTCCTCCGGCTTTTCCTCGCCGCGCAGCCAGAAGGCGCGGTGCGAAGCGTAACGGTCCTGCGCCATCACCGTTTTCAGGAAGGGCAGGAGCGTGTGCAGCTCGTCCTTCAGCGTATAGGGCGGGTTGACGATGATGAGGCCGGAACCGCTCAAACCCTCCAACCGGTCGCTTTTGACGGAAAGTTCGGCGCACAGCATTTTCGGAATGTCGAAGGATTGCAGCCGCTCGTGGAAATCCTTGATCGGCGCGCCCTTTTTCAGCGGATACCACAGGCAATAGGTGCCGGTGGAAAAACGCCGATAGGCCTTGTTCAGCCCATCGGCCAGCCGCTGATATTCGTTTTCAAGCTCGAAAGGCGGATCGACAAGGACAAGGCCACGCTTTTCCTTCGGCGGCAGATGCGCGCCAAGCGACAGCCAGCCGTCCAGCTCGGTCACCCGGACCTGGTAGTCCCCCTCGAAGAGACGGGATAAAGCGCGGCTGTCATCCGGATGCAGCTCCATGGCCGAAAGCCGGTCCTGCGGACGAAACAGCATGCGCGCGAGTTTTGGCGAACCGGGATAGAATTGAATGCCGCCATCGGGATTAAGCTCCCTGACTGCGGCGAGATAGGGTTCCAGCAGTTCGGCGATGGGGGCGGGCAGGGCGGTCTCCATCAGCTTGCCGATGCCGGTCTGCCATTCACCGGTCTTCTGCGCCTCTTCCGAGGTGAGGTCGTAAAGGCCGATGCCGGCATGGGTATCCAGCACGCGAAACGCCTTGTCCTTGTTCTGCAGGTAACGGACGAGACGGGCGAGAACGGCATGTTTGAGAACATCCGCGAAATTGCCGGCGTGGTAGATGTGGCGATAGTTCATGGGATGTGTCTCGCTTGCCGATGGTGATGATGAATATTCTTGATGGACGTCACTTCGGCCTTTTTGCCGCATCATTGATGCAATATACAAAAGCCATGAACGTTGCGACCCCGATCTCCGCTGAAAAAGCCATCAACAAGGCCGAAGTCCGTGTCGGCCACACCGTCTGTCCGCATGACTGTCCGAGCGCCTGCGCGCTGGAGGTCGATATCAATGCGGAAGGCCGCATCGGCCGGGTGCGCGGCGCCAATAGCAATACATACACCGCCGGCGTCATCTGCGCCAAGGTGGCGCGGTATTCCGAGCGCATCTATCATCCCGGCCGTTTGCTGACCCCGAAGCGCCGCAAGGGCGCCAAAGGGGCAGGCGACTGGCAGGAGATTTCCTGGGAAGCCGCGCTGGACGAGGTGGCCGATGCTTTCGTCAAGGCGGAAGCCCGGCATGGTGCGGAGGCCATCTGGCCGTATTTCTACGCCGGAACCATGGGGCAGGTGCAGCGCGATTCCATCGAGCGGCTGCGCCACGCCAAGAAATACTCCGGCTTCTTCGGGTCGATCTGCACCAACATGGCCTGGACGGGTTACGTGATGGGCACCGGTGCGCTGCGTGGTCCCGATCCGCGCGAGATCGGCAAGGCCGATGTGGTCGTCATCTGGGGCACCAATGCGGTTGCCACGCAGGTCAATGTCATGACCCATGCGGTCAAGGCCCGCAAGGAACGCGGCGCAAAGATCGTCGTCGTTGATATTTACGACAATCCGACGATGAAACAGGCGGATATGCGCATCGTCCTCCGCCCCGGCACAGATGCAGCGCTCGCCTGCGCCATCATGCACATCGCCTTCCGCGATGGTTACGCCGACCGCGACTACATGGCGCGCTTTGCCGATAATCCGGCCGGGCTGGAGGCGCATCTGAAGACAAAGACGCCGCAATGGGCGTCGGAGATTACAGGTCTTTCCGTCGACGAGATCGAGGATTTCGCAAGGCTCGTCGGCACGACGAAAAAGACGTTCTTCCGGCTGGGTTACGGTTTTGCCCGCCAGCGCAACGGCGCGGTCGCCATGCACGCCGCCCTGTCGATCGCCACCGTGCTCGGCTCCTGGCAATATGAGGGTGGCGGGGCGTTCCACAATAATGGCGATATTTTCCGGCTCAACAAGGCGGAGCTGATGGGCAGTTCTTACGCCGACCCCGATGTGCGCCAGCTCGACCAGTCGCAGATCGGCCCCGTGCTGACGGGAGATGCGCATGCGCTGCGCCACGGCGGCCCTGTGACGGCGCTGCTCATCCAGAACACCAATCCCGTCAATGTCGCGCCCGAACAACGGCTGGTGAAGCAGGGTTTCCTGCGCGACGATCTTTTCGTTGCCGTGCACGAGCAATTCATGACCGAGACGGCTGATATGGCCGATATCGTGCTGCCAGCCACCATGTTCCTCGAACATGATGATATCTATCGCGCCGGTGGCCAGAACCACATTCTGCTCGGCCCGAAACTGGTCGAACCGCCGGAAACCGTGCGCACCAATCTCTTTGTCATCGAAGAGCTGGCAAAACGTCTCGGCGTCGACCACATGCCCGGTTTCGGCCTTTCGGCCCGTGATCATGTTGACCGTATGCTGAAAGTCAGCGGCTGGGGTGACTTCGACACGCTGACGGAGGAGAAGTGGATCGATGCGCAGCCGCCTTTCGAGGTGGCGCATTATCTCGAGGGCTTTGGTTATGGCGACGGAAAGTTCCGGTTCAGCCCGGACTGGGCAACGGGGCCTTCTCCGAACAAACCGCCGAAAAATATCGGCGTCATGGGGCCGGTATCCGAATTTCCGAAATTCCCGGATCAGGTGGATGTCATCGAGACCGCCGACAGGGATCATCCCTTCCGACTGGCGACATCGCCGGCGCGCAATTTCCTGAACTCCACCTTCGCGGAAACCAAAACCTCCGTGCAGAAGGAAGGCCGCCCGGAATTGATGATCTGCTCCGAGGATGCCGCCGGTCACGGTATCGCCGATGGCGACATCGTCCGCATTGGCAACGCACGCGGCGAAGTACGTCTCCACGCAAAGATTGTTGAGGGCGCCAGATCAGGCGTGCTGATTGCCGAAGGGCTGTGGCCCAACAAGGCGCATCTGGATGGCGAGGGCATCAATGTTCTCACCGGCGCCGATGCCGTTGCCCCCTATGGTGGAGCGGCTTTCCATGACAACAAGGTGTGGCTGCGCAAAGACTGACGGGACATGGAATGAGCAAGTTCGACGATGTGAAGATTGAAATTCTGAAAGACGAGACGCTCTCGAAGAACTGGTATCATCTCCGTAACATCACCTATAATTACACCAATTCGAAGGGTGAAACGAAAGTCATCCGGCGAGAGGCCTATGATCGCGGCAATGGCGCGACCATCCTGCTTTACGATCCGCGCCGCGAGACGGTGGTGCTGGTGCGGCAGTTTCGCGTACCGACCTACGTGAACGGCTACCACGGCTGGCTTCTGGAGGCCCCCGCCGGCCTGCTGGATGGCGACGACCCGGCCGAGGCCATTCGCCGCGAAGTGATGGAGGAAACCGGATATGTCGTGAAAGACGTGCGGTTTCTGTTCAAGTCCTTCATGTCGCCCGGTTCCGTGACCGAAATTCTGCACTTTTTTGCCGCCATCATCGATTCCTCGGATCGGCTGGAGGAGGGCGGTGGTGCCGCACACGAGGACGAGGACATCGAGGTTCTGGAGTTTTCACTGGCGGATGCCATGAAGATGATAGAAACCGGCGATATCTGCGATGGAAAGACGATCATGCTGCTGCAATGGGCGGCCCTGAACAAATCGTCCCTCACCCAGTGATGGGATTGCCTACGGAGTGATTATGGACCGTTCATTGAAAATGGCTGCTGCGGGCGAGGCGGACAGAATTCGGCTGGTGGAAAAGAGACGGTCTGGAAGGGCTTCGTGCATATGCAGAAGCTTATTTTCGATCAGCGCATGCCGGATGGCAAAACGATCCGCATCGTCCGCGAAGTGCACGACCACGGCAGCGCCGCGGCCATTCTGCTTTACGATAAAAAGCGCGACAGCGTGGTGATGGTGCGCCAGTTCCGCCCCGCCGCCTTCGTAAACGGTGATCCAAGTTTCATGATCGAAGTGCCGGCAGGCCTTCTCGATGACGACAATGCGGCCGACGCCATTCGCCGCGAGGCGATGGAAGAATCCGGCTACGCGGTCGAGAAGGTCGATTATCTCTTCGACATGTATGCCAGCCCCGGAACATTGACGGAAAAGGTCAGCCTCTTCGTCGCGCGCATCGATCTCGACGTGCGGGCCGGCAACGGCGGCGGGCTGGAAAGCGAAGGCGAGGATATCGAGGTTCTGACTTACCGTCTCGACGAAGCCTTCGCGATGATCGCGTCGGGCGAAATTACCGATTCCAAGACGATTATTCTTTTGCAGTGGGCGATGTTGAACCGCACGCAGCTCTGACTACGCTTACACGAAAGAGACGTTTTCCAGCTTTGCGGCTGCCGCAAGCTTCTTGTCATGTGTTGCAAGAGGTACCTTGTGCGAAATCGCAAGCGACAGATAGGCGGCATCGCAGGCGGAAAGTGAATGTTTTTGTGCCAGGCGGATGATTGATACATGATCGACGCTTGAGGACAATGTGAGCGGAAGGCTCGCAAAACGCAGCAGAATTACAAATATCTCGTCCGGGGAAATACGTTTTCGACGTTCGGCCGAAAGCAGGATGTTGCGCAACTCGTGAGACAGAAGATCCGGCGCGAAAGCGTCCTGCGTTTCCAGTCGTGCCAATGCCTCGTCGGCAACCATGCCATTTTCGTCAGGCAGGAACCAAGCCGCGACAACCGATGCGTCAACCACGAAGGCCACTATCTGCGACCTTCCTCTTTCCACACTTTGATCTCGTCCGTGGTCGTCTTTTTTCGCTGTGACCGTTCTGTCCGTATCGCGGTGATGAGTTGCTGGCGAGACTGAGGGTCGTTGGCTTTTACGAGGCGAGCCACAGCCTCGTTCCCGCGCGCGATAATCACCTCTTCTCCTGCCTCAACCCTGGCAAGAAGCTCCGAAAGATGAGTTTTGGCTTCGCCGACTTTGATCGTGATCGTCATGGAGCGACACCCTTATTCATGTTGGACGATAATAGGTCTCGTCTTCTGCTTGGCCAAGAAGGGCGGCGATGCTCTCCGCGGCTAAGGCCTGTTCATGTCAGAACCGGCCCTTGATACCAGCGCCTACGAAAATAGACTGCAGATCGCCACCGCCGGCATTCTTTTCCGATGTCAGGTTTCCGGCGCCTGCGCCGCTATAATGCGTGTCTCCGCGCCCCAGACTGGTATATTCATAGGCGCCATCTATATAGATTGAAGCATTCTGGGTCAGGTCATAGGCAACACCCGCCTTCACCCCGAACATGCCGGCAACGTCGAATTTATCGGTAAAGCGCATGTCGCGCAGCCAATGGTCGTCCGTTGCCTTTGCAGACACCATTGCGCCGCCTTCGAGGCCCGCATTGAGTGACCAGTTGCCGAATCTCTGCCCGCCGGTCAGATTGCCGTAGAAAACTGGTATCTGCTGGCGGTACGTAATGACTTTTTCGCCATCAGCGAAATTGATGCGTCCATCCCTTGGCGAGAAGAGGCTGTAAACGAAACTGCCGCCGTTGGCAGTCCATTGCACATCCGTATAGCGAAGACCCACACCTGCGCTCAGATATTGCTGCGGATCGTCCAGCAGCATGCGATTGACTTCGAGGCTGCCTGAGAAATAGTGGTCAAGCCGTGTGTCGTCGTGCTGTGAGCGACTGGCCCAGTTGTTCTTGGAGGTGTCACGGGAAAACGGTCGATACCAGTCATAGTCGGTCATGTAGCCATCGCCTTCGAAGGCGACGCGGCCTTCCGCCTTGACGCGCCAGCCGGGTGCAAGCTCAAGTCCGAGAGAGCCGCGCAACGCCATGGCGTTTTTCGTTTCCCATTCCAGTTCGCTTAACTTGCTGCCGCCGATATGAACGGTTTCCGTTGCCCGAAGATTGAGAACACCGGCGTCCAGCGAGGCGGTAATGCCACTTTGTTCGGCGGCGAGCGGCAGGCTGGTGCTCATCAGCAAAAGTGCCGAAAGCGGCAGGGAAAATCTCGAAAATAGCATAATCGCTCCTCAATGACCGGAGGGCCTGAAATACGAGGCCGTTTGCGGGCATTAAAGGTGATTATGGTAAATGATCGGTTTATTTTGCGGAGAATACCACTTTAAGTATCGTTGTACTTTAGTGATGTCTTTATCAAAAAGTGGAAATCAGACTGGAATACTCGGATTTACTTTCATTGCCAGTGAAGACGGCTTTGCCGCCTTCCATCCGCACGTTGCCTTCTGCAAGCCGCTGCAGGGCGAGTGGGTAAAGCTGGTGCTCGATGTTCAGGAGCCGCGCTGCCAGCGTCTCGGTCGTATCGTTGGAAAGGACCGGAACAGCGCCCTGAGCAATGGTCGGACCTTCATCCATGCCTTCGGTCACGAAATGCACGGTGCAGCCGGAAATCTTCATGCCGCTGTCGATGGCGCGCTGATGGGTGTTGAGACCCGGAAAAAGCGGCAACAGGGAAGGGTGGATATTGATGATGCGGCCCTCATAGGGAGCGATGAAATCCCCTGATATCAACCGCATGTAACCGGCAAGGCAAATGATATCCGGCGCGATTTCGCCAAGTGCGGCCAGAATGGCGCCTTCATGCTCGGCCTTGCTGGCATAGGTCCTACGCTCGAAGACGAGCGTCGGAATGCCGAGATCCTGGGCTTTTTCCAGCCCGCCCGCAGAAGCCGTGTCCGAGATCACGCAGACGATTTCAGCCGGAAAATCCGCCGCCTGGCAGGCTTTCGCCAGCGACACCATATTGGAGCCGCTGCCGGAGATGAAAACGACGACACGCTTGCGGCCAGACGAGAAGGCGGCGCGCATCATAGGTTAAGCGCGCCCTTGTAGATCGTGCCATGTGCGCCCTCTTCACGGGCAACCATGCGGCCGAGCGGGAAAACCGTCTCGCCTTCCGCCGTCAGCGCGTCGGTGACCTTGCCGGCATTTTCAGCCGAAACCACCACGATCATGCCGACGCCGCAATTGAAGGTGCGCAGCATTTCCTTGGGCTCGACGCCGCCGGTCTTTGCCAGCCACGAAAAGACGGCCGGAACCTTGATCGCGTCGAGATCGATCTCGGCGGCGAGATGTTTGGGCAGAACGCGCGGAATATTCTCCGGGAAACCGCCGCCGGTGATATGCGCCAGAGCCTTCAAAGCGCCGGTCTCGCGGATCGCCTTCAGAAGCGGCTTCACATAGATGCGGGTCGGCGTCAGCAGTGCTTCCCCGAGCTTCTTGCCTTCGGCAAAGGGGGCAGGCGCATCCCAGCCAAGGCCGGAAACCGAAACGATCTTGCGCACCAGCGAGAAGCCGTTGGAGTGAACGCCGGACGAGGAAAGTCCGAGAATGACATCGCCTTCGGCAATATCGCCGGCCGGCAGAAGCTGGCCGCGTTCGGCCGCACCCACGGCAAAGCCGGCGAGATCATAATCACCGTCGGAATACATGCCGGGCATCTCAGCGGTTTCGCCACCGATCAGCGCACAGCCGGATTCGCGACAACCGGCGGCGATGCCGGAAACGATGGCGGCACCTTGATCCGGATCGAGCTTGCCGGTCGCGAAATAATCGAGAAAGAACAGCGGCTCGGCGCCCTGCACAACGAGATCGTTGACGCACATGGCGACGAGATCGATGCCGACCGTATCGTGATAATCCGCGTCGATGGCGATCTTCAGCTTGGTGCCGACGCCGTCATTGGCGGCCACCAGAACCGGATCGGTGAAACCCGCCGCTTTGAGGTCGAACAGGCCGCCGAAGCCGCCGATTTCGCCATCCGCGCCGGGACGCCGTGTCGAGCGCACCGCCGGTTTGATCTTTTCGACCATTAGATTACCGGCGTCGATATCCACACCTGCGTCACTATAGGTAAGACCGTTCTTGCCCGACTGGCTCATGGCTCTCGTCTCCGCTGGTTCCTTTGGCGTCGCCATTCGCACGGGACGGGGCCTGATGCAAGGGTTTGAGTGGCAAAAGCTCCGGTTTTTAACGGCTTTGGCAGGGCTTGCGACGCGAGACGCTCACGATGCCGGCGAACCAACGCGACAGACAAGATTGAGCAGGCCGTCATTGGACGTATCGGAGTTTTCCTCGATCGCCCGGCCGTTCTCACCGTAACGGGCAACAACTTCGAAGCCCGCCGCTTCCAGCTGGCGGGTTTGGGCGGCAAGGTCGATGAAATAAAACAGGCCGCTCCAGCGATGCGCCTGATCCACCAGAATGGCATATTCCGGCGTCTGCCGGGTGGCGGGTTGCAGCCGCAGATAGTTGATCCAGCTTTGCGGATGCAGGGAATTCACCATGTCACGCGGATGCCAGGATCGCCGGTGCAACGGCATGCCGCCGGCCCGCTTCCATTGCCGGTTATGAAACGAAAAAATGAAATAACCGCCGGGCGCCAGAATGCTGCTGATGGCATGGATGATGGCAAGCCGGTCCTCATGGCCGAAGGCGCTTAAAATCGCGAGTGCGCCGAGCACGCAGTCGAAACGCTCCGCACCGAATTGGCCGATCGCACGCACATCCATGTCAAGAAAGGTGGCGGTCGGAAAATTGCGCCGCGCGAGCGCGAGCATGGGTTGCGAACGGTCGATGCCGATATAATCGCCCACCAGCGGCAGAAGCGGTTTCGTCGTCCGGCCGGTGCCGACCCCGAGATCAAGCAGCCGTTTGCCGGCATAGGCATGGCGAAACTGGTCGAGAATGATGCGTTCGGCCGGGTAAAGCTGCTGGTTGTCGTACCACGCGGCAATATCGGGGTGATCGAAAAGACCGGCATTGTGTTCCGCGATGCCATTTTCACTGCTGCCTTGCATCGTGCCTCCGGCCCTCGGGCATGACAGAGAGTTGCGGGCTTGCCCGACTATTATTTGATATTTGTCTAATATTGTCTGCCGGTCAACCTGCCGTTGCGGCCCGATACCCCGGAAAGACGGGATTTTGCCGGCCGGAGGAGCTTGTGTGGGAAAAAGATGGCCAAGCGTGCAGGTTCCCGCGGCCTCAGCGCAGCCGCATCGGTCTTGACCATGTGCATATGCGCATCCTATCTCCATCCTGGGCGGTGACGGCACGGCGACAAGAGGATGAATGAATGCAACCCCATGTGAGCGGTATGAACCTGCGCCGGCAGGTGTTTTTCTGGATTGGCGTGCTTGCCGTCTTTGTCCTTTTCCTGATGGTTTTCAGCTCCATTCTGCTGCCTTTCGTGGCGGGCATGGCGCTTGCCTATTTTCTGGACCCGGTTGCCGACTGGCTGGAGCGTCGCGGTCTCAACCGGCTGATGGCGACCGTCGTCATCCTCGTTTCTTTCGTGCTGATCTTCGCGTTGTCGCTCATCATCATCATTCCGCTGATTGCCGCCCAGGCCTCGGAATTCATCACCCGCATCCCGCAATATATCTCGTCCTTGCAGCAGCTGATTGCCGGCGCCGATACCAACCTTTTGCCTGACTGGGTCAGCAACCAGATCGAATCCGTGAAGGAGAATTTCTCCAAGCTCCTGGCCGAAGGCGCCGGTTTCATCGGCACGCTACTGACGCAAATCTGGAATTCCGGCAAATCGCTGGTTGATGTCGTGTCGCTGCTGGTCGTCACCCCCGTCGTCGCCTTTTACCTGCTGCTGGACTGGGACCGGATGATCGACAAGGTCGACAGCTGGATACCGCGAGACTACGTGCATACCGTGCGCCAGATCGCTCGCGACATGGACAAGACGATTGCCGGTTTCGTGCGCGGGCAGGGGTCGCTCTGCATCATTCTTGGCTTTTATTACGCCGTTGGCCTGTCGCTGGTGGGCTTGAATTTCGGTCTGCTGATCGGCCTTTTCTCCGGCCTCATCAGCTTCATTCCCTATATCGGTTCCATGGTCGGCCTCATCCTTGCCGTCGGTGTCGCCATCGTGCAGTTCTGGCCGGATTACATCTATGTGTTTCTGACACTCGCCGTGTTCTTTTCCGGCCAGTTCATCGAAGGCAATATTCTACAGCCGAAACTTGTCGGCAAAAGCGTCGGTCTGCATCCGGTGTGGCTGATGTTCGCCCTGTTCGCCTTCGGCGCACTGTTCGGCTTCGTCGGCCTTCTGGTCGCAGTTCCGGCGGCGGCCGCCGTTGGTGTGCTTGTCCGCTTTGCATTGTCGCGGTATCTTGAAAGCGATCTTTACCACGGACACGCTGCCAACCTTCCCTGGGATGCCAATCCTACCCTGGAAGAAAAGGAAACGTCCTCCGCCAAGGTGGATGGTCAGGGCTGAAGATGACTGACCCAATCAAAACCGACAACGCCCGGTCGAAGGCCGAGCAGCTGCCGCTCGCATTCTCACACCAGGCCGCCTCCGGCAGGGACGATCTCCTCTTGTCCGCGTCGCTTGCGGCCGCCGTCAGCCTTGTCGATGAATGGCCGAACTGGCGCGCACCGGTCGTCGTGCTGGCCGGGCCGCCCGGCTCGGGAAAATCGCATCTCGCCAATATCTGGAAAAACATCGCCGGGGCGCGGGATATCCACCCGCAGGCCGGCGGCGATGCTGCCCGCGCGGCCGAGAGCGGACCTGTTCTTTTCGAGGATGCCGATCGGCGCGGTTTTGACGATACTGAACTCTTCCATGTCATCAACAGCGTGCGCCAGCACGGCACGACGCTTTTGATGACAAGCCGGCAATGGCCGGCGGCATGGCAGGTGACGCTGCCGGATCTGCGTTCGCGCCTGAGGGCCGTGACGGTGGTGGAGACGGGCGAGCCGGACGAGGGGCTGCTGGCGCAGGTGCTGGTAAAACTCTTCGCCGACCGGCAGCTTTACATGGATGACAAACTCATAGGTTACATCGTCAATAGAATGGAGCGCTCGCTCGATACGGCGCAGACGATTGTGGACCGCATCGACAGGCTGGCGCTGGCGCGCGGAACGAGAATAACCCGCCCGCTGGCGGCGGAAGTCCTGAATTCGATGGACAGCGCAGCGGCGGGCAACGGGCTGGACGTCGATTGACTGTCACAGTTCCGTCGTCAAACTGTTATACGGGCAAGAAGGACGATCACGCGATGCAACAGGATCACGGGACGGAAACAGGTCAGGGGATGGAACAGGGCATGGACGCAGTAGCGCAGGACAACTTCGACAAGGTTCAGCCGGTGACCGAGGGCGAGAACCTCTGGGACAGCCCCGCCCGTTTCATCAACCGTGAATTCTCGTGGCTCCAGTTCAATCGCCGTGTTCTCGAAGAGACGTTGAATACGGATCATCCGCTTTTGGAGCGGCTGCGTTTCCTCTCCATCTCGGCCGCCAACCTCGATGAATTCTTCATGGTCCGCGTTGCCGGCCTCGAAGGCCAGGTTCGCCAGAAGATCACCGTCCGGACACCGGATGGCAAGACGCCCGCCGAGCAGCTGGAAGATATTCTGAAGGAAATCGACAATCTGCAGATGGAACAGCAGGCCTCGCTCGCCGTTCTGCAGCAATATCTCGCCAAGGAAGAAATCTTCGTCGTGCGGCCTGCCGCACTGTCCGATGCCGACCGGACCTGGCTGGGCACCGAATTCGAAGAACGTATTTTCCCGGTGCTGACGCCGCTGTCGATCGACCCGGCGCACCCGTTCCCCTTCATCCCCAATCTCGGCTTCTCAATGGGCCTGCAGCTCGACAGCGTCAACGGCCGCGAGCCGATGACCGCGCTGCTGCGCCTGCCGCCCGCACTAGACCGCTTCGTGCGCCTGCCGGATGACAAGAACGCCATTCGTTACATCACACTTGAAGATGTGGTCGGCCTGTTCATCCACCGGCTTTATCCCGGTTATACCGTCCGAGGCTTCGGCACCTTCCGCATCATCCGCGACAGCGATATCGAGGTGGAAGAAGAGGCGGAAGATCTGGTCCGTTTCTTCGAAAGCGCGCTGAAGCGCCGCCGTCGCGGTTCCGTCATCCGCATCGAGACCGACAGCGAAATGCCGCAGTCGCTACGCCAGTTCGTGGTGCACGAGCTTGGCGTGCCGGACAATCGCGTCGCCGTTCTGCCGGGTCTTCTGGCGCTCAACACCATTTCGGAAATCGTGCGCGCGCCGCGCGACGACCTGAAATTCGAGCCTTACAACGCCCGGTTCCCCGAGCGTGTGCGTGAACATGCCGGTGATTGCCTTGCCGCCATCCGCGAAAAGGACATGGTGGTCCACCACCCCTATGAAAGCTTCGACGTGGTCGTGCAGTTCCTGCTGCAGGCGGCGCGTGACCCTGACGTTCTCGCCATCAAGCAGACGCTTTACCGTACCTCCAACGACAGCCCGATCGTCCGTGCGCTGATCGATGCGGCCGAAGCCGGCAAATCCGTCACAGCGCTGGTGGAATTGAAGGCGCGCTTCGACGAAGAGGCCAATATCCGCTGGGCGCGCGATCTGGAGCGGGCCGGCGTGCAGGTGGTGTTCGGTTTCATCGAACTGAAAACCCATGCCAAGATGTCGATGGTGGTGCGCCGCGAAGACGGCAAGCTCAGAACCTATTGCCACCTGGGCACCGGTAACTATCACCCGATCACGGCCAAGATTTACACTGACCTTTCCTTCTTCACCTGCAACCCGAAGATCGCGCATGACATGGCGAATATCTTCAACTTCATCACCGGTTACGGTGAGCCGGAAGAGGGCATGAAGGTGGCGATTTCGCCCTATACGCTGCGCTCGCGCATCGTGAAGCACATCAATGAAGAGATCGAGCATGCCAAGCGCGGTGCGCCGGCGGCGATCTGGATGAAGATGAATTCGCTGGTTGATCCCGAGATCATCGATTCGCTTTACCGCGCCAGTGCGGCGGGTGTGGAAATCGATCTGGTGATACGCGGCATCTGCTGCCTGCGCCCGCAGGTAACGGGACTGTCGGAGAATATCCGCGTCAAATCGATCGTTGGACGCTTCCTCGAACACAGCCGAATCTTCTGCTTTGGCAACGGTTTCGGCCTGCCATCCGACAAGGCGCTGGTCTATATCGGCTCGGCTGACATGATGCCGCGCAACCTTGATCGCCGTGTCGAAACGATGGTGCCGCTCACCAACCCCACCGTGCACGAGCAGGTTCTTTCACAGATTATGCTGGGCAATCTCATTGACAACCAGCAGAGCTACGAGATACTTGCGGACGGAACGTCGAGGCGCATCGAGGTGCGTAAAGGCGAAGAACCGTTCAACGCGCAGCACTATTTCATGACCAATCCCAGCCTTTCCGGACGTGGTGAAGCCTTGAAATCCAGTGCGCCCAAATTGATTGCCGGGTTGATTTCTTCCCGCAAGAAACAGGCTGAATGACTCGATCAGAAGCACAGGGGCGGCTGACCGGCCTTGCCCCCGTTTCCGTCATAGATATTGGTTCGAACTCCGTTCGTCTTGTCGTATATGAAGGTCTCTCCCGCGCGCCCGCGGTGCTGTTCAACGAAAAGGTCCTCTGCGGCCTTGGCAAAGGACTGGCGCTGACGGGCCGCATGCATGAGGAAGGCATCAGCCGGGCGCTGATGGCCCTCAGGCGCTTCCATGCGCTTTCCGAGCAGGCGCAGGCGCAGGAGCTTTACGTGCTGGCGACTGCGGCGGCACGTGAAGCGGAAAACGGCCCGGATTTCATCCGCGAGGCCGAAGCCATTCTCGGTTGCGAGATCGAAGTACTGTCAGGCGAAAAGGAAGCGCTTTATTCCGCCTATGGCGTCATCAGCGGTTTCCACGATCCGGATGGCATTGCCGGTGACCTGGGCGGCGGTTCGCTCGAACTTATCGACATCAAAGGCAAGAGCTGCGGCGAGGGCATCACCCTGCCGCTTGGTGGTCTGAGGCTTTCCGAGCAATCGGATGGCTCGCTGGAAAAAGCCGTGACCATTGCCAGAAAACACGTCAAATCCTTCGCCAAGCTGCTGACGGCGGGCGAGGGGCGCACCTTTTATGCCGTGGGCGGCACCTGGCGAAACATCGCCAAGCTGCACATGGAGATCACCGGTTATCCGCTGCATATGATGCAGGGCTATGAATTGCCGCTGGAGGAAATGCTGAATTTTCTGGAGGAGGTTATTCTCTCCAGAGACAGCAAGGATCCGGCCTGGCAGGCAGTTTCCAAGAACCGCCGTTCGCTTCTACCCTTCGGCGCCATCGCCATGCGCGAGGTTCTGAAGGTGATGAAGCCGGCAAAGATCGCCTTCTCGGCGCAGGGCGTGCGCGAAGGTTATCTCTATTCGCTGCTGACGGAAACGGAGCGGGATTCCGATCCGCTGCTGGTCACGGCCGACGAACTTGCCATTCTGCGCGCCCGCTCACCGGAACATGCGCGTGAACTGGCGGACTGGAGCGGCCGTACCTTTCCTGTCTTCGGCATCGACGAGACGGAAGAGGAAAGCCGTTATCGGCAGGCGGCCTGCCTTCTGGCCGATATCAGCTGGCGCGCCCATCCGGATTATCGCGGCCTGCAGGCGCTCAACATCATCGCCCACTCTTCCTTCGTCGCGATCACCCATCCGGGCCGGGCTTATATTGCGCTCGCCAATTATTACCGTTTCGAGGGATTGAACGACAACGGCACCACCCAGCCGCTTGCCGCCATGGCGGGCGACCGGCTGCTGGAGCTCGGCAAGTTGCTCGGCGGCTTGCTGCGTGTCGTCTATCTGTTCTCGGCCTCGATGCCGGGCGTTGTCGACCACCTGAAATTCCGCAAATCCACCAATCCCGATCTCGATCTGGAATTCGTGGTGCCGCACGACTATTGCGATTTTGCCGGCGAGCGTCTGGACGGGCGTTTGCAGCAGCTGGCGAAGCTGACGGGCAAGCGGCTGGCGTTCGTGTTCGAGTAAAAAGAGTTTTATTTTGTGACAGGCGTTGGTGACGGCGACCAGTGCTCGCAAAAGGCTTCGATATCGCTTGACTGAAAATCGGCAAGCCGCGCCATGATCGTCTCGAACGGCCAGTCCCACCACGCGATGGCGGCAAGCTGCTCCGCGATGGATCGGGAAAATCGCTCGCGAATGACTTTCGCGGGAACACCGCCAACGATGGTGTAGGGCGGCACGTCCTTGGTGACGACCGCACCTGCCGCCAGCACGGCGCCGTCTCCAACCTTCACACCCGGCAAGACGATAACTCCGTGTCCTATCCAGACATCGTTACCGATAACGACGCGGTCCTGCTTTCGCCGGTCGAAAAAAGCCTTATCACGAACGGCATCCGCCGAGTAATATTCCGGGCAATAGCTGAAGCGATGCATGGAAGGCCGGTCCATCGGATGGTTGGGAGCGCCTATCCGGACCTCCGCGGCAATGGCGCAAAACTTTCCGATCGTCGCATCACCAACCATGCAACGGGGTCCCAGATATGAATAGTCGCCGAGATCGGCATTGTTCAGGATTGTATCCGCCAAGATTTCACAGCATTTGCCGATGCCTGAATCCCTGATGCTCGCTGTCGAATGGATAACGGTTTCTGCGATCTTTGGGCGATTGAATTGTGCGGTCGAATCCATTTCAGTCTCCGGATTTGCGCCTGCCTATCCGGAGATGATGAAGGGCTTGTGACGGTAGATTTCCAGAGGAGCCCGGTTGCGCCGGCTGCTCCTGTTAAAGATCAATTCTGTGCGTCACTCGTGTCGTGCAAAACCCTGTCTTCAGACAGAAGTCAGGCAGAAGGCATGTGCCGTCAGTCGAGAGTTTCATCCGTCTTCGCCTGACTCTTGCTCCAGTAATGATCGGATATGTTCTGCGCATTCCGGATGATGTGGGATGCGACTTCAGGGTCCCCGCCTTCGAATGTTTCTCCGTCGGCTCCGCATATCCGCAGGAAGAGCTGCTGATGCGCGGTAGCGACAAAATATTCATAGGGGGGAGGCTCAATATCGGAGCCAATGGCCTGGAGTTCTTCGGCGGCCTTCGTGCTGGCGCGCTCAAGCGCCGCGTAAATTGCAGCCATCATCGCTTCTTCTGTTTGTTCAAATATATCCTGAGCTTGCTGTTCGGCAGGTGTCAGGATGGGGCAGCTGTCATTCACGGGGCATTTCTCCTCTTGGCGCGCCTCGTTTCGCTGCCCGATCATATCTCATGGATTGTGTCCGCATTGCGGGAAAAGCCGGGATCAATACATTTTTAAGTGGATTAACCGTGCCCCAGCGCCTTCCTGATGCAGGCGCTGAGATAGGCATATTGTAGTGGCGTGATCTTTGTCATCGCTTCGGTGCGGGTGGCAGGCCTGTCCTGATAACCGACGGGGATATCAAACTGGGCGAAGGTGAAATCCCAGCGAATGTCATCGACGATATTGTAGAAATGGTCGGCGCCGCTGACGGCCGTTTTGGCGATCTCGCCGCCGAAAATATCCTGAACTACCAGCGCGGTGACGCTGCCCTGTCCCCGGGCGGGGTTTTCCCGCGACCACAGGCTGCTGGTCTCGCCCGACCAGCTTTTCCTCAGCGCGTAATAAAGTCGTTCGGCATGATCCTGCATGAAGGGGGTCTTTCCCGTTTCGGAGCCGGGTTCCGGGTCAGGCATGAATAGAAAAAAGCGGAGCGCCGCGCCTTTTCTGGAGGCTGCAAGGACGCTCCGCCCTGTTGAATATGCGCCGGAGCGCGGGCGGTGCCGGAAACGAATTCCGGCACCGTTTTTCTTACTTGGCGTCGAGCAGGTCCTTGACTTCCAGCAGGACGAATTCGTTATCGTCCGCCTTGTCCAGCGCACGGCCGGCCGAGAAGGGCAGGTTGTTGTCGTTGCCGACGATGATATGCGTGGCGTCGACGCGATCGACATTCTCAATGGTCACGAACGGCATGTCGTAGAAACCGTTGCCGCCGCCCTGACGCTTCTTGTTGTCAGGATCGGAGATCTTCAGAAGATCGATATAGCCGATCTTGCGGGCGGCCTTGCCGACATTGGCGTCGTTGAATTCGATCTTGTAGATACGCTTGACCTTGGAAGCCCGGGCAAAACAATCCGCAGCTGGAGCCTTCGGGTCGGCGCAGGCCTTGTCGGCGGTGCCGGCACCATTGTCGCGCTCGATGACGAGGGCGGTCGCGTCGTCCAGCATGTTGAAGTCGCCGATCGCCTCGCCGCCTTCCGCCAGCGGATAAAGCCAGGTGCGGCCGGTCCACTCTTTCTTGGCGGTGTCGAGTTCGATGATCCGCAAGCCGGTCGAACCGTCTTCGGTTTTCTCGACCTGGCCATCGGCAGTGTAGAGCGGGCCTTCCAGCAGACCGTAGAGCTTCGAACCGTCCTTGGAGAGCGCCATGCCCTCATAACCGCCGGAGCGCTTCAGATTGAAGGCAGGCATTTTCTGCGTCGGGTTGCCGGGCAGGGCGAGAGTCGGGTGATCGGGAGACTTCACCTCGATGTCGCCGGCCTTGGTGGCGATGACGTCGGTCAGCTTGCCTTCACGGGTGAATTTCAGGATGTAAGGACCGAATTCCTCGCCCACCCAGAAACCGTCGGCAACCGGCTGAATGGATTCGACGTCGAAATCGGCGCCCGTCAGGTAACGCTTCGCGGTGCCTTCCAGAACGATCGGGAACGGCGCCTTCATGTCCGGGTCGGAGAGGAACACGGTTTCAAGCGCGTTGACCTTGCCGGCGTCCCAGTCGAACTTCAGATGGTGAAGCATCAGCATGGCGTCGCTGGAATTCAGCTTGGAACCGAAACCGTTGTCGGAAAGGCTCCAGAAGCTGCCATCGGCCATGGCCTTGATGCCGGAAAAGCCCTGCATCGGCTGGCCGTTGAACGGCATGGAAAGACCGGTCGGGCGAACGCCGTCCTTGCCGGGCACGGTGCCGAGACCCTCGGCGCGCTTGCGGTCGGCCGTCGTGAACTTGGCGGAGGTCTTGAGATACTCCGGCGCATCGGCAGGCGCTGCGATGATGGTGTTGGCCGGCAGAATGGCGTGAGAGACCAGCTTTGCCGGAAACTCCTTCTCAGCGGCGTGAGATGCAGTGGCGAGCGCGAGAACTGCGCAGGATGCGAAAAGAATGTGCTTCATGGATAAGACCCCTCGATACCTGTTGAAGACAGGATTGAGGCGATAGGGTCGTCGCATGACAGAGAGGTGATCGTCGTTTGAAGCTTTGATGAATTTTGATTACGGCTGCTGCATCTAAACAGAATGGCACGGCTTCTTCCAACCAATTGCCCTTAGGCGGCAGGGGCCTGATATTGGCTGAGCGTGCATACACCCAGTGTCTGGCCACGGCCCTTGACCGCATGTTCACCGAGATATTCGCTGCGCACACCCTTTGGAAGCACCAGCTGATGGGCAAGGTCGGCGGAAATCAGCACCGGGTGGCCGAGCATCTTGCTGAGTGATTCGAGACGCGAGGTGGTGTTCACCGTGTCGCCGAAATAGGTGATCTTGTGGTGATCCACGCCGATTTCCGCTGTTATGACCGGCCCGCCATGGATGGCGAAGCGCAGGCGCGGCACTTCGCCGAATCGGGAAATCCACATGTCGCGTTTTTCCTCGATGGTCGCCAGAATGTCGAAGACACAGCGCACGCAGGCCGCCCGCCTGATCGCCATGTGATAGGGCCAGGTGATGATGGCGGCGTCGCCAATATAATCATCGATGACGCCGCCATGTTTCCTGACAGGTGCGGCATAGCTCGCGAAGATTTCGCCGAGGAATTCCTGGGCCTTCAGGTCGCCATTGGTTTCGGCGAAGGAAGTGGAGCCGACGAGATCGATGAAGATGAAGACGCGGTCTTCGCTGACCGGCCGGCGATAGCGCCCGAGAATGAGGTCGATGAAGATGTCGCGGCCGAGCAGTTCGCGCACGCGCATGATGAAAACGATGATGCCGCAGACGATGAGGGTGAAGACGAGCGTCTGAACCTCGGCATGCACCGCCCGTTTCCAGGTGCCGGGAAATATCCCGCTCAGCCACAGGATGGTGCCGCCAAGCCCGAAGCCGCAGAAAACGAGAACGGCATAGATGATCAGACCTACGGCTATATAGACCGGTGTCGGCAATGCGCTGACCTGCCGGGAGAGGCCAGGCATGATGTACCCGCGCTCAAAAGCGAGAATGGGCGCGCAGGCAAACAGCGCATAGGTAGCGCCGATCAATGCCCCGCCGCCATATTCCAGAAAGGCGTAGGCCACCCCGGCGCCGGCCACGGCAACGAAGAGCACCACGTAATCCAGAATGGGCAGCAATTTTCTCATGTCGGTTCTTGGGTCTCGGGAAGGGAAGGCTTGGCCTCGGGAAGGAAGAACTGGCCGCTCCCGCCGGCGAAGCTTCTGTTGCGGTCATATGCGACATTAATGTGGAAAATGCGCTGCAAAAAGTGACCTTTCGGTAAGGTCACATGAAGGATTGGAAAGGTTGTTGCCCTGTTGCCGCAAAACGGGTGCTCAGGCGGCATTACGTCTAATATGATGTTCTGTAATAGACCGTTTCAAGCGGGGATTGCGGCCGGTCATCCGACGAGCGGTTCGACCATTTCACCGGAAAGGCGGCGAATCGCAGCCGGTTGCCGTCGATCCAGGCGCGGTCGAACAGCGTTTCGCCCTTGCGGGCAAAGGTAATGGCCGCGCAGGTCCGCCCATCGACATCGAAGGGGATATTCTCCTTCCAGCCGCTCAAACCGCAGCCGGTTCCCTTCGGGTCGCCATTATAGTGCGCAACGACCTCGGTATCGTTCGGGGTCATGGTGATCGCGGTGACGGTGTGGGCAAAGAGCAGGCTGTCACGGTCTTTCAGCCCGCCATCGAGCGTGCCTTCGTAACGCACCTGCACCGTGGGCTGCTGGCAGCCATTGCGGGCATAAATCTGAGAGACGGCGTGCATGCTGCCGCCGCGAATGGTGATGCGGGTCACGATGCCGTGCCGGTCGTTCTTGCCGATCTTCAGGCAGTCGGTCGTCCATTCGCCCTGAAGATCGACCTTGCCGTCATCGGCGCGCACGGGAAAAGGGGCAGGGACGGGGAGATTACCTGCGACCGCCAGAAGGGCGGCCAGCAGCAGGGTGCGGGCAGGTTTCATGACAAGACCCTCAAAGCGCAATGATGTGCACAGAGATGAAACGCGATGCGGGCAAAATTGGGGTGAAAAGCGGGGGATTACTCCCCGCTCACCTCAACCTTAACCTCAACCGCCTCGACCTTCTTGCCGGCGAAACGCAGGGCAACTTCGCCATTGATGAGCTTCAGCGCCACATCGCCGAAAAGGTCGCGCCGCCAGCCGGTCAGTGCCGCAACGGTGGCTTCCTCGCCCTCGGAGGCGATCTTGTCCAGATCGTCGCTGTTGGCGATGACCTTGGCGGCGACGCCATGCTTGTCCGCCGTCAGCTTCAGAAGAACCTTCAGCAGCTCCACGGCAGCACCGGAGCCTTCCGGCGCATGGCTGTGACGCGGCGCCTTCGGCATTTCCTCTTTCGGGAGCGCCAGAGCCGCATTCACGGTTTCGATGATGGCCGTGCCGGAAGAGGAGCGTTCCCAGCCCTTGGGGATGGTGCGAAGCCGCGACAGCGCCTCTGTGTCCTTCGGCTGCTGCTGGGCGATTTCGAAAATCGCGTCGTCCTTCAGCACGCGCGAACGCGGCACGTTGCGCGACCGCGCCTCCCGCTCGCGCCAGGCGGCGACGAATTTAAGGATGGCAAGTTCCGTCGGCTTGCGCAGGCGCGATTTCAGCCGCAGCCACGCATCGTCGGGATGCATGTCATAGGTGTCGCGCGATTCCAGAATGTCCATTTCTTCGGTGAGCCACAGCGAACGGCCTTCGCGCTCCAGCTGCGACTTCAGCGCCAGATAGGCATCGCGCAGATGCGTCACGTCGGCCAGCGCGTAGTCCAGCTGCTTTTCGGTCAGCGGACGGCGGCTCCAGTCGGTGAAACGCGAGGACTTGTCGATCTGGACGTTCTTGATCCTCTGCACCAGCTGGTCGTAGGAGATCGAATCGCCGAAACCACAGACCATGGCGGCAACCTGCGTGTCGAAGATCGGGTGGGGAATGAGCCCGCCGAGATGGTAGATGATTTCGATATCCTGCCGTGCGGCGTGGAAAACCTTCACGACATTTGGATTGGCCATCAGCTCGAAAAGCGGCTGAAGGTCGATGCCCTTGGCGAGCGGATCGACCAGCACTTCAAGCGTCGGGCTTGCCATCTGCACGAGGCAGAGTTCCGGCCAGAAGGTCGTTTCCCGCAGGAACTCGGTGTCGATGGTGATGAATTCCGATTTCGCCAGTTCCGTGCAGGCTTCGGCGAGGGCGGCAGTCGTTTCAATCATTGCAAATGGCCACTCGTGAAAATTATCCGTCTTACTTTCCCTTTGCCGGGCGCATGTCAATACAAAGCCCGCCTTTGAAGGCTCAAGGATCGTTTTTCTCGGGTTGATCAGGCCCCGGCCCGTCGTTTTTGGGCGGTGGCGGGGCGGCGAGCTTCTGAAAATATGCGGATGTGCGCAAAAGCGAACGGAACCGCCAGTTTCTGTCCTCCACGGGCACACCCTCGCGCACCCGCAGCCTGTATATGGTATAGGCGATGAAAACGATCTGGATCGCCGCCGTATAGCTGAACAGCGCCTTCGGCCCGAACTGGTCGATCAGAACGGAAGCGAGCAGCGGCCCGACGGTCGCGCCCACCGACCAGAAGAACAGCAATCCGGCAGACACCATCGCATGTTCGCCTTCCTTGGCATGGTCGTTGCCGTGCGCTGAACTCAGTGAATAGAGCGGCAGGGCGAATGCGCCGAAAACAAAGACGCCGATGATGTTGCTCCACTCGTCGGTGCCGGCGAAGAAGGCGAGAAACAGGCCGACGATGACAGAGCCGGCAGTGGTGGCGAGAATGATGATGCGCCGATCGTAACGGTCGGAATAAACGCCGAGCGGATATTGCAGCACCACGCCGCCGATGATGCCGGCGCTCATGAAGGTGGCGATGGCCGTCACCGAAAGGCCGATCTGCTCGGCGTAAATCGGGCCGATATTACGGAACGCCGCCATGCTGAGGCCGACGGCGACGCAGCCGACAACGGCAAGCGGCGAGATGCGCCAGACGGCGAAAAGATTGAACGGTATCTGTTTCGGCGGCGCGGGGTTGGATTTATCGGCAAGCGAAATCGGCACCAGAGACAGCGAGAGCGCCATGGCGATCAGCGAAAACACCACCGGCCCCGCTATCCCCACGACCGGGATGATATATTGGGCAAGCGTGACAGAGCCGAGATCGACGAAACGATAGATGGACAGCGTGCGCGCCCGGTTGGAATTCGTCACCTGCGCATTGATCCAGCTTTCAATTGCGGCGAAAAGACAGGCGACCGCAATGCCGATGACAAAACGCATCAACATCCAGAACACGGGATGGATGATGAGCGGCATGGCGATCGACGCTGCCGACGCCACTGCCGCCATGGTGGCGAAAGTGCGGATATGGCCGATCTTGCGCAGCAGCCGCGTCACCGAAATGCAGCCGAGCGCAAAGCCGATGCTATAGGCGGCGCTGATGAGGCCGATGGTGCTGGCCGAGAACCCTTCGGAAAGGCCGCGCAGCGCGATATAGGTTCCCTGCAGGCCATTGCCGCCGATCAGAATGCCGGCGGTGACGAGAAGCGGGATAAGGGGTCTGATCTGGCTCATTGCGGGCCGACTCGGTTTGGCAGGCTGAATAAGCACTATCTAAAGCCAAGCCGGGGGAAAGGACAGTCAGGAGGCGACAATCTTGCGCTTTGCCTTGACAAATCAGGCTGGTCATGCGTTTTTCCGGCCAAATTCGACAGTGTGGCTGATCTGGCCCACGACACGTTCCAGGATATAAAAATGCATCGTTACCGCAGCCACACCTGTGCCGCTCTCCGCAAGTCCGACGTCGGCGAAACCGTTCGCCTTTCCGGTTGGGTTCACCGCGTGCGAGATCATGGCGGCGTTCTCTTCATCGACCTTCGCGACCACTACGGCATCACCCAGGTGGTGGCCGATCCTGATAGCCCGGCCTTCAAGGTTGCCGAGACGGTGCGCGGCGAATGGGTGATCCGCATAGACGGCCTCGTCAAGGCCCGTTCGGAAGACACCATCAACAAGGGCATGGCGACCGGCGAGATCGAGCTTTACGCGCAGGAAATCGAAGTTCTCGGTGTTGCCAAGGAATTGCCGCTGCCGGTGTTCGGTGAGCCGGAATATCCTGAAGACGTTCGCCTGAAGTATCGCTTCCTCGACCTGCGCCGCGAGACGCTGCACAAGAACATCGTTCGCCGCACGCAGATCATCTCTTCCATGCGCAAGGGCATGGGCGATCTGGGCTTTGCCGAATATACGACGCCGATCCTCACCGCATCCTCGCCGGAAGGCGCACGCGACTTCCTCGTTCCCTCGCGCATCCACGAAGGCCAGTTCTTCGCGCTGCCGCAGGCGCCGCAGCAGTACAAGCAGCTTCTGATGGTGGCCGGTTTCGACCGCTACTTCCAGATCGCTCCGTGCTTCCGCGATGAAGACCCGCGTGCCGACCGTCTGCCGGGTGAATTCTACCAGCTCGACGTCGAAATGAGCTTCGTGACCCAGGAAGATGTCTGGACCACGATGGAGCCGATGATGACGGCCGTGTTCGAACAGTTTGCCGAAGGCAAGCCGGTGACGAAACAGTGGCCACGCATTCCCTATGACGAATCGATCCGCAAATACGGTTCCGACAAGCCGGACCTGCGCAACCCGATCGTCATGGAAGCCGTGACCGAACATTTCGACGGTTCGGGCTTCAAGGTCTTTGCGAACATGATCGCTTCCAACCCCAAGGTTCAGGTCTGGGCGATCCCGGCCAAGACCGGCGGTTCGCGCGCTTTCTGTGACCGCATGAACGTCTGGGCGCAGAGCCAGGGCCAACCCGGTCTCGGTTACATCTTCTGGAAGGAAGAAGACGGCAAGATCGGCGGCTCCGGCCCGCTTGCCAAAAACATCGGCGAGGAACGCACCGAGGCGCTACGCCAGCAGCTCGGCCTGGAAGCGGGCGATGCCTGCTTCTTCGTCGCCGGTGATCCCGCCAAGTTCTACAAGTTCGCCGGCGAGGCGCGCACCCGCGCCGCCGACGAGCTGAACCTGATCGACCGCGACCGGTTCGAAATGTGCTGGATCGTCGACTTCCCCTTCTTCGAATATAACGAAGAAGAAAAGAAGGTCGACTTCGCCCACAATCCCTTCTCCATGCCGCAGGGCGGCATGGAAGCGCTGGAGGGCCAGGATCCGCTGTCCATCAAGGCGTTCCAGTATGACGCCGTCTGCAACGGCTTTGAAATCGCCTCCGGCTCGATCCGTAACCAGTCGCCCGAGCTGATGGTCAAGGCCTTCGAAAAGGTTGGCCTGAGCCAGACGGACGTGGAAGAGCGCTTCGGCGGCCTCTACCGCGCCTTCCAGTATGGTGCGCCTCCGCATGGCGGTTGTGCTTTCGGTATCGACCGTGTGGTCATGCTGCTGGTCGGCGCCAAGAACCTGCGCGAAATCACGCTGTTCCCGATGAACCAGCAGGCGCAGGACCTCCTGATGAACGCCCCATCGCCGGCAACGCCGACACAGCTTCGCGAGCTGGCGCTGCGCGTGGTTCCGTCCAAGAAAGACTGATCTGCCCCATAAGGGTTTTGAACAAAGGGGCTGGCTGCAACGCCGGCCCTTTCTGTTTTTGCAACGACCTCGGCAAAGTCACAATTTTACCGCGAGTTTAACGGAATTCCGAGCGTAATCAGCCGAAATCCGATCCCAGTATAGTTTCGCGCCCATTTTGGGAACGCAAGACTATCAGGGGTTTTAAACTTGGGACAGCGCCGGCCGAACTTCGCTTTCGGTTTCGGCGCGATCATATTTAGAAGGATTTCAGAATGGCACATGAAACGGAAAAAGACCTTGCCCCGGTGGGTGGGCAGATACCTCCAGCCCCGCCGCGCAACGGCCTCGCCGTCAGCCTGCGGTCGCCGGGCGCAAAGTTTCTGATGATCGGTTTCATATCCATGGTTCTGCTCGTGCCGCTCCTTCTTGTCTGGGCGCTGACAGAAGAGCGCGCCTCGCGTGCGGAGGACGTTTCAGGCCGTATCGCCAGCGGCTGGGGTGGCGATCAGGTGGTGAACGGCCCCTATCTTGCCGTGCCTTTCGATGTGGATCGCCGCCGCGAGGTGAATGGCCAGAGCATCGTCGACCGCACGACGGAATGGGTGCTGGTCATGCCGGAAACGCTTGATGTCGCGGCCGATCTGAAGACCGAGGAGAAGCGGCTGTCGATCTACAGCCTGCCCGTCTATAGTGGCAACCTTGTCCTGAATGGCCGTTTCGGTGCCGGCATCCTTCAGGATCTCGCCCGTTTCTCCGGCACGCCGCGTCTGGACAGCGCCATTTTGGTCCTCAGCATACAGGACATTACCGGTATAAGGTCGAGCGCCGGTGTCAGGATTGATGGCGGTCCGGTGTTACCGTTCGATCCCGGCATGCGTGATATCTCGGTAATAGCGCCCCGTACCGGTCAGGATCCGTCTATCAGATCCGATGCAGGCGTGCACAGATCGATTGAAAGAGACCTTCTCGCAAAAGGCTTCGACTTCGATATAGCGTTCTCGCTGAACGGTTCCGGCAGCTTTGCCGTTGCGCCTGCTGGCCAGACCACGCGTTTGTCGGCAAAGGCCAACTGGCCGCATCCCGGTTTTGAAGGCCTGTTCCTGCCGGAGGAAAAGACCGTCACCGCCTCGGATTTCACGGCCAATTGGACAATCCCCTATCTCGCAAGGGGCATTGACCGGGTAGCGGAGGGTTCGCGCCTGCCGCTGACGAACAGCCTGATGACGATCAACCTCGTCGAGCCCGTGAAGTTCTACCAGATCATCGCACGCACGCTGAAATATTCGATAGGCTTCATCTCGCTGGTCTTTCTTGCCGTCTTCATCGTCGAACTCAGGGGCGGCAGCAGCGTGCACTGGATACAGTACGTGCTGACCGGGCTCGCGCTGATCGTTTTTTACGTGCTGCTGCTGGCGCTCGCGGAGCATACCGGCTTCACCATCGCCTATGCCGCGGCCTCGCTATCGACGGCGGCACTGATTGCCTTTTATCTCGGAAGCACAACCAATAGTCGTAAGAATGGTGTGGCGCTGTTTACCGTTCTGGCGGTTTCCTATGGTGTCATGTATCTGGTTCTGAATGAAGACGAATATGCGCTGCTGGCCGGCGCGGTGATTTCCTTCATCGCCATTGCCGCCACCATGTTCGCCACCCGCCGGGTGGACTGGTACGGAGCAGGCGCTTCGCAGATGCGCAACTCCGCAAGCGAGGTGGCATAGTCTAGCCTCTGCAGCCAGATTTGTTTCAATCGACGTAACCTCCCGTTTTTCCTTATCCGGCTTGGCGTCAGATGAGAAAAGCGGAGAGCGAATACTGAGGCGGGAAAGCAGCGCTTTCCCGCCTCTTGACTACTCTGTTTTTGCTACAGGTATATTAGGTGCGGGAGAATTTTGCTTGCGAGTGTCGCCTGTTTCTTCTCCCTAACCTGTGGATTGTCATAAAACCTTAATCAAACTGACAAATCCGGTAGAGAACTTCTTAAGTCTTGTCGATCATTCATCGCCCCATGAAATTTCACAAATGAGGGTTGAATGTTTTCGCTGGTCTCGACGTTCAAAATAGCGCATCGCGTGTCCATGCTGGCGCTGGCTGCGCTGTGCGGCATCGCCGTCATCGCGGGCATGCTGCTGTGGCAAAGGCAGATGGAGGAGCGTTATCGCGTCGCCGAAGACACGCTGATCCAGAGGGACGGGGTGTTGACGACACTGGTGGACGCTCTGCATGAAAGCCGCCTGCACCAGAGGGACTTCCTGCTTTCCAGAGACATGAATTCCGTCGCGCAGTTCGACCAGACGATGGGCAAGGTTGGGCAGTCCGTCAATTCTCTCGAAGGCAGCGCGACGCCGCAGATCCGTATGAAACTCGATGCGCTGGGGCAGGGTGTTGCCGCCTATGGCGAACGCATGAGGGCGCTGGTTTCCAAAAACCAGGAGCTTGGCCTCACCCCCACGGACGGCCTTGAAGGCGCGATGCGCAATGGTGTGCATTCCATTGAGAAATACATCGACACCGTCGCCAATGCCGAAATCCGCGCCAGCATGATGATGATGCGTCGGCATGAAAAGGATTTCATCCTGCGGCGCGATGAAACCTATGCGACGAAACACGCCGCCGAGGTGGAAACCTTCAAGGCGCTGGTGAAGCTGGAATACCGGCCGGGTGCGGAACGCCAGCGCATCATGGATGCTCTGGAGATCTACACCGCCGCCTTCCGATTTTATGCGCAGGCCGTGCTGGAGGAGCAAAAGGCGCGCGAAACGGTCGCCTCCGCCTACAATACGCTGCTTCCCGTTGTCGCTGATATTTCCTCGGCCTATCGGCAGGAGCGGCAGGCCAGCGCGCTCGAAAACAAAAAAGCGGCGGAGACCACGGTTTCGATCGTCGTCGCCCTCATCGCCCTGACCGTCGTGATCCTTTTTGCCGGGGTCTATTTCATCGGCCGTTCGATAACCCGCCCCGCGACTTTGATCACCGGCGCGATGCGTCGCCTCGCCGACGGTGAAACCGAATTCGCCGTTCCCGGCCTGCACCGTAAGGATGAATTTGGCGCCATGGCGCAGGCGCTGGAAATTTTCCGGCAGGCCGCCATCGCCAAGACTGAACTGGAGAACCAGACTTTTGCGGCCCGGCAACAGGCCGAAGACGAAAAGGCGCGGTTCCAGCGCGAGGCGGAGGCCGAGGCACAGGCGCGGTTGATGCAGGCGACAAGCGGCCTTGCGGCAGCGCTGCACCGCCTCGCCGCCGGTGATCTCTCCTTCGAGTTGAACGAGCCGTTTGCTCCGGATTTTGAGACGCTGCGCCACGATCTCAACCGCACTATCCGCCAGCTGGATGCCGCCATGTCGGGCGTCGTGCAATCGAGCGTGGCGATCGACGGCGGCAGCCAGGAGATCAGCCAGAGCGCTGCCGATCTTGCCCGCCGCACCGAGCAGCAGGCCGCCTCGCTGGAAGAAACCGCCGCCGCTCTCGATGAGCTGACCGCGAATATCCGCATTTCGGCGGAGCGTGCGGTGGAAGCCCGCACGGTCGCCCATTCCGCCGATGAGGATGCCAGCCGCACGGCCGATCTCGTCGTCGACACCATCATGGCCATGGAAAAGATCGAGCAGTCATCCGGCAAGATCGGCAGCATTATCAGCGTCATCGACGAAATCGCCTTCCAGACTAATCTTCTTGCGCTGAACGCTGGAGTCGAGGCTGCCCGCGCCGGTCAGGCGGGACGCGGTTTCGCCGTCGTGGCCCAGGAAGTGCGCGAACTGGCGCAGCGCTCTGCAAAAGCGGCGGCCGAGATCAAGGTGCTGATCCGCAACTCCAGCACCGAGGTGAAGGACGGTGCGCGTTTCGTGCGGGAAACCGGCGCGGCGCTGTCGCGCATCGGCGGCTCGGTCAAGACAATCAACGGCCATATCGAAGCCATCGCCGTCGCGACGAGGGAGCAGTCGCTCGGGCTTTCCGAGATCAACACCACTGTCAACCATCTGGATCAGGGCACGCAGCAGAACGCCGCCATGGTCGAGGAAAACAATGCCGCCAGCGCCATGCTGGCGGGCGAGACCACCCGTCTCAAGGAACTAGTCCAGCAGTTCCGGTTAAGCGATATGGATATGCAGGGGTATGGTCTGCGCGAAGCGGCCTGACGCCTTATTCGTGGGCATCGAAAAGCGGGCGCGCAACTTGCCGCCCGCTTTTTTGCCGTTTATAGGTGGATTACTCACCACGGACCCGGTGAAATCCCGGGTGGCTCTTCTGGCCGCCGATCCGCCAGACAACGCAAAGCACCGACATTTTATTTTAATCTACCGGACATGGCTCCGGCCGGTGCGTCATTCTTTGCGAAAAAAACAAATGAACAGATTTCAGACTTACAGACGTGAGTGGTTTTCCAATATTCGCGGCGATGTGCTTTCCGGCATCGTCGTGGCGCTCGCCCTCATTCCCGAAGCCATCGGCTTTTCCGTTATAGCCGGCGTCGATCCGAAAGTGGGGCTGTTTGCCTCCTTCGCCATCGCCTGTGTTTCCGCCTTCACTGGTGGGCGGCCGGGCATGATTTCCGCGGCCACCGCCGCAACGGCCGTCTTGATGGTCACGCTCGTCAAGGAGCACGGCCTGCAATATCTCTTTGCCGCCACCATCCTCATGGGCGTGCTGCAAATCGCGGCGGGATTTGCGAGACTTGGTCGGGTGATGCGCTTCGTCTCGCGCTCGGTGATGACCGGTTTCGTCAATGCACTGGCGATCCTGATCTTCATGGCGCAATTGCCCGAACTGATCGGCGTACCGGTCGAAACCTATGTCATGATCGCGGCCGGCCTTGCGATCATCTATCTCTTTCCGCTGGTCACGAAAATCATCCCGTCACCGCTCGTCGCCATCGTCGTTTTGACCTGCGTGGCGGTTTTCGCAGGCATGGATATCCGCACGGTCGGCGATCTCGGCGAACTGCCGTCAACTCTGCCGATCTTTGCCCTGCCGCAGGTGCCGCTGACCTTCGAAACGTTGCAGATCATCTTTCCCTATTCCGTCGCACTGGCCGCCGTCGGCCTGCTGGAATCGCTGCTGACGGCCCAGATCGTCGATGACATGACGGATACGGGCAGCAACAAGAGCCAGGAATGCATCGGGCAGGGGACGAGCAATATCGCGTCGGCGCTGATCGGCGGCATGGGCGGCTGCGCCATGATCGGCCAGTCCGTCATCAATGTCCGCTCCGGCGGCAGGGGCCGCCTGTCCACCTTCGTGGCGGGCGCTTTCCTGCTGTTCCTCATTCTGGTGCTTGATGATCTCGTGCGCATCATTCCAATGGCGGCTCTGGTGGCTGTCATGATCATGGTGTCCATCGGCACCTTCTCGTGGCGCTCGATCCTCGATCTCCGCCGCAACCCGCCATCCTCCAGCATCGTCATGCTGGTTACGGTCGGCACCGTGCTGGCGACTCATGATCTGGCAAAGGGTGTGCTGGCGGGCGTGCTCCTGTCCGGCGTGTTTTTCGCGGGCAAGGTCTCAAAGCTTTTCCATGTCCGCCCGGAGCTTTCAGCCGACGGCCGGGAGCGCATCTACCGCGTCGATGGCCAGATTTTCTTCGCCTCGACGGAGAGCTTCATCGCCGCTTTCGATTTCGCTGAAGAGGTGGAGGCGGTAACGATCGATGTCACGGAGGCGCATCTTTGGGATATTTCGGCGGTCGGAGCTTTGGACAAGGTGGTCCTGAAGTTCCGCAAGACCGGCAAGCGGGTCGAGGTGATCGGCGTCAATGAGGCGAGCGCCCATATGATCGACCGCTTCGCCCTGCACGACAAGCAGGATGCGGCGGTGGCCCCGTTGCACTGAGTAGAAAAAAGCCCCGGTTTTAAACCGGGGCTTTTTTTGTTCTATTCGTTTGCCGTCACCGTCACGCCGAGCATTTTCGGCAGGGTGTTCGGCGCGCCCATCGCAGCGCCCATGATCATCGGGAACGGAACCGGCTTTTCCGGCTCTGCGGTGATCGAGAAGTTCTTCGGGTTGTCGATATAGGTGTTGATCGCTGCCGACACCATGTTCTGCAATTCCGGAACGTTGAGCGAGGCCATCATGATGGGAGCCATGCCCTTGATGGTCTGGGCAAGCTGGTCGCCCGTCATGCCCTGCTGGCTGGCAGCGTAATCGATGGCGCGCTTGGTGATGCTGGCGTCTTCGAAGCTGATCTCGGCATTGACGAAGGAAAGCTGCTGCATCAGGCCCAGCATGGCAAGGCTTGCCGCTTGGTCGGCTTGTTCCTTGTTCGGGTTGGCTGCCTGAGCCTTAACCGTCTCCTGCATCGACTTGATGAAAGCGAGCGTGTAGCCGGAGAAGCCGAACGACATGTTGAGACGACCGACATCGGTGAGGTCGATGGCGTATTCCTCGACATCGACGGTGCCGGAAGCCACTTCCCAGCTGCCGCTCATGGTCATGTCGCCGGAAAGGGCCTTGAGTTCGAGCTTCTCGATCGCGTCCTTGGTAGCCGGGTCGGTGACTTCGCTAAGATCAGCCTTGAAGCCGGAGGCGTCGAGTTCGAAACCGATCGAGGCCTTGTCGTCGCTGACGGACATCGTAGCGGTGCTTTCCTCGAGCGAGAAAGCCTGCTTGCCGTCGACGGAAACGGAAACCGGACCGCTATGCGCTTCGTCATAGAACATCAGCGCATCCACGGTGCCCGTGGTCGCATCGGCGGGAATGACGAGGCCGGACATGTAGATGTCGCTCGCCTTGATCTCCACTTTTTCCTGCTTGTAGTCGATATTGTCGAAACGGGCGTTCTTGATCTTGTAGCCGCCGTTGTTTTCCTCGACGCCTTCGAGCGTGACATTGCCGACCGGAAACTTCTTGGCCGGATCGGCGGCCGCGTTGAAGGTCACGTCATTCAGCGTCACAGTGGAGCCGTTGACGGCAACCGAGCCGGCGGCGATCTCGCCGCCCTGGGCAGCATAGGCCGCATTGATCTTCTTCAGCACATCCCCGCCATCCAGCGCGAAAGCCGGCGCTGAAAGCACAAGAAGCGCGGCACTCGCAAAAAGAACCTGCCGGGTGGATTTCAATCTCATGATGTTTCTTCCCTCAACGTACGGATGTGCACCGTGTCAGAATGCTAATGGTGATACTTATATTCACGATTATTCAAAGGTCTACAGAATTTAGATCGATTCGCATGACGGCGGCATTGCGGCATTTACATCGCGGTTAACAAAAAACCTCGTGAAAGAGGTGTTTTCATCCACAGGGCAGACCCCTGAATTTCTTGCCGGGTTCCGGCATTTCCGCTAGTCAAGCACCATGGGAAAAAATCTTGTACCTCCGTCAGGCGGAGACGATAACATTCATCCGGTCGATTTGAAGGCGGCGCTTGAAGAGCGCTACCTCGCTTACGCCCTGTCCACGATCATGCATCGTGCGCTGCCGGATGTGCGCGACGGCCTGAAGCCGGTGCATCGCCGCATCATCCACGCCATGAGCGAGATGGGCATCCGCCCCAACTCGGCCTTCAAGAAATGCGCCCGTATCGTCGGTGACGTGATCGGTAAGTTCCACCCGCATGGCGACCAGTCGGTCTATGATGCGCTGGTGCGTCTGGCGCAGGATTTCTCGCAGCGTTATCCGATCGTCGACGGGCAGGGCAATTTCGGCAACATCGATGGCGACGGCGCCGCCGCCTATCGTTACACCGAAGCGCGCATGACCGATGTGGCGGCGCTGCTGCTGGAAGGCATCGGCGAGGACGCGGTGGATTTCCGCGCCACCTATAACGAGGAAGACGAGGAACCGGTGGTCCTGCCGGGCGCTTTCCCGAACCTTTTGGCAAACGGCGCCTCCGGCATCGCCGTGGGCATGGCGACATCGATCCCGCCGCATAATGCCCATGAACTTTGCGACGCCGCACTTCATCTCATCAAGCACCCCGATGCGACGGTTGAGAAGTTGGTGGAGTTCATTCCCGGCCCGGACCTGCCGACCGGTGGCATCATCATCGAAAGCCGCGAGAATATTCTCGAGGCATACAAGACGGGGCGCGGCGGTTTCCGCGTTCGCGCCAAGTGGGAAACGGAAGATCTCGGCCGTGGCGGTTATCAGATCGTCATCACCGAAATTCCCTTCCAGGTGCAGAAATCTCGGCTGATCGAAAAGATCGCCGAGCTGTTGCTCGCCCGCAAGCTGCCGCTGCTGGAGGATGTCCGCGACGAATCCGCCGAAGACGTGCGTATCGTGCTGGTGCCGAAGAACCGCACCGTCGATGCGACGCTGCTGATGGAATCGCTGTTCCGCCTGTCCGACCTCGAAAGCCGCCTGCCGCTCAACATGAACGTGTTGTCGCTTGGCAAGGTGCCGAAGGTGATGGCGCTGAACGAGGTGCTGAGCGAATGGCTGGCGCACCGCAAGGACGTGCTGGTCCGCCGCTCCCGTCACCGTCTGGCCGCCATCGACCGCAGGCTCGAGATTCTGGGCGGCCTGCTGGTCGCCTATCTCAATCTGGATGAGGTGATCCGCATCATCCGCGAGGAGGACGAGCCGAAACAGGTGATGATGGCCAGGTGGTCGCTCACCGATAATCAGGCCGAAGCCATCCTCAACATGCGGCTGCGCAATCTGCGCAAGCTCGAGGAATTCGAAATCCGCAAGGAACACGACGACCTCAGCAGCGAGAAGGCCGAAATCGAAGGACTGCTCGCCTCCGACGACAAGCAGTGGCAGACCGTCGCCTGGGAAATCGGCGAGGTCAAAAAGAAATACGCCAAGGCAACCGAGATCGGCCGTCGTCGCACGCAATTCGCCGATGCACCGGATGCCGATATCGATGCTATCCATCAGTCGATGATCGAGAAGGAACCGGTCACCATCGTCATCTCGCAGAAGGGCTGGATCAGGGCGCTGAAGGGACACATGTCCGACACGTCAGCGCTGACCTTCAAGGAAGGCGACGGTCCGAAGCTCGCCTTCCCGGCGCAGACGACCGACAAGCTGCTGCTTCTGACCACCGGCGGCAAGGCCTATACGCTCGGCGCTGACAAGCTGCCGGGTGGACGCGGCCATGGCGAGCCGATCCGTATCATGGTCGATATGGAGAATGATCAGGATATCCTGACGGCCTTTGTTCACGATCCATCGCGCAAGCTGCTGCTGGTCTCCACCGGCGGCAACGGCTTCATCGTCGCCGAAAGCGAAATGATCGCCAACACCCGCAAGGGCAAGCAGATCATGAATGTCGCCATGCCTGATGAAGCCAAGCTTGCCGTGCCGGTGACCGGCGACCATGTCGCCGTCGTCGGCGAAAACCGCAAGCTTTTGGCTTTCCCGCTGTCGCAGGTGCCGGAAATGTCGCGCGGCAAGGGCGTGCGCCTGCAGCGCTACAAGGATGGCGGTGTGGTGGATGTGAAGTGCTTCGCGCTGGCCGAAGGCTTGAGCTGGTCCGACACGGCCGGACGTCTGTTCAACAAGGTCGGCGAAGAATTGCGCGAATGGCTGGCCGACCGCGCCACCGTTGGCCGCACCGTGCCGAAGGGCTTTCCGCGGAGCGGGAAATTTGGCGGGTGATGTGATTGACGTTCCCGGCACCGCCGGGACGTTTTCTATCGTATTTGTTTGGTGGTCAAACCAAGCGAATTTTATGATTTTGCGAGCGTTTTCAAGGCGACGTGGTACTTGCGCATCGCGCTCCGCGCATGTTCAAGCTGACGATCAAAATCATCTGTCGCCTCATCCACACCACTGGCGGATCGCACGTCAAGCACATTGCCATCGATTCGTAGATTGAGAACGTCGCCGATCTTCCAGCCAAGCCGTTCAAGCATGTCCTTGGGGATAATAATACCTGCGGCTTCGCCGATCTCGAAAATGGTTGCTTTCATATGAAGTACTCCAAGTTTAAATGGAGTTTATCGGATGAATTTGACTGTTTGGCGAATTCTTATTCTTCTTTAGGAGAATAAACCTCCCACCCGCGCGGCGTCAGGTGTTCCTGCGGATGGTATCTGGTCTTGTAGCCCATCTTGTCCGAGCCATCGACCCAGTAGCCGAGATACACATGCGGCAGGCCGAGTGCGCGGGTGCGGGTGATGTGGTCGATGATCATGAAGGTGCCGAGCGAGCGTTTTTCGAGGTCGGGGTTGAAGAACGAATAGACCATCGACAGCCCGTCGCTCATCACGTCGCTGAGCGCCACGGCCAGCAATTCGCCGCGTTTGCTGGCGTCGATGCCGGAGCCGGGTTCGCGCAGGCGATATTCGATGATGCGTGTGTTCACATGCGTGTCTTCGACCATGATCGCATAGTCCAGCGCCGACATATCGGACATGCCGCCCGACTGGTGGCGGTGGTCGAGATAACGGCGGAACAGGGAGAACTGCTCGGTAGAAGGCTCGGCGGCGTGGACGGTTGCCACGACATCCCTGTTGATGGCGAGAACGCGCCGCATCGATTTCGTCGGCTGGAACTGCTCGGTCAGGATACGCACGGAAACGCAGGCGCGGCAGTTTTCGCAGGCCGGGCGATAGGCGATGTTTTGCGAACGCCTGAAGCCGCCCTGGGTCAGAAGGTCGTTCATATCAGACGCGCGTGGGCCAACCAGATGCGTAAAAACCTTCCGCTCCATCTGGTTCGGCAGATAGGGACAGGTGGCCGGTGCCGTAAGATAGAATTGGGGAGAGGGCGTCGCCTGCGTGTTCATCGAACCGTGATCGCCTCCTGCGTCTGTTATGAAAGCGCGCCGCGATTTCACGGGGTTGGCGGCGGCGCTTCAAGCGACAAGCATAATGTCACAGAATGGCAAAATGACGGAAAACGTCAACTGCGGGATGAGGTATTTACCGCCTTTGAAAGCCACGTTTTCGTGGCTTTCCTCGATATCAGCGTGTTCTGACCATGACGGTGCCGAGCAGGAAGTCGTGAACGAGGCGCGAGCGCTCCGTAAACAGGCCTGCAAGCAGGATCAGCGGCGTCAAAACCGAGTTGATGACCCAGAAAAGCACGATGTGCACGGTCGCCAGAAGAAAATCGATTCGCCGTCCGTCCATGCGTGCCATCGCTATCCCCATCGCCCGCATGCCAGGTGTGGCCTGCGAGGGGCCGCCGAGCGACACGCCGAAATAAAGCACGGCAACGATGACGAACAGGGCCGGATAGAGAAAGAAGCCGAGACCCAGCGTGATCACGCCCAGAAAAAACACGACCACGGCGGCGGGAATGCACAGGAGGAGAACGATCGCGTAGTCGATCAGGAACGCGAAGACGCGCCGGCTCAGGACGCCGCTATAGGCGCGCCAGTCGTCCGGTGCGGCATAGGTGGGGTTCTGGTCGAGGCTCATCGGTCGTTTTCTCCTAAAGAAGGTCTGACAGCTCGGCATATGTGCCGTGTCAGCAGACAATATGGGAAGAAAACGACCGAATACAATAAGAGGTGGCCGTCAGCCCTTTGCGAGCTTGCGTGCAGCCTCGATGGCGAAATAGCTCAAGATGCCGTCGCAGCCTGCACGCTTGAAACAGAGAAGCGTTTCCATCATCACCCGCTCGCCGTCGATCCAGCCATTCATGGCCGCCGCCTTGATCTGGGTATATTCGCCTGACACCTGATAAGCGAAAGTCGGCAGCCCGAAATTCTCCTTCAGCCGCCAGCAGATGTCGAGATAGGGCAGGCCGGGTTTGACCATCAGCATGTCAGCCCCTTCCTCAACGTCGAGCGCCGCATCGCGGATCGCCTCCATGCCGTTGGCGGGGCTGATGTAATAGCTGTTCTTGTCGCCCTTCAGCAGGCCAGCCGTGGAAATGGCTTCGCGATAGGGGCCGTAATAGCCGGAGGCGAATTTCGTCGCATAAGCCATGATGCCGACATTCTGATGCCCGGCGGCATCAAGACCGCGACGGATGGCGCCGACACGGCCATCCATCATCTCTGAAGGAGAGATAATGTCGGAGCCGGCATCCGCCTGCAGGATCGCCGCCCTGACGACGTGATCGACCGTCTCGTCATTGACGATCTCGTCGCCGCGCAAAATGCCGTCATGCCCGTGGCTGGTGAAAGGGTCTAGCGCGACATCGGTGATCATACCGATATCTGGAACGGCTTTTTTGACCGCGATCGTCGCCTGATTGATGAGATTGTTGGCCTCCAGCGCATTCGAGCCGGTCTCGTCACGCAGCTCCATCTCGATATTCGGAAAGGTGGCGATTGCCGGGATGCCGAGGTCGGCGGCTTCCTTCGCCGCTTCGACGAGCTTGTCGATACTCATCCGGTTGACGCCGGGCATCGCCGGAATGGGATCGAGGATATTGCTGCCCGGCACGATGAACACTGGCCAGATGAGATCGTCGACGGTCAGGCGGTTCTCCTGCACCAGACGGCGCGTCCAATCCGCCTTGCGATTGCGCCGCATGCGGCGATGGCCGGTAATCTCGTCGACCAGATGCGTTTTGTCCTGCATGTAAGAATATCCTTCGTATCCCGCCCATTCTGGAAAGCTCCATAACACGGAGGGCGCACGATGCGAATGCGACAATTTTCCTGCAATGCTGTTGGGGAATAATGCGGCGTTACCAGGAGTTGACACGGTCGATTGTGCAAGCCTGCACGGAACAGGCCAGTAGGGGTGATAGATGCAAACGCCGAAGCTTGAGCGGATCGCGGCCGGATATGCCTTTCCGCCCGGTGCCGCCGGACTTGCCCTGACTGTCGAGCAGCCGTCCACCGGTTTTTCCTGGCGGCACGGCGAAGCGCAACGACCCTATTTCATCGCCAGCGTCACCAAGTTGTTCACGGCGGCTTTGATCGTCCAGCTGTGCGAGGAGCACAAGCTTGCGCTGGATTCCCGCGCCTCGGACCTGCTCGGATGCGAGACGATGGCTGGCCTTAATATTTACGATGGACGTGATTTCGGATCGCAGGTCACAATCGGTGAACTTCTGGCCCATACCTCCGGCATCCCGGACTATTTCGAGGACAAGCGGCCGGACGGAGGCACGGTCCTTGCCGATCTGCTCAAGGCAGACAGGGGCTGGAGTTTTGACGAACTTCTGTCTATTTCCCGCTCCATGAAGGCTCACTTTGCGCCCTCCACGCCCAGAAAGGCATTCTACAGCGACACCAACTATATGCTGCTCGGGCGCATCGTTGAAATTCTGGCCGGTTGTTCTTATGAAAATGCGCTCCGTAACCGTATCTTTCAGCCGTTGGCGCTGGAAGACACCTGGCTCTTCACGCCTGCGACGCTTGATAGCTATAGCGATGTCACGGCGGTTATGTGTCGAAACACGCCTCTGCATACTCCCAGGGCTCTAGCCTCGTTTGCCGCCGAAGGCGCCATCGTCTCGACCATGCGGGACCAGATCCGGTTTCTGCGTGCTTTTGTTGGGGGTGAGTTGTTTTCCAAAACCAGCCTCGCGGGGATGACGGCGCAATGGCGCTCGATCTTCTCGCCATTGGTGCCTCTTTCTTATGGCATCGGTGTCATGCGGTTCAGCATCCCGCGCTGGCAGTCGCCTTTCTTTGCCGTACCCGCCATGATCGGCCATTCCGGCGTCTTCGGGGCCATGCTGTTTTATGTGCCGGACCGCGATCTCTACATCGCCGGGACTGTCAACCAAATGGTGCCGCGCAGTCTTGCCTATCGTCTGCTGGTGCGCATTGCCCTGGCCTTCTAAGGAAACAAGGCGAGGCCCCTCGAAGGTCCTGCGGTTCCACACCCGCCATGAACGGGCGATGCTGCTTTGACAAGACGAGCCACCGGATTCAATATGGGCTGGTCGCCCGCCCGTCGAGACCGTATCTTCCGGCCATGGAACCTGATTCTCAACCTCTGCCGAAGCTTCCGCTTACGGAAATCCTCTTTCTGGTCTTCATGAGACTGGTCGCGGTCTCCTGTTTCTGGTTCGGCCTGCAATATTGGGCAATGCTCACGGGGTACTCGCTGGGCGGGCAGGGGCGGTTCGATATGCTGAACCTGCCCTGGCGGGTGGCGGGCAGCGCGCTTGCGGTCATTTTCCCGGTCGCGGCACTCGGTCTCTGGCTTGGCGCCTCCTGGGGCGCCGTCATGTGGGTCATGGGCGCAGGCGCGCAGATCGCCATGTATAAGGTATGGCCACATATCTTTGGCGCCAACACGCTGGTACCCGTCATGCACGGCCTCGTGGCAACCATTTATATACTATTTCTGGTCGCTTTCTGGCTGGATCACCGCCAGAATGAAGAACGCGCAAGAATTGATTTACCATAAGAATAAAGCAATTGGGCCTGATTTTCGGCTGTTTTTTATCGCTAAGTCATTGATTTATAATAGATGAGCTCTGGCCATTCCCGCTTCGCCACAAGTTGACCCCTCCAGGGAAAATGCAGGTAACCATTTGTTAATCGTAGCTTTTAAGTAGAATTTTATGCGCATTGATTAGGTTCTCACTCAAGGCGGGAGACAAACAAACACACCGCCAAACAAAACAGTGAGGCAGTCATGATCAATAGCAAAGTTAAGCCGCAGGCCGTTGTTGCCGACGCACACGAAGATACCATCCGTTCGCTCTACATGGAGTCGCTGCACCTGGTGGAACGTCTCCACCGCCGCCTCCTCGATGTCATCAAGGACGAGTTCGATCGTCAGGGTCGTGATGACGTCAACGCCGTACAGGCGCTCCTGCTTTTCAACATCGGCAATTCCGAATTGACGGCCGGTGAACTTCGTTCCCGCGGTTATTACCTCGGCTCGAACGTTTCCTACAACGTCAAGAAGCTGGTCGACCTCGGTCTCATCAACCATCAGCGCTCGCGTGTCGACCGCCGCTCGGTCCGCATCAGCCTGACCGAAGAAGGCCAGGCCATCGCCGAAACGGTTGCCCGCCTTTATGAACGCCACGTCGGCTCGATCGAAAAGGTCGGCGGCATCGGCACCGGCGAGTTCTCCGAAATGAACAAGCTGCTGCAGCGCCTCGATCGCTTCTGGAACGACTCGATCGCTTATCGTCTCTAATATCCGCGACGGTTTCACTGTTTAAGCCGGGGGCATCGCTTTGCCTCCGGCTTGCGGATTCCGCGCAACGCCGACGCTTGTTTTTCATGTCAAGCCCGGTGCCTTATCCGGGCCTTCGCCTTTACTTTCAGGCAACACAGCTTTGTGAGAAAAGGCGCGTGACACGAATTGGCCATATTGATATGGGACCGGCAAGGGTGAGGGAGCCGGCTGTTTCTCCTGCTGTCGCGGCAAGTCCCGACTGTTCCGCCAGACTGTAGCGCCCAGACACTGGGCCTCGAGCATTACCGGCCGGCAGGCACGTTGTACGTGTTTGTTAATCATATTGATTTAGGCATTGTTGAGAATGCCGAAGAGAGTGGCTGGTAGGTAGAATGACAAAGAAATCCGTTTCCGATTCCGTATCGCGCCGCGCGCTTCTGCGCTCAGCCGTTTCCGTTGGTGTCGCAGCGCTTGCCGCGCCGGCGCTCGCGCAAAATGCGCTGAACGACCTCATGGGTTCGTCACGCCGCGGCAACTGGGATGACCAGTTCGACGCCAATACGTCGCGTTCCGCCGTCGGCGTGGTCTCCAACAATCCGGTTCTCGGACGGGAAGCGCCTGTCTACATGCAGCAGGCGATCATGCAATATCAGCAGATCGTCCAGAATGGTGGCTGGCCGGATGTGCCCATCAGTCAGCAGCGTCTTCAGATTGGCGTCTCTGACCCCTCCGTACAGGCGCTTCGCCAGCGACTGATGGTATCCGGCGACCTGCCGCGCGAGGCCGGCATTTCCAGCGCCTTCGATAGTTACGTCGATGGTGCGCTGAAACGCTTCCAGGCCCGCCATGGTCTTCCCGCCGATGGTGTCAGCGGTGAATATACCACCAAGGCGCTTAATGTTTCGGCCCAGATTCGTCTGGCGCAATTGCAGACCAACCTCGTGCGCATCCAGTCCATGTCGGGCGATCTCGGCCCGCGTCACCTGATGGTCAATATTCCGGCCGCCGCCATCGAAGCGGTGGAGAATGAACGCGTCGTGCTGCGCAACACGGCCGTCGTCGGCCGGGCCAGCCGCCCGACGCATGTCATCAATTCCAAGATCTACGAGGTCATCCTCAACCCTTACTGGACCGCGCCGCGCTCGATCATCGAGAAGGATATCGTGCCGCTGATGCAGAAGGACCCGACCTATCTGGAGCGGAACAATATCCGCCTCATCGATGGCAAGGGACAGGAAGTGCCGCCGACCGCGGTCGACTGGTTCGCGCCGAAGGCTCCGAACCTGATGTTCCGTCAGGACCCCGGCAAGATCAACGCCATGTCTTCGACGAAGATCAACTTCCACAATCCGAACAACGAATATATGCACGACACGCCGCAACAGGGCCTGTTCAACAAGCTGATGCGTTTCGAATCCTCCGGCTGCGTGCGCGTGCAGAATGTGCGCGACCTCACAAGCTGGCTGCTGCGCGACACGCCCGGCTGGTCGCGTCAGGAAATGGAGCGCGTCATCGCCACCCGCGTCAACACGCCGATCAAGCTGGCGCAGGAAGTGCCTGTTTATTTCGTCTACATCACCGCATGGTCGGCGAAGGACGGCGTGGTGCAGTTCCGCGACGATATCTATGAAAAGGACGGCAACGCCGAACTGGCGCTCAACACCACCACCGGCATCGAGCAGCCGGCCGGCCCTGTTGATGACGACCTTCTGCCGCGCAACTGATCTGCGCTTTTATCGATGAAAACAGGCCGCATCTTCGGGTGCGGCTTTTTTCTTGGCGATTTTCCGAAAACAGCTGCCGTTTTTTGTCGCAACGTCGCGTTTTGACGGGCAAATCTCGCACCTCGTATTGCTCTTGTCCGGGCGGAACGCTAAGACGCCATCGCATTACTGTTTCAGGAGCCTTCACCATGTCGAACACAGATGCTTTCTTCTCCCGTCCGCTTGCCGAAGTTGATCCGGATATTTTCGGCTCGATTGAGAAGGAACTGGGTCGCCAGCGCCACGAGATCGAACTGATCGCCTCGGAAAACATCGTTTCCCGCGCCGTGCTTGAAGCACAGGGTTCGATCATGACCAACAAATATGCGGAAGGTTATCCGGGCAAGCGTTATTATGGCGGCTGCCAGTTCGTCGACATTGCTGAAGAGCTTGCCATTGAGCGCGCCAAGAAGCTGTTCGGCGTCAACTTCGCCAACGTCCAGCCGAATTCCGGTTCGCAGATGAACCAGGCCGTGTTCCTCGCGCTGCTGCAGCCGGGCGATACCTTCATGGGTCTCGACCTGAACTCGGGAGGCCATCTGACGCATGGTTCGCCGGTCAACATGTCCGGTAAATGGTTCAATGTCGTGTCCTACGGCGTGCGCGAAGGCGACAACCTGCTCGACATGGACGAAGTGGAGCGCAAGGCCAAGGAAACCCGGCCGAAGCTGATCCTCGCCGGTGGCACTGCCTATTCCCGCGTCTGGGACTGGAAGCGCTTCCGCGAGATCGCCGATGAAGTCGGCGCTTACCTGATGGTCGACATGGCCCACATCGCCGGTCTCGTTGCCGGTGGCCAGCACCCGTCGCCGTTCCCGCATTGCCATGTTGCAACGACGACGACGCACAAGTCGCTGCGTGGCCCGCGTGGCGGCATGATCCTCACCAACGACGAGGATCTGGCCAAGAAATTCAATTCGGCCGTATTCCCCGGCCTGCAGGGCGGCCCGCTGATGCACGTCATCGCCGCCAAGGCAGTGGCCTTCGGTGAAGCTTTGCAGCCAGAGTTCAAGGACTATGCCGCACAGGTCGTCAAGAACGCCAAGGCGCTGGCAGAAACCCTGATCGAAGGCGGTCTGGATGTCGTCTCCGGCGGCACCGACAACCACCTGATGCTGGTCGACCTTCGCAAGAAGAACGCCACCGGCAAGCGTGCGGAAGCAGCCCTCGGCCGCGCTTACGTCACCTGCAACAAGAACGGCATTCCTTTCGATCCGGAAAAGCCCTTCGTCACATCCGGCGTCCGTCTTGGCACGCCGGCCGGCACGACGCGCGGTTTCAAGGAAGCGGAATTCCGCGAAATCGGCAAGCTGATCGTCGAGGTTCTCGACGGCTTGAAGGTTGCCAATTCGGACGAGGGCAATGCCTCCGTCGAAGCTGCGGTACGTGAAAAGGTCGTCGGCCTGACCGACCGTTTCCCGATGTACCCGTACATGTAAGGAAAAAAGACGATGCGCTGCCCATTCTGCGGTTCCGAAGACACACAGGTCAAGGACTCGCGTCCGGCGGAGGACAACACCTCCATCCGTCGGCGGCGCATCTGCCCGGATTGCGGCGGCCGCTTTACGACCTATGAGCGCGTGCAACTGCGCGAGTTGATGGTCATCAAGAAAAGCGGCCGCAAGCTGCCTTTCGACCGGGAAAAGCTGGTGCGATCCTTCGAGATCGCGCTGCGCAAGCGCCCGGTCGACCGCGACCGGATCGAGCGGGCCGTTTCCGGCATCGTTCGTCGTCTCGAAAGCTCCGGCGAGACGGAAATTCCCTCGGAAGAAATTGGCCTGCAGGTTCTTGAAGCGCTGAAAAGTCTCGATGACGTGGCCTTCGTGCGTTACGCCTCGGTCTATCGCGATTTCAGCCATGCCGAGGATTTTGAAAACGTGATTGCCGAAATCAACGCCAAGATCGCCCGCGATACGGACGCCGGAGTCTAGCCGTGCCGAGCCGTGCCGATGACGAAAAATTCATGGCAAGGGCAATCGAGGTTTCGCTCCGCCATCAGGGCCAGACGCTTACCAATCCCTCCGTGGGCTGTGTTCTCGTCAAAGACGGAAACATCATCGCCGAAGCGGTGACTGCCATTGGCGGCCGGCCGCATGCCGAACGTCAGGCGCTGGAAATCGCCGGCGAGGCGGCCCGTGGTGCTACCGCCTATGTGACGCTTGAACCATGCTCGCATTGGGGCAAAACCCCGCCCTGTGCCAACGCTCTGGTGGAATACGGCGTCGCCCGTATCGTGGTGGCGGTGGACGATCCGGACGAGCGGGTTTCCGGTCGTGGTTATACGATTTTACGTGATGCCGGCATTGTCGTGGAGACCGGCCTGCTGCGTGATGAGGGTAAGCGAGCGCTTGCCGGTTACCTCACACGTCAGATGAAAAAACGCCCGCATGTGATTCTGAAACTTGCAATTTCCGCCGATGGGATGATCGGCAGGCAGGGCGAGGGGCAGGTGGCGATCACCGGGCCTGAGGCTCGCCATGCCGTGCATGAGCTGCGGGCGCGTTGTGATGCCATTCTCGTCGGTATTCGCACCGCTATTGCGGATGATCCGGAGCTGACGGTGCGCATTGCCGGCATGGAGCAGCGCTCGCCGGTGCGCATCGTGCTGGATCGTCAGTTTGAATTGCCGCTGACGTCGAAGCTGGTGCGGAGTGCGCGTGAAGTTCCGGTGGTGGTTGCCGCTTTACCGCCCTCTGCCCTGCCGGGCATCTCCCCCACAAGGGGGGAGATCGGCAAGGGGCTGTCCGCTCGCTCAAATTTTGAGTCGGGGTCTCATTCGCCAGCTGTTGATGTCGGGCAATACGCCGCTCCATCGATCTCCCCCCTTGTGGGGGAGATGCCCGGCAGGGCAGAGGGGGGTAACCCCGACCACCGACGCCAACTCCTCACCGAAGCCGGCATCCAAATCCTCGAAGCACCATCGCTCGAATCCCTCCTCCACACCCTCGCCGATAGCGGCATGTCGGAACTTCTGGTCGAAGGCGGCGCCTTTGCCGCAAAATCATTCCTTGAAGCCGGGCTGGTGGACCGTATCATGCTGTTTGAAAGCCCGGTCGTCATCGGCGAAGGCGGCATTGAAACGCCGCTCAACCGTGCCGATATCACGGGCGACTATGTTCTGGTCAGCGAAACCGCCCATGGGCCGGATCGCTGCTTCGATTATGAAAGGCCGCTTTGATGTTTACCGGAATTGTCACCGACGTTGGAACCGTGTCCGAGCTGGAAGCTCTGGCCGAGGGAATTCGTTTGCGGGTGGCGACCAATTACGATCCCAAGACCATCGATATGGGCGCATCGATCTCCCATGGCGGCGTGTGCCTGACGGTGACGAGACTGCCGGAAGACGGCAGCAACGAGCGCTGGTATGAGGTCGAAGCCTGGGAAGAGGCGCTGCGCCTGACGACGATTGCCGGATGGCAAAAGGGCACCCATGTCAATCTGGAGCGGGCGCTGAAGATCGGCGACGAACTTGGCGGCCACATCGTCTCCGGCCATGTCGATGACAAGGCGGAAATCCTGTCCGTGGAGCCGGAGGGCGAGGCGGTGCGTATCCGCTTGCGCGCGCCGGAGCATCTGGCGAAATTCGTCGCGCCCAAGGGTTCCATCGCGCTGGATGGCACATCGCTCACCGTCAACGCTGTCGATGGCACGGATTTCGACGTCCTGCTGATCCGCCACACGCTGACTGTGACGACGTGGGGCGAGCGCCAGCCGGGCGACTTCGTCAATTTCGAAGTCGATACGATGGCGCGTTACGCCGCAAGGCTTGCGGAATTTCCCTCGGCGTAGTCCGATAGTACGCCGAGGCTGACACTTTCTCCTCCGTCATACCGGCCTTGAGCCGGTATCCAGCCAGCCCAGGTCCTTGGGCTGAAAAGGCTGTTCCCGAAGCGCAGACGCGTGGCGGCTGGAATCCGGCTCAGGGCCGGAATGACGGGAGGGGAGGAACGGGCTTGCTCCTCATCGGGCGTTCGTCACGGCCGCACTTCCGGTCGAACCGGAAAGATTGTAAAGACGTCATTCGGCCGTTTGAAATCGATTGCGAGCCAAACGGGGTAGGGGAACACATCATGCCGTCTTTTGAGCTGCTGACAGCCTTTTTCATCACCACCGCCCTGTTTGCCTATATTCCCGGCCCGGCCATGCTTTACGCGGCGGCGCAAACCATGGCGCGTGGCCGGTTTGCCGGGCTGATGGCGGTGCTTGGCATCCATGTCGGCTGCTATGTCCACATCGTTGCTTCTGCGGCAGGGCTTTCCGTGCTGTTTCAGGCGGTGCCGTGGCTTTATCTGGCGGTAAAGCTCTGCGGCGCGCTTTATCTCATCTGGCTCGGTTTCTCGATGCTGCGCAGCAAGCTGGAAGGCGAAGCGGTCAATCTGACCATCGAGCCGAAATCGGCAAGGCGCGCCTTTATCGACAGCATCATCGTCGATGTGCTCAATCCGAAAACCGCGCTGTTCTTTCTGGCCTTCCTGCCGCAATTTGTCGATCCGGCGGCGGCCTTTCCGGTCTGGCTGCAATTGCTGATCCTCGGCATCGCCGTCAACTTCATTTTTTCCTCCGCCGATCTTTTTGGCGTGCTTCTGGCCGGCGCCATGGTTGGGCGTCTGAAGCGTTCAAGCGCCGTGCAGGTGATTGCCCGCCGCGCTGCGGGAACGGTGCTGATGGGGCTGGGCATCCACCTCGCTTTCCAGAAAACCTGATTTTTGCAAGCCGCTTCGGATAAGGTATAAACTTCGGCAAAACGGCCCGCAAACGCGGCGTCCTGTGCGTGCGATTTATGAAATTACTTGCCAAAAACAGCCAGTCGTGGTTTGACCGCCGCAAAAGCCGGTATGATCCGGCGCGAACCTTTTCAGGAAAATCTTATGTCCAAACCTCATCTTCTTATCGTGGAAGCACGTTTTTACGACGATATGGCGGACGCCCTTCTCGAAGGCGCGAAGTTTGCGCTTGATGAGGCAGGCGCTACCTATGACGTCATCACCGTTCCCGGCGCGCTCGAAATCCCCGCCGCCATCGCCATGGCGCTGGACGGTGCCGACAATGACGGCACGGAATATGACGGTTTCGTCGCCCTCGGCATGGTAATTCGTGGCGAGACCTATCACTTCGATATCGTCTCCAACGAATCCTCCCGCGCCCTGATGGACCTCGCCGTCAGCGAATCGCTGCCGATCGGCAACGGCATCCTGACTGTCGAAAATGACGAGCAGGCATGGTCCCGCGTGCGCCGTTCCGACAAGGACAAGGGCGGTTTTGCTGCCCGTGCGGCGCTGACCATGATCGAACTGAAGAAAAAACTGGGTGGCTGAGCGCATGTCGAATGTTGATAATGGCGGCGAACCGCGCCAGCCTTCGGTAAAGCCGGCCAACCAGCGCGGCGCGGCCCGCCTTGCGGCCGTGCAGGCGCTCTACCAGATGGATGTCGGTGGCACCGGCGTGATGGAAGTCGTGGCCGAATATGAGGCGCACCGGCTCGGCCAGGAAGTCGATGGCGATACCTACCTGAAGGCCGATCCGTCGTGGTTCCGCTCTATCGTCTCCGGCGTCGTCCGTGACCAGACGAAGATCGACCCCCTGGTGCGTTCCGCCCTTCTGGAAGACTGGCCGCTGTCGCGTCTCGACGCCACCGTGCGCGCCATTCTTCGCGCCGGCACATTCGAAATCCTCGAGCGCAATGACGTGCCGGTTGCCGTCATCGTCACGGAATATGTCGAAATCGCCCGTGCTTTCTTCGAACACGACGAGCCAAAGCTGGTGAATGCGGTGCTTGACCGCATTGCCAAGCAGGTGCGCGGCGAGGCAAAACGCTAAAATACATTAGGTGAGGAAGACATGAGCGCCGTTTCCGTCCCCGGGCTTGAAGTTCAACTGGACGAGGCGAAGCGCAACGTCTTCCTGCTGACCATGGCGCAGGCGATCATGGGATCGGCCGCGCCTTTAAGCTTTTCGGTCGGCGCGCTTGCCGGTTATCAGCTGCTCGGCGCCGACAAATCACTGGCAACCGCGCCGCTCACAGGCTTCAATATCGGCGTGGCGCTCGGCGCCATCTGCGTTGCGGCGGCCTCACGGTTTCTCGGCCGCAAGGCCGGTTTCATGGTCGGCGCGCTGATGTGCTCGATCGGCGGCGGCATCGCCGCGGTGGCGCTCTTCCGCTCTGATTTCTGGCTGTTTGCCGTCGGCCTGCTGCTGATCGGTATCTCCGGCGGCTTCACGCAGAAAATCCGTTTCGCCGCAGCCGATGCATCGCCATCCTTCTACAAGCCGAAGGCTATTTCCTGGATTCTGGCAGGCGGCATCATTTCGGCCATCGTCGGGCCGCAACTGGCTATCCTCGGCAAGGACCTGCTCGCACCGGTCACTTTTGCCGGCGCGTTCATCGCACTGGTGCCGCTCGGTCTCGTGTCGATCGCCATTCTGGCATTCCTGAAATTGCCCGACCCGAAGGCCGCATCCACCCATACGGAGGCCGTGCGCCCGCTGTCGGAAATCGTCCGCACACAGCGTTTCATCACCGGCATGATCTGCGGCATCGGCTCTTACGCCTTGATGACCTTCATGATGACCGGCGCGCCGCTTGCCATGGTGGTCGGCTGCGGTTTCCCCACCGAACTCGCCACGCTCGGTATCCAGTGGCACGTTCTGGCCATGTTCGCTCCCAGCTTCTTCACCGGCATGCTGATTTCCCGATTCGGTGCGGAAAAAATCGTGGCGGTCGGCGTTATCGTGCTGATGGCCTGCGCCATCGTTGCCCATATGGGCATCGAATTGTGGAACTTCTGGGCGGCGCTGATTCTCCTCGGGCTTGGCTGGAATTTCGGTTTCATCGGCGCAACTGCCATCATCACGTCAAGCTACCGCCCACATGAGGCGGACAAGGTGCAGGGCTTCCACGATATCGTGCTGTTCGGCACGGTGGCGCTGTCTTCCTTCTCTTCCGGCAAGGTGTTTACGGCATGGGGCTGGTCGGTGATGAACCTTGTCATCTGGCCGGTTGCGGGGCTTTGCCTGCTGCTCGTTTTGTCGCTGCTGCTGAGGCAGCGCAAAAACGCTGCGTAAAGTCGCGTTCGTTCTCTACCCCTTTCATGTTTCAGGCAAATTTGTGGGCTTGACGCCGCACCTTTCGCCAACGCAATCTTGCCGCGCAGGTCGTTTTTCCTTGGGAGGGAACAAACGGCCCGGAGAGAGCCTTGTGCACGGGCGATCGTGCTTCAGGTTCACGCAGATGGTTCGTCACGCCGGGGAGGGAGTGAGACCCGGCCTTTTGGGAGGTAAGTGCGCATGACCGTAATACCCATAGTAATTTTATGCGGTATCCTGTCCGTGGTTTACGCGGTATGGGCGACCAAGAGTGTTCTCGATGCCGATCAGGGCAACGAGCGTATGCGTGAAATAGCAGGTTATATCCGTGAAGGCGCACAGGCTTATCTCACCCGTCAATATCTCACCATCGCCATCGTCGGACTGATCGTCGCCATTCTGGCCTGGTATCTGCTGTCGGCCATGGCGGCCATCGGCTTCCTCATCGGCGCGGTTCTTTCAGGGGCGGCCGGTTTCGTCGGCATGCATGTCTCCGTGCGCGCCAATCTGCGCACCGCGCAGGCAGCCTCGCACAGCCTTGGCGCGGGCCTCGATATCGCCTTCAAGTCGGGCGCCATCACCGGCATGCTGGTGGCGGGTCTCGCGCTGCTCGGCGTCTCCATCTATTATTACATCCTGACTTCGGTGATGGGCCACCCGGCCGGCTCGCGTGAGGTGATCGACGCGCTGGTGTCGCTCGGTTTCGGCGCCTCGCTGATCTCCATCTTCGCCCGTCTCGGCGGCGGCATCTTCACCAAGGGCGCAGATGTCGGCGGCGATCTCGTCGGCAAGGTCGAAGCAGGTATTCCGGAGGATGACCCCCGCAACCCGGCAACGATCGCCGACAATGTCGGCGACAATGTTGGTGACTGCGCCGGCATGGCGGCCGACCTGTTCGAGACCTATGCCGTCTCTGTTGTGGCGACCATGGTTCTCGCCGCGATCTTCTTTGCGGGAACGCCGATACTGGAAAGCGCCATGGTCTATCCGCTGGCGATTTGCGGCGCCTGCATCCTGACCTCGATTGCCGGCACCTTCTTCGTCAAGCTCGGCACCAACAATTCCATCATGGGCGCGCTTTACAAGGGGCTGATCGCCACCGGTATCTTCTCGGTCGCCGGCCTTGCGGTCGCCACCTATGCGACGGTCGGTTGGGGAACAGTGGGCACGGTCGCCGGCATGGAGATCACCGGCACCAACCTCTTCCTCTGCGGTCTGCTCGGTCTGGTGGTAACGGCACTGATCGTCGTCATCACCGAATATTATACCGGCACCAACAAGCGCCCGGTCAACTCCATCGCCCAGGCATCGGTTACCGGCCACGGCACCAACGTCATTCAGGGGCTTGCGGTCTCGCTGGAATCGACGGCGCTGCCGGCCATCGTCATCGTCGGCGGCATTATCGGCACCTACCAGCTCGCGGGCCTGTTCGGCACCGGTATCGCCGTCACCGCCATGCTTGGGCTGGCGGGCATGATCGTGGCGCTCGACGCTTTCGGCCCGGTCACGGACAATGCCGGTGGCATTGCCGAAATGGCCGGTCTCGATCCTGACGTCCGCAAGGCGACCGACGCGCTGGATGCTGTCGGCAATACCACCAAAGCGGTCACCAAGGGTTACGCCATCGGCTCTGCCGGTCTCGGCGCGCTGGTGCTGTTTGCCGCTTACTCCAACGACCTGTCCTATTTCGCCGCCAATGGCGATACCTATCCCTACTTCAAGGATATCGGCGAGATTTCCTTCAGCCTCGCCAATCCTTACGTCGTTGCCGGTCTGCTGTTCGGCGGCCTCATCCCCTATCTCTTCGGCGGCATAGCCATGACGGCGGTGGGCAAGGCTGCAAGCGCCATCGTCGAAGAAGTTCGCCGCCAGTTCCGCGAAAAACCCGGCATCATGGCCGGAACGGAAAAGCCGGACTATGGCAAGGCCGTGGACCTGCTGACGAAAGCGGCAATCCGGGAAATGATCATCCCGTCGCTCCTGCCGGTTCTGGCCCCACTCGTCGTCTATTTCGGCGTGTTGCTGATCTCGGGGTCCAAGGCGTCAGCCTTTGCCGCACTCGGGGCGTCGCTGCTCGGTGTCATCATCAACGGACTGTTCGTGGCGATTTCCATGACATCAGGCGGTGGCGCCTGGGATAATGCCAAGAAGAGCTTCGAGGACGGCTTCATCGACAAGGATGGTGTGCGTCACGTCAAGGGTTCGGACGCCCACAAGGCGTCGGTGACGGGCGATACCGTCGGTGATCCTTACAAGGATACCGCCGGCCCGGCCGTCAATCCGGCCATCAAGATCACCAATATCGTGGCGCTGCTGCTGCTCGCGGTTCTTGCCCACTGAGGGCTTGCAGCATTGACATACAAAAAGGCCCGGGGAGAAGTCCCCGGGCCTTTGATTTTGCGAATGCTTTTGTCTGCCGGTCAGGGCGTGTTGTTGCCCTGGCCGAGAATGCTCTTGGCGATATTGGCGCCCGAGGTGCCGCCCGACAGCAGCTGCTGCAGGAAGGTGAGATCCTTGCCGCCGGTCGGGGTGGTGCGCGAAATCGTGTCGAAGACCTTGCCGTCCTGCAGCGCGTAATTGGCCTTGCGCTCGATAACGCCGTCCTTGTTGAAATAGATGGCGAGAATGTTCTGCTCGACCAGCGTCGGCTTCATGAAGGCAGCGCGGCGCACGCGCTTCTGCGAGATGTAATAGAACACCTCGTTGCCGAAGGTCGCCGTGGTGGAGGGCGTGCCCATGGTCAGAAGAACCTGCTCGCGGCTGGAACCTTCCGGGATCAGCTGAAGCGACTGTTCGTCCATGACGTAGCCGTTGTGGAACACGTCGGTGGTGCTGGTGCAGGCGGAAAGCAGGCCGGATGCGAGTACGATTGCGATGGCCGTCTTGCTCAGAATTTTGCCGTGACTTGCGGATTTCTGCTTGCTCAACTGCGTTTCCCCGACTGCGATCATGAATGGCACCTTCCGGCATTGCGTGGTGCACAGTGTCTGTGCACATGATTGTGTCAATCCGGGGACGGAAAATCCCGATCACCCCCCAAATTCAATGCTTTCCCGGTCTTTTGGAACTCCTCCGGTTCTCTTCGACTGTTTCAGCCAAAAGACGAACGTGACCGTGACAGCATTGCAATTCGTGGATGCTTCGGTAAACCAGCTTTGACGATCATGCAACAAGTGCGATGGGTGGTAAGTGAATTCACCGGTCCCGTTCGGAAAAAAACGATGATATTCGGGCTGTTCAAGAAGAAAAACAACAATCGCGCCATAGTCGACCGGCAATATGATATCCTGACGGCTGCCGCCCGCACGCCCGGTTTTTATCTCGATCTCGGCGTTCCCGATACCGTGATGGGCCGCTTCGAGATGCTGTCGGTCATCATGATTCTCTATTTCCGCCGCACCAAATCCTCCGGGGTCAGCGGTCAGGAGATCGCGCAGGAGATCGTCGACGCCTTTTTTCAGGATATCGATCACTCCATCCGTGAACTCGGTATCGGCGATCAGGGTGTACCGAAACGCATGAAGAAATTCGCCGGCATGTTCTATGGCCGGCTCGAATCCTATGCAGCGGCGCTGGATGCATCCGACCCCGTTGCCCTTGCCGCAGCGCTCCGGCGCAATATATACCCGCAGGCAGACGAGACGGCGCCGACGCTGGACGGGCTGGCGGGCTGGATGATGGAAGCCTCTTCAGCCCTTTCCGCCGGTTCCGAAGAAACAATAGCAACCGGAAGCCTGACGCTGCCCTTGCCTGGACGATGAGGTTCACCATGAACACGCGACACGCCGCAAATGACGACCTGCCTTTTTCCTATCCCGTAAAGGTAGGCCATATTTCCGCCAATCCCGTCAGGATTGGTCTCGAAGCCAATGCCGAGGAGCTGAAAGCGCTGGCGAAATTCTGGAATGTGGTTTCCGTCGAATATCTGAAGGCGGAATTGCAGGTTACCCGGTGGAAGAAGGATGGCGTGAAGATCAAGGGTGAGGTGCATGCGGCCGTAACCCAGTCCTGTGTCGTGACGCTGGAGCCGGTCATGAGCAAGATCGACGAGACTGTGGAGCATATTTTCGTGCCGGAAGGATCGAAGCTGGCGCGGATGGTCACCAATGAGGAAGGCGAGATCGTACTCGACCCCGATGGCCCTGACATTCCCGACCAGTTCACCGGCGACAGCATCGATGTCGGTGCCGCGGTTGCGGAATTCGCTGCCCTTGCGATCGATCCCTATCCGCGCAAGCCGGAGGCGGAATTTCCAGAAACCGCCGACAATGAGCCGGAAGAAGAAAAGCGCCCGTCGCCTTTCGCCGCGTTAAAAGATTGGAAAAAAGACTGAATGGCCCCGTTGGGCTGAAATAATTTTATTGTAACAAAAGCCGGAAAAGGTATTTTCGCGCAAAATCCGCTTGAGTGGCGGCAAAAAGGATAAGGGACGAGTGATCAGAATTGCAATTGACGTCATGGGTGGCGATTTCGGCCCAGATGTTGCCATACCCGGTGCCGCCAAGGCGCTTGAACGGCACAACGATGTAACTTTTCTGCTCTACGGGCAGAAGAGCAAATGCGAACCCATTCTGGCACAATATCCCGCGCTTCGGGAAAAGTCGGTCTTTCACGATTGTGAAGTCTCGGTCGCCATGGACGAAAAGCCGAGCCAGGCGCTTCGCCGTGGCCGCTACGTCTCCAGCATGTGGCGCGCCATCGAGGCGGTAAAGCTTGGTGAGGCGGATGTCGTGGTCTCTGCCGGCAATACCGGCGCGCTCATGGCCATGGCCAAATTCTGTTTGCGCACCATGGCGCGGGTGGAGCGCCCGGCCATCGCCGGCATCTGGCCGACGCTGAAAGGCGAAAGCATCGTTCTCGACGTGGGTGCGACGATTGGTGCCGATTCCCAGCAATTGCTCGATTTCGCCCTGATGGGCGGCGCCATGGCGCGTGCGCTGTTCGATATCGACCGCCCGACCGTCGGCCTGCTCAATGTCGGCGTCGAAGAGGTCAAGGGTCAGGAAGAAGTGCGTGAGGCCGGGCGTCTGATCCGCGAGGCCGATCTCGGCACCATCGATTATCGCGGTTTCGTTGAAGGCGACGATATCGGCAAGGGTACGGTGGATGTCGTGGTGACCGAAGGTTTCACCGGCAATATCGCGCTCAAGGCCGCCGAAGGCACGGCACGCCAGATCACCACGCTGCTGCGAGAGGCGATCTCCCGCAGCTTCTTTGCCAAGATCGGTTATGTTCTGGCGAAAAGCGCCTTTGATGTGCTCAGGGAAAAGATGGACCCGCGCAAGGTCAATGGCGGCGTGTTTCTCGGCCTGAACGGCATTGTCATCAAGAGCCATGGCGGCACGGATGCCATTGGTTTTGCCTCCGCCGTGGATGTCGGCTACGACATGGTTCACAACGGTCTGACGGCCAAGATAGAAAATGATCTGAAGATTTACCACGCAAGACGACTTCCGCCCCCGGCGCCCGAAGCTCTTGTGGCTGACGAGGAATAAGGGAATGATCCGCTCTATAGTCCGTGGTTTCGGGGCAGCGCTTCCGAAGCGTGTCATGACCAACAGCGAAATTGAAGGGGTCGTCGAGACCACCGACGAATGGATCGTGCAGCGCACGGGCATCCGGCAGCGTTATATCGCCGGTGAAGGCGAAACGACAGCTTCGCTCGGCGAGGCGGCGGCCCGTGCTGCGCTCGACAATGCCGGTCTGACCCCTGATGATATCGACCTCATCATTCTGGCGACGTCGACTCCGGACAACACCTTTCCGGCAACGGCAGTGAATATCCAGAATCGTCTCGGCATGACCCATGGTTTCGCCTTCGACATGCAGGCCGTCTGTTCCGGTTTCGTCTATGCCGTCTCGACCGCCGATCTTTATATTCGCGGTGGCATGGCCAAGCGCGTTCTGGTTATCGGCTCTGAAACGTTCTCGCGCATTCTCGACTGGAAGGACCGCACCACCTGCGTTCTGTTCGGCGATGGCGCAGGCGCTATCGTTCTCGAAGCTGGTGAAGGCGAGGGGACCTCTGACGATCGTGGTATTCTGACCGCGCAACTGCGCTCCGACGGTTCGCACAAGGAAAAGCTCTATGTCGATGGCGGACCCTCCACGACAGGCACCGTCGGCCATCTGCGCATGGAAGGCCGGGAAGTGTTCAAACACGCCGTCGGCATGATCACCGACGTTATCGAGCAGGCTTTCGAAGCGACGGGCACGACGGCGGACGATCTCGACTGGCTCGTGCCGCATCAGGCCAACAAGCGCATCATCGACGGATCGGCGAAGAAGCTCAACATCGATCCTGAAAAAGTGGTCATCACTGTCGATAAACACGGCAATACCTCGGCCGCATCCATTCCGCTGGCGCTGGCCGTTGCGGCCAGTGACGGCCGCATCAAGAAGGGCGATCTGGTCATGCTGGAGGCCATGGGCGGCGGTTTCACCTGGGGTGCGGTGCTGCTGCGCTGGTAACGGCAAATTCATTCTGCGGGGAGGCGCGGACGCGAAATCGGTTGTATTTTTTGTGGCCGGGGCCTCATCCGTCGCACCTGAGCGCCCTGTGGTTGCGGCAAAACCGCGCCGGGCGCCCTAAGCCCTTGCACTGATTGCCGAAAGCTTCAAATGAATCTGGAACAATCCCTTGACCGGTCGCCACAAGGGAAATAATCTCGGCGGCTCCTAGAGAAAAATTCAGACAGGGTTTGCGGGGAAAAATGGCCGGGAAGACAGTGACACGCGCAGATCTTGCAGAATCTGTGTTTCGTAAAGTCGGGCTGTCCCGCACCGAATCCGCCGAGTTGGTCGAGACGATCATCGACGAGATTTGCAACGCGATCACCCGTGGCGAGGTCGTCAAGCTGTCGTCCTTCGCGACATTCCAGATCAGGGAAAAGAACGAGCGTATCGGCCGCAACCCGAAAACGGGTGAGGAAGTTCCGATTTCGCCGCGACGCGTCATGACATTCAAGGCGTCGAATGTGCTGAAGCAGCGTATTCTCAAGGCGCATACGGCCCGCAAGGCCAAGCAAAAGGGCCAGAAGGCCGGGGCGTAAGCTGGCTGCGGCAAGGCATTTTTGCCATATGGCAAGCCCTTTTCCCCATTCTTCTTGTGAACACGCTTGAATTTCAACGTGCAAGCCGTTGAAATCCGGTCGACTCGCATCATAATCAATTTTAATAATTGGTATCTTGCCGTGACAGGCATCGGCGTGAAGATCGGATACGGTTTTCGCGACGGCGCTATGTGCGGCGGGTGAGAAGCGTTCTGTTCAGCACCCGGCTGGATGCATGGCGCTCCAGGTCCGGATGGGAGTGGTAGTTTGGACAAAAGCCCCGACGCGTTTCGGACGATCAGTGAAGTTGCGGATGAGCTGAACCTGCCGCAGCACGTGCTGCGTTTCTGGGAAACACGCTTTCCGCAGATCAAGCCGATGAAACGGGGCGGGGGCCGCCGTTATTACCGCCCGGATGATATCGATCTCCTGAAGGGTATCCGCCATCTTCTCTATGATCATGGCTACACCATCAAGGGCGTGCAGAAGCTTTTGAAAGCCAATGGCAACCGTTTCGTGGCCGCCATTGCCTCGGGTGATCTTGCAACCATGGAAGCCATCATGGCGGCGAGTGGTGAAAAGGAAGTTGCCGAACCACGCGTCATCGATACCGATGGGGACGAGGTCGTCGGCCGTCCGAAGGCCAAGCCGAGCGGTCGTTTCTTCGGCTTCGGCAACAGCGATGCGGAAATATCGGTTGGCAAATCGGGCATCGGCAAGGATGATCAGGCGCTGCTGCAGGAGGCCCTGTTCGATCTGCTCGAATGCAAGCGGCTTCTCGATCAGGTTCGCTGATCGTTTATCCACAGATCTGTTCGAGCAATTCCAGTAAAAGTGTACCCGGTTTTCCGCCCGGAAATGCGCCAAAACAAAGAGTTAGAGCGTTTTCGTGATTCGAGGAAAGCGCAAACGCTCTAAAACGCCAACCTTTCGGAAACTCCTTTGGCCGATAATGCGGCTCCGTAAAGAAGGAGTCCGATCGTGAGCAATCGAAAACCGGCAGCGCGACGCCGCACGGCGAAGAAATCTGGCGGCGGCAGCATTTGGCCCTGGGTCCTGATGCTGGGCCTCGTCGGCGGCGGCATTCAGGCTTACGAACATCGCGACAGCCTTCTGCCGCAGCGCCATGTTGCGAGGGCAACATCCACGACGACGAATTCTCCAAAACTCGCCACGGCTGCAAAACGCGAGGCGGCCGCGCCGGAAAAGGTGGCGAGCATTCGGCCCGCGTCGCCGGTTTCGCCCGGCAACGGACCGGTGCCGCCACGCTCCATCGCCATGCCATCCACGTCATCGCAGAGCAAGGTCGCTGCCATCCTGCCGGAAACCCGCCCCACGGTCGAAAAAATCTCGATCGGCGAAAAGAGCGGTGCTTTTGCCTTTTGTGGCCGCTCCGGGCTTAACAATTGCGTGGCCGACGGCAACACCTTCTGGATGAAGGGTGTGAAAATGCAGCTCGCCGGCATCGAGGTTCCGCAGATTGACCGGGCGCGCTGCATGGAAGAGCGTCAGCGCGGTTTCATTGCCAAGGTCAGGCTTCGCGACATGCTGAATGCCGGTACCTTCGATGTCGCCTCTTCCGCAGGTGCCAGCGGGCAAGCCATGGAACGCAAACGGCTTTCGCGTTCGGGCGTCTCCTTTGCCGATCAGCTCGTGCGCGAAGGGCTGGCACATCCGGCATCTGCAAAAAATCAGTCCTGGTGTGGCTGAGGCCCCGTTGACCGCAACCGCTCTGCCTGTGTAGATGAGGCGCTGTCGGCATTCGGGATCGGAACTGTTTAATCCTGCACCGAATAATGACGAAGCAAGTTGCAGCGCCGGAGCCGGATCGGCAGGCGGCGCGGCAATGCGGACGTGGCGAAATCGGTAGACGCAGCAGACTTAAAATCTGCCGACCATTGGTCTTGCGGGTTCAAGTCCCGCCGTCCGCACCAACTTCCCTTTGATTTATCCCCTATTTCAAGTCCTGAGCCGGCGTAAAACGCCCGTTCACGTGCACGTCATCTCTTCTTGAAAATCATCAAAAAGAACCTATTGACCTTGCCACGATGGGAAGCCCTATCTTTTTCGATATAAAGAAAAGAGGGGTCATACGCATGTCACAAATAGAGGTCCGGGCGAGTCATCAGATTGCGATCGATGGCATGACATGCGCCTCCTGCGTCGGTCGTGTCGAGAAGGCGATTGCTAAAGTGCCGGGGGTTCTCAAGGCCTCGGTCAATCTCGCTACCGAGCGCGCCGATATTGCCTTTTCCGGCCCGCCCGATGTGATGGCTGTCATCGCAGCCGTGCGGAATGCCGGATATGGCGTCGATGAGAAAACCATCGAACTCGATATTGAGGGCATGACCTGCGCCTCCTGCGTCGGACGCGTGGAGAAGGCGCTGAAGGCTGTCGCCGGTGTCTCCGATGCAAGCGTCAATCTGGCGACGGAACGCGCCACCGTCCGCGTTGCCGGCAGTGCCGTCTCTGCCGCCAGACTGGCCGAAGCAATCAGGCAGGCAGGTTATAATGCAAGCGAGATCGCCACGGACAAAGCCAAGGGTGATGAGCCGGACCGGCGCGAAGCCGAATTGCGTGGCCTGAAAATCAGCCTTGCGGTGGCCGTTGCCCTGACGCTGCCGGTTTTCGTGCTGGAGATGGGTTCGCATCTGGTCCCCGCCATCCATGATTTCGTGATGGAAACGGTGGGTATGCAGGAAAGCTGGTATCTGCAATTTGCGCTGACCACGCTGGTTCTTTTCGGACCCGGTCTGCGGTTCTTCAAGAAGGGCATACCCGCACTTCTACGGCTCGCACCAGACATGAATTCGCTGGTGGTGCTGGGCACTGCCGCCGCCTGGGGATTTTCGGTGGTCGCGACTTTCCTGCCGGAAATCCTGCCGCGCGGCACCGCCAATGTCTATTATGAGGCGGCGGCCGTTATCGTCACGCTCATTCTGCTCGGCCGTTTTCTCGAGGCGCGCGCCAAGGGCCGCACCAGCGAGGCGATCAAACGGCTGGTTGGCCTGCAGGCCAAGTCGGCCCGCGTCCTGCGCAATGGCGAAACCATCGATGTGCCGTTACAGGATGTACAGACTGGTGATGTGATTGTCGTTCGTCCGGGCGAAAAGGTGCCCGTCGATGGCCTGGTGCTCGATGGCTCCTCTTACGTCGATGAATCGATGATAACAGGTGAACCGATCCCGGTGACGAAAACCGCGGGTTCCGAGGTCGTCGGCGGCACGGTCAACCGCAATGGCTCCTTCACCTTCCGCGCCACCAAGGTGGGCGCCGATACGCTGATCGCGCAGATCATCCGCATGGTCGAGGAAGCGCAGGCCGACAAGCTGCCCATTCAGGCGCTGGTGGACAAGGTGACCAACTGGTTCGTGCCAGCCGTGATGCTGGCGGCGCTCGCCACCTTCATCGTCTGGTTCGTGTTCGGGCCGGACCCGGCTTTGACCTTCGCGCTTGTCAACGCTGTTGCAGTCCTCATCATCGCCTGTCCCTGCGCCATGGGCCTTGCCACGCCCACCTCTATCATGGTCGGCACCGGCCGCGCCGCCGAGATGGGTGTGCTGTTCAGGCGCGGCGACGCGCTCCAGACGCTGCGCGATGCCGATGTTATCGCCGTCGACAAGACTGGTACGCTGACGCTCGGCAAGCCGACACTGGTGCATTTCACCACGACTGAGGGGTTCGACGCGGATGAAGTGCTGCGCCTCGTTGCCTCGCTTGAGAGCCGTTCCGAACATCCGATCGCCGAGGCAATCATTGAGGCTGCGAAACATGGCGGCCTGACGCTTGCCGATGCGGAGGGCTTCGAGGCCACCCCCGGTTTCGGCGTGGCGGCGATAGTCGATGGCCGTAAGGTCGAAGCGGGCGCGGACCGCTTCATGACGAGGCTCGGTTACGATGTTTCCATGTTCGCCGGCGATGCCGAGCGGCTGGGCAGGGAAGGGCAGTCACCGCTTTATGCCGCCGTTGATGGCAGGTTGGCCGTGATCATTGCCGTTGCCGATCCGGTAAAGCCGTCGACGCCGGAAGCAATTGCGGCGCTGCATGCGCTGGGTCTCAAAGTCACGATGATCACGGGCGATAACCGCCGCACGGCGGAAGCCATCGCTCGCCGCCTTGGCATCGATGAGGTGGTGGCGGAAGTGCTGCCCGATGGCAAGGTCGAGGCCGTGAAAAGACTTGCGGCCGGCGGCCGGCGCGTCGCCTTTGTCGGCGATGGCATCAACGATGCGCCGGCGCTTGCGGCAGCCGATGTCGGCCTTGCCATCGGCACGGGCACGGATGTCGCCATCGAAAGCGCCGATGTGGTGTTGATGTCCGGCGATCTGCGCGGTGTTGCCAATGCGATTGCGCTTTCCAAGGCGACGATCCGCAATATCGGTCAGAATCTGTTCTGGGCCTTTGCCTATAATGCAGCACTCGTTCCCGTGGCGGCCGGAATATTGTATCCTGTCAACGGCGTTCTGCTGTCGCCTGTCCTTGCCGCCGGAGCCATGGCGCTTTCCAGCGTATTTGTCCTGACAAATGCGCTGCGCCTGAAAAGCTTCCGTGCCCCGCTGGTGGACAAAGCGGCTGACATGCAGCTCGCAGCGGCCGAATAGGAGGGCGGATATGATGACGCCTGGCAACACAATCTATCTGCCGCAGATCGGACGCAGCATCATGGCGGCGCAGGGCGAGACCGTGCTTCAGGCCGCGCTGGCGGCAGGCATCACCTATCCGCACGGCTGTCGCATGGGCCGCTGCGGCGCCTGCAAGTCGCATCTCGTCTCCGGCGAGATCGATCTCCTCAAGCACACGCCCTTTTCATTGACCGAAGAGGAAAAGGCGGAAGGCCTGACGCTCGCCTGCCGCGCCGTGCCGCTGAGCGACGTGACGATCGGTTGGCTCAACGGTGAGGACGAATTCGCTGATATTCCGACTGGCCGCTTTGAGGGCGTAGTGGCGGAAGCCGTGGATGCGACACATGATATCAAGCTCATCCGCATCAGGCTCGACGATCGCGCGCAGTTTACCTTCAAACCCGGTCAATATGTGCGCCTGCTTTACCCGGACTGTTCGCCGCGCGACTACTCCATCGCCAGCCGGGTCGACGAGGAGTTGATAGAATTCCACATCCGGCATGTGCCGGGTGGGCTGACAAGCGGCCATATCTTCGCGCAGGCCAAGGCGGGTGATCCTGTCACGTTGGTGGGGCCTTTCGGGTCGTCATTCCTGCGGGAAAAACATTGCGGGCCGATCCTTGGCATTGCCGGTGGCTCGGGTCTGGCACCAGTCAAGGCGGTTGTCGAGGCTGCTCTTACAACGGGGCAAATCACGGGCCGGGACCGTCCTATCCATGTCTATTTCGGCGCCCGCGCCCTGCGCGACCTTTATATGGTCGATCATTTCGAGGCGCTTACCGCGCGGCACGACAATCTGAGCTTCGTTCCGGTTCTCTCCAATGAGCCACATGCGCAGATGCGGTGCGGTTATGTCGGCAATGCGGTGGCAGATGATTTCGACGATCTTGATGGTTGGAAGGCCTATCTTGCAGGACCGCCGGCGATGATCGAGGCGACCGTACCGCAACTGGTGGCGCGGGGTATGCGCACCGCCGACATTCATGCAGACGTGTTTTTCACCCCGGACAGATAGGAGCAGGATCCATGAATATCGGCACAGCCGCCACCGCCTCAGGTGTTTCTGCAAAAATGATCCGCCACTACGAGATGATCGGCCTGATCAAATCGGCAAACCGCACGGATGCCGGATATAGGGTCTATACGGCCAATGATCTGGAAACGCTGCGCTTCATCAGGCGCGGACGCGACCTCGGTTTTTCCATAGAAAAGATCAGGCAGCTGATGATGCTGTGGCGTGATCCGGGTGGTGCGTCCTGCGATGTCAAACGCATTGTCATGGAACATGTCGTGGATCTGGAAGCGAAGATGCATTCGCTCCGCGACATGGCCGACACGCTTCGAAATCTCGCAACCTATTGCCCGGACAATGGCGAGCCGGATTGCCCGATCATTCAGGATCTGGCGCAATCCGAAGATCCCGATTTTGTTCCGGTGGCGGTTGTGCCCAAGCGCTCCGGAATGCTGAAGGGCACCTCCGGCGTGGCGACGGAATTATCACGTCTCATGAAATAAACAGCGGTTCCCATCGGGAACTGATCGTCGATTGCAGCAAATGCCAATTGTAGTGAAGGAAACCGGGCCATGTGGATACAGATATTGCAACGCTTCCTTATTCTGTGCCTGATGCTGACGATCGTTTCCGTCATCGCATTTCTTTTGCCCTATATGGCGGGTGGCGATCCGGCCCGCACCATCCTGTTTTCCCGCATGCGCGATACCGCGCTCGATCCGCATGCGGTCGAGGCGCTGCGGGTAAGCCTCGGGCTCGACCGGCCGCTCTATGTGCAATATTTCGCATGGCTGTCGAGCGCGCTGCGTGGCGATCTGGGCTTTTCCTTCACCAGCAGCCAGCCCGTGGCCGGCGAGCTTTTGCGCTCCCTCGGCGTGTCGGTAACGCTGGCGCTGACGGCGCTCGCAATAGCGGTCGCCGTTGCCCTGCCGCTCGGCACGCTGGCGGCGATGCGCCCGGGTGGGCGGCTCGACAATTTCGCGACACTGATGATCCAGACCTTCGTTGCGACGCCGGAATATTGGTTCGCGCCGATGTCGGCGCTGGTGTTTGCGCTCTATCTCGGCTGGTTGCCGTCGGCGGGATGGGACAGCTGGCGTTCGCTGGTGCTTCCCGCCTTGACCCTGACGCTGCGCCCGCTCGCTTATTTTACGCAGGTGACACGTGCGGCGATGGCCGAGGTTCTGCGTGCACCCTATATCACAGCCGCCCGCAGCCGGGGTCTCGGCATGCATAGCACGGTCCTGCGGCACGGTGTCCGCAACGGCTCGCTGCCGGTCGTCACCTTCTTTGCATTGTGGCTCGCGGGCCTGCTTGGCGGATCGGTGGTCGTGGAAGTCATCTTCGCCATCCCAGGTATGGGTCGGCTTCTCTATGACGCCGTGGTCAATCGCGACATCCCGATGCTGCAGGGTGGTTTCATCTGCATCGTCGCCCTGTCCATCCTGATCAATACCCTGGCCGACGGCTTTTATGTCCTGATCAATCCAGCAATGCGAGGTCACAATGACCATTAGCCACTTCCCGAGCGCGCCGGTAGCCGCCTTGCCCCTGACCAATACGCCCATGACCGCTACCCCTAAGCGCCCGTCGACATTCAGCCGGTTCACGGACTTCATCAGCCGGCGGCATTGGACCTTCTATGCGGGATCGGCGATCTTTCTCGTCATCATCCTGCTGCTGGTCATCGCGCCATGGATATCGCCCTATAATCCCGCACAGCAGAACCTTCGCCTGCGGCTGAATGCGCCAAGCGCCACCTACTGGCTGGGAACCGACCATTTGGGCCGCGACGTGCTCAGCCGATTGCTGATCGGCGGCCGTTTCACGGTCACGATTGCCGCCATCACCGTCATTCTGTCGGTCGGTATCGGAACCTTCGTCGGCATCATCAGCGGCCGCAGCCGCGGTATCCTCGACGAAATCCTGATGCGCGTTGTCGACCTGCTCATCGCCATACCGGACGTCGTGATCGCCATCTTCCTCGTCGCTATCTTCGGGCCGGGATACGGAACCCTAATCGCGTCGCTGACGATTGTCGGCTGGACACCATTTGCGCGGCTGGCGCGCGGACTGACGCTGTCGATCAATTCCCGCGAATATATCCGCGCGGCGGAAGTGCTTGGCTGCACAAGGCGCTTCATCATCTTCCGGCATATTATTCCGAACACGATCTGGCCGATTGCGGCCGTGGCGTTCCTGCGTTTCGGCCACAAGTTGATCACGGTGGGCGGCTTGTCGTTTCTGGGTCTCGGCGTGCAGCCGCCGGCCGCCGACTGGGCACTGATGCTGGCCGATGCGCAGGCCTATGCGGAACGCATGCCCGTTCTGGTCATCGCACCCGGCCTGGCGATCTTTCTGGCAGCGCTCAGTGTGACGTGGATCGGCCATGGGCTGAACCTGGAGACAAAAAAACAGAACGGTCATTGACGCCTGTCAACAGACAGCGACCGGTTTGACGATCGTCAAACATTGCAGACGCAAAGGAACTGGAAGGAGAGTAATATCGTCTGAAGCCGCATGAAAATACGCAAATGCCTCCGATTCAATAAAAATAAGGGGAACTCTTATGAATATCGAAGGACACACGCATGCCGATACGGCGATATCCCCGGAGCTGACACCGCTTCTGGAGATCGAGGATCTGCACGTTTCGGTGCCGACCGACAATGGCCGGAAATTCATTATCTCTGGCCTGACGCTATCAGTCAAAGCCGGGGAGGTCGTTGCACTTGTCGGCGAATCCGGGTCCGGCAAGAGCATGACGGCGCTGTCGCTGATGCGGCTGTTGCCACACGGCGTGGAAATCACCTCCGGCCGCATTACCTTTGCCGGGCGGGATATTCTTGCTCTTTCATCCTCGCAACTCGATGCGCTGCGCGGCGCCGAAATCGGCATGTTGTTCCAGCAGCCGCAGGCCATGCTTGATCCGACCAGCCGGGTGAAGACGCAGGTTGCCGAGCCGCTGTGGGTCCATCGCAAGATGAGCCGCAGTGCTGCGCTCAACCGGGTCGTCGGCATGTTATCCGACGTCGGAATTCCGGACCCATCGGCGCGGGCGCAATGTTTCGCGCATGAGCTTTCCGGCGGCATGGCGCAGCGTGTCATGATTGCCGCGGCACTGTCAGGCAATCCGCAGCTGCTGATCGCCGATGAACCGACGACGGCGCTCGATGTCACCGTTCAGGCACAGATATTGCGCCTGCTGGATGACGAACGCCGCAAGCGGCAACTGGCCACGCTGCTCATTACCCACGACCTGTCGGTGGTTGCCGCTTTCGCGGACAGGATTGCGGTGATGTATGCCGGCCGCATTGTCGAGGAGGGGCCGACACAGGCAATCCTCAAGGCGCCGCAGCATCCCTATACCAAGGCGCTGATCAGCTGCTCGCTTCTGACCACTGACAGCGAGGGACAGTTGCTGACGATCCCCGGATCGAGTTCGCAGGCGCATGATATGTCCTGCGGCTGCCGGTTCCATCCACGCTGCGCGCTTGCCAAATCGGCCGGCATGGGCAGCCGGTGCATGGCGTCGGAACCGGATCTGAATGCCCTGCCGGAAGGGCGCAAGGCGCGGTGTTGGGCGGTCGGCGACGAGCATGCCGATAGTCATACAAATCACGCGATCTGCTGAAGGAGGGGACAATGCAATTGACAGCTGTAAAACAGACCCCGCCATCACCTGATAACAAAAGCCACCCCTACGTCGTCGCCAGGAACCTCTGCAAATATTATCCGATCTCCGGCCTCGGTCACCGGGTGGTGAAATCCGTCGACGATGTGTCCCTGACCATTGGTGAGGGTGAAGTGCTCGGCCTCGTCGGAGAGTCCGGATGCGGCAAAAGCACCGTCGCCGGACTGATTACCCGGTTGACCCACGCGACGAAAGGCGAGGTCAGCATCGGCGAACACGATATTCTGCACATGCAGGGCGAAACGCTGCGGCGCATGCGCCGGACCGTGCAGCTGGTGTTTCAGGATCCCTATTCCGCTCTCGATCCGCGCATGCGCATCGGGCAAAGCATGGAAGCGCCGCTGGCCCAGCACGGCGTTGGCACACGGGAAGAGCGCACAGCACGTGTGTTCAGGATGCTGGAGGAAGTCGGTCTCGATGCTTCCTTTTTCGATCGCTATCCGAGCCAGTGTTCCGGCGGGCAGTTGCAGCGCGTCGTCATCGGGCGCGCGCTTCTGCTCAATCCAAGCTTCCTTGTCTGCGACGAACCGACCTCAGCGCTTGATGCTTCCATGCGCACGCAGATACTTAACTTGCTGATGGACATGAAACGCCGCCATGGTTTGACGGTTCTGATGATTTCCCATGACCTGCGCGTGGTGCGTTATCTCTGTGATCGTATCGCCGTGATGTATCTCGGGCGGATTGTTGAAATCGCCGATCGGGAAGAGCTTTTTCGTGCGCCGAAACATCCCTACACCAAGGCTTTGATCGCTTCGTCGATGCTGGATGAAACCGGCCTTTATGCGCCGGAAATGCTGCTGGACGGCGATTTGCCGAGCCCGCTCAATCCTCCGAGCGGCTGCAAATTTCACACCCGCTGTAAATATGCGACGCCGATATGCAGCGAAAAAGAGCCGGTGCTGGAGGGTGTTGCGGGAGAGCATTTCGCGCGTTGCCACCATTGGCGGGAATGGGGTTGAGCCATAAAGCAGTTGCGGTTTTGTGCTTTGGTAAAAACAGATGAATCGTGTGTCTGAGGCTGAATATCGGAATTAAATTCCGAGTATAGAGCAATAAAATAAATGATATTCAGATGGATATTCGATGAGTATCCACTGGATATTCTTTTGTCTTTTGACTTGAGGAAATTTAATCGGGAATTTCATGAAAATAAATGAATTGTGAGCGTTATCATCAAAAATAAAAGGGGAATATTCTATGATGAAGCACGCACTTTTGGCGACATGCGCCATCGTGACCTCGTTCGGAGCCGACGCGGCAAAGGCCGGCACGATTACCTATGACGATAATTTCGGGGTGAAGACCGGCTGGCAGATGGCGTCCGACGATGCTTATCTCGGCTCCCGCGCGGGTTGTTTCGAAAGCCTGGTACGTGTCGGTTACGACATGAAACTGGAGCCAAGTCTGGCTGAATCCTGGACACAGACCGGCCCTAAGGTATGGGAATTCAAACTACGCAAGAGCGTCAAATTCCAGAATGGCGAAGCGCTCGATGCCAAGGCCGCGGCTAATGCGCTAACCAATCTTTTGCAGGCCCCGGTTCCGGCCCGCGCCTTTTCACCCAAGCTGATCGCTGCCGTCGAAGCAGGCGGTGATGATACCGTGAAGATAACGACGCTCGAGCCATCGGTGCTGCTTCCGGCGCAGATGGCGAGCCCCGCAACCTCCATTCTCGCACCATCAGCCTATAAGGACGGCAAGGTCGATCCAGTGGGAACCTGTACCGGACCTTTCAAGATCACGGAGGTCGATCCCAGCCAGCATATGATGCTGACGGCCAATCATGATTATTGGGGCGGTATGCCGAAGCTTTCGGGCGGCCGTGTGAATTTCGTGCCCGATGCCGATACCCGCGCCACCCAGGCAAGAACCGGGGAAGCACAGATTTCGCGCCTCGTTCCGCCATGGACCGTCAAGACCATCGAATCAACCGACGGCGTCAAGGTCGCGCCCATCCCATCGCCCCGCATCACGGAGCTGTTGTTGAACAACTCCAGGCCGCCTTTCGACAATCTCAAAGTGCGGCAGGCGATCCAGGCCGCCATCGATACGGGCGGCATCGCCGACAGCATCTATGAAGGTGCGGTCAAGGGCGCGGCCATGCCGTTCGCAGCGGGTGAGCCATGGGCTGCAAAGGAGGCCAAGCCTGCCTATGACGTGGAAAAAGCCAAGGATCTGCTGAAGGAAGCGGGCATTGCACCCGGCAGCCTGAAGGTGACGCTGCTTGCCTATACGGCAAAAACGGAACTGAAAGATGTCGCGGCGATCATTCAGGCGCAGTTGCAGGAACTCGGCATCAAGGTTGATGTTCGCGTTGCCGACTACAGCGCAATTGAGCCTGATCTTCTGGCCGGCAAGTTCGATATGGCACTGCTGTCGCGCGGTTATGCCACCGATGTTGCCGAACCCGCCGGATTCCTCAATGCCGACTATACCTGCGGCGGCAGCTATAATATCTCGCATTATTGCAATGAGGCGACCGACAAGCTGATCAAATCCGCTTATGCGACGGCCGAACCCGCCAAGCGTTACGCCATTTACAGCGAAGCGGCGAAGAAGATTTACGACGAAGCCGTCTCCGTCTTCCTCATCCATGAGACGGTGTTCGACGCCTATTCCGCCAAGCTTGAGAATTACAAGCCCCATCCGCTCAACTACTTTGTCATGACCAAGGATCTGGCGACGAAGTGAGCTGGCGTGATATTGCCGAAAAATACAGACCCGGTTCGCAAGAGCCGGGTCTTTGTGATGGTAGGGACGCAGGATTTTCTCCGTCATGTCGGCCTTGAGCCGGCATCCAGCCACGGCGCGTCTGCGCTGTGAGAAATGAGTCTCTCGCGATCAAGGACTTGATGGCGCTGGCCCCGGTTTTCGTCCGGGTTGACGGCATGCGTATATGCGATTGTTAGCGTCAAATGCGGTACGACTGACGCGCGGTGCCTGAAAACACGAATTTCAAAATTCGGGAAAACCTCCACCGTCATCCCTGATCAAAAAGGGAGAGGGCATCCGCCGTCTGGGGGAGGTAGGAAGAACGAACGTTCAAGTCGTCCGATGGCCGTCACGCAAATTCGACGTGAAGCGGGTAGGGCGATCCGGCGGCGGCATGGATAAAGCGCCGCCGGTGTTCTTCAGTTCAGGCGCGTGCTTCCGGCGTATAGCCAGCAGCCGTGATGATTTCGGCAATCTGTGCCGCGTCGGAGACGCCGCCGACCACAACGGTGCGGCTTGCGGGATCGGCATGCACGGCAGCACCGGGAACGGTCTTTTCGATCGCGCCCTTGATAACACCGGCGCAGTGACCACAGGTCATGTCTTCAACGTGAAAGGAAAGGTCTGCGCCGACAGGGGCAGCAGTGGTGGTTTCGTGGTGGTGCTGATGGCCATTGCACATAGGCGGTTCTCCATGGTTTGGAATTCTAACAGGGAGAGCCTGGACTATTCCAACGTGGGAAGGTCAAGCGCTTTATTTGCGCTAATGCAGCGATCTCAGCTCTTCCAGAAAATCGGCATCAGCAGCACCAGAACCGTCAGGATTTCCAGACGTCCGAGCAGCATCATCACCGACAGCAGATAAAGCGCCGGATCGCTGATCGTGGAGAAATTGCCGACAGGCCCGATGATCGGGCCGATGCCAGGGCCGACATTGGCAAGCGCCGTTGCAACACCCGAAGTGGCGGTCAGGAAATCATAACCCATCATGCTCATGGCGAGGCTGCCGGCAATCCACAGCGCAATGAAACAACTGACGAAAAGGAAGATCGTTCTGATTGTGTCGGGATCGACCACCTGCTGACCGTAACGCACGGAATAGACGGCGTTTGGATAAATCAGCTTTTTCAGCCCGGCCCGCACGACGTTAAACATGATGAGGAAGCGATAGGCCTTGATGCCACCGGCCGTCGAGCCGGAACAGCCGCCCATGAAAGTGGCAAAAAAGGCGACGACGACGACGAATGGCCCCCAGAGCGTGTAATCGTCGCTCGCAAAACCGCCGGTCGACAGGATCGACGTCATGTTGAAGAAGGAATGGCTGAGCGCATCATTCAGCGGCACGCCGTTTCTAAGGTGGTGATAAACCCCGACCGCAATCGAAATCGCGCAGAGATAACCGAGAAAGACGGCGATCTGCGGATCGCGCAGCGTTTCCAGCCGGCGGCGCACGGCAAGCAGGATCATCACCGAGAAGGGCAGGCTGCCGAAGATCAGGAAGATGGTGGCGATCCACAACAGCGCCGTATTGTCGAAATAGGCGAAAGAGGCGTCATGGGTGGAAAAACCGCCGGTCGCGACGGTCGACATGGCATGGTTCAGCGCATCGAAATGCGACATGCCGGCAAAATCATAAGCGATGGTGCAGGCCAGCGTCATGAGAATGTAGATCGCTACGAAAGCGCGGGTAAAGCTCGCCAGTCGCGCAAACGGTCGGTCGTTGCCGGTATCGGAAGATTCCATGCGGAAGAAGGTCATGCCGCCGACGCGCAGCAGCGGCAGAATAAACAGGCCAAGCGCGACGATACCGATACCGCCAAGCCAGCAAAGCAGCGACCGCCAGAGCAGGATGCCCTGCGGCGCGTTGTCCAGCCCTGAAATGACGGTTGATCCCGTCGTCGTAATGGCGGAGACGGATTCGAACAGGGCCTGACCGAGCGTCAGATCAAGCTCGGACAGATAAAGCGGCACGGCGCCGACAATCGAAAACACCAGCCACAGGATATTGACCAGGAGAAAACCGAAACGTTTGTTGAAGGCGGCAATCGGTCCGCGCGTCGCAAGCGCACAGGCAAGCGCAAACCCGCCGCACATGAAACCGGAAAGCGCAAAGACCGTCCAGTCGTCATTGCCGTAATAAAGGTCGGTCAGCGCGGGAAGGAACATGGCCGTCGCCATGTAAAGCCCGAAGATGGACGAAACATATATGACCGAGCGCAGAAGGTTGCTGTTCAAGAGATGAAACCCAGAGTTCGTTGCCGCGCTGAAATGAGTCTTTGTCTCCGACGCCTTCCTATGGCATAGCGGGTGCCATTATGAATTTCAATGGATTGACTATCGTGGACAAGCAGCTTGTGGAAGCAGCGCGGCGGGAAGTGCGGGAAATATTCCCGGAAACGCCGTTGCAGTTGAATGAACATCTCAGCCGCCGGTATGGCGCATCGATTTGGCTGAAGCGTGAAGATCTGTCCCCGGTCCGTTCCTACAAGATTAGAGGCGCATTCAACTTTCTCCGCAAGGCCGTGGCCAAGGCCGGCAAGGACAAGGTTTTCGTTTGCGCCTCGGCCGGCAACCACGCCCAGGGCTTTGCTTTCGCCTGCCGCCATTTCGGCGTTCACGGGGTCGTTTTCATGCCGGTGACGACACCGCAGCAGAAGATCGACAAGACCCGCATCTTCGGCGGCGAATTCATCAAGATCCGTCTGGTAGGCGATATCTTCGACCAGTGTTACGCCGCTGCCCGCGCATACGTCGAGGAGAGCGCCGGCTACATGGTGCCGCCGTTTGACCATGAGGACATCATCGAAGGCCAGGCGACGGTTGCCGCCGAAATCATCGATCAGCTTCCCGAAGGCACGAAGCCTGATATCGTCGTCATGCCCGTCGGCGGCGGCGGTCTGTCTGCGGGCCTCACGGGTTTTCTCGCCGGCACGGTTCAGAAGGACAATTTCGTGTTCTGCGAGCCGGAGGGCGCGCCGAGCCTGAAAAGAAGCCTCGAACGCGGCGAGCCGGTGACGCTCAACAAGATCGACAATTTCGTCGATGGTGCCGCCGTTGCCCGCATTGGTGATCTGAACTTCACGGCGCTGAAGAATTTTCCGGCAGAGCAGGTTTCGCTCATTCCCGAAAACGCCATTTGCGTAACGATCATCGAGATGCTGAACCTTGAGGGCGTGGTGCTGGAACCGGCGGGCGCGATGGGCATTGCGGCGCTGGAGAAACTCGGCCGCGAGAAGTTGCAGGGCAAGACAGTTATTGTCGTTGTTTCCGGTGGCAATTTCGATTTCGAACGTCTGCCGGACGTGAAAGAGCGCGCCATGCGTTACACTGGCGTGAAGAAGTACTTCATTCTGCGCCTGCCGCAGCGCCCCGGCGCTTTGCGCGATTTCCTCAACCTGCTCGGCCCGGATGACGATATCGCCCGTTTCGAATATCTGAAGAAATCGGCCCGCAATTTCGGCTCGATCCTGATTGGTATCGAAACCAATGCGCAGGAAAACTTCGCAGGGCTTCTGGAGCGCTTCGAGGCCGCAGGCCTTGGTTATGAGGATATTACCGAAAACGACATACTGTCGAACCTGATCATCTGATCGGGGAAGAATGACAGGGAGGGGCGGGGCATATCCGCCCTTCGAATGCGATACAGATCAGGGAGTGAAAAGCCATGGCATCGTTTTTTTCCAAAATCCTTTCGGCCTTCGGCTCCGGCCAGCCGTCCGACGCGCCGCAAAAGACGGTGCAAGCGGAGCCGCATGCACATGGCGACTATCTGATCTACGCGACGCCGATGAAGGAGGGCGGCCAGTTTCGTCTGGCCGGCCGTATCGAGAAAAAGGTCGGCGATGAAGTGCTGGTGCATGAATTCGTGCGTGCCGACGTCTTCAGCAGCATGGACGATGCGGTGGAGTTTACGATCCGCAAGGCGAAACTGATTATCGACCAGAACGGCGCGTCGCTTTTCCCAGGAAAATGATGACGTTTTCTTACTCTCTAAATTAAGATTCCGTTGGTTGCTTGGGCCTATCGTCCTTGAAGGGCATGGAGTCGCGCCGATAGACCGGCGTGATGTGGATCGATAGGGCGTGTGCCGATGCAATGGGCAAATCTGGCCCTCTTCCTGACGGAGGCCATCGTCTATTTTTCGGTAATGACGGCATTCCTTCATTACCGACATATTCTCGGCATCGGTGTTTTTCTCACCGCGCTGGGTGTTATGCATTTTCTGGAAACCTATCTGGCCGCCGTCTTTTACGTCGGCCTGCCTTTTGGCGTGGCGTCGCCGGGCTCCTCCATCCTGTTTGCCGGCAAGCTGATGATGATCCTGATGCTCTATATGCGCGAGGATGCGGCCGTTGTCCGCCAGCCGATCTACGGCCTGTTTCTCGGCAATATATTGACCGTCATCATGGCGCAGATCGTCCGGTTTCATCAGACGGTGGCGATCGTCCCCGGACAGTCGGTCGATACCGGTTTTCTCGATGAGATGGGCGTGCTGATGGTCTGGGGCACCAGCATTCTTTATGTCGATGCCATCGCCATCATCCTGCTTTACGAAAAGCTGGGGCGGTATTTCCAGCGCCATATCGTGCTGCGCTTCGCGATCTGTGGTGTCGTCATTTTAAGCTTCGATCAGGCGGCTTTTTACGGGGCATTGCGATATTTGTTCGATGCGCCGGTCGGTGTGTTTTACGATGGCTGGAAGGCGAAGATGGTCGCGGTCGGCATCTATTCGGTCTTGTTCGCCCTTTATCTCAACCTGGCATCGACCAAAGGCCGCTTTCTGACACGCCGCAGCGTCGCCGATGTCTTCAACGATCTCACGTTCAGGGAGCGTTACGAGGAGCTTCTGTCCCGCTCGGGGCGCGACATGCTGACCGGCGTGTCGGACCGCGCCCGCATGGAACTCGATGCGCCCTCGGTCGTCGTGGAATGCCTGGAGAAACAGCGGCCGGTCAGCGTGCTGATCGTCGATATCGATCATTTCAAGACCGTCAACGATACCTTCGGCCATCTGCAGGGCGATGAAATATTACGGGAATTCGCCGCCGTGCTGAAACGCAGCGTACAGCCGCATGGACATCTATACCGCTTCGGCGGCGAGGAATTCGTGGCGCTCCTGCCGGCAATGGCCCATGAGGCCGCACTTGCCTTCTCGGCAGGTATCCGGGTGGCGATCCTGGCTGATCTGCGCCGCCCCGATGGTTCGCCGCTGACGGTCAGTATCGGCGTCGCTACGGCCTTCGAGGACGGGCAGCTTTTCCGCGCACTTCTATCGGAGGCCGATGCGCGGCTATATGCGGCAAAAAATAACGGCCGGGATCAGGTCCACGGCCGTTTTGGAATGTGGGTCGGCTGACACCGGCAATCCCGCCGGTGTCAGTTCCGCCTTAACGTGCCTCAGGCGGCCTGTGCCAGTTCGGCAACCTTGGCGCCGGCGGCGGTAATGGCCTTCTCGACGGCTTCCGGGCCGAATGCCAGACCTTCGACATAGATCACTTCCACATCGGTCATGCCCATGAAACCGAGAACGGTCTTGAGGTAGGGAACGGCATGGTTCATCGATACGGCCGGGCCTTCGGAATAAACGCCGGCAGCCGCTAGCACGATGTAGACCTTCTTGCCCTTGGCGAGGCCTTCCGGGCCGGTTTCGGTGTAGCGGAAGGTCTGACCGGCGCGGGCGACGTTGTCGATCCACGACTTCAGGCCGGAATAGATGTTGAAGTTGATGAGGCCGGTGCCGATGACGACAGTGTCGGCGGCCATAAGCTCGGCAACCAGCTTGTCGGAATAGTCGGCCGCAACCGCTTCTTCAGCCGTACGCTGGTCGGCCGGCTTGCGGATTGCAGCCGTCTTGACGGTGTCGAGGTGCGGAATGGGATCGGCGGCGAGATCGCGGTGAACAAGGGTATTCGCCGCCGACTTGGCCTTCAGCTTGTTCGCGAGTTCACCGGAAAACTTGTTCGAAACCGATTCGTCGCCACGCGGGCTGGAGGTGATGAGCAGAATGTTGGACATGGTCTTTCCTTGCATATGCGATGAATTGACGGGCGCCTTGGGAGGGCGGGAGAGCACGACGCCCTTCCTTTGCCCCTATATGAAAAATTACTGCCATCAAGAAAACTGTGATAATATGAAAGCCATCTATCGATGAAATGGATGGGACATGGACGCGAACCCGACGCTCGACCAATTGCAGGTATTTTTGACGGTTGCCGAGACCGGCAGTTTCTCCGCCGCGTCGCGGGCGCTCAATCGCGCCCAGTCGGTGGTCAGCTACACCATCGCCAATCTGGAAGCCCAGCTTGAAGTCACCCTGTTCGAGCGCAACGGCGTGCGCCAGCCGAAGCTGACGGATGAGGGCCGCGCCATGCTGGAGGATGCAAGGCGTATCGTCGCCGGCCTGCAGGAGATGCGCGCCCGCGCCAAGGGGCTGAAGCAGGGGCTTGAAGCGGAGCTTTCCGTTGCCATCAGCACCATGGTTCCGGCGGAGGCCATGGTGGCGGTGTTGCGGGATTTTCGTAAGGAGTTCCCAACGGTCAGTCTCAGCCTCAATGTCGGTGAGTTGGGTATGGTCATGGACATGGTGCTCTCCCGCAAGGCGGGCATTGGCATCGGCGGGGCGCTGATGCGCCAGGATGACGAACTCGTCGCCGAAAAAGTCGGCCATTCCTTCATGCTGCCGGTCGTCGCTGCGGATCATCCGCTGGCGCAGATCGACCGGCCGCTGACCCTTTCGGATGTGCGTGAAGAGGTCCAGCTGGTCGTCACCGATGCGTCGGGGCTGACAAAGGGCCGTGATTTCAACGTGCTGTCCTACAAGACATGGCGGGTCAGCGATATCGCCACCAAATACCAGCTTATCAAGGGTGGTCTCGGCTGGGGCGGTCTGCCTGCCTCGATCGTTCGCAACGATCTTACCAATGGCAGCTTGAAGGCGCTTGAACTCGAGGCCTATGAGCAGGGCGAATATCCGCTTTTTGCGCTCCGCCGGGTGGATTCACCGGCCGGCCCCGCCGGCCAGTGGTTGGCAACGGCGTTTCAACAGCGTCTGTCGGCATGTCCGAATCATAAGGATTTCAACGGAATGCTTGCCGCGAAGAAGCAGACGACCATTGCTGTCGCCGCTGAGTGATATTGGCTGAAGCCATAGCGATTATACGAAGATCGAGAGGGCGCCGCTTGTTTCTTCTCCCCGTCCGGGGAGAAGGTCGCGGCAGCGGGATGAGGGAGTAAGGGTGCGGTCTATCGCTGGCGTCGCCCCCTCATCCGACCCTTCGGGCCACCTTCTCCCCGGCGGGGAGAAGAAACATGCGGCAACGTCGACCCCTCTGCCTCAGCGCGACCAATTCACAACAATGGCGATCTTAGTCTCATCCGTCGTTAAAAAAATACCCTCCCGGCGATGTATCACCGGGAGGGTTGCGGCATTTAAAGAACCAGACGGAATTTCGCGAAACCTTCTGCACCGTCGCCGGCATCCTCGATTTTCGCGCCCTTGATCTCGGCGGCGTAGTGGCGGCCTTTCGGGCCGGTCTCGAAGATTGCGGAGGTATTGGCAACCGGCGCAAAGGACCAGTTGGCATCCGCTGACGGGTTGATGGTGCCCTGATCGATGATATAGCGCACGATCACGTCGCGGTTGGTATCAGGCGCCACGAAGATCACCTTGTCGGCGGCGATGTCGGGGAATTTGCCGCCGCCGCCGGCGCGGTAATTGTTGGTGGCCACCACGAATTTCTGCTCGGGATCGATCGGCTTGCCGTTGAACTGAAGGTTGACGATGCGGTTGCTGTCGGGATTGACCGCTTTGCCGTCCTTGTCGAATTTCGCCGGCTTGGAAATGTCGATCTGATAGGTGACACCGTCGATGACATCGAAATTATAGGATGGGAAATCTGCGTTGAGCAGCGGTGCGTCCTTCGCACCAGCCTCGACCGTGTTGAACATGCCGGCGGACATTTCCAGCCAGTTCTTTACCTGCGCGCCATTGATCAGCACCGCCTGCACCGTATTGGGGTAAAGATAAAGGTCGGCGACATTCTTGATAGCAATGTCACCGGCGGGGACATCGGTATAATAATCCGCACCGCCGCGACCGCCGGACTTGAAGGGCGCTGCCGCCGAAAGCACCGGCAAATCCTTATATTGCCCTTCCTTCAGCATGTCCTTGATGTACCAGGTCTGGGCGTTGGAGACGATCTGCACGGAGGGATCGTCGGCCACCAGCGCAAAATAGGAATAGAGCGGGGCGGACGTCTTGCCGACCGGGCGGCGCACATAGGCAAGGGCAGCCTCGTGATCGGCCCTGGCGGCGGCGATGACTTCCGGTTTGTCGGTGAAGTCGGCGACGATCTTGCGGTTATCGTCGCGGTGGTAGATCGGCCGGGCTTCGGAGGTGAAATCGACGATTTTCCAGCTCTTGCCGTCCTTTTCGAGCAGCAGGTCGATAAGGCCCATATGCGAGCCCCAGAAACCGGCCATCACGGCGGGTTTGCCGAGAAGCGTACCCTTGACCGCATCAACACCTTCGATGCCGTCCCAGGTCTTCGGACCGGGGAAGACGAGATGCTGGTGGCCGGTGAAGATCGCGTCGATGCCTTCAACACCCGCCAGATAAAGCGAGGCGTTCTCCATGCGGTCGCTCTGGCCCTTGCCGTCGATACCGGAATGGGAAAGGGCGATGACGATATCGGCCCCTTCTTCCTTCATCGCTGGAACCCAGGCTTTGGCTGCCTCGATGATGTCGCGCGTCTGGGCCTTGCCCTCGAGGTTCTTGGAATCCCACATCATGATCTGCGGCGGCACGAAGCCGATGATGCCGACCTTGACCGGGCTGGTCACGCCGCCGCCATCGCGGATCTGTTTTTCAAGGATGACATAGGGCTTGAAGAACAGATCGTCCTGCTTCGGATCCGAGGCCAGCTGGCCCTTGGTAAGGTTGGCGCAGACGAAGGGGAAACCGGCACCGGCCAGCGTATTCGACATATAGTCGAGGCCGTAATTGAACTCGTGGTTGCCGAGCGTGCCGCAATCATAACCCAGCACGTTCATGGCATTGATCACGGGGTGTTTGTCGCCAGCCTTCATGCCGCGCTCATAGGCGATATAGTCGCCGAGCGGGTTGCCCTGCAGGAAGTCGCCATTATCCACCAGCATCGAGTTTCCGGCCTCGGCGCGGATGGCGCCGATGATCGAGGCGGTGCGCGCCAGACCCATCGTGTCGTTCGGCTTGTCGGCGTAATAATCATAGGGAAAGACGTGAACGTGGATATCAGTCGTTTCCATGATGCGCAGATGCGCCTGATTGGCAGCGGCGCGGGCGGCGAAGGGGTGCAGCAGCACGAGCGCCGAAGAGGCCGCAATGCCGCCGAGAAGCGAACGGCGGGTGATGGGGTGGAGAGCGAGAAGCGACGACATGGGAACTCCTTCGGATGAAGCTTGCTCTGTCATGAGAAGCGGACAGGGTAGAAGCAATCGCCGAGGAGTCCATCACCAAAATGACAAGCCGGTGACAGACAGGCCTGTTTTCAACCGTTTGATAAATTTTTTGTCATTGGAGCGTGATGCGCACGCTTCCACATCGGGAAATGCGCTTCGTCCGGGCAGCGCATTCCGGCTTTCGGGGGGAGCAGATCAGCGAGCGAGCGTCGGTTTCACTTCTTCGTGGAAGAAGCGGAAATAGGAGGAGAGCTGCGCCAGCGTGTTGGTGGAAAGTTTCAGCTGCAGGCCGAGGCGGTTCTGGTGCTGCCATTGCACGACGCCCTCGATGAAACCGAGATCCTCGCTCTGCACTTTCACCCGGCTTCCCTTGGCGGCAGCGAAAGTTCCGTCCAGTTCGAGCGCCATGCCGGTGGCGGAGAGGTCCAGCACCCGGCCTCTGGTCGACTGGCTGAAATAGTGCACGGTCGCAAAAATCCTCGTCTTGCTGCGGGTTGCGCTGCGGGTCGCCATATTGAGGTTGTTTGTCATTTTGCTACTCAAATCAATTGTTTCCGATAACTGCATCATGGGGCACAAAGTTTGAAAGCCGTTTAGCCCTTCTGTTAAAATTGTAAGTAATCGGCGATTATGCTGTGTCGATACGGCACTGATAGCAATTGTTGCGGGCGGAGCGCACATGGACATAGGCAACGTCCGCGCGTTCCAGCAGATATTGCGCGCGCGATACGATCTCGCCTGTCGCCGTCACCGCGCCGGTGCCATAGACGATGCGGTCGTCGGCGCCATATCCGCGCACGATATAGTCGGGGCTGTCCAGTATCGGCGGAACGGCATCCGTCTGCGGATAGTGCTCGCAGGCCTCAGCGTGCAGAAAGATCGGACCCGTTTCGGCATAGGGCTGGAGCGAAGGGAAGGGCCGGTAGGCGAGGATCAGCATCTGCTCACCCTCATCGATCTGGGAAAGGCAATGGCGGCAGGGCATGCCGCCGGGAGAAACGGCTTTCTCCGGCTGGTTGCCATAGGCATCGGTCGCCCCCGCGCGGAAGGCCTCAGCTTCCTTAGCCGGCATTGCTGTAAAAACGAGATCGGTCATGACGGGCTCTCTCTGGTTCGGATCGGCGTTGCTTCTTTGCAGCTATGATCCCGAAATGGAGCACTATCCACCCGATTCTTGACAGGTGATGCAACCAGCCCATTGCGTGTTTCGTTTGCATCGGGAATCAGTGACGCTCCTCGTTCCCGGAAGGTCTGATTTTATGTTGCGTCGTTTTCTGGCCGCCGTTCCGCTGGCTTTTGTTTCGTTGACGGCCCCGGCTCAGGCACAGGTTGCCGCCGGTCTCGATGGCCTGTCCGACGACCAGCTGCAGCAGGCGGTCAATTTCGTCATCGGCAACGCCATCTTCTCGCTTTATCACGAGGGTGCGCGCATGCTGATATCGGATTTCGGCGCGCCGGAAACCAGCAGCATGCAGGCCCCGGCCGACCAGCTGGCGGGCACGCTCGTTCTTCAGGCCAACGAGGAATGGCTGGACACCGCGCTCGTCAACGCTACCGACAGCTGGTATCTGGGACGCGAGGCGGAAACCTTGCCCGAGCACGAAGCGCCGGTCTTTTCCGCGCTCGTTCCCGAGAAAGGCCGTGACCGCAACATGGCCTGCCTGATGGTCGGCCGCGACAAGGACGGATATGGCGATCTGGCCGCCATGATGGGTCTGGACAAGGCCGAGTTCGACAAGTGCGCTGCTGCCTATCCGCGCGTCGCTTCGGCCTGGGAGAGTTTCCTTAGCCCCCATCGCAGCCAGACGCCGTCCAAATTCACCGTCAGCTACATGCCGCCGCGCGATCCCGAGCTTGAACCCTACGCCATCATGATCAAGGAATCGAAGGTTCTCGATCTCATCAGCCGCAGTTTCGGCGCTTACGGTCTGAAGGGTGACGTCAAGCTGACGGCCAGAACCTGCGGCCGTCCCGATGTCTACTGGTCGGCGGAAAAGCGGGAGATCACTTATTGTTATGAGCTTGGAAAATTCCAGGCGGAGCTGATTGCCGATCATCTCATGAACACTGTCACGGAAGACAAGGGCGCTGCCGGGGGGCAAATCCCAACAGCGGTCGTTCTGGAACGGGAAATCTGAGGTCGATTGCCGGACGCTGGCGATCTGGCCTCCTGAATGGGAGGTAAAGTGCCATGCCGAAGGTTGTCGTTCGCAATTTCTCCATTTCGCTTGATGGATATGGCGCGGGGCCGGATCAGAGCCTGCAGAACCCGCTGGGTGTGAACGGCGAAGAGTTGCATCAGTGGGCGTTCAAGACCCGCACCTTCCACCGCATGTTCGGCAAGGAAGGCGGCTCGACCGGCATGGATGAGGATTTTTCCGAAAAGAGTTTCGAAAATATCGGCGCATGGATTTTGGGCCGCAACATGTTTGGCCCCATCCGCGGCGCATGGCCTGATGAAAGCTGGAAAGGCTGGTGGGGCGAGGAACCGCCCTATCACGTGCCGGTTTTCGTGCTGACACACCATGCGCGCCCGTCCTTCACGATGAAGGGCGGTACGGTGTTCCATTTTGTTACCAACGGTATCGAGGCGGCCCTCGATGGCGCGCTTGTGGCAGCAAACGGCAAGGATGTCCGCATTGGCGGCGGTGTTTCCACCATCCGGCAATATATTGCCAAAGGCATGATCGATGAATTGCATCTGGCGCTGGCGCCGGTGTTTCTCGGCAAGGGCGAAAATCTGTTCGAGGGGCTGGACTTGCCGGCACTCGGCTATCGCTCCACCAAAACGGTGGCAGGTGAGGGTGCCACCCACCTGATCATCGACAGGGTGTGAATGCTGCGCAGTTAAAGCGAGCCTCACAAACACTGTGCAGCAGTTCCTGCGCTGACGTTTCCGCACTCCCCTCATGCCTGTGCTTGTCACAGGAATGAGGGGAGTGAAGTGATCGGGAAAGGTGCATGCGGCACCCGATCAATCGAGCCTCAGTATCAACCGGAGCCTCAGTTACGCAGCGAAATTTCCAGAAGCTCGGTATCGGACAGCGGCTCTACCCAGGCTTCATAGGTGCCGACAGGCGAAAAGCCCATCATCTGGTAAAGATGCAGCGCGCGCGGATGGTCAAGCGTGTTGGTCGTCACCGTCACGCGTTTCGGATTGTCCTGCCAGGCGGCGTAAAGCGCCTGCAACAGAAACCACTTGCCGACGCCAGCACCGATCGCCTCTTCGAGCAGCCCGAAATAGGAAAGCTCGGTCACCTCGTCGCTTGCCTTGTTCAACTCGAAGAAGCCGGCAGCGGCACCGTTGATGTAAAGTACCGTGACGCTGTTCTTCGGGTCCTTGAGGACGGCGGACAGTTCGGCGTCGCTCATGCGCATGCGCTTCTGCCAATGCCAGCGTTTCCCCACTCGCCAGTAAAGATAGCGATAAAAGTGCAGGGGAATATCGGTGACCCGCATCAACGCCGTCTGGATATTGACGGGGATAGGCAGGCTGACCTTCGGAGGCGACGTCATTTCCAGCTGCGTCACATGCGCCTTCAAAGGTCCGTGCGACACAACCGGAACAGGCTCGGCGGGGCCGGTGACGACAGGCGTGTCTTCCAGTCCGCCCCATTCCGACCAGGAGCCGTCATAAAGCGAATTGTCCCGATGGCCGAGGGATTCCAGCGCCAGCGTGATGACGGCGGCGGTGACGCCAGAACCGCAGCTCGTCACCACCGGCTGATTGAGATCGATGCCGGCGTCTGCCACCATCTTGCGGATGGTGGTGAGGTCCTTGAAATGGCCGTTCTCGGAAAAGGCTGTCGCGGGCAGGCTGCGTGCGCCGGGCATATGGCCCGAGCGCATGCCCGCACGCGGCTCGGCTTCGTCGCCGGTGAAACGTCCGGCACCACGGGCATCGGCAATCTGCTTTTCGCCGCTCTCGACGATACCGCGCATGCTTGACAGGGAGGTCACACGCCTTTCGTTGAAGTCGGGCGTAAAGGTTGCGGGCTCGATCTCCGGTGTGCCGGTTTCGAGCGGTCGACCGTCACGCTTCCAGCCGTCGAGGCCGCCATCAAGCACATAGGCCTTACGCACGCCCATCACCCGCAGCATCCACCACACACGCGGTGCGGAAAAGAAGCCGGGGCCGTCATAAACCACGATCGTATCGTTCTCGCTGAGGCCAAGCTCGCCGGCCTCCTGCGCAAAGAATTCCGGCGAGGGCAGGGAGTGCGGCAGACCGGTGGTGTGATCGGCGATCTTGTCCTGATCGAAGAAGACAGCGCCCGGCAGATGGCTGCTCGCGAATTCTTCCGCGCCATTGCGCTTGTGTGCCGGCAGATACCACGAGGCATCAACGAGACGAAACCCTGATGTGCCGAGCTGTTTTTCCACCCAGTCCGCCGAAACGACGAAACGGCTCTTATCCGTGCTCACGATGTCTCTCCTGATTTCAGGCAGCAGCTTCAGGCGCGCCGAAACGAATGCGGAACCGCCTGTTCTCCTTGCCCTTCTTTTCTATCTTGGCAATGTGAATATCGCCCACTTCCTGCGTTTGCGAAACATGGGTGCCGCCGCAGGGCTGGCTGTCGATGCTGGAATTTTCGCCGATGCAGACAAGGCTGACCCGGCCAAGGCCCATCGGCGGGCGCACATTCTTGGATTTGACGATGCCCGGATTGGCCTGAAGTTCTTCGTCGGTGATCCATTGCAGGAAGACGGGATGGTTGGCTTTCACCAGTTCCATCAGCTTCGCCGTCACTTCATCTTTGTCGATGGTTTCCGACATGTCGAAATCGACACGCGATTCGTCCTCGCCGACGGCGGCACCTGTTATCGGCCACTGGCAGACGACGGACAGGAGATGGCAGGCGGTGTGCATGCGCATCAGCTTGTAGCGGCGCGGCCAGTCCACATGCAGGGTCAGCTTTTCGCCGACTTCCGGAGAAGGCTGGCCTTCGAGCGGTACATGGATGATGACGCTCTTGTCGGCACCGTTTTTCGTGACGCCGAGGTCGATGCGCGAGCCATCGGCCCGCTCGAGAAACCCGCTATCGCCCGGCTGGCCGCCGGACGTTGCGTAAAAGCAGGTCTGGTCGAATTCTATGCCGCCATCCTCATGCACCGCCGTGACGATTGCTTCTACGGTTGAGAGATAAAAATCGTCACGGAACAGGGCATTCACAGGCATTTCGGCATGTCCTCAAACGGTTTCGTACGGAACCGCAATCTCGCTTTTCGTCGCCAGCCATTGCGGAATCGGCAGCCCCTTGGAGCGCAGGAAATCCGGATTGAACAGCTTCGATTGATAACGATTACCGTAGTCGCATAGTATCGTCACGATTGTATGCCCCGGACCAAGCTCGCGGGCAAGGCGGATTGCGCCGGCAATGTTGATGCCGGAGGAGCCACCGAGGCAAAGACCCTCTTTGGTGACCAGATCGAACAGCACCGGCAGGGCTTCCGCATCCGAAATACGATAGGAGAAATCCGGTGTAAAACCTTCCAGATTGGCGGTGATACGGCCCTGTCCGATGCCCTCGGTAATGGAAGAACCTTCGGACTTCAGAACACCGTGCTTGTAGAATTCGTAAAGGGCCGCACCCTCAGGATCGGCAAGGCCGATCTTGATATCAGGGTTGAAATCGCGCAGGCCATCGGCCACGCCCGCAAGCGTTCCGCCTGATCCCACCGAGCATATGAAGCCATCGACCTTGCCGTCCGTCTGGTCCCAGATTTCAGGCGCAGTCGTTTCGATATGGGCCTGACGGTTGGCGATATTGTCGAACTGGTTGGCCCAGATTGCGCCGTTCTCGTCGGTCGCGGCCAGCTGTTTCGCCAGCCGTCCGGAGACCTTCACATAATTGTTCGGGTTGGAATAGGGCGCTGCCGGAACCTCGACCAGCTTGGCGCCGAGAAGCTTCAGCGCGTCCTTCTTTTCCTGGCTCTGCGTCTCGGGAATAACGATGACCGTCTTGTAACCGAGCATATTGGCGACCAGCGACAGGCCGATGCCGGTATTGCCCGCCGTGCCTTCGACAATGGTGCCGCCCGGCCGCAGCTGTCCGCGCCGTTCGGCGTCGCGGATGATGTAGAGTGCGGCGCGATCCTTTACCGACTGGCCGGGGTTCAGGAACTCCGCCTTGCCGAGGATTTCGCACCCCGTCGCCTCGGAGGCAGCTTTCAGACGGATGAGTGGCGTGTTGCCGATAGCACTGAGCGCAGAGGGATGAATGGTCATGATTGAGCCTTCTTGTCTGAGCGGAAATTAGGTGCCGTTATGTCCCGTTACAACCGCCCCAAGGCAAGAAATTATCTTCCCGGCTTGGGCTTCGCCACGCAAAATTTTGCCGATACCCAATTTTATGCGTTGTTCTTCACCGCCGCATAGGCTGCAAGCGCTCTTTCCCGCGCCTTTCCGTGATCGACGATTGGTAACGGATAGGTCTTGCCAAGCTCGATTCCCGCCTTTTGCAGCACCTCCTTCGGTGCTTCAAATGGCTTGTGGATGTATTTCCGCTCCAGCTTGTCCAGCTCCGGCACGAAACGGCGCACATAATCCCCATCGCCATCGAATTTCTCGCCCTGCAGGATGGGGTTGAAGATGCGGAAAAATGGTGAGGCATCCGCCCCGGAACCCGCCACCCATTGCCAGTTGGCGGCGTTGGAGGCCGGATCGGCATCGACCAGCGTATCGCGGAACCACGTCTCGCCCTTGCGCCAGTCGATCAGCAGATGTTTGATGAGGAAGGACGCCACGATCATCCGCACCCGGTTATGCATGGTGCCATGTTGCCACAATTGTCTCATGCCGGCATCGACGATGGGATAACCCGTCATGCCGCGCGTCCAGGCCTTGAAGGATTTCTCATCGTCCCGCCAGCCAAAGGCGTCGAAACTGTCGTTCCAGTTTTTCTCGTCCAGTTCGGGGAAATGAAACAGCAGGTGATAGCAGAATTCCCGCCAGACGATTTCCTTGCGAAAACGGCTGATATCGTTTGAGGCGATGTGGCGGGAAAGCCCCTTCGTTGCGTGCCAGACGGTGGCAGGCGATATTTCACCCAAGGCCAGATGCGGCGAGAGCATAGAGGTTGCGCCCTTTGCCGGAAAATCGCGGCCTTCCTCATATCCCTTCAAAGCGCCGTCGATAAAGTCATCGAGTTTTTCCCGCGCGCTGTTTTCGCCGGGTGCCCATATCTCGCTGAAATCCGTCGCCCAGTCAGGCTTGACCGGCAGCAGCTTCCAGTCATCAAGCTTTTCCGATTTCGGCCATGTCGCAGGTGCCTTGAGGCTCTTCGGCGCATCCGCCGGGGCATGTGGCTCCTCGCCACCCTCAAGCGCCCGCCAGAAGGGCGTATAGACCCGGTAGGGGCCGCCGGATTTCGTCTTCAACCGGGAGGGTTCGTGCAGCAGGTGGCCGGAAAAGCTGTGAACGGTCAGACCGTCATCCCTCAGGTTTTGTTTCAGCGCCTTGTCGGTCGCCAAGCCGGCTGGTTCGTACCGGCGATTCCAGAATACGGCTTCAGCGCCGGTTTCGGATATCAACTGGCGCAGCGTCTTTTCGGCGTCGCCGCTTCGAAGCAGCAGACGACCGCCTTTTTCTTGGAGTGCTGCGGAAAGCGAGGTGAGCGAATGGTGAAGCCACCATTCCTGCGCACCGCCGAGCGGACAAGAGGATTTTTCCCTGACATAGACGGGGATGATGGGACCGCCGTGATCCACTGCTGCGAGAAGGGCAAGATTGTCCGAAAGGCGCAAATCCTTGCGGAACCAGACGATGACGGGGGAGGCTGTTATTGGCATGAAAGAACCCGGTTCACTTCCGCTTGAACGAGTGTTGAAACGCTTTGTTCCGCAAATCGGCTAGAATGGAAAGATGGGGCACATGGTTTCTCGAGGGTTATTTTTTCGCTCTTGAAACAGCAGGTGAAGGGAACCAACTGGAGGAGCCGGCGTTTGTCGCGGGTTAATAGAGCATGGAAGTGCAATCAATGTTGCTGAAAGACGTTAAGTGGGAAAAGCCCGTTACCATCTCCCTTGAAAACGGTGCTCCCCGGATTTTCAACGGCGTTTACGAAGCCTTCGATTTTCTGCAGCACGAATGGCCGGAACGCGGCGATAAGGCGCATGAGCAGGCGCTTCGCCTGTGCCGCGCCTCGTTGATGGGTGATGTGGCGGGAGAAATCGCCCGTACCGCATTCGTTGCCGCAAGCCGGCAGGCGCAATGCCTGATGGAGGACAAGGCGGAGGAGCCGAATAAAATCGCATCCTGAGCGGATTTTCAGGACCGATCCGTTAAAGGCCACCCGCCAGAGCAGGGTGGCCTTGTTTTTTTTGAGATCAGGAAACGGGTTGTTTCGGACGCAGGATATGGCATCGTGTGCGCCCGAAAGCGGATGAATGAATGCGATGACCAACCACTACGGCTATATTGTTTTTCCAACCGCACTCGGCCATTGCGGCCTAGCATGGGCAGGACGCGGCATCGCCCGTCTGCAATTGCCCGGTGCTGACGCAGGGGAAACCGAAAAGCTTCTCCTTAAACGTTTTCCGTCGTCCACGATTGCGGTTCCCGACACACGCACGCGTGAAGTGATCGCGATGATCACCCGCTATTTCAATGGTGAGGCGATTGATTTTACCCCCGTCGAACTCGATCTTGCCGGACAGGATCGTTTCTTTCTCGATGTTTACGCGGTGGCGCGGCAAATCGGCTGGGGCCACACGACGACTTATGGCGGCATAGTAAGGGACCTTGGCCTTGGCATGGAAAAGGCCCGCGATGTCGGTCAGGCCATGGCGAAAAACCCGGTGCCGCTCATCATTCCCTGCCACCGCGTTCTGGCTGCCGGCGGCCGGCTGGGCGGCTTTTCCGCACCGGGCGGAACCAACACCAAATTGCGCATGCTGGATCTCGAAAATGGCGGCCGCAGCCGCGCCGATGAGGCGCAGGGCAGCCTGTTTTGAAGCAATGACAGATCAGGCCGCATGAATAGCTGTCTGATTTCTGCCCATTTCTCGTCAAATTGTCGCTAAATTGTCACAATACACGGACGCCCTCCAACATAAGGGCGAGACGTTTGAGAGTATCCGCGTTAATTCTATCCGCTGCCTTGGCTTTTACAGTCGCGGCGCCGGCCTCTGCCGGCATGCTGAACCAGGCAGAAAAATACACCGGGCTGCATGAGTCCAAGAACAACAAGAGCCTGAAGAATATTCTTGGGGCAAACCCCCGCAGCACCCCCTGGTGCGGCCTTTTCCTGCATGCCGTTGCCGGCAAGGCCGGCCGGCAGTCGCCGAAATCCTACGGATTTGCAAAATCCTGGACGTCTTTCGGTTATGCCGTTCCCGTCAGCCAGGCCAAGCCCGGCGATATCGTCGTCATCCGTAACGGCCGCGGTTATCACGCCGGAATTCTAAAGAGCATGAGCGGCAAGACCGCCCAGATCCTTGGTGGCAACCAGTCTGGCCGGGTGCAGGTATCCAATTTCAACCGCAAGGCAATCGTTTCCGTTCGCCGTTGACGACCGGACAACATCATATTTCTTATAAAGGCGGGCAATGACCCGCCTTATCCATTTTAAGCGGCCTATGGCTGCTCCCTGGTGCCCGGTGCGGCATCTCGCTGGTCGTCGTCCTCAAGGTCGGTGGCAACGATGAAGGCGTCCTCATGCTGGCGCGCTGCCTGCCGGCGGGCGCGCAGGTTCATCGTCTCATCCGGATAAATCTCACCATCCTTCGATTTGAGTTCGCTGTCGGTTTCGAAACGCGCCACATCTTCGTCGCGAATATCGAGCGGTTCGTTCTTCGGCTTCTTTGGGGTGTTCATGGATAATTCTCCTGCGGGGTTTCTGCGGGCAAACGATCCCGCCTCCATGACGGTTCCCTTTTTCGAAGAAATGCTCATTCGCAATCGGTCTGCGAGGAACAAAGTCTGGCTTTTTCTGTTTTTTCAGTGGCACAATCAAAACCGGTGCAACGCAAAGAGGGAGGCCCGTTATGAGCCATGATCGCGAAGCCGCAATCCGTGAAAAAGCGCGCGCAATATGGGAGAAGGAAGGCAAGCCTGACGGGCATCATGAGCGCCACTGGACCGAGGCAGAACGGGAAGTCTCCGCCGGTGCGGGAGCCGCAAAGACCACGGGTAAGAACGGCGTGAAAAAATCCGCTGCCGCCAAGACCTCGACAGACAAGACCTCGACGGACAAGGCGCCTGCGAAGAAAACGCCAGCGAAGAAGGCTCCGGCTGCAAAGGCTAAATCCCCGGCGGTAAAATCGCTCGAGAAGGAGCAGAAGTCGACGGACAAGGGTAAAGTTGACGATCTGACGGAGAGCCTTGAAGAAAGTTTCCCGGCAAGCGATCCACCGGCGCTGACCAACGCCGCAAAGGCAACGAAGCGTGTGGTCAAGAAGACCTGATTGCCTGTAGCCCGCTATTCCGGCGGGCGAAAGACGCCACGAGCCGGATCGGGCGAATGCAGCGGCACTTCGCTCTTCAAAACATATTTTGAGAGAAATGGCTCCCCGGGCCGGATTCGAACCGGCGACCTGTCGATTAACAGTCGAATGCTCTACCGCTGAGCTACCAGGGAACGTGCGCTGCTTGGCGCGGTGTGAGCGGGGTAATACAAATGCTTTTCCGATTTGCCAAGCGGTTTTTTCAAAAAAAACGCATTCCTCTTGTTTTATCCCTCTGAAGTCCCGATTTTCCGGGCTTATCGACGGTCAAAAAATTATCCACAGGCCAGACGCTGAAGGGCAGGATGGAATGAAATTCGGAATGAACCACAAGACGGGTCGCCTCCATGTCGGAAAATGGAGCCTTGCCATGCCGCGTTCGCGGGTTGGCAGGATCGCCACCGGCTCCGCTCTGGTGGTGGGCGGAACGTTGGGGTTTTTGCCGGTTCTCGGTTTCTGGATGATTCCGCTCGGTCTTGTCGTACTTTCGCACGATCTGCCGGCGGTGCGTCGCAGGCGGCGACGGCTGGCTGTATGGTGGGCCTCGCGTCAGAACGGCCGCGAGGCCCGTCGTAACAGGGGTCAGTAGGCCTTTATCCGCCGATCGAGCTGCTGATGCCCTGTCCGGCCCAGAAGGCTGCATAGGCAAGCGCTGCGAAATAAATCGCCGTCAGGCCGAGAAACAGATAACCGCCGAGCACGGTGACACCGTCACGCTGGATCATGCCCGCAGATAAAAGCAGGATGGCGACGCCGGGCAGGGTGTTGGAAAAAGGAATGAAGCCGAGCGGCATCATCAGCAGCACGCCCGCCGTCATCAGCGCCAGACCGTTTATCCTGTTGGCGACGATGCCGGTGGTGAGCACCGGTACACGCGGACGAATAAATCCATCCAGTTTGGAAACGATGGCGACACCTTTTTGAAGCGCCGGCACCAACTTTGCCGTTTCCATCTGCCGATCGAGAATCTTCGCCGGCAGCCATGGCAGGCGGTTCAGCGTGATTGCGAGGCTGACGAGGATGATCGCCGCGCCGAACACCGTGCTGACGCCGGGAATGGAGACCGGAATGAGAAAGGGCAGGGACGCAATTGCGCAGATGAGCAACAGGCCCTGTTCGCCGATTGCTTCCATCAGTTCGCGCAACGTGATCGTCTGGCCCTGCAACTTGCCTATAAGCTTCTCCAGCGTGGTGCTGAGCTTTTCAGACGTATCAGTGAATGCGAATTCGTTCGTCATGCCGCTTCCCGGAAGTTGTTTTAACTCCGGGTTTGATAACATTCATCCGGCCGCATGCCTATCGCCGATAGAAATCGGCAGCGTCATGGTTCGTCATATCTTTCGCTTTGTTAGTGCGAAACCCAGTGGCTATAGGCGCCGGCGAGAAGAACCACCAGCAGGATGGCGAGTATCACCGGATTGATCGAGGTAATGAAGTTTACATAGTCCATGATAACTTCCTCCACTTCTTACGCCTCTTATTCTACAGCAAAAAGGCGAGTTCATCTACCTCAGGGTGAAATTTCGCATCGCAGCAACCGACCGCCGGTGTGGACTGGAATTGCTGGCATTTCCCATTTTTCGCGATGCAAAAATAAATCTTCCAACATTTGCCATTCTCTTGCGTTGTGTCTAATCCTGCTGCGGCGCTGGCTCTTCTCCGTCTGCTGCGCGCCGTCTTAAATCGCCTCAATCATCGCTGAGATGCCTCGGCACTCCCGCTTTGACCTCGCTCCACACTCTTCCCCGGGGACATGAAATGCTGAAAAACATCTATGCCTGGACGATGGCCCTTGCGGCGCGCAAAACCGCCGTATGGTGGCTGGCGGTCGTCGCTTTTGTGGAAAGCTCCGTCTTCGTCGTGCCCGCGGATGTGCTTTTCCTGCCCATGGTGTTGGCCAAGCCGAAAAAGGCGATGTTTTATGCGTTTGTGGCGACGGTCGCCTCGGTCCTCGGCGGCATTGCCGGCTGGTTTCTCGGTCATTATGCTTTCGAGAGCATTGCGCGGCCCATCCTTGAATTTTACGGCAAGCTCGACAGTTTCGAACAGCTGAAAAACTCGGTGGACTACGAAACCATCATTCTCCTGCTGGTGACATCGGGGCTTGCGCACCTGCCGCCCATCAAGGTGGTGACGATCCTGTCGGGTGCGGCCAATATCAGCCTCGGCCTGTTCATTCTTTCAGCCGTCGTCACACGTGGCGCCCGCTTTTTCATTCTTGCCGGATTGCTGCAGAGATACGGTGATTCAGTGCGCCATTTCATCGAAAAACGCCTCGGCGTTATCACGGCAGCAGTGGCCGCGGCGCTCATCGCGGTCTATGCGGTTTACGTTTTCGTGCGTTGATCGAACGCAATTTTTCTACTCTTACAATACTGTCGCATAACTTTCAGCTTGCTGTCAGAATCCATCTGTATCGGTTCTCTTGTCGAGTAAGGGAACCGTTTTATTATGCGAAGATTTTGGAAGTGCTCCTTTGGGGGCATGGGCGTTGTTGTGCTTGCGGCAGGCGGATATCTCTACGCCATCCAGCTCCTCGGCAACTTTCACGAGGTTGTGGCCGGTCAGCTTTACCGCTCCAACCAGCCGAGCAACGAAGAGCTTGTCCGCTACACCAAAGATCACGGCATCAAGACGGTTATAAACCTGCGCGGGCCGAACGAATCCAAGGCCTGGTACCGGGACGAGGTCGAAACAGCGCGCGAGCTTGGGCTGAAGCACATCGATTTCGGCATGTCGGCCAGCCAGGAGCTCAACATGGATCAGGTCAACCAGCTCGTCGCGATCATGCGCGATGCGCCAAAACCGATCCTCATTCATTGCAAGGCCGGCGCTGACCGGACGGGCCTCGCCACCGCTCTTTATCTCAGCCGCGTCGCGCGTCTTGGTGAAAAGGAGGCGGAGAGCCAGCTTTCGGTGCGTTACGGCCACATCGGCATCCCCTATCTCTCGGCAACCTATGCCATGGATAGAACCTGGGAAAATGTGGAGCACATGCCAATCACCGACGACTTCGCCATCGCGTCAAATGAATTCTGAGGGCGTTTCGTGCTGATCCTGCGTAAATCATGGACCCTTCCCGGCATAAGGATTTGCGTTCCGTCTTGATTGCCGATGCGGTCAGGCTGGGCGCAATTCTCGGTGCAGGCGTGCTGAATTGGCGAGGCCATAACAGCAGTGGAGTGGTGAGAAGGCGAACGAGGATCCGGTCTGTAATCGACCCGACCAGCAACGCACTAACTTGTCGGAGAGCGATGCTGGCAGCTGAGCGCTCCATTCACATCAAAGGCTTGTTCCGTCAAAGTTACGGTATCCTCACCCGGTAAACCGCATCCAACGGCAAACAGCCAGCTCAATCGCCTGCCATATCCGGCGTCCAGCCACGCGTATATCCCCTGCCCATGATGGCAACCGCAAGGGAAAGCTGTTCCTGCAGATGTTCGATTTCACCAAGCAGCGTTTCGACGGCCGCCCTTGCATCGCCATCGTGACACTGGATGACGTATCCGGCTATGTCGTCAGGCCGTACAGGGGTGATTTTTGCAGCATCGGACATATCGGCGACCTCTCTTTTGTTCACTAAATGTTCCAATTTTAGCGAAGAGTCAACAAAGCAATGTGAGCAATCGTTCTCTTTGACGAGAGGTGAGTGGCATGAACAAAGAGTAAATCGCCAACCTGTTGATTACTTGGCATTCCTCGCTACCGAAACGAACGAAGGGTGGCTGATGAGCGCCATACGGCAGGGGATGGCTGGGGCATGAGGTAAGCGCCCCGGATGCAACAACCCGGGCGGGCCTGCGTCAAAAAGACCGTGCTTGCGTGCATGAATGAAGTTGCTGAAACAGCAGTTTTGACGTAGCTCTACCTGCGGGAGATTATGTCAAGTAATAGACTGGAAATATTCAAAATGACGGATTGGAATTGGGTGGATTTGTTCCCTATAGTCTTCTTCCCGTTCAAGATTATCGTATTGGGTACAGGCATGTACTTCGCCATCAAGTGGCATCATGATCAGGCGAAGAAGGAAAAAGAAACCAGCGGATCGTAAACGCCCGTCGGAAACACGCGTGACGCCCCAGATTACCCGGGCCAATATCCAGTGATGCGGCAGCAATTTGCGCAACAGGTCAAGGCCACGAGCACCTTCATCTAAAACACCTGTTCCAGCGACTGCTGCTCGAAAATCATTCTGATCACTTCAGCCGCATCGCTGTGCGTTGATTTATAAACACTAGTGCCAAGACTGAATCCCTGTAGTCACTACGATGGGCGATCTTTGCGTTTGATAAGCTTCAGCGGCAGGTCACCACTCCATGACGAAGCAACAATTGCGACCGACGCTAACGCCGAAAGCTTTTGTCCTACGCAGGGTGGTGAATACGGTTGGTAGCCCCTCAGCTATCCTGCGACGTGGTTCGTAGGGTCAAGCCCTAGTGGACTGCGGGATCCTCGTCTTCAAGAAAGCTACGAATGCCGTCCTTTTCGCACGTGGCAAGGAATTCTTCCCATGCATCTTTATCGGTGGCGAAAGGCTCGTCCCAGGTGGTGACAAGGTCATTTTCGCTTATGACCTCAAGCTTCCAATCCTGCTGCGTGCCGGCCGATCGGTAAATATCGACGAGGACCGTGATGCCGTCATCTTCGAATTCGCCTGAGAATTCCGAGTGTTCGATTTTTGATTTCTTCGTCATGTCTATGTCCTTCAGGCTCAGGCTTCGTCAGGTGCTGGGGGGGCCTTTAACGCGATAACCGTTAGAGAGGCGGCGATGGCGGTAAGAACAAATTTGGTCTAGCGCTCAATCCACCAGCCTCCAGCAAGTCAAATGCGCGCCGTCAGGGCGGGAGAGAACCAAACACCACGCAAAGCTAACGCGCAGTTGCGAGGGCGGACCCGCTGGCTACAATGTGGCTAAAACAAATATAGCCAGCTCTGGGGGAACTGGCTATCTATCTGATTTTTATGGTCGGAGCGGCGGGATTCGAACCCACGACCCCTTGACCCCCAGTCAAGTGCGCTACCGGGCTGCGCTACGCTCCGAACCTGAAAGCCGTTTATATATAAGCCTGTTAGGGCGCAAGCGGAAAATCGCCTTTTCTCAAAAAAAGGAACAAAGGGTGTGGATGGCGGGCAGGGGAGAGACTGTCGTTCCGTTTATTGCCGGTTGCTTCCGTCAAACGCCTGACACATCCTCTTTCCATCATGGCTGGAACCTGCCGTGAACTTCAGCGTTCAATTGCAGCGGAATTGAAACTCAGGGAGATAAATATGTCCGAACTCGTCGTTGTTGGTTTTGATGGAACGGAAGAGGCTGATCGGGTCCTTCTGAAGCTTGCCGGCCTGAAAAAGGAATATCTGGTCGATCTGGAAGACGCCGTGGTCGTCGTTCGTGATGAGAACGGCAAGGTGCATCTGAAGCAGAGCGTCAATCTGACGGCGCTTGGTGCAAGCTCCGGTTTTCTGTCCGGCGGCCTATGGGGCGGTCTTGTTGGCCTGCTGTTCCTCAATCCGCTGGCGGGCTTCGCAATAGGCGGCGCGATTGGTGCCGGCACGGGCGCGCTGGCGGGTTCACTGACCGATTTCGGCATCGATGACGATTTCATCAAATCCCTTGGCGAAACCATCCCCAATGGCTCGTCGGCGCTGTTTGTGTTGATACGCAAGGTACAGCCGGAAAAGGTTATGGCGGAACTGGAAGGGCTGCGCGGTCGGGTCATCAAGACCTCGCTGTCTCCGGAGCAGGAAGCGCAATTGCAAAAGGCCCTGTCGGGTGAAACCGCGCAGGCGGCAGCGCCCGTCGCTTGAATGGCAACAGGAACAACGCTGCGGCATGATCCATGCCGCAGCGTTTTGTCCAGATATGTCTGGAAGCGGCCGCTTAGACGGTCAGCGTGCCGGGTTTAGCCTGCGGCCAGGTGAGATAATAGTAGCGGCTGCCGACGCTGCCGAAAAACGCGTTGTCGCCGGAGATGCTGTCAACATAAGCGCCGCTGGTGCTCTTGGCGTAGGCTGAGCCGTCGCGTTTGAGGTGATCCTTCAGAAAATCGCTCCAGCCCGTCGTGGCGATCTCGGTTGCCGGTTTCGAAGTGGTTTTCGAATCGGCCTTCACGTCCCACGCCTTGATCTGCGCGCCTTCGGATGGATCGGATACGGTGAGCGTGCCGGCGGCCAGTGCTTCCAGCATCGCCTTTGCCTGCGAGCCCTTGTCCGGGTCCTTGGACAGGTCCTCCAGCATCGCCTTCAGATCCTTCATGAAATCGGCCTGTGTGATATCGCCGGATGACGCCTGAGGTGTAGTCTCGGTCTGCGTCTCTTCGCCGGAGGTCTGCGCATATTGCGCCAGAAGCTGTGTCAGCCTCGTATTGGTGGAAGAAGAAGACGTATCCACGCCATAGGTGCCAAGAAGCGCTGCCCGTGACGAGGAGGATGAGGTTGCGATGGAATTGTCATCCTGCTCCTTGATGGCCTTGAGGGCTAATCTGGTGGCAGTGAGGCGGGTGGACAGGTCGACGGAGGAAACCATCTCGGTAACTTTTCCATGATCAGCCCGATACGCATCATTCGTACCGAACCGGCTTGGCGCGGATCCTTGATCCCGCCTTTCGTCTTCTCTCATAAGAAGACCGGGTGCGTTCCGCGCCGCTTGGGCTTGGGGTGCACCCGGTCTAATGAAGGAAGTTTGCGCGACGCTTGCGCCTTAATTTTCCTGAACTGAAACGCCGTTCGGGCCGATATTCATCTCGATGCCCTTCGGCTTGCTTTCCTCGTGCCAGACATAGGCTCCAAGGCCAACAAGAACCACCATCAGTGCGCCGATGATGAGATAAAGATTATTGGTCTGCGTCATAAGATGTCTCCCCGTTTGACGATCGTAATCGGGGGCTAAACGCATGAAATCGCGCAGGGTTCCGTAAGGGGAAGCATTTTAGGCGCGGCTTGTGCGGCGGCGCAGGCTTTCGCGTTTTTCCAGCGCCATGCAGCCCCACAATATGCCGAGCAGCAGGAAGAAATGCCGCCAGTGATCGGTATCGATGACGGCGCCGATCATGACGTGGCCGACAAAGGTCACCCAGGAAATGATCAGGAACGGCTGCCATGGCCGCGGCCGCAGCAGTTGCCTGAAACCGGCAGCGATCGTCCAGCAGATCAGCGTCAGATAGATCACGAAACCGAACCAGCCATGCGTTGTCAGGCTTTTCAGCCAGATATTATGTTCGGCGGCGGGAAAGATATTGTCGAACACCATCGGCCCGATGCCAAGCGGATGCTCCATCGCCAACAGGAAACCGAGATAGTGACGGGCAAAACGCCCCAGATGCCCGCCATCATAGGATTGCACCGCCGAGGCGCGGCTGAAGAACAGGTCGGAGACCTGTTTGAATTGCAGCGCGATGATGACGGCTGCGACCATGAGCGCGACCGCAACAAGAAACAGCACGAGAATTTTCAGGCGAAACGCGGCTGTGCGCTCCTTCAGCAGCATGACGAAGACGAGCAGGAGGGCGGCGAATAAAAACAGGCCCCATGCCGCGCGCGAAAACGACAGGAACACGCCAAGCGACAGGATCAGCAGGCCGAGGATACGCCAGGGCGCATGCATCGCCTTGCCCGTAAGCAGGCCATAGATCAGGTAAAGCGACGGTGTCACCAGGAAGGGACCGAAGACGTTCGGGTCCTGAAAGGCACCCTTGGCGCGATCGTAAAGCGTGAAGACTTCGAAGCCGGGAAGGGCGTGAAAATATCCGATGATACCGAGCAGCGAGGTGATCAGCGCCGCCGCAAGCCAGGCGCGAAAAATCAGCAGCAGCCGCTGGTATTTGTCCTCGATGATCGCCGCGTAAAAAACCGAGGTCAGCGCCAGAAAGGTCGAGACGGCGAGGTAAAGCGGTCCCTCGTCCAGATCGGCCATGGTGGTCAGCGAAAGATAACCGCCGACATTAAAGGCAAGCAGCAGGCACAGCAGCAGCACGACGGTGCGGGAAAGGCGCAGGCCCAGAAGGAACCAGATGGCCACTTGCCCGACCATCATCAGTTCGTAGGGCGCCGGTTCGGAGATGACGAAGCCGGAGAGGAACACGCCGAAGGCAATGAAGAACGAACCGACGAGCCGCATGGCGGCGAGTGGCGCGTCAAAACCCGGTGCGTGCTGGTAACCGACGTGGGTCAATAGGCGTTTTCCGATTTGAGCAGCCGTATCGGCGTCAGAAACAGGATCTTGAGATCGAGGAAAAGCGACCAGTTCTCGATATAATAAAGATCGTATTCGGTGCGGAACTTGATCTTGTCGCCATGGTCGATTTCGCCGCGCCAGCCATTGATCTGCGCCCAGCCGGTCACGCCCGGCTTGACCTTGTGGCGCGCGAAATAATGCTCCACCACTTCGGTATATTTCAGATCACCCGTCTGGGCATGCACTGCGTGCGGGCGAGGGCCGACCAGCGAGAGATCGCCATAGAGAACGTTGAAGAGCTGCGGCAGTTCGTCCATCGACGATTTGCGCAGGAAACGGCCGACGGGTGTGACGCGCGGGTCGTTCTTGGTGACGGCCTTCTTGGCGGTGGGGTCGCTGAGTTCCGTATACATGGAACGGAACTTCCAGACATTGATCGTCTCATTGTTGAAGCCGTGACGCTTCTGTTTGAAGAGGACGGGGCCTTTGGAAGTGGCCTTGACGGCAATCCCGGCACCCAGCATCACCGGCCAGAAAAGGGCGATGCCGAGGAGGCTGAAGGTGATGTCGAATATCCGCTTCGCCACCGAATCCCAGTCGCGGATCGGCTTGTCGAACACATCGAGCATCGGCACATTGCCCACATGCGAATAGGCGCGCGGACGGAACCGCAATTTATTGGCATGTGCTGCGATGCGAATATCAACCGGGAGTACCCAGAGTTTGCGCAAAAGCTGGAGAATGCGAGCCTCTGCACTGAGCGGCAGGGCGATGATCAACATGTCGAGCTTCGTCAGACGGGCAAATTCCACCAGTTCGGCAAAGGTGCCGAGTTTGGGATAACCGGCGACAACCTCTGGCGAGCGCTCGCTTTTCCGGTCATCAAAAATCCCGCAGATGCGGATATCATTGTCCGACTGCTGCTCCAGCGAACGGATGAGGTCTCTGGCAGCATCGCCGCCGCCGACGATGACGGCGCGGCGTTCCATGACGCCATTACGGCCCCAGTGGCGAATGGCGAAGCCAAGGATCAGCCGTCCGGTGAAAATGGCTACCGCGCCTATCGCGTACCATATGCCGAAAGCCGGCCAGGAATGCAGCGCATCGGGAAAAAAGGCGAGAAGGAAGCAGGCGATGCCCACGAAAGACAGACACACTGCGCCCTGAATGCGGGCAAACATCTTCAGCGGCGTGCGCAGCGTCGGCAGTTGGTAACAATCGCTCGCCTGCAGCAGGAACACGCAGAGCGCCGCGCCCAGAACGCCGGCCGCGAAAACCGAGAGAAAGGTTTCAAGACCCCGGTCGGCGGCGATGCCGTTGACGATGGCGGCGATGACCACGAGCATCGTGAATTCCAGCAGCCGCAACTGGCCGATCACCATATTCGGTGAATGGTTGCCGGCACGCAGCTGGTTGGCGATCTGCCGAGCAAGCGGATTGAGAACAACGGTCTCGGACGCCGAAGGCTCACCGGCTTCGCGCTCGGAGATTTGCTTGCGCAACGACGCCAGATCGAATTGCAGTCTGTCCTTGTCAGCCTTGGTCATTACTTGGTCCGCACCCTCTAGCGGATCGGCCCGAAAATCGAGATCGATTTTCGATGGGAACGATGCGCAACTTCAAAGTGGTAAAGCCTCCTTGCGTAGCGTCCGAACGGACACACGCGCTCTACGAGCAGGAAACTAGCCGAAACATGCTAAGAAACGTTTATGATGCTTTTCTACAGGATGGCGGAATATACAATTAAAAATCGTGTTTTTAAAATGTCTTTAGACGTGAGGCGCGCTTTAGCGTGAAAGCAGGTCGCGATAGAGCTTCATCATGTCATCGGCCATGACAGGCGTTGAAAACTTCGCCTTAAAGCTGTTTGGTGGGGGCATCACCCGCTTTGACCAATCGCCGTCTTCAGCGTCCCTGACCATGATTTTCGCCAGCGCCTCGGCGTCCCCGGCCGGAACCAGCGCCTCGCTGTCTTCTCCCAGAACCTCGGGAATGCCGCCGACATGTGAGGCGATAACCGTCTTGCCCGCCGCCAGCGCCTCAAGCACGATATAGGGCATGGCTTCGGCGCGTGAGGGAACCACCACTGTCTCCGCCAGCTCGAAGGCCTGTCTGGCGGGCATGGCGGCATGCATGGAAATTCGCCTGGAAAGCCCTGATTTGTCGATCATATCAGCATATTTGTCCCTGTCCGGTCCGTCACCGACGATAACGCCGGACATGGGGTGGCCGATGCTGCGCTCCATCCTGGCGAAGGCCTTGATGAAGACATCAGGCCCCTTGAGGTCGCGCAACATGCCGATATAGAGGAAACGGGCGGCATCCTCGCGAGCCGGCACGGTTTCGAACTCGCTTTCCTGCACGCCGTTATAGATCATCGCCGTTCGGGTGCGCGGCTTGCCGACCTTGGTTTCATAAGTCCGCTGTTCGAAATTGCAGACGAAACAGAGCGCGTCGGTGAAATGTTCCTGAAACCGCTCGAGCCGCAGGAACAGCTGCCCCTTCAGGCTCTTGCGGTCATAATGCAGGCTGCCGCCATGCGGCGAGTAGAGGCGGGCTACGCGATACCTGTTCGCCCGCAACAATGAGCCGATCAGCCGGGCAAGAGCGCCACCCTTGGCGCTATGCCCGTGCAAGATGTCCGGCCGCAAACTTTTTATCTGCTTGTAGGATCTCCAGAGCGCCGGCAGGTCGCCTGGGCCGATGGAGCGCCTGATGGGCAGGCGGGTAAGTCCCAGCTCCAGCATCGGGGCTATCTGGGTGAAAAGCCGTTCCTCATGCGCGCCGCCGGTCGAGCTGTCGCAGACGATGCCGACCTTGTGGCCCTGTTTGACATGTTCTTCGATCAGGTCGCGCACATGGCGGAAGACACCGCCGACGGGGGAGCGGAAACAGTGAATGATGCGCAGGGGAGGGCCGTCATCCGACACGTATGCCACTCCGTTTTCAGAAGAAGCGTTCACGCACATAGACCGTATCGCCCGCAAGAATGGGTGCGGTGATGCCGATCCGGCCGGTCATTACCTCGGCATTGATCTTGCGGGTAAGATCGACATCGGCCTGATTGGCGCGCGGGGTAAATCCGCCGGCAATAGCAATGGCGTTCTGCACCGTCATGCCGGGCACATAGGAATATTGGCCGGGACGACCAACTTCACCCATGATGAAAACGGGGCGATACCGGTCGATCTCGATCGTCACATCAGGGTCGCGCAGATAACCCTGGCGCAGTTTCGCGGCAATCGCAGCTTCGAGCTGCGGCAGCGTCTTGCCGCGGGCTGGAACCTGACCGACAAGCGGGAAGGCGACATAACCGGCCTGATCGACCGTGTAGGTGTTTGTCAGTCCCACCTGTTCGAAAACGTTGATGCGCAGCCTGTCGCCGCTATCGACATGATAGGGTTGCAGGGCGGCCTCATTGAATGAGCGCGGCGCGGGTTGATATGCCGCGCAACCGGAAAGGGCCGTCAGAACGGCAAGCGTCAGTGCGGTGACATGTCGTGATCCGGCGAGCGGCATCTCATCTGGCTCCGAGTCGATCTATGAGCATTCTTATCGTTCTGTTAGGGTTAATGCGCGGTAAACGGTCGGTCCGGAGTATTGCAATATCTGATTTATTTTGTCGGATTCGCCGGGATTAACTGTTGTGTTACCGCCAAGACTTACAATCCGCGAAAATTGGCCATCTATATTTGAGCGCCCGAGATTTGTCTCGGTTACGGAGCTTACATGAACGGCGATCGCATTGATGACAGGGATGTGGATATCGATCTGGGGCAGCTTGTCGCGGCCATATGGCGGCGCAGGGGCCGGATCGCGGCCGTCACGCTTCTGGCCGGCGGCGCCGCCTTTGTGATCGCCAGTATGATGTCGCCCGCCTATAAAGGCGAGGCACGTGTCCTCATCGAATCCCGCGCGGCCTCCTTCGGCGCTTCGCAGCAGTCGAATGCGCCGGCAGAACCTGTGCTCGATGAATTGACTGTTTCCAGCCAGGTGCAGATTCTGCAATCGGTCGACCTCATCAAGCAGGTCGCGAAAAATATGAAGCTTTATGAGTTGCCGGAATTCGATCCGGAGGCGCGTCCTTCTCTCCTGTCGGGACTGCTGGTCGCCGTCGGTATCAAGAAGGATCCGCTTCAGGTGCAACCCGAAGAGCGGGTGCTGAAGGCATTCCGCGAGAAATTGCAGGTCTATCAGGTCGAAAGCTCGCGTGTCATCACCGTTGAGTTCTCCTCGGAAGATCCGAAGCTCGCCGCCGCCATCCCCAACGAGATGATGAAGGCCTATATCGCGCTGCAAAGCGGTGCGAAACTCGATACCAGCACGGAAGCGGCACGCTGGCTGGAGCCGGAAATCGCCAGTCTGCGCGAAAAGGTGCGCGATGCGGACAGGAAAGTCGCGGACTACCGCGCCTCATCCGATCTCCTGTCGGCCGGGCAGGGCGAAACGCTCGCCACCCGCCAGCTCAGTGATATCTCGACCGAACTCGGCCGTATCCGTGGAGAGCGTGCGAATGCGGAAGCGCGGGCGGAAGGCGTGCGCAATGCGCTTTCAAGCGGCCGCCCGCTCGATACGTTTCCGGATGTCGTCGGTTCCCCAACGATCCAGCGGTTGAAGGAAAACGAAACGGGCATCCGCAGCCAGATTTCCGATCTGACCTCCTCGCTGCTGGAAGGCCATCCACGCATCAGGGCGCTACGCAACCAGCTGGACGGCATACAGCGGCAGATTCAGGAAGAAACCCGCAAGGTGCTGGCAAGCCTTGAAAACGAGGCCAATGTTTCCCGCCTGCGCGAACGGCAACTGGTTCAGCAATTGAACGTCTTGAAAACGGAAAGCGTACGTGCCGGTGAGCAGCAGGTTGGTTTGAACGATCTGGAGCGCGAGGCTTCGGCCCAGCGCCAGCTTCTGGAAACCTATCTTGCCCGTTATCGTGAGGCGACCTCGCGCGCCGGTTCGGTGGATTCCACGCCCGCCGACGCGCGCGTGATCTCAGGCGCGGTGGAGCCGCGTGAACCCTATTTCCCGAAAACCGGAGCCATCACCATCGTCGTCACGCTGGCGGCCTTTCTGCTCTCCTGCATCGTTGTCATGCTGGTGGAACTCTTCACGGGGCGCGCCTTAAAGCCGGTGGGCAGAAATCAGGTTCCGCCGCTCTCCGATCCGCCTGCGCCGACGCGTGCGCCCGCCGATACGGATGAGACTATGGATCTGCCCGAACAGCCGGTTGCCACACATCATGAGACTTCACCACCAGCCGTCCAGGCCCTGCCTGTTGCTGCCTACCAGCAGCCACCTGTTGTCGAAGAGCAGCGGCCGGTACCGGTCGCCGCCGTCGCTGCTGCTTCGGTTTTACCGGCGAAAGAGGTCGCAACTTTGAAAGAAGAGGCGGTGAAAGAGGAGATCGAAACCTCCGACGATTTCTCGATCGATGCCGTTGCGGCCTTTCTGGCCACCCGCCTTGCCAAGCCCGTCGCCGCCGTCGTCTCGCCAGCCGGAGACAGCGGTTCGACCACCACCGTCATGCTGGCGCGCGCCCTGTCTGAAATGGGTCGCTCTGTCGTTCTTGTCGACATGACGGCTTCGGCCTGTCCCACGCGTCTGATGGCGCCAGAGGCCGGGCTGCCGGGCGTCATGGACCTTCTGGCCGGCGCCGCCGCCTTTGGCGAAACCATTCACGGTGATCGGCTATCTGACGCCCATATCGTGCCGCGCGGCAATGCGCAGCCGCGTGAGGCCATGCGCGCCATCGACCGCCTGACGATGATTCTAAGCGCCCTGTCTGACGCCTATGATACGGTTCTGGTCGAATGCGGCGCGGTGCAGATTTCGAGCCTTGAAAAAATGCTACGCAATCTGCCGGCGGAAATCATCGTTTCCGTGCCCGGCAAGGATGGCGAGATGCTGGAAAAGACGCTCGGTGAGCTGGTGGCCCAGGGCTACGAACAGGCATTGCCGATGACCGGCATGCGCAAGCCGGGTCATCTGAGCGCCGCCTGACGGACGGCAAACCCTCTCAGTCAGTAACAGACATGGCATCCGTTCTTGGCCGCCCGGCGCGAAAACGCTGGATCAGCGCATAGAGCGCCGGGTTTGACTTGATCAGGCTCTTCGTCCTGGCGATGGCGACATAGGCCGAGGCCGCTGCGCGCCCCTTCAATGTCACCGGCAGGAATATATCGTGCTGGGCGGTGGAAAGCGGACACCAGCTGCGTTTGTAAAGCTGGTCGCCAACGCCGAAATCGAAGAGTGCGGCTTTCTCCTTGCAGGCCCGTTCGATCATCAGCCAGAACAGCAACTCGCCGGGGCTGAGGTCCGAGACCGACTCATCGATCGATCCGAACTGGCAGATGATGTGGTCCTGCTTGCGCGAAAGCCCGGATATGGCGGCAATAACGCCTTCGTTTTCTCCATGCAGGCGAATGGCGTGCAGCTCCAGAAGACTGTCCGTGCCCGTTTCCGGAAAGTTGGCCAGATCGTAGAAAAAGTCCTTCACCGATTGGCTCCGGAAAACATCCGGGATGCCCTGTGAGGCGAAGCGGGTGGCCTTTTGCCGGAAGAAAGCCTGCAATAACTCGCATTTTTCCTGTGGCGAACGGACAATCACATGGCTGTAACCGCCCATTTCCTCGGCCCTTCGGCTCTGGATACGGAATTTCTTCCGCCGCCTCTTGGCGTTGACCTGCCGCAAGGTGCTTTCAAAACTCTCCAGCAGCGGCAGTTGAAAGGCGGGGTTCTGATTTTCGACGGAGGCCAGATACGAAAGCGGATTGGTCCTGCCGCGCCAGGTGAGCGGTATGTTCTGCAAGGCCAGAATATCTGCCCGGCCATGCAGCAGTTTTCGCGCCTCGCGGGCAATCGCAGCCGCTGTCTTATGTTCTGCCTGTTCGGCAAAGGACGGATCGAAAAGCCCGGTATTGATATTGTTGAAACGGCCGCCCGGAAAACGCGCCTTGCGGATGCCGCCTTCCTGCACGATTTCAAGCGGCAACAGGAAAACCGTCTTTCCGACCTGTCTGCCGCGAATGATGAGCAGCGGGCTTTTTTGTGTCTGCGCCCAGATGGAGCACCAGCCGAAACCCTGATGCAGGGAGTTGAGCGGATCTCTCTCCATCTGCTCCCAGTCGGCGCGGATGGTGGAAGCATCATCGACGAGATCGATCACCAGACGGTCGGCACCTCGCCGTTCGCCTTGCATGGCGGTCGACGTTTTGCTCTCGCTGATTGTGACCGGCCCCTCAGCCGCCATCCACTCTCTCCGGTTGTTTCGGTGGGACTATATCGCTGAGCGGCAAACAATCGGTTTATAAAATTGCGACCTCAGGGTGTTGCGCGAACGTTGGCGCTTATCCCTGCTTTTTGGGTCCGGCCATCCATTTGATGATGAGCATGGCCGGCAATATCCACAAAAGCCCGCTCAGTACGAAATAGGCGAGATGCACCCACCAGGGCGATTGCGCCAGCATCGCCGATGCGATGGCCGTCGCCGCCACGGCGTAGATGACGACGAGGCAGATGATGACGACGGTGCCGATAAGCGATCTGAAGCGAGGGTGCATGAAATCTTCCATCATGAGAGCATGTCTCCCCAAAGTGTCATCGGTTTTGGGAAAAAGACATGCGTAAAACAAAAAATCAGATCGTCTTGGCGATTCGAAGAAGAGGCAGGACGATCTAATATCTGGCGTGACTATACCGCCGCGACCGCATGCCGCAAACCCTGAGGCCTTGTTTTGTGGTGCCGGTTGGGGCTAATCAACATGACTGTATGAGGGAGACCTGAAAAGATGCGTTCAAGCAGCATGACGATGGCAAACGGTTCCGCGGAAATGGTGGTGGAGGCTGCCCTGCAGAAGCAGGAAAAGAACCGCCGCCTGCTGCGCATCTGGCTGCGCGTCGTTCTCTTCACGCTTTTCTGTCTCGTGCTGGTCGGCGGCGCCACGCGGCTCACCGAATCCGGCCTGTCGATCACCGAATGGAAACCCATCCACGGCGCTATCCCGCCGCTTTCGGTTGCCGAATGGGAAGAGGAATTCCAGCTCTATAAGCGCATTCCGCAATATCAGGAAATCAACAGGGGCATGTCGCTTGACGAGTTCAAGACGATTTTCTGGTGGGAATGGGCGCATCGCCTGCTGGCCCGCGCCATCGGTCTCATCTTCGCCCTGCCGCTCGCCTTCTTCTGGCTGACCGGCCGCGTTGAAAAGCGTTTGCGCCTGCCATTGGTCGGCCTTCTGGGGCTCGGTGGTTTTCAGGGCTTTATCGGCTGGTGGATGGTATCATCAGGTCTCGTCAATCGCACGGATGTCTCGCAATATCGTCTTGCCACGCATCTGACCATTGCCTGCCTCATCTTCGCCGGCTGCATGTGGATATTGCGCGGCCTGTCGCATCATTCGCCTGAGGCAGCTGACGAAAAGACGGGCAGGGGCTTTGCCGGCCTGTTGACGGTGCTCTGTCTGTTCCAGATTTATCTCGGCGCGCTGGTGGCGGGGCTGAACGCCGGCCTTTCCTACAACACCTGGCCGTTGATGGACGGCTCACTGGTGCCGGGCGATCTCTTCCTGCAGCAGCCCTGGTGGATCAACCTCTTTGAAAACCCGAAGACGGTGCAGTTCATCCACCGTGTCGGTGCCTACACCCTGTTTGCCGCCACACTGTGGCACATGGTGTCGATGGCGCGCGCCTTGCCGAATACGCCACACGCACGCCGCGCCGTGCTGTTCTTCGTGCTCGTTTCCATTCAGGCGGCGCTCGGCATCACCACGCTTCTCATGCATGTGGATATTCATGTGGCGCTCGCCCATCAGGGCATGGCACTGTTCGTCCTTGGTTTTGCAGTCGCCCACTGGCGCGGGTTCATTGGCGAATATCCGGCACCTGTCGCCGTCGAAGTCAGGGACTGAGCGCACTCAGAACTGCTTCAACACCGTTTTGAGGGTGGCCGCGACAGCGAGTTCGTTGTCGCGCTCTTCCGCATTGCCGTCTTCTTCGTGCCACGCGGCCGAGAGGCAGCCATAAGCGAAGGCATATTGCAGCAACACCCGTTCATCCCGCTGTAGCGCTCTCGAAAAAATCGCCGCCATCGAGGCGATGCGCGCTTCGCTGCGTGTCAGATCGAAGCGGTCGAGTGGATTGGAGAACATGTTGGCGACATCGAGCGCCGCATCGCCGATCAGGCCGGCCGGGTCGATGATGATCCAGCCGCGCCCGCTGCGCATGATGTTCTCGTGATGCAGATCGCCATGCAGCGGCTTCACATCCCGTTGCCCGTCGATAAGCTCCTGCGCCAGCGTGGCGGCTTCGATATAAATGCTCTCGACGCCATCGGTGCGATCCTGTTCGGCCTTGCGGAACAGGCTTTCGAAATAGAGAGGCAATGTCAGCAGGCTTGAGGGCGGGGGCTGCTGCGATGGCTGATGGTATGTGAGCAGAACATCGGCGGCGATTTCCGTGGCCGCATCGTCGTCACCGTCGCGGAACAGCACATCGCGCAGCGTCTCCGCGCCGGCATGTTCCATCAGCAGAATATCATCGGAACGCTCGAGTAGTTCCACGCAGCCGACACCCGCGCGCCACGTGATGAAATCCGCACCGCGAAGGCTGTCCTTCAGCACCTTCTTTTTCAGGACCTTGGCGACGGCTGGAGACCCGTCACCACGCGTCACCGCGTAGACCACCCCGGCCGGCGTGTCGGCAATCTGTTTTGCGGCCTCGATATTCCACGAGGCCGGAAAAGACGGGGTGGTTCGGCTCATGCAAAAAGCCTTATGCCGACAGCATCAGTTCCATGTTCTGCACAGCCGCGCCGGATGCGCCCTTGCCGAGGTTGTCGAGCAGCGCCACGAGATTGATGTGTTCGCCGCCCGGCGTGCCGAAAACGAACAGCTTCATCGTGTCCTTGCCCGCCAGTTCCTCGGCATCGATGCGGGAAAGCCCCTTGCTTTCGGCAAGCGGCACCACACTGACAATATCCTGGCCCGCATAATGAGCGGTGAGCGCGGCATGCACCGTCTCGATGCTCGTACCTTCCTTGAGGTCGGCGGCAAACAACGGAACCTGCACGATCATGCCCTGTGCGAAACGTCCGACGGAAGGCGCAAACAGCGGCGCGCGGTCAAGCTGGCCGTGAATGGTCATTTCCGGCACATGCTTGTGGGCGAGCGTCAGGCCATAGAGGAAATTATTGGCGCTGATCGCGTCGTCGCGGCTCTGGTCTTCCATCTGCGCGATCATCTGCTTGCCGCCGCCGGTATAACCGGAAACCGCATTGACGCTGATCGGATAACCATCGGGCAGGATGCCGGTAGCGCGCAGGGGACGGATGAGGCCGATTGCGCCGGTCGGGTAGCAGCCCGGATTGGCGACGAAGCGGGCGGAACGAACCTTGTCGCCCTGCTCGCTGTCCATCTCGGCAAAACCGTAAGCCCAGTCCTTGTGGACGCGGTAAGCCGTCGAGGTGTCGATGATGCGGACATTGTTGTTGCCGGCCACCATCGAGACGGCTTCTTTGGAAGCATCATCCGGCAGGCAGAGGATCGAAATGTCGGCATTGTTGAGCATATCCTCGCGCATAGCGCCATTGCGGCGCTCTGCTTCGGGAATGGACAGCAGTTCAATATCGCGGCGACCAGCAAGGCGCGTGCGGATCTGCAGACCCGTGGTGCCGTGTTCGCCATCGATGAAGATCTTCGCTGTCATGTCCTTGTCCTGACTTTTCAAAGGGTTGTAAGGGTAATCGGAATCAGTTTGGCAAGTGCCGTTTTTGTGTCAGCCGGCCTTGGCCAGCCGTTCGGCACGCAGGCCAAGCATATACATTGCAACGGTGGCTCCGGCAATGGCGGTAATATCCGCATGGTCGTAAGCGGGCGCGACCTCCACCACATCGGAACCGCGAATATCGAGCTGGCCAAGCCCGCGCAGAACGGAGAGGATCTTGGCGCTTGTCGGCCCTCCGGCCACGGGCGTGCCGGTTCCGGGCGCGAAGGCGGGATCGAGGCAATCAATGTCAAAGGTCAGATAGGCAGGCATGCCGCCGGTATGTTTGACGATCAGCGAGGCGATATCGCCCGCCCGCATCTCCTCCACCTCGTAACCGTGAAGAATGCGAATGCCGAAATCTTCCGGCGCATGGGTGCGGATGCCGATCTGGATCGAGCGGTCGGGATCGATCAGTCCGTCACGCACGGCGCGCGCCACGAAAGAGCCGTGGTCGATGCGCTTGCCGTCGTCGAACCATGTATCCTGATGCGCATCGAAATGCACCAGCGCCAACCGCCCGTGTTTGGCCACATGCGCCTTCAGCAGCGGCCAGGTAATGAAGTGGTCGCCGCCGAGCGTCAGCAGATAATCTGTCTTGGAGATGATCCTGCGCGCTTCCTTTTCGATCGTCTCCGGCGTCTTCCAGTGATTGCCGTAGTCGAGCAGGCAGTCGCCATAATCGACGGTCGGCATATGGGCGAAGAGATCGCGCGCGAAGGGATATTGCGGGTCGTTATCGAAGATCGCCGAAGCGCGGCGGATTGCCTGCGGCCCAAAGCGCGCGCCCGGCCGATTGGATGTAGCGGCATCGAAGGGAATGCCCCAGACGGCTGTCGAAACGCCCTTGAGGGTTTTGGTGTATTTGCGCCGCATGAAGGAGAGGACGCCCGCATGGGTCGGGTCGGTCGCAGCCGATGTCAGCGTTGTGGCGGTAAAGGCGTGGTCGATGGTTTTGGATGGCATTGATCACCCCTGTTGCGGTTTGCGCTGAGGGTGCTGTCTTCTCGTCCAAAAAACAAGGGAAACGGCAATAAAAAAAGGCGGAGCCGAAGCCCCGCCTTTCTAATGTATTGCACCAGCAAGCGATTAACGCTTGGAGAACTGGAACGAACGGCGGGCCTTGGCCTTACCGTACTTCTTACGCTCGACAACGCGGCTGTCGCGGGTCAGGAAGCCACCCTTCTTCAGAACGGGGCGCAGGCCCGGTTCGAAGTAGGTGAGGGCCTTGGAAACACCGTGACGAACGGCGCCGGCCTGGCCGGAAAGACCGCCGCCTGCAACCGTTGCGATGATGTCGAACTGACCAGCGCGGGCAGCTGCGACCAGCGGCTGCTGGAGGATCATCTGCAGAACCGGACGTGCGAAATAAGCAGAGAAATCGCGACCGTTGATGATGATCTTGCCAGAACCGGCCTTCACCCATACGCGGGCGACGGCGTTCTTGCGCTTGCCGGTCGCGTAGGAGCGGCCGAGGGTATCAACCTTGCGGACGTGCACGGGAGCCGAAGCTTCCGATGCCGGGGCGAGGTCTTTCAGAGAGGAAAGATCGGCCATTATCAGGCGCTCCTTACGTTCTTCTTGTTAAGCGCGGCCACGTCGAGAACGGTGGGCTGCTGTGCTTCGTGCGGATGGTTCGAGCCGGCGTAAACGCGCAGGTTCTTCATCTGGCGACGGCCGAGCGGGCCGCGCGGGATCATGCGCTCGATGGCCTTTTCAACGACGCGCTCCGGGAAGCGGCCTTCGATGATCTGGCGAGCGGTGCGCTCCTTGATGCCACCCGGGTGACCGGTGTGCCAGTAGTACTTCTTGTCGGCGTATTTGTTGCCGGTGAAGGCAATCTTTTCCGCGTTGATAACGATGACATTGTCGCCATCATCGACGTGGGGGGTAAAGGTGGCCTTGTGCTTACCGCGCAGGCGGGTTGCAACGATAGTGGCGAGGCGACCAACAACGAGGCCTTCGGCGTCGATGATGATCCACTTCTTCTCCACCTCAGCAGGCTTCTGAACGAAAGTAGACATTGGTTTCACTTTCTAACGTGGACCCGTGATCCTCTTTTTGAATAAGAGCAAACGGGCGTTTCTTGTTGCTTGGTTTGGTTGCCCTGAGGGTAACCGCAAATGACCCTATTCCGGCTGGAATCCGATCTGGCGCGCTTATACGGTGCGCTGGCAGAGGCGTCAATATGACATTTTTTGAAGGTCTCAAAAATAATTAAGCAAAAACAATAATTTATTCATGTGGTAATATTTTACCCCATTAAATTTGTCTATTTTATCCCAGTCTCATGACCAGAACGCCTGCTGCGATGATGCCGCCGGCGAGATAACGCCAGATGCTGGCGCGCTCTTTCAGGATCACGACGGAGATGACCAGCGCAAACAGAATGGAGGTTTCCCGGAGCGCCGCAACGACGGCGACGGGGGCCTTGGTCATGGCGTAAAGCGCCAGCCCGTAAGAGAGAATCGAGCCGCCGCCGCCGATCAGGCCGCGCCACCAGTTGCGCCGTACATGCGCCGCGACGGTGCTTATTCCGCGTTGGTAAAAGGCGAAGCTGAAAAGCAGCACGGGCGGCAGCAGTGACATCCACAGCGTATAGGAAATCGCATTGCCCGAAAGCCTTGCACCGACACCGTCCACGAAGGTGTAGGAGGCGATGACGAAGGCATTGATGAGCGCAAGGATGATCGCCTTTCCGCCGCCGCGCCGCGCCTCGAAGGCGAGTGTCAGGATGCCGCCGGAAATGATGGCGATCCCGGCAAGCGCCAGCGGGCTCAGTACCTCGCTCAGGAAAAGGCTGCTCGTCGCTGCAACGATCAGGGGGGCCACGCCGCGCATGACGGGATAGACAAGGCCGATGTCACCGATCGTATAGGCAGCGGCGACAAGGCGGAAATAGGCAAATTGCAGAAAGGCAGACGCGATCAGAAAAGGAATGGCGACCGGAGCAGGAAAAGGCAGGAAGGGCAGAAACGGCAACGAGCAAGCCGCCGCGCCCGCCGCAATCAGCGAGGCGTCAAGTGACTTGTCGGAGCCGGACTTGACCAGCGCATTCCATCCGGCATGCAGGATGGCACCCAGAAGAACCAGAAAAAGAATGTCGATTGTCACAATAGGGACTCGCTCGCAGGCTACTTTCCGAAACCTATAGCATGGGTTTGAATACCGGAATCCATTTTCGATGGAGGTCGGGAGGCGTTGTGGACGCTTTGCGATCATTCGAAAATGATTGCCGGTTTCGTCTGATCATCGGCGCGAGTATTCAGCCTTCCGCCAATAATGACATGCGTCAAATTTTGGGTTTGTGCATGTCGCGAGACTTCCTGCTTCGCGAGCGAAATCGCTTTGCTCATGATTTCATCCGCGGGACGGGCATGCCGGCTCCGGATGCACAGCTCCAGTCTCGCCGAAATCTTGCGCGTTTTCTAAAAATCAGGGTTATTTCAGCGGATTTTCGCGCGTAATTCGCGTTTCTAGCGGAGCGTGAGAGTGTAGTATTTTCAGCGCCTATTTCTTTCACTGTTATGAAAATAAATTTCACCGCCGTGTAAAATAACAAACTGCAACGTTGTAGATTTACAGATGGATTGATTTACAGAATAACTTTCTGAAAATTAGTCAAGTCTAATTGATCGGTGAACGGAATGAAAACAAACAGGAGACGAATGGCGCATAAATTGCACGCTAATGTTGTTTGAGCCAACGTTCCTTCGCATATGGATCGTTTTGGAAACTGGATGAAAATACTCAATACCAGCTTATGCAGGGTGCTTTCGTGAAATCATTTTGCGTGAATGAAATACACCATATCGAGCGATGACGAGGCCATGTTCACGTGGTTTTAAACCGGGCAGGGGGTTCAAGAAAGCCACAACGCTTCCTAAATGACAATGAAAGCAACGGACAAAAGCAAGCGACGGTAGCGTGCAAACGTAGCTGCGGATTTATGCAGGAAACGCGATACTCGCGCTGATCTCTCGGAAGGGGTGCCTGCCAGCATCTCTCAAACTGCGTGATGCGCCAAAGGGACAAGTTGACATGCAGCATGATACTTACGAACCGGACTATCTCAGAAAAATCCTGACCGATGTCAGGACCATCGCCCTGCTTGGCGCCTCACCCAATCCGGACCGTCCGAGCCATGGCGTCATGCGCTTTTTATTGTCGAAGGGCTACCGGGTGTTTCCGGTCAATCCCGGTCAGGCGGGCAAGGAGATATGGGGGCAGAAGGTCTATGCCCGGCTTGCCGATATTGCCGAACCTGTGGACATGATCGATGTCTTCAGGGCGCCGGAATATCTGTCGGCGATCGTCGAGGAGGCGATATTGCTGCCACAGCGCCCTAAAGTGATCTGGGGCCAGCTATCCGTGCGCGATGACAATGCCGCCGCCAAGGCCGAGGCCTATGGCATGGCTGTGGTGATGGACCGTTGCCCCGCAATTGAGTATCCGCGTCTCAATATTGTGCGATAGTTGGTACAGATCGGGCTTATCATTTCGCCGCAAGGCATTATGATCCTTCCAAAATTGTAATTGGAGGAAACATCATGTCGAGCAGCAATCCCGGTTTTTCAACGCTTGCCGTCCATGCAGGCGCACAGCCAGACCCGACCACCGGGGCGCGCGCGACGCCCATCTACCAGACGACCGCTTACGCGTTCCGTGATGCCGATCATGCCGCGGCGCTGTTCGGACTGAAGGAATTCGGCAATATCTATACCCGCATCATGAACCCCACCCAGGCGGTTCTGGAAGAGCGTGTCGCAGCGCTTGAGGGCGGCACGGCGGCGCTCGCGGTCGCATCCGGCCACGCCGCGCAATTGCTGGTCTTCCACACGCTGCTGCAACACGGCGATAATTTCGTTGCCGCCCGCCAGCTTTATGGCGGCTCCATCAACCAGTTCGGCCACGCCTTCAAGGGGTTCGACTGGCAGGTACGCTGGGCCGATGCGACCGATCCGGCCAGTTTCGAGCGGCAGATCGACGAGCGCACCCGCGCCGTCTTCATTGAAAGCCTTGCCAATCCCGGCGGTACCTTCGTGGATATCGCTGCAATTGCCGAGATTGCTCACCGCCATGGTCTGCCGCTGATCGTCGACAACACGATGGCAAGCCCCTATCTGCTGCGGCCGTTGGAACATGGCGCTGACATCGTGCTGCATTCACTGACGAAATTCCTTGGCGGCCACGGCAATTCCATGGGCGGCATCATTGTCGATGGTGGAACCTTCGACTGGTCGGCGACCGACAGATATCCGGCGCTGTCGCAGCCCCGGCCGGAATATTCGGGCGTCGTGCTGCATCAGACCTTTGGCAATTTTGCTTTCGCCATCGCTTGCCGCGTGCTTGGCCTGCGTGACCTCGGCCCGGCCATCTCGCCCTTCAACGCCTTCCTCATCCTCACCGGCATCGAAACCCTGCCATTGCGCGTTCAGCGCCATTCCGACAATGCGCTCGCTGTCGCCAAATGGCTGAAGGCGCATCCAAAAGTCGGCTGGGTGCATTATGCCGGGCTGGAGGACAGCGACAACTATGCCATCCAGCAGCATTATTCGCCAAAAGGGGCGGGCTCCGTCTTCACCTTCGGCGTCAAGGGCGGTTATGCCGCCGGCAAGGCACTGGTGGAAGGGCTGCAGCTTTTCTCGCATCTCGCCAATATCGGCGATACGCGCTCGCTCGTCATCCACCCGGCGTCCACCACCCACGCGCAGCTGACGCCGGAACAGCAGACGGCGGCAGGTGCGGGGCCGGATGTCGTGCGCCTGTCCATCGGCATCGAAGATGTGAAAGACATCATCGCCGATCTCGAACAGTCGCTTGAGAAAATCTGAGAGGGCGGCCGACCATGACGAACTTGCTGACATTTGATGTTTCGGTCGAAGCGGAGCATGGCGCGCCTGCGCCGGAACGATTGATTTCCGGCGATCCCAGATTCACCACGTGGAATCTGGAGGAAGCACCGGGCGGCATCTATGCCGGCATCTGGCAATCCACGCCGGGCAAATGGCGGGTGGTCTATGACGAATGGGAATATTTCAACATTCTCGAAGGCCATTCCATCCTGACGGAAGATGGCGGGGCGCCGCGCCACCTGAAGCGGGGCGACCGGCTGGTCCTGCAGCCTGGCTTTACAGGCACCTGGGAGGTCGTGGAAACGACAAGGAAGGATTACGTTATCCGGCTGTGATGGCGTAGTATTACCACCGCGCTTTACGGCCGGTCGAAGGATATGATCGACCGTATAAGCCCTGGAAAGCGTGCTTCCAGATCATCGTGGCGCATGACGTTGATGTTTTCGACGCCCTGTTTGTGGGTGCGTATCAGTCCTGCTTCGCGCAGGATACGCAGGTGGTTGGAAAGCGTCGAGCGTGGCATATCCGGGCAGGGTGCTGCACAAGCGCAATTCTGCCCGGCTTCCACTTCCCATAATTTCCGAACGATACCCATTCGGGCGGGGTCGCCGAGTGCGGCCAGCATGGCGGTGAGCGATATGTCTTCGCGGGCGGGGTGAAAAAACTGAACCATAAAACCGCTCTAGCACAAGGCTTGACAGGCTTCAATATTTCAATAAAACCGAAATACCGAATTATGGTAATTCGGAAGTTTAGATATTTTCAGGAGATTGCAATGTCTGGAATGTTCAGCGGGCAGGTCGTCGTCGTCACAGGCGGATCGACGGGCATTGGTTTTTCAGTTGCGAAGCTGTTTTTGGAAGGTGGTGCCGCTGCGGTTTATGTAACGGGCCGTAGTGCGGCCAATCTCGATGCCGCTGTCGCCAGACTTGGGGAGCGTGCAATCGGCGTCGTTTCCGATGTTGCGAATCTGTCGGAGCTGGAACAGCTCAAAAGCCGTATCGAAGCTGATGGGCGAACATTGGATGTCCTGGTCGCCAATGCCGGAATCGCGGAAAACAACGATCTTGGTGCAACTCACGAAGCGCTCTATGACCGGATTTTCGACATTAACGTAAAGGGCGTGTTCTATACCGTGCAGACGTTGTTGCCGGTGCTACGGGACGGCGGTTCGATCGTGCTGACCGGTTCGATCGTCGGCAATAAGGGCTTGGAAAAATTGAGCGCTTACAATGCTTCAAAGGCGGCGGTTCGCTCGTTCGCCCGCAGCTTTGCCAATGACCTGAAGGCGCGGGGAATCCGCGTCAATACGGTAAGCCCGGGTGTCACCCGCACGCCGATCATGGAAAATGGTCTTAAGATGGACGATGAAAAGATCGCCGGTTTCGAGGCCTATCTCAAGGACGCAGCGCCGATCGGCCGTATGGCCCATCCCGACGAAATTGCCGAAGCGGTACTGTTTTTGGCGTCAGCCAAGGCCAGCTATATCACCGGAGTGGAACTTTCCGTTGATGGTGGTTTGGCTCAGATCTAAAGGCGACCTCGCCTCCCGATTCACCACGCCAGATCAAGCCGCTCCAGACCATGGAAATGATAGACGTCTTTGACCTTCGGCGGCTGGGCGATCCTGAGACCCGGCAGGCGCTTGAACAGCAACGGCAGGGCAAGATTAAGCTCCAGCCTTGCCAGCGGTGCGCCGATGCAGAAATGGATGCCGGCGCCGAAAGAGACGTTGGCGCCTTCGTTGCGGTCCGGCCGGAAAGCGAGCGGATCGGAGAATTTTGCTGGATCGAGATTGGCGGCGGCCAGAATGAGGCTGACCTTGTCACCGCGTTTGAAGGTCACACCGTCGATCTCGACCGGTTCCAGAACCCAGCGCTGGAAAATATGGACGGGCGCGCAGATGCGTAGCGTCTCTTCAATCGTGCGTTCCGTTGTGGTCTCGTCGCGGAACAGGGTTTCGGGCGGGATGCCGCTTTCGAGAATGATGCGTACGGAATTGCCGATCTGGTGCACGGTCGCCTCGTGCCCGGCGTTCAGCAGCACGATGGTAGTGGAAATCAGCTCGTCATCGGTCAGGTACTGGCCCTTATGCTCCGTGTGGATCATGTGGCTCAGCAGGTCATCTTGCGGCTCCGCCCGGCGTTCCGCGATCACGCTGCGCACATATTCCGAAAATTCGAGCGCTGCCTTGTCGGCGAGAAGCTCGTCCTCGGGGGTGCGCTTGAACATGTACATGCCGACATAGGCATGTGACCATTTCAGGAGCTGCGGTCCCATCTCTTCGGGAATGCCGATCATGCGGGCGATCATCGTCACCGGAATGATATCGGCATAGGTGGAGAGCAGTTCCGTTTTGCCATCGGCTTCGAAAGCGTCGATCAGGCGGTTGGCGAGTTCTTCGATTTCCGGCTTCATCTTGTCGACATGCCGGGACACAAAAGCGCGGTTGATAAGCGTGCGCAGCCGGGTGTGTTCCGGCGGCTCCAGTTCCAGCAGCGAATGCTGCTCGGCGGCATCGAAGTGCTTCACATGCTCCAGCGGTTGCGCAAGGCCGATTTCCTCGCGGCTCGCCACATGCAGGATTTGCCTCCCGAACCGACGGTCGCGCAGAAGCGCGCTGACATGGTCGTATTCGGTGAAGAACCATTGCCGCTGCTCTTCCCAGTAGAAGGTGGGACATTGCGCGTGAAGCGCCGCATAGACCGGGTTCGGATCATTGTAGAAGGCCGGGTCGCGGGCATCAAGTGAAACGCGGCGCGTGGCGGGGTCGATGGTGAGGAAGGGAAATGTCGCTGTCATGCTCAAGGTTTAGTCCGCGTCCTGTGCTTTGGAAAGGGTGGGGAAAAACTGCTGCCTGTTTTTCCGCCTGTCATCGCATGGGCATCATGTCACCGGCTGGCGATGGCCGATATCCGGTTCAGCGCTGCAACCTGCCGGTCGGCATTATTGTCCATCGGATTTTCGTCCCGGTCTGAGGAGGGGACGACGACATTGGCCGAATTCACGTGGATGACGGTCCTGTTGCGACCGGCTTTTTTCGCGGCATAGAGCGCACGGTCGGCTTCCGTCATCATCACGCTCAGGTCTGCATCCTTGACCATCGCTTCGGAGATGCCGACGCTGGTGGTGACTTCGATACCTTCGCCACGCGAACTGATCTTGGAAAGACGCAGATTGCTGCGAATGGCTTCCGCCAGCGTCACCGTGCTGGACGGGCTTTCGACTTCGGCGACCAGTGCGAATTCCTCGCCGCCCATTCTGACGAAAAGGCCACGATCGCCGATGACGCGCCGCGCCATGTCGCAGAAATGCACGAGCACCGCATCGCCGGACTGGTGGCCATATTTGTCGTTGATCTTCTTGAAATGGTCGATATCGAACAGCACCAGCGCCACATAGCGACTGGAAGCCTGTGACCGCTTCTTGATGCGCTCGAACTCCTCCAGCAGACCACGCCGGTTGAGAACGCCGGTGAGGTGGTCAGTCATCGCCAGCCGGTGCAGGCGGTTTTCGGAATCCTCCATGATGATCTTCGCGCTGATCATGATGATGATGGTAAAGCCGAGAATGCCTGAAAAGGCGAGTGGCGACGTCAGTGCGACGGCACTGGGGGACGTGATGTCACCGGGAATGACGACCAATGCGATGATGGCGCCGAAAAAGGCCTGTAAAATGAAAATCGCGGCAAGAACCTTGCGGCTGAGCGATGCCCGGCTCCTGTTTGCCAGAACGACACCGGCCAGCATGAAATAAGCGACTGCGGCACAGGCATGGTAAAGCAGGATACGCGAAGCCATGCTTTCCCGCACTGGCGGGATGAGCATGCCGCCCACCCACAAAAGCGCTGGAATGGCGATCCAGCCGGCGAGCTTGCGCTGTTCGAAGGAGAGAAGGCCGGCCAGCCAGAAACCGAAAGCTGAAAGCGCCAGCGTGTTGCCGACTTCAATCGACAGGTAGTTGGGAATGTCGCCGCGCAGGGCGACAAGAATGGCGCCGATGCCCGTCGAAAGGAAACCGGCGGCGAAATAGAGATTATGCTGGCGCGAAGGGCGGTGCAGCCACAGGGTTCCCAAAAGGACGGCAAGGGTGAACGTCTCCGACGCCCAAAGCAGCATGCCCGTTTTTGCATCCAGCATTGCAAAATCCTATCTGCGCTATCATGCCGTGAAAGCGGGCTTTGTGGCACGATGTGCGCAATGCCCGCCGAAATTGTTGAGATGCCATATCGCCCGAATGGGGCGCCCGCCTCCTGACGGAAACCGGAAATTCGCCGCGCAGTATCAGCAGTAAATCCCTAACGAGTTCTTGCCGGTAAGAAGTTATATCTGTGCATGGCCACGGGTTTTTGCATTTGCGGGTCGCTTCGATGAAAAATAATGTCGGCAAGGGCAGGTAGTTCAGGATGCGCCCGCCGGTTTGAAGCCGTTGCCGTCAGAGGCTTCAAACGCCTGCAATCGCTGTTGAGCCGTTAAGGATATGCGGCTTCGTGTCTTGAAGTACGGGGCAGGGACACTCTATGTAGGGAGTATGAAGGTTAGAAGTGATTCCGGAGCGGTTTCCCGCGAAGGGCAGAGTTGACAAAGGACGGACATGAAAAATCCAGTTGATACCGCCATGGCTCTGGTGCCGATGGTCGTAGAGCAGACCAATCGCGGCGAACGCTCCTATGACATATTTTCCCGTCTTCTCAAGGAACGCATCATTTTCCTCACCGGTCCGGTGGAAGACCAGATGGCTTCGCTCGTCTGCGCGCAGCTGCTTTTCCTCGAGGCTGAAAACCCGAAGAAGGAAATCGCGCTCTATATCAATTCGCCGGGTGGCGTCGTGACCGCCGGCATGGCGATCTACGATACGATGCAGTTCATTCGCCCTGCGGTATCGACGCTCTGCGTTGGCCAGGCCGCATCGATGGGTTCGCTGCTTCTGGCCGCCGGCGAAAAGGGAATGCGTTTCGCAACCCCGAACGCCCGCATCATGGTGCACCAGCCTTCCGGTGGTTTCCAGGGCCAGGCCTCGGACATCGAGCGTCACGCCCGCGACATCATCAAGATGAAGCGTCGCCTGAATGAAGTCTACGTGAAGCATACCGGCCGCACGCTCGAAGAGGTTGAAAAAACCCTTGATCGCGACCACTTCATGGATGCGGACGAGGCGCAGAATTGGGGTGTGATCGACAAGATCCTCACCTCGCGCCAGGAAATGGAAGGCGCCGCCGCGAATTGAGGCGCGCCGCTTTTTGACGTTTGTTTGATCCCGCAAAAGTAATTTCGGGGCTTTCAACCGCAACAGAAAGCGATATTAGTATATATTAAGGCTGTGTTGAATTTTTATGACGTGGCCTTTGGTTTGATGGGGAATTCGTTGCAGCCGGTTGTCAGCTCCTGTATCTGACACGGCTAGTACCCCGGGAAACGAGGTGGATACGGCAATGCACCCCAAGGCGAGCCGTATCTGCGGGCGGTAAGTTGACCGCGATCCGTTTGGCGGACCTGCGGCGTGCTGGAAGGAAAGAGATATGAGCAAAGTCAGCGGCAGCAACGGCGGCGACTCTAAAAATACACTCTATTGTTCATTCTGCGGCAAGAGCCAGCACGAAGTCCGGAAACTCATTGCCGGGCCGACAGTATTCATCTGCGATGAATGTGTCGAATTGTGCATGGACATCATCCGCGAGGAGAACAAGACGTCTATGGTGAAGTCGCGCGAGGGTGTTCCCACCCCGCAGGATATCATCAAGATTCTCGACGAATATGTCATCGGTCAGAAACAGGCGAAGAAAATCCTGTCGGTGGCCGTTCACAACCATTACAAGCGCCTCGCGCACGCCTCCAAGAACGGCGATGTCGAGCTTGCGAAGTCGAACATCATGCTCGTCGGTCCGACGGGTTGCGGCAAGACCTATCTTGCGCAGACGCTCGCCCGCATCATCGACGTTCCATTCACCATGGCGGACGCAACGACGCTGACCGAAGCCGGTTATGTCGGCGAGGATGTGGAAAACATCATCCTGAAGCTTCTGCAGTCTGCGGATTACAACGTCGAACGCGCCCAGCGCGGCATCGTCTATATCGACGAAGTCGACAAGATTTCCCGCAAGTCGGACAACCCGTCCATCACGCGCGACGTGTCGGGCGAGGGCGTTCAGCAGGCGCTTCTGAAGATCATGGAAGGCACGGTCGCTTCCGTTCCGCCACAGGGCGGCCGCAAGCATCCGCAGCAGGAGTTCCTGCAGGTGGATACGACCAACATCCTGTTCATCTGCGGCGGCGCTTTTGCCGGCCTCGACAAGATCATCTCGGCCCGCGGTGAAAAGACCTCGATCGGCTTCGGTGCGACCGTCAAGGCGGAAGACGATCGCCGTGTGGGCGAGGTGCTGCGCGAACTGGAGCCGGAAGATCTGGTGAAGTTCGGCCTCATCCCGGAATTCATCGGCCGTCTGCCCGTTCTCGCAACGCTGGAAGACCTTGATGAAGATGCGCTGATCCAGATCCTGTCCGAGCCGAAGAACGCGCTGGTCAAGCAGTATCAGCGCCTGTTCGAGATGGAAGATGTGGAGCTGACCTTCCACGAGGATGCGTTGCGCGAGATTGCCCGCCGGGCGATCACCCGCAAGACCGGCGCCCGCGGCCTGCGCTCGATCATGGAAAAGATCCTGCTGGATACCATGTTCGAACTGCCGACGCTGGAAGGTGTGCGCGAAGTGGTGATCTCCAATGACGTCGTCAGCGGTGTCGCCCGTCCGCTCTACATCTATGCGGATCGTCAGGAAGAAAAGACCAACGTCTCGGCGTGATCGACTGATCCGGATTGTCGTGAATGTGAAAGGCCCGCACCCGTGCGGGCCTTTTCTGTTGGGTCCGGGTGCGAAACTTGCGCCTAACTTGGCGGAGCCCGATTTTGCGTTTGGAGCGGATTGCGCTTTGCTGATAAAGTCTTACAACTGATTTGCAGCGCGATGTGACGGAAATGTGAATTGCCGTCGGCGACCCGGTTCCTGATCCTTATGGATAACCGGAAATGTCGGGAGTAATAGCCGGCGCTGGGTTTTGTTGAATTTCACGGTTCTGCCGGTGCGCGGGGCCGTCTCTTCCGGCGACTTGAAATCGGTGTTTCGAAACTCCACTTTCAGTCTCGAGAAATGAATATGCCGGACGCCCCCAAGATGTCCGGCAAGGTGTCCCGAAAGGGACCATGAAAGGAAATGATATGACGAACATCACGTCTGCGGCATCTGGCGGTACCTATCCGGTACTTCCCCTGCGCGACATTGTCGTTTTCCCGCATATGATCGTTCCCCTGTTCGTCGGGCGGGAAAAATCCATTCGTGCGCTCGAGGAAGTCATGGGTTCGGACAAGCAGATCATGCTTGTCACCCAGATCAACGCCAGCGATGACGATCCGACCCCGGACGCCATCCACAAGGTCGGCACGGTTGCCAATGTCCTCCAGCTTCTGAAGCTGCCCGACGGCACCGTGAAGGTGCTTGTGGAAGGCAAGGGCCGCGCGCAGATCGATGAATACACCGGCCGCGAGGATTTCTACGAAGCCTCCGCGACGCCGTTGCAGGAGCCTGCTGAAGACCCGGTCGAGATCGAAGCGCTGTCGCGCTCCGTCGTTTCGGAATTCGAGAGCTATGTGAAGCTCAACAAGAAGATTTCGCCCGAGGTGGTCGGCGCCGCCGGCCAGATCGACGATTATTCGAAGCTGGCCGATACGGTTGCTTCGCACCTGTCGATCAAGATCACCGAAAAGCAGGAAATGCTGGAAACCGTCAGCGTGAAGCAGCGGCTTGAAAAAGCGCTCGGCTTCATGGAAGGCGAAATTTCCGTGCTTCAGGTCGAAAAGCGCATCCGTTCGCGCGTCAAGCGCCAGATGGAGAAGACCCAGCGCGAATATTACCTGAACGAGCAGATGAAGGCGATCCAGAAGGAACTCGGTGACGGCGAAGATGGCCGTGACGAGATGGCCGAACTGGAAGAGCGCATCGCCAAGACCAAGCTTTCCAAGGAGGCCAAGGAAAAGGCCGAAGCGGAAATGAAGAAGCTGCGCCAGATGAGCCCGATGTCGGCGGAAGCCACCGTCGTGCGCAACTATCTGGACTGGCTGCTCAGCCTGCCCTGGGGCAAGAAGTCGAAGGTCAAGACCGACCTCAATGCCGCCGAGACGATCCTCGATCAGGATCATTTCGGTCTGGACAAGGTCAAGGAACGCATCGTCGAATATCTGGCCGTGCAGGCACGCGCCACGAAGATTCGTGGCCCGATCCTGTGCCTCGTCGGTCCTCCCGGCGTCGGCAAGACCTCGCTCGCCAAGTCGATCGCCAAGGCGACCGGCCGCGAATATGTCCGCATGGCGCTGGGCGGCGTGCGTGACGAAGCGGAAATCCGCGGTCACCGCCGTACCTATATCGGCTCCATGCCGGGCAAGATCGTCCAGTCGATGAAGAAGGCAAAGAAGGCGAACCCGCTGTTCCTGCTCGACGAAATCGACAAGATGGGCATGGATTTCCGTGGCGATCCGTCGTCTGCACTGCTCGAGGTTCTCGATCCGGAACAGAACTCCACCTTCATGGATCATTACCTTGAAGTGGAATACGACCTGTCCGACGTGATGTTCGTGACCACCGCCAACACGCTGAACATTCCAGGCCCCCTGATGGACCGCATGGAAGTGATCCGCATCGCCGGTTACACGGAAGACGAAAAGCGCGAAATCGCCAAGCGTCACCTGTTGCCGAAGGCGATCAAGGAACACGCCCTGCGTCCGGAAGAGTTCTCGGTCAGCGATGACGCCCTGATGATCGTCATCCAGCAATATACCCGCGAGGCGGGTGTACGCAGCTTCGAACGCGAGCTGATGAAGCTTGCCAGAAAGGCCGTCACCGAGATCATCAAGGGCAAGACCAAATCCGTGGAAGTCACCGCCGCCAATGTTCCGGATTATCTGGGCGTTCCGCGGTTCCGCCACGGTGAGGCCGAGCGCGAGGATCAGGTCGGTGTCGTCACCGGTCTTGCCTGGACGGAAGTTGGCGGTGAGTTGCTCACCATCGAAGGCGTGATGATGCCGGGCAAGGGCCGTATGACGGTCACCGGCAACCTCAAGGAAGTGATGAAGGAATCCATTTCGGCAGCGGCATCCTATGTCCGTTCGCGCGCCGTGGACTTCGGCATCGAGCCGCCGCGCTTCGACAAGAGCGACATCCACGTTCACGTCCCGGAAGGTGCGACCCCGAAGGACGGTCCGTCCGCCGGCGTTGCCATGGCAACCGCCATCGTCTCCATCATGACCGGTATTCCGGTTTCGAAGGATGTGGCGATGACGGGCGAGATCACGCTTCGTGGTCGCGTGTTGCCCATCGGCGGCCTGAAGGAAAAGCTGCTCGCAGCGCTTCGCGGCGGCATCAAGAAGGTGCTGATCCCGGAAGAAAACGCCAAGGATCTGGCGGAAATTCCGGACAATGTGAAGAACGAGATGGAGATCATCCCGGTTTCGCGCATGGGTGAGGTCATCGCACACGCGCTTCTTCGCACGCCGGAGCCCATCGAGTGGGATGGCAGCATCGAAACGCCGGTGATCGCTACGGTCGAAGGCGTCGACGACGGCGGCCAGACGATCGCGCATTGATACATGCATCCGCGCGGAAGCCGGAATCGGTTTTCGCAAAGGCGATGCATAGAATCAATGTGTTAGGTGTCGGAAGACAAGAGGCGGTGTTCCGCCCCGCGCAAGTGATGCCAAATTGGCACGAATATGTGGAAGGCCGGCAGAAATGTCGGCCTTTTTTGTGAAAAACCCCGTAGACCCCTTGTTTTTCAGGCGATTCCAGCGCTTTTGAGTTGCTGCGCGCGGATGCAAATGTATTCTGCGCCGGCTTAATTTTAGTCGTTTCAAACCATTGAAAGGGGTGGAAACATGAACAAGAACGAGCTCGTCTCTGCTGTTGCCGAAAAGGCTGGTCTCACGAAGGCAGATGCTGCTTCCGCTGTTGATGCCGTATTCGAAACCGTACAGAACGAACTGAAGAGCGGTGGCGACATCCGCCTCGCTGGCTTCGGCAGCTTCTCCGTTAGCCGCCGTGAAGCCTCCAAGGGTCGTAACCCTTCCACGGGTGCTGAAGTCGATATCCCGGCTCGCAACGTACCGAAGTTTTCCGCAGGCAAGGGCCTGAAGGACGCTGTTAACTCGTAAGGTTTCCGGAAGACCGTGATGCCCGGCGGCGGGCATACGGTTTTTCAGGTTCACGAGGAAACATGTTTTGACGCGCTCGCACCATCAGCAGGCATGAAGAGGGCGGTCTTTCGAAAGTGTCTTTCGGGCAGACCAGTTTCTCGGCCAGTATGGTGTGGATTGAAAGTGTCGATACGTGGCTGTGTAGCTTCCATCCGGAAACACGGCGTTTCGATACACGGAATGTGCGCATAAACAGGAAAGCCCGGCCTTCACGGCCGGGCTTTTTGATTCACCCCACAGGAAATGTCATCCCACTGTCATGTCTTTGACGCAGAAGCCATGAGGTATTTCTGGACCCAAGGGGGATTATAATGGCGTTCCGATTTTCTCATATGGCTTTGACTGCTGCGCTGCTGACATCCGCAGCTTTCCCGGCCGCTGCCGAGCCGGTTTTCAACCGCATCGCATCTTTCCCGGTGGCGAAAAATCTGCCCGCGGACAAGGACGCCAAGTCCGTCACGTCGGCTGAAATCGTTACCGCCAGCGAAGACGGCAAGACGTTGATCTATTCGGACAGCCCGCTTGGCGGCATCGGCTTCATTGACATCACCGACGCCAAGGCCCCCAAGGCCGGCGGCGCGTTGCTGCTCGAAGGCGAGCCGACTTCGGTTGCCGTTGCCGGCGTCAAGGTTCTGGCCGGTGTCAACACGTCGGAAAACCGCGCCAAGCCGTCCGGCAAGCTGGTCACGGTCGACATCGCCACCAAGAAGATCGAGGCAAGCTGCGATCTCGGCGGCCAGCCAGATTCGGTTGCCGTTTCTCCCGACAAGACCTTTGCCGCCATCGCGATCGAAAACGAACGCGATGAAGACGTGAACGAAGGCGCTCTGCCGCAGATGCCTGCCGGTTATCTGGTAACGGTCGGTCTGAAGAACGGCGTTGCCGACTGCGCGACGTTGAAGAAGATCGAACTGACCGGCCTTGCCGAAATCGCCCCGGAAGATCCGGAGCCGGAATTCGTTTCGATCAACTCCATCGGCGAGATCGCGCTGACGATGCAGGAAAACAACCATATCGTCATTCTCGACGGCAAGACCGGCACGGTGAAGTCACATTTCTCCGCCGGCAAGGTTGATCTTGAAGGCATCGACACCAAGAGCGACGGCCAGCTGAAGTTCACCGACAAGCAGGAAGGCCGCAAGCGCGAGCCTGACGCCGTGAAGTGGCTGGACAATGACCGTATCGTCATCGCCAATGAAGGTGACTGGCAGGGCGGTTCGCGCGGCTTCACCATCTTCGACAAGACCGGCAAGCTTCTCTATGAGGCCGGCTCCTCGCTCGAGCATGCTGTTGCGGCCATCGGCCACTATCCGGAAAAGCGCTCCAAGGCCAAGGGCATCGAGCCGGAAGGTCTGGAAGCGGCAACATTCGGCGGTCAGAAATATTTCTTCGTGCTCGCCGAGCGTGCTTCTGTCGTCGCCGTCTACAAGGACACCGGAAAAGAGCCGGAACTGACGCAGCTCCTGCCTTCGGGCGTTTCGCCGGAAGGTGCCGTCGCCATCCCGTCGCGCAATCTTCTTGTCACGGCGAACGAAGTTGATCTGATCGAGGATGGCGGCGTTCGCTCGCACGTCATGCTTTATGAGCGCGCTGAAGGCGAAGCAGCCTATCCGCAGCTGGTTTCCGCCACCGTCGATGGCGCGCCGATCGGCTGGGGCGCTCTTTCGGGCCTGGTCGGCGATGCCGAAAAGCCCGGCATTCTTTATGCCGTTTCCGACTCGGTTTATGGCAACCAGCCGTCGATCTACACCATCGACGCAACGAAGAAGCCCGCAACCATCACCAGCGTGCTGCGCGTCAAGCGTGATGGCATCGCTGCCCAGAAACTCGACATCGAAGGCATAACGCTCGATGGCAAGGGTGGCTTCTGGCTGGCCTCGGAAGGCGACAGCGCCAAGCTCGTGCCGCACGCTCTCTACAACGTCAACGCCAAGGGCGAAATCAAGGCTGAGATCGCGCTGCCGAAGGAACTTCTTGCCGGCGACACCCGCTTCGGTTTCGAAGGCGTGACCATGATCGGCAAGGGCGACGATGCAACGCTGTGGATGGCCATGCAGCGCGAATGGGGCACGGACGAGAAGGGCTTCGTCAAGCTCGTCTCCTACAATCCGAAGTCCAAGGAATGGGGCGCCGTGCGTTACCAGCTCGACAAGACCGAGGCAGGCTGGGTCGGCCTTTCTGAAATCACCGCGCAGGGCGAATATGTCTATATCGTCGAGCGCGACAACCAGATCGGCGACAAGGCCAAGATCAAGAAGCTCTACCGCGTTGCGATCGCAGACCTGAAGCCGGGCAAGATCGGTGGCGAACTGCCGCTGGTGGCCAAGCAGGAAGCGCATGACTTCCTGCCCGACCTCAAGGCCCAGACTAACGGTTATGTCGTCGACAAGCTGGAAGGCTTCACCTTCGACAAGGCGGGAACGGCCTATGCCGTGACCGACAATGACGGTGTGGACGATTCTTCCGGCGAGACGCTGTTCTTCAAGGTCGAGATGAAGGCGATCAACTGATCGTACCGATTGGCTTCGCAAACGAGAAAAGCCGGGCATAGCCCGGCTTTTTTGTGGCAGAAGCGACCCTGTGCGGAGGGCCTATTTGGCGCGATGTTTCGCAATGCAGGCCGTTAAAACCGGTCTTGCCGCTTCGCTATCGGTCATTGAGAATTTGTCGGAGGGGGCGCCAGGCAAAAGCTGCGGACCGATCACAAAGGATCATCGCCCCATGGAATTCTTGCTTTTGGGAGTACTGTCTTTTTCCGAGTCCTGCTGGACCCAACGGAAAAAAATATAAACAGGCAGCGCAATAAGCGCGAGTGTAACAAACGCGTCGACCATGGTTTCATCCATTATTTCTACCGTTCATCATGAAACGGCTCGAAAACAATGCCTGAAATCTGTTTAAAAAGTCTGAATCTGCTTATTTTCCGGTATGTTGCGGGGTGATACACGAACTCGGCAAAGCTGTCGGAATCTGAAACAGGAGTGTCGATCTGGCATAGAAAAATCGCAAAACGATTCCATCCGCTCGAAACACAGGCCCGGCATTCGTTGATGTGGGGCAGGGGTGATTCCCGATTTGAGGAATTTACGACAAATCAAAATCGCATCCGAACGATATTCGGTTGAAGGCATCAGAATTTAAAGGGCTTGGGAAATGGTGGGCGATGAGAGACTCGAACTCCCGACATCCTCGGTGTAAACGAGGCGCTCTACCAACTGAGCTAATCGCCCTTCGCGTTTTGCAGATCATGTCCGCCGCGTCGGTGGCCGTGATGTATTCGGATCGGAAAAAAACCGCAAGGGCTTTTGTGAAGTTTTTTTGTTTTTTTTGCCGACAGCTTTTCCCTTTATGTGAGGTTGGTGGCGAAAAGCCGGGAACTGTGGGCTTTCCGGTAAAAACTTATCCTCAGCGACCTTAAGAGACATGCGGAAATCTTGCCTGAGACGCCTATGGCTGTGGACAAGTTTTTTGTTTTCGTTGGGAAAAGCCCGCAGAACAAGGCATTTGCGCCAGCGCCCGCCAAAGGCCTCTAAGTTTTTCCCGATCAAAATGCAGAAGCTTATTCTTTTGTCGTGAAACCTGCTTGACACCCCCGCACGAACGCCGTAGTTAGCCGCTCAACGAACAGCCGAGGCTAGTTCGTGCGGCGGGACACGGTCCTGTCCGTCAGGAGATGCGGGTGTAGCTCAGTTGGTTAGAGTGCCGGCCTGTCACGCCGGAGGTCGCGGGTTCGAGCCCCGTCACTCGCGCCATCCTGTCCTCGAAATATAAACGAACGGTCACGTTCGTCATGCGCGGGTGTAGCTCAGTTGGTTAGAGTGCCGGCCTGTCACGCCGGAGGTCGCGGGTTCGAGCCCCGTCACTCGCGCCATTTCTTTTCAAGAAATGTCTCCATGAAAATCCAGCCGATGCGCCGACAAAGCGCCTCGGCATTGGTGATTCCGCCACCTGATTCCCGCCTGCGCGGACGCGATTTTTCCTGCATTTTTTAGTCAAGTTTCGATTTCTGGAGATCGTCACTTCGCCGCTATTTCGACGTGAAATTTGCCTGACTTTTTTGCGGTTGCGTCCTTCATTCGATTATTATTGTATTTGAGGGGCTTAGGTCGGAATTGTGGCCCAAATTTGCGTCAATTCGGGCAATATTGTTGCCAATCAATGCGGCAGGTGTCTTGAAATGGTGCCTAAACTCTTGCAGAGAGGGCGCGGCTGCGCTAACCACTTTGGCGTTGCAACATATTTGTGCGCCTTGAGACTTATCGGTCGCAAAGGCAGGTCCGGCACCCGGCCGGGCAAGGAAGAGACCATGACTGAACTCCTCAGTTCCTACATTCCGATCGCAATATTCATCGGTATCGCTCTTGTCATTGGCCTGGCGCTTCTCATTGCGCCGTTTGCTGTCGCTTACAAGGCGCCGGACCCGGAAAAGCTTTCTGCTTTCGAGTGCGGTTTCAACGCCTTCGACGACGCCCGCATGAAGTTCGATATCCGCTTTTATCTGGTGTCGATCCTGTTCATCATCTTCGATCTGGAAGTTGCTTTCCTGTTCCCCTGGGCGGTGTCGTTCGGTGATATGGGCTGGTTCGGTTTCTGGTCGATGATGGTGTTCCTTGGTGTCCTCACCATCGGCTTTATCTATGAGTGGAAGAAGGGAGCGCTGGAATGGGCATGAGCCAGGACAACAGCACGCTCGTTGCACAGCAGCCGAAGGGGATCATCGATCCCTCGACCGGCAAGCCGGTTGGCAGCAACGATGCCTACTTCACGGAAATCAACGACGAGCTGGCCGACAAGGGCTTTCTCGTCACCTCGACCGACGAACTAATCACCTGGGCGCGCACCGGCTCCCTGATGTGGATGCAGTTCGGTCTTGCCTGCTGCGCCGTTGAAGGCCTGATGCAGGCTTCCGGTCCGCGTTATGACATGGAGCGCTTCGGTGTCGCCCCGCGCGCTTCGCCGCGCCAGTCGGACGTGATGATCGTTGCCGGCACGCTGACCAACAAGATGGCGCCTGCGCTGCGCAAGGTCTATGACCAGATGCCTGAGCCGCGTTACGTCATTTCCATGGGCTCCTGCGCCAATGGCGGCGGTTATTATCACTATTCCTACGCCGTTGTGCGTGGCTGCGACCGAGTCGTGCCGGTGGATATCTACGTTCCGGGCTGTCCCCCCACGGCCGAAGCGCTGCTTTACGGCGTGCTTCTGCTGCAGAAGAAGATCCGGCGTACCGGTACGATCGAGCGCTAAGGGCAAAGGACGGATAGATAATGAGCGAAGCTCTCAACGATCTGGCTGCTTACGTTAAGGAAGCGCGCGGTTCTCTCGTGGTATCTGCCGATATCGCCTATGGCGAGCTGACGCTGAACACGACCACTGAAAGCGTGATTGCGCTTTTGACCTTCCTGCGCGACGACGTTCAGTGCGGTTTCGTCAACATCATCGATATTTGCGGCGTTGACTGGCCGCAGCGCGAAAAGCGTTTCGATGTCGTCTACCATCTTCTGTCGCCGCGCCAGAATCTGCGCGTGCGCATCAAGCTGCAGGTGGCGGAAGACGAAGGCGTTCCTTCATCGACCTCCGTCTACATGGGCGCGGAATGGTTTGAGCGCGAAGCCTGGGATATGTATGGCATTCCTTTCGAGGGCCATAAGGACCTGCGCCGCATCCTCACGGATTACGGTTTTGAAGGCCATCCGCTGCGCAAGGATTTTCCGGTTACCGGCTTTGTGGAAGTGCGTTACGATGACGTTCTGAAGCGGGTTCTTTATGAACCGGTCGAACTGAAGCAGGAATTCCGTAACTTCGACTTCCTTTCCCCCTGGGAAGGAACCGAATATGTTCTCCCGGGTGACGAAAAGGCCAAGCAATGAGCCAAGCCCCCGCGACAGAGCATGGACAATGTCTTTGCGGTGCCGTTGGCTTTACTGCCAGCATCGGCGCCCGCGAATTCGGCGTTTGCCATTGCTCCATGTGCCGCCGCTGGTCCGGCGGTGCGTTCATGGCTGTCGAATGCGCTGATATCGCCTTCGAAAACGAGCAGAACCTCGGCGTCTATTCTTCGTCGGAGTGGGGCGAGCGCTGCTTCTGCAAGACTTGCGGCAGCACGCTGATGTGGCGTTCCAAGGATGGCAAACATTTTGCCGTTTCGCTGCAGGCTTTCGACAACCCTTCCAGCTTCACGTTCGCGCAGCAGATTTTCACGGATGAGAAGCCTTCGAGCTATTCTTTCGCAGAAGCCACGCAGAACATGACCGGCCCCGAATTCATCGCCATGATCACCTCGGCGGAGCACTAGAATGACTGAGCATAACGTCCGCAATTTCACGATCAACTTCGGTCCGGAACATCCCTCCGCGCACGGTGTGCTGCGTCTGGTTCTGGAACTGGACGGCGAAATCGTCGAACGCGTCGATCCGCATATCGGTCTCTTGCATCGCGGCACCGAAAAGCTGATCGAAACCAAGACCTATCTGCAGGCCGTTCCTTATTTCGACCGTCTCGACTATGTCGCGCCGATGAATCAGGAACATGCTTTCGCGCTCGCCGTCGAAAAGCTGCTCGGCCTTGAAATCCCGATGCGCGGCCAGCTGATCCGCGTGCTTTATTCGGAAATCGGCCGCATCCTGTCGCACATCATGAACGTGACCACGCAGGCCATGGACGTTGGCGCGATGACGCCGCCGGTCTGGGGTTTCGAAGAGCGCGAAAAGCTGATGGTGTTCTATGAGCGCGCCTGTGGCGCCCGTATGCACTCGGCCTATGTCCGTCCGGGCGGCGTACATCAGGATCTGCCGCCGGAGTTGGTGGACGATATCGGCAAATGGTGCGATCCGTTCCTCACCGTTCTCGACAATATTGAAGGCCTGTTGACCGACAACCGCATCTACAAGCAGCGTAACGTCGATATCGGCGTCGTCTCGCTTGAAGATGCCTTCGCCTGGGGTTTCACCGGCGTCATGGTTCGCGGTTCCGGCGCTGCCTGGGATCTACGCCGTTCGCAGCCCTATGAGTGCTATTCCGATCTGGAATTCGACATTCCCGTCGGCAAGAACGGCGACTGCTACGACCGTTACCTGATCCGCATGCAGGAAATGCGTGAATCGGTGAAGATCATGAAGCAGTGCGTCGATCTTCTGTCCGGCAAGCATCGCATCGGTCCGGTTTCCTCGCTTGACGGCAAGGTGGTTCCGCCCAAGCGCGGCGAGATGAAGCGGTCGATGGAAGCTTTGATCCACCACTTCAAGCTTTACACCGAAGGTTACCACGTTCCTGCCGGCGAAGTTTACGCCGCCGTCGAAGCGCCGAAGGGCGAGTTCGGGGTCTATGTGGTTGCTGATGGTTCCAACAAGCCCTACCGTTGCAAGATTCGCGCGCCGGGCTACGCACATTTGCAGGCGATGGATTTCCTGTGCAAGGGCCATCAGCTTGCCGACGTTACAGCCGTGCTCGGCTCCCTCGACATCGTGTTCGGGGAGGTCGACCGCTGATGCGTCTGCCGCTGGCCATATTGGCTTTTCTTGCTGCGATGTCTGCCCCCGTTCTCGCCCAGACGGCGACCGGCGAGGGTGGCGTGTCGCTGTCAAGCGGCGGCGGTTCAACCATCAAGCAGCTTCTGTCGTCGGGATACGAGATCAAGGCCTCGGTTCCGAACGGCAGCAAGTTCATTGTGTTCATGCAAAAAGACAAGGCGGCTTACGCCTGCGAATTCGTCACGGTGGCGAGATCGCGTTGTGAGACGTTAAACTGAAAAGGCGTGAGGAAGTATGTCCGTTCGTCGACTAGCCGAAGATCAGTTCCAGCCCGTGGCGTTTGCCTTCAACGCGGATAACACCGCTTGGGCGGAAAAGACGATTCTGAAATATCCGCAGGGACGCCAGCAATCGGCGGTTATCCCGCTGCTCATGCGTGCGCAGGAGCAGGATGGCTGGGTTACCCGCGCCGCCATCGAAAAGATCGCCGACATGCTGGATATGGCCTATATCCGCGTCATGGAAGTGGCGACCTTCTATACACAGTTCCAGCTGAAGCCGGTCGGCACGCGCGCCCACGTTCAGGTGTGTGGCACCACGCCCTGCATGCTGCGCGGTTCCGAAGCGCTGATGGATGTCTGCCGCAAGAAAATTCACCACGATCCGCTGCACACCAACGACAGCGGCACGCTGTCCTGGGAAGAAGTGGAATGTCAGGGCGCCTGCGTCAACGCGCCGATGGTCATCATCTTCAAGGATGCCTATGAGGACCTGACGCCTGAGCGCCTGGAAGAGATCATCGACACATTCGAGGCCGGCAAGGGCGACACGGTCAAGACCGGCCCGCAGATCGACCGTCACGAATCGGTTCCAGTTGGTGGCCTGACGACGCTGACGGAAGAGATCAAGCCGGATCGTTCCAACCTCGACAAGCCGGCCGAAGTGGCGGCGGATGCGGCACCGGTTCCGCCGGCCAATGCCGCCAAGCCGAAGACCGATGCTCCGGAAACCGATCCGAAGCTGAAGACGCCGGTTACTGAACCGAAAGCCGCTGCTGAAAATGCAAAGGCCGGGGAAAAGGAATCGGCTGGCAAGGAAGCGACAGCATCCAAGCCGTCGCTTGATTCCGCCGATCGTCCGGCAGGCATCGAACGCCCGGCGGCACCCGACGACCTGAAGCTGATTTCCGGCGTCGGTCCGAAGATCGAGGGCACGTTGCACGAGCTTGGCATCTTCACCTTCGCGCAGGTTGCCGGCTGGAAAAAGGCCGAGTGCGACTGGGTCGACGGTTATCTGAATTTCAAGGGCCGCATCGAACGCGACGAGTGGATCAAGCAGGCCGAGGCGCTCGCCAAGGGTGGCGAAGCCGAGTATATCAGGGTCTTCGGCAAGAAGCCGCGGTAAAGGGTGAAGCATGTTAAAAGATCAGGATCGCATCTTTACCAATCTCTATGGCCTCAAGGACAAGTCCCTGAAGGGCGTGAGAGCGCGCGGCCATTGGGACGGCACCAAGCAGATCATCGAAAAGGGCCGTGACTGGATCATCAACGAGATGAAGGCTTCCGGCCTTCGCGGTCGCGGCGGCGCAGGCTTCCCGACGGGTCTCAAATGGTCCTTCATGCCGAAGGAAAATGACGGCCGTCCGCATTACCTCGTCGTCAATGCCGACGAATCCGAGCCCGGCACCTGCAAGGACCGCGAAATCCTGCGCAACGATCCGCATACGCTGATCGAAGGCTGCGTGATCGCCGGTTTCGCCATGGGTGCTCACACTGCCTATATCTACGTTCGCGGCGAATATATGCGTGAGCGCGAGGCGCTGCAGGCGGCCATTGACGAATGTTACGATGCCGGCCTGCTCGGCAAGAACAACAAGAACGGCTGGGACTACGACATCTACGTCCATCACGGCGCCGGCGCCTATATCTGCGGCGAAGAAACGGCTCTGCTGGAAAGCCTTGAAGGCAAGAAGGGCCAGCCGCGTCTGAAGCCCCCGTTCCCGGCCAATATGGGTCTTTACGGCTGCCCGACGACCGTCAACAACGTTGAATCCATCGCCGTTGCACCGACCATCCTGCGCCGTGGTGCGGCATGGTTCTCGGGGATCGGTCGTCCGAACAATGTCGGCACCAAGCTGTTCATGGTGTCGGGCCATGTCGAGCGTCCCTGCACCTTCGAAGATGCGCTGGGCCTGTCCTTCCGTGAGCTGATCGAAACCCATTGCGGCGGCATTCGCGGCGGCTGGGACAATCTGCTCGGCGTCATTCCCGGCGGCGCATCCTGCCCCATCGTGCGCGGTGAGGACATGAAGGACGCCATCATGGACTTCGACGGCATGCGCGAAGTGAAGTCTTCCTTCGGCACCGGCGGCATGATCGTCATGGACAAGTCCACTGACGTCATCAAGGCGATTGCCCGCATCGCGGCCTTCTTCAAGCATGAAAGCTGCGGCCAGTGCACGCCGTGCCGCGAAGGCACCGGCTGGATGTGGCGCGTGCTGGAACGCATGGTCAAGGGCAATGCGCAGAAGCGCGAAATCGACATGCTGTTCGAAGTGACGAAGCAGATCGAAGGCCACACCATCTGTGCGCTCGGCGACGCCGCCGCATGGCCGGTACAGGCGCTGATCCGCAATTTCCGTCCGGAAATCGAAAAGCGCATCGACCAATATACCTACAGGGCCATGGATGATGGCGCTGTTCTGGAAGCCGCTGAATAAGCATCAAAGGCTTCGAGCGGAGCCGGAAATTTCCGGCCCCGCAACACCATGAAACGTCTGGCGAACCTTCGGATGCCGGGCGCGATTAAGGATTTGTTGCGGACCGTGTGAGACATGGGACGAACAGGCAACAGGACGTAAGTAGAACCATGGCAAAGCTCAAGGTTGACGGTAAAGAGATCGAGGTTCCGGATCATTTCACGCTGTTGCAGGCGTGCGAGGAGGCTGGTGCCGAAGTTCCGCGCTTTTGTTTTCATGAGCGCTTGTCGGTCGCGGGTAACTGCCGCATGTGTCTCATCGAGGTGAAGGGCGGACCGCCCAAGCCCGCCGCATCCTGCGCCATGGGCGTGCGCGATGTTCGCGGCGGCCCGAATGGCGAATTGCCTGAGGTTTTCACCAACACGCCGATGGTCAAGAAGGCCCGCGAAGGCGTGATGGAATTCCTGCTCATCAACCATCCTCTTGATTGCCCGATCTGCGACCAGGGCGGTGAATGCGACCTGCAGGACCAGGCCATGGCCTTCGGTATCGCCGGTTCGCGTTATGCGGAAAACAAGCGTGCGGTTGAAGACAAATATATCGGCCCGCTCGTCAAGACGGTGATGAACCGCTGCATCCACTGCACGCGCTGCGTCCGTTTCACCACGGAAGTTGCCGGCATTGCCGAACTCGGCCTCATCGGCCGCGGCGAAGATGCTGAAATCACCACCTATCTCGAACAGGCCATGACCTCCGAGTTGCAGGGCAACGTCGTTGACCTCTGCCCGGTCGGTGCGCTCACCTCCAAGCCTTTCGCTTTCACCGCCCGTCCGTGGGAACTGAACAAGACCGAAACCATCGACGTGATGGACGCGCTCGGTTCGGCCATCCGTGTCGATACCCGTGGCCGCGAAGTCATGCGCGTCATGCCGCGTGTCAACGAGGCGATCAACGAAGAGTGGATTTCCGACAAGAGCCGCTTCATCTGGGACGGCCTGAAGACGCAGCGTCTCGACCGGCCTTACGTCCGCAAGGACGGCCGTTTGCAAGCCGCTACCTGGGGTGAAGCCTTCGGTGCGATCAAGCAGGCGGTTGCCGCGACATCCGGCAACAAGATCGGCGCGATTGCCGGCGATCTGTCTTCGGTCGAAGAAATGTTCGCGCTGAAGTCGCTGCTGGCGTCGCTCGGCTCGGCAAATGTCGATTGCCGTCAGGATGGCGCAGCGCTTGATCCGTCCTTGGGTCGCGCCAGCTACATCTTCAATTCCACCATTGAAGGCATTGAGCAGGCCGACGCGCTGCTGATCATTGGTTCCAACCCGCGTTACGAAGCTGCCGTGCTGAACGCCCGCATTCGCAAGCGCTGGCGTCGCGGCGGTTTCCCGATCGGCGTGATCGGTGAAGCCGGCGAGTTGCGCTATAACTACGAATATCTCGGCTCGGGTGCCGAAACGCTTTCCGATCTGGCCGGCGGCTCGCACAGCTTCGTTGAAAAACTGAAGTCTGCGAAGAACCCGCTGATCATCATCGGTCAGGGCGCTCTGGCACGCGCCGACGGTGCCGCCGTTCTGGCTGCTGCTGCAAAGCTTGCTGCTTCGGTGGGTGCTATCAGCGACGAATGGAACGGCTTCTCGGTGCTGCACACGGCTGCTTCGCGCGTCGGCGGTCTCGATATCGGCTTCGTGCCGGGCGAGGGTGGTGTTGCCGCCTCCGACATGGTTGCCTCCATGGACGTTCTCTTCCTGCTGGGCGCCGATGAACTCGACCTGTCCAACAAGGGCGCGAAGTTCACCGTCTATATCGGCAGCCATGGCGATCAGGGTGCGATGAACGCCGACGTCATCCTTCCGGGTGCGGCCTATACCGAAAAATCCGGTATCTGGGTCAACACCGAAGGCCGCGTGCAGGTGGGCAACCGCGCCGGTTTCGCACCGGGCGAGGCCCGTGAAGACTGGGCGATCCTGCGTGCGCTTTCCGATGTGCTCGGCAAGAAGCTGCCGTTCGATTCGCTGTCGGCGCTTCGCGGCCAGCTTTATGTCGCGCATCCGCATCTGGCGGAAACCGACGAGATCGCCGCCGGCAATGGCCAGGATATCGAGGCTTTGGCTGGCAAGACCGGCTCACTCAACAAGTCGGCGTTTGCTTCGCCGGTAAAAGACTTTTATTTGACGAACCCGATTGCGCGCGCATCCGCCGTCATGGCCGAGTGTTCCGCATTGGCCCGCAACAATTTCCAGGCTGCGGCAGAGTAAGGGTAGGGGATTTATGGAACAGTTTTTCTGGAGCTACGTCTGGCCCGCGCTGATCATGGTCGGCCAGTCCCTGCTGCTTCTCGTTTGCCTTCTGGTGGCCATCGCCTTCCTGCTGCTTGCCGACCGCAAGGTCTGGGCAGCGGTGCAGCTGCGCCGTGGTCCGAACGTCGTTGGTCCCTTCGGTCTCTTCCAGTCCTTCGCCGACCTTTTGAAGTTCATCCTCAAGGAGCCCGTCATTCCGGCTGGCGCCAACAAGGCGGTCTTCCTTCTGGCGCCGCTGGTTGCCGTGACGCTGGCGCTTGCCACCTACGCGGTCATTCCCTTCGCCGATGGCTGGGTCGTCGCCAATATCAATGTCGGCATTCTCTACATCTTTGCGATTTCTTCGCTTGAAGTGTACGGCATCATCATGGGCGGCTGGGCTTCGAACTCGAAGTATCCGTTCCTCGGCGCGCTGCGTTCGGCCGCGCAGATGGTGTCCTACGAAGTGTCGATCGGTCTCGTCATCGTTACCGTTCTGCTCTGCGTCGGCTCGCTCAACCTGACAGACATCGTTCTGGCCCAGCGCACGGGTCTCGGCACCATGATGGGCCTGCCTGCCTCGTTCCTCGACTGGCACTGGCTGTCGCTGTTCCCGATGTTCATCGTGTTCTTCATTTCGGGCCTTGCCGAAACCAACCGGCCGCCGTTCGACCTTCCGGAAGCGGAATCGGAACTGGTCGCCGGTCACATGGTCGAATATGGCTCGACGCCTTACATGATGTTCATGCTCGGCGAATATGCTGCGATCGTTTTGATCTGCTGCCTGACGACGATCCTCTTCCTTGGCGGCTGGCTGCCGATCGTGGATGTGTGGTTCCTGAACTGGGTGCCGGGCATTGTCTGGTTCGCGCTGAAGGGCTGCATGGTCTTCTTCATGATCGCGCTCACCAAGGCTTTCGTTCCGCGTTACCGTTATGACCAGCTCATGCGCCTCGGCTGGAAGGTGTTCCTGCCGCTGTCGCTCGCCATGGTCGTGATCGTTGCATTCGTACTGAAGTTGACGGGGTGGGCCGGTTGATGTCTGAACTCCTCGCTCAAAGATCTGGAGACTGAGATGGCAAGCCTGTCCCAAGCCGTCAATTCGCTGTTCCTCAAGGAATTCGTCGGAGCGATCTTCCTGACGATGCGCCACTTCTTCAAGCAGAAGGCGACGATAAACTATCCTTTCGAAAAGGGTCCGGTCTCTCCGCGCTTCCGTGGCGAACATGCGCTGCGCCGTTATCCGAACGGTGAAGAACGCTGCATCGCCTGCAAGCTGTGTGAAGCGATCTGTCCCGCTCAGGCGATCACCATCGAAGCCGGCCCGCGCCGCAATGACGGCACCCGCCGCACGGTGCGTTACGACATCGACATGGTGAAGTGCATCTATTGCGGCTTCTGCCAGGAAGCCTGCCCGGTCGACGCCATCGTCGAAGGTCCGAACTTCGAATTCGCGACGGAAACCCGCGAGGAGCTTTATTTCGACAAGCAGAGGCTTCTCGAAAATGGCGATCGCTGGGAGCGTGAAATCGCACGCAACCTCGCACTGGATGCGCCTTACCGTTAAGGTGCAACCGTCTTTCCGGGGGCGACCCCGGAAAGCGATGACAACGTAAAATGCCTGCGCGGTTTTCGCCGGCGGGGACGAAACGGGTGAGGGGGCGGCTGCGTCATTCTTCCCGATGAGGACAAGAAGGCACCAAGATGGGTCTGCACGCTGTATTCTTTTATATATTCGCTTTCGTCGCCGTGGCGTCTGCGTTCATGGTCATTGCATCGAAGAACCCTGTTCATTCGGTGCTCTTCCTGATTTTGACCTTCTTTAACGCAGCTGCGCTGTTCCTGCTGACGGGGGCCGAGTTCCTCGCCATGATCCTGCTGGTGGTTTATGTCGGCGCGGTCGCGGTGCTCTTCCTCTTCGTCGTCATGATGCTGGATGTGGATTTTGCCGAGCTGCGCTCCGGCGTGCTGCAATATGCCCCGGTTGGTGCGCTGATCGGCGTCATTCTGGCGGCTGAACTGATCGTTGTGGTCGGCGGCAGTGTGCTGAACCCGGTCGCGGCAAAATCGATCACCATGCCGATACCGTCGCCGGCCGTGCGCACCAATACGGCCGCCCTCGGCGATGTGCTCTATACCAATTACGTCTACTTCTTCCAGCTGGCCGGTCTCGTGCTGCTGGTGGCCATGATCGGCGCCATCGTGCTGACCCTGCGTCATCGCACCGACATCAAGCGGCAGGATATCTCCACGCAGGTCGGCCGTGACCCGAAGACCGCCGTCACCACGGTCAAGGTCAAGCCGGGCCAGGGCATCTGAAGGCGAACGGATCCAAGGAAACAGAACATGGAAATCGGTCTTTCCCACTACCTGACGGTCAGCGCCATTCTCTTCACGATCGGCGTGTTCGGCATCTTCCTCAACCGGAAGAACGTCATCGTCATCCTCATGTCGATCGAGCTTATCCTGCTTGCGGTCAACATCAACATGGTGGCGTTTTCGGCGTTCCTGAACGATATCGTCGGCCAGGTCTTCGCCTTGTTCATTCTGACCGTCGCAGCCGCCGAAGCGGCCATCGGTCTTGCAATACTCGTTGTCTTCTACCGCAACCGCGGATCGATCGCCGTCGAAGACGTCAATATGATGAAGGGCTGATAAGGCTATGATCTACAAGGCTATCGTCTTTCTTCCCCTGATCGGCTTCCTGATCGCCGGCCTGTTCGGCCGCTCGATCGGCGCCAAGGCGTCTGAATATGTGACCACCGGTCTGATGATCGTGGTCGCGATCCTGTCGTGGATCGTCTTCTTTACCGTGGCGCTTGCCCATGGCGAGCCGGGCGAGGTGATCAAGGTCACCGTTTTGCGCTGGATCCAGTCCGGCGGCATCGACGTCGAATGGGCTTTCCGCATCGATACGCTGACGGCCGTCATGTTCGTCGTGGTCAACACGGTCTCGACGCTGGTGCACCTCTATTCGATCGGCTACATGCACCACGATCCGCATCGTCCGCGCTTCTTCGCCTATCTGTCGCTCTTCACCTTCGCCATGCTGATGCTGGTGACCTCTGACAACCTGCTGCAGATGTTCTTCGGCTGGGAAGGCGTGGGTCTGGCGTCCTATCTGCTGATCGGCTTCTGGTTCAAGAAGCCGTCTGCCTCCGCCGCTGCCATGAAGGCCTTCATCGTCAACCGTGTCGGTGACTTCGGCTTCATCCTCGGCATTGGCGGTGTGTTCGTGCTGTTTGGCTCGATCAATCTGGAAACGATCTTTGCCGCCGCCAGCACCTATCTGCCGGCCGAAGGCGCCGCTTCCACCGAAACCGTCATCAACCTGTTCGGCATGCAACTGGACAAGGCCAATGCGATGACGGGCGTGTGCCTGCTGCTCTTCATGGGCGCGATGGGTAAGTCGGCGCAGTTCCTGCTGCACACCTGGCTGCCGGACGCCATGGAAGGCCCGACCCCGGTGTCCGCCCTCATTCACGCCGCAACCATGGTCACCGCCGGCGTCTTCCTCGTCGCCCGCATGTCGCCGCTGTTCGAACTGTCGCCGGATGCACTGACCGTCGTGACATTGATCGGCGCGATCACCGCCTTCTTCGCGGCGACCGTCGGTCTGGTGCAGAACGACATCAAGCGCGTGATTGCTTACTCGACCTGCTCGCAGCTCGGTTACATGTTCGTGGCCCTCGGCGTCGGCGCTTATGGTGCTGCCGTGTTCCACCTCTTCACGCACGCCTTCTTCAAGGCCCTGCTGTTCTTGTGCGCCGGCTCGGTTATCCATGCCGTCGATGGCGAACAGGACATGCGGTACATGGGCGGCCTGCGCAAACATATCCCCATCACCTTCTGGACCATGACTGTCGGCACGCTGGCGCTGACCGGCGTCGGTATTCCGGGCACGATGATCGGCTTTGCCGGTTTCTTCTCGAAGGACGTCATCATCGAATCCGCTTATGCATCCCATTCGGTGCTGTCAGGTTTCGCCTTCACGCTGCTGGTCATCGCCGCGCTGTTCACCAGCTTCTATTCCTGGCGTCTGGCCTTCATGACCTTCTTCGGCAAGCCGCGCGCTTCGGCCGACGTCATGCACCATGTGCATGAATCGCCGATGGTCATGCTGATCCCGCTCTTCATTCTCACCATCGGCGCGATCTTTGCCGGTGTCCTGTTCGAAGGTCACTTCTTCGGTGAGGAATATGCCGAATTCTGGAAGGGCGCTTTGTTCATGCTTCCGGAAAACGAAATCCTCGAGGAATTCCACCATGTGCCCCTCTGGGTAAAGTGGAGCCCGTTCTTCGCCATGGCGCTTGGTTTCGTGACCGCATGGTACATGTACATCAAGTCGCCGGAGACGCCGAAGCGTCTGGCAGCGACCCATCGCGGCCTCTACCAGTTCCTTCTCAACAAGTGGTACTTCGACGAGCTTTACGACTTCCTCTTCGTTCGTTCCGCAAAGGCGCTTGGCCGCTTCCTGTGGAAGAAGGGCGACGTCGCCGTCATCGACCATTATGGACCGAATGGCATTGCAGCGCGTGTGGTTGACGTGACCAACCGCATGGTCCGCCTGCAATCCGGTTACCTCTATCACTATGCCTTTGCGATGCTGATCGGCATCGCGGCGCTTGTCACCTGGATGATGCTCGGGAGTGCCCTCTGATGACCGATTGGCCTATTCTTTCAACGGTCACCTTTCTGCCGCTCGTCGGCGTGGTGCTCCTGCTTTTGACGAATGAGAACGGCCCCTTTGGTCGCCGTAACATTCTCAACGTTTCTCTGCTGACGACCGTTTTCACCTTCCTGGTGTCGCTGTTCGTCTGGATCGGGTTCGACAATTCGAACCCCGGTTTCCAGATGGTGGAAAAACACGCCTGGTTCGGCAACATCGCCGCCTATCATCTGGGTGTCGACGGCATCTCCATGCTGTTCGTCATCCTCACCACTTTCCTCATGCCATTCTGCGTACTGGCAAGCTGGAATTCGATCGAGAAGCGCGTCAAGGAATACATGATCGCCTTCCTGCTGCTGGAAGTCGTCATGGTCGGCGTCTTCGTGGCGCTGGATACGGTTCTCTTCTACGTCTTCTTCGAAGCGACGCTGATCCCGATGTTCATCATCATCGGTGTCTGGGGCGGCAAGGATCGCGTTTACGCCTCCTACAAGTTCTTCCTCTACACGCTGCTCGGCTCGGTTCTGACCATGCTCGCCATCATGGCGATGTACTGGCAGGCCGGCACGACCGACATGACCGAGCTTCTGAAATTCGGCTTCCCGGCCGGCATGCAGACATGGCTCTGGCTTGCCTGTTTTGCGGCCTTCTCGGTGAAGATGCCGATGTGGCCGGTGCATACCTGGCTGCCGGATGCCCACGTTCAGGCACCGACCGCAGGCTCCGTCATTCTGGCCGGCGTCATGCTGAAGCTCGGCGGTTACGGTTTCATCCGTTTCTCGCTGTCAATGTTCCCACTGGCGTCGGATTATTTCGCGCCCTTCGTCTTCACGCTGTCGGTTGTCGCCATCATCTACACATCGCTGGTGGCGATGATGCAGGACGACATCAAGAAGCTGATCGCCTATTCGTCGGTCGCCCACATGGGTTACGTGACCATGGGCATCTTCGCCGCCAATGTGCAGGGCGTGCAGGGCGCAATCTTCCAGATGCTGTCTCACGGCATCGTGTCAGGCGCGCTCTTCCTCTGCGTCGGCGTCGTTTACGACCGGCTGCATACCCGCGAGATTTCCGCCTATGGCGGTCTCGTGAACAACATGCCGAAATATGCCGTCGCCTTCATGGTCTTCACCATGGCCAATGTCGGTCTGCCCGGCACTTCCGGCTTCGTCGGTGAATTCCTGACGCTGATCGGTATCTTCCGCGCCAACACGCTGGTCGCACTGTTTGCGGCAACCGGCGTCATCCTCTCGGCCGCTTATGCGCTGTGGCTCTACCGCCGCGTGATTTTTGGCGCGCTCGAGAAGGAAAGCCTTAAATCGATGCTCGATCTGTCTACCCGCGAAAAAATCATCCTTTATCCGCTGGTTGCGCTGACGATCTTCTTCGGCGTCTATCCGGCGCCGGTCTTCGATGCGACAGCCGCATCGGTGGATCTTCTGGTAAACAACTATTCGGCTGCATTGCAGGCGGCGCAAAATGTTGCGCTTTCTATGAATTGACGACAGGACCCGTTGGACATGACCGCTGAAATCCTTTTTGCCAGTCTGCACATCGCGACGCCCGAGCTGATCCTTGCGGTCGGCGCGCTGGCGCTGCTCATGATTGGCGTCTTCTCGGGCGACAAGTCGACAACGACGGTCACCGGCCTTGCCGTTGCCCTCCTGCTCGTCGTCGGTCTCTGGATCATCTTCGCCCCGGCATCGGGCGTGGCCTTCGGCGGTGTTTACATCGCCGATTCCTTCGGCAATTTCATGAAGGTTCTGGCGCTGATCGGCTCGATCACCGCCATGATCCTTTCCGTCGGCCAGGGTCGTTTCGAGCCTATCGGCCGTTTCGAATATCCGGTGCTGCTGGTTCTGGCGACCCTTGGCATTTTGCTGATGATCTCCGCCAATAACATGATCTCGCTTTATATGGCGCTGGAGTTGCAGTCGCTGGCGCTTTACGTCGTCTGCGCCATCAACCGCGAAAGCCTGCGCTCTACGGAAGCGGGCCTGAAATATTTCGTTCTCGGCGCGCTCTCTTCCGGCATGCTGCTTTACGGCATGTCGCTGGTTTACGGCTTCACCGGCAATACCGGCTTTGCCGAAATCGCGCAGGTGCTGGCATCTGAAACGCGGTCGCTCGGCCTCGTCTTCGGTCTGGTCTTCGTTCTCGCCGGCCTTGCCTTCAAAATTTCGGCCGTGCCGTTCCACATGTGGACGCCTGACGTCTATGAAGGCGCGCCGACCCCGGTCACCGCCTTCCTCTCTGCTGCACCGAAGATCGGCGCCATGGCGATCCTCGTGCGCATCGTCGTTGAGGCTTTCCAGCCGGTGTTTGCCGACTGGCAGCAGATCGTCGTCTTCATCTCGATTGCCTCGATGCTGCTTGGTTCCTTTGCGGCCATCGGCCAGAAGAACATCAAACGCCTGATGGCCTATTCCTCCATCGGTCACATGGGTTACGCGCTGGTCGGTCTTGCGGCCGGAACGGAAGCCGGTATTTCGGGTGTGATCCTTTACATGACCATCTACATGGTCATGACGCTCGGCACCTTCGCCTGCATTCTTTCCATGCGCCGCAAGGAAATCGGCAATGTCGAAAATGTCGAGGATTTGGCCGGGCTTTCCTCCACCAATCCCTTCATGGCTGTCATTCTGACGATCCTGATGTTCTCGCTTGCCGGCATCCCGCCGCTCGCCGGCTTCTTCGGCAAGTATTACGTCTTCCTCGCCGCCATCGAGGCCAAGCTCTATCCGCTCGCCGTCATCGGCGTGATCGGCTCGGTCGTGGGTGCCTATTATTACATCCGCGTCGTCAAGGTCATGTGGTTCGATGAAGCCAAGGGCAGCTTCGAGCGTCCGGCCGGTGAACTGAAGGTCGTTTATGCACTTTCGGGCCTGTTCGTCGTCGGCTTCATCGTCTTCGGCGGTGCGCTCGGCAATGCGGTCACGGTCGCGGCAAAGACGTTCTTTTGAGCGATACCCACAAGCATACGGGCCGGATGTCCATTGATGACTTCCGGCACGAGGCGATGGCGGAGACGCCATCGACCAACATCGAATGTTTCGCCCGCGCAAGGGCAGGCGATGGCGGCAATCTGTGGATCACCGCCATTCGCCAGACCGGCGGGCGCGGCCGTCGCGGTCGGCCGTGGGTCTCCGAACCCGGCAATCTCTACGCCTCGCTTCTCCTCATCGATCCCGCTCCGATGGACCGTATCGGCTCCCTGCCGCTTGCCTTCGCGCTTGCGGTCTATCGCGCCATTCGCGCAGTTTTGCCGACGGGCGGCGCGCCGCTTGAAATCAAATGGCCGAACGACGTGCTGATCGGCCGCAAGAAAACCTGCGGCATTCTGATGGAGGCCGAGCTTCTGCCGGATGGACGCCGCGCCATCGTCATCGGCATCGGCATCAATATCGCCCATAAGCCGGATAACCCGCTTTATCCCGTCACCATGCTGTCCGAACACGGCGCGTCCTGCTCGCCCGACGAGCTTTTCGCGCACTTGTTCCGCGAGACGGCGGATGTGCTGCGAGACTGGGATGAGGGCAGGGGCGTTGCCGGCGTCATGGCCGGCTGGCGTGCAGCGGCCTGTGGTATCGGTGAACATATCACCGTCAACTTTCCGGAACGCTCGATCGGCGGGCGTTTCGTTGGAATAGATGATAATGGTTATCTGCTGCTGGATGAGGATGAGGGTGCGAGACGCGCCATCGCCGCCGGCGACGTGTTTTTTGGATGAGGTGAACGGTGCGGGCCAAAACGGCGCGCCGAACCATATCCCAAAGGTTGGAGTTTTCCTGCAGCTCATGAAAAGCAGGATGGTAGACCGGCTCCGCATCGGCCCGGTCGATCAGATGGTTTAACAGGTCCGATGCTGGAAACATGCGCGGGGCGCGGCATTTCGCCGTCGCCTGCGCGCTCTTGTGAATGGATAAGAAAAACAATGGCTAAACAGGACGAACTGGTCTTCCTGCCGCTTGGCGGCGTCGGTGAAATCGGCATGAATCTGGCGCTTTATGGCTACGGGCCGGCAGGCAAGCGCGAATGGATCATGGTGGATTGCGGCGTGACCTTTGCCGGTCTCGATCTGCCGGGCGTCGATCTGGTGCTCCCCGATATCAGCTATATCGCCGAGCAGAAGAAGAACCTCAAAGGCATCATCATCACCCACGCCCATGAGGATCACTACGGCGCGCTGAACGATCTGTGGCCGGGCCTCAACGTACCGGTCTATGCCTCGGGTTTCACCGCCGGCATGCTGGAAGCCAAACGGGCCTATGAGGGCAGCCGCGCCGAAATTCCGATCACTCCCTTCAAGGCGGGCGATCGCATCAATGTCGGTCCGTTCGAAATCGAAGCCGTAGGCGTCAACCACTCCATCCCCGAGCCGATGTCGCTGGTCATCCGCACGCCGCTCGGCAATGTCATCCACACCGGTGACTGGAAAATCGACGAAGCGCCGTCGCTCGGGCCGTTGACGGATGAAACGCGCTTCCGCGCCATTGGCGAAGAGGGCGTGCTGGCGCTGATGTGCGACAGCACCAACGCGCTGCGCGACGGCGTTTCGCCGTCGGAACAGGAAGTTTCCGAGGGCCTGCGGCAGATCATCGAAAATGCCGAAGGTCGTGTAGCCGTTACCACCTTCTCCTCCAATGTCGGGCGTATCCGCTCGATTGCGCAGGCGGCGGAGGCGGCGGGCCGTGAGGTGCTGCTGCTCGGTTCGTCGCTGAAGCGCGTTGTCAACGTCTCGCAGGATCTCGGCATCATGGAAGGCATCAAGCCGTTTCTGGCCGAAGACGAATATGGCTATATCCCGCGCGACAAGGTGGTGTTGATCCTGACCGGTTCGCAGGGCGAGCCGCGCGCCGCACTCGCCAAGCTCTCGCGTGACGAGATGCGCAATGTGGCGCTGGCTGCGGGAGATACAGTTGTGTTTTCCTCGCGCGCCATTCCCGGCAATGAAAAGGCGATCATCGACATCAAGAACGGCCTGATCGAGCAGGGTGTCCATATCATCACCGACAATGAGGCTCTGGTTCACGTTTCCGGCCATCCGCGCCGCAACGAGCTTCTGAGGATGTATGAATGGACGAAGCCGCAGATCGTCGTGCCCGTTCATGGCGAGGCTGCGCATCTGGTGGCGCAGAAAGAGCTGGCCGAGCAGGCCGGTATTTCGCAGGTGCCGAAGGTGCGCAACGGCAATGTTCTGCGTCTGGCGCCGGGACCCGCGGAAGTCATCGATGACGCGCCGCATGGCCGCGTGTTCAAGGATGGCAATCTCATCGGCGATATGGATGAGATGGGGATCAGCAATCGTCGCAAGCTTTCCTTCGCCGGTCACGTCTCGGTGAATGTCGTGCTGGACAGCCGTTACGACTTCCATGGCGATCCCGATGTCGTGCCCTTCGGCCTGCCGGAATTCGATGATGAGGGCGAGGATATGGAAGACACGCTGTATGACGCCGTTCTCGGCGCCGTGGAAAGCATTCCCCGCGCCCGCCGCAAGGATCTGGCGCTGTTGCGCGAAGCGGTGCGCCGCGCCGTGCGCGCCGCCGCCAACCAGACCTGGGGCAAGAAGCCGATCGTCACGGTTTTTGTGACGAAGGTCTGATCGGGGAAGCAAGACGCTCCGTCACCCCGGACTAATTCCGGGGTCCAGCACGATCAAGTCCTTGATCGCGTAAAGACTTGTCTCACGGCGCAGATGCGCCGTGGCTGGATGCCGGATCTAGTCTGGAATGACGGAGATAAGTCGCCCTCCTTGGTCAGCGATCTGAGGGTGCCCGCTCAAAGCGCGGTTCTGTTCCTCCCTCCACGGCTTTTTACACTTCTGGCACGGAAGTGATTTCGCTATACGGATGAATGCGTTACAAGGAACGCATTGCGCAGGAGGACGTCATGCCGCTTCTTTCGGTCTTCGCCGTTTATTTCATCGTCTGGTGGACGGTGCTTTTTGTCGTGTTGCCGATTGGACTTCGCACCCAGGCGGAAGAGGGCGATGTGGCACTCGGCACCATCGCCAGCGCGCCCTCCCGCTTCCGAGGCGGTCGCATCGTTCTGTGGACAACTCTGATATCGGCCCTGATCTGTGGTGTCTGGTACGGGGTGTCCTGGTGGTTCGGTTTCAGCCTCGATGATCTCCCGAGGATTGTCCCCGTTTACGACTGAATATCGGCCCCCACGCTGCCAAATCCGTGCTTTGAGAACCGCGTTCCCAACGAGGGCAAATGCGATGTCTAACGGATTTTGGCTCAAGGCTGGAGTGACAGAAAATGTCGTAGCGCACTGACGAAACTGCCCGTTTCGCACGCGGGCAAAGATGGGGCTGTCATATGGATGTCATCTCTGTCGTGCACACAGCATGAGCATAGTGAACGGCTGATTCACCGTCACAATTTCACCGGAATAACCGGCCGACGCGTTTTGGTGTGATGGAATCAAAAAAAAACAAGGCATTTCAGCCTTGTTTTTCAGGTTTCGCGTGATCTGTAACCGTTGCCGGGGCAGCGACGAGCGCGCCTAAGATCTGATCCTCCCAAGACTGACCGCGAAAACGACAAGAATTTAGACTTCCTGCCTCTTTTGTAAGCTAAAGCTAGCTTAATCACCCATGCTTGTCATCTCATTTTTTGCATATTTGTTACAGTCGGCAAAAAATTCCCTATGGTGCAATTTGTCGCACCGGATCAAGAATAATATTCCGGTCAAAGCGTTTTGACGCGAATTAGCTATCTCGAAAATGCCACGAACTCGCCTTCAATGCTCTTTTCATGGCGGGTTTTCTTCTTGGCGGGAAACGGCTATATCCGGCGCCAATATCCCTTTATTCGGGGCGATTCCCGCGCCTTTCGCGCCGTCGTCCACATCAATGGAAGCCGTCATGCGTCTCAGCCGTTATTTCATGCCCATCCTGAAGGAAAATCCCAAGGAAGCGGAGATCGTCTCCCATCGCCTGATGTTGCGTGCAGGCATGATCCGGCAGCAATCGGCAGGCATTTATTCGTGGCTGCCGCTCGGCAAGCGCGTGCTGGACAAGGTCAACAAGATCATCCGTCAGGAGCAGGACCGCTCCGGCGCCATCGAGCTTCTGATGCCGACGCTGCAGACCGCCGAACTCTGGCAGGAAAGCGGCCGTTATGACGATTACGGCAAGGAAATGCTGCGCATCAAGGATCGTCAGGACCGCCAGATGCTCTATGGCCCCACCAATGAGGAGATGATCACCGACATCTTCCGGTCCTATGTGAAGTCCTACAAGAACCTGCCGCTGAACCTTTACCATATCCAGCTGAAGTTCCGCGATGAAGTGCGTCCGCGTTTCGGCACCATGCGTTCGCGCGAATTCCTGATGAAGGATGCCTATTCCTTTGATCTGACCAAGGAAGACGCGATCCACTCTTATAACAAGATGTTCGTGGCTTACCTGCGCACGTTCGAGCGCCTTGGCCTGCGAGCCATTCCCATGCGCGCCGATACCGGCCCGATTGGCGGCAACCACAGCCATGAATTCATCATTCTCGCTGATACCGGCGAATCCGAGGTCTTCTGCCACAAGAGCTTCCTCGACCGCGCCATCCCGGCCGAAAACACCGACTTCGACGATGTCGCAGCCCTGCAGGGCGTATTTAACGAGTGGACGGCCGATTATGCCGCTACCTCCGAAATGCACGACGAAGCCGCCTATGACGCCATTCCCGATGGTGAGCGTCTTTCGGCGCGCGGCATCGAAGTTGGCCACATCTTCTATTTCGGCACCAAATATTCCGAGCCGATGGGCGCGAAAGTGCAGGGCGCGGACGGCAAGGAGCACCCTGTCCACATGGGTTCCTATGGCATTGGCCCGACACGCCTTGTTCCCGCCATCATTGAAGCATCGCATGATGAGAACGGAATCATCTGGCCGGCCTCGGTCGCTCCTTTCGATGTCGTCATTATCAACATGAAGGCAGGCGATGCGGCCTGTGATGCGGCTTGCGAAAAGCTGTACTATTCGCTCTCCAACGCCGGCAAGGATGTTCTTTACGACGATACCGACGACCGTGCGGGCCAGAAATTCGCCACTGCCGATCTGATTGGTGTACCGATGCAGATCATCGTCGGCCCACGTTCCGTCGCGAATGGCGAAGTCGAAGTGAAGGACCGCAAGACCGGCGAACGTGAAACCGTCACAATCGAGGCGGCAATGAACAAGGCGCTTGCCTAAGCGCAAACGGACAGATGGGAGCGGCCTTCACCCGAAGACCGCTCCAGTTTAATGCGCAGATGCCGCAGAGATTGGGACCGGTCTTTGAAAGGACCGATCTTGCAATTTGAGATCAGGGAGACGACATGGCAAAAGCCGAGGCTGACAAGGGTGCGGCTCCTTCCGCCAAGGGAAAGACCGCCCGGCCTTTTTCCGCTTTTGAACGCATGGTGGCGTGGCGCTATCTGCGGTCGCGGCGCAAGGAAGCGTTCATTTCCGTCATTGCCGGTTTTTCCTTCGTCGGCATCATGTTGGGTGTCGCGACGCTGATCATCGTCATGGCTGTCATGAACGGCTTCCGCACTGAGCTGATTTCGCGCATTCTCGGCATTAACGGCCATATGATCGTGCAGCCGATCGACCAGCCCTTCAACAATTACGATGAGCTGGCGAAGAAGTTTTCCGCCGTGCCGGGCGTCACCATGGCCCTGCCGCTGGTGGAAGGCCAGACCTTGGCCTCCGGCCGTGGTGGCGCAGGCTCCGGCGCGCTGGTGCGCGGTGTGCGCCAGGAGGACATCGACAAGATCAAGGAAGTTGCCAGCAACATCAAGACCGGCGACCTCGTCGGCTTCATGGCAGGCGATGGCGTTTTGGTCGGCTCGAGGCTCGCCGCGCAGCTTGGCGTGACGGCTGGCGACGATATCACCCTTATTTCGCCGGAAGGCGACGTGACGCCGATGGGCGTCAATCCGCGCGTCAAATCCTACAAGATATCAGGCGTCTTCGAGATCGGCATGTCGGAATATGACGCGTCGATGATCTATATGCCGCTTTCCGAAGCCCAGCTTTATTTCAACGCCGACGGCATCGTGCAATCCATCGAGCTCTACGTCAGCCGGCCTGATGATGTCGACGGCATCCGGCCGCTGGTGGAGCAGGCGGCCGAACGGCAGATCTATATCACCGACTGGAGACAACGGAACCAGACCTTCTTTTCCGCCCTGCAGGTGGAAAGAAACGTGATGTTCATGATCCTCACCCTCATCGTTCTGGTGGCGGCGCTGAATATTATTTCCGGCCTGATCATGCTGGTGAAGGACAAGGGCAGCGATATCGCCATTCTGCGCACCATGGGCGCCAGTTCCGGCGCGGTCATGCGGATATTTTTCATGACCGGCGCAGCCATCGGCACGGTCGGCACCTTTGCCGGTGTGGCGCTCGGCGTCATCGTCTGCCTCAATGTAGAATCCATCCGGCAGTTCTTCTCGTGGATATCAGGCACGGTGCTGTTCGATCCGCAGCTCTATTTCCTCAGCCAGCTGCCGGCCGAAATGGATATCAGCGAGACCATCACCGTCGTCATCATGGCGTTGACGCTTTCTTTCCTGGCAACGATCTTTCCAGCATGGCGAGCTTCCAAGCTCGATCCGGTGCAGGCCCTGCGTTACGAATAAGGACCGCTTCGCAATATGGCAAAAAAAACAGTGCTGCGGCTTACCGGCGTGGAACGGACCTATGGTCAGGGTGAAACGTCGCTTTCCATTCTGCGCAAGGCCGATTTTGAATTGAGGAGCGGTGAGATGGTGGCGCTCGTCGCCCCCTCCGGTACCGGAAAATCCACACTGCTGCATCTGGCCGGGCTTCTGGAACACCCCGATGCCGGCGAGGTCTTCATCAACGGCGCGCCATGCAACGGCCTGCCGGATGAAACCCGCACCGCGATCCGCCGCAGCGATATCGGCTTCGTCTACCAGTTCCATCACCTCCTGCCGGAATTTTCAGCGGTGGAAAATGTGATGATGCCGCAGCTCATCGCTGGCTTGACACAGGCCGAGGCCCGCAAGCGCGCGAGCGCCCTGCTGGACTACATGCGCGTCGGCCATCGCGGCGAACATCGTCCGGCTGAACTTTCCGGCGGCGAGCAGCAGCGCGTGGCGATTGCACGCGCGGTTGCCAATGCGCCGCTGCTTCTGCTTGCGGATGAGCCGACCGGCAACCTCGATCCCGAGACCGCGCATTATGTTTTCGATGCGCTGGAGGCCTTAGTGCGCCAGTCCGGCCTTGCGGCGATGATCGCCACCCATAACCACGACCTCGCTGCCCGCATGGACCGACGCGTAACGCTTGCAGACGGCAAGATCGTCGATTTCTGATCTAAGCCGGCAATACCGTCCACACGGTTGAGCCGCTTCGCCGGCTCTTCCATGGGGCGCCTCTTTCGTCCACAATTGAATTTTTTCCGAACCCGGAGGCGTTTTAACCTCCGGGTTTTTTCGCTTTGGAGTCAGAGGCTTGCCCCAGGCGCAAACGGAACCCCATCCGATTCTGCCGCGTTAGCAAGGGGAATATCAGCAAAACCCTGTTGACAATCGAACAAAATGAGAACAAAGTCGGAACATAACGAGTAAGGAGAGACCAATGACTGATTTCATCCGTGACGTTGCCGCTTTCGCTTCCATCGCTGTCTTTGTTGCCAGCTTTTCGGTGATCCTCACTGCCCTGTGAAGGAAACATCGGCGCAGAAGCCTGTATGGAGGCCGCAAGGCTGTAGACTTTAAGCGCCGGAAATCGGAAAATCGCCCCCTCGATTCAGGATGACAGGACGACGATATGGGCGATACGGTTGTGCGTGGAGAAAACTCTGACGAAACGCTGAAAACGCCTGGTTTCGTTCATTTGCGGGTTCATTCCGCTTATTCCCTGCTTGAGGGGGCATTACCCCTCAAGAAAATCATGTCCAAGGCCGTTGCAGATGGCCAGCCGGCAATTGCCATCACCGACACCAACAATCTTTTCGTCGCGCTCGAATTTTCCGAAAAAGCGCGTGACGAAGGTTTGCAACCGATCATCGGCTGCCAGGTGTCGATCGACATGCAGGATGCGGCGGAAGATCGCCGCAATCATAACAACCATCTTGCAAAGCTCCCCGCCATCGTGCTTCTGGCCGCCAATGCCGAAGGTTACGAGCGACTGGTGGATCTGATCAGCCGTGCCTATCTGGATGGCGAGGGCGGCGGTCAATCCGTCCATATTACCCGCGCATGGCTGGAAGAGGCTTCCAATGCCGGCTTGATCGCGCTGACGGGCGCCACCGGCGGTCCGGTGGATATGGCCCTGAGAGAAGGCCATGCTGCACAGGCCAAAGAGCGGCTGCTGGCGCTGAAATCACTCTTCGGTGACAGGCTTTATATCGAATTGCAACGCCAGTCCGGTTACGACCGTTCCCATGAGCGACGCATGATCGGTCTTGCTTATGAACACGATATCCCGCTGGTCGCCACCAACGAGGCGTTTTTCCCTTCCAAGGCCGATTACGAGGCGCATGATGCGCTGATGGCGGTGGCGCATAACGCCATCGTTTCTGATGACAGCCGCTTTCGCCTGACGCCCGATCATTATCTCAAAAGCCGCGAAGAGATGACGGCGCTGTTTGCCGACATTCCCGAGGCGCTCGAAAACACCATCGAGATTGCGCTCCGCTGCTCCTATGTGCTGAAAAAGCGCGGACCCATCCTGCCGCGTTTCACCGGCGCCAGCGAGGACCCTGAAGCGGCGCAGCGGGCAGAGGCCGAGGAGCTTCGCCGTCAGGCGGTCGAGGGTCTCGATCAACGCCTTGCAGCCCTTGGCATGGCACCGGGCTACACCGAGCAGGAATATCGCGACAGGCTGGATTTTGAGCTCGGCGTTATCGAACGCATGGGTTTCCCCGGTTACTTCCTGATTGTTGCCGACTTCATCAAATGGGCCAAGCAGCAGGACATCCCGGTCGGCCCCGGCCGCGGTTCGGGCGCCGGCTCGCTTGTCGCCTATGCGCTGACCATCACTGATGTCGATCCGTTGCGTTTCTCGTTGCTGTTCGAGCGCTTCCTCAACCCCGAACGCGTCTCGATGCCCGACTTCGATATCGACTTCTGTCAGGATCGCCGCGAAGAGGTGATCCGCTACGTGCAGCGCAAATATGGCCGCGAGCAGGTGGCGCAGATCATCACCTTCGGTTCGTTGCAGGCACGCGCGGCATTACGCGACGTCGGCCGCGTGCTGGAAATGCCCTACGGGCAGGTCGACAAGATCTGCAAACTGGTGCCCAACAACCCGGCCAATCCCACGCCGCTGTCGAAAGCGATCGAGGAAGAGCCGCGCCTGCAGGAAGAGGCGGACAAGGAACCGGTCGTCGCTCGCCTCTTGGATATCGCCCAGAAGATCGAGGGGCTTTATCGCCACGCTTCCACCCACGCCGCCGGTATCGTCATTGGCGACCGGCCGCTGTCGAAGCTGGTACCGATGTATCGCGATCCGCGGTCCGACATGCCGGTCACCCAGTTCAACATGAAATGGGTGGAAAGCGCCGGTCTCGTTAAATTCGACTTTCTCGGCCTGAAGACGCTGACGGTGCTGAAGGTGGCGGTCGATTTCGTCGCCAAGCGTGGCATCAAGGTCGATCTTGCCGCCATTCCGCTCGAGGACGTCAAAACCTACGAGATGCTCTCGCGTGGCGAGACCATCGGCGTGTTCCAGGTGGAAAGTGCCGGTATGCGCAAGGCGCTGATCGGCATGCGCCCGGACTGCATTGAGGATATCATCGCGCTGGTGGCGCTTTATCGTCCAGGCCCGATGGAAAATATCCCGGTCTATAACGCCCGCAAGCATGGTGAGGAGGAGCTGGAGTCCATCCACCCGACCATCGATCATCTGCTCAAGGAAACGCAGGGCGTTATCGTCTATCAGGAACAGGTGATGCAGATCGCCCAGGTCCTGTCAGGTTATTCGCTCGGCGAGGCCGATCTTCTGCGCCGTGCCATGGGCAAGAAGATCAAGGAGGAGATGGACCAGCAGCGCGAGCGTTTCGTTGATGGCGCCATCAGGAATGATGTATCGAAACCGCAGGCCAACACCATCTTCGACCTTCTGGCGAAGTTTGCCAATTACGGCTTCAACAAGAGCCACGCCGCCGCTTACGCCATCGTTTCTTACCAGACCGCCTATATGAAGGCGCATTACCCGGTAGAGTTTCTGGCAGCCTCCATGACGCTCGATATGGCGAACACGGAAAAGCTCAATGATTTCCGTCAGGATGCCGGCCGCCTCGGCATCGAGGTCGTAGCGCCTTCGGTGCAGACGTCTTTCCGCCAGTTCGAGACGGGTGAAAACCGCATCTATTATTCGCTGGCCGCCATCAAGGGTGTCGGCGAGGGTGCTGTCGAACATATCGTCGAAGTGCGCGGCGACAAGCCGTTCACGAGCCTTGAGGATTTCTGCCTGCGTATCGATCCTAAACAGATCAACCGGCGTGTTCTGGAAAGCCTTATCAATGCCGGCGGCTTCGATTGTTTCGGCCGCGATCGTGCCGAATTGATCGGTGGGCTCGACCGCATCATCGGTTATGCGCAGATGGCGCAGAACAACCGCACCATCGGCCAGTCGGACATGTTCGGTTCCGGTGGTGGAAACGGCCCGGAGAAGCTGGTGCTGCCGGCCTTCCAGCCGTGGCTCGCTTCGGAAAAGCTGTTGCGTGAATATCAGGTGCTCGGGTTCTACCTCACCGCCCATCCGCTCGACACCTATCGCCCCGTGCTGGAAAAGTTGCGTGTGCAGAATATCGCCGATTTTTCCGCCGCCGTGAAACAGGGCGCCACCGCCGGGCGTCTGGCCGGCACCGTCACCGGCAAGCAGGAGCGCAAGACCCGCACCGGCAACAAGATGGGCATCGTCACCTTCTCGGATGCGTCAGGGCAATATGAGGCGGTGCTGTTTTCCGAAGGGCTCGCTCAGTTCCGTGATCTGCTCGAGGTCGGCAAATCACTTGTCATCACCGTGGCTGCGGAAGAACGCCCGGAAGGCATCGGTCTGCGCATCCAGACGGCGCAGTCGCTGGAGGAGAAGTCGGTGCAGATGCAGAAGGCTCTGCGCGTCTATGTGCGCGATTCCGGCCCACTGAAAACCGTCGCCCGTCACCTCAACACCAAGGGTGACGGGTCAGTCTATTTCATCGTCATCAAGGATGAGGGCAGCCGCGAAATCGAAGTGGAACTGACGGAGAAATACCGCATTTCACCGGAAATCGCCGCAGCACTTCGCTCCGCTCCCGGCGTCGTCGATGTGGAACTGGTTTAAGGGTTCAGACGCTCACGCGCCCCTCAAACCGGCCCTTCCTTCGTCACGGTAATGAAGTCCGTTCCGGTTCCTGTCTCCATCTGGTGACTGAGATCGGAAACAGTGATCGAGCTGCCGGTTGAAAGCTCCTGTTCAATGCGGGAGCGAATGTCTGCCGGTATGTCGAGACGGCCAAGTACGGCGCTCAATTGATCGAAGCCGCCCGGCGCTTCGGTGACGGTAATGCCAAGCCGCTTGCGGGCGGCGGCGGGCAGATGGTTTTCGAGCGTCACGCCGTTCCATTCGGCGGTTCCGGCTGCGCGATCCACTGAAACGGCTTCTAGGAAATGGGTTCCGAGCGCCACCTCCGGATCCCTGATGTCGATCGCCGCCTCGAACAGCGGCTTGAAATCCTGCCGCACCATGATCTGGCCGCTCAGTGGATGATCTTCGCCGGCGGAAGTGTAAAGCGCCGTCACGAAGGCGTCGGTCAGAAGCGGTCCGGTGGTTGGCAATCCCTTCCAGCGCTTGAAACCGTTCACGGCGCTGACAGTCATTTCTCCGGTGTAACCATCGGGCGAACCGGCATCGAAGCCAAGGCGGGTCAGCAGGGCCTGGATATCCATCACCTTTTCCCGCTCCCCACGCCGGGTAATCAGAATGCGCAAAGGGGAGGGGTCCCTGACCTTCGCCGCCGGCTTGATGGCCTGTGTTTTTTCATTGACGGCAACCTCAACCGCGCCCAATGCCGCATCGAAGGTCGCCGGGCGCAACTCGACATCGGACAGAAGCAGCTTGCCGTCATCGCTGTCGTCTCGCGGTGTAAACAACGTCGGATGCTCAACGAAGCGCAGCGAAACCGGGCGGTCGGTGATGATGACATGCACGCCAGTCGCTGTGTCGCCGAAAAGTGACTTGGCGAATTTCGAAGGCAGGCGCACGCAGCCATGCGAAGCCGCGTAGTTCGGTACCTTGCCTTCGTGCAGCGCAATGCCGGACCATGTCAGCCGCTGCATGAAGGGCATGGGGGCGGCCGAGTAGATATTCGATTCGTGGTATTTCCGTTTTTCCAGAATGGAAAATATGCCGCTCGGCGTCTCATGCCCGGCCTTGCCGGTGGAGACTTTCGAGGTGGCGATGATCTCGCCGTTTTCATAAAGCGAAAGCGACTGGTCGCTTTTCGAAACGAGGATCTGCAGCGATCTGCTATCGGCGGCAAGCGCCGGGAAGGCAAAAATACTGGCCGACAGCATGCCGGTCAGAAGACGGAGGCGAAGGGACATGACGCAATACACCACATGCACAAAACTTGCTTCACTCAACCACGCGAAGTTTAAGGAAGCTTAAGGACGGCGCAGCCGTAACATCACTAATTTGTGTAAAATCTAAAATACATGGGTATGAAGTGGCGGAACGGGTCGATGCGCAGTTCCCAAGGCTCACGATTAAACCGCTATTTGCGTGTGCCAAACGTGTAGCCGGTCTCGACGCTGCCTTTGCCGAACTTGTCGCGCAGCTTATCCATCGCCGCTTCCGCCGCCGCCCGGCGGGCAGCCTGCCTGTCGACGAGATCAGGAGGGTCGGCAAGACCCGCATCGCGCAGATCGCTGACGCCGATGCCGAGCAGGCGGAATTTTGTGCCGTCGGTTTCCTTTTCCAACATAGATAGCCCGGTACGGAAAATCCGGTCGGCAAGCTGGGTGGGATCATCGAGCTTGCGGTTGCGGGTACGGATTTTAAAGTCGGACGTCTTCATCTTCAGCACCACTGTCTGGCCGGCAATGCCGTTTTTCTTCAGCCGCCATGCGACTTTTTCGGAAAGCGACCGCAGGATCGGCACCAGGTCCTCATGGCGGGAAATGTCGTTGAAGAAGGTGGTTTCGGAAGACACGCTTTTGACCGGGTCGTTATTGTGCACATGCCGCTCGTCAATGCCGCGCGAAAGCCGGAAGAGCCGCTGTCCCATCACGCCGTAACGGCGCATCAGGTCGCCTTCTTCCATTTCCTGCAGCTGGGCGATCATGCGGATACCGTCCGCCTCCAGTGTCGCAGCAAAAGCTTTGCCCACGCCCCAGATTGTGGTTACGGGCCGCGTCGCCAGAAAGGCAAGCGCCTCCGCCTCGCCAATCACCGAAAAACCCCGCGGCTTGTTGAGGTCGGATGCGACCTTGGCCAGAAACTTGCAATAGGAAAGCCCGGCCGAGACGGTCACGCCGACCTCCTTTTCCACACGCTTTGCAAACTTCGCCAGCACACGCGCTGGTGGATCGTGATGCAGCCTCTCCGTGCCGGCGAGATCGAGAAAAGCTTCGTCTATGGAAAGCGGCTGCACCAGCGGCGTCAATTCCTGCATCATGGCGCGGATTTCGCGTCCGACACGGCTGTACTTCTCCATGTCGGGTTTGATGACCACCGCATCCGGGCAGGCTTCCAACGCCTTGAACATCGGCATGGCGGAACGCACGCCCTGAATGCGGGCGATGTAGCACGCCGTCGAAACCACGCCCCGCTTGCCACCGCCGACAATGACCGGCTTGTCAGCCAGTTCCGGATTGTCGCGCTTTTCAACGGAAGCATAGAAGGCGTCGCAGTCGATATGGGCGATGCTCAGATCATAAAGTTCATCATGATAGACGAGACGTGGGCTGCCACAGGAGCGGCAACGCCTCAAACCCGCTGGCTGACCGGCCAGACAGTCGCGACAAAAACCGGGATCATAGGAGTGCGACGTGGACATGGGGCTGAAAACAAAACCAGAACGTTGCCGACCATACTCCGGTGGAGACGGTCGCTCAAGGGGCTGGCCGGTCAATACACACCCGAATCCAGCCCCGGACCGGAAAAATGGTGCCAGGCGGCAGCCACCGTTTCGGGTGAGGTATCGGTTGCGGCACAGAACGCCATGAGGTCCGGCTCGTGGCTCATCAGAAAATCGGTGAGGCCGGCCAGAAAGCCGGGATCGTTGACGGCCTGGCGCAGCATATTGGCCTGCAAGCCGCTCAGCGCCAGAAAACGTGCCAGCATGTCCGGCTCGTTGGCCAGCCAGCCAAGTATGGCGGCCGCCGTTTCTTGCGGATCTTTGCCGGCATTGCCTTTGTTTTTCGTATCGCGCAGCATTTCTTCCCCGAAGTTACCTATTTTGAAACCAAATCCCTCTAGCCTTGCGCAACAAATGGACGATGGAATCGGTTCTCTGACAACTTATATGTCTGGATGAAGGTTTCAAAGCGAAACGGGGACTGCCCACCATGCCCAAACAGGTCATGATAGTCGAAGACAACGAGCTGAACATGAAGCTCTTTCGCGACCTGATCGAGGCGTCTGGTTATACGACGATCCAGACGCGCAACGGCATGGAAGCGCTGGACCTTGCCCGCAAGCACCGTCCGGACCTCATTCTCATGGATATCCAGCTGCCGGAGGTTTCGGGGCTGGAGGTGACGAAATGGCTGAAGGAAGATGACGAATTGCACGTCATCCCGGTCATCGCCGTGACGGCCTTTGCCATGAAGGGCGACGAGGAACGGATTCGCCAGGGCGGCTGCGAGGCTTATGTTTCGAAGCCGATTTCCGTCCCGAAATTCATCGAAATCATCAAGACTTATCTGGGCGACGCCTAAGGCGGCTGGGGAACGGTTATGACGGCGAGAGTTCTGGTTGTTGACGACATTCCTGCCAATGTGAAGCTTCTCGAGGCTCGGCTTGTGGCGGAATATTTCGATGTCGTCACCGCCGAGGATGGTTTTAAGGCGCTGGCGATCTGCGACGAGGAACAGGTCGATATTATCCTGCTCGACATCATGATGCCGGGCATGGACGGTTTCGAGGTCTGCGAGAGGCTGAAGGCCAACCCGAAGACGGCGCATATTCCCGTGGTCATGGTCACTGCGCTCGATCAGCCATCCGACCGGGTGCGCGGCCTGAAAGCCGGCGCCGATGATTTTCTGACCAAGCCGGTCAACGACCTTCAGCTGATTGCCCGTGTCAAAAGCCTCGTGCGCCTGAAAGCCGTCAGCGACGAATTGCGGCTGCGCGCCGAAACTGCAAGGCAGATCGGCATCGAGGAGATGCTACGTGCCGACGGCCTGATGCAGACGCCCGGCCGTGTACTCGTCGCGGATGGCCGCGCCAGCTCGCAGGAACGTATCGTCAGGGCGCTGAAGCCGGTCGCCGAGGTGGATGCCGTCACCGAGCCGCAGGCGGCGCTGCTGAAAGCGGCAAGCAACCCCTTCGAGCTTGTCATCGTCAATTCCAATTTTGCGGATTACGATCCGCTGCGATTGTGTTCGCAGCTTCGCTCGCTGGAACGCACCCGTTTCCTCCCGCTGCTTCTGGTGGCGGAGCAGGGGGCGGACGATATGGTGGCGCGTGCGCTCGATCTCGGCGTCAATGATTATATCCTGCGCCCGATCGACCCCAACGAACTTGTCGCCCGCTCACTGACGCAGATCAGGCGCAAGCGTTACAACGAACACCTGCGGCTCAATATGCAGCATACGATGGAGCTTGCCATCGTCGACGCGCTGACCGGCCTCAACAATCGCCGTTATCTCGACAATCATCTCAAGATACTCTTCGACCGTGCCGCCGTGCGGGGCCGCCCGATTTCCATCTGCATGACCGACATAGATCGGTTCAAGCTGGTCAATGATACCTATGGCCATGATGTGGGCGATGAGGTGCTGCGGGAATTTGCAGCACGCATCCGCAGCACGGTGCGCGGCGCTGATCTTGCCTGCCGTTACGGTGGCGAAGAATTCGTCGTGGTCATGCCTGACACGCCGATGGAGCTTGCTGCCAGCGTCGCCGAGCGGCTGCGGGCGATCGTCGAAGACAAGCCCTTCTACGTCCGCTCCATCGACCGTGAACTGAGCATTACCGCCTCGCTCGGCATCGCCACCAGCAGCGGCGCTTTCGGCATGCCGGACGAACTGGTGAAACAGGCCGACCGGGCGCTCTATGAAGCGAAACATGCCGGGCGCAACCGGGTGGTGGCTGCCGCCGCCTGAAGCGGCCCGCAGACGTCTGGCGCGGAAAACCATGTCATCTTTTCGGGTTTACCGAAGACAGCCGTCGTTCGAGCAGCTGAAAAGTCACATTGACAGGCTCAAGCCACTGACCTTGCCTGTATTTTATCTTATTGCAATGAATAGGCGAAATTCAGCGGGTTTAATACAGTTCAAGTTGAAAAATATATTGAATTCAATCTCGCGGGAAACTATAGTGTGCCAGCGTTGTATATTTAACCATGTTTTTCGAGTTATGTATCGCTGGCTTAAGAATTTGTTGATTTTTATTTTACTTCTGCGCACACTCATTATCGAGAATAACAGTTCTTCCGGCGGTTTTTCCGTCTTGTGATGATGGAATGACGGCGGTTCATGCCGCTGCGGTTTCGCTCGTCAGGGGCTGGTATTGCGTAGTTTGAATGCCCCATGATGCTCAGGTCCGCCGCATCTCCTGAATCGTGGGGTCGGTCGGCTGACGATGTCCGAATCGGTTCCTCGTGCCGTAATCACATCGTTGGCCGACCGCCTTCTCCCGAAAACTTGTCTAGTTGAGAAACAGGTCCGCCCGGCGGGTCGGTGTGGCGGCTCCACGTCGTCCACGGCTGCACCTCTGTAGCGGGAGGAGGGGTGAAGTGCTAAGTCACTGTGCCAAGAAGCTTTGCCGGGTTTTAGCGGCCTCCCGGCTGCCTTCCATATGTCAGCATCACACATTTTCCGGACGCGGAAGCGCCACGCATTCCGGCTGAAAATGTCTTTGCCATCCACACGAAAAGACTATCCGCACAAACAAAAAACGCGCCCATTGGGCGCGCTTTTGTCTGAGAACCCGATCAAGAAAATTACTTGATCTTGGTTTCCTTGAATTCAACGTGCTTGCGTACAACCGGGTCGTACTTCGTCTTCGTCATCTTGTCCGTGAACGTACGGCTGTTCTTGGTGGTGACGTAGAAGGTACCGGTGTCGGCTGTCGACAGCAGCTTGATCTTGATTGTTGTAGCTTTCGCCATGGTCGTCCTGCCTTTAAACAAAAGAGAAGCCGCAGGCGCTTCTCACCTCGGCTAAATCTGGCGCGAAACTACGTATCGCGCCTGAAAAGTCAAGTCTGTTTTGCCCGGAAAACAAAACGGAAGCCATAAAGGACCACGTAAAGCCCGAAAAATACGGCAAGCGCCCAGGCGAAACCATCAGTGCCCGCGACATCCATGGAAATGCCCACGGCCTGCGGTCCCGCAATCGTACCCATGGCGTAACAGAAGATAAAGGCGGCATTGGCGGAGACGAGATCAGCGCCTTTAAGGCGCGATCCGAGGTGGGTGAGGCCGACGGTATACATGCCGGAGACGAGGCCGCCCCAGAACAGCAGGAGCGCCGCCACGAGGATCCAGCTGTCTACAAGGAAAGGCAGCGCCAGCGTGCCACAAACGCCCGCAAAGGCCATCAGCGCGAGCATGGTGCGCCGATCCTTCATCCGGTCCGATAACAGGCCGATCGGTATCTGGAAGACCATGTTGCCGATGCCCATCACGGTCAGCAGCAACGCGGCCTGCGATTCGTTGAAGCCTTCACGCGTGGCATAGATGGGAAAGAGCGACAGGCCACCGGCCTGCACCGAGCCGAAGACGAAAGCCGCCGCCGACGCCATCGGCACCAGCCAGACATAACGGACGAAATGGTGGTTGGGCCGCTCGTCCAGCTCCGGGCTTTCACGACGCGCCATGAAGATGGGAATCGCCGCCAGAAGAATGATCGCCGCCCCGACGAGGAAGGGCAAAATGCCCTCGCTGCCGACCACGGAGAACAACAGCGGGCCGACCGCGAAGCCCACCGCGAGACCAGTGGCGTAGATGCCGAGAACCATGCCGCGTTTTTTCGGCGGCGCGGTCATGTTTATCCAGTATTCGGACAGGATGAACAGCGTGGTGGTGGCGCCGTGGAAAACGATTCGCAACGGAAACCACATCCAGAAGGCGTCGGCGAAATAAAAACAGAGCGCACTCAGCGCTGAAATGACCACGGCCAGCAGCATGGTTCGCGCCACGCCGAAATCATGGGCTATCTTGCTGGTCACCGAGGCCGCCATCATCGCCGCGACGCCGGCCATGGCCGAATTCACCCCGATCATGGTGGACGAGATGCCGCGCTTCTCAAGGATGATCGACAGGAGCGGCAGGCCAAGACCGATGGCGACACCGACCGCACTGATGGCGGAAATCGCGGCGATCAGTGAGGGCCAGTGAATGGCATCCGCTTCGCATTTCATTTGTGACATGACGGCCTTTATACAACGTCTCGAATAAACCGGCCGTGGCGCGTGACATAGAGCCGCGCGGGGCTTTCAAAGGGCAGTGACGGATCACCTATCATGAATTTTGTGACATCTTCGAGAACCGTGCGTGTGATTTTCGGCATGTTCAGACCAGAAAGGTCTGTCATGTCAAGCCATTGCACATCGTGCAACTCGTCAGAATCCCGGATTAGCCGGGTATCCAGCCGCAATTCGTCGGCATAACAGCAAAAGAACCGCGTGTCGTAACGCCTGATATTGCCCGGCGGGGTGATGGCGCGCGCCACATAACGGAAACAGGAAAGGTCCGGACCATCAGCATCCAGCCCCATATCCACCCCGGTTTCCTCGACAAGCTCGCGCGCAGCGGCAAGCGCCAGCGCCCTTGCACCGGCAACGCTCAGGCGGCGCGACGCGGAGGCGGTGAGGCGGTTAAGGACCGCGGGGTGCAGATCGCCGGAAAAGGGCAGCGCGTGGTCGCGTGGATCACGTTTGCCGCCGGGAAATACGTAGGCGCCGGGCATGAAGATGTGGGCATAGCTGCGCTGGCCCATCAATACGCGGATCGCCGGGCCGGAACGGTCGAATAAAATGATGGAAGCGGCATCCCGTGGCCGCAGGGTCGGGCTCGCAACCTCGGCGCTCTTGCGGGGTTCGGTCACGCGCACGTTGCCGCCCGTCGTCAGTGTGAGGAGCCGTCTATCTGCACTTTTGGCTGCTTTCCGTCAAAGCCATGCATGCGCAGCGCCCATTGCAGGCCGATGACGCCGCCCTTGATCGGCTGCAGCGTCAACAGCGCGGCCAGAATGGTGATCGGCACCCAGATGGCGAAATGCACCCACATGGGAACGGAGAACACCATATCCGTCATCATGAAACCGCCAACGGCGATATGGCCGATGATCACGATGGAAATATAGGGCGGCAGGTCATCGGACCGGTGGTGGTGCATTTCCGCGCCGCAGGCGGCACAATTGTCCACCGGCTTCAGAAAAGCACGAAACAGGCGGCCGCCGCCACAGGCGGGGCAGCGGTTCGCCATGCCGCGCATGATCGAACGGCCAAGTGGTCGCTCGGCGCTGGTGTCTCCGAAGGTGACTGTTTCCGAGCCCTGATGTGCACTCATCCCCTAAGTCCTTCTTCCGTTCTTTCAACCGCCTATTCGCGGTGTTGTTACCGTCGCCCTCTGGGCGGCCTTGTTCCCGGCTTGGCGCCGGGACGCGATGTCCGCCGGCCTGCCTTGTGGAACGACCGCGAACCGACCGGCATCTTGCGCCCGGGGCTCAGCATTTCGAAACGCAACGCACCCGCCAGAGGTACGGCTTCCGCAAGTCGCACCTGAACCGAGTCGCCAAGCTGAAAACCGAGACCGGTCTTTTCTCCCGTCAGAGCCTGATGCGCCTCGTCATAGAAGAAATAGTCGGTTCCCAGTGTAGATATAGGAACAAAGCCATCAGCGCCAAACTGCGGAAGCGCGACAAATAGTCCCGCCTTGGTGACACCGCCGACGCGGCCCTCGAATTCTTCACCCACCCGTTCGGAAAGATGATGCGCGATCAGCCGGTTGACGGTGTCGCGCTCGGCCGCCATGGCGCGCCGCTCGAAGGTCGAGATTTCGGCGGCGATATCGTCCAGCGTCGCTTCTTCCTGCGGCGTGATGCCGCCTTCGCCAAGCCCCAGCGACCCCACCAGCGCGCGATGCACGATCAGATCGGCATAACGGCGGATCGGCGAGGTGAAATGCGCGTATTTCATCAGATTGAGGCCGAAATGACCTATATTCTCAGGGCTGTAGATCGCCTGGCTCTGACTGCGCAGCACCATCTCGTTGACCATGATCTGGTGCGGCGTATCGAGGGCACGGGCCAGAATGCCGTTGAAGGAATTGGCGCGCATCGCCACACCCTTGGCCATGGATATGCCGATCGTGCCGAGGAATTCGCGCAGCACCTCCTGCTTGGAGAGCGTCGGGGCATCGTGGACGCGGTAGACCAGCCGCTGCTTCTTCTTTTCCAGCGTCTCGGCGGCGGCGACATTGGCCTGGATCATCATTTCCTCGATCAGCTTATGCGCATCGAGGCGTTCGGGAATGACGACCTTGTCCACCGTGCCGTCTGGCCGCAGCTGGATCTTGCGCTCCGGCATGTCGAGTTCCAGCGGCTGGCGGCGGTCGCGGCCGCGCTTCATCACCGCATAGGCGTGCCACAGCGGCTTGAGGATCGGCTCCAGCAGCGTGCCGGTCTTGTCGTCAGGGTGTCCGTCAATGGCGGCCTGCGCCTGCTGGTAGGAGAGTTTGGCGGCGCTCTTCATCATGATGCGATGGAACGTGTGGCCCGCCTTACGGCCTTCCTTGGAAAAGGTCATGCGCACCGCAAGTGCCGGGCGGTCGACGCCTTCCTTCAGCGAGCAGAGATCGTTGGAGATGCGCTCCGGCAGCATCGGCACAACGCGATCAGGGAAATAGACGGAGTTGCCGCGCTTCTGCGCCTCGCGATCGAGCGGCGATGCCGAGCGCACATACCAGGACACATCGGCGATGGCGACGGTGACGATGACACCATCAGGATTGTCGGGCGAGGGGTCCAGCTCGGCATAAACCGCGTCGTCATGGTCCTTGGCGTCGGCCGGATCGATGGTGATGAGCGGCAGGTCGCGCCAGTCCTCGCGGTGCGACATGGTGGCGGCCTTGGCCGCATCGGCTTCAGCCAGAACATTTGGCGGGAAGATATGCGGAATGCCATGCGCATAAATGGCGATCATCGAGATCGCCTTTTCCGACGCAACGGAGCCGACGACGGAGAGAACCTTCGCGCGCGTCAGGCCGTAACGACCGCTATTGCGCGATGTTTCCACCTCGATCAGATCGCCGTCCTTGGCATCGCCGACGCCATCGGGGTCGATGACCATTTCCTCGCCGCGCCGGTCAATCGGCATCAGCCGTCCGCCGCCGCCTTCGGTTGGCCTGAACACGCCGAGCAGCGCGTTCTGGCGACGGTCGATGAGCTTGACGACACGGGCGGTATAGGCCGGGCCGAAGCTCTCCTTGGAAGGGAAAATCTTTGCCAGAATGCGGTCGCCGAGACCAGCGGCAGGGGCTTTCTTGCCGCGATCCTGCGAGGACTGGCGGATGAGCACGGCGGGTGCAGCACCCATATCTTCCGGCCATTCCGCCGGCCGGCCGATCAATTCGCCGTCCTTGTCGCGGGTGGTGATGTCGAGAACCGTGACGGGCGGCAGGCCGCCCGGTCGCGTCAGCGACTTGCGGCTCTTGTGCACCATGCCATCGACTTCGAGTTCCTTCAGCAGTGCTTTCAGAACGATGCGGTTTTCACCCTTCAGCCCGAAGGCCTTGGCGATTTCGCGCTTGGAGGCCTGTTGCGGATGGTCGGCGATAAATTTCAGCAGTACTTCGCGGGAAGGCACCTCGCCATGGATGATGCCTTCACCTTCGCTCACCCGCTTGCCGCGCCCGGTGCGCCCGAAACCGTCGCCGGCGGAACCCTGTGTCTGACGCGGCGTCTTGCTCACGATTCTGCCTTCTTGGGTTTGGCCGCTGCCTTCGGCTTGGCGGCCGCCTTGCTCTTGGTCGCAGCCTTGGCTTTCGTCGCCTTCGGTTTTGCGGCGGTATCACCATCGGCTTTTTTAGCGGCAGGCTTCTTGGCCTTGGCGGGTTTGCCGCCGGTACCGGTCTTGGCGATGCGTTCGGCGATGAGCACCAGCGATTCGTCCAGCGTCACCGAAACCGGGTCCTGCCCCTTCGGAATGGTGGCGTTGACCTTGCCCCAGTTGACGTAAGCGCCGTAACGCCCGTCACGTACGGTGATCGCGCCGCCATCGGGGTGGTCGCCCAGCTCTTTCAACGCCGCCGGCGTGCCGCTGCGGCCCGGTCCCTTGCTCTGCTTTTCGGCAATCACGGTGACGGCGCGGTTGAGGCCGATCGAGAACACGTCTTCGATACTTTCGAGGTTGGCATAGGAACCGTCGTGCAGCAGGAAAGGTCCGTAGCGACCAAGACCAGCGGAGATCATCTTGCCGGTTTCCGGGTGCTTGCCGATATCGCGCGGCAGGTTGATCAGCGCCAGCGCCTTTTCGTGGTCGATGTCCTCAGGCTTCCAGCCCTTGGGCAGCGAGGAACGTTTGGCTTCCTTGCCATCGCCGCGCTGGATATAGGGTCCGAAACGGCCAGAGCGCAATGTCAGCTCTTCCCCGGTCATCGGATCAGCGCCGAGCGCCTTCGGCTCGTTCGAGGCCGCAGCTTCCGCCTCCGAACCGTCGGAGGTGAGCTGGCGGGTAAAGTTGCAGTCCGGATAGTTGGAGCAACCAACGAAAGCGCCGTATTTGCCGAGCTTCAGCGAAAGATTGCCGGTGCCGCAAACCTGGCAGATGCGCGGATCGGAACCATCCTCCCGCTTGGGGAACACCAGTGGGGCCAGAACCTCGTTCAGCGCATCCAGCACGTTGGTGACGCGCAATTCCTTGGTATCTTCGATCTGCGCGAAAAAATCCTTCCAGAAATCGCGCAGCACCTGCTTCCAGTCCAGTTCGCCCGCCGAAATGCGGTCGAGCTTTTCTTCCAGATCGGCGGTGAAGTCGTATTCGACATATTTGGCAAAGAAGCTTTCGAGGAAAGCCGTCACCAGCCGTCCGCGTGAATGGGGAATGAGCTTGCGCTTGTCGATGACGATATATTCGCGGTCGCTCAGTGTCTTCAGCGTCGCTGCATAGGTGGAAGGACGGCCGATGCCGAGTTCTTCCATCTTCTTGATGAGCGAGGCTTCCGAGTAACGCGGCGGCGGCTCGGTGAAGTGCTGGCTGGCGTTAATCTTCTGCTTGGCGAGGTTCTCGCGCGCATTGATCTGCGGCAGACGGCCTTCGTCGTCACCGTCGTCGCTCTGCTCGCCATCTTCCTTCTGGTCGGTATAGGCGGCGATGAAGCCGTCAAAACGGATCACCGAGCCAACGGCGCGAAGCCCGGCCTTCTCGCCGTTCTTGTCCGCGAGGATTTCGACCGTCGTGCGCTCGATTTCGGCGGACGCCATCTGGCTGGCGATGCCGCGCTTCCAGATCAGGTCGTAGAGACGCAACTGATCGGCATCGAGATAACGCTTCACCTGATCCGGCGTGCGGTTGAAATCGGTCGGGCGGATGGCCTCGTGCGCTTCCTGGGCGTTCTTGGCCTTGGTGGAATAGAAACGCGCCTTTTCCGGGACATAACGGCCACCGAACTGCTCGCCGATGGCCTGGCGGGCAGCATCGATGGCTTCCGGGGCCATCTGCACACCGTCGGTACGCATGTAGGTGATCAGACCAACGGTTTCGCCGCCGATGTCGATACCTTCATAGAGCTTCTGCGCCACCTGCATGGTGCGCGATGCGCCAAAACCCATGCGCGAGGAGGCCGCCTGCTGCAGCGTCGAGGTGGTGAAGGGCGGGCCGGGATTACGTTTGACCGGCTTTGCCTCGACCGTATCCACGACATAGGTCGCGCCTTCAAGCAGTGTCTTCAGCCGGTTTGCATCTTCGCCGGTCTTGATCCCGCGGCTTTGCAGCCGCTTGCCATCGGCTGAAACCAGCTTCGCCTCGAACTCGTCACCACGCGGTGTCTTCAACAGCGCGCTGATGTTCCAGTATTCCTCGGAGACGAAACGCTCGATCTCGGCTTCGCGGTCACAGACGAGCCGCAACGAAACAGACTGCACGCGCCCGGCGGAGCGGGCGCCGGGCAGCTTGCGCCACAAAACCGGCGACAGATTGAAGCCGACAAGATAATCCAGTGCGCGGCGGGCGAGATAGGCGTCGACCAGCGGCACGTCGATGTCGCGCGGGTTGGCCATGGCGTCCAGCACCGCCTTTTTGGTGATGGCGTTGAAGACCACGCGCTTCACCGGCTTGTCGCCGAGAACGCGCTTCTTCTTCAAGAGATCGAGCACATGCCAGGAAATGGCTTCGCCTTCGCGATCCGGGTCGGTTGCGAGAAACAGGCCGTCGGAGGATTTTACTGCATCGGCAATGTCCTTCATCCGCTTGGCGGATGCGGCGTCGACCTCCCAGGACATTTCGAAATCCTGGTCGGGCAGCACCGATCCGTCCTTGGCGGGAAGATCCCGGACGTGGCCAAAGGATGCAAGAACCTTGTAGCCCGGACCAAGATACTTGTTGATTGTCTTGGCTTTGGCCGGAGATTCTACGACGACGACATTCATATTTTTTTCTCTGGGAACTTGTCCGTTAACATAGCCGGATCACGGAGGAACGCCGCAACAAGGCTTCTTTATAATTCGACATGGACAGGTAATGTCCGCTGGTCAAGAGGCAAGCCCGATTTTATCGCTTCAGGGTTCATGCAACCTATGGATAATCTATTGTTGTATTGCAATCTTTGGTAAATTGGTTATGATGACCAACATCATTTGAATCTACTTATTGCTCTTCGTTTCAGACGAAATTCTCAGGATAAATATATGGTCCCGAACGCAACAAACAATAATGCCGATAATGAAGGGACCAGAGAGAACTTGGCTTACATTCGCCAGATGCTGGCAGAGCTGCGGCAGGTCGCCAACCGTGAGGGTGCCGATATGCTGTGTTATCTGATCGAGATGGCCTATGTGGAAGTCGGCGATATCCAGAGCGGGCGGCGCAAGCTGTCAATCCGCGAGGAGCGAAACCCGTCCCCCGGCGTACCGGTTTAATCGCCCGGCAATATCGAGTTCCAAAAGCACCATATGAACGGTGGCGGCGGAAAAACCCGTGTGGCGAATGATGTCGTCTGTCTCGACGGGCGAGGGGCCGAGGGCGGCGGCAATGATGCTGCGCTCATCATCTCCGGGTGGTGACATTTCTTCTTCTGATCGCGGTTCCTCGATCTTGCGGTCATAGCGCAATTGCGGCTCCATCAGCGGTCGCAGCGCGTCGAGAATGTCATCAGCGCCCGTGGTCAACATCGCGCCTTCCTTGATCAGCCGGTTGGTGCCTTCGCAGCGCGCATCGAGCGGCGAGCCGGGAACGGCGAAAACCAGCCGCCCCGCTTCGCCGGCAAGCCGGGCCGTAATCAGCGAACCGGAACGCTCTGCCGCCTCGACGATGACGACGCCGAGCGAGACGCCTGATATCAGCCGGTTGCGGCGGGGAAAATCCCGGGCGCGCGGTTCCCAGCCAAAGGGCATTTCGCTGACAGTTGCTCCGCCCTGATCATAGATGTCTTCCAGCAGCCCGAAATTTTCCTGCGGGTAGGGACGGTCGAGACCGCCCGCCAGCATGGCCACCGTACCGGTTGCAAGGCTCGCCCGATGTGCCGCCGCGTCGATGCCCCGCGCCAGACCCGAAGCAATCGCATAACCGGCCCTACCGCAATCGCGCGCCAGCATCGCGGCGAATTTCGCCCCGTTGATGGAAGCGTTGCGCGATCCGACGATGCCGACCGATGGTCTTGTTGCGGTGGACGCCGAGCCCTTCATGGCGATCAGCGGCGGCGCGCCGTCCAGATGCCGCAAAGCGGGCGGATAGTCCGGCTCGCCGATACCGACGAAACGCGCGCCGAATTTTTCAGCCGTTTCGATCTCGTCTTCCGCCTGTGCCTGCGTGGCGATGCGTGGACTGCGCAGCGAGCCGCCGCGTCTCGAAAGCTCGGGCAGGGCATCCAGCGCCTTTTCGGCACTGCCGAAATGGTTGATCAGTTCGCGAAACGTGACGGGGCCGATATTGTCGCTGCGGATCAGTCGCAGCCACGCGACCCGTTGCCGCGTGGAAAGCTCTATGCCCTGCCGTGTCGTTTCCTCATGCGGCATGACATATCCTTAGAATAGGCCTTAGCCCTTTTGCCCGATCCGGCTTTCGGTGCCGGCCAGAAGCCGCGCAATATTCTCCCGGTGCTTCCACCACGAAATTACGCTCAGCAATGTAACGACCAGCGCGGTCTTTTCAGGTCCGAGCACCCATAGCGCCACGGGAATGACAAGCATGGCCAGAAGCGCCGACAGCGATGAATAGCGGGTGATGAAGGCGGTCGCGAGCCAGATCAGCGCAAAGGCCAGCATCATCAGAGGTGCTGCGCCAAGAAGCACGCCGATATAGACGGCGACACCCTTGCCGCCCTTGAAGCCGAGCCACACCGGAAACAGATGGCCGAGAAAGGCGAAGAACCCGGCCACCAGCGAGGCTTCGTAACCCCACAGCGCATTGGCAACCAGCACCGCCGCCGTGCCCTTCAGCGCGTCAAGCAGCAGGGTGGCTGCGGCGAGCTTCTTGTTGCCGGTGCGCAGCACATTGGTCGCGCCGATATTGCCCGAACCGATCTTGCGCACGTCGCCCAGCCCCGCCATGCGGGTGAGGATGAGGCCGAAGGGGATGGAACCGAACAGATAGCCGATCAGCGCAGAAAGCGCGAGAAGGGCAGGCGCCGTCTGCCAGTCAGTCAAAGCACTCATTCAAACATCCCCTCTGTCGCGCCGTCAGCGTGATCTCTGTTGCTGATCTTATGCCAAGGAATGAACGGCTTTGCCAGCCACATAAGTGGCGACAGCGCGGCCGCTGAAACGGGCGTCTTCGAACGGCGTATTCTTGGATTTCGACACCAGCTGATCGCGGGCCACCAGCCATGGTTCGTCGAGATCGATCAGGGTGATATCGGCTTTTGCACCGACTTTAAGCGTTCCGGCGTCGAGACCGAAAATCTTCGCCGGGCGGGTGGAAAGCGCATCGATGAGGCGCATCAGCGGAACCTCGCCGCTGTGGTGGAGGCGAAGTGCTGCCGCCAGCATGGTTTCCAGACCCACCGCGCCGCTGGCCGCATCCGAAAACGGCAGGCGCTTGGTGTCCACATCCTGCGGGTCGTGCGAGGAGACAATAATATCGATCGTGCCGTCCTTCAGCGCTTCCACCATGGCCTTGCGGTCGTCTTCGGCGCGCAGCGGTGGGGAAAGTTTGAAGAAGGTGCGGTATTCGCCGATATCGTTCTCGTTGAGCGTCAGATGGTTGATCGAGATGCCGCAGGTGGCCTTGACGCCCCGCTGCCGGGCAAGGCGGATCGCCTCGGCCGATTCAGGTACGGAAATCTTGGCGGCATGATAGATCGCCTGCGTCAGGCCGGCAATGCGCAGGTCACGCTCCAGCGGAATGATCTCGGCTTCCTTCGGAACGCCTGACAGCCCGAGCCAGCTGGCAAAAAGCCCCTCGTTCATGTCACCACCGCCGATATATTTGTCGCGGGTCTCAAGCGCGATGACAGCACCCAGTTCGCGCGCATAGGTCATGGCGCGGCGCAGGACCAGCGTGTCGGAAAGCGCCTTGCGGCCATTGGTGAAGGCCACCGCGCCGGCTTCCTTCAACATGCCAAACTCTGTCATTTCTTCGCCGTTGAGGCCCTTGGTCAGGGCCGCTGCCGGGTGGACATTGACGAGCGCCTTGTCGCGCGCCGTCTTCTTCACATATTCGACCAGCGCGATGTCATCGATAACAGGGTCGGTATCCGGCATGACGATGATGCTGGTCACACCGCCAGCCGCTGCCGCGCGTGAGGCGGATTCGATGGTTTCGCGATGCTCGCCACCTGGCTCGCCGACGAAGACACGGGCATCCACCAGACCGGGAACAGCCAGCAGCCCCTTGCAGTCACGCACCGTCGCGCCTTCCGGCGCGCCCTGATTGTGGGCGTCTTTGCCCGCCGCCAGAATGGTGCCGTCCGCACCGATGATCACGCTGCCGGTCTCGTCGAGATCGCGGGAGGGATCGACGATGCGGAGGTTTTTTAGAACGGTCACGGCACTCATACGCGCTCACCCTGATTTTGCGAGACAAGCAGGGTTTCCATCACAGCCATGCGCACGGCAACCCCCATTTCCACCTGGCTTTCGATCACGCTCTGCGGACCGTCGGCCACTTCGGAGGCGATTTCCACGCCGCGGTTCATCGGGCCGGGATGCATGACCAGCGCATCTTCCTTCGCCGCCTTCAGCTTTTCCGCATCGAGGCCGTAATAGTGGAAATATTCGCGCACCGAAGGCACGAAGGAGCCGGACATGCGCTCGCGCTGCAGGCGCAGCATCATCACCACATCGGCATTCTTCAGCCCTTCCTTCATGTCGTGGAAGACTTCCACGCTCATGTCGCGAATGCCGGAGGGCAGAAGCGTGGCGGGGGCGACGACACGAACGCGCGCGCCCATCTGGTTGAGCAGGATGATGTTGGAACGGGCCACGCGCGAATGCAGCACGTCGCCGCAGATCGCCACCGTGATGCCTGATAGTTCGCCCTTGGCGCGGCGGATGGTCAGCGCATCGAGCAGCGCCTGTGTCGGGTGCTCATGCTGGCCGTCGCCGGCATTGACCACGGAGCAGGCGACTTTTTGCGCGAGAAGGGCGGCTGCCCCTGCGGAAGAATGGCGCACCACCAGTACGTCCGGGCGCATGGCGTTCAGCGTCATCGCCGTGTCGATCAGCGTTTCACCCTTCTTCACCGAGGAATTGCCGACCGACATGTTCATCACGTCTGCGCCAAGGCGCTTTCCGGCCAGCTCGAAGGAGGATTGCGTGCGCGTCGAGGCTTCGAAGAACAGGTTTATCTGCGTCAGGCCCCGGAGCGTCGAGGTCTTTTTCTCGCGCTGGCGGCTGATTTTCACCGCCTCGTCGGCCTTGTCGAGAAGCAGGGTTATATCCTGATGGGAAAGCCCCTTGATGCCGAGGAGATGGCGATGGGGGAAGAAGACCATGCGGTTTGCCTCCTGATGGGCGTCGCATTTTCCCGTGAAAATGCCTGGAACGCCCGAATGCTGATCCGTGCGCTGCCATTCGCCGTAAACACGCCTCAGGAGCGCCGCGGAATTCGGTCCTGCGCTCTATAGAGACTGCTCGCCGCAGGGGCAAGCGTCACAAACCCTTGAAATGAAAACATGGCGATGTTTCCCCAACCTCGATAACAGAGAGACTGTCTGGTGGGCAAACCTTGCTCCTGTCGCAAGCGAATATCAGGCGATGCCGTGCTTCCTCAAAAGCGCCTGCTCGTCGCCGGAAACCCAGCCGAAAACTTTCGGCTCGCCGTCCAGCGTCTGGACAAAGTAATGAACATCAAAATCGATCCCGATGTCCGATTGGTTTTGGCGGGCATAGGTCGCCGTCCATGCCACATGCGCCATGCAATGATGTTCATCGATGGGCGAGAGACAGACATCGCGTATCCGCATTTCCTTTGTGCCCATGGCGCGATACCGCTCATAACCCTGCGCCATCACTTGCCTGAGCTGATCGTCGTTCTTTCCGGTCATCAGGCCGGCAGGCGAAGCCGCTATGAAATCGGAGGCGTACAGGGACGCGACCTCTTCCATGTCCATTTCGCCGTTGAGAGACGTGTTGAAACAGCGCTCATATCGCTCGAAGAGCTTTCTTACGACGGGCTCCTCCATGGTGTCCTCTCCTGGTGATGTCGCTCGGTCTTGCTGGAAACATGTTCGGCATCTTCAGGTGGTCCCGAAAAATGCTGAAACCGGGGACTTAATCGTCTCAATCGCTTCCTGTGGGCAAAATTATGCAATATCACCCCACTATGCAATTCCAGTACAAAACAGCTAGAAGCAGTGGATGACCCAGAATTCCCGGACAGAAGAATCGCTCGCCGAACTGAACCAGCCAAGCCTCTGGTCCGGCATCAATGCCTATCGTTCCGATCCGCTGATCGTCGATCTTACCTCTGGCCTGTCGCGTAACCTGAGGGACGAGTTCGATCAGCTCGGCCGCTACGTTACCTCGCATGAGGCGCAGGAACTGGCGCGCATGGCCAATCAGGGGGTGCCGCAGTTGCACACCCACGGCCCGCGAGGCGAACGTCTCGACCAGGTGGAGTTCCATCCCGCCTGGCACGCGCTGATGCGCCGTTCCATGTCATCAGGCCTGCATTCAAGCGTCTGGGAAAACTCTTCCGATACGCGCGGCAACGAACACAAGGCCCGCGCTACGAAATTCTACCTGACATCTCAGCTCGAAGCAGGGCACCTCTGCCCACTGACCATGACCAGCGCTTCCGTCGCCGCCATCATGACTTCGCCGCGGGTGCAGAAGGAGTGGATGCCGAAAATCCTGTCGCGCAAATATGATTCCGCGCAGAAACCGGCCCTGCAGAAAACTGCTGTCACCGTCGGCATGGGCATGACGGAAAAGCAGGGCGGCACGGATGTTCGCGCCAACCGCACGACGGCCGAGCGGGTGGGCGAGGGCATCTACCGCCTGTCCGGCCACAAGTGGTTCCTCTCCGCGCCGATGAGTGACGGTTTCGTCATGCTGGCCCAGATGGGCGACGGCATGGGTTGCTTCCTCGTGCCGCGTTATCTGGAAGACGGTTCGAAGAACGGCTTGCACTTCCAGCGGCTGAAGGACAAGCTCGGCAACCGCTCCAATGCGTCGGCCGAAGTCGAATTCACCGATGCCTTCGGTTATCTGCTCGGCGATCCGGGCAGCGGCGTGCGCACCATCCTCGACATGGTGACGCTGACGCGGCTCGATTGCGCGCTGGCCTCCGCCGGCATGATGCGCGCCTCGCTTGCCGAAGCCGTGCATTTTGCTAGAGGACGCTCGGTTTTCGGCAAGATGCTGGTCAGCCAGCCGATCATGACCCGTGTTCTCGCCGACATGGCGCTGGATGTGGCTGCCGCGACAGCACTTTCCTTCCGGCTGGCGTCGGCTTTTGATGCCGCCCGCAACAACCCGGCCGAGGCCGCTTATGCGCGGGTGATGACGCCGATCGTGAAATACTGGTGCTGCAAGATTGCGCCGGCCCTCATCTATGAGGCCATGGAGTGCCTCGGCGGCAACGGTTACGTGGAAGAGCGGCCGATTGCCCGCCACTATCGTGAAGCGCCTGTTAACGCCATCTGGGAAGGCTCCGGCAACGTCATGGCGCTGGATGTGCTGCGGGTTCTACAGCGCGGCAAGGACCTGTTCGATCTTGTCTTCCAGACGCTGGAACGCGACCTCGGGCCTGCCGGCAAGAAGACCACCGATGTGCTGCGCGCAGCCATCGCGCTTGCCGAGCGCGACGAAGGGGCGGCCCGTCTGCTGGTGGAGCAATTCGCACTTGCAGCCGCTGCCGCCGAGCTTTGCCGGCTTGGCGCCGGCAAGATCGCCGATGCCTTCCTCGAAACCCGTCTTGCGGGTGGCTGGCGGCACACTTACGGCATGCTCGATTCCCGCTTCGATCCGAACTATATAATCGATCTCCTTTATCCGCCTGCGTCCTGACCGACGCATACGGATGAAGATTTAGCAGTCCCGGCGGGAGGGGTCTCGGATTTGAAAAACAGCAATGGCGTTAGGCGTGTTCTGATCTGTCGTGACACTTTCGCGTGTCGACGCGCGGCAAGGGAAGGCGGCTGCCAATGCTGACCTTCCGTTCCGCCCGAACCGAGGATGAAGACGCGCTCTACGCCATAAGTCTTGCCACCGGCGATGCCGGGCAGGATGCAACTCCGCTTTACAACGATGGCCGCATGGTCGGGCATATCTATTCCGTGCCATATCTGCATCTGTGGCCAGATGCCGTTTTCGTGGCCGAGGACGAGGAGGGGGTCTGCGGTTATATCGCCGGCGCGCTCGATACGGCCTTGCATGAAGAGCGGCTGGAGCAGGAATGGTGGCCGCATCTGCGCGCCCTTTACCCCGACCCCGGCGGCGACCAGCAGACATGGGACGCCGACCAGCGCCGCGCCCATTTCATCCACCATCCGCGGCGCACGCCAGAGTGGCTTACGGATCCGTTCCCGGCCCATATCCACATGAACCTTCTGCCGCGCACGCAGGGCAAGGGCGGCGGCACCCGGCTTCTGTCGCGCTGGCTGGATATGGCAAGACAGAACAACGTCTACGGCATCCATCTCGGCGCCAGCGAACGCAACCATGCCGGTATGCGCTTTTGGGAAACCCGCGGCTTCAAACGCCTGGAGAGCCACGAAACGCCCGGCAGTGTGTGGTTCGGCATGGCGTTGGAGTGATTCAGGTTCTGATGACCCTCGCTGCACCTGCTGCCAGAAACGGTGCAAATGCGGTGCGAATCTCTTCGAGAAATGTGTCGCTGAAACGCCCGATTGGAGATTGCGTAGCATTGAAATGATATGAACGTTCGATTACGTCGTAATTGCATTCGCTAACGGTGATCCAGCCTCCGTCATAGTTTGTAAGTTTTGCCCGTCGGAGTTCCAGTTTGGGTATTTCGATGGCTTGTTGCTGGCTATCGAGCGGCGGTTTCGATGAAATCGGCAGCAGCAGTACATGTGATAGTCCCTGAGCGTCCGTAACCGACAGGATTATGCAAACGGGGCGGTCCTTTTCTCCATGGTCGCGCTGTGGATCAGCGGAAAACTGCCATCTCCACAAATACGGATAGGAAACGATATCGCCCCGTTTGAATTTGGACATTATCGGTCCTGCTCATCGCGAGACTTCCGATATTCGTTGGAATCTTTCTCCAGTTGGGTCTCGAACATGGTTGCCATTTCATCAGGCATTTCACCGGCCGCATAAGACTGGCGCGGATCGTCGCTTCCCAGCATTTTCTCGAAGAGTTCGACCGGCACGACGACGACCGAAGGACGCCCATGCTTCGTCAGGGTGATGGGCGATTTCTGCGCTTCGTCATGATACCGACCGAAATGCCGCATAAACTCGGCGGTGGAAATAGATTTTCTTTTCATGAGAAACCCTCAAAATCTGTATCATTCTGAATAATACAGAAAATACAGAAAACTTAAAGCCGTGGATGTGGGGCTCGATGCCTATTCGTCCACAGGAACCTTCTCCCCATCCGCTCAGCCACATTGTTCTTCCCTTCATGCTTTGTTAACCCCTGTGGTCAGGCCTTTTAGAACACGGGTAGGGAATCATGCTGGCGAGTGCAGAGGCGATTTCAGCCGACAGACCGGAAAAACGTATCAAGGATCGCGCTCAGACCGAGAAAGCGATTTTTGAGGCGGCGCGGTCGCTGCTTGCCGAAGAAGGCTTTCAGGGCTTCGGTATCAATGCGGTTGCCCGCCGCGCCGGTTGCGACAAGCAGCTGATCTATCGTTATTTCGGCGGCCTTGACGGTTTGATCGAGGCAATTGGCGAGGATCTCGGCTCCTGGGTGAAGGATCGCATTCCCGAAGACACCGGCGGTATGTTCCTTCTGACCTATGGCGATCTCATGGAAAAGCTGGCGCTTTATTTCATGGATGCGCTACGCAGCGATCCTCTCGTCTGCAAGATCATCGCCTGGGAAGTCTCGGATGGCTCGCCACAGGTCCGTCAGCTGGCCGAGGCCCGCGCCAAGTCGCTGGGCAAGTGGCTGGAGCGCATGCGTGGTTCGCTCGCGGCTCCGAAGGTGGATACCGCCGCAGTCAATGCCGTGCTGTTCGCCGCCATCCAGCACCTCGTCATTTCCGCTGCCACCAGTGGCCAGTTCGCCGGTGTACCGCTGAAATCCGAGCGGGACTGGGAGAAGATCACCACGGCCGTCAAAAGGCTGGTGCGCGGCGTCTACGGCTGAAACCGCTGCCGGGTTGGGGGAGACTGCAATCCCTGCGCAAGCGCCGTATTAAAGAAAAATAAGTGATGTTTTCACCGGGCCGGCAACCGCCCGCCGCATCTGCCCGTTCACGCAGATACGCGTTTTCCACATGCCGCCCGCCCGCCATTAACCATAATGACAGCTTTCAATTGCGTCGCCATGGCTGCCGGTCCAGTGTGAATTAACGAAAAGTTAACCATGCGCAATGACTGCGCATAAGGGAGCCGCAAGTGAGCCGCTGGACAGCTTTGGGCGTCATGATGACGTTTTTTGTGATGCTGCCGTTGGATATCGACGCGCCGGCGCTGAACCTCTGCCTGATGGCAGCGGTGCGCTGGGCGGTGCTTGCCGGCATTCCCGATACGGTTTTCGCGCGGGGGCAGGCGGCATGAAGTGGTTTCTGATCCTGTGGGCAGGTCCCGTCGCATTGCTGGGCAGCTGGTACTGGCTTTCCTATTACGACATGAGTTTCGGCTTTTACATGTTGACGCGCCAGACGCATGATCTGGTATTCCAGATTTACGGCAATATTCTCGGCCTGCCGCCGGAAAGCCTGCCGCCGCTGGTGGCGCGCGCCATCGCGGTCGATAGCCTGATCGTTTTTGCTATCCTCGGTTTTCGCAAGAGGAAGCAGATTGCCGCCTGGTGGCAGGGCCGTCAGTCGACGGCGCGGGCGAGTGCCGAAAGCCTGTCCAGCGCACCCTGAAGAATGAAGCTGGCGGCTGCCGAATCGATGCGTTCGGCCCGCTTGGCGCGTGAGACATCCATTTCCAGCAACGCGCGCTCGGCCGCGACCGTGGAAAGCCGCTCATCCCAGAAAATAAAGGGCAGGGCGGTTTTTTCGCCCATGGTGCGCACGAAGGCGCGTGTTGCCTGCACGCGCGGCCCGGCCGAGCCATCCATGTTCATTGGCAGACCGATGATGAAGGCGGCAACCTTCTCCTTTTCGGCAAAGGCCAGCAGCACTTCGGCATCCCGAGTGAATTTTACCCGCTTCAAAACGGGGCGAGGCGTCGCGAAGCGCCGCGACAGGTCCGACATGGAAAGCCCAATGGTTTTCGTGCCAAGGTCGAGACCGGCAATCGCCTGTGCGGGCTGAAGCGTTTCCGCCAGTTCCTCGATGGTGAGTATCGCCATGTCTCGCGCTGCCTTTATCGCTTGCGGACGAATTCGGTGCGCAGCACCAGACCCTTGACCGCATCATGCCTGCAATCGATCTCTTCCGGATTTTCGGTGAGCCGGATCGACTTGATGACGGTGCCCTGCTTGATGACCGTGTTGGTGCCTTTGACCTTCAGGTCCTTGATCAAGGTTACGGAATCGCCGTCCGCCAGCACATTGCCGGCTGCATCGTGCACTTCATTCGCGCGAGCCGCCTCGGCGGCCACTTCGGAAGCCGGCCGCCATTCGCCAGACGCTTCATCGTACACATAATCGTCATTGTCAGCGGCCATTGTCGCCTCTCTTAAATACAGGTAGTGCGGTTTCTCAAGTCGTCCTATGTCATACTACACCGGCAATACAAAGGAGAACTTCCCATGAAAATCACCTGGCTCGGCCATTCCGCCTTCCGCCTCGAAAACGGCGACGCGAAGATCCTCATCGATCCGTTTTTCACCGGCAATCCCGGTTTTGCCGGACAGGACGGAAAAACGGCGGCCGAAGGCATCACCCATATTCTCCTGACCCATGGCCATGGCGACCATGTCGGCGATACCATTCAGCTGGCTCGCGAAACCGGCGCCACGGTGCTTGCCAATGCCGATCTCGCCGCATGGCTTTCCTCGAAGGGTGTTGCGAAGGTCGATATGGGCAATACCGGCGGCACGGTGCATTTCGACGGGTTTTCCGTCACCTTCACCAATGCGCTGCATTCGTCTGCCCAGCTCACCGAGGATGGCGTTTCGCATTCGCTCGGCAATGCGAACGGCCTGATGCTGCATTTCGAAAATGGCCCGGCCGTCTATCACATGGGCGATACCGATATCTTCTCCGACATGAAGCTCATCAATGAATTGCATCAGCCCGATATCGGCCTCGTGCCGATCGGCGACCGTTTCACCATGGGTGGTGCTGTGGCCGCACTTGCCTGCCAGCGCTTCTTCAAGTTCCAGAATGTCATCCCCTGCCACTACGGTTCCTTCCCGATCATCGACCAGACGCCGGAGAAATTCGTGGCCGGCATGGAAGGCGCGGAAGCCCGCGTTCATACGCCGAAGGCTGGCGAAACGCTGTCCTTCTGACATTTTGCTAGAGCATATCGTGAACGCAAAACCGTGACACAGTTTGCAACGACATGCTTTCTACCGTTGCGAAGGACGGACATGGTGATTATAGCGGTTAGGAAAATTCTGACCGGAGTAGAACCATGTCCGTCGATCTCGCCACCGTAAAGCGCGTTGCGCGCCTTGCCCGTATCGCTGTCAGCGAAGAAGAAGCACAGAATATGCTCGGCCAGCTAAACGGCATACTCGGTTTCGTGGAGCAGCTTTCGGAAGTGAATGTCGATGGCGTCGAGCCAATGACATCCGTGACCCCGGTGGACATGAAAAAACGCGCCGACGTGGTGACCGACGGTAACAAGGCGGAAGACATCGTCGCCAATGCGCCTGCGACCGACCGGGATTTCTTCATGGTCCCGAAAGTGGTCGAATAAGCGACCGCCTCTGCCGCCCGATTTTTCCGAGATTTTCGAAAGCCGTTGCCGACCATGACCGACCTGACGAGCCTGACCATTGCCGAAGCCCGCGAAAAGCTGAAGGCGAAAGAATTTTCCGCCCTCGAGCTGACCGACGCCTACCTCTCCGCCATCGATGCGGCCAACGGCTCGCTGAACGCCTATGTCGTGACGACGCCTGAAAAGGCCCGCGACATGGCGAAGGCCTCCGACGAACGTATCGCTGCCGGCAAGGCGGGCGAGCTGGAAGGCATTCCGCTCGGCGTAAAAGACCTTTTCGCCACCCGCGACGTGCACACGCAGGCATGTTCGCATGTTCTCGATGGCTTCAAGCCGAAATATGAATCCACCGTCACCCAGAACCTCTGGGATCAGGGCGCTGTCATGCTCGGCAAGCTCAACATGGACGAATTCGCCATGGGCTCGTCCAATGAAAGCTCCTGGTATGGCCCGGTCATCAACCCATGGCGCGCCAATGGTTCCGAGCAGAAGCTGGTTCCCGGCGGTTCCTCCGGCGGCTCGGCCGCAGCCGTCGCTGCGCATCTGTGCGCCGGTGCGACCGCAACCGACACCGGCGGCTCCATCCGCCAGCCGGCGGCCTTCACCGGCACAGTCGGCATCAAGCCCACCTATGGCCGCTGCTCGCGCTTTGGCATCGTTGCTTATGCTTCCTCGCTCGATCAGGCCGGCCCGATTGCCCGTGACGTGCGCGACGCGGCGATCCTGCTGAAGACAATGGCGAGCGTCGACTCCAAGGATACGACATCCGTAGACCTGCCGGTGCCGGATTACGAAAAGGCCATCGGCCAGTCGCTGAAGGGCCTGAAGATCGGTATTCCCCGCGAATACCGCGTCGACGGTATGCCGGAAGAGATCGAAAAGCTCTGGGCCAAGGGTGTCGAGTGGCTGCGCGATGCCGGTGCCGAGGTTGTCGATATCTCGCTGCCGCATACCAAATACGCGCTTCCCGCCTATTACATCGTCGCACCGGCGGAAGCCTCGTCCAACCTTGCCCGTTATGACGGCGTCCGCTACGGCCTGCGCGTCGACGGCAAGGATATTGCCGACATGTACGAAAAAAGCCGTGCGGCTGGTTTCGGCAAGGAAGTCCAGCGCCGCATCATGGTCGGCACCTATGTGCTGTCGGCCGGTTATTACGACGCCTATTACCTGAAGGCGCAGAAGGTCCGTACCCTCATCAAGCGCGATTTTGAAAACGTCTTCCATGAGGGTGTCGATGCTGTTCTCGCGCCGATCACCCCGTCTTCCGCCTTCGCGGTCGGCGATGAGGAACTCGCCTCTGATCCGGTGAAGATGTATCTCCAGGACGTCTTCACCATCACCGTCAATATGGCCGGCCTTCCGGGCCTTTCGGTGCCCGCCGGCCTCGACGGCAAGGGCCTGCCGCTCGGCCTGCAGCTCATCGGCAAGCCTTTTGAGGAAGAAACGCTGTTCAAGACGGCACACGCCATCGAGCAGGCAGCGGGCAAGTTCACGCCGGCCAAGTGGTGGTGAACGCCTGAACAAGGGCGTTGGAGAAATTGGACGGGCGGCATCAAGTGCCGCCCGTTTTTTTCATCTGTTGTCCAGCTCACCCCTTACGAGTTCCAGTCCGCGGGTGGTGATGCGGTAGGGCTTGCCGGCGGAAGAGGCTATCGCTCTTTTCCGTTTCAGTTTGCGGAAGGTAAGCAGGTCGAGGCCACTGAAAATCCAGCCGTCGCGGGTATAAAGCGCGATCTTTTCGATTTTATGGTGGTCGTCTCGAACGAGTTCAATTCTGCCGCCCTGGGCGAGCAGGTGAAGAATGCGCTGTTCGGCGCGGGAAATGTCCATTTTTGGAAGTCCGGTCGGCGTCTTTTGGACGCGTGAAAGCAAACCCGGGTGCCGTTAGGGCATCCGGCTCGGTTTCATCTGGCCCGGCGCGCAAGAAACTTGCGGGCAGGGCCGTTACCGGGACTCCGATTGAGCGAACATAAAAACTCCGTTATTGCCCGTTCTGGTTAGCGGGCAAGGCTGGCATGGTCAAGTCCGCAGCGCACCCCGAAAAACCATACTGGCCGAATCGCGCCGCCGATGTTTTACTCGCCATGGCCATGGAGGGCGCGGCTTGATCGTCATTCGCAATGCGCATGAGCAGGAAGCGGAGGCCTTAGCGGCCATCGGTCTCAGGGCCTGGCGGCAGGCAACCGCCGCACTCGGCATCACCGCGACGCTTTACGACAATGCTTCCAGCGCTTTTTCCAATTTCACCCGTTCGTCATGGCTTGCCATTCGCGTGGCGGAATTTAGCGGCACGGTTGCCGGATGGGCGGCGCGGGAGCATTTTGACGAGACGATTTCCGATTTCTGGATTGATCCGGATTTTCAGCGCCGGCAGGTCGGCAGCCTCCTGCTCGCTGATATTGAACGGTTGATAGCGGACAGGGGTTTCGAAGCCATCCGGCTGGAAACCCACGCGCAGAACGAACCTGCCGTCGCCTTTTTCCGCCACCACGGCTACAGCGTCCGCTGGCTTTCCGTTTCCTATGCGCCGAAGCTTGATCGCGACGTGCAATCCGTCGGTCTGCAAAAGCAGCTTGTCGAGGTCGAGAGCGGCCTCTACGGGACGGAGTTCTGACTGAGACCTATCAAGCTGTTCAGAAGGCGCGGCGGCCAGTCCGGCAGGATTGCCACTGACGCAACAAGGCCCGCCTGTAAGATCACGATGGAGAGCAGAATGCTGCGAAAGGGTTCCTTGCGCGTTTTGTGCCGCAGCAGGCGTTGAGCCGAAATTGCGCCGATGCTGCCGCCCACAAAGGCGAGCCCCAGCAATGTGCTTTCGCGAATGCGCCAGCCGCCATTCCTCGCCGCTTGCCTGTCCCACCAATAGACAAGAAAGACGACAAGATTGAAGGCGACATAGATCATGAAACACAGGGCGATCATCGTCATGATGTGAATTGAAAATCAGACGCGTAAAAATTACGTATGCAGAGCGCCGAAAATCCGGCGCTTCGTGCGACAGGGCGCAAGATGTCTTGCGCCCGCGCGCCATATGTTCTACCCACCAGAGCCAAAGAACCCGTATATCGTGAGCTTCATATGACCCTTGTAGACGTGCGCACCCCTGATCCGAAACGCTTCATTCCCGGCGCCACCGGCGATTGGGAAATCGTGATCGGGCTGGAAGTCCATGCGCAGGTTCTCTCCAATTCCAAGCTGTTTTCCGGCGCTTCCACTACCTTCGGCAATGCGCCGAATTCCAACGTGTCGCTGGTGGACGCCGCCATGCCCGGCATGCTTCCCGTCATCAACGAGGAATGCGTCGCCCAGGCGGTCCGTACCGGTCTCGGCCTGAAGGCGAAGATCAACAACCGTTCGATCTTCGACCGCAAGAACTACTTCTATCCGGACCTGCCGCAGGGCTACCAGATTTCGCAGTTCAAGGACCCGATCGTCGGTGAGGGCATCATCACCATTTCGCTCGGGCCGGACCGTCAGGGCAATTTCGAGGATATCGAGATCGGCATCGAGCGCCTGCATCTGGAGCAGGATGCCGGCAAGTCCATGCATGACCAGCACCCGACGATGTCTTTCGTGGACCTCAACCGTTCGGGCGTGGCGCTGATGGAAATCGTGTCCAAGCCGGACATGCGCTCGTCGGACGAGGCCAAGGCTTACCTCACCAAGCTGCGCTCCATCGTGCGTTATCTCGGCACCTGCGACGGCAACATGGACGAAGGCTCGATGCGCGCCGACGTCAACGTCTCCGTGCGCCGTCCGGGCGAAGGTTTCGGCACGCGCTGCGAAATCAAGAACGTCAACTCCATCCGCTTCGTCGGCCAGGCCATCGAATATGAGGCACGCCGCCAGATCGCCATTCTGGAAGACGGCGGCGCCATCGATCAGGAAACCCGCCTGTTCGATCCCGGCAAGGGCGAGACGCGCTCCATGCGCTCCAAGGAAGACGCGCATGACTATCGCTACTTCCCAGACCCGGACCTGTTGCCGCTCGAATTCGACGATGCTTTCGTCGAGGCGCTTAAGGTCGATCTGCCGGAACTGCCCGACGACAAGAAGGCCCGTTTCGTGGCCGATCTCGGCCTGTCGGTCTATGACGCCTCGATCCTCGTGTCGGAAAAGGCGATTGCCGATTATTACGAGGCCGTCGCCGCCGGTCGGGATCCGAAGGCCGCCGCCAACTGGGTCATCAACGATCTTCTCGGCGCGCTCAACAAGTCGGGCAAGGATATCGAGACGACCCCGGTTTCGCCGGAACAGCTCGGCGGTATCATCGATCTCATCAAGGCCGAGACCATTTCCGGCAAGATCGCCAAGGACCTGTTCGAAATCGTCTGGAATGAAGGCGGCAATCCGGCCGAAATCGTCGAGACGCGCGGCATGAAGCAGGTGACGGATACCGGGGCCATCGAAAAGGCCGTGGATGATATCATCGCCGCAAATCCCGATCAGGTCGAGAAGGTCAAGGCGAAGCCCGCTCTCGCCGGCTGGTTCGTCGGTCAGGTCATGAAGTCCACGGGCGGCAAGGCCAACCCGCAGGCCGTGCAGGCGCTGGTGAAGGCCAAGCTCGGCATAGAGGACGAATAGTAACTGCGGGCCGGAGTGGCCATCAGTAAAGGTTGGAGAGACCGCACGCCTCTCCTCCGTCATCCTCGGGCTTGTCCCGAGGATCTAACGACCCACAAGATCAAACGTGATTAGATCCTCGGGACAAGCCCGAGGATGACGTCGAGATTGGGGGACTGACATCGCTTACTGCCGGGATAACACCCGGCATTTCTGTTTCCAGACGGAGCCAAATCATGTTTTTCATCCGCACGGCAAGCCAGCGCGATATCGAACCTGTCCGGGCGCTGCTCGCCACAACCTGGCATGCGACCTATGACCCGATCTACGGCGCAGAAAAGGTGAGCGAGTTGATTGCCGCATGGCATTCGCCGCAGGCTATGAAAGACCGTGTTGCGAAAAAGGGCGGCGAATTTCTGGTGGCTGATGATGGCAAGCGGATCGGCGGCATGGCCTATGGTTCGATGTCCACCAAGATGGCGAAGACGGCCCTGCTGCACCAGCTTTATGTCGCGCCCGACCTTCAGCGGCAGGGCGTCGGCCGCGATCTCTTCGCGGAACTCGAAACCTGTTTCCCGGATGCGGAAATCATGCGTCTCGAGGTCGAGCCTAAAAATACTGTCGCAATCGCCTTTTATGAAGGCGTCGGTTTTGCCGAAGTAGACCGAATCGAGCGCATGGCCGGCATCGAGGGTTTACCCGGTATCGTGATGGAAAAGAGCCTTAAACGATGAATCAGACGTTAGAAAAACTGATCATTCGCACGGCGCGCGAAGACGATCTCCCGGCACTCGCCGCCATTTTTGCTGCCGACGAGATCGGCGGTCACGGTGACACCGCCGACGAATCGGCGCAGCCCGACTATCTTGCGGCCTTCCGCGCCATTGCCGCATCGCCCAGCGAAACGCTCTATGTCGCGGAACTGGATGGCGAGGTGGTCGGCACTTTCCAGACCGCCATCCTCACCAAGCTCGTGGGGCGAGGGGCCAAATCCATGGTGATCGAGGCGGTGCAGACACGCTCCGACATGCGCGGTCGTGGCATCGGCGCGGTGATGATCAATTATTGCCTTGCGGACGCCCGCCGTCAGGGCATGAACGCCGTCCAGCTCACCTCCAACATGGCCCGGCTGGATGCACATCGCTTCTATGAGCGGCTGGGTTTCGAGAAGCGGCATTTAGGCTTCAGGATGAAGCTGAAATAGCGCCGATATATCTCGAAATGCTGGACAATTGCCGTGAGGGGCGGCATAAGCATGTCTTGTGCCGTGCGATTTAAAATCGCTGCAGCGCATTCAAGCCCGAGGAACGGATAATGAAGACTCTCCTGACGCAAATCTTCACCTGGTGGAACGGCCAAACGATCGGAACGCGGTTTCACACCTGGCGTTTTGGCAAGAAAGTCGGACAGGACGAGTTGGGCAACACCTATTACGAAGGCGGCACCACCTCCTGGGGCATGCCGCGCCGCTGGGTGATCTATAATGGTTATGCCGAAGCCTCGGCCATTCCGCCCGGCTGGCATGGCTGGATGCATTACCGCACCGACGTGCCGCCGAGTCAGGAAAGCTATGTGGCGCGCGACTGGCAGAAGCCGCATCAGCCGAACCACACCGGAACGTCCAAAGCCTATCGCCCTCAAGGGTCGCTGGCCGTTGCCGGCGAGCGCCCGCGCGTGACCGGCGACTACGACGCCTGGACACCCGGCAACTGAGTCTGTGATGCGCGGTGTTGTGCAAAACGCCGCGCTTGATCTCGGCCTCACCGGTTTTTGCCACATTCCGCCCTTACGCGTTGATCCGGTCGGCGTCTCGACACAGGCAAATATTTGGAGACATATCGTATGAGGAAAATCACGCGGGATCGTTCTTTGCGTGCGCTGACAGTGTCGCTGTTCGCAGCGGTTTCTGCTGTCATCCTCGTATCGCCCGTCTCCGCTGCCCGTCTGGAAAACCGCGTCGCGGTGTTTTCCGGCATCGACAAGATCACCGGCCGCATCACATCCTTTGACGTTTATATCGACGAGACGGTGCAATTCGGCGCGCTTCAAGTGACGCCGAAGGTCTGTTATTCCCGCGACCAGACGGAAACCCAGAAGATCGACGCTTTTGTCGAAGTTGATGAAATCACGCTCGACCGCAAGATTAAGCGCATTTTCACCGGCTGGATGTTTGCCGACAGCCCCGGCCTCAACGCCGTTGAGCACCCGATTTACGACGTCTGGCTGACGGGCTGCAAGCCGGACTCGGAAGTCCCGGCTCCCTCAACGGCAAGCAAATAACCTAACGCAAATTATTCAGAATTGCAGGCTGGGCCGGTTGACGGCAAGATCCAGTATCTTTGCATATTCCTGCTTCGGCACATCGATGGCGCCGAATGTCTTCAGATGTTCGGTGGTGAATTGTGTGTCGAGCAGCACGAAGCCGCTAGATTTCAACCGCTCCACCAGATGCACGAGGCAAATCTTCGAGGCGTTGGTGCGGCGGGAAAACATGCTTTCGCCGAAAAAGGCAGCGCCGAGCGAGACACCGTAAAGGCCGCCCACAAGTTCCTTGCCATCCCACGCCTCGACGCTGTGCGCATGACCGATCTGGTGCAGCTCGGTATAAAGCTTGCGGATGGTGGCATTGATCCACGTGCTCGGCCTGTCCGGCGCTTCCGCCGCACAGCCCGCCATGACAGCTTCGAAGGCGGTGTTGAAGCGTATGTCGAACGGCTTCTTGCGTATTGCCTTGGTGAGGCTTTTGGAAACGTGAAAATCATTGAGTGGGATGATGCCGCGAATCTCCGGCTCGACCCAGAAAAGTTCCGGATCGTCAGCCGAATCGGCCATGGGAAACAGGCCGGCGGAATAGGCGCGCAGCAGAATATCGACCGTTATGTCGTTATTTCTGCTGCGCCGCCCAGCCATATCGTCTTAGTGAGACGCGTCACCGGCCAGGTATTTTTCCAGCCAGTGAATGTCGTAATCGCCATTGAGAATATCCTCGTTCTGGAGGAGATCCTGGAAAAGCGGCAGGGTGGTCTTGATGCCGTCGACGACGAACTCATCCAGCGCCCGGCGAAGGCGGCGAATGCACTCGTCCCGGTCGCGGCCATGAACGATCAGCTTGCCGATCATGCTGTCGTAATAGGGCGGAATCTTGTAGCCCTGATACGCGCCCGAATCGACGCGAACGCCAAGGCCGCCCGGCGTGTGGAAATAGGTCAGCGTGCCGGGTGAGGGAACGAAGGTGCGCGGGTCTTCGGCATTGATACGGCATTCGATGGCATGACCATGGAATTCGATATCCGCCTGCGTCACCGACAGGCCCTGGCCCGAAGCGACGCGGATCTGTTCCTGCACGAGATCCATGCCGGTGATCGCTTCCGTCACCGGATGCTCCACCTGCAGACGGGTGTTCATTTCGATGAAATAGAACTCGCCGTTTTCATAGAGGAACTCGATGGTGCCGGCACCGCGATATTTCAGCTTGCGCATGGCGTCAGCGCAAATCTCGCCGATCTTCATGCGCTGTTCAACCGTCAATGCCGGCGAATTGGCTTCTTCCAGCACCTTCTGGTGACGGCGCTGAAGCGAGCAGTCGCGCTCGCCAAGGTGAATGGCAGCGCCTTCACCATCGCCGAAAACCTGCACTTCGATATGGCGCGGCTTGCCGAGGTATTTTTCCATGTAGACGGCGTCGTTGCCGAAGGCAGCCGCCGCCTCGGAACGGGCAGTCGCAACCGCCTCTTCCAGGTCTTCCTCGGTCTTCGCCACTTTCATGCCGCGACCGCCGCCGCCTGCCGTCGCCTTGATGAGGACCGGGAAGCCGATCGTCCGGGCAATTTCCAGCGCGTTTTCAGGCTTCACTTCGCCGTCAGAACCGGGAACGACGGGGATGCCGAGTTGCTGCGCCGTCTGCTTGGCGGTGATCTTGTCGCCCATGATGCGGATATGTTCGGCGGTCGGTCCGATGAAGGTGATGCCGTGCGCGTCGAGAATATCGGCGAACTTGGCGTTTTCCGACAGGAAGCCGTAACCGGGGTGAACGGCGTCCGCACCGGTGATTTCGCAGGCCGCAACGATCTGGTGGATGTTGAGGTAGCTGTCACGCGAGGGCGGCGGGCCGATGCACACGCTTTCGTCGGCAAGGCGCACATGCATCGCATCCGCGTCGGCCGTGGAATGCACGGCCACCGTGGGAATGCCAAGCTCCTTGGCGGCGCGCAGGACGCGCAGCGCGATCTCGCCACGGTTGGCTATGAGGATCTTCGAAACCATGCTGAACCGCCTTTATTCGATGACCACGAGGGCTTCGCCATACTCCACGGGCTGCGCGTCGTTGACGATGATTTCCACGATCTTGCCGGATTTGGGCGCGGGGATCTGGTTCATGGTCTTCATGGCCTCGACGATGACGATGGTCTGGCCTTCCTTGACGGTCGCGCCCACTTCGATGAAGGGACGGGCGCCCGGAGCAGGCGAAAGGTAGACCGTGCCGACCATGGGCGAGGACACGGTGTTGGCCGGGTTGCGGGCAGGTGCTGCGGCGGCCGCAGGCGCTGCGATCGCCGGTGCTGCGGCAGGCGCTGCTGCCGGTACTGCGTAAGGGGCGGGCGCCGCGGCATAGACCGTGGCGGGCGGCGCGGCGCGGGAGACGCGGATGCGCAGGTCGTCCTGCTCCACTTCGATTTCCGAAAGGTCGGTATCGTTGAGGATATTCGCGAGATCGCGGATCAGTTCCTTGTCGATACCCTGTTTCTTTTCAGACATGACAAACCCTATTCTTTGTTTCTTTTTATGCCGTGATGTTTTTCAGCGCGTGAAGCGCCATGATATATCCGTATGGTCCAAAACCGCAGACCATGCCTTTCGCAGCAGGTGATACCATCGATTTGTGACGGAACTCTTCCCGCGCGTGGATGTTGGAAATGTGCACTTCCACGACCGGTGTGGAAATCGCACGAATGGCGTCGTGCAACGCAATCGAGGTGTGGCTGTAGGCGCCGGGATTGATGACGACGCCCACCGCCCGCTCGCCCGCCTCTTGCAACCAGTCCACGAGCACGCCTTCGTGGTTGGACTGGCGAAATTCAACCGCGAAACCGAGATCGGCACCAGCCGCAAGACAATCATTCTCGATGTCTTTCAGCGTCTTGCCACCATAGATACCCGGTTCCCTTTTTCCCAGCATGTTGAGATTGGGGCCATTGATGACGATGATGATGTTGCTCATTCACGTTTCCATAAGAAAATCAGCGACACCTATAGACTGCGCAGCCGTCAAGGAAAAGCCCCCGCAGGCCGTAAACAGCCGGGAGGCCCGGCATCCACAGGCAATGCGGGAGCTTTTTTGACAATCAGGAGCAGGTGGCTTTTCCACAGCTGCGCATATTGGCGATTTTTTCCTTCAGCGGGTCCGCACCGACGGCACCGAAAACCGCCTCGTCGCCGACGATATAGGACGGCGTGCCGGTGATGCCGAGGCTGTTGGCCAGCTTGTAGGTTTCCTGCACCTGCGCGTCATTGGGGTTTTCCGCCATCGACTTGCGGATATCGACTTCTTTCAGGCCGAGCGAGGTGGCGACTTCCATGGCGCTGTCCTCATTCGCCCGTCCGCGGCCGCCAAGCAGGGTGCGCTGGAATTCGGGGTACTTGGCAGGCGCCAGGAGCTTCACGGCGTTGGAGACCCGGTGCGCGGCAACCGATTCCGGCCCGAGGATCGGGAATTCCTTGAGAACGACGCGCACTTTCTTGTCGCCCTTCAGGATCGTGTCCATGTCGCCCATGGCGCGTTTGCAATAACCGCAATTATAGTCGAAGAATTCGACCAGCGTGACGTCACCGTCGGGATTGCCGAGCGCCAGATCGTATTTCGATTCGAAGATGGTCTTCTTGTTGTCGGCAACCGCTTCCGCCGCCTTGGCGTTGCGGTTCGCATATTGCTTGCGCTCCAGCGCGTCCTGAACCTCAAGCATGATCTCGGGGTTTTCGATCAGATATTGCTTGATGAATTCGCCCATTTCCTTCTTCTGCTGTTCATCCAGCGCATGGGCGGGCAGGGTGGCAAATACCGTGGAAAGCGCCGTCACGCTGGCGAGAAGGGCGGAACGTAGAAAATGCGCCATATCGGTCCTCATTCTGTGCGGCCGGAGCCTCTTGAAATCTTATGAAGGCAATTACCTTACTTTAAGCCAAATGCCATACGGCAAAAATACTTGTCCGCATTATGATCGCATGATTGTGAAGATCGTGATTCTGCGGCAAGTCTGCGAAATACGGTTCAGGAAAGAGCATGCCCTTGATAACGATCTCGAAGCGGAGCGCCGTCGAACCCTTTCACGCCATGGACATCCTGGCGGAAGCGAACAGGCGCAGGCAGGCGGGACGCCCCGTCATTTCCATGGCGGTCGGCCAGCCTTCCCATCCCGCGCCGAAGGCCTCGCTGGAAGCCGCGCAGGAGGCGCTGAAACACGGCCGCATTGGCTATACCGACGCTCTGGGCCTGCGCGAGTTGCGTGAAGCGATCGCCGGTCACTACCGGCTGCGCCATCAGATCGCTGTCGATCCGGCTCGCATTGCCGTGACGACAGGGTCTTCCGCCGCCTTCAATCTTGCCTTCCTCAGCCTTTTCGATGCCGGCGATTCCGTCGCGATCGCGAGGCCAGGCTATCCCGCCTATCGCAATATTCTGAAAGCGCTTGGCCTCAATGTCGTGGAAGTGCCAGTTACGGCTGAAACGGGCTACACGCTGACGCCTGCCAGCCTGGAACGGGCGGAGACCAAAGCCGGCTTAAAGCTGAAGGGCGTGCTTCTGGCAAGCCCGGCCAACCCGACCGGCACCGTTACGGGCCGTGAGGCGTTGAAGCGGCTGGCGAGTTATTGCGAAAGCCGCGACATGGCCTTCATTTCAGATGAAATCTACCATGGCCTCACCTTTGTCGGTGAAGAGACCAGCGCGCTCGAAATCACCGATAGTGCGGTGATCATCAATTCTTTCTCGAAATATTATTGCATGACCGGCTGGCGTATCGGCTGGATGGTCCTGCCGGAAAATCTCGTCCGCCCGGTCGAGTGTCTCGCCCAGAGCCTTTATATCTCCCCGCCGGAACTGTCCCAACTCGCCGCGACCGCAGCCTTTTCCGCGGCGGAGGAGCTGGATGTCTACAGGGAAAGCTACCGCACCAACCGCGACTTCCTGATGGCGCGCCTGCCGGAGATCGGCTTGCCGCTGGCATCGCCCATGGATGGGGCTTTTTACGCCTATGTCGATACCAGTCGCTATTCCAATGACAGCATGGATTTTGCCAAACGCATGCTGGCGGAGATCGATGTGGCGGCGACGCCGGGCATGGATTTCGACCCCGAGGAAGGCCACCGGGCACTGCGCATTTCTTATGCGGGTTCAGTATCTGACATTGCCGAGGCCGTGGGGCGTATCGCGGGCTGGCTGAAATAAGCCAGCTCACAGGGCATCAGGCGGGTGTACAGCCAAAAGTGCTGTTGAACGCCTTTTCGCCCTTGGCGGTGAAGGTCAGCACGCGGCCGTTTCCGCGCCGCAGCCAGTCGCGCTGCTGCATGGCGTCGAGCAGCGACGCGCCAAGCCCGCCGCCGAGGTGATGGCGGCGCTCGCTCCAGTCCAGACAATGCAGGCAGACCGGGCGTCTGGCCTTTTCTAGCGGCGAAAGGTCGATGCCGAAGCCTGAGAAGAAATCGCGCCCGCTGTCTGTCAGGACGGGCTCGTCACCCGGTGTCACGAGCCCGCTCGCAGTGATGGCCGCAAGCAGTGCCACACCACTTTCCCCGGCCAGATGATCGTAGCAGACACGCGCCTCGCGCAGCGCCTTGTCCTTCGGTCCGGTTCGCACGCGCACTGCGCCCGTGCGCTGGGCAAGCCCCATCAGTGCTTCCAGAACCTGCGCTACATCCTCGTCGGAGAGACGGAAATAGCGATGACGGCCCTGTTTTTCCGCCTTCAACAACTGTGCATCGGAGAGTTTCGACAGATGCCCGCTGGCGGTTTGCAGGGTGACACCAGCGGCTTCGGCAAGCTCGCTTGCCGTCAGCGCACGTCCATCCATCAGCGCCGTCAAGATGTTGGCGCGGGCAGGGTCGCCGATCAGGGCGGCGACATTGGCGATCAAGGGTCCGTCTTTCATAGTTCGATGATAGCCGAAGCATTGATGCGAGGCAATGGCTTATACGGGAGAGGCAGAACACGAGGAGAAAGACGATGCTGACCTGTTTCATCCGCTATGAGATCGACCCTTTCAAGGTCGATGCTTTCGACCAATATGCCCGCAACTGGGGCGAAGCGATACCGCGCTGCGGGGCTGATCTCATCGGTTATTACGCACCGAAGGAAGGATCGAACACCATTGCTTACGGTGTCTATAATATCGAAAGCCTCGCCGCTTACGAAGCCTACAGGGCACGGCTCGCCGCCGATCCGGCTGGACGGGAGAACTACGAATTCGCCCGACGCGAACAATTCATCCGCCGTGAGGACAGGCTTTTCCTGCGGCTGGCTTCCGCTCCCCATGCCGGAGGTGGACGATGATCGCCGTTATCTTCGAGGTCTGGTCAGCTGAAGGCGAGAAACAGCATTATCTCGATATCGCCGCCAGCCTGCGCGCTGAATTGGAAACCATTGACGGTTTCGTTTCGGTTGAGCGGTTTCAGAGCATCAGCAATCCGGACAAGATGCTTTCCCTGTCGTTCTTCCGGGATGAGGAGGCGGTGAAGGCGTGGCGCAATACCGCGCCGCATCGCGCCGCACAGGCCATGGGGCGCTCCGGCGTCTTTTCCAACTACCGGCTGCGCATCGCTTATGTGATGCGGGACTACGGCTTGCAGGAGAGGGAAGAGGCGCCACCGGACAGCAGGCAGATCCATTCGGCGGATATGGAGGTGCCACGCTGACAAACCGTCAGCATCAGTTTTTCTTCATGCCGGCCCAAGGCTTTCTGGTTCGAACTCGTTTCCGAAACCCGCTATAGATGAGGCGGGTTCTGGATGGACAAGGATCGCCACGCGGCGGTTCGCCGAATTGAAAATGGAGAAAACGATGTCGGCAGAAAAAGTAGCTGTAGTAACGGCAGGTGGCAGCGGGATGGGGGCCGCCGTAGCGAAACGGCTGGCGGCGGATGGTTACAGGCTCGCGATCCTGTCGTCTTCGGGCAAGGGGGAAGCGCTGGCGCAGGAACTGGGCGGCATCGGCGTCACGGGCTCCAACCAGTCGAACGACGATCTCCAGCGCCTCACGGATCTGACACTCAAAAAATTCGGCCGTATCGATGTGCTGGTCAACAGCGCCGGACATGGCCCGCGCGCCTCCATCCTCGATATTACCGATGAGCAATGGCATACGGGTCTCGACGTCTATCTCATGAACGTCATCCGCCCGACCCGGATCATCGCTCCGGTCATGGTGAAACAGAAGGCGGGCGCGATCGTCAACATCTCCACCGCCTGGGCTTTCGAGCCGAGCAGCATGTTCCCGACATCGGCCGTCTTCCGCGCCGGCCTTGCCTCTTACACCAAGATTTTTTCCGATACCTATGCCGCCGACAATGTGCGCATGAACAATGTCCTGCCCGGCTGGATCGACAGCCTGCCCGCCACGGAAGAACGCCGTCAGGGCGTGCCGATGCAGCGTTACGGAACAAGCGAGGAGATCGCCGCAACCGTGGCGTTTCTCGCATCCGAAGGGGCAGGTTACATCACCGGCCAGAATATCCGGGTTGATGGCGGTCTGACGCGGTCCGTCTGAGGGTCGGAATGTAAATCCTGTACGACGAAAACAAGACTTCCGGCATAAAAAAAGCCCGCAACATGGTTGCGGGCTTTTTGTTTCAGTCTCTTCTATCAGAAGAAGCCTTTGCGCTGCCACCAGCCGCCCTTGCGCGGCTTCGGCTCGTCGCCGTCGGGGTTCGCAGGCGAACCGGAAGAGGTCACAACCGGTTCCGAACTCGAGACATTGGTGCCCCGGTTGGCGCGGGTCTTTTCTTCCGTTGCAGGTGCGTCTGCCTCCGCTGCCAGATCGGCCGATGCTTCACCGACCTCTTCAATGGCGACTTCGGCGACGGTTGCTTCAACAACGACCGGCTCGACGATCACCGGCTCAACCGTTTCGACAGCCTGGGCTTCTACTTCAGCCTTCGGCGCTTCTTCGGTTTCGGTCTTGGCTTTCGCCTTGCGGGTGCGGCGCGGTTTCTTCGGCGCTTCTTCTGCGACGACGTCGGCAACCACACCTTCTACCACGTCGGCGGCGGTCGGCTCTTCCGTCACGGTCGCTGCGACTGATGCGGTCGCTTCGACAGAAACTTCTTCGCTTTCGCCTTCCGTCTCGCCTTCGTCACCAGCTTCGCTGCCTGCAGCATCGAGAGCGTCGTCCCGGTTGCGGCGGCCGCCACGCTTGCCGCGACGACGGCGCTTGCGCTTGCCGTCCTCGTCGGAGTTTGCGGCTTCGTTCACGCCGTTTTCGTCGGCATCACCGTCGGTGTCATCGGCTTCGACGCTGTCGTCGTCGCCATCAACATCATCGGCGTCATCGTCGGCCTGCGCATCAAGAGCGCCGTTCTGGTCGTTCTGTCCGCCCTTGCCACGACGACGGCGGCGACGCTTGCGCTTGCGCTTGCCGTCTTCACCATTTTCGCCCTGCTGCTGCTGGCGCGGTTCACCGGCAGGAGCAGCCTTGACGATTTCTTCCTCGTCTTCATCCTCATCGGCCTCGATGACGATATCGTCTTCCTCTTCCACGAAGCTCGGAAGCATCTGGATGAGGCTTTCGATCTTCACGGGATTTTCGACGGCTTCACCACGATCGATGGCGAAATGCTGCGCACCGACGCTGGCGTCAGCAGCAATGATGATCGACACGCCGAAGCGGCCTTCATAATCGACGATCGTGCCGCGCTTGTGGTTGAGCAGGTAAAGCGCCGTTTCCGGCGTGCAACGCACGGTGATGTTGTGGGTAGTGTTGCGCAGCAGATATTCCTCGACACCGCGCAGCACATGCAGCGCGACGGAGGATTCCGAGCGTACATGGCCCGTGCCGCCGCAATGCTGGCAGACTTGCGTGGTCGATTCCAGCACCGAAGCGCGGATGCGCTGGCGCGACATTTCCAGAAGGCCAAAATGCGAGATGCGGCCGACCTGGATGCGCGCCCGGTCGTTTTTCAGGCAATCCTTGAGCTTCTTCTCGACGGAGCGATTGTTACGCTTCTCTTCCATGTCGATGAAGTCAACAACGACGAGACCGGCAAGGTCGCGAAGGCGCAGCTGGCGCGCCACTTCTTCCGCAGCCTCAAGGTTGGTCGTCAGCGCTGTTTCTTCGATGGAATGCTCGCGGGTCGAACGGCCCGAGTTCACGTCGATGGCAACCAGCGCTTCGGTCTGGTTGATGATCAGATAACCGCCCGATTTCAGCGTTACCTGCGGCTGCAGCATCCGGTCGAGCTGGGCTTCGATGCCGGAGCGTGAGAAGATCGGGTGAATGTCGCGGTACGGCTGAACCACCTTGGCATGGCTCGGCATCAGCATCTTCATGAAGTCTTTCGCTTCACGATAGCCTTCTTCGCCGGAAACGATGATCTCGCCGATATCCTTGTTGTAGAGATCGCGGATCGAACGCTTGATCAGCGAGCCTTCCTCGTAAACGAGGCAGGGAGCCGTCGAATTCAGCGTCAGCGTGCGGACGTTTTCCCACAGGCGCATCAGATATTCGAAGTCGCGCTTGATCTCGACGCGGGTACGGTTGGCGCCGGCGGTGCGCAGAATGACGCCCATACCCTGCGGAACTTCCAGATCGCGGGCGATTTCTTTCAGGCGCTTGCGGTCGGTCGGCTGGGTGATTTTGCGGGAAATGCCGCCGCCACGCGCCGTGTTCGGCATCAGCACGGAATAACGGCCGGCAAGCGACAGATAGGTGGTGAGGGCGGCACCCTTGTTGCCGCGTTCTTCCTTGGCCACCTGCACCAGAAGAATCTGGCGGCGCTTGATGACTTCCTGAATGCGGTACTGCTTGCGCGGCTTGCGAGCAACGCGATCTGGAACCTCTTCCATGGCGTCTTCGGCGCCGACGGATTCGATCACTTCCTTTTCGTGATGATCGTCGTCATCGTCGTCATCATCGTCATTGCCGCGGCGAAGACCTTCGACTTCTTCGGAAATCGTATCGGTATCGACCATCGCGGCCATCTCACCGCCGGTGCTGCCGTCTTCCTCGGAAGATGCTTCAGCGGCTTCGGCTGCGGCTTCTTCTTCCGGTGTCTTCTTCTTGACGCGCGGGCGACGGACGCGCTTCGGCTTTTCTGCCTTGGCGGGCGCTTCCTCGACGGCCGCAACCGCAGCCTCCCCGGAGACTTCCTCGGCTGCAGGAGCGATTTCTTCCGTCACCACGACGTCCGTAGTCTCGCTGGCGGCAACAATGCCGACATCGGGCTGGTCAACCTGCGAAAGATCAACCGTCGGCGCGCCGGGTTCAGGGGCATCAGCCGATTCGAAGTCGTCGCTGCGGCGATGATCCTCGGCTTCGGCCTTCAGCAGAGCCTGACGGTCGGCAAGCGGGATCTGGTAATAATCCGGATGGATTTCCGCAAAAGCGAGAAAGCCGTGGCGATTTCCACCGTAATCGACGAAGGCCGCCTGAAGCGAGGGTTCAACCCTCGTCACCTTGGCAAGGTAGATATTGCCGCGGATCTGTTTCTTGTGTTCCGACTCGAAATCGAATTCCTCGATCCGGTTCCCACGGACAACGACTACGCGTGTCTCCTCTTCGTGGGAGGCGTCGATAAGCATTTTGTCTGCCATGTAAGCTGTGCTCCTCGGCGCAGCCTTGTTTTATACGAGAACAGGCCCGCCACACGGACGAGCCTTTCATATGAGTGCAAGGATGTGCCGGAAATGAAGTCTCCTGCCGGGCTTCTGTAAACTGGCAGCATCCGGACCGACGGCGAGGCGCTTGGCCTGCTCCTGGTATCCGGTTCATGTGAAAACTGCTGCGACATCATTGGCCAGGCGGAACGACAATAATATATAGACCCCTTGGGGTCCGATGAATTTGCTCTCCTCAGAGCAGCGGTGGTAGGGCCACCGGGTAGGTCTCCGGCCACGGCCGGAATTGATCCAGTTTCAGGATAAATGTAACGACGGCAGATGATTGCCCGTTTTGCAGCGCCAGCGTCTTTTTCGATTGGCAGCCGGCGGGCATCTATCCCGTCAACACTTTTAACCCTCACCCTTGTTGTATGTTTTCTCTGTCATAATAGCAATAGGCTGGCTAAATATGCCATATTATTGGTGGAATTTCCGGGTTAACAATTGGTTCACCAAGGCCTGCGATTGTGGGGCGCAAACGCGCAAACAAACGCCTAGCGTGGTCGAAACAGTGCTGTTCCCGGTGCTTTTCCGCTCCATTTATCGAAAACGACTGAAATACGGAATTTCTTGAAGGCCATGAATTTCACGCGCAGCGCAGAGATATCAGGTGGGGCAGGGCCGCTTGGCGTGCGAATCGCGCGGCTTGCGCGTGCCCTCGTCGTTCCGGTCTTTCTTTCTGCCATCACCGTCCTTTCCGGCGTTCCGCAGGCCTCTGCGCTTGAACCGCTCATCGTCAATCAGGCGCGCATCATTGGCGATGAGGCGCGCACGCGCATCGTTCTCGATTTTGCCGAAGAGCCGGAATTCGATGTTCACTATCTCGATTCGCCAGCCCGCATCGTCGTGGACTTTCCGGCGGTGAATTTCGCCTTTCCGACATCCGACCTCAAGCCGACAGGCCTTTTTTCGGACATCCGCTTCGGCAGCATGGGCCAGAACAGCGCCCGCATCGTGCTGACGGCCAAAAAACCGGTGCAGGTGACTGTGGCCGAAACGAAAAAGGGCGAGGATGGCGCAGCTTTCCGTTTCGTGCTGGACACGGAAATCACCACCAAGGCCAAATTCGCCGAACTGGTAAAAACGCAGCAATGGCAGTTGCCGGCACCCGTCACCACTGCCGCGATCACCCCCACCGACAAGACTTCGCGGCAGGCGGAATTCGTCATCGCGGTCGATGCCGGCCATGGCGGCATCGATGCCGGTGCGACAGGCGGCACGACCGGTACGGAGGAAAAGGTCATCACGCTGACCTTTGCGAAGGAACTGGTGGAGCGGCTGAACCGGGAGGCCGGTATCAAGGCATTTCTGACCCGCGATTCCGATACGTTCCTCGCTTTGTCAGAGCGGGTGACGATCGCCCGGCAGAACAACGCCAACCTGTTCATCTCCCTGCATGCCGATACGCTGAAGCAGAAGGGCATCCGTGGCGCCACCGTCTACACATTGTCTGATCGGGCATCGGACCGGCAGGCGCAGGAACTGGCGGAGCGCGAAAACAAGTCCGACCAGATCGCCGGTGTGGCTGCCTCCACCGAGCCGCCGGAAGTCGCCGATATCCTGCTCGATTTCACCCGCCGCGAAACCCAGGCCTTTTCGGTGACGCTGGCCGAAAACATCGTCTCCTCCTTCGAGGGGCAGGTGGGCCTCATCAACAACCCGCATCGTTACGCCGGTTTCATGGTGCTGCGCGCCCATGATGTGCCGTCGGTGCTGCTGGAACTCGGCTTTCTTTCCAATCCGGAAGACGAAAAACTGCTTCTCGATGCCGAATGGCGCAAGAAGGTCGCCGATACGCTGGCGACGGCGGTCGGTCGGTATCGCGCAAAAGCCGTGGCGAATGGCGGCTGAAGCATCAGGTGGAGACGGCACGATCCTGTTGCCGCCTTGCCATTGCAGTTCAAAAAGCTGTTCAATTCTTGGGCCTTGCGGATGATTAAGGGGCAGGAGCCCTATTTTACTCACATTCCCCGCGTTACTCGGGAAGCGGATTCGGTGGCGATCCGTAAAGCAGCCGGAGCGCGATTGCGGGCCGGTGGCGCGGTAACATATCAGCGAATGCTGCCGTATCCGCTTGTCATCGAAGGTATGGTGTGCAAAACGGCACGCGATATGCAAGGATGCGCCCGTATATCGTCGGGCGTTGATGGTTACGATTCGAATTATCGGTAGCTTGGTATGATCAGACTAATTGGATATTTTTTCGGCTTGGCCAGCGTGCTCTTTCTGTGCGCCGCCGTCGTCGGTGCGATTTATTTGCACGGCGTGACGAAGGACCTGCCGGATTATGCAGTTCTGAGCACCTATGAGCCGCCGGTAACGACCCGTGTGCACGCCGGCAACGGTGCGTTGATGGCGGAATACGCCCATGAAAAGCGCCTGTTCCTGCCGATCCAGGCCATTCCCGACCGGGTGAAGGCGGCCTTCCTGTCAGCGGAAGACAAGAATTTCTACAATCACCCCGGTGTCGATATCTGGGGTCTTGGCCGTGCTGTTCTGGTCAACGTGCAGAACCTTGGTTCCGGTCGCCGCCCTGTCGGCGCTTCGACCATTACCCAGCAGGTCGCCAAGAATTTTCTTCTGACCAACGACCAGACCTTCGACCGTAAGCTCAAGGAAGCGATCCTTTCCTTCCGCATCGAGCAGACCTATTCCAAGGACAAGATTCTTGAGCTCTACCTCAATGAAATCTTCTTCGGCCTGAATTCCTACGGTATTGCCGGCGCAGCACTCACCTATTTCAACAAATCGGTGACGGAACTGACGATTGCGGAAACCGCCTATCTCGCATCGCTGCCGAAGGGTCCGGCCAATTATCACCCAATCCGTCGTGAAAAGGCTGCTCTGGAGCGTCGCGACTGGGTAATCGACCGTATGGCCGAAAACGGCTACATCACCGTTGCAGACGCCACCGACGCGAAAAAGCAGCCGCTCGGTGTCAATCTGCGCCGTGGCGGCGCGCATATTTTCGCGTCTGACTATTTCGCCGAAGAAGTCCGCCGCCAGATCGTCGAGAAATACGGCGAAAAAGCGCTTCTCGAAGGCGGACTGTCCGTCCGCACCTCTTTCGATCCGCAGATCCAGGCGGAAGCGCGCAAGGCGCTTCAGGATGGTCTGGTACAATATGACGAGCGTCGCGGTTTCCGCGGACCCGTCGAAAAGATCGAGACAGCAGGCGACTGGACGGCGGCGCTCGCCAAGGTCAAGGGCCTGCGCGACGTTCCCGAATGGAAGGTCGCCGTGGTCCTCGCCGTTGCGGCCGATGGCATCGATATCGGTGTCCAGCCGGATACGGAAACCGAAGATGGCGACAAGCGCACGCGCGGCCATATCTCCGCTGAAAACATGCGCTGGGCCTATCGCGACGCGACCGGCAAAAAGGCGACAGCCAAGTCGCCGGTGGGTGTCGTGGCGGCAGGCGATGTGATCTATGCGCAGCCGCTGGCCAATTCCGGCAATGAATATCGCCTGCGCCAGCCGCCCAAAGTGCAGGGCGGTATGGTGGTGATGGACCCGCATACCGGCCGTGTTCTGGCCATGGTCGGCGGTTTCTCCTATGCGCAGTCGGAATTCAACCGCTCCACGCAGGCAATGCGCCAGCCGGGCTCCTCCTTCAAGCCGTTCATCTACGCGGCAGCCCTCGACAATGGTTATACCCCGGCATCGGTCATTCTCGATGCGCCGATCGAGGTGGTTTCCGGCGGTCAGGTCTGGAAGCCGCAGAATTACGGCGGGGGTTCCGCCGGTCCGTCGACCCTGCGTCTCGGTATCGAAAAATCCCGTAACCTCATGACCGTGCGTCTGGCGCAGGATATGGGCATGAATCTGGTGGCGGAATATGCCGAACGTTTCGGCATCTATGACAAGATGCCGCCGCTTCTGTCGATGTCGCTGGGTTCGGGTGAAACCACCGTCATGCGCATGGTCTCGGCCTATTCCGTTCTTGCCAATGGCGGCAAGCAGATCAAGCCGACGCTGATCGACCGTATTCAGGACCGTTACGGCAAGACGATCTTCCGCCATGAAGAGCGCGCCTGCGAGGGCTGCAACGCCGCGCGCTGGCAGAACCAGGACGAGCCTGTCATCGTCGACAATCGCGAGCAGGTTCTCGACCCGATGACCGCCTACCAGACGACCTCGATGCTGGAAGGCGTGGTTCAGCGCGGCACGGCGGCGGGCAAGATCAAGGTCAATCTTCCGGTTGCCGGCAAGACGGGCACCACCAATGATGAAAAGGACGCCTGGTTCGTCGGTTACACGCCGGACATGGTTGCCGGCCTCTATATCGGTTTTGACTCGCCTGCGCCTCTCGGTCGTGGCGGCACGGGCGGTTCGCTGTCGGCGCCGATCTTCGGTGAGTTCATCGCCGATGCGGCCAAGCATCTGGAGCCGAGCAAGTTCATCGTGCCTGCTGGCATGAACTTCGTCGCCGTCAACCGCAAGACCGGCATGGCGGCGGTGGAAGGCGAGCCGGACACCATCATGGAAGCATTCAAGCCCGGCACCGGCCCGGCGGACAGCTTCTCGGTGATCGGCGCTGAAAACTACATGTCGCAGGAAGATATTCTGAAGACCTCGCCGCAGGCGCAGCAGGCCATCACCGGCGGTGGCGGCGGTCTTTATTGATACCAGTTCCGGGATCATCGGGGGGCGCGGGTCTTTACATCCGCGCCCCCCGCATTTATTTGAGCAACAAGTTTCAATGAAGGCGAAGAACCAGCGAAATGCGCAATGAAATCGTGAACGTAGTCGACGAAATCAAGCAGGCCATAAGCCTGCTGAGGAGGCATCTTTGACTGGGACCAGGCGATAAGACGACTGGACTGGTTGAATAACAAGGCAGAGGACCCGACCCTCTGGAACGATGCCACCGAGGCCCAGAAGCTGATGCGCGAGCGCCAGCAGCTGGATGACAGCATCAGCGGCGTCAAGGCGCTTGAGCAGCAGCTCAGAGACAATGTCGAACTGATCGAGCTCGGCGAGATGGAAGGCGACGACGAGATCGTCAAGGACGCCGAAGACGCGCTGAAGGCGCTGAGAAGCGAGGCGAACCGCCGTCAGGTGGAAGCCATGCTGTCAGGCGAAGCGGACGGCAATGACACCTATCTCGAAGTGCATTCCGGCGCCGGCGGCACGGAAAGCCAGGATTGGGCGAACATGCTGCTGCGCATGTACACCCGCTGGGCCGACCGCGAAGGCTTCAAGGTCGAGGTGCTGGAAGTTCACGACGGCGAAGAGGCCGGCATCAAGTCCGCGACGATCCTCGTCAAGGGCCACAATGCCTTCGGCTGGCTGAAGACGGAATCGGGCGTGCATCGTCTCGTCCGCATCTCGCCCTATGACAGCAATGCGCGCCGCCACACATCGTTCTCTTCCGTCTGGGTTTACCCGGTCGTCGATGATTCGATCCAGATCGACATCAACGAAAGCGATTGCCGCATTGATACCTACCGTTCGTCAGGTGCCGGCGGCCAGCACGTCAACACGACAGATTCGGCCGTGCGCATCACGCACATCCCGACCGGTATTGCGGTTGCCTGCCAGCAGGAACGATCGCAGCACAAGAACCGCGCCAAGGCGTGGGACATGCTGCGCGCCCGCCTCTATGAAGTGGAACTGCAAAAGCGGGAAGATGCGGCCAACGCCCAGGCGGCCTCCAAGACCGATATCGGCTGGGGCCACCAGATCCGTTCCTACGTTCTGCAGCCTTACCAGCTGGTCAAGGATCTGCGCACGGGCGTTGAAAGCACTGCGCCCGGCAACGTGCTGGACGGTGATCTGAACGAATTCATGGAAGCCGCTCTCGCGCATCGCATCAGCGGTGGCGCGGACGTGGAAGTGTCGGATATCGATTAAGACGCCAGTCGCGTCGATCGAGAAATTGCCCCTCGCAAGCCATTGCGAGGGGTTTTTCTTTGGAGGTTATGCATGAAACAGGTGCTCTACATCGTCGACGTTCAGCCGAGCTTCAATCCACCGGCTGCGCTGGTGGCGGAAATATCGGCACTTGCAGCTAGGATGGTCAGCATTGCCACCGTCGAGCGTCATGATGAGAGCGTAACCCCCTTCGAGCGGCAACTGGGCTGGAAGCCGGGCAGGGATGATGTGTCGCTCGTCGCCGCGGATCGCATATTCATCAAGCACGGTTATGCGCCGCCGAAGGATGCGGTCGACCATCTCCTGTCTCTCAAGCCCGACAGGGTGCTGGTCTGCGGCATTCAGGCTGATACCTGCGTATTGGCGGCCGGATTTTCGCTGTTCGATGCGGGACTGCACCCCACGCTGTTACCGTGGCTGACGGTCGGCTCCAGCCTCGACCGCAGCGGCGAACTTGGTGCCAGGCTGTGGAAACACCATTTCGGCGCAGTTCTGGCCGGATCGCATGAGCTTAATATTTAGCCGTCAGTTCGAGGCTTTCTCGATCTTCATCTCGCCAAGCTCGTCGATCAGGATCGTCCAGCTTTCGGCTTCCTTGGCCATAGGGTCTGTTTTCAGATAAACGGTGACGAACAGGCCGGGCGAGGCGGAAGCGCCGTTCGAGCTTTCGGGGCGAACATCCGTGACATAGGACTTCATCTGGTTGAACTCTTCCAGCTCGACGTTCTCGAGCAGGTTCGGTCCATCTGCGGTAAAGACGATGCGCTGCAGGTAGATTTTCGCTGTGCCATCGCTCTGGCGGATCGCAACCACCTTGTAATAACCGCGTGTCGGCGTTGCAGGTGGTGGCCGCAGTTGGCCATCAGCGCCCTTTACCGGTTCCAGATTCTGCTCTTCCCACATGCCGCTGCTGACAACGAAGATCGCCGACACCGGCAATGCATCGATCGCCTGCGCCCGTGCAGGCAACACGGCGGTAATAAGGAGGAGGGCAGCGAGGATAGTTTTTTTCAGTTGCATGGCCATTATCGGTGGTTGACGTCAATTGTTGAATTGTTCGGCAAGAACCCGGTCGGACCAGGAACGGTCCGAATCCGAGAGAATTCTGGCCGTCCGGTCCTGCGATTGTGCGATCCGAACATGACGAACGGATTTCACCTCGGTATGGTCAGCGACGGCATTCACCGGGCGTTTATCCCGCTCCATCACATGAATATCGACCGTCACCTTATTCGGCAAAAGCGCGCCGCGCCAGCGCCGCGGACGAAACGCGCTGACCGGGGTGAGCGCGAGCAGCGGCGATTCGAGCGGCAGGATAGGTCCATGGGCGGAAAAATTGTAGGCTGTGGAGCCGGCGGGCGTCGCCACCATCATGCCATCGCATATCAGTTCTTCCAGCCGTACCTTGCCATCCACCTCGACACGAAGCTTGGCGGCCTGATGGGATTGGCGGAACAGACTGACCTCGTTCATGGCAAGGGCCGTAAACTCATCGCCATCCGAATCCGTCGTTGTCATGCGCAGCGGATGGAAATCATTGCCGGTCGCAACCGCAATACGCTCCAGCAGTCCTTCCACTCGATAATCATTCATCAGGAAGCCGACCGATCCCCGGTTCATGCCATAGACACGCTTGCCGGAGTTCATCGTTTCGTTGAGGATTTGCAGCATGAAGCCATCGCCGCCGAGCGCCACGATCACTTCCGCCTCTTCAAACGACGTGTTGCCGTAGACGCCCTTCAGCGCCTCCATCGCCGTCTGCGCCTCCTCGGTTGCGGAGGCGACGAAGGACAGTGAAAAGTTAGAATGCGACATCCGCTTCCCTCGACAACGGCGCAGACCTGAGAAGGCCTGCAAACGATGCTGTAACCTGTTGAAGCGGCTCGCAATCCCCAAACGTCGATGAAAACGGTAGATCACAAGCCGCAGGACGATCCTTGGTACATGAAGACGACGGTTGGCGACAAGGCCTTTCGGGCAGTGAGACGTTCCCCCACCGCGCCATTGCGCTGCACCGTTCCACAGCTTCTTGATTTCCGCTCTCCGACAAGGGTTGCGATGCAGGGCGGCCTGATGCAGTTTGCTGCAAGCAGGCCGTGGGATGAATGGCAGGAGACGGATTTGGTGCTGAGCTACAATATCTACGATGTCTTTACCGAGACCAAAATGGCGGGAAATCCGCTCGCGGTCATGTATGGCGCGGATGATCTGGATCAGGCGACGATGCAGGCGATCGCGAGAGAAATGAACCTGTCCGAGACCGTGTTCGTCAACCGTTCGGACAATCCCGCCCATGCGGCGTCGCTGCGCATCTTCACGCCATCAGGCGAGTTGCCCTTCGCGGGACATCCGACCGTCGGCGCGGCGGTCGCCATCGCCGAGCGCAACCGCAAGGATGGCGATGAAGATATCGATATGGTCTGCGTGCTGGAAGAGAAAGTGGGTCCCGTTCGCTGCGCGGTGAAGATGCGCGCCGGCGCGGTCAGCTTCGCCGAATTCGACCTGCCGCGAAAATCGTCCCGCGTTGACCTGCCGCTCGATCATGCAGCTCTTGCCGATGCGCTGGGCGTCAGCGAAGCCCATCTCGGCTTTGAAAACCACGTGCCGTCGATCTGGACGGCGGGCGTGCCCTTCTTGGCTGTACCGCTGCACAATATCGCCGCTATCAGGGACATGGATTTCGACGCCAATCTGTGGCTGCGAACCGCGCCATTGGTCGAAGGACGCCTGACGGCGGCCTATATCTACTGTCGCGGCGGCGTCAATCATGCGGCGAAGTTCCATGCCCGCATGTTTTCTCCGGATATGGGGATTTCGGAAGACCCCGCCACCGGCTCGGCAGCCGCCGCGCTCTCGGGCGCCATCCATCATTTCGACGGCCTGACCGATGGTCACTATCCGCTGCTGATAGAGCAGGGCGTGGAAATGGAAAGGCCGTCCCACATCCACCTGCGCATGGACATCAAGGACGGCGAAATCGCCCGCGCCCGCATCGGTGGGCATGCGGTTCGGGTTGCGACGGGCACGTTCGACCTTTGATTTCAGCGTAACCGAATAAGTTCACGTCGTTGAAAAGCGACGAAACAGTCAGCAATTCAAAAAGAAAAACCCCGGTCGAAAGACCGGGGTTTTATTGTTTTTGCGTCAATCAGATCAATTGAACCGGCCCGCCGCGTGGGCAAGCATCGTATAGACCTTGCCGGTATCGGAGGTGAGGTAGGACTGGGTGACGCTTCGGTCGCGGTCGGTGCGGGCCACGTCGGCGAGCAGCTTTTCGAAGTCCGTGATGTAGCGGTCCACGGCGGTGCGGAATTCGGCTTCCCGCTCATACTTGCGCTTGATCTCGTCAAACGTCGTCTGGCCCTTCAGCGTGTAGAGGCGACGGGTGAAGACGTCGCGCTCGCCGCGCTGGTAGCGCCGCCACAGTTCCACCGAGGCATCGTGGTCGATGGCGCGGGCGATGTCGACGGAGAGCGAGTTCAGCGATTCGACCATATGTCGCGGGTTGCGAGTGTCGGCCGCGCGGGTCGGCTGCTGTTCGGCGCTGGCGCGGGGAGCGGAAGCCGCAGAGGCTTCCTGACCGTCACGCGAAGCGCCACGCAGCAGATCGCTGATCCAGCCACCGCCTTCTTCACGACGTCCGGCGGGGTTGGCCGTAACCGGTTGAGCGGGTGCCTGACGGCTTTCGGTTTGCCGGTTTTCGACCTGGCGATTCTCAAGCGGCAGGGAACCACGCAGTACAGCAGGTGCGGGGGCAGGCTGCGGTTGTGCCGGGCGCTGTTGCACCGGAGCAGAGGCCGCCGGCTGTGGACGCGGCTCGACGCGGCGCTCGGCGGCTGGCTGGGTTGCAGCAATGGCGCGGGCCACCGGTTCGGAAATTTCCATCTGGTGGGTCGAACGACCGACGAGCTGGGAAATATCCTGCAAGGCCTTGATCTGCTCGGAAACGGCGCGACGCATGGCGGCAGCGCTTTCCTTGGCTTCTTCCGGCAGGTCGAATGCGCCGCGCTTCAGTTCGGCGCGGGTCGCATCCAGCTCGCGGCGGATATCATGGCTGGAGCGGCGGATCTCGTCGGTTGCGCCGGCAAAACGGCTGACGGCTTCTTCGACGGCCTGACGCAGCGTTTCCTTGAGGTTGGCGGCAGCCGCATTGGATTTTTCCGAGGCGCTGCCCAGAAGATTGTCGACTTCGGAAAGCGACGATTCGACGCCGCCACGCAGGCGGTTGACCAGCTCGTCGGAATATTTCTGCGCGTCGGAAAGTGTGCTTTCGATCGAGCGGCTGGCATCCTGACCGGCAGAGAGCAGGGCGCCCCGCATGGTCTGTGCCGCCGAGCGGGCGCGCTGTTCGGTTTCATCCAGCGAGCGGCCGATATCGGTAAAGGACGCCTGAAGGTTGTCGCGCAGATTGCCGGCGACGTTCTGCGAACGCTCCTCGGCCTCGTTGAGCGTGGTTTCCACCACACCGACGACGTTGCGCATGGCGCTTTCGATCTCTTCGGAGCGCTTGACGAGGCCGACGGACAGGCTGCGCAGCGCATCCTGGCGTTCCTCCAGCGTGCCGACGAGGCTCGATTGCGCCGCATTGAGCAGCTCGGACGCCTGGCTCAGCACCTTCGAATGTTCTTCGAAACGTCCAACGATGCCGGCAACCTGCGCCAGTGTCTGGCCGGAAATATTCGACAGGCGGTCGATTTTTCCTTCAAGCAGACGGCTGGAGCTGGACACCATATCGGCGGCCTGCGAGGCGCTATCGGAGAAGCGGGTCGCAGACGCATTCAGCGCTTCGTCGGCCGTGCCGAATTCCTGTGCGGCGCGCTCGACGGCGGAGTTGAAGTTCGATGCCGACTTTTCGACGATTTCCGCCATGCTGTTATGGGTCTGCGACAGCATATCCGTGCTCTGGCGGGTGGCGGCAACCAGTTTGTTGGCCGCATCGCTGCCCGAGCGGGCATATTTGTCGATACCCTGTTCGACGGCATCCGCCATCGCGGTATGGGTCTGCGACAACATGTCGGTGCTCTGGCGGGTGGCGGCGACAAGCTTGCTCGCCGCATCCGTGCCGGCATTGGCGTAATCGCTGATTGCCTGCTCCACCATGCCGACCATGCCGCTGTTGCTCTGCGACAGAAGTTCTGCGCTCTGCTGAGCGGCGGAAACGATCTTTTCGGCAGCTTCGCGGCCAATGGTGGCGTATTCGTCGACCACCGGCTTGGCTTTCTCCTCGATCAGGCGTGACAGTTCCGCAGAACGGCTGGCCAGCATCGAGTTGAGTTCGCGGGTGCGGTTATCCAGCGCCGAGCGAATGGATTCGCCACGCGCATCGAGGGCCGATTCGACACCCGTCAGCGTCTCGGAGATGACGCCGACCTGAGAACGGACGACGGCTTCAGCTTCGGCAACCTTGTTGACGATGATGTTGCCGGCCTCGGAGAAGGTCTGGGCGACGGCAGCGGCCTGGCCGGAAAGGCGCGTCTGCGCATCCGAGATGCGGTTGACGATCTCGCCGGAACGCTCTTCGATGGCCTTGGTGAAGGCCTCGTTCTGCGCCTGGACCTGATCGGCAAATTCCGAGCCGGACTTGGCGAGCAGGGCAGACGAGCGAGCCGCTTCGTCACCGATGTTCTGGGTGGCGGAGACGACTGCGCCGCGCAGGCTGACCGCGAGATCGCTGGCCTTGCCTTCAATGGTACGGTTGACGTTTTCGAGGCCGATAGTCAGCGCCCGGTCCATGGTGCCGAGACGTTCGTCGATACGGGCCGTGCCGGTATCGAAGGTTTCGGCCAGACGGCTCGTGCGGCTTTCGAAGGTGTCGGAGACACGTGTCGTCTGCTCGTCCAGAATACCGGTGATACGCTCGGCAGCTTCGTCGCTGGTGCGGGCAAATATCGCAGTCTTGTCCTCGAGTGCTTCGGCGAAGCGACGGCCCGAATCTTCAATCGACGTGTTCACATTGGCCAGATCACCGCCGACACGCGCCTGCAACGTGTCGAGCGACGTTTCGATACGCGCACCGGTCTCATCGAGACGGGTAGTGACGTTGCCGATCGAGGTTTCGATGCGGGAGGAGAGGGCGTCTGTCGCACCGCCGATTTCGCGGGCGGCTTCACCGATCTTGACGGCGATGTCGCCAGCGCTGTTGCGAAGACGTTCTTCGAGCGTCGCAGCACTTCCGTCGATTGCCTTCTGCAGCGTGTCCTGCTGGGTTTCGAGCGACAGTTCGAGCATGCTGGCGCTGGAGGCGACAGTGGTGCCGATCATCATCGCCTGCTCGGAGAGCATGTCACCCATCTGTGTGGTGGCGGAGCTTAGCGTCGCTGCAATATCCGCGTGGCGCTGGTCGAGCGCGGTGCGGATGTCCTCATGCGATTGCGACAGATTGGTTTCGAGGCGGGAAACGCCTTCTTCCACCGTCTGCGCAAAGCGGCTGCTGCCATCTTCCACAACGGTTTCGATGCGGTTGGCCGCACCGGAAACGCTCTGCTCGATCAGGCCGCTATTGCGCTCCAGCGAACCGGCAATGCGTTCCGCCTGCGAGCCGAGCATGGTTTCCAGCCGCTCGTGACCGCTGGCAAGGGCGTTTTCAAGTGTAAACGCAGTGGCTTCGAGGCGTTGGCCGACACCGGCCGCCGCAAGCGAAAGCGACGATGTTCTCGCATCCATCGCCTCGGCAATCCGCTCCTCGACACTCGAAATCGTCATGTCGAGCGCCATGGTGCGGCTGTCGAGCGCATCGGCGATACGTTCTTCCGCACCAGAGACGATGCCGGAAAGGGCAGCGGTACGGCTGTCCAGTGCACCGGCAATACGGTCCTCGACGCCGGAGACGGCGCCGTGCAGGGCGGCGGTCCGGCTGTCGAGAATGTCGGCGATTTTTTCCTCTACGCCGGAGAAGCTCATGTCCAGCGCCATGGTACGGCTGTCGAGCACGTCAGTGATCCGCTCTTCCGCGCCGGAAACGACGTTTTTCAACGAATCCGTGCGGCTGTCGAGCGCGCCGGCAATACGGGTCTCGGCGCCGGCCACCAGTTGGCCAAGGGCTGCGGTGCGCATATCCAGCGCATCGGCGATTTTTTCTTCTGCCCCGGAAAATGCCATGTCGAGCGCCATGGTGCGGCTGTCAAGCGTATCGGCGATGCGTTCTTCCGCACCGGAAACCACGGCGTTAAGCGCTGCGGTACGACCGTCCAGCGTTTCCGCGATACGTGTTTCTGCGCCGGCAACAACATCGCCGAGGGTAACCGTGCGGCTGTCGAGTGCGCCGGCGATCTTCTCTTCAGCGCTTGCGACGATGCCGGTGAGGGCGGAGGTACGGCTGTCGAGTGTCTCGGAAAGCCTTTCCTCGACATTGGCAAAGGTCATGTCAAGCGACAGGGTGCGGCTGTCCATCGTGTCGGCGATGCGTTCCTCGACACCGGAAATCGTGCTGGAAAGAGCAGCCGTGCGGCCATCCAGCGTTTCGGCGATGCGGCTTTCCGCGCCGGAAACAACGTCATGCAATGCGGCCGTGCGGCTTTCCAGCGTGTCGGAAATGCGGTCCTCGATACCGGAAACGGCGCCGGTGATGGCAGCCGCCCGGGTTTCGAGCGTTTCCGACAGACGGCGCTCGACATCGGCAACAACGCTGTTGATGGCGGCTGCGCGTTCGTCGAGCATGATGGCAAGGCGCTCGGCCGTGCCGGAGACAGAGCCGGTAATGGCCAGCGAACGGCTGGCGAGCGCCTCGTCGAAACGGTCCTGGCTGGCCGAAAGCGCGCCGAACAGGGCATTGCTGCGTTCCGCCAGAACGCCGTCGATCTTCTCGTGCGAATTGGCGAAAGCATTGGTAATTTCGGTAGTGCGTTGGCCGATGGCGTCGCTGAACTCGCGGGTGCGGATTTCAAGCGCGCTTTCAAGCATTTCCTGGCCCGTGCCCAGCGCGGTTGCCAGCGCCAGAGACTGATCGGTCATGGTATTGCCGATGCGCTCAAGACCGCTGTTCAGCATGGTGTCGAGGGCTTCCGAGCCGCCGGCAACCGTTTCGTTGATGCGGGCAAGGCTTTCCATCAGCTTGCTGTCGAGGCTGCCGGCGCGCTGGTCGAAGGCGCTGGCGAAATCCGCCACATGTTCGTCGAAGGCGGAGTTGACCTGGCCGACCGTCGCTTGCAGACGCTCTTCGTAGAGGCCTGAACGCAGATCGAGATCCATGATCGCATCATCAGCCGTGCTCTGCAGGCTCTGGCGGAAGGAGAGACCCTTTTCCTCGAGCGAGGCAGAGAGCTTGTCGAGCACGGTGTCGAGCGAACTGCCGATGACCTGCTGACCGCGATCTATATTGCGGTTGAGTTCGAGCGTGCGGGTGGAGAGCGTTTCGTTAAGCTGTCGGGTGCGTTCTTCAAGCGCGCTGTTGAGGCTTTCAGCACCGCTATCCAGCGTCGATGCATGGATCGCGAACCGTTCGAGCAGAACTTCACCGCGCTCGTCCAGCGTCGAGGCGAGATTGTGCAGGCGCATGTCGAATTCGTTCGACAGCGTCGAGCCCGAGGAATTCAATGCCTGAAGCAGGTTTTCGGTCTTGGCGGCGATAAGACTGCCCATTGCTTCGGTAGAAGCGCGGGATTTTTCGAGCAGTGCTGCGGAGCGCGTATCGATCATCGAGGCGAAGGCTTCACCGGAGGTGGCAAGCCGCATCGAAAGCTCTTCGCCGACGATGGAAAGCTCTTCCTTGATCTGTTCCTGCGCACCCACGATGGACGAGCGGATACGCTCGGCGTGGTTGACGATGGCGTCGCGCTCGGCGGTCAGTTCCTGCACGAGGCTGCGCACGCGCAATTCATTGTCGGCATAGCTGCGCTCAAGCGCGTTGACTTCCGAATGGACCAGCGTTTCCAGTTCCGTCGCACGCGCAATGGTGCGCTCGATGCCGTCATTCATGGCCGAGACTTCGCGGCGAACCGCCTGGCCGACGGACATGATGCGGTCGGAGGCAACCGTTTCGGGCTCAGCAAGGCGAAGCGCCACTTCAGCCATTGACCGGGCAGCGTTGCGCAGATCGCGGGCACGCGCCATCATGATCGCGAAGGCGAAGAACAGCATGACGGGAACGAGAATGCCGACGACGATCGCCATCAGGCCGGGGATTGCGGTGAGATCGGCAATCGAGGCGATATTCCACAGCGCGTTACCGTAAAGAAGATGGGCGACACCGAGACCGCCAAGCGCCCAGATGACCGACATGATCGTCGCATTTCGGAGTGCGCCGCCGATGGAGCCGCCTTCCAGCGATTTCAGGATCATCGCCGGGCTGCGCTTGGAGCCGTCATTGGCCGCTTCCAGATTGGGCGATTTGGGTGCCTGTTCTGCAGGCGCGCGGGCGGCCTCGGGAGCAGGGGTCTGTCGGCTTGCTTCCTTCAATCTGGCCTCCGGCTGCTTTGGCGCTGCGGTTTTCCGCGATTCCGGCTTTTCTTCGAAAGCACCAAGCTGCAGGGCGTCTTCCAACGCCTGAAATGCAGTCTCGTCGACAGAGTCGCTGATCTTGTTATTCGCCATGCGGTTACGCCTCGTTACACATACGCCCGGCTTCATGCCGTTCGACCACTTGCAACCTGCAAGCGGACTGCCGCCATCATGCCGGCGGAACATTATCCCGTTAAAGGAAACAATTCCGCCATTTACCAAATCCCGAATTGCTGGTGGTCCAGCTTTCGGGCGAAATTACATCACTGTGCCGTAATAACAAAGCTTGCACTCAAGCCTCGCAGGAACGGCAGTACCGTAGTGACACATTTAGGTGTTCGAAACAATTAATGCGGATTTGAGACGGTAGCGAAGTGTCGGCTTTTTAACAGTTTTTAAACCTGAGTTTCGCCCTGAACGCCTTGTTTCGCATAAGTTTAACATAAATTAACCATAGCAGAAGATTTTCGCCCGCGTCACGCCGTAATTTAAGCCGATAGCACCGGTTTGGATGCGTAAATACGACACAGATGTGACACGAAACAAGAAACGGCGGAACAAGGAATTTCAGCCATGGCAGCGGTCAGTATTGCTTTCGAAGCTCCGGATAATTGCGGCGGTGCGCCGGCCGTTACGAAAAAGCCGATCGATTTCGATCATCTTGCCCGTCAGACGATGGGTGACAAGGATCTGGAAATCGAAGTGCTGCAACTGTTCAGCCGCAATGCCCGCGCCGCCTTGCATGAAATTGCCGACGCTGACGACAAGACCGTGAGGGCGACAGCCCACCGCCTGAAGGGTGCCGCACAGGCCGTCGGCGCCCCCGCTGTTTCCGCCGCCGCAGCTGCGGTAGAGGACAAGGGCAAGGACAGCGCGGCAATTGCGAAACTCGCGGCAACCATCGTCGAGGCGGAAAACTTTATCCTCAAGCTCTGCCGCTGAGGCGGAGTTCATCAAATTTGTCATTTTATAAGGCCGGTTCAGCCTGTGCGCCCTGGAAGCGGGTTGCCAAGGCGAACCGGCCTTTCTATGTGTTTAGAACAGTTCTTAGATCACCATTTTGGATTCCGGCATGACAAAACTGACCATCGTCGCCTTTGACGGCACGCCCCATGAACTCGATGTGAGCAACGGTTCCACCGTCATGGAGAACGCCGTGCGCAACTCCATTCCGGGCATCGATGCGGAATGTGGCGGCGCCTGTGCCTGCGCGACCTGTCATGTCTATGTCGATGACGCCTGGGCGGAGCGTGTCGGCGGGCCGGAGCCGATGGAAGAGGATATGCTGGATTTCGCCTTTGACGTGCGCCCCACCTCGCGTCTCTCCTGTCAGATCAAGATGAAAGACGAGCTTGACGGTCTCGTCGTTCACGTTCCCGAACGCCAGGGCTGAAAGCCCTTCGCACTGCCGGTCGCAGAAAAAGCCCCGCTCACCAAGTAGCGGGGAGCGGGGCGAGGCGGGTACGCAGCATGCAGGCGAGGGAGGAAACACCTGCGAGCCCTCAAGTGCGCACCGGGAGAACCGGAGAGAGTTTTGAGCGCCGGACCCGTTGCGGGCCACAACCGTTAAAAACCGTATGAACAAGCTACAATGAGTCTCGGCGACGGCACCATGACGAGAAGTCACGGGTGAGATCGGACATGACGTAACGTCATGTTTCCGTTGCGTTGCGCCTTAACGGGAAATGCGGCGAAAGGCGGTTTAGCGCCGATTCTGCCCCTGTTCGAGCCGGTTTTTCAAAAGCCGGGTCATGCGGGCATCGAAATTTTTCGATTCTACCACATCGAAACGCATCTGGTCCCTGTCGTGTTCATCCATCACCGTCTGGGTGATCTTGCCGACCATTTCCTGCAGCGTCTCGCAGTTTTTCTGCGGATGAAGTGCTGCCAGCTCTCTTTCGAGCGAACGGGCATGGGTGCGGGCGATTTCCGCGTGCCGCTCCTCATGGCGCTTGATATCGGCAAGCAGCGTATCCCAGATGAAGGCCAGTTCCGCCGTGGTACGGCGACGGTTTTTCCATCGCGGCAGAAGGATACGGGTGTTCAAAAGAACCTTCGCCGTTCCAACGCTGCACTGGCCGTTTTTTTCGACATAACTGAGTTCGCCGCCGAATTTGATCTCGGTCGCACCGGGATGGCGGGCACCGGTATTGCGCGTCAGCGGGCCATGCTTGGAGAGCTGCTGGTCGAGATCTGCGGCGGTTTTGCCGGCGATCGAAAAATAGGAATAGGTCTTGCGGACGATGGTTTCGGAAAAAGCCGGCCCGGCCGAAGAAAGTGCCAGCGCACCCGCAAGGGCGGCGCAAAGAGCACGTGATGTTTTGGTCATGACCCGGCCTTCCGGTTGAACTTGAAAAACGTTTGCTGCATAGGCGGAGCGGAACTTATAAGGATTGGCATAACACTCCGTTATTCCTGAAAGGCGCGTGTTACGTGATAACAGCCGGCAGCAATGTGTGGCAAGCGGCCCATGGTCGCTCCCTGAAACTTGATGGGCGTGGCCGTATTATGGCCATCGTCAACGCCACCCCCGATTCCTTTTCCGACGGCGGCCGTTTTCTTGCCGTCGATGCGGCTTTTTCCCATGCGCTGACCTGCGTGGAAGAGGGAGCTGACATCATCGATATCGGCGGCGAATCCACCCGGCCGGGTGCGGCGCAGGTGACAGAGGCGCAGGAGCAGGACCGCGTGTTGCCTGTCATCGAGAAACTGCGCCGCGAGACGGATGTGCTGATTTCGGTCGATACCTATCGCGCATCCACCGCGAGGCTTTCGATCGAGGCTGGCGCGCATATCGTCAATGATGTCTTCGGGTTGCAGAAGGATGCGGAGATGGCGGGCGTGATTGCCGCCACACGTGCTGGCGTCTGCATCATGCATACCGGCCGCGACAGACAGAAGCTCGTCGATGTCATCGAGGACCAGTTTGAATTCCTCAATCGCTCGCTGGAGATTGCGCAGGATGGGGGCATTGCCCGTGATGCCATCGTGCTCGATCCCGGTTTCGGGTTTGCCAAGGACGAGCGCGAAAATGTCGAGCTGATGGCGCGATTCGGTGAACTTGCCGTTTTTGGCCTGCCGGTTCTGGCCGGCACGTCGCGCAAGCGTTTCATAGGGTCGCTGACGGGCAGGGATGCTGCCCACGAACGCGATATCGGAACGGCTGCGACGACAGCGATCCTGCGCCTTTCGGGTGCTTCGATTTTTCGCGTGCACAATGTCACTGCCACACGCGATGCACTGGCAATTGCCGATGCGGTTCTTGCCAAAGCGCCGGCAAAGGCCGATGCGTAGATCAACGAGTGCCGGAATGCCGTGTCCTTACAAAGGCGCGGCTTTCGGGCGAAACATTCCTGCCATGGAGGCGATGCGATGAGCCGCTATACCATCATCCTGAAAAACTGTTCCTTTTTCGCCCGTCATGGCCTTCTCGAGCAGGAGGAGGTGCTGGGTCAGCGCTTTTTCGTCGATGCCGAGATGGAGGTCGAGGCGGGTGACGCGCTGGAAACCGACGAGATCGAAAATACCGTCGATTACGGCGTGGCCTTCGCCGTTATCGAAAAAATCGTCGTGGGCCAGCGCCGTTATCTGATCGAGGCGCTGGCGAACGACATCGCCAAAGCGCTGCGCGCCCGTTACCCGCAAATCGTCTGGCTGCGCATCACGGTGCGTAAACCGTCCGCGCCCGTTCCCGGCATTCTCGATTATGCGCAGGTGAGTGTTGAACACCGTGCCTGAAAAGATGACCGTCGCCGCATTGGGTCTCGGCGGCAATATTGGCGATCCCGCCGCCGCAATGGCCAAGGCCTTGCACGAACTGGATACGCATGAAAATTGCCGCCTGTTGGCCGTCTCGGGCCTTTACCGCACACCTCCCTGGGGTAAGACGGATCAGGCGGATTTCTTCAATTGCTGTGCGCTGGTCGAAACCTCGCTCACGGCGCCCGCGCTGCTGCAATTATGCCTCGACATTGAAAAGGGCATGAAGCGGGTGCGCACCGAACGCTGGGGGCCACGGACCATCGATATTGACGTGTTGACCTATGGCGATGAGGTTATCGCTACGGAAAGCATCGAAGTGCCGCATCCGCGCATGACCGAGCGCGCTTTCGTCCTGATGCCGCTCGCCGAGATCGCCCCGGATATCGACGTCAGGGGAAAGCCGGTACGGGAATGGCTTCAGCAGGCGGATAGAAGCGGCATTGTTCGCACAAACGAAAAGCGGGAGTGGTGGACACTCCCGCTCGGTAATGACTGAGAAGATTATCGCGCTTAAGGCTTGATCGAACCAACGGCGAGCTGGTCGATGTCGCGCGCCAGCGTCACGCCGATCACAGGGATCATCTGGTCGGCGACCTTGACGGAAATGGTGATGTTCATCGAATTGTCACTCGAGACGCGGGCGACCATGGCGCCATTGAGCTTGGAACGGTTGATGCCGACAACGACCTTGTCGCCACTGACCTGTCCGGAGGTGATGTCCAGTCCCTTGCCCTCGGCGCCATCGAGGAACTTGCCTTCGTAGCTGCTGCCCTTCTGGCTGATGATGGCAGACATGGGCTGGCTGAAGACGCCGACGCGGCAGGTGCCGCCAAGCTTGATGCCGGTCTTTTTATCATCGAGCGGTTCGCCTGTCAGATCGCAGGTGAATTTGGTGCCCTTGTATTTGCCCGCGACGATTTCTCCCGGACCTTTCCAGACGCCGGCCACAGAGCGGAAGAATACGTCGTCGCGATCGCGCGATGCGGCATGGACGTCAGACAGGCCGAAGCCGCCGCTGACGGACAATATGGCGGCAAGTCCGCCCACAAGCGAAAAGAAGCGCGAATACATGATACTTTCCCCGGCGAAGAAGCCTGTTCGATAGGCGGCAATCTACCGGCGGAATGGTTAATGCTTGGTTTATTTCACCCGTATTTGCGGCTTCGTCCGTAACCTTTTGAGCCGTGTACGCCCCACCGATCAGGCTTTTTCACCGCTTTTTCCGCCGCTTAAATCGGGCGTCAGGTCGGACATGAAATCACCGATCCCCGGCCGCTTCACCGCACGAAACGGCAGCGGGCGGCAAAGGTCCATCGCCGCAATGCCGATTCGCGCCGTCATCAGGCCGTTGATGACGCCTTCGCCGAGGCGGGCGGAAAGCTTCGAGGCAAGACCGTGGCCAAGAACTTGCTGGGCCAGCCCATCGCCGACGGCAATCGAGCCCGTGACGGCAAGATGGGCGACGACGTCGCGCAGCAGCCGGAGCATGCCGAGCGTGCCGGGACGGCCGCCGTAAAGCTCGGCCATGGCCCTGACCAGCCGTGTCACCTCGAACAGCACGTAAGCCAGATCGACGATAGCGCGCGGGCTGACGGCGGTGACCACGGAGACACGCTTGGAGGAATTGAGAATCAGCGCCCGCGCCTGCCGGTCGAGCGGTGCCAGCAATTCACGCTCGGCGAGCTCGATGAGATGTGGGCCGTCAATCACATCATTTTCGGTATCCTTCAGCGCCGCACGGCCCTTGGCTGTTTCGGCCCGGTGGGAGAGGACGGCATTAAGGCGGGTGATAACAGCACGGGCGGGTTTCGGACTTTTGTCGAGGCTCGCCGTCTCCGCATCTGCCTTGAGCGACTGCACCGCGTTGAGCCGCATGATGCCGAAGACTTCCCGCCCGACAAGGACGAGAACGGCGAAAAGCGCGACGATAAGGGCGATACTCGCCGTATAACCCAGCCAGTCGGAGCGGGAGAACAGGTTGCGGATAAGCTGATCTGCCCAGAGGCCGAAGGCGAGCGAGAACAGGACACCAAGCGCGCCGAGCGCGAGCTTGCCGAAAGAGAAGCGGTTTTTCTTCGGTGAGGCCACCGGCAATGCGGCCGCATCGATCTCTTCAGGCGCCAGAAACGGATCGTCCTCGTCAGGCGTCAATGAAATCTCGGTATCGAAGCTGCGCGGCGCGCGTTTCTGCGCCGGCGACGGCCGTGCCGTCTCCTCTGTCTCGAGGGTGAAAGCCGCCGGGCGGCGGGCCTGCGGATCGTTTTGTGTGGGAGCCTTCATGCGAGCTTGTCTCCGAACAGGAACTGCATGGCGCGGTCGAGCCTGATATGGGGAACGGAAAGCCGGATGCCGCCGCTAACCGGCTCGTCAACATTGGGCGGGCGGAAGCGCACGACATTGACATCCGGTAGCGTCGCCTTGTCGCCATCCTCGTCTATGCTGCGAAATAACGGTTCCGGGTCTTCGGGCAGGTCGCCGGGAAAGATCGCCGTTTTGCGGTTGCCGTCGAAGGTCTCGCCATTGATGGTTTCTCCGGCCATCGGCGTGCCGACGATGACGGGCAGCTCGTGGCCATCCTGACGCACGCTTGCCTCTTTGGTGGCGCGCACGGAAGCGAGAGCCATGACCTCTATGCCGGCACCGTTCATGCCGATGGTGGTGATGGCGCGGTCCACCAGACGACGGGTCAGCCGCTCCAGCCGGTCATGGCTTTCGTGATGCAGATGGTCGGCCTTGGTGGCGGCAATCAGCACCTTGTCGATGCGACGGCCGATGAGCGAGGACAACAGACTGTTGGTGCCGGGGCGGAAACAGGCAAGAACATCGCCCAGCGCCCGTTCCAGATCCTGAACGGCTTCCGGTCCGCGATTAACGGCCTGCAGCGTGTCGATCAGCACGATTTGACGGTCGAGGCGGGCGAAATGCTCGCGGAAGAAGGGTTTGACCACAATCGACTTATAGGCGTCGTAACGCCGCTCCATCATCGCCCGTAGCGAGCCCTTTGGTGCCTTTTCGTCGGTCAGCCCCGGCAGGGGCGCAAAGGTCAGCGCCGGAGAACCCTCCAGATCGCCCGGCATCAGGAAACGGCCGGGCGGCAGGGTGGAGAGCGATCTCTCGTCGGACTTGCAGGCTTTCAGATAGGCTGCGAAGCTTTCGGCAAGGCGGCGCGCCGTCATCTCATCGGCAGGCGCATTGATATCGAGCGAAGAGGCGATCGCCAGCCACTCCTGCGCCAGTTCGGCGCGGATGCCGCTCCCGGCAAGTGCGACGGTCGCATCGCTGAACTGCTTGTAATCCTGTGAGAGCAGCGGCAGGTCGAGCAGCCATTCTCCGGGATAGTCGACAATATCGATGGATAGCTTGCCGGCCGAGAACCACCGGCCCCAGCCGCTGGCGCTCTGGTAATCCAGCGTGATCCTGAGTTCCGAGATTGCCCGCGTCGAATCCGGCCACAGCCTGTCGCGCACCAGCGCCTGAATATGGTCTTCGTACTGGAAGCGGGGAATAGCGTCGTCCGGCTGCGGCTCAAGGCGCACATTCGAGACGCGGCCTGACCGCATGGCCTCGAATAGGGGCAGGCGGCCGCCATTCAGGAGATTATGGACGAGGGAGGAAATGAAAACCGTCTTTCCCGCCCGCGAAAGGCCTGTAACGCCAAGCCGTAATGTCGGATGGGTGAGGTTGCTCGCACGGTCGGCCAGATTATCGAGCGCGATAAGCGCACTGTCTGTCAGGGACGTCAGAGAAGGCGGCAATGGCAGTTTCCCGGCTGTGGTTCATGATCACGGCTGCAATATAGGAAGTCGCGGCTGCCCAAAAAAGAAGCGCCCCGGTGGATTTTCACGACAGCCGCCATCGGCGATGGCTCCGTCACGCGTTGGGGCGGCTACTTGCCCGGTGAGAGAAAATCGACCAGCCGCCAGCGATCCTCGCCATTTGCGCCACTGCCGTCGTAATCGAGCACGGCGAGCCCTGCGGTCGGGAAACCGGAGGGCAGGGCGGCATGCAGCATATCCTCGCCGATCATCGCCTCCAGTGTCGCCTCCATGGTGGGGTTATGGCCCACCAGCATCACCGAGCCGGCATCCGTCTGCGCTGCGATGAGGGAGAGATAGGTTTCGCTGCGCGCATTATACATCTCATCGACATAGGCTATTTCGATGCCTTCGTTGAAGGCGCGCTGCCAGGCCTGCGTGGTCTGCCGACAGCGTGCGGCGGTGGAGGATAAGAGCAGGTCGGGGCGGTAGCGCCGGTCGGCGGCAAGGTCGGCAATGATCTCCGCCTCGGCAAAACCTGCCTCGTTCAATCCCCGGTCGAAATCGCGTTCCCCCGGCGCCGCCCAGGCGGCTTTGGCGTGGCGTAAAAGATAAACTCGCTTCGGATGAGAATCTGTCAAGGGCAGGAACCGGCGTTCGAAACTCTGGGGTACAGCCGGATGCTACAGGATAGGATCGAGGGACCGCAAGTCCTCTTTCCTGTTGGCAAGTCGCATTGAAGTGATCGAAGAACAGATCGCCTCGACGCCAATAGAGGATAAAAATTAGTCATTTAGATGATTTTTGTGTCAGTTTTAAAAATGCCTGAAAACTGATCTGTAGACTTGAACCGGCCTATATCATTGGAGTATACACCGCCGCATTGAGATGTTCTTCGAGGAGAATCGCGTTGAGTGAGAAGATCGATCTTAGCAAATATGTACTCTCGGAAGACGACGAGTTCATGAATGCCAGCCAGCGGGCCTACTTCCGCGCGAAGCTGGTCGCCTGGAAAAATGACATCCTGAGAGAAGCGCGCGAGACCCTCGGACATCTCGCCGAAGAAAGCGCCAATCACCCCGATCTCGCTGATCGGGCTTCATCCGAAACAGACCGGGCGATCGAACTTCGCGCCCGCGACCGTCAGCGCAAGCTGATTTCCAAAATCGATGCGGCTCTTCAGCGGATCGAAGACGGCACCTACGGTTTCTGTGAGGAAACGGGTGAACCTATCGGCCTCAAGCGTCTTGACGCCCGCCCGATAGCGACGCTCTCCATCGAGGCGCAGGAACGTCACGAGCGTCGCGAAAAAGTTTATCGCGACGAATAACAAGGCTGCTGTGCCGGACGCCGCAGCGAACCGGCCATATTAAGCACCTGCACAAGCACAAGCAAAAGGGCACGGAATTGTTCCGTGCCCTTTTGGCATTGAAGCTTTATGCGCGCCGCCTCAGCGGTCGCGGGTAACGGAAAGCTCGCCAAAAATACGCGCCATTTCCTTTTGCACGTCACCATCTGGCGACGCTCCGGTAACTGGTGGCGAAACGGGCTCGTTTTTCTGCTGCTTTTCGGCGGCGGCAATTGCCGGTTCGTTATCCGCATCCCGGCTCTTGGCTATCTCCGCTTCGAGAAAGCTCTCGAAATCGCTGGCCAGCTCATCGGAAAATTTCGGTTCAGCGTCGTTGGACGCAAAAGCCGGACTTTCCGGTTTCGGCGGGAAGGGGGCAGGCGGCGCGTTCTGCTCAGGCTTCAGTTGTTCAGGCTTCATGCCGGGAAGAACCCGCTCGCGCGCCGCATCGAGAAAATCTGCGGCGCTGGATTTGTCGAACACCGGCTCGCGCGCGGCAAAAACCGGTGGGGCGATGACCGTCGGCCGTTCTTCTTCCACCTTTGCCTGCGTCGCCTGTGCTGGCACCGGCGGTGCGACCGGTATCGGTGTCTGTACCGGAGCGGGCACGAAGGGTTCCGCACGACGCGGCTCGCTTCGTTCGCTGGCCATGTCGAGCGACGCGGCGGTTACTGGCAAAATGGCAGCTGCCGGGGCTGCGGCAGCCATTGTTGGCGGTGGCGGGACGGGACGCACGATCTCCCTCTCTGGTGCGGCCTGTCTGACCGGTGGAGCGGGCTCGCGGACTGCCACGGGCGGCGGCGATACGGGTTGCGGCGGTGTCGATGGGCGCGGCGGCAATGGTGCAGTTGTTGCAGTCGGTTGTGGCGGGCGAGGAGCAGGCGGGGCCGGCTCCGGCCGTTGCGGCTGTCTCACCGGTTCCTGCGACACGGGAGGGGCTGCCGCTGCGACGGGCGGCTGTTGCGGCAGGGCGGCGCGGCGTTCCTGGGGAATAGACGGCTCGGCCCTCTTCGGTTCGCTCTCCTGACGCGGCAGGGCCTTCAGTTCCGGCTCCTGCACGTCCCTGACGATAGGGATTGCGCCGATACCGCTTTCGATGACGATATCTGTCGGGCCGCCGATCATCACCAGATGCTCGACATTGTCGCGGCGAACCAGCACCAGACGGCGGCGCGCATCAACGGCCGTCGCGTCGAGAACCTGCAGGCGCGGCTGCCGGTTGCGCCCGCCACGGATAAACGGCGACGAACCGCTGCGCCTGCGTAGGATCCACAAAGCGATCGCCAGAATAAGCAGCGCCGCACCCACACCGACGACGGCAACGATGAGATTATTTCCATAGGTGCCGATAAAATCTTCCATCATGGAGATCATCCCTTCAGATTTTCTGGCCTTTAATTTCTTGAGCAATTAATATTGCCGTGGTTCTTATAGTGTGAACATCAAACAGGAAAAGACGATTTTTTTGGGCGCGATACAAGGTTTATCCGCCACCGTCCCCCTGGAACACAAAACCGCCTGGTGTGGCTTTCGGTTCCCTTGCCGACTGAAAGGCCTGTGTATTGCGCCTTTCCAAGCGTTTTCCCTGTGCGTTTTTAAGCCTTTGTGGCCCGGCGGAGCTTTTTGATGCGCAAGCGAGTTGCTACAAGAAATTTTAACGCCCGATTCCGTCGAGAACCGTGGCTGACCGAATGACGACCTGCACGACTGCGAGGCCAAGATGACACGGGTGCGCGAGACAAGCGACAACGACCTTCCGCTGGTGGACAGGCGTGCCCGTTCCGGCACGGTTTTGCGCATCCTGCTTCTGGCGCTGGTGCTGATCGCCGCCGCTGCCGGCTTCGTCTATTTCAAGGATCAGCTGGAAAACGAAATCGTGCTCGGCATTCTCGGCGTGCTGGCGATGATGGGCATCTTTTTTCTGGTGTCGTCGATCATCGGTTTCATCGAGGTCATGCCCCAGTCGCAATCGGACGGGCTTGCCCGCCGGTTCCTGTCTGCCCATCCCGAGGGCACGCTGATCACCGATGCCAAGGGGCATATGGTATACGCCAACGCCACCTATTGCCGCATGAGCGGCACCACCAGGGCGAGCGATATCCAGAGCCTCGAAACGCTTTTGTCGCGCAGCCGGGAATCGACCGAGGCGCTTTACCGGCTCATCAACGTGCTGCGGGAGGGCCGCGACGGTTACGAGGAGTTCCGGCTGCAGAAACCGCTGGGCGAGGATGGGAGCGCCGGGCCGCATTGGTACAGGCTGAAAGGCCGGGTGCTGAAGGATGCGGGCGGCGAGGGTCTGCACGTTTTCCAGATCGCCGATATCACGCCGGAGCGTGAGGATCAGGAACGGTTTTTCCGCGAATTGCAGAATGCCATCGACTATCTCGACCACGCGCCGGCCGGTTTCTTTTCCGCTGGACGCAAGGGCGAGATTGTTTATCTGAACGCCACCCTGTCCGAATGGCTGGGCATCGATCTGGCGCAATTTTCGCCCGGCTCGATGACGGTGTCCGATATCGTCGCCGGCGAAGGCATGGCGCTGATCGAATCCGTCCATCCGCAGGGCAGCGCCAAGCGCACCGAAATCCTCGATCTCGACATGCGCCGGGTGAACGGCCAGAGCATGCCGGCCCGCCTCGTGCATCAGGTCAGTTCCAAGGACGGTGCGCCGGGCGAGAGCCGGACAATCGTTCTGATGCGTCCCAAGGGGCAGGAGGATACGGAATCCTCCTCCGCCATGCGTTTCACGCGCTTCTTCAACAATACCCCGATGGCGATTGCCTCGCTGGATGGCGAAGGCCGCATTCTGCGCATCAACGCGCCGTTCCTGAAGCTTTTTTCCGGCGTTGTCGGACGTGACGATATCGATCGCGGCGTGGCGCTTGAAACCGTCCTGCATGACAATGAGAAGCCGCGGCTGGAACAGGCACTGGCCGAGGCGAAGGATCGTCAGGGCGATATCGCGCCGTTCGATTCGCGCCACCCGAGCGACGAGACCAGGCATTTCCGTTTCTACGTCAACGCCGTCATCGATCAGGACGACGAGGCGCCGGAAGAGGTGGCAATTGTCTACGCCATCGAGGTGACGGAGCAGAAGGCGCTGGAAACCCAGATGGCGCAGACGCAGAAGATGAATGCCGTCGGCACGCTGGCGGGCGGCATCGCCCACGATTTCAACAACGTGCTGACCGCCATCCTGCTGTCGTCGGACCACTTGCTGCTACAGGCGCGGCCTGCCGATCCGAGTTTTGCCGACCTCATGGAGATCAAGCGCAACGCCAACCGCGCAGCTGTTCTGGTGCGCCAGCTGCTGGCGTTTTCGCGCAAGCAGACGATGCGTCCGGCGATCCTCAATCTGACGGATGTCATCGGCGATCTGCGCATGCTGGTCGACCGGCTGATTTCCGGCACCAATGTCAAGCTTGAGGTGGATTACGGACGCGACCTCTGGCCGGTGAAGACCGATCTGTCACAATTCGAGCAGGTGCTCATCAATCTCTGCGTCAATGCCCGCGATGCCATGCCTGAAGGTGGCAAGATCACCATCCGCACCCGCAATGTGGATGCGCAGGAGGCGGCGGCACTCGGCCGGCCGGAAGTTCCGGCGGAAGACATGGTCATGGTGGAAGTTGCCGACAATGGCACCGGCATTCCGCCTGAAATCATGGACAAGATTTTCGAGCCCTTCTTCACGACCAAGGAAGTCGGCAAGGGCACCGGTCTCGGCCTGTCGATGGTCTATGGCATCGTCAAGCAGTCCGGCGGTTACATCTATCCCGAATCGGAAATGGGCAAGGGAACAGCCTTCCGCATCTACCTGCCGCGCCATGTGGTGGAGGCCGTTGCGGGCCAGCAGCCTGGAGAAGCAGCGCTCGCTCCTGTGGCGGCACCTGAGCCGGTAAAGGAAGAACCGCTCGACCTCACCGGCAACTCCGCTGTCGTACTTCTGGTGGAGGACGAGGAGGCGGTGCGGCGCGGCGGCAAGCGCATGCTGGAAACCCGTGGTTACACCGTGCATGAGGCGGGTTCCGGCACCGAGGCGCTGGAGGTGATGGAAGAGCTGGAAGGCAAGGTCGATATCGTCGTGTCCGATGTGGTGATGCCTGAAATGGATGGCCCGACGCTGCTTAAGGAACTGCGCAAGTCTTATCCCGATCTGAAATTCATCTTCGTGTCCGGTTATGCCGAGGACGCATTCGCGAAAAACCTGCCGGCGGACGCCAAGTTCGGCTTCCTGCCGAAACCTTTTTCGCTGAAGCAACTGGCCATTGCCGTTCGCGAAATGCTCGACGCCAAGGAATGACGACGGATTTTCGCCGTCGCCTGCCATGCGCGGGAACCGCTGCCGCCTGGCCAAAAAATGCTTCGGGGACGGCGGGTGTCACGCAGTTTGCCGAAGCGCTGCCGCAAGTCCCCAATTTTTCCCGAGGTTTGCCTCCTTGCAAACGCAATAGTGATTGCGCCGTTGCGCAAGGGGCTTAAAATCGCGTCACGACGACCTAGATATGAAGAGGCGAAGTTCTCCCTGCTGGCGATGAGCTGTCGGTTCGAGAATAGTGTGGAGAATGATGAAAGATGATCGCTAGGCCGATCTACATGCAGGGCGAGGGCGACGGGGAAGACGGCGGCAACAACCGCGGAACCTCCGTTATCACCCGCGTCAAGGCAAAGACGAAAAGACCGAATTTGTACCGTGTTCTTTTACTGAATGACGACTACACTCCAATGGAGTTCGTCATTCACATTCTGGAGCGTTTCTTCCAGAAGGATCGCGAAGCGGCGACCCGTATCATGCTGCACGTGCACCAGCACGGCGTCGGCGAATGCGGGGTGTTTACATATGAGGTCGCAGAGACGAAAGTAAGCCAGGTCATGGATTTCGCCCGACAGCACCAGCATCCGCTGCAATGCGTCATGGAAAAGAAATGAGGATCGCAACGTGCCAACTTTTTCCCCAAGTCTCGAGAAGGCGCTGCACCAGGCACTGACCTTTGCAAATGAGCGTCACCACGAATATGCGACGCTTGAACATCTCCTTCTGGCGCTGATCGACGACGCGGATGCCGCCGCCGTGATGGGTGCCTGCAACGTCGATCTCGATGCGCTGCGCAAGACCGTCAGCGACTACGTCGACAACGAACTGACCAACCTCGTGACCGGTTATGACGAGGATTCCAAGCCCACCTCCGGCTTCCAGCGCGTCATTCAGCGGGCTGTCATCCATGTGCAATCGTCCGGCCGCGAGGAAGTGACCGGCGCGAACGTGCTTGTCGCCATCTTCGCCGAGCGCGAAAGCCATGCCGCCTATTTCCTGCAGGAACAGGAAATGACCCGTTACGATGCGGTCAATTACATCTCCCATGGCATCGGCAAGCGTCCGGGCACCTCGCAGACGCGCGCGCCGCGTGGGGCCGACGAACCCGAAGCCGATCCGAAAGCCAGCCGCAGCAATCCCGAGGAAGAGGGTCCGTCCGCTAAAAAGCAGCAGGACGCGCTGAAAGCCTATTGCGTCAACCTCAACGACAAGGCGCGCAACGGCAAGATCGATCCGTTGATCGGCCGTCACGAGGAGGTCAACCGCACCATCCAGATCCTTTGCCGCCGCTCCAAGAACAACCCGCTTTATGTGGGCGATCCGGGCGTGGGCAAGACGGCTATCGCCGAAGGTCTGGCCAAGCGCATCGTCGAGGGCAAGGTGCCGGAAGCGCTCGCCAACGACACGATCTTCTCGCTCGACATGGGCACGCTGCTGGCCGGCACCCGCTATCGCGGCGATTTCGAAGAGCGGCTGAAGCAGGTCGTCAAGGAACTCGAAGAGTTTCCGGGCGCGGTGCTGTTCATCGATGAAATCCATACCGTCATCGGTGCCGGCGCGACGTCAGGCGGCGCGATGGATGCGTCTAACCTGTTGAAGCCGGCTTTGTCTTCGGGCGCTATCCGCTGCATCGGTTCGACCACCTACAAGGAATATCGGCAGTTCTTCGAAAAGGACCGCGCACTGGTGCGTCGTTTCCAGAAGATCGACGTCAACGAGCCGTCCATCGATGACACGATCGCGATCATGAAGGGTCTGAAGCCCTATTTCGAGGAGTATCATCACCTCAGATATTCCAACGAGGCGATCAAGGCTGCCGTCGAATTGTCGGCCCGCTACATTTCCGACCGCAAGCTGCCGGACAAGGCGATCGACGTGATCGACGAAACCGGTGCGGCGCAGATGTTGCTGCCGGCGTCCAAGCGCCGCAAGCTGATCACCGAAAAGGAAATCGAGGTCACCATCGCGACGATGGCCCGCATTCCGCCGAAGACGGTGTCCAAAGATGACGAGATGGTTCTTGCCAATCTCGAAAAGGAACTGCGCTCGGTCGTTTATGGTCAGGATATCGCCATCGAGGCGCTGGCAACAGCCATCAAGCTGGCCCGTGCCGGCCTGCGCGAACCGAACAAGCCGATCGGCTCCTACGTCTTCTCCGGCCCGACGGGCGTGGGCAAGACGGAAGTGGCCAAGCAGCTCGCCGCCTCGCTTGGCGTCGAGATGCTGCGCTTCGACATGTCGGAATATATGGAGCGCCATACCGTGTCGCGTCTGCTCGGCGCACCTCCCGGTTATGTCGGCTTCGATCAGGGCGGTCTGTTGACCGATGGCGTCGATCAGCATCCGCATTCCGTGGTGCTGCTGGACGAAATCGAAAAGGCGCATCCGGATATCTACAACATTCTGTTGCAGGTGATGGACCATGGCTCGCTGACCGACCATAACGGCAAGAAGATCGACTTCCGCAACGTCATCCTCATCATGACGACCAATGCGGGTGCCTCCGAAATGGCCAAGTCGGCTATCGGTTTCGGTTCTTCGCGCCGCACGGGTGAGGATGAAGAGGCAATCAACCGCCTGTTCACGCCGGAATTCCGCAACCGTCTGGATGCGATCATTCCGTTCTCGCCGCTGCCGACCGCCGTTATCCACAAGGTCGTGCAGAAGTTCGTCATGCAGCTGGAAACCCAGCTGTCCGAACGCAATGTCACCTTCGATCTGCATGAAGATGCGATCTCCTGGCTGGCGGAGAAGGGTTACGACGAGAAGATGGGCGCCCGCCCGCTGTCGCGCGTGATCCAGGAACACATCAAGAAGCCGCTCGCCAACGAGATTCTCTTCGGCAAGCTCAAGAAGGGCGGCGTCGTCAGCGTCACCGTCGGCAAGAAGGATGACGGCTCCGATGGCCTTAAACTCGAGGTTCTGCCGGAAACTGCACCCGTAAAGCCGAAGCCGGAAGCGGAGCTGAAGGCCGCAAAGTCGCCGGGCAAGGCGTCGAAGGCCAAGGCGAAACCCGCCTCGAAGGCGGCGGAGGAGGCGGATGTTCTGGTCGCCGAGGCGGACAAGCCCGACGAAGAGAACAAGCCGCGCCGCAAGGCCAATACCGTGCCGAAAGTGCCGAAGAAGAAATGATGCGGTTGCTCAACCGATAAACCGATGCCGGGCGAAAGCCCGGCATTTTCATGTGTAAAGCGCGACGCATTTCCCGAATTCACGCGACGCGTTTTTTGTTTTATGCACGTCGTTATCCTGAAACCGCTGCTCAGTTTCGGGCGACATGTATTATTGGATTCTGAATGCAAACGGCCGATAGCGACACCATCTCCCTGCGTGGCTGGTTTTTCAGGGGAATGCGGGGCATCTTCTCACTGCCCTCGCTCATTCTCATGACATCCTTCGTCGGTTTCAGCGCCTTCGCGCTGGAATCCGGGGTGCCGCGCGGCGAAGCAGTGTTCATGACGCTGATGATCTGGGCTCTGCCGGCCAAGATGATCCTCATGGGTTCGATGGTCGGTGGCGCCAATCTCGCCGCCTGTTTTCTGGCGGTCACGCTGTCCTCGGTCCGGATGATGCCGATGGTCGCATCCATCGTTCCGGAGATGCGCGGCGCAAAGACGCCGACATGGATATTGCTGTTTCTCTCGCATTTCGTCGCCATCACCGCCTGGGTCTTCGCGACGCAAAATCTGTCGAAGGTGCCGCGTGAGGCGCGCGCCGCCTGGTTCGCCGGTTTCGGCATGACGCTGACCGTCATCAACGCCATCATCGTCGGCCTGTGTTACGGCGTCGTCGCCGCCTTTCCGCCGTTGGTCGCCGGTGTGCTGTTTTTCCTCACACCCGTCTATTTCGTGGCATCGATCTGGGCCACCGCCCGCCATTCCGTCGTCAAGGTCGCTTTTGTCATCGGCGTGATCGCCGGGCCTGCCTTCGCGGTGATCGCCCCCGAATTCGACATCCTCTATGCCGGCATCGGTGGAGGTACGCTCGCCTATCTGATCGACCGCTTCGTCTTCCGCCGAAAGATCAAACCCGTCTCACCCGAGAGCGAACCATGATGACCGAAAATTGGTGGGCGCCCTATCTGTTCATCGCCATCGCCGGTTGGCTGGCGACCGATCTGTGGCGCTGGCTCGGCGTTCTCGCCGGTAACCGCCTCAAGGAAGATTCCGAGGCGCTTTATTGGGTGAGGGCGGTCGCTACGTCGCTGGTCATGGCCGTCACCGCCAAGCTGATCGTCTTTCCAACCGGAACGCTGGAGGCCACGCCCCTGTGGCTGCGCATTGGCGCGGCGGCACTCGGTTTCGTGGCATTTCTATTGTCCGGCCAGCGCATCATCGTTGGTGTGGCTGTTCCGATTTTTCTTCTGGCGGGTGGGCTGTTCGCGCTAGGTTTTTGATTTCATTTATTCGAATATTAAAGCTCTCTGTTTTAGATTGTGGATCATAAACAGGGATATCGGCTTCATGCGACTCTTTGCGGCAGAACGGTTTGTTGTTGGTTTTATTGCCGTATTGCTCGTTATCGACGCGGCATTGATCGCTTTCAAAGGCATCAATGTCGATTATATCGGATATTTTTTGTGCGCGCTGGCAGGTGCCGGTGTTTTTATCCTCGGCCAGTTCTATCGCAAAACCGGGCGCGATTCTGGCATCGCCGCCGCTCTGATTTCGAGCGGGCTGTTCATCCTGTTTTCGCTCGTCGCCTCGGTTTTCAATTACATGTTCCTGCCGGTTGCTTTTCCGGTCATCGATCAGGCGCTTTTCGGTGTGGATGCGGCTTTTGGTTATAGCTGGCCGGATATCGTCATTTGGGCGGCCACATATCCCTGGATCGGCAAAACGCTGTTCATGGTTTACGCGACCTCGTTGCCGCAACTCCTGCTGATCATCATCACGCTGGGTTTCACCGGTAAGGACAGGATGTTGCACCATTTCCTCGTCACAGGGGTGATTGGCGCCATGGTCAGCATCACCTTCTGGATATTTTTCCCGACCTATGGTGCCAAAGCCTATCATGAGTTGCCGCAGTGGGTTACGCAGACCATTCCGTTGGCTGTCGACCCTGCCTATGGGCGGGAATTGATGCGGCTGGGGCAGGAAGGCGTGAGTTACCTTACTCCCAGAAACGTGCTGGGGCTGATCGGCTTTCCGTCATTCCACATCTTCATGGCGGCGATGTCCGTCTGGTTCGTGCCGCGCCATCGGCTGGTGATGGCGGTAATCCTGCCATTGAATTTCGTGATGCTACTGGCCGTTCTAGTACAAGGCGGACATCATCTTGCCGATGTTTTCGGCGGTCTCATCGCTTTTGTCATCGTCTGCGCCGCCTCGGCCCGCCTGCTCAACTGGATGTCGGCAAGGAAGCGCACCGGTGAGACGGTAAGCGTTCCGGCTCAACTTACCGCGGCGGAATAATTGCCATGGGTTTCGCTCTCGCGGGCTTCCGCGAGAAGCCAGTCGGATAACAGCCGGGCCGATGCGCTCATCACTTCGGCTTCAATCAGCCAGTAATATTTTTCCGTATCGGCAGCCCGGTCGAAAAGCACTGTCAATTGTCCTCCGGCGATCTCGTCGCGCAGAAGTGCAGTCGGGCACAGGCCAATGCCCTGACCGGTCTTCAGCGCGGTCACCAGCAGGTTGAAATCCGCAAAGATCGGGCCGGCGCTCCGTGGCGGGGATAGGCCAGCAGTTGCCAGCCATTCCCGCCATGCCGTCTCGCTGTCATCATGCAGCAATTCCGCTTGGCATAGGCTGGAGACGTCATCGAAGGTACCGGATTTCGCAATGTAAGCCGGTGCGCATGTCGGGCGCGTCTCGGCGCTGAAGAGCGCCACGGCTTTCTGCACAGGGGTCGCGCCATGTATGATTCTGAGATCGGCCTCCACGGCGTAGTCCGTGCCGGAATAGCTGATCGACACCTGTATGTCTGGATGCAGCGCCCGGAAGCGGGGCAGGCGGGGTGTCAGAAAATGCGCCACCACGGAGGGCAGGCTCGCCAGGCGCACAGTCATGCGGTCGTGGCCCCGACGGATACGCTCCGCGCCGGAGGCGATCTGCCGCAGGCCACCTGAAACCGTGACGCCGAATTCCTGGCCGGCCGGGGTAAGTCTCACGCCTCTCGCATGCCGGTCGAACAGAGCCACGCCAAGCCAAGCTTCCAGATTGCGCACATGCTGGCTTACCGCAGTTGCCGTCATGCCAAGTTCCTGCGCAGCCACAGAAAAGCTTTGTTGTCTGGCGGCGGCTTCAAAAGCGCGAAGGGTGGCGAGCGGCGGCAGTTTCATCGTTGATGAGGGTAAGTTACGCTTGGGCTGAGCGCAAGAAAAACCCTTCTTGTCAGCCGGGCGTTCATGCCGCAATTTCACATCGACATTTACATTGCCGCGAGGATTTCATGACCCTTATGCCTGCTGCCGAACCCGTCGATGCCGCCGCGCGCCGCGCTATCCGCCCTGTCGTCGTTTATCCGAACGGCTCGCTTGAGACGCCCGACCTTGCGCGTCTGGAAAAGGCAAGGGAGGGCATGGAGAAGATCGACGAGGTCATTGTGCCGCCGCGTGACGGCCGGACTTTCAATGTGCCGAAGGGGCATTTTTTCCGCATCGTCAGCATCGAAGGTCCGCAGGTCGGGGATTTGAACCTCTGGAACGCCCATGACCTGAGCGAGCGCTTTTTCAGCGGCAAGACCCGCGCCCTGCATGCCACCCATGTTTCCGTCGGCAACCGGCTGTGGAGCAACCTGCCGTCCCTGCGACCCATGGCGACTATCACCCACGATACGCTGTCATGGTATGGCTGGGACGAGGATGGTGGCGGCGTGCATGATGTAATTGGCACCCGCTGCGATCCCTATACCAACAAGCTGCTCAGTGGCGGCGACTATCACCATTGCTGCCATTCCAACCTGACCAGTGCACTTGCCTCCGCCAAGCGGCTGTCGTTCCGGGAGGCGGAACCGCATGTGCATGATGTACTGAACGTCTTCATGTGCACGGGGTTCACCCGCGACACGCATCAATATTTCATGAAGGCCAGCCCGGTACGGCCGGGAGATTATCTGGAGCTTTTTGCAGAAATCGATCTCATCGGCGCGCTGTCCGCCTGTCCGGGTGGCGATTGTGGCTCGGCCCATTCCAGCGATGCGGCTCTCTGTTATCCGCTAAAGGTGGAAATATTCCGGCCGGATATGGCCGTGCTCGAAGGTTGGCCCTGGCCGGAAAGGAATGCCTATCGCCCTGTGGAGTGATAAATCGGAAAACGTCTCCTCCGTTCTCTGCAACGGATTAACGTGACGATACGTGGTTGAATCCTCGGCACAAGGCCGAGGATAACGTTGCGTGTAAGGCCAGCCTCAGGAAGCCAGCGCCGCCTTTATCTTCTCCGCATGCGCCTTCAACACCTCGCCATCGGCCATGGCGCCGGAATGGGGTTTAAGCGGTTCGCCTTCCTTGCGCGGAATGACGTGGAAGTGCAGGTGGAACACGGTCTGGCCAGCCGCCGGTTCGTTGAACTGGGCGACAAAGACGCCATCTGCGTCGAAGGCTTCCTTGGCGGCCACGGCCAGTTTCTGCACGACGGCAATGGTTTTTGCCAGCACTTCGGGGTCGGCATCGAGCAGGTTGCGCGAACCGATTTTGGGAACGACCAGCAGATGGCCGGGGGCCTGCGGCATCACATCCATGAAGGCCAGCGTATGCTCGTCCTCGTAAAGCTTGTGGCTCGGAATTTCACCGCGCAGGATTTTTGCAAAGATATTGTTGTCGTCATAGGTGCTTGCCGTCATCGGTGATCTCCTCGTCGCAGATTATGCGTCCGGTTCGTGTTCCTGTCTGTCGCCCTTGCGGAAGGGCGTGTGTTCATCAAGATAATCGCCAATATGCTCGACTTCCTCGCGCTCGCGCTGAAGATAATCGGCAATGGCGCGGCGCAGGCCCGGATGGACGATGAAATGCGCCGAATGGGTGGTGACCGGCACGTAACCGCGCGCCAGCTTGTGCTCGCCCTGCGCACCGGCTTCCACCCGTTTCAATCCCTTGGAAAGCGCAAAATCGATCGCCTGATGGTAACAGACCTCGAAATGCAGGAAGGGATGTTCCTCGATGCAGCCCCAGTGACGACCGTAAAGCGCGTCCGAGCCAATAAAGTTGATCGCACCGGCGATATAACGCCCGTCGCGTTTCGCCATCACCAGCAGAACATCGTCGGCCATGCGTTCGCCGATCAGCGAATAAAATTCCCGCGTCAGATAGGGCCGGCCCCATTTGCGGCCGCCGGTATCCAGATAGAACGCGAAGAACTGGTCCCAGATGTCCTCGGTCAGATCGCTGCCGGTTAGCCAGTCGATTTCGATGCCGTTTTCCAGTGCCGCGCGGCGCTCCTTTTTCAGCCCCTTGCGCTTGCGTGAGGAAAGAGCGTCGAGAAAATCATCATGGTCGCGATAACCGTCATTGATGAAGTGGAATTGCTGGTCGGTCCTGTGCAGGAAATCGCGGGGCAGAAGTGCTGCAAGATCGTCTTCGGGCAGAAACGTGACATGTGCGGAGGAGACGCCGATCTTTTCCGTCACCTGCGCGAGGCCGGAGGCCAGAAGCGGCTTGAAGCGTGTTTCGTCCACGGTTTCGGAAGTGAGCAGCCGCGGCCCCGTCGCCGGCGTGAAGGGAACCGAACATTGCAGTTTCGGATAATAATGACCGCCAGCCCGCTCGAAAGCATCCGCCCAGCCATGGTCGAAGACATATTCGCCCTTGCTGTGGTTCTTCAGATAGGCCGGTATCGCCCCGACCAGATCCCCGGACGCGTTTTCGAGCAGCAGATGGTTTCCAAGCCAGCCGGTCTTGGCTGTCGCCGATCCGGACTCTTCCATCGATGATAAAAATGCGTGAGAGATGAAAGGATTGTATGGTTTTCCTGACGTATTGCGTGATGTTCCGGAAAGCCGTTTCCAGCTTTCCGGATCGATATCCCCCAGGGATTGCGCAACGCGAATGGAATAGTCTTCTGTCATGCCGTAGCGGAGGGGTTCTCTCTCGGGTCGAAACCTTCGAATGTCATCTGGTCCGCATATTTATAGGTAGTCTCACGCGCATTTTCATCCCTGACCGTCCAGGTAATCACCGGAAGCCCAAGTTTTCTTTGCGCCTCGATGAAGCTGTTGGGCAGGTGACCCCAATGATAGGAGATGAAATCAAGCCCAAGCTGCATCGCTTCGTCATGACTAAAGAAGTCTTCCGGCTTGTCGCCTTCGGCGGTGAGACCAAGCGGCCAGGGAGACCCCGCAGCCTTCAGGTCCTTCAGCAGGTGGTGGTCGAAGCTCATCAGCGCCACATGGCCCTTGTAGCCCTCGAGGTCCTCCAGAACCGCCTCGGCAAAACCGTCATCGACGCCTTCGCCCTTGCGGCCTTTCAGCTCGATCACCAGCGGCACCTTGCCGGCGCAGAGCGCCAGAAGCTGCTTCAGCGTCGGAACACGATCCTTCGTCTGGCCGACCGAAAGCATGGCCAGTTCACCCGACGTGCGTTCGCGCACGTCGCCCTTGATGCCGGTCAGCCGGGCCATGTCGTCGTCGTGAAAAATCACTGGCACGCTGTCGGCTGCCAGCTGAACATCGCATTCGATGGCAAAACCGGCTTCGACGGCGCGGGAAAAGGCGGAAAGCGTATTTTCCCAGACCGCCTTGTTGAGATCATGATAACCGCGATGGGCGACGGGCTGGGCCGTCAGCCAGGAAAGTTTTAGCGTCATGCGTCGATTTCCACGATGGCGTCGATCTCGACGGCGGCATTGAAGGGCAGGCAGGCCATGCCGACGGCGGCGCGGGCATGTTTGCCGGCATCACCGAGAACATTGGCGAGAAGATTGGATGCGCCGTTGATGACGAGATGCTGTTCAACGAATTCCGGAACGGAGGCAACGAAGCCGTTCAGCTTGATGACGCGGCGGATTTTCGAGAGGTCGCCGTTCAATGCGGCCTTGACCTGCGCGAGAATATTGACGGCGCATAATTCGGCGGCGCGCTGGGCTCCCGCAACGTCGATGTCGCGGCCAACAAGGCCCGTCACCGCAATCTTGCCAGATTCCATCGGCAGTTGACCCGATACATACAGAAGATTGCCGCTGATGGTGAAGGGAACGTAGTTTGCGGCTGGTGCTGCGGCTACGGGAAGCGTAAAGCCAAGTTCCTTGAGGCGGCCTTCGATGACATCAGACATTTTCGTCTCCGGTTTTGTTGTAAATCCTTCAAGAATCCGGCATTCAGAAGATGTTGATCCAAAAGCCGGGCGGTTGCTTGTACAATATGAGCAGCGAGTCCAACAGGAGATATTGCATGTTTGTCAGGACGCTTGGTTTTGTTGCCGCAACAGGGCTTATGACCGGCCTGTCAAACGCCGCCAATGCCTTGCCGGTGGCGGTTCCGGACCTCGTCGCCCATCGCGCCGTCTACGATCTCGAACTCAAGGACGCGTCCGATCGCTCCGGCATCGAGGGCATGACGGGCCGCATGGTCTATGAATTCACCGGCTCGGCCTGTCAGGGTTATAAGACGGATTTCCGTTTCGTGACGCAGATCAACACCGGCGACGCGGTGCGCATGACCGACCAGCAGACCACGACCTTCGAGGATCTGGCTGCGAAGAAGTTTACCTTCGAGACCAAGTCCTACACCGACGACAAGCTGGACAAGGAAGTGCAGGGGGCGGCAATCGACAACACCGACGGCGTCAAGGTCGATTTGACGATGCCCGATGCCCGCCAGGTCAGTCTCGTCGCCAGCGAATTCCCGACGCAGCATATGTTTCAGGTCATCGAACATGCGAAACAGGGAAAGCGTATCTTCGAATCCCGGATTTTCGACGGTTCCGATGATGGCGATGAAAGCCTGATCACCTCGACGCTGGTAGGCAAGTCGCAGATGCCGAAGGATGGCGATGCTGACGCCGTAAAGGCGGGCGAATTTGCGAAAGCCGCATTCTGGCCTGTCACTATCGCCTATTATAACGACAAGACGGGAACGGATTCGCTACCGATCTACCGCATGTCCTTCAAGCTTTACGAAAACGGAATCACCCGCGATCTGACCATGGATTACGGCGATTTTGTTCTGACCGGCAAACTGGCGAAGCTTGATATTCTCAAGCCGGGAACCTGCGAAAACAAGCCGGTTCGCTGAAAGGCGGGCTGTTCGCGCGGTTTTTTTGCATAAAAGCTTGCTTTTTATCTGGGGCGATTGTATGCGCCTCACCATTCCACACGCGAAGCTTGGGATGTTCCGGGAGAAATCCGGTCCGTTCCGCCCGGTGGTGCCGATAAAACGGCGCTGTTTGCTTCGCGGGGGTTAAACCGGAAAAGGAGTAACTAGGCATGGCATTGCCCGATTTTTCTATGCGTCAGCTTCTGGAAGCTGGCATTCACTTCGGCCACCAGACGCATCGCTGGAACCCGAAGATGAAGCCGTACATCTTCGGCGACCGTAACAACATCCACATCATCGACCTGGCTCAGACCGTTCCGATGCTGTCGCGCGCCCTTCAGGTCGTGTCCGACACCGTTGCTCGTGGCGGCCGCGTTCTGTTCGTCGGCACCAAGCGTCAGGCGTCCGAAATCATCGCCGACAGCGCAAAGCGTTCGGCCCAGTATTACGTCAACTCCCGCTGGCTCGGCGGCATGATGACCAACTGGAAGACGATTTCCAACTCGATCCAGCGTCTGCGCAAGGTTGACGAAATCCTGAACTCGGAAGGCTCCGGCTATTCCAAGAAGGAACGCCTGAACCTTGAGCGCGAGCGCGAAAAGCTTGAAAAGGCTCTCGGCGGTATCCGCGATATGGGCGGCGTTCCGGACCTGATGTTCATCATCGACACCAACAAGGAAAAGATCGCGATCGAAGAAGCCAAGCGTCTTGGCATTCCGGTCGTTGCGATCATCGACAGCAACTGCGACCCGGATCACATCGACTACCCGATCCCCGGTAACGACGACGCATCGCGCGCCATCTCGCTTTATTGCGACCTGATCGCCCGCGCTGCCATCGACGGTATCGCACGTCAGCAGGGCGCTTCCGGCCGTGACATCGGCGCTTCGGAAGAAGCTCCGATCGAGCCCGCGCTCGAAGATGAGGCTGGCGCCTGATAAAGGCCCTGTCTGGCGGCGATTTCTTAGTCGCCGTCTCCTCGATAAGGATATGACAAGGCCGTCAAAGACCTTCAGTGGGTTGACGGCCTTGTTCGTTTCATACCGCTCCGTCGGGTCTTCGGTGAAGGCTTGGCGTTCGATGTGGTTGAAATGCGGTGACGGCCTTCATAACGCTGTCACACTTCGACGGCACCCATCATTTCGATGTATGGAGACGCCGCAGCACTTGGGAATGCGCATACCCCTTTCCTGAAATCCTCTCCGGTTTCAAAGGGTGTGCGGCCGGGTACACTCATCACCCAGAATTCGGCACGGCAAATTCTGCCTGCTGACCGATCGAACCGATAAGAGGCAAACAATGACCGAAATCACAGCCGCAATGGTGAAGGAACTGCGCGAGAAATCCGGCGCAGGCATGATGGACTGCAAGAAGGCTCTTGCTGAGACCAATGGCGACATGGAAGCGGCGATCGACTGGCTGCGCGCCAAGGGCATCGCAAAGGCTGACAAGAAGTCCGGCCGCACGGCTGCCGAAGGTCTGATCGGCGTCGCCACCATGGGTCACAAGGCTGTTGTTGTCGAACTCAACTCCGAGACCGACTTCGTTGCCCGTAACGACGCGTTCCAGGACCTCATCCGTGGTATCGCCCAGGTCGCTCTCTCCACCAACGGCACCGTTGAGGCTGTTGGCGCCGCAACCTACCCGGCGACCGGCAAGTCCGTTTCCGACAGCATCAAGGACGCGATCGCCACCATCGGCGAAAACATGACGCTGCGTCGTTCGGCTGCGCTCGAAGTCGAGCACGGCGTTGTCGCGACCTACATTCACAACGCTGCCGGCGACGGCATCGGCAAGCTCGGCGTTCTGGTTGCCCTGAAGTCGGTTGGCGACAAGGCTGTTCTGAACTCCATCGGCCGCCAGGTCGCCATGCACATTGCTGCGACCAACCCGCTCGCCATCCGCTCGGAAGAAGTCGATGCCGCAGTTGCCGAGCGCGAACGCAACGTCTTCATCGAACAGGCCCGCGAATCCGGCAAGCCGGAAGCCATCATCGAAAAGATGGTTGATGGCCGCATGCGCAAGTTCTTCGAAGAGGTCGCCCTTCTGTCGCAGGCTTTCGTCATCAACCCCGACATCACTGTCGGCGCTGCCGTCAAGGAAGCCGAAAAGGAAGCTGGCGCTTCCATCGAAGTGACGGGCATGGTTCGCCTGCTGCTCGGCGAAGGCGTCGAGAAGGAAGAAAGCGATTTCGCAGCAGAAGTCGCCGCAGTCGCCAAGGGCTGATTATATTTACCCAATCTTGGGAAAACGGGAGGGCATCGCGTGACAACGCGGTGCCCTTCGTGTATCCGCGTTTCGGTTACATTTCCGAGGAGTCATGATGTCTTCCAAGCCGATCTACAAACGTGTTCTTCTCAAGGCTTCCGGTGAAGCCCTCATGGGTGACCAGGGTTTCGGTATCGATGTGGCGGTGGCCGACCGGATCGCCTCCGATATTGCCGAAGCGAGGGCGATGGGTGTTGAAGTCGGCGTCGTCGTCGGCGGCGGCAATATTTTCCGCGGCGTGGCCGTGGCCTCCAAGGGCGGCGACCGTGTCACCGGCGACCATATGGGCATGCTGGCAACCATCATCAACGCGCTGGCGCTGGCGACCTCGCTGCGCAAGCTCAGCATCGACACCGTCGTTCTCTCCGCAATCGCCATGCCCGAGATTTGTGAGAGCTTCTCGCAGCGTGCGGCCCTTCACCACCTCGCGCAGGGCCGCGTGGTGATTTTTGCCGGCGGCACGGGCAACCCCTTCTTCACCACCGATTCTGCCGCAGCGCTGCGGGCCGCCGAAATGGGTGCCGAGGCGATCTTCAAGGGCACCCAGGTGGACGGCATCTATTCCGCCGATCCCAAGAAGGACCCGACGGCCACCCGTTTCGACGAGCTGACCCATAGCGAAGTGCTCGGCAAGGGGCTGGCGGTCATGGATATCGCCGCTGTGGCGCTTGCCCGCGAAAACCATATCCCGATCATTGTCTTCTCGATCCACGAGAAGGGCGGTTTCGCACAGATATTGACCGGCGGTGGTCGCAAGACCATCGTGCACGACAAGTAATCAAGAAAAGACGCCGCCCCTGGGGCGAATTACGGCCGGAAAGGCCGATAGAGATGGAGTATCTAGATGAGTGGTATTGACCTCAACGATATCAAGCGCCGCATGGATGGCGCCATCAATGCATTCAAGAGCGATATCGCATCGCTGCGCACCGGCCGTGCTTCGGCCAATATTCTCGATCCGGTGACCATTGAAGCTTATGGCTCGCGCGTGCCGCTCAATCAGGTTGCCAACATCACGGTTCCTGAGCCGCGCATGCTTGGCGTCAACATCTGGGACAAGTCGATGGTCAACGCCGTCGACCGCGCCATTCGCGAATCCAATCTCGGCCTCAACCCGATCGTCGATGGCCAGAACTTGAGAATTCCGCTGCCTGAACTCAACGAAGAGCGCCGCAAATCGCTCGTCAAGGTGGCCCACGACTATGCCGAAAAAGCCAAGGTGGCGATTCGCCATGTGCGTCGCGATGGCATGGACGGCCTGAAAAAAGCCGAAAAGGACGGAGACATCGGTCAGGACGAGAGCCGTGGACAGTCTGAAAAGGTCCAGAAAATGACCGACGACACGATTTCCGATATTGAACGCTTGCTTGGCGAGAAGGAAAGGGAAATCATGCAGGTGTGATATCGCTTGCGATAGCCCTGTATTTTATTCGTTTCAATTCCGCACTGCCTGTTAATGGATCGATATGCCGACGACGACACGTTCCTCAATACCCGAGCACGTCGCCATCATCATGGATGGAAATGGGCGTTGGGCAAAACAGCGCGGTCTCCCGCGCGTGATGGGGCATCGCCGCGGGGTTGAGGCCGTGCGCGAGACTGTGCGTGCGGCCGGCGACTGCGGCATCAGCTATCTCACGCTTTTCGCCTTCTCCTCGGAAAACTGGCGCAGGCCCGAATCCGAGGTGAGCGATCTGATGGGGCTTCTGAAGGCCTTCATCCGGCGCGACCTTGCGGAACTGCATCGTGAAAATGTCCGCGTGCGCATTATCGGCGACCGGCAGGGCCTGAAGAACGACATCCGCTCTCTTCTCGAAGAAGCCGAGCAGATGACGGCTGATAACACCAAGCTGACGCTGGTGATCGCCTTCAATTACGGCAGCCGTGACGAGATTACCCGCGCGACGATGGCGATCGCCCGCGATGTCGCCGAAGGCCGGCTGGATGCCGCATCGATCACGCCGGAGATGATTTCGGCGAGACTTGATACGTGCGGAATGCCGGATCCGGATCTCATCATCCGCACCAGCGGCGAAGAGCGCCTGTCGAACTTTCTGCTCTGGCAGGCAGCCTATTCCGAGTTCCTGTTCGTTCCCGAATATTGGCCCGACTTCGACAGGCAACTCTTCTTTTCCGCAATCGAGCAATATGCAACGCGTAATCGCCGCTTCGGCGCCATCGCCGAGCAGGTTGCCGTGGCAGGCGCCTGATGAGCCGTGAACTCAGACTGCGGATCGTATCCGCAATCGTCATGGCGGCGGTCATATTGGCCGCCACCTGGTATGGCGGCATCCTGTTCCGTATCGTGGCCGGTCTTCTGGCGATCCTCATCTATTATGAATGGTCGACGGTTACCCGGCTGTCCGAAACCAACTCCACCGGCAATGCCTGGGGCTGGTTTGCGGTCGCCGTCATCGCCGGCAACACGATTTTTGGCGAACCCTCGCTTGATCTGCCGCTACTGTCAGGTTTTACGCTGACAGCCGCACTTTTCCCTGTCCTGCGCGGCAAGAACTGGTGGCTGGTGGGCGGCATCATCTATGCTGGTCTCAGCGGCATTTCGCTGGCTGCCATTCGTGGCGACGAGTTGACCGGCTTCGTTTCTATCCTGTTCATTTTCGCCGTTGTCTGGTCGACGGATATTCTGGCTTATTTCGTCGGGCGCGCCATTGGCGGACCAAAGCTTGCGCCGGCGATCTCGCCCGGCAAGACCTGGTCTGGCGCCATCGGTGGGGCCGTGGCTGCGTTGATCGGCGGCGGCGTGGTGTCGCTCGCCTATCACGGCAGGATCAGCCTGCTGATACTTGGGCTTGCGCTTATCCTCTCGGTCTTCAGCCAGATCGGCGATCTTTTTGAATCCTTCGTGAAACGGCGTTTTCAGGTCAAGGATTCCGGCCATCTCATCCCGGGCCATGGCGGCTTCATGGACCGTGTTGACGGTCTTGTTTTTGCCTGCTTTACGGTATTCCTCATTGCTTTCGTGCATGCGGCAGCGACAGGCGACGTGCCCGGATCGGGCGGCGGTCTGTTGCCGGGCTTCTAAGCGGCGCGAAAGGTCACGATATAAAGGGCAGATTGTCATGAACACAGTAATGGCGGCGACCGGTTTTCTGACCGGCTACATCGTGCCCTTCGTCCTGGTGCTGTCACTGCTCGTTTTTGTCCATGAAATGGGCCACTATCTCGTCGGCCGCTGGAGCGGCATCCGCTCGACAGCTTTTTCCATCGGATTCGGCCCGGAACTGATCGGCTTTACCGACCGGCACGGCACGAGATGGAAGATTTCCGCAATCCCGCTCGGCGGCTACGTCAAGTTCTTCGGCGACGAAGATGCAGCGAGCAAGCCGGATAGTTCCGGCCTGTCGCATATGTCGCTGGAGGAGAGGGCGCAGACGCTTTCCGGTGCAAAGCTCTGGAAAAGGGCGGCGACGGTCGCCGCCGGTCCCATAGCCAACTTCATTCTGGCGATTCTCATCTTCGCGGTCCTGTTCGGTGTTTATGGCCGGATGATCTCCGATCCGATCGTGGCCTCGGTGCGTGAAAACAGCGCCGCTGCCGCCGCCGGCGTGCGCCCGGGTGACCGTCTGGTGGCAATCGACAGCGAAAAAGTCGTGACCTTCGAGGATGTCCGCCGTTATGTCGGCATCCGGCCGGGCACGCCGATCACCGTGACTGTCGAAAGGGCAGGCGAGGAACTGAAGCTGCCGATGGTTCCGACCCGCACCGAAACCACGGACCAGTTCGGCAACAAGCTGGAAATGGGCATCATCGGCATCGTCACCGACCAGACCAGCGGCAATTTCCGCCATATTGAATATTCGCCGACGCAGGCGCTGATGGAAGGCGTGCGCGAAACGGGCCACGTCATCACCGGCACCTTCAACTATATCGGCAATCTCGTGACCGGGCGCATGAATGCCGATCAGCTCGGCGGCCCCGTCCGTGTCGCACAGGCATCCGGCCAGATGGCGACGCTCGGCATTTCGGCCGTGATCCAGCTCGCCGCCGTGCTTTCCGTGTCGATCGGCCTTCTGAACCTGATGCCTGTCCCGGTTCTGGACGGTGGACATCTGGTTTTTTACGCCATCGAGGCCATCCGCGGCAGGCCGCTTGGTGTCGGCGCGCAGGAAGTAGCATTCCGTATTGGTATGGCAATGATTCTGGGTCTTATGGTTTTTGCAACATGGAATGATATCAGCAGCTTGATTGGCTGAGGATTGTGTTTTAACGGTTTTGTTAAGGGCTTGTTTACCTTGTTTTTATGCCGAAGTGGCGAATGAGCCACTCTGGATCACGAAGTAAACAGAATTTAACGTTCTGACTTGCTTGTAGGGGAAAAGCAGGTAAAACGACGCACATGGCCGGAGTCGGGTTCCGCCCGCTGAGGGACAACGTAAAAAGGTAAGATTTGAAATGAAGGCTGGTTCAAGATTTTTGAACGCTGTGTCGGCGGTTGCGCTGTCTGCTGGTGTTTCTTCGGTTGCGGGCCTTGGCGTGCTTGCCTCTGCTGGTGCTGCAAACGCAGCCGTTATCAGCAAGATCGATGTTCGCGGGGCCGAGAGGTCCGGTGCGGACTCCGTGCGTTCCAACATCACCATTGCGCCGGGTAAGAACTTTTCCAATTCGGACATCGATGAATCGGTGAAGCGTCTTTACGCCACCGGTTACTTCTCGAATGTCTCCATGCGCGTTTCCGGCAGCACGCTGGTCGTGACCGTCAATGAGAACCAGCTGGTCAACCAGGTGGTCTTCAACGGCAACCGCAAGATCAAGGACGACAAGCTCGTCGGCATCGTGCAGACCCAGTCGCTCGGCCCGTTCAATCAGGCTATCGTGACGGCGGATATTGCCCGCATCAAGGAAGCTTATGCCGCAATCGGCCGCAGTGACGTCGAAATCACCACGCAGACCGTTTCCGTCGGTCAGGGCCGTGTGAACATCGCTTTCGTCATCAACGAAGGTGAGCGTACCAAGATTGGCCGCATCGATTTCGTCGGCAACAATTCCTATAGCGACGGTCGTCTGGCCGCCGTCATCAATACCAAGAAGTCCAACATGCTGTCGTTCCTGACGCGTAAGGACGTCTATAACGAGGACAAGCTGCGCGCTGACGAAGAGGCGCTGCGCCAGTTCTATTACAACCGCGGCTATGCCGACTTCCGGGTCGTGTCGTCCGACGCTGTACTGGACGAGTCCAAGAACGAATACACCATCTCCATCACGGTGGATGAAGGCAAGAAATACGACTTCGGCAACGTCGCCGTCGAATCGACCGTTCCGGGTGTTGATGGTTCTGAATTGCAGGGCCTCGTTGAAACCCGCCAGGGCGCCAGCTACAGCGCCAAGGAAGTTCAGCAGAGCATGGAAGCGATTTCCAAGCGCGTCGCCGGCGAAGGTTATCCTTTCGCCCGCGTAACGCCGCGCGGCGACCGCGACATGTCCGGCAACACCATCGGTGTGACCTATATCGTAGATCAGGGCGAGCGCGCTTATGTCGAGCGTATCGAAATCCGCGGCAACACCCGCACGCGTGATTACGTTATCCGCCGCGAATTCGATATTTCCGAAGGCGATGCTTTCAACCAGACGATCATCACGGCGGCAAAGCGTCGTCTCGAAGCGCTGGGTTATTTCTCGAAGGTCAACATCTCGACCGCCGGCGGCAGCGCGCCTGACCGCGTCGTGATCGTTGTCGATGTTGAGGACCAGTCGACGGGTTCGTTCGGTATTGGTGCTGGTTACTCGCAGAACGACGGCGTTCTGCTTGAAGCTTCCATCGAAGAAAAGAACTTCCTCGGTCGTGGTCAGTATATTCGTCTCGCCGCCGGTGCGGGTGAAGACGACGCGCGTACCTACACGCTGTCCTTCACCGAGCCCTATTTCCTCGGCTATCGCCTCGCCGCAGGTTTCGACCTGTTCAAGAGCCAGAGCCGTAGCGAAGACTATTACGATTACGACGAGCAGGGCTTCTCGCTGCGCGTGACCGCGCCGATCACCGAAGACCTCTCGACGACGTTCAAGTATACCTACAAGCAGATCAATTATGATGGCGAAGGCGATTGGGAAACCGGCAGCAATCTTGCCGAGCCCTACAAGGCTCTGATCCGTGGTGGTGACTGGACGCAGTCCATCATCTCCAACACGCTGAACTACAATACGCTCGATGACCGCAACATGCCGCGCGAAGGCTGGCAGGCTGCCCTGACGAACGAATTTGCAGGTCTCGGCGGCGATTCCGAATATTACAAGATCTACGCCAAGGCGCGCTTCTATTACACGCTGTCGGACGAGTACGATGTTATCGGCTCGCTCACCGGTCAGGCGGGTCATGTTGTTCCGACTGGCGACAATCTGCTGGTATTCGATCAGTTCAAGTTCGGTGGCCGTCAGGTTCGCGGCTTCAAGAACGACGGTATCGGCCCGCGCATCGGTTCCGACTCCATCGGCGGCACGACCTACTTCGCAGCTTCTGCTGAAGTCACCGCCCCGATGCCTGGTGTTCCGGAAGATTTCGGCCTGCGTCTGGCTGGTTTCGTCGATGCCGGTACGCTTTACGGCAACAAGGTCGCCAACAGCACCGGTGTAAAGGATGACAACTCCATCCGCGCATCTGCTGGTATCGGCGTGATGTGGGCATCGCCCTTCGGTCCGATCCGCGTCGACTACGCGGTGCCGATCGCCAAGGAAGACTATGACGAGGAACAGCGTTTCCGGTTTGGCATGTCCAACACTTTCTGATATCGGCAGTCCAGAACTGCAACTTTGAACGTTCTGGAGTGTCCGGCTAATGGAATACAACGCCTTTTTTCCGCCCCACGAGGGACTGCGATTGAAAGACATCGCAGACCGTTTTGGGGCGGAACTGTCTGATGAGACAGCAGGAGAGCGGATCATCAGGTCCGTCGCGCCGGTCTACCGCGCAAAACCCGATCAGCTCTGCTATATTCTCACCCGCAAGAACCGTGACGAGTTGCAGACCTGCGAGGCTGGTGCCGTCATTTGTGACGCGGCGCTGGCGGATATGCTTCCGCCTCACATTCCGGCACTGATATCGAAAAATCCGCATACGCTTTTTGCGCAGGTGGGTGCTTTGCTGCATCCCTCCGCCATGCGTCCTGCGACGATTGCGCCGATGGAGGCCGAGATTTCTCCGGCTGCCCATGTCGACCCGTCGGCGAAGCTGGAGGCGGGCGTGATCGTTGAGCCGCTCGCCGTGATCGGCGCCGGTGCTCATATTGGTGCCGGCACACGGATTGGCCCCGGTGTCATCATCGGACCGCATGTGCAGGTGGGACGCGATTGCACCATTGCCGGTGGCGCGAGCATTCTTGTGGCCCTCATTGGCAACAATGTGATTATCCATAATGGTGCACGCATCGGTCAAGACGGTTTCGGTTATGCCCCCGGTCCGCGCGGCATGCTGAAAATCGTGCAGATCGGCCGGGTCATCATTCAGGACAATGTCGAGATCGGGGCCAATACCACGATCGATCGCGGCACGATGGATGATACCGTCATCGGCGAAGGCACCAAAATCGACAATCAGGTCCAGATCGGCCACAACGTTCGCATCGGCCGCCATTGTGGCATCGTCAGCAAGGTCGGCATTGCCGGCAGCACCCGCATCGGCGATGGCGTGATGATCGGCGGCGCGGCGGGCGTCAATGGCCATATCACTATTGGTGACGGCGTGCAGATCGCAGCAATGAGCGGTGTGGTCGCCGATGTTCCGGCCGGCGCCCGTTACGGCGGAACGCCTGCGCGTCCAATGAAATATTTCCTGCGCGACATGGCCGAAATTCTGGCACGCGCTGAAGCGCGTGATAAAAAAACAGGAGAGAAAAACAATGACTGAAGAAACGAAGACGACGCTCGGCGCGGCTGACATTCTGGAAGTCATGAAGCTTCTGCCGCATCGTTACCCATTCTTGCTGATCGACAAGATCATCGATATCGATGGTAACAATTCGGCGACCGGCATCAAGAATGTCACGGTCAACGAACCGCATTTTACCGGCCATTTCCCGGACCGGCCGATCATGCCGGGCGTTCTGATCGTTGAAGCGATGGCCCAGACGGCTGGTGCGATATGCGCTCGCAGTCAGGGCGAGGGCGGTCACCTCGTCTATTTCATGACAATCGACAATGCGCGTTTTCGCAAACCCGTGATCCCCGGCGATCGTCTGGAAATCCACGTCGTCAAGCAGCGCCAGCGCGGCAATGTCTTTAAATTCCATTGTGAGGCGAAGGTGGAAGGCGCGCTGGTGGCGGAAGCCGATGTCGGTGCGATGATGATCCCCGAGGACCAGCAATGAGCAAGATCGCCGCCTCGGCCAGAATTCACCCGACCGCCATTGTCGAAGACGGCGCGGTTATCGGTGAAAATGTTGTCATCGGCGCGCTCAGCTATGTCGGTGCAAAGGTCACGTTGCACGACGATGTCATATTGCACAATCATGCTGTCGTTTCCGGCTTGACCGTTGTCGGCCGTGGATCAGTGATCCATCCCATGGCGGTCATCGGCGGCACGCCGCAGGCGATTCGTCACGATGGGTCGGAAACGACGCTCGAGATCGGCGAACGCTGCATCATGCGCGAAGGCGTGACGATGAACGCCGGCAGTTCTGATGGTGGCGGCAAAACCATTGTCGGCGACGACAATCTGTTCCTCGCCAATTCGCATGTGGCGCATGATTGCCTCCTCGGCAACCATATCGTCCTGTCGAATAATGTGATGCTGGCGGGTCATGTGACTATCGAAGACCGCGCTATTCTTGGCGGCGGCTGTGCCGTGCACCAGTTTACCCGCATCGGCCGTCAGGCCTTCATCGGCGGGCTGTCGGCGGTTAACTACGACGTCATTCCCTATGGCATGTTGAACGGCAACCCCGGTATTCTCGGCGGCCTCAATGTGGTCGGCATGACACGTGCCGGCATTGAACGGGCGGATATTCACAAGGTCCGGCGCGTCTTCAAACAGGTTTTCGAGGCCGAAGGCACGATCCGCGGCAATGCGGCGGCAATCGACCGCAATGACTATCTGGATTGCCCACAGGCCCTTGAAGTCATCGACTTCATCGGTGCTGGCAGCGACCGCCCGATCTCTTCACCAAACCGGGGCAAGTGAGCCGTGACAGGCGGCGGGCGTCTCGCCATCGTGGCCGGCAGCGGCCAGCTGCCGCTTTATGTGGCGGCCGCCGCCCGCGAGATGGGTGAAAATCCCTTCATCGTGCGCCTGCGCGATGATTCCAGCTTCGACTGGAGCGGCTTCGACAATGCCGTCATCAGCGTGGGCGACGTGGCAGGGCTCGGCCGTTTGCTGCGTGAAAACCGGGTGGACCGCGTCGTGCTTTCCGGCGCCGTGGCGCGACGGCCGGAATGGCGGGAAATCCGCCCGACGGTCGGAATCGTCCTGAAACTGCCCTCCATCGTCCGCACGTTGCTGTCGGGCGGTGATGACGCCGTGTTGCAGATGGTGATCAAGGTCATCGGCACGCTTGGCGCAAAGGTCATCGGCGCCCACGAGATTGCCCCCGGCCTGCTTGCCACGACAGGCACTTTGGGTGCACAGAAACCCACAGACGAAGACCTGCGCGATATCCACAAGGCGGCTGAGGCGGCACTTGCGCTCGGCACGCTCGATGTCGGGCAGGGGGCTGTCTCCGTCGGTGGCCGCATCGTTGCGCTGGAAGGCGTCGAGGGCACGGATGCCATGCTGGCGCGTGTCGCGGCCTTGCGTGCCGAGGGCCGCATATCGCCCCGCCGCAAGGGTGTGCTGGTGAAGCTTTGCAAGCCGCAACAGGATATCCGTGCCGACCTGCCGACCATCGGCATCGAAACCGTGGAGAATGCGCAGAAAGCCGGACTGGCGGGCATCGCTGTCGAAGCGGGACGGGCGCTGGTGCTTGACCGCGACGAGATGTTGAAAGCCGCCGATCAGGCGGGCATATTCGTCTGCGGCATCGATACGTCACTCGGTGGTGATATGCTCGGGGAGAGATGATCGGATGACGGCAGCATTAAAAGTGGCGGTTATCGCCGGGGAAGTATCCGGCGATCTTCTGGGCGCAGATTTGATCCGCTCCGTGAAAGCCCGATATCCGGGTTCCATCGAGCTTATGGGTGTCGGCGGCGAGGCGCTGGAGGCGCAGGGGCTGACCTCGCTGTTCGATTATTCCGAACTCTCCATCATGGGCTTCACACAAGTCCTCAAAAAGCTGCCAAAACTCATCGCGCGTATCAATCAGACTGCGCAGGCGATCATTGCCGCAAAGCCGGATATTCTGCTGATCATCGACAGCCCGGACTTCACGCATCGTGTTGCGAAAAAAGTCCGCAAGCAATTGCCGCATCTTCCGGTCGTGAACTATGTCTGCCCCAGTGTCTGGGCGTGGAAGGAATATCGCGCCACCGCGATGTTGTCCTATGTCGATCACGTTCTGGCCCTGCTGCCTTTCGAACCAGAGGCGATGCGGCGTCTCGGCGGCCCGCCGACCACTTTTGTCGGCCACCGCCTCAGCGTCGATCCCGATCTGCTGACGGTGCGGAAAAAGCGGGCGGAACGCTTGCCTCCGGCAAAGGGCGAGCCGAAAACCATTCTCCTCCTGCCGGGGTCGCGCTCCACTGAAACGACGCGGCTGATGGAGCCGTTTCGCGAGGCTGCAAAAGCCTTCGTGGAACGCAACGGCCCAACCCGGTTTCTGCTGCCCACCGTGCCGCGTCAGGAGATCCGCATGCGTGAGCTGGCGGCGACGTGGCCTGATGATATCAGGCCTGAAATCGGCACGGATGCTGCGTTCAAGTGGAATGCGTTTGCGCAGGGCGATACGGCGATTGCCGCCTCCGGGACCGTCATTCTCGAACTGGCACTAGCCGGCGTGCCGACAGTATCGGTCTACAAGACCGACTGGATTTTCACCATGCTGAGCAAGCGGATAAAGACCTGGACCGGCGCGCTTCCGAACCTGATTGCCGACTACCCTGTCGTGCCGGAATATCTGAACGAGGTGGTGCGGCCGGGGTCCATGCTGCGCTGGGCTGAGCGCCTGTCATCCGACACCACCGAGCGGCGGGCAATGCTTGAAGGTTACGCTCTGGTGCAGCAGCGTTTGCACACCGACGTGGCGCCGGGCGAAACCGGCGCTGCCATTCTGCTCGATGTGCTGAACGGCCGCAGACAGCAAGGCTGAGCGCGCAACGCTCGCCCATGCTGGTCGCCAAACCCTGTTGGCTTCTTTCTCCGCTCGATACGCAACAAAAAAGGCCGGCGGATTTTCATCCGCCGGCCTTTTATATTCTATGGTTCCGCGGGCTTAACGCTTGGAAACCGGAACGTAGTCACGCTTGCCGGCGCCGGTGTAGAGCTGGCGCGGACGGCCGATGCGCTGCTGCGGATCTTCGATCATTTCGTTCCACTGTGCGATCCAGCCGACGGTGCGGGCGAGCGCGAACAGAACGGTGAACATGGTGGTGGGGAAGCCGAGCGCCTTCAGCGTGATGCCCGAATAGAAGTCGACATTCGGGTAAAGCTTCTTTTCGACGAAGTAGGGGTCGGAAAGGGCAATCTTTTCCAGTTCCAGCGCAACCTGCATGATCGGATCGTCGGAATTGCCGGTGGCTTCCAGCACTTCGTACATCGTCTTCTGCATGATCTTGGCGCGCGGGTCGTAGTTCTTGTAGACGCGGTGGCCAAAGCCCATCAGGCGGAACGGATCGTTCTTGTCCTTGGCGCGGGCGATATATTCCGGAATGCGGTCAACAGAGCCGATTTCGTTCAACATGTTGAGCGCCGCCTCGTTGGCGCCGCCATGTGCCGGACCCCAGAGGCAGGCGATGCCCGCCGCAATACAGGCGAACGGGTTTGCACCCGAAGAACCGGCAAGACGCACCGTGGAGGTGGAGGCGTTCTGCTCGTGGTCGGCATGCAGGATGAAAATGCGGTCCATGGCGCGGGCCAGAACCGGATCGACCTTGTACTCCTCGCAAGGCACGGCAAAGCACATGTGCAGGAAGTTGGAGGCGTAATCCAGATCGTTTTTCGGGTAAACGAAGGGCTGGCCGATATGATATTTGAAGGCCATGGCGGCGATCGTCGGCATTTTCGCGATCATGCGCAGCGAAGCGACCATGCGCTGGTGCGGATCGGTAATGTCGGTCGAGTCGTGGTAGAAGGCCGAGAGAGCGCCGACCGTGCCGCACATGACGGCCATCGGATGCGCATCGCGACGATAGCCGGTGAAGAAGCGGCTCATCTGTTCATGCACCATGGTGTGGCGCGTCACGCGGGTGTCGAAATCCTTCTTCTGCGCCGCCGTCGGCAATTCGCCGTAAAGCAGCAGATAGCAGGTTTCGAGGAAATCGCCCTGTTCGGCCAGCTGCTCGATCGGGAAGCCACGATGCAGGAGAACGCCCTCGTCACCATCGATATAGGTGATCTTGGATTCGCAGGAGGCCGTCGATGTGAATCCCGGATCGTAAGTGAAGGAACCCGTGTGTTTGTACAGCGTGGCGATATCGACGACGCTCGGTCCAATCGTGCCTTCCCTGACCGGGAGCTCGACCTGCTTGTCGCCAAATGTCACTGTAGCGCTTTTGTCCGTCATACTGATCCTCCGAGAACATGCGGGTGGAGGCGTTGAGACACGCCTCGCGGTTAAGCGTCTACCGATTAGCTATATGATCCTTGCGCCGATGCCAAGCTATTCGAAGGTCAAATTGTGCATTGCGGCAAACGCAATGACGTTGCTTGCGGCTTTATCGGCAATGGCAATTCAATCTCGGTCAACGCTCCGTTAAAGGATAAGGATTGCAATCCTTCGCGCTGCCCTGCAAACCTGTTTCCAATGCGGCAGGGGCGGCGCGGATTGCTCGGTCAAGGGGAAAGAAAGCATCTCGGATATGCCGAAACGTTGCAGGGCGGCTTGCCCGGCACGCATGAAATCCTGTTTCCCGTTCACCGCGCCGGCGACGTTGTGGCTTATGATTTTCCAGCCCCTGTTCCCAGGCGCAATCTCAAGGCAGTCATCGCCCGAAAAGTTGCCGGCTGCCTCGCTGAAGAGCGCGCATTCGGCCACGATTTTCTTTTCGTTCCCGTCTTCATCGGCTGCGGCGCGATCCTGTGGTTCTCTCTGGAAGTCACGCTGTCTTTATCCGTTCTGGCAATGGCATTCCTGCTGGCTGCCGGTCTGGCACTTTTTACCCGATATGACAGCAGCCCATGGGCAGCCATCTGCAGCGTCGCCGCTTTTCTTCTGCTGGGCATGCTTCTGGCAGACCTTGAAACCCGGCGGGCGGCAACCGTGGTGCTGGATACTCCGGTCACAACCACCATCACCGGCACGGTGGTGCGCCGGGAGGTGGATGCACGCGGCTCCTGGCGATACGTCGTTCAGCTGACCGCGACCGAAGGGCCGGCATTATCGCGCCCGCCGAAGAAGATTTCGCTGCTTGCCCGCGGGGGAGGTGAGCCGGTCGCGCTTGGCGCCACCATCAGCGGCAAGGCGCGGCTGTCGCCGCCATCCGGCCCCGCTTTGCCGGGGCTGAACGATTTCGCCTTCGCTTCCTATTTCAAAGGCACAGGCGCCACCGGATTTTTCTATAAGCCACCGCAGACACTTGTATCACCCAAGGGCGACATGAAGGCCGAAACGGGCTGGCTGGAATGGGCCGATAGGCGGCTTTACGGCCTGCGTAGCGCCATTGCCGAGCGCATCCGCAACACCATTGGCGGTGACGCCGGAGCTTTCGCCGCCTCCATCGTCACCGATGAGAGGCAGGCCATATCCGGCGAGACGATGGAGGCGCTGAGGCTTTCCGGCCTTGCCCATATCGTCGCCATATCCGGGCTTAACATGGCGCTTGCCGCCGGTATATTTTTCGTCGGTTTAAGACTTGCCTTCAGCCTGTTTCCCGCCTTTGCGCAGCGCTGGCCCGTCAAGAAGATTTCGGCTTTCGCAGCCCTCCTGATGACGCTCGCCTATTATCTGATTTCCGGTTTCGCTGTCTCCGCCGAGCGCGCCTGGCTGATGATGTCGGTGATGTTGATCGCGATTCTTTTTGATCAGCCGTCACTCAGCCTCAGGAATGTTGCTCTTTCGGCTCTGGTCATTCTTGTCTTTTCGCCCTCGGAAATTATGGGGCCGAGCTTCCAGATGTCGTTCGCCGCGACCATCGCGCTCGTATCCACCTATGCCTGGTGGAGCCGCCGGCACAACGATCGCGAGCGCCTTTTCATCGGCCGCAAACCGGCATGGATCACGGTGTTTCAAACGGCGGGCGCCGTCATTGGCGGCGTCATCACCACATCGCTGATTGGCGGCCTTTCGACGGCGATCTATTCGGCCGAGCATTTCCATCGTGTCACCACCTATGGACTTTTCGCCAATCTCGCCGCCATGCCGCTAATGTCGCTGATCGTCATGCCCTTCGGCCTGCTCGCCATGCTGCTGATGCCGTTCGGGCTCGATGCGCCGTTCCTGAAGGTTATGGGTTATGGCATGGCGCTCGTCATCGAAGTCGCCAATGAAGTGGCGTCCTGGGGCGGCAGCGCTGCAACGGGGCGGCCGCATGAGTGGTTTATCGGTCTCGGCTCGGCCGGCTTCCTGCTGCTGACCTTACTGCGCAGCCGGCTTGCGCTGCTAGGTATTCCGCTTCTTATCTCCGCTTTCGGCCTGTCGGCGGCTGTGGCCTATCGCGATGTCCCGGATCTGCTCATTCACGAGGATGGTGAACTGGTGGCGTTGCTGGAAGACGGCAAGGCCTATACGACAAAAACGCGACCGCAGGGCTTTGTATACGGCCAGTGGCAAAGGGCGCTGCTGCTGCCGGAACAGCCCGCGCCGCCGGTCATTCTTAAAGCGGATGCCGCAGTAACCAGTGTAGGCCTGACCACAAAATCAAAGCTTGCGCCGGAGGAGATGAGGGTGGTGACGCGGCAGATGACGGCAGCGCTGAAAGATGCGGAAGCCGGCGTCTTCACCTGCAGCAAAGGCATATGGTGCGTGGCGCGCGCCGGCAGTGGTGAATGGATTGTCGTTCTGGAAGACGGCCGGTTTGCCGGAAAAGCCTGCGACATCGCCGATATTGTCGTCGTTTCCCGCAGGACTTCGTTTTCACAATGCCGCTCAGGAGCGCTTCTGCTCAACCGCGATATTTTACGTCGCATTGGTTCAGTGGAAATAAACTTTGCCGGAAGCGATCAGTCTGCGGTCGTGGGACGGCTGCGTGCGGCGATTGCCGGGGCGGACAGGCCATGGAGCGAGCACCGCTATTACGACTGGAAAAGCGACCGTTTCGAATACGAGGTGCCGGAACCGGTCAGGCAGTTGCTGGCGTCGCAATAAACGCCGCCAGCATGGATCCTCAGACCTTCACACGCAGATCGGCAGTCAATTCACCAATGCCGCTGATTTCCTGTTCATGCGCCGCGTCGCGCCAGATTTCCTTCAATCCGGCCTCATACCATTCACGCATGGCGGGCAGGGCGAGCAACCGATCGCAATAGGCTTTTGCTGCAGTCGAGAGCTCAGCGCCATAGGTCTGGAAACGGAATGCGACCGGGCAGAAGAATGCATCGACCGCCGTGAATTTCTGACCGGCAAGATATGAGCCGCCGAATTTTGTCAGACCTTCGCTCCAGAGCGCATCGATGCGCTTTATGTCTGCCGCAAGTCCGAGATCGCCATCCTTCGGCTTGACTCGAATACCGACCGACATCGGATAGAGATTGCGCAGCGAGGAAAAGCCGGCATGCATTTCACTCGCAGCCGAACGCGACCATGCACGTGCCTGCTTGTCGCTCGCCCAGACGCCCTGGTGTCGTTCTGCGAGATATTCGGCGATTGACAGCGTTTCCCATATCGTCACACCATCATCGACAAGGCAGGGCACCTTGCCGGTCGGTGAAAAGCTGGAAAAGGCGACACCTTCGCCGAACGGAACAAGTTTCTCATCAAAAGCGATACCGAGCGTGCGCATCAACACCCACGGCCGCAGCGACCATGAGGAGTAGTTCTTGTTGGCGATATAAAGATCGTACATGGCTTATCTCCCGGATATGACGCGCATTTCTATACCTGTCGGGGCATGATGGAATATCGAAAATAATCCATGGCACCCATAAATCACGTTGATGAATGGCAGGGGCTTTGCACCGCGTGTCACCATTTGCCGGCAGCGCCAGGCCAGCCATATCCCTCAAGCGTAAACGACCTCACGCGACCAAAAGTCCACGGCATGTGACGCAGTGGTGACAACACGCCGGGGAGAAGAGCGCGACAAGGATATCCATATGAGACTGGAACTGATCTCTACCAGACAGGTTGTGTCCGTCCGCGGGAAGGATAAGCTTTCCCGACACTCACATAGTCTGCCAAATTAGGGAATTGCCGTCATCTTCGACAGGGTTAGCCTCATGACGATGCCTGTTTCGAGAGGATGACGGCGAATTCAGATCAATGGTAACGGCGTATAAGCCCGACCAGCTTGCCCTGAATTTTTACCCGATCAGGCCCGAAGATGCGGGTTTCATAAGCGGGGTTGGCTGCTTCAAGCGCGATGGAAGCGCCCTTGCGGCGGAAGCGTTTCAACGTCGCTTCCTCATCATCCACCAGCGCTACGACGATATCGCCTGGATTGGCGGTATTGCTGTTGCGGATGATGACGGTATCGCCGTCGAAAATACCGGCCTCGATCATCGAATCGCCCTTAACCTCGAGCGCGTAATGTTCGCCCGAACCCAGCATGTCCACCGGCACGGCAACATCATGGGTGTTGTTCTGGATGGCGGAAATCGGCACGCCGGCGGCGATGCGGCCCATGACCGGCACGGTGACCGCCCCGCCGAGATCGTTGGCCGGAGCCTTTGGCGCTGGTGCGGGTTCCGGCGTCTTCGGTTTGCCAAGACTGCCTTCGATGACGCTTGGCGAAAAGCCGCGTTGCGGCCTCGCACCCGGAGTATAGGCCTCCGGAAGCTTGATGACTTCCAGCGCCCGCGCCCTGTTAGGTAGCCGGCGAATAAAACCACGCTCTTCGAGGGCGGTAATCAGCCGGTGGATACCGGATTTGGAAGCAAGATCGAGTGCGTCCTTCATTTCATCGAAGGAGGGCGGCACGCCGGACTCTTTCATTCGTTCATGAATGAAGAGAAGCAATTCCTGCTGTTTGCGCGTGAGCATGAGGAAAACACCCTTGAGAATCGTCGTGGAGATCGTGAAACAAATACAGAACGAACACTATATGTTCCATATGTGTTCCGCAATCCCCTAAAATTTCGTGAAGCTGCTATCTGTTCTTTTGATGATTTGCCTGAAAGCACGAAATTGTGCTTTTCTGCCTTTCGGACCGTTCCGGCATCGCTATGCCGGATGTGAGAGCAGGAAGCAGGAAAATGACGAAAGCATACCGTGTCGACCATCTCGTTCTGCCTGTGGATGTCCTTGGCATTGCCGTTAATCGCCTTGGAAACCTTGGGTTTACGGTAGCACCAGCGGCTCTCCACCCTTTCGGCACGCAGAATGCCTGCATTTTTTTCGCTGACGGCACCTATCTGGAACCTCTCGCAATTGCTAACCCGGCTAACTATAATGCCTCGATTGACCGGGGAGATGTGTTCACCGGGCGGGATCAGGCTTTCCGGAAACATGTCGCAGGGGAGGGATTTTCCGCTCTAGTTGCTGCAACACAGGACGCTCCTGGCGATCACGACCGATTCGTAGCCTCAGGCATTTCGGCCGGAAATGTCTTTGAATTTTCGCGGCCGGTCAAAATGCCTGATGGTTCGCAGAGCGAAGCGGCCTTCCGGCTGGCTTTTGCAGCCAGTGGTTCCGCTGCGGATTTCTTCCTGTTCAGTTGCCAGCGGTTGCAGGCCCTGCCGGGCGACCGTTCAGTGCTGGAGAGCCATGCCAATGGCGTTTCCGGCCTCAGCGAGATCGTCCTGTTTGCCGGTGGTAATGTGAATGCGGTGCAGCTGATCGAAACTGTTTTTGGCCGTGATGGCAAAGTGTCCCCGGATGGTGATGTGGTTTTCGCAACCGGCAATGCCCGCATAAGATTGACGCAAAATCCGGTCTTTGGCAGACATGCCTTTAATGCTCCCGAAGAGGGCGGCGATGGATTGCGCGGCGCAGGCATCGTCTTTTCCGTTCGCGATCTTGCCGTGACAGAAGCAGCACTTGCTGCTAATGGCGTGTCCTGCGTAGAAACGGGCGGCCGGCTGGTGGTGCCCGCAGCACCCGGTCAGGGCGTTGCCTTCGCCTTCGAGGAAAAATGATGAGCGTTACGAACAATCTCAAAGTCACCGCCGGCGATGGCGCCGGCAAGGTTTCCTTTTCCAATACCGAGCGTTTTTCGCTGATTGCCGGCCCCTGCCAGATGGAAAGCCGCGAACATGCCTTCATGATTGCGGGCGTGCTGAAGGAGCTTTGCGACAAGCTTGGAATAGGCCTCGTTTACAAATCCTCTTTCGACAAGGCGAACCGCACCTCGCTTTCCGGCAAGCGCGGCATAGGCCTTGACAGCGCGATGCAGGTTTTCGCCGATCTCAAGAAGGAATTCGGCTTTCCTGTTCTGACCGACATTCATACCGAGGAACAGTGCGCCATCGTGTCCGAAGTGGTGGATGTGTTGCAGATCCCGGCCTTCCTCAGCCGCCAGACCGATCTTCTCGTCGCCGCCGCCAAAACCGGCCGTGTCATCAACGTCAAGAAGGGCCAGTTCCTGGCACCCTGGGACATGAAGAACGTGCTGGCCAAGTTGAATGAAAGCGGCAACCCGAATGTGCTCTTATGCGAGCGCGGCGCGTCCTTCGGTTACAACACGCTGGTCTCCGACATGCGTTCCCTGCCGATCATGGCGTCGCTCGGCGCGCCTGTCGTCTTCGACGCCACCCATTCGGTGCAGCAGCCGGGCGGGCAGGGCGGTTCGACGGGCGGTCAGCGCGAGTTCGTCGAGACGCTTTCGCGTGCGGCGGTCGCTGTCGGTGTCGCCGGCCTCTTTATCGAGACCCATGAGGACCCGGACAATGCACCATCCGACGGCCCCAACATGGTGCACCTTAAGGACATGCCGAAACTGCTGGAAAAGCTTCTGGCCTTCGACGCGATCACCAAAGCCTAAGGGCCTGGCGCGGTTTGTGCCAATCGATTTTAAATGGCGGGCGCTCCGTTTCTGCCGCCCGCCGTCATTGTAATTTCTTCGTCATCGTCTAAGACAGGCGACGGAAAATATCTGTTCCATTCCCAAGGGAGAGACCATGACTGCCATTACCGATATCATCGCGCGCGAAATCCTCGACAGCCGCGGCAACCCGACTGTTGAAGTCGATGTTTACCTCGAAGACGGCTCCATGGGCCGTGCGGCCGTTCCTTCCGGCGCCTCCACCGGCGCGCATGAAGCGGTTGAGCTGCGCGATGGCGGCAAGCGTTATCTCGGCAAGGGCGTGGAAAAGGCGGTCGAAGCCGTCAACACGGAAATCTTCGACGCCATCGGCGGTTTCGATGCCGAAAATCAGATCCAGATCGACCAGATGATGATCGCGCTTGACGGTACGCCGAACAAGTCGCGCCTCGGCGCCAACGCCATCCTCGGCGTTTCGCTCGCCATCGCCAAGGCTGCGGCCGAAGCTTCCGGCCTGCCGCTTTACCGTTATGTCGGTGGCCCGAACGCGCATCTGCTGCCGGTTCCGATGATGAACATCATCAATGGCGGCGCACATGCCGACAACCCGATCGATTTCCAGGAATTCATGATCCTGCCGGTTGGCGCGGAAAACATCCGCGAAGCCGTGCGCATGGGTTCGGAAGTGTTCCATACGCTGAAAAAAGAACTGTCGGCACAGGGCCACAACACCAATGTCGGCGATGAGGGCGGTTTTGCACCGGGTCTCGAAAGCGCGCCGGCTGCGCTCGATTTCATCATGAAGTCGATTGAAAAGGCCGGCTACCGTCCGGGCGAAGACATGTATGTCGGCCTCGACTGTGCATCGACCGAATTCTTCAAGGACGGCAAATACGTTCTCGAAGGCGAAGGCCGCACGCTGGAGCCGGGCGCAATGGCTGAATATCTGGCCGAGCTTGTCAACAAATACCCGATCATCTCGGTTGAAGACGGCATGGCCGAAGATGACTGGGAAGGCTGGAAGACGCTGACCGATCTCGTCGGCAACAAGTGCCAGCTCGTTGGCGACGATCTCTTCGTCACCAACTCTGCGCGTCTGCGTGACGGCATCAAGATGGGCGTTGCCAACTCCATCCTCGTCAAGGTCAACCAGATCGGTTCGCTCTCCGAGACGCTGGATGCGGTGGAAACCGCACACAAGGCCGGCTACACCGCCGTCATGTCGCACCGCTCTGGCGAAACGGAAGATTCCACCATCGCCGATCTCGCTGTCGCGACGAACTGCGGTCAGATCAAGACCGGCTCGCTTGCCCGTTCCGACCGGCTCGCAAAGTACAACCAGCTGATCCGCATCGAAGAAATGCTCGGTCCGCAGGCTGCTTACGCCGGCCGTTCGATCCTGCGCGGATAATTCGCGTTTGGGTTTGGTGGTGTGGCCCGCCAACTTGGCGGGCTGAGGTTGGTGAACGACGTATCCACACATGAGACGTCATCCTCGAGCTTGACCCGAGGATCCAACTTCAAGACCGCTATGGATCCTCGCCTCAAGGGCGAGGATGACGCAGTGGAGAGGAGAGCTCTCCCGGTAAATCCAGCCCGCCTTCCGGCGGGCTTTTTCATGCCCCTTTGCCGATCGCGATTTAAGGTCAACGGATAGTTAAACAATCCGCTTTAGTCTCGAGACTCACACTGTGCGTTTTAAGGCTTCTCTCCGGCATGTGGACCAGACATCATAAAAAGAGACGATTCGGCCGCTTGATCGTTCCGGCCATCACGATCGCTTTTCTCTCTTATTTCGGCTATCATTCCATCCATGGCGACTTCGGCCTTCAGGCGACGGAGCGGCTGGAGCGGCAGCGTATTGCCAGAACGGCGGAGCTCGCAAAGCTCACACAATCACGTGTGGCGCTGGAGCGGCAGGTGGAATTATTGAGTGACGGCTCGCTGGAGCGAGACATGATCGATGAAATTTCGCGTTATCAGCTGAATATGTCCCGCACGGACGAAATCGTCATCATGAACACATATTTCTAATTAACCGAAATCAGGTTAATTAACGAATTTTGATTTATTCACAGCATCTTAGCGTGAATATGTGCCATGCGTTTATAGCATTGCTGCATGGCATTTTCTTGCATATGGTGCGCGCCAATCTATCCGTTCAAATAGCAACTCAGGGAGGGATGAATGGCGCCGCGAAAACCAGCGACCGTGTCCGGCCGAAAGACAACGGCAAAGGCTGCAACCGAATTCACCGGTAAGAACAGCCCGGACTTCGCAAAGGAAGAAGAGCTTCACGCTTACCGTGAGATGCTGCTCATCCGCCGCTTCGAGGAAAAGGCCGGCCAGCTTTATGGCATGGGCTTCATCGGTGGTTTCTGTCACCTCTACATCGGTCAGGAAGCCGTTGTCGTCGGTATGCAGATGTCGCAGAAGGAAGGTGATCAGGTCATCACCGCTTACCGCGACCACGGCCACATGCTGGCGCTCGGCATGAGTGCGCGTGGCGTCATGGCCGAGTTGACCGGCCGCAGCGGCGGCCTGTCGAAGGGCAAGGGCGGCTCGATGCACATGTTCTCCAAGGAGAAACATTTCTACGGCGGCCACGGCATCGTCGGCGCGCAGGTTTCGCTCGGAACCGGTCTTGCCTTCGCCAACAAATACCGCGGCAACGACAATGTTTCCGTCACCTATTTCGGCGATGGCGCGGCCAACCAGGGCCAGGTCTACGAGAGCTTCAACATGGCGGCTCTGTGGAAACTGCCGATCATCTATATCGTCGAGAACAACCACTACGCCATGGGCACCTCGACCGCCCGCGCCACCGCCCAGTCGAATTATTCGCTGCGCGGCCAGTCCTTCGGCATTCCCGGCGTTCAGGTGGATGGCATGGATGTGCGCGCCGTCAAGGCCGCCGCCGACCAGGCGCTGGAACATTGCCGTTCCGGCAAGGGTCCGATCATTCTCGAAATGCTGACCTACCGTTACCGTGGTCACTCCATGTCCGACCCGGCAAAATACCGTTCCAAGGACGAAGTGCAGAAGATGCGCTCCGAACATGACCCGATCGAGCAGGTCAAGGCACGGCTTCTGGAGCAGGGCTGGGCAAGCGAAGACGAACTCAAGGCCATCGACAAGGATGTCCGTGATATCGTCGCCGACAGCGCCGACTTTGCCCAGAACGACCCAGAGCCGGATGCGTCCGAGCTTTACACCGACATTCTGCTCTGATCGGGAAAGGGAAACCCATGCCAGTAGAAATTCTTATGCCCGCCCTTTCCCCGACCATGGAGGAAGGCACGCTTTCCAAATGGCTTAAAAAAGAAGGCGACAAGGTCACCTCCGGTGACGTGATTGCCGAGATCGAGACCGACAAGGCGACCATGGAAGTGGAAGCCGTCGATGAAGGCGTGATTGGCAAACTCTTGATCGAGGCCGGCACTGAAGGCGTCAAGGTCAATACGGCTATCGCCATTCTTCTTCAGGAAGGCGAAAGCGCCGACGACATTTCGTCCGCTTCCGCGCCGAAGGCGCAGGCTGCAAATTCCGATTCGAATGCCGCAGGCGGCAAGACCCGCGAAGCAACCGAAGAGCCGAGCGCTGCCAAGGAAGCCGCCAAGGTTCCGGCAGCCCCAAGGATCGACGTCGCAGCTGATCCGGATATTCCGGAAGGCACGGAAATGGTGATGACGACGGTGCGTGAAGCGCTGCGTGACGCCATGGCCGAAGAAATGCGCGCCGACGAAAAAGTCTTCGTCATGGGTGAAGAAGTCGCCGAATATCAGGGCGCCTACAAGATCACTCAAGGGCTGCTGCAGGAATTCGGCGAGCGCCGCGTGATCGACACCCCGATCACAGAGCACGGTTTTGCCGGTATCGGCGTCGGTGCGGCGATGACGGGCCTACGACCCATCGTCGAATTCATGACCTTCAACTTCGCCATGCAGGCGATCGACCAGATCGTCAACTCGGCGGCAAAGACGCTTTATATGTCGGGCGGCCAGATGGGCGCACCGATGGTGTTCCGCGGTCCGTCCGGTGCTGCTGCCCGCGTCGGTGCGCAGCATTCGCAATGTTACGCCGCATGGTACAGCCATATTCCGGGCCTCAAGGTCGTCATGCCTTACACGGCAGCCGACGCCAAGGGCCTGCTGAAAGCGGCTATCCGCGATCCGAACCCGGTCATTTTCCTTGAGAATGAAATTCTCTACGGCCAGAGCTTCGAAGTGCCGAAGCTCGATGATTTCGTGCTGCCGATCGGCAAAGCGCGCATTCACCGCAAGGGCACGGATGCGACCATCGTTTCCTTCGGCATCGGCATGACCTATGCGATCAAGGCGGTTGCGGAACTCGAAAAGCTTGGCATCGATGTCGAGCTGATCGACCTGCGCACCATTCGTCCGATGGACCTGCCCACCGTCATCGAATCGGTGAAGAAGACCGGTCGTCTGGTGACCGTCGAGGAAGGCTTCCCGCAGTCATCGGTTGGTGACTTCATCGCCAACCAGGTCATGCGCGCCGCTTTCGACTATCTCGATGCGCCGATCCTGACGATCGCCGGCAAGGACGTTCCGATGCCTTACGCGGCAAACCTCGAAAAGCTGGCTCTGCCAAACGTCGATGAAGTCGTTCAGGCCGTCAAAACCGTCTGCTACAAGTAAAGGGGGAGATTGTGAGCAAAATAAAACAAATCCTCCCGGCAACGGAAAATTGGTATCGTGTTTTAGGTTCCAAAGGGGCTCCTCAGTTCGAGCGCGTCGTCTTTTGGGCGGTTATCAATGACGGTGAAGGCGATGTGATTGCCGGTGTTCCGCGTGAGTATATCGGCGTCATCGGCGCCGTTAGCGAATGGCTGAGTGATGTCGCCGGATATATCGAAGTCTCGCCATCGCAGCTGGATCGGCTGGCGGAACATCCTGAAGAGTTGGATCAATATAATCTCGTTTGGGGGGACTAGTCATGCCTATCAACATCACCATGCCTGCCCTTTCCCCGACGATGGAAGAGGGCAATCTGGCCAAGTGGCTGGTCAAGGAAGGCGACAAGGTCGCCCCCGGTGACGTGATTGCCGAGATCGAGACCGACAAGGCGACCATGGAAGTGGAAGCCGTTGACGAAGGCACAGTTGCCAAGCTCGTCGTTGCCGCTGGCACCGACGGGGTCAAGGTCAACGCCCTGATCGCCATTCTCGCCGCTGAAGGCGAGGACGTGGCCGCTGCGGCAAAGGGCGGCGATGCCGCTCCTGCCAAGGCGGAAGCGCCGAAGCAGGAAGCCGTTAAGGCGGAAGCGCCGAAGGAAGAAGCAGCACCTGCCAAGGCTGAAAAGCCGGCCGCCGATCAGGCACTTGCGTCTTCCACGCCGGCCCCGGTCGCAAAGTCCGGCGAACGCATCTTTGCCTCGCCGCTTGCCCGCCGTCTCGCCAAGGAAGCCGGTCTCGACCTCACGGCCGTCTCCGGTTCCGGCCCGCATGGCCGCATCGTCAAGACAGATGTGGAAAAGGCTGCCGCTTCCGGCGGTGCAAAGGCTGCTCCGGCTGCTGCATCGGCAGGCGCACCGGCCCCGGCGCTGGCCAAGGGCCAGTCCGACGAAGCGGTTCTCAAGCTGTTCGAACAGGGCTCCTACGAGCTTGTGCCGCATGACGGCATGCGCAAGGTCATCGCCAAGCGTCTGGTCGAATCCAAGCAGACGGTTCCGCATTTCTACGTTTCCGTGGATTGCGAACTGGATACGCTTCTGGCGCTGCGCGCCCAGCTCAATGCCGCTGCTCCTGAAAAGGACGGCAAGCCGGCCTACAAGCTGTCGGTCAACGACATGGTCATCAAGGCGCTGGCTCTTTCGCTGCGTGACGTTCCTGACGCCAACGTCTCCTGGACGGAAAGCGCCATGGTCAAGCACAAACACGCGGATGTCGGAGTTGCCGTTTCCATTCCGGGTGGCCTGATCACGCCAATCATCCGCAAGGCGGAAGAGAAGTCGCTCTCCACCATCTCCAACGAGATGAAGGATTACGGCAAGCGCGCGAAAGAGCGCAAGCTGAAGCCCGAGGAGTATCAGGGCGGCACGACGGCCGTGTCCAACATGGGCATGATGGGCGTGAAAAGCTTCTCCGCCGTCATCAACCCGCCGCATGCCACCATTCTGGCGGTCGGCGCGGGCGAACAGCGGGCAGTTGTGAAGAACGGCGAGATCAAGATCGCCAACGTCATGACGGTCACGCTTTCCACCGACCATCGCTGCGTCGATGGTGCGCTCGGAGCCGAACTGATCGGCGCATTCAAGCGCTATATCGAAAACCCGATGGGCATGCTGGTTTGATCGGAGAGTAACATGGTGAAGTCGGTCCTCTGCTTTGGCGATTCCCTCACCTGGGGATCGGATGCGCAAACGGGTGGCCGTCACAGCCATGACGATCTTTGGCCGAGCGTCCTGCAAAAGGCGCTCGGTCCTGACGTCCATGTGATCCACGAAGGACTGGGCGGTCGCACCACCGCTTATGACGACCACACAGGCGATTGCGACCGCAATGGCGCAAGGCTTTTGCCGACGCTGCTGCACAGCCACGCGCCGCTGGATCTGGTCATCATCATGCTCGGCACCAACGACATGAAACCGGCGATCCATGGTTCGGCCATTGTCGCCATGAGGGGTGTCGAGCGGCTGGTGAAACTCACGCGCAACCACGTCTGGCAGGTGTCGGACTGGGAAGCGCCGGACGTTCTGATCGTCGCGCCACCGCAACTATGCGAAACGGCCAATCCATTCATGGGCGCGATCTTTCGTGATGCGATCGATGAATCGGCGATGCTGGCTTCCGTCTACAGGGACCTTGCCGACGACCTCGATTGCGGCTTTTTCGATGCCGGGTCGGTCGCCCGCACGACGCCGGTGGACGGCGTCCATCTCGATGCTGAAAACACGCGGGCCATCGGCCGCGGGCTGGAGCCCGTTGTCCGCATGATGCTCGGACTTTGACAATCATTCTCGTTTCGGAACGGCGTGCCGTCATCCGAATAAGACAAGGCAGGATTTCCAATGGCTCAATCTTATGACGTCATCATCATCGGTTCGGGACCGGGCGGTTATATTGCCGCGATCCGCGCCGCCCAACTCGGCATGAAGGTCGCCGTTGTCGAGCGCGAGCACCTTGCCGGCATCTGCTCCAACTGGGGCTGCATTCCCACCAAGGCCCTGCTGCGCACCGCCGATGTCATGCACACCGCCACCCACGCCAAGGACTATGGCCTGACGCTGGAAGGTTCGATCAAGCCGGACGTCAAGGCAATCGTCGCCCGCTCGCGCGGCATTGCCGCTCGCATGAACAACGGCGTTGGTTTCCTGTTCAAGAAGAACAAGGTCGATATCATCTGGGGTGAAGCAAAAATCACCAAGCCGGGCGAAATCGTCGTCGGCAAGTCCACCAAGCCGGTGGTTCAGCCGCAGGGGCCGGTTCCGAAGAACACGCTGGGTGAGGGCACTTACACTGCCAAGCACATCATCGTCGCGACAGGCGCCCGTCCGCGCGCGCTGCCCGGCATCGAGCCGGATGGCAAGCTGATCTGGACCTATTTCGAGGCGATGAAGCCGGAAGAACTGCCGAAGTCGCTGCTCGTCATGGGTTCGGGCGCCATCGGCATTGAATTCGCCAGCTTCTACCGCACCATGGGCGTCGATGTTACCGTCGTCGAGATCATGAGCCAGGTCATGCCGGTCGAAGATGCGGAAATCTCTGCTTTCGCGAAAAAGCAGCTGGAAAAGCAGGGCATCAAGATTCATCTGGAGACCAAGGTTTCCAAGGTCGAGAAGGCTGCAAATTCCGTCACTGCGACGCTGGAGAAGAAGGACGGTTCTTCCGAGAAGATCACCGCTGACCGGATGATTTCGGCTGTCGGCGTCGTGGCGAATGTCGAAGGCATCGGCCTTGAAGCCGTTGGCGTAAAGACCGATCGCGGCTTCATCGTCATCGACGGTTACGGCAAGACCAATGTGCCTGGCATCTACGCCATCGGCGATGTCGCCGGCCCGCCGCTGCTCGCTCACAAGGCAGAGCATGAGGCTGTCATCTGCGTCGAAAAGATCGCCGGTCTGCCGAATGTTCATCCGATGGACAAGCTGAAGATCCCCGGCTGCACCTATTGCAACCCGCAGGTCGCCTCGGTTGGTTTGACCGAAGCCAAGGCCAAGGAACAGGGCCGCGATATCCGCGTCGGCCGCTTCTCCTTTGCGGCAAACGGCAAGGCGGTCGCTCTGGGTGAAGATCAGGGCATGGTCAAGACCATCTTCGACAAGAAGACGGGTGAGCTGCTTGGCGCACATATGGTTGGCGCGGAAGTCACCGAACTCATTCAGGGCTTCGTCGTCGCCATGAATCTCGAGACAACAGAAGAAGATTTGATGCACACGATCTTCCCGCATCCGACCATTTCGGAATCGATGAAGGAAAGCGTGCTCGACGCCTATGGACGTGTGCTGAACGCATAAGTGCCGCGTGATGCCCGGCATTGTCTAACCTTGCCGGGTGTCCCATATGTCTCGATACTGGTTCTTTCAGGAGCGCGTGAATGGAAAGTGTAGGCTGGATTGCAGCAATCATCATCGGCGGTCTCGCCGGCTGGCTTGCGGGCAAGCTCATGGACATGCGCTTCGGCATTTTCATGAACATCGTGCTCGGCATTGTCGGCTCGGTCGTCGCGGTCGCGGTGCTGAGAGCCCTCGATGTCTTCGTACAGGATAGCAGGCTCGGTTATTTCATCACCTCGTTCCTCGGTGCCAGCCTGTTGCTGTTTCTGGCAAAGCTGGTGCGGCGCTGAAAAGGCTTGGTGCCCGGAAGGGGCTTACGCTTTTTCTGGAATTGTTCTAAAGCATCGGGCCAACAGATGTTTAGGTCGCGAAAAGCGATGGAAGCAGGTTTTTAATGGTCACTATTCTCGACAGGACGTTGTCTGACGACAAGCGCATCCGCCATCCGGAAAAGGCGCATCGGCCCGATACCGAGGTCATGCGCAAGCCGGAATGGATCCGCGTCAAGGCGCCAACGTCCAAGGGTTATCACGAGACGCGCGAACTGGTGCGCAGCCACAAGCTGGTAACGGTGTGTGAGGAAGCCGGCTGTCCGAATATCGGCGAATGCTGGGAAAAGAAACACGCGACCTTCATGATCATGGGTGAGATCTGCACCCGCGCCTGCGCCTTCTGCAACGTCGCGACCGGCAAGCCCAATGCGCTGGATATGGATGAACCGGAAAACGTCGCCAAGGCCGTCAAGCAGATGGGCCTTTCGCACGTCGTCATCACCTCGGTTGACCGCGACGATCTCGCCGATGGCGGTGCGGAACATTTCGAGAAGGTCATCTGGGCGATCCGCGCTGCGTCTCCCAACACGACCATCGAAATCCTCACGCCCGACTTCCTGAAGAAGCCCGGCGCTCTGGAACGGGTCGTTGCCGCCAAGCCTGACGTTTTCAACCATAATATGGAAACGGTTCCGGGCAATTATCTTACCGTTCGTCCTGGCGCGCGTTATTTCCATTCCGTGCGCCTGCTGCAGCGGGTGAAGGAACTGGACCCCACCATGTTCACCAAGTCTGGCATCATGGTCGGCCTCGGCGAGGAACGTAACGAAGTGCTGCAATTGATGGACGATCTGCGCACCGCCGACGTGGATTTCCTGACCATCGGCCAGTACCTGCAGCCGACCCGCAAGCACCACAAGGTTGAGGCCTTCGTGACGCCGGAAGAATTCAAGTCCTACGAGACGGTCGCCTACACCAAGGGCTTTCTGATGGTCTCCTCCAGCCCGCTGACCCGCTCGTCGCACCATGCCGGCGACGATTTCGAGCGCCTGCGTGCGGCCCGCGAGAAGAAGCTGCTGGCGGCTGCGGAATAAGGGACAGAAAGGTTCAGCAACATAGGTTGCTGGATCGGGTGATATACGCTCTCTCCACCGTCATGCTCGGGCTTGTCCCGAGCATCTGCGGCCTATCGATTGTACGATACCTGATTGGATGACGATGAGTGGGAGGCGAGGCTTGTGAAATGGCCCAGCCGCCTGTTGTCGGCCTTCAACCCAATCACACCACAACCTTCTCCGGCCTATGCGCCCGCATGCACAACACGACGCTCAGCACCACCGAGCAGATCGCCACGATCTCAACAGTGGTCGGCCCGCGACCTTCCCAGAGAAAACCATAAAGCAGCGCAAACAGCGTTTCGAACAGGATCATCTGTCCGACCAGGGTGAGCGGCAGCATGCGGCTCATGCGGTTCCAGAAGGCATTGCCGAGAATGGAGGCGGTGAAACCGAGCCCGGCGGCGATGGCGGCGAAATGCAGCCAGTCTCCCGTATTGTGGCTTTCTCCGCCAAAGCCGAAGGCTGGAATGGCGAGCAGAAGCGCAAGCCCGCCGGTCACGACGCCCGTCATCATGTTCCAGTCATCGGCGCTGACATCGTGAAGACGTGACAGCCAGCGGGCATTGCCGACGGCAAAAGCCGTCCAGGAGGCCAGCGCGCCGAGAGCACAGGCAAGACCGATGACACGTGAGACATCCAGCCCGGCGTCGTTTTCCGTCAGCGACTGCCAGGAAATGCCGATAATGCCGATGGCGCCGAAGGCAAGCGACGGCCACAGCCGCTTCAGCGAGACCGCGCCATGATCGCGGCTGCCGATGATGGTGACGGCGACGGGCAGGAAGCCGATGATGATCGAAGTGAAGGCGACGCCGCTCAGCTTCACCGCCGTTGATATGAAGACATAATAGGCAATATTGCCGATCATGCTCAGCCAGCCGAGCGCAAACCATTCCCGCGCGCCGAAATGCGCCGATACCCGCTTCAGGCGCGGCCCGATGATGATGAGGGAAATCAGCCCGTAGGTGAGATAACGCGCCGTCGATAATTGCAGCGCGGAAAAATCCGGCACGAGTTTTGGGGCGAGAAAGATGCCGCCCCAGAGCGCGCCCGCCAGCACGCCGTAAAAAACACCGAGACCCGTTTTGTTGTTCATGTCATGTCACATCCGCATTCACTTTGTCCGCGATGTGCCACAGGCCTTTGCGGTTGTCTTGACGAAAACTCCTGACTTGTCCGCCGCTCTGATTGTTGGTTTTTAGGAGGTTGTTCATTGACAGCGGATCGAGGTGGGTGTGGCTTACCCCCCTCTGCCCTGCCGGGCATCTCCCCCTCAAGGGGGAGATCGATCTGCGGCAAGGTCTCGTTCATCTCGAAGCTTGAGAATGAAGTGGAGGTAGCGCCTCCTGTCGATCTCCCCCCTTGAGGGGGAGATGCCCGGCAGGGTAGAGGGGGGTAAACACACGCGCCTCTCGCCCACTATGAACGGACGACCTCCTGAAAGCTCAAATCTAATGAATGCCGCGGTTCCGGCGATAGGCGGCCGGCGTTTCACCCACCGCATTGCGCATGGCGCGCGTCAGCGCCGTCTGGTCGGAAAAACCGGCCCTGAGCGCGATCTCGGCGATTGGCAGGCTGGATTCGCTGAGGAGCGTGCAGACATTGTCCATGCGCAACCCGGCAAGCCAACGGTGAGGCGGGAGACCGAATTCTGCAAGAAACAGCGCGTGCAGGCGGCTGTCGCTGATCGTCACGCAGGTCGCCAGCATGTCGATCGTCCAGGGAAAGAAAGGCTCTGCTCTGACGACTGCACTGAGTTTGCGCAGGCGCTGGCGGATATCGGCTTTTTCGGTCGCGAGGCTGTCCACCAGCAGCGGCGCCCAAAGACCGGCGATATCGTCGCGCTGGCCGTCGGTTTTGATGAGGCCGCGCATATAGGCGATCAATTGCCGTGTGTCAGGTGCAATATCGAGAAACGGCACGCGGGCGAATCTCTCCAGCGTCTGTTCGGAAACAGCACTTTCATCGATATCGACCACCAGCGAATGGTTGATCGCCGTCGCTTCCTGCGTATGCGGTGCATCACGATGGATGAAGACGCCGCGTCCGGTCGACAATTCGTCCTGTCGTCCGCCCACATCGATCCGCAGGCAGCCGGAGACTGGAAGAACGATCTGCACGAAACCGTGCCGTTCCCTAGGTCTTTCCTGCTGGTAGGTTCTGATATCTGCCGAGGCGACTGTCATGACGCTGTCGTTTCCATTGTGCAAAGAAATGGCCGCCTCGAAAAAAGCGGCCAGTTTCATTGTCTGATTATGACATCGTCTTGAAGATTGGGCCAGCCGGCTTTATCGGTCGGCTATACGAAACGGCAATTAACAGTCTTCCTTGGCGGTCGATTCGCCGCGTTTGCGCTTGCGCAGAACCGGCTTGTTCTCTCTCGCCTCGCATTTTGCAACGTCGATAAGGTAGGCAAGCACGGGCATGCCGTTCATCGATGCGAGTTGCTTGGCGGATTCGAGAAGGTTGATGATGTTGGAAAAATCGTCCATCGGCTCACTCAGTGGCTCAAAGCGGTTATGTATCGGGTCTGAACCCAAAGATGAATACGCGTTGGGAAAACGGGAGCGCCCGGCGCGTTTGCATCCAGTGGGTGTAATATTAGTGGCAAATAAATAGCAATCCCTGTGAGGGGGTTGCAATAGTCAATTTTCCGTAACTGCCATGCGCGACGACAATATTGCTTCATTGCGATGTGCGTGCGGCAGGCAATCGCTGCAATCCTGACGAGGTCGTGTAATGCCGAACTATCTTGAGAAAGTGGAAGACGCGGCTGCAATCATCGCCGGGGCGCAGCGCATCATGGTTGTCGGCTGTTCTGGCGGTGGCAAGTCGACGCTCTCGCAGAAACTCGCACGCCATTTTGGGCTTCGTTATATCTCCATGGACCGCGAGGTTTTCTGGCTGCCCGACTGGCAGGTGCGTCCGCGTGAGGAGCAGCGGGAGATAATTGCCACCATCGTCACCGAGGAGCGCTGGCTGATGGATGGCAGCAACCCGTCGTCTTTCGATATGCGTATCCCGCGGTCCCACATCGTGCTCTGGGTGCGCATGCCGCGCTGGCTCTGCCTGTGGGGCGCCGTCAGCCGGGCGATCAAGGGTTATGGCAAGGCGCGGCCGGAGATGGCGGAGGGATGCCCGGAAAGAATAGACGCCGATTTCCTGCGCTATATCTGGAATTTCGAGCGCCGCCACACCCCGATTTTTGAACAGAATTTCGCCCTTTATGGTCAGGGCGTGCCGGTATTCCAGCTGAAAAGCCGAAAACAGTTTCGCCGCCTTCTTGATCTTCTTGTTATCGACGATTAACTGCCGCTTATGCCCCAGTTCGAAACGCATCGCCACGTCAAACACTCGCCAGACCGCATGTACGACCTTGTCGCCGATGTGGAGAAATATCCGCAGTTTCTGCCTCTTTGCGAAGGGCTTACAATTCGCTCGCGCAAGGAGCGGGATGGCAGGGTACTGCTGGTGGCCGATATGACGGTGGGCTACAAGGCAATACGCGAGACCTTCACCACGCAGGTGCTGCTGAACCTGGCCGAGCGCGCCATCGATGTGAAATATATCGATGGGCCGTTCAAATATCTCGACAATCGCTGGCGTTTCGAAGAATCGGAGGATGGCGGCTCGACCATTCATTTCTTCATCGATTATGAATTCAAGAGCCGTCTGCTCGGTGCGGTCATGGGGTCGATGTTTGATCGGGCCTTCCGTATGTTCGCCGAAGCCTTCGAGACCCGCGCAGACAAGATTTACGCCGACCCGGCCTGATTGAGGGCGACAAGCATCTCAAGCGCCGTCTTGACGGTAGCAAGCCGGATTTCGGCGCGGCCGATCTCGCCGTAACGCTTTTCATGATGCAGAATTTTACCGCCGCGCGATTTGGCGGCCAGATGCACCAGTCCTACTGGTTTATCAGCGGAACCGCCGCCTGGACCGGCAATTCCGGTCACGGCTACGGCAAAATCCGCCCTTGAGCGGAAAAGTGCACCATGCGCCATCTGTAGCGCCGTCTGCCGGGATACCGCGCCGAATGTCGTCAGCGTCTCGGCACCAACGCCCAGCATGTCCATCTTGGCCTGGTTCGTATAAGTGACGAAACCGCGATCAACGACGGCGGAAGAGCCGGCAATTTCGGTCAGCGAACCGGCGATCAGGCCGCCCGTGCAGCTTTCGGCGGTCGAGACCATGAAGCCACGGGCGGTGAAATCGGCAATGATCTGCCGCGCCAGTTCTTCTATGTCAGCGGGGAAGAGGCTCATAGCGGTCTGCCCCTGTAGACGACGGTAGCGGTGGCGATTGCTGCGATGCCTTCCCGGCGGCCGACGAAACCGATGGTTTCATTGGTTGTCGCCTTCACCGAGCAGCGCTCCAGCGCAATGCCGAGCATGTCCGAGAGCGCTTCGCGCATGGCCTGGCGGTGCGGGCCGACGCGCGGCGCTTCGGCGATCAGCGAGACATCGGCATTCATGATCGTGCCGCCATTGTCGCGCACCACCTTGGCCGCATGTTCTAGGAAGATGCGCGAGGCGGCACCCTTCCATTGCGGATCGGACGGCGGGAAGTGATCGCCGATATCGCCCGCACCGCAGGTGGCGAGCAGCGCGTCCGTCAACGCATGCAGCGCCACATCGGCATCCGAATGGCCTTTGAGTTTCTGGTCGTGTTCGATGAACACGCCGCAAAGCGTCACGCCATCCCCGGCCTCCAGCTGGTGTACGTCGTAGCCATTGCCGGTGCGCACGTCGGGCAATGCGTGAGAGAGCTTTTCATCGGCCATGGCGATATCCCGCTTGAGAGTGAGTTTGACATTGTCGACCGAACCTTCGGTCAGCGTCACCGGCAGCCCCGCCCATTCGGCAATCGACGCATCGTCGGTAAAATCGGTCTTTCCGGAAGCCGCAGCGGCGCGGTGTGCGGCGAGAATATCGCCAAAGCCAAAACTTTGTGGCGTCTGCGCCGCATAAAGCCCCTGCCGGGAAACCGTTTCCACGACGCGATCATTTGACCCGCGCTTCAGCGTATCGGTGACGGGCAGGGCAGGCAGAACGCCTACAGCGCCAGCACGGTGCAGCGCCACAATACGCTCCAGCATGTCCACAGTGACGAAAGGCCGCACGGCGTCCTGGATCATTACATGCGTCGGTTCATGCGCGGCCAATGCTTCCAGCCCGGCCAGCACCGATTGCTGGCGTGTCGCGCCGCCGGTCACCGTGATAATCCGTTCGCCGGCATCGAGCCGCTGGAGGATCGGCGACAGGAGTGCTGTATCGTCTGCATGGACGACGACAACGATCGGGCAGGTGCCGTCCCAGCCAAGAAAGGTCGACAATGTATGCTCGATCACGGCCTTGCCGCCGATCGGGCGATATTGTTTCGGCCCTTCCGCGGGGGAGCCAGCCCTTTCACCGCGTCCGGCGGCGACGATGACGATGCCGAGTTTCATAGTACTTTCCTGCATTGGTCTTATGCTTTGCACGCAACCCTTAGCGGTTGACAGTCCTGCTCTAGCGTTTCAAAACCGGGATGGCCAGCCCGATAAGACGCGCATTCATCCTGCACGCCGCAGGATCGCACGTCATTGCACGCTCGGACCTGCACAATTTGCCACCGACCGCAAAACAGGCAGGCAGCCGCCCCGCAAATAAAAGGTGCAACCTTCTAAAAGTGCTTGGCAACTGCGCAAACACTGTCTAAAAATAATGCAAATAACCCTTCTGCATGAAAGATCATCAGTTGTCCCTTCCGGAATTGTCAGAACCGTTCAGCATCGGCTCAGTAACGATCCGTAATCGTGCGGTGCTGGCCCCCATGTCGGGCGTGACGGATCTGCCGTTCCGGCAGCTCGCCTGGCGTTATGGCGCGGGGCTGGTGGTGACGGAAATGGTCGCCAGCCGCGAACTCGTCGCTAACAGGGGCGAATCCTGGGCGCGGCTGAAAAATGCCGGCATGGTGCCGCATATGGTGCAGCTTGCCGGGCGTGAGGCGCATTTCATGGCGGAAGCCGCCAGGATCGCCGCGGATAACGGCGCAGGCATCATCGATATCAATATGGGCTGTCCGGCCAAGAAGGTGACGGGCGGTTATTCCGGCTCGGCGCTGATGCGCGATCCCGATCATGCGCTCTCGCTTATCGAGGCGACTGTCGGTGCGGTCGATGTGCCTGTCACGCTGAAAATGCGGCTTGGCTGGGACGAAAACACCATCAACGCGCCCGAAATTGCCCGCCGCGCCGAAGCGGCAGGGGTCCAGCTCATCACCATTCACGGCCGCACCCGCATGCAGTTTTACGAAGGACGCGCGGACTGGGACGCCATTCGCGCCGTGCGCGAGGTGATTTCCGTGCCGCTGATCGCCAATGGCGATGTCGAGACCGTAGAGGATGCACGGGAAATCCTGCGCCGTTCCGGTGCTGATGCCGTCATGGTCGGTCGCGGCGCGCAGGGTCAGCCCTGGCTGCCGGCGGTGCTGGCCGGACACGCCGCGCCGCAACGTGCCGAAATCGCTGGTGTCGCCGTCGAGCACTACGAGATGATGCTGGAATTCTACGGAAGGGAAGCCGGTCTGCGGCATGCCCGCAAACATCTGGGCTGGTATCTCGAGCGTTTCGCGCCTGAGTTCACCACGCCCGACAAGGCTAAAATCATGACATCGCGTGACACGGGGGAGGTGGCGGATCTGCTGCGCGCCGCCCTTTGCGACAATGCCGGCGAAGACGCCGCAAGGAAGGCCGCATGAGCGCTGACAAACACAGCCCGGCAGATGCAAACCCGCTCGCCATGGCGGTTCTGAACGCGGTGCAGAACCCCGTCATTCTTGTGGATGCCGAAGGTTTCATCGCATTCGCCAATTGGGAAGCCGAAGCCTTTTTCGGGGCGAGCGCCTCCCATCTTGCCCGCTACCGCGTCTCCACCTTTATTCCTTTCGGCAGCCCGCTGCTGGCGCTGATCGATCAGGTGCGGGAACGCCGCGCTCCGGTCAACGAATATCGCGTTGATCTGAGTTCTCCGCGTCTGGGACAGGACAAGCTGGTCGACCTTTATGTCGCGCCTGTTGTCAGCGAGCCGGGATCGGTCGTCGTCGTCTTTCAGGAACGGTCGATGGCCGACAAGATCGACCGGCAATTGACCCATCGTGCAGCTGCCCGTTCCGTCACCGGGCTTGCCTCGATGCTGGCGCATGAGATCAAGAACCCGCTTTCCGGTATTCGAGGTGCTGCCCAGCTTCTGGAAATGTCGGTTCCGGACGAGGACCGCGCCCTGACCAGATTGATCTGCGACGAGACCGACCGCATCGTTTCGCTGGTCGATCGTATGGAGGTGTTTTCCGACGAGCGGCCGGTGGACCGCGTACCGGTCAACATCCATTCGGTGCTGGATCATGTGAAGGCCATTGCCAAGGCCGGCTTTGCCCGCAACATCAAGATTTCGGAAAATTACGATCCCTCGCTGCCGCCGGTCTATGCCAATCGCGACCAGCTGGTGCAGGTTTTTCTCAATCTGGTGAAGAATGCGGCGGAAGCCGTGGGCAACCAGCCGGATGGCGAGATATTGCTGACGACCGCTTACCGCCCCGGCATGCGCCTTTCTGTTGCCGGCAGCCGCGAGCGCATCTCGCTGCCGCTCGAATTCTGCGTGCATGACAACGGACCGGGTGTCCCGGCCGATCTCCTGCCGCATCTCTTCGATCCCTTCATCACCACCAAGACGAATGGTTCGGGCCTCGGCCTGGCGCTTGTCGCCAAGCTGATCGGCGCCCATGGCGGCATTGTCGAATGCGACAGCCAGAACCACCGCACGACTTTCCGCGTATTGTTGCCCGTCTCGCCGGAAATGGCGCTGGACGACAGCAGCTTGCCGAACTCGACAGGAAATGACCCATGACAGCTACTATCCTCGTCGCCGATGATGATGCCGCGATCCGCACGGTGCTGAACCAGGCGCTCAGCCGCGCCGGTTACGATGTGCGCATCACCTCCAATGCCGCAACGCTCTGGCGCTGGGTTTCGGCAGGCGAGGGCGATCTTGTCGTGACCGATGTCGTGATGCCGGATGAAAACGCCTTCGATCTGCTGCCGCGCATCAAGAAGGCCCGTCCGGACCTGCCGGTTCTCGTCATGAGCGCCCAGAACACTTTCATGACCGCCATCAAGGCCTCGGAGAAGGGTGCTTATGATTACCTGCCCAAGCCCTTCGACCTGACGGAACTGATCGCCATCATCGGCCGCGCTTTGTCGGAACCCAAGCGCAAGCCGGCAAAGCTCGACGACGACATGCAGGACGGCATGCCGCTCGTGGGCCGCTCGGCAGCGATGCAGGAAATCTACCGGGTGCTGGCCCGCCTGATGCAGACCGACCTGACGCTGATGATCACTGGCGAATCCGGCACCGGCAAGGAACTGGTGGCGCGCGCGCTGCATGATTACGGCAAGCGCCGCAACGGTCCCTTCGTCGCCATCAACATGGCGGCAATCCCGCGCGATCTGATCGAATCTGAACTGTTCGGCCATGAGAAGGGCGCCTTCACCGGCGCGCAGAACCGCTCGACCGGCCGTTTCGAACAGGCAGAGGGCGGCACGCTGTTCCTCGATGAAATCGGCGACATGCCAATGGATGCCCAGACGCGCCTGCTGCGCGTGTTGCAGCAGGGCGAATATACCACGGTGGGTGGCCGCACGCCGATCCGCACCGATGTCCGCATCGTCGCCGCCACCAACAAGGATTTGAAACAGTCGATCAATCAAGGCCTCTTCCGCGAAGACCTCTATTACCGCCTCAACGTCGTGCCGCTGCGCCTGCCGCCACTGCGCGACCGGGCCGAGGATATTCCCGATCTGGTGCGCCATTTCATCCAGCAGGGTGAAAAAGAGGGTCTGGAGGGCAAGCGTTTCGAGACCGAGGCGCTGGAAGTCATGAAGGCCTACGCCTGGCCGGGCAACGTGCGCGAGCTGGAAAACCTGATCCGCCGCCTGATGGCGCTTTATCCGCAGGAAGTCATCACCCGCGAGATCGTCGAGCAGGAATTGCAGTCGGATGTGCCGGACAGCCCGCTCGACAAGATGGCGGTTCGCACGGGCTCACTGACCATTTCCCAGGCGGTCGAGGAGAACATGCGGGATTATTTCGCCAGCTTCGGTGACGGCCTGCCGCCGCCCGGTCTTTATGACCGCGTGCTGCGTGAACTGGAATTCCCGCTGATTCTCGCCGCGCTGACGGCAACCCGCGGCAACCAGATCAAGGCAGCCGATCTTCTGGGACTGAACCGCAATACGCTGCGCAAGAAAATCCGCGAGCTTGGCGTTTCCGTCTATCGCAGCTCCCGCCCCAGCTGAGAATGTTGACAAGGCTGCCTTTGTCGTTGCATTTTCGCCACATTGTGTTGCTTGGAACACACTAGGACGGAAAGAGATTCGCCGATGTGACGCGAGTCTCGCCTGACTTCAGGAATGTGGCGCTGGCTGGCCAGCGATTGGGAGTAGTGCATGCGGAAACCCGCCGCCGAAAACACTGTTGCCGACGAAGCAGCGGGCATGGTGGTTGCCGATCGCAGGATGTCTTTTGCCCTGCCGGGGTTGGTGCTCGCCGGCGTCGCCCTCGTTTGCGCCATCCTCACCCTCTTCGTGCTTCTGGGTGTCACACCGATTGCGCCGACATCGAATGTCGTCATCGCCTCCGTTGTCATCAATTCGATCTTCGTCATCGGCCTGATCTTTTTGATCGGCCGCGAAATCAACCGTCTGCTGAAAGCGCGCAAAAAGGGCAGGGCGGCGGCCCGTCTGCACGTGCGCATCGTCGTGCTTTTCTCCATCGTGGCGATCACGCCCGCAGTGCTTGTCGCCATCTTCGCCAGCCTGACGCTGAATGTAGGTCTCGACCGCTGGTTTTCGCTCAGAACCCAGTCGATCGTCGATTCCTCCAGCAATATCGCCCAGGCTTATATGATGGAAAATGCCGGCTACCTTCAGGGGCAGACCCTGTCGATGGCCACCGACCTCGATCGCAACCGCGCGCTTTTTTATCTCGACCGTACCGGTTTCGTCGATCTGATGACCCGTCAGGCCAAGGGCCGCGGCCTGCTTGGCGCGTTTCTGGTGCAGGAAGATGGTGACGCCGTTGCGCAGGCCAATATCAAGACGGAAAAACCGCTTCCCGCCATTCCGCATGATGCGCTGGAAAAGGCCGCCGCCGGCCAGCCGACCCTGATCCCGCCCGGCATCACCAACCTTGTCGGCGCCATCATCAAGCTTGAGGGTATCGAGGGAACTTTCCTCTACACCGTTCGCGCCGTCGATCCCAAGGTGATGGGCGCGATGCGGCTGATGGAGGAGAACCGCGCCGAATACAAGGCGATGGAAGCGGGCCGCGCGCCGTTGCAGATTGCCTTTGCCATTCTCTATCTCGGTTTTGCGCTGATCGTGCTTCTGGCAGCCATCTGGACCGCAATTGCAGTGGCCGACCGTATCGTTCGGCCGATCCGCCTTCTCATTAGCGCCGCAGATAGTGTCGCGACCGGCAATATGCATGTGCTGGTTCCCGTTCGCGCCGTCGATGGCGACGTCGGGCGCCTGTCGCGCACCTTCAACAAGATGGTCTCGGAACTGCGCAGCCAGCAGGATCAGATCATCGAGGCGAAGGACGATATCGACGATCGCCGCCGTTTCATCGAGGCTGTGCTGTCTGGCGTTACCGCCGCCGTTATCGGCGTTGACGAAAATCGCAAGATCACCATCGTCAATCCGTCTGGCGAAGAATTCCTGGCGCAGACCTCCGAGCAGCTGATCGGTGCGCAGCTTTCGGAGATCGCGCCTGAGATCGAACAGGTCGTGACCGAGGCCAATACCTGGGCGCGTGGCAATTTCCGCAAGCAGATCAACATCATGCGGCGCGGCAAGGAGCGGACGCTCAATGTGCAGGTAACTCGCGAGGATGCCCGCGACAGCCGCGACAGCTATGTCATCACCCTCGATGACATCACCGATCTCGTTATTGCCCAGCGCTCCACCGCATGGTCGGATGTGGCGCGGCGCATTGCCCATGAAATCAAGAACCCGCTGACGCCGATCCAGCTTTCCGCCGAGCGCATCAAACGCCGTTTCGGCAAGCAGATCGACGAGAGCGACCGCGCCGTCTTTGACCAGTGTACGGACACCATTGTCCGGCAGGTCGGTGATATCGGCCGGATGGTGGACGAATTCTCAGCCTTCGCACGCATGCCGAAGCCGACGAAGGAAAAGTCGGACCTGCGTTCGATCCTGAAGGATGCGGCGTTCCTGCGCGAAATCAGCGCCGCCGACACGAAATTCTCAACGGAGCTGGGCGATATCCCGCTGGAGGGCATGTTTGATGCCCGCATGCTGGGACAGGCGTTCGGCAATCTCATCAAGAATGCGACGGAAGCGATCGAGGCGGTGGAGGGCGAAAAGCGGCCGGGGAAAATCCTGGTGCGCGCCTCTTTCGACGAGGCCAATTCCCGTTTCGTGGCTGACATCATCGACAATGGCCGCGGCCTTCCCGTCGAAAACCGTCACCGCATTCTCGAACCCTATATGACGATGCGGGACAAGGGCACCGGCCTCGGCCTCGCCATCGTGAAGAAGATCATCGAAGAGCATGGCGGATATCTGGAACTCCACGATTCCCCGCCGGAGTTCGACCATGGCCATGGCGCCATGATCAGAGTGCTGCTGCCCTATATCGAGGCGGTCGGCGGCGAAAATAATAAGGAAGCAGCATATGGCGTCTGATATTCTGGTCGTGGATGACGAGGCGGATATTCGCGAAATCGTAGCGGGCATTCTGTCCGACGAGGGCCACGAGACCCGCATGGCGTTTGACAGCGACAGCGCACTGGCCGCCATTTCGGAGCGTGTTCCGCGCCTGATCTTTCTCGACATCTGGATGCAGGGTTCGAAGCTCGACGGTCTGGCGCTGCTGGACGAGATCAAGAGCCGCCATCCCGAAATTCCTGTCGTCATGATTTCCGGTCACGGCAATATCGAAACCGCCGTCAACGCCATCAAGCGCGGCGCTTTCGATTTCATCGAGAAACCGTTCAAGGCCGACCGCTTGATCCTGATCGCCGAACGGGCGCTGGAAAACTCCAAGCTGAAGCGCGAGGTTCAAGAGCTCAAGAAGCGCACGGGTGATGCGGTTGAACTCGTCGGTGCTTCGCTTGCCGTTTCGCAGCTTCGCCAGACCATCGACAGGGTAGCGCCCACCAACAGCCGCATCATGATCCTCGGCCCCTCCGGTTCCGGCAAGGAACTGGTGGCGCGCATGGTGCACAAGAAATCTTCGCGCGCCACCGGACCTTTCGTGGCTCTGAACGCCGCGACGATTACGCCGGACCGCATGGAGATCGCACTCTTCGGCACCGAAGGCTTACCCGGCCAGCCACGCAAGGTCGGTGCACTCGAAGAGGCCCATCGCGGCGTTCTTTATCTCGACGAAGTCGGCGAAATGCCGCGCGAGACCCAGAACAAGATCCTGCGCGTGCTGGTCGACCAGCAATTCGAGCGAGTCGGCGGCGGCAAGCGGGTGAAGGTGGATGTGCGCATCATCTCCTCGACCGCCCATCACCTCGAAAGCCTGATTGCCGAAGGCCAATTCCGTGAAGATCTATACCATCGCCTTGCCGTCGTGCCGGTAAAGGTGCCGGCTTTGTCCGAACGGCGTGAGGATATTCCCTTCCTCGTCGACATGTTCATGCGGCAGATTTCCGAACAGGCCGGCATCCGCCCGCGCAAGATCGGTGATGACGCCATGGCCGTTCTCCAGACGCATGACTGGCCGGGCAATATTCGCCAGCTGCGCAACAATATCGAGCGGCTGATGATCCTCGCCCGCCCCGAAGGCGGCGAAACGCCGATTTCGGCCGACATGCTGCCGGCAGATATTGGCGACATGCTGCCGAAGATTTCGGCGCAGGGCGACCAGCACATCATGACCCTGCCGTTGCGTGAAGCCCGTGAAATGTTCGAACGGGATTATTTGGTGGCCCAGATCAACCGTTTCGGCGGCAATATTTCGCGCACGGCGGAATTTGTTGGCATGGAAAGATCGGCACTACATCGCAAACTGAAATCTCTCGGCGTATAAGGACAGAAGGCGCATCGCCGTAACCAATTATTCCGTCAGAGAGACAGCATGAGAGTCATCATTTGCGGCGCAGGGCAGGTGGGTTACGGCATAGCCGAACAATTGTCGCGCGAGGATAATGAGGTATCGGTGATCGATACCGCCGCGCCGCTCATCTCCGCCATCACCGAGACGCTCGATGTGCGCGGTTATGTCGGCCATGGCGCGCATCCGGATATGCTGGCGAAGGCGGGCGCGGACCAGGCGGACATGATCATCGCCGTCACACTGCATGACGAGATCAACATCGTCGCCTGCGAGGTGGCGCATGCTTTGTTTAGTGTGCCGACCAAGATCGCCCGCATCCGTGACCAGAGTTATCTGAAGCCGGAATATGCCGATCTCTTCAGCCGCGAGAACATGTCCATCGACGTGACGATTTCCCCGGAAGTGGAAGTCGGCAAGATGGTGTTGCGCCGCATTGCCTTTCCGGGCGCCACCGACGTCGTGCGGTTCGCGGATGACACGATATACATGCTGGCGATCGAATGTATGGAGGACTGCCCGGTCATCAATACGCCGCTGCACCAGCTTTCCAACCTCTTTCCGGACCTCATCGCCACGGTTGTCGGCGTTTTCCGTAACGGCATCCTCAAGGTGGCGCATTCCTCCGAACAGTTGCGGGTCGGCGACCTTGCCTATGTCATCTGTCAGCGCCAGCACGCCCGTCGTACCCTGAGCCTGTTTGGCCATGAAGAGCAGGAAGCACAGCGCATCGTGATTGCCGGCGCCGGCAATATCGGCCACTTCGTTGCCCGCAAGATCGAGGAGATGCAGCCGAAAACGCGGGTTAAGATCATCGAGGCGGATCGCGACAGGGCTGTTGCCGCATCGGAGCAGCTCAGCAACACCATCGTCATGCATGGTTCGGCGCTTGATCAGAAAATTCTGATGCAGGCCGATATTCAGGATGCGGACCTGATCGTGACGCTGACCAATAACGACCAGACGAATATTCTGGCCGCCGTGATGGCAAAGCAGCTGGGCTGCAAGTCCAATCTGGCGCTGCTGAACAGCTCGTCCTTTCACGATGTCGCGGGTTCACTCGGTCTTGATGCCTATATCAATCCTCGCGCCGTTACCATCTCCCGCGTTCTCCAGCATGTGCGCAAAGGCCGCATCCGCTCGGTTTATGCCGTGCAGCGCGGTTCGGCGGAGGTGATTGAGGCGGAAGCGCTGGAAACCTCACCGCTGGTGGGCCAGTCCTTCCGTGACATCGACATGCCCGACGGCGTGCGCATCGGCGCGATCTATCGCGACGGCGTGGTCATCCGCCCGGATGGCAGCACGAAGATCAAGGCCAAGGACCGCGTCGTGCTGTTTGCGTCAGCGGACGCAGTGCGCGACGTGGAGCAGCTTTTCCGGGTTTCGATACAATATTTCTGACTGTTTCGAATCGAAAAAGCAGGTCAATACTCGTACCCGTCAGGCCGTTTTCGCCGTTGCGGAACGGGACATGATTTGATACCAGAGTTGCAGGCTGGCCAAGCGGGGGACTAGACTCGGCCGGTTTATTATTGATTGATTATTTTCCGGTGTCCCTGCCGGCAATAAAGAAAGAAGCGGCGCCATGGCGGAACGTTCTCAAAACCTTCAGGATCTTTTCCTCAATACCGTTCGTAAGCAAAAGATTTCGCTCACGATTTTCCTGATCAACGGCGTCAAGCTGACGGGCGTTGTCACCTCCTTCGACAATTTCTGCGTACTTCTGCGCCGTGACGGTCATTCGCAGCTGGTCTACAAGCATGCGATCTCCACCATCATGCCCGGCCAGCCAATGCAGATGTTCGAAAGCGAAGAAGGCGCAGCCTGATCAGGCTCCCTCTGACGGTATCTTCGATATAGACTGACCCGGATCGGAACATTTCCGGTCTGGCAAGGTTAATCTTCATGGCCGTCCGCGCGGATGCTGTCGGCCGCAATGTTCTTTCTGGATAAGGCTGAGCCCATTTCGACGCGCGACACTTCGAACGAATCGATCATTCCGGAGCAGGAGAAGCGCCGCGACGACATGCGCGCCGTGGTCCTCGTGCCGGTCCTCAAGCAACAACGCGAAAATCGCGATGCGGCGGCAGCACCGGCTGCTCCCGGTCGCTCCGTTGAAGCCAAACTTGAGGAAGCAAAGGGTCTGGCGCTCGCCATCGAGCTCGAGGTAACGCAGGGTCTCATCGTTTCCGTCAATCAGCCGCGCCCCGCCACCCTGTTCGGAACCGGCAAGATCGAGGAAATCGGTCATCTTCTGGATGAAACCAATTCCGGCTTGGTGATTGTTGATCATCCGCTGACCCCGGTGCAGCAGCGCAATCTCGAAAAGCAATGGAATGCCAAGGTCATCGACCGCACAGGTCTGATCCTTGAAATCTTCGGCCGTCGCGCTTCCACCAAGGAAGGCACGCTGCAGGTCGATCTTGCGCATCTGAATTACCAGAAGGGCCGCCTCGTCCGAAGCTGGACCCACCTTGAACGCCAGCGCGGTGGTGCAGGCTTCATGGGTGGTCCGGGTGAAACCCAGATTGAGGCCGACAGACGCCTGCTGCAGGATCGCATCGTCAAGCTCGAAAAAGAGCTGGAGCAGGTGGTGCGCACCCGTCAGCTTCACCGTGCCCAGCGCCGCAAGGTGCCGCATCCGATCGTCGCGCTGGTCGGTTACACCAATGCAGGCAAATCCACGCTGTTCAACCGTATCACAGGGGCCGGTGTTCTGGCAGAGGACATGCTGTTCGCCACGCTCGACCCGACATTGCGGCGCATGAAACTGCCGCATGGCCGCACGGTTATCCTGTCCGATACCGTTGGATTCATTTCCGACCTGCCGACCCATCTCGTCGCGGCTTTCCGTGCGACTCTGGAAGAGGTGCTTGAAGCCGATCTCGTTCTGCATGTGCGTGATATGTCCGATCCTGACAATGCCGCCCAGTCTGCGGATGTGCTGCGTATTCTCAGCGATCTCGGTATAGACGAGAAGGAAGCCGAAAAGCGCATCATCGAGGTCTGGAACAAGGTTGACCGTCTGGAGCCGGAAGCGCATGACGCCATCATGCAGCGCGCCGAAGGCCGCTCTGACATCCGCGCCGTTTCGGCAATTACGGGCGAGGGCGTCGATGCCCTGATGGAAGAGATTTCAAAGCGCCTGTCCGGTGTGCTGACGGAAACGACTGTTGTCTTGTCCGTCGAGCAATTGCCGTTGATCTCCTGGGTCTACAGCAACTCCATCGTCGATAACCGTGAAGACCATGAGGACGGATCGGTTGCGCTGGATGTTCGCCTGTCGGAAGCGCAGGCCACTGAGCTTGAACGGAAGCTCGGCAAGTCAACTGTACGCGAGCAGGAAGACTGGGAACGCTAGCGCTTCGCAACGGCGACGAATTTTCTCATGTTAGACTTTGGGCAGGCCCAAGTATGACGACGGGGTTAAGTTAAGTCGTTGATACCGAGCCCTCCAGCAATCCAGTAGCTAGGGGCAAACCACATCAAGCGACCGCTCGATGCGTTTTGCCGCCTGCCAGAGGTCTTCCATTCTCTCAAGGCTCGCGGCTTGAAGCGTCTCGCCATTGTCGCTGAGCGATGTCTCGATGTGATTGAAACGCCTGCGGAATTTCGTGTTGGTGCCGCGCAGCGCATTTTCCGGATCGGCCTTTACGTGGCGGCCGATATTGACCAGCGCAAAGATAAGATCACCGAGTTCGTCCGAAACCTTCTCCGGCCTGCCTTCCGCCAGCGCCTCGCGCAGCTCGGCTATTTCCTCTTCGATCTTGTCGAGAATGGGCGCCGGATCCGACCAGTCGAAACCGACGCGCGCCGCCTGTTCCTGCAGCTTCAAAGCCTCGGTCAGCGCCGGTTGGCTGCGCTGCACGCCGCCCAGAAAGCCGGCTTTGAAATCCTCGGTAATACCCCGGCGCGCACGGCGTTCCGCACGCTCACGTTTCTCCTCGGCCTTGATCTGGTCCCATTGCAGCTTGACCGTTTCCGGTGTGTCGGCACTGGAGACGGCGAAAACATGCGGGTGACGACGGATCATCTTTGAGGTAACGGCGTGCACCACATCACCGAAAGCGAATTCGCCCATTTCCTCCGCGATGCGAGCATGGAAAACCACCTGTAGAAGAAGGTCACCCAGCTCGTCGCACAGATCGTCCGTATCCTTGCGCTCGATGGCATCGGCAACTTCGTAGGCCTCTTCGATGGTGTAAGGCTTGATCGTCTCGAAGGTCTGAACGATATCCCACGGGCAACCGGTTTCCGGCTGGCGGAGCGCCTCCATGATCTCGATCAGGCGGGAAATATCCTTCGAGGCTTCCATATGTCTCAAACCTTTGTTTTTACGCATTTTTCGCGCGGAAATCCGCACTGTACCCTCAACGAAAATGCCCTAGTTCAGCGGAATATCGTTGTCGCTCTTCGATGACTGATAGCTGGTGGAGAGATCATCGTAAGTTGCCTTGATGCGGGCCGTCTGCGCCTTCAGCGTGGTTTTCAACGGATCGTCCTCGCCCTCAACCAGATCGGCGATGAAGAAAGAGTTCCAGAAGGCGTTGTTGCGGCGATAGCCGCCCGGCTCCAGCCCGAATACCTCTTTCAGGATTTTCAGATCATGCGGGATTGCAAAAGCATCGCGTGAATCCTCATGGCTGAAGAAGGAATAGAAATTGTCGAACCCGGCCCAGGTGATGGCGGACATGCACATGGTGCAGGGTTCATGGGTGGAAAGGAAAATCAGGTCCTTGGTATTCGGCTTTTCACCCAGCTCGTAAAACCGCTTCAGCGTATGCACTTCGCCGTGCCAGAGGGGATTTTCGAGTTCGTTGTTCGTCTCGGCAATCACCAGCGACAGGTCGGATTTGCGCAGGATCGCCGCACCAAAAACCTTGTTGCCCAAGCTCACACCGCGGGCCGTCAAGGGCAGGATATCATGCTCGATGACGTCGAGAAGGCGGGAAGCGAGGCTGGGGCTGGTCAAGGGTCTGATCCTTCGTGCCGCATTAAAGAAAGCGGTATTCGCATGGAGAAAACGACAAAAAATGGTCCTCCCTTGTTCGGCGCGAGGATCCGGTTTGTCAAGGGATTCTCATGGGTTTGAGGGCACCGTGACCGGTGCAAAGCAGGGGTGCCGGTTTGTTTTCCTCAAAAACAGGGGTGTTCGAGAAATAAAAATCCAGGTGCTGGAAAGGCTTGAATTTCTGTTTCTTCAATCTTGCGCCGCAATGCGGGATATATGTCCAATGCACAACGAACATGATTTTTCTGCTGCTGGCGACCGCCTTTCAACCTTCCCCGCTTTCTTCCGGGTTGAGGGGCGGCAGGTTACTGTTTTCGGAAATGGTGACGAGGCTTTCGCCAAGGTGAGGCTTCTCGCCAACACCAATGCGCATATCGTCGCTTACGCCGATCAGCCGGAGGCGGATTTTGCTCGCTATATCAGCGAAAATGGTATCGATCATCGGGCTTTGGCTTTCGCCGCTGAGTTGATCGAGGGTGCAACGCTGGTTTTTGCAGCCACCGGAAACGAGGAACTGGACCGCGAAATCGTATCTGCCGCGAGCGCAAAGAAAATCCCCGCCAATGCGGTGGATCAGCCGGAATTTTGTGATTTTTTCACCCCGGCGCTGGTCGCCCGCGCACCCGTCGCCATCGCCATCGGCACAGAAGGGGCAGGGCCGGTTCTTGCCCAGATGATCCGCGCCCGCATTGACCAGATGCTGTCGCCGTCGCTCGGAAAGCTCGCGCGCCTTGCCGTGCAGTATCGCGATGCAGCCGAAGACAATGTGCCGAAGGGCGCGTTGCGGCGCAATTTCTGGCGGCGGTTCTTTTCGGGTGCGGTTGCGGATGCTGTCGCTCTCGGGGACACCTCGTCCGCCCGTCATGCCGCTGATCGCCTATTGCAATCGCCCCAACGCAGCGAAGGCCGCGTCTGGCTTGTGGGCGCCGGTCCCGGTGCGGAAGATTTGCTGACGCTGCGCGCACAGCGCGTGCTGATGGAAGCCGATGTGATTGTCTACGACGCTTTGGTGCCGCAGGCGATTGTGGATATGGGGCGCCGCGATGCCGAGCGCCTGTCCGTCGGCAAGCGCAAGGGCTGCCACAGCAAGTCGCAGGAAGAGATCAACCGTCTGCTGGTGCGCCTCGGCAAAGACGGCAAGCGCGTCGTGCGCCTCAAATCCGGCGATCCGCTGGTCTATGGCCGGGCAGGCGAGGAAATGGCGGCGTTGCGCAATGCCGGTATCGGTTACGAGATCGTGCCGGGCATCACCTCCGCCTTCGCCGCCGCTGCGGATTTCGAATTGCCGCTGACGTTGCGCGGTGTCGCCTCGTCGCTGATTTTCACTACCGGCCACGATCTGACCGGTGATGTGCTGCCCGATTGGGCGCGCCTTGCCGTCTCGGGCGCAACCATCGCCGTCTATATGGGCCGCAGCGTTGCCGCTTCGGTGGCGACCCGATTGATTGAAGCCGGGCTGGGTGTGGAAACCACCGTCGCCGTCATCGAAAACGCCAGCCGTGCGGATCGCCGCCTGCTGCATGGCACATTGAACGATCTGCCCGACCTCGAACATCGCGATGAACTGACCGGCCCGGTCATGGTCATCATCGGTGATGCGGTGGCGGGTGCGAATTTTGACAGGTCCGAGCCGCTTGCCGTGGCAAAGCTGACGGACCGCAAACGGGAGTATGCAAATGGTTGACAAGGTTTTGACCGCCAATCGTCTGGGCGATGGTATCGCCGTCTGGCTCGACGCCAATGGCGAATGGACGGAGAACCTGCAGGGCGCCATCGTTGCCCGCCACGCGGAGGCCGTCGCCTCGTTCGAGGAAATCGGCAAGCGTGATTTTTCCGCCAACAAGGTGGTCGATGTGGCCATCGTCGATGTGGTGGAGGAAAATGGCAAGCTCTGGCCGACCCGGCTTCGCGAACGCATTCGCGCCGCCGGCCCCACCATGCACTATGCCGCTGGTTTCAAGCCGGCCGATGCAGCCTTTATCGCAGTCTGAGGAAGAAGATGTACCGTTACGACGAGTTCGATCACGCATTTGTTGAAGGCCGCGTGGCACAGTTTCGCGATCAGGTTGAGCGCCGGCTATCCGGCGAACTGGCCGAGGACGCATTCAAGCCGCTGCGCCTGATGAACGGTGTCTATCTGCAGCTGCACGCCTATATGCTGCGCGTTGCCATTCCCTACGGCACGCTGAATTCGCAACAGATGCGGATGCTGGCCCATATCGCCCGTAAATATGACCGGGGTTACGGCCACTTCACCACCCGCCAGAACATCCAGTACAACTGGCCGAAGCTTTCCGATACGCCGGATATCCTGTCCGAACTGTCGAGCGTGGAAATGCATGCGCTCCAGACTTCCGGCAACTGCATTCGCAACGTCACCGCCGATCATTTCGCCGGCGCGGCCGCCGATGAGGTCGCCGATCCGCGCCCCTATGCGGAAATCCTGCGTCAGTGGTCCTCAGTGCATCCCGAGTTCTCGTTCCTGCCGCGCAAGTTCAAGATCGCTGTCACGGGTGCCGAGCGCGATCGCGCCGCCATTCAGGTTCATGATATCGGCCTGAATCTGAAAAAGAACGACAAGGGCGAGATCGGTTTTGCCGTCTATGTCGGTGGCGGGCAGGGCCGCACGCCGATGATCGCCAAGAAAATCCGCGATTTCCTGCCGGAAGAGGACCTGCTGTCCTACACCACGGCGATCATGCGCGTTTATAACCTGCACGGCCGCCGCGACAATAAATACAAGGCGCGCATCAAGATCCTCGTGCATGAAACCGGCGCGGAAGAGCTGTCCCGCCAGGTCGAGGTCGAGTTCGCCGAGCTGAAAAACACCGAATTGAAGCTGCCGGATGCCGATATCGCGGCTATTTCCGCTTATTTCGCGCCGCCGGAACTGAAGAACCGCCCCGAAGGCTGGGAAAGCCTGGCGCGCTGGAAGAAGGCGGATGAGGGTTTCGCCCGTTTCGTTGACCAGAATGTCCAACCGCACAAGCACCCCGATTACGGCATGGTGACGATCTCGCTGAAGCCGATTGGCGGTATTCCGGGCGATGCGACCGATGAGCAGATGGACCTCGTCGCTGATATCGCCGAAGAATACGCTTTCGACGAAATCCGCATCAGCCACGAGCAAAACATCATCCTGCCGCATGTCGCGCTGGCCGATCTGGAGCCGATCTATCGCGCGCTGGTGGGGGCTGGCCTTGCGACCGCCAATGCCGGGCTGATCACCGATATCATTGCCTGTCCCGGGCTGGACTATTGCGCGCTTGCCAATGCGCGCTCCATTCCGCTGGCGCAGGAAATTTCCACCCGCTTTGGTTCTCATGAACGCCAGTTGGAAATCGGCGAACTGAAGATCAAGATTTCCGGCTGCATCAACGCCTGCGGCCATCACCATGTCGGCCATATCGGCCTGCTGGGTGTAGAAAAGAAGGGTGCGGAACTCTACCAGATCACGCTTGGCGGATCGGGTGATGAAAACACCTCGATCGGTGAGATCATCGGCCGTGGTTTTGAGCCGGACAGGGTAACTGACGCCATTGAAACCATCGTCGATACCTATCTGCGGCTTCGCCTGTCGAAAGAGGAAATCTTCCTCGATGCCTATCGCCGTGTCGGACCGCAGCCTTTCAAGGATGCGCTCTACGGTTCCGCCGCCGAAGCCGCCTGAGGAGATGGACATGACGAAAATCTGGAACCGCGACGGCTTTGTGGAAAACGACCCCTGGGTCATCGAAACCGAAGAGGTGAAAGCGACCGGCGAGCAAAAGCCGCTCCTGCCGCTTGCCGACTTTCTGGTCCGTGCGGCCGAAAGCAACGATATCGGTCTCGGTGTTCTGATTGCACCGGCTGACGATGTCACGCGACTTGAGCCCTATCTCGATCGCATCGAAATTGTGGCCGTGAGCTTCCCGGCCTTCAACGATGGCCGTGGTTTCAGCCACGCTTCGTTGCTGCGCAACCGGCTCGGTTTTGCGGGCGAGGTGAGGGCAGTCGGCGATGTGCTGATCGACCAGGTGCCGCTGATGCTGCGCACCGGCTTTACCAGCTTTGCGGTGACGAACGGCACGGCGATCCGCCGCCTGTCCGAAAATCGCCTGCCGGAAATCCCGGTTTATTACCAGCCGACGGCCCGGCCGGCAGCGGGCGGCGAGGCCTACAGCTGGCGTCGGCGTGCGTCCGTGTGACACGTTGCGCGGAAATATGATTTTTTGATACATATTTCCTGAGCACATAGCAGTTGTGATATTCTCATGCCTTCAAACCGCGGCAAAAATGGTATAATTGCCCGGTTGGAGAATGCCGCTTATCGAATAAGAATGGACGGAACCTGAAATGAACGCGCCAGCCAAGACGGAAGATTTCGCGATCAAGATACCTGATGGTGTTTACGCCGAGACGGTTTTATCTGTGGAGCACTATACGGATCATCTGTTCCGTTTCCGCATGACACGTCCGGCCGGTTTCCGTTTCCGTTCCGGTGAATTCGCCATGATCGGCCTGATGGTCGGAGAAAAGCCGATCTACCGTGCCTATTCCATCGCCAGCCCGGCCTGGGATGAGGAACTGGAATTCTTCTCGATCAAGGTTCCCGACGGCCCGCTGACCTCGCATCTTCAGGCGATCAAGCCCGGCGATACCGTGCTGATGCGCAAGAAGCCGACAGGCACGCTGGTTCTGGATGCGCTGACGCCCGGCAGACGGCTCTACATGTTCTCGACCGGCACCGGCATTGCGCCTTTCGCAAGCCTGATCCGTGACCCGGAGACCTATGAGAAGTTCGAAGAAGTCATCCTCACCCATACCTGCCGCGATGTGGCCGAGCTGAAATACGGCTTCGATCTGGTCGAGGAAATCAGGAACCATGAATTCCTGAACGAGATCGTTGGCGACAAGCTCAAGCACTATGCAACGGTGACCCGTGAGGATTATCCCTTCAAGGGCCGCATCACCACGCTGATCGAAAACGGCAAGCTGTTTGCCGATCTCGGCGTTCCGGCGCTTGATCCGGAAATTGATCGCGGCATGATCTGCGGTTCCTCGGCCATGCTGAAGGACACCAAGGAATTGCTTGAAAAGGCCGGCCTGAATGAAGGTGCCAACAACAAGCCCGCCGAATTCGTGATCGAGCGCGCTTTCGTCGGCTGACGGCACGGTTCCCATGCGAATACATTGAAACAGGAGGCCCGCAAGGCCTCCTTTTTTTTGTTTTAAGGCGTTGACGAGGTCGGAACGGCAAATCGTCCGACTGGAACATCCGGAGGCGATGGCGCGTTAGCGCTCACAGGAAACCGAACCGGCGAAAACGTCCAATGGAAAAAATAGAAAGAATACGTACCACCATCATTGCTCTTGCGGCGAGCTTATTCACCGCGCTGCCCGCAGCCGCCGATGAAAGCGCCTTTCTGTCATCACTCGAGGGCACATGGACGGGAAAGGGCACGGTGATCACCCGCATCGGCGCGCCGGCCATCAACGTCAATTGTACGCTGAATTCCGACGCGCGGCAGACAGCGTTGCGCATGTCTGGCACCTGCCGCGGGCTTCTGGTGGTAAAGCGGGCGATTGCCGCCGATCTCGCCGCCAGCGGCGCGCGTTACAGCGGCACCTACACAGGCCCTTCCGGCCGTCCTTCGGCACTGGCGGGCAATCGCCGGGGAAATGCGATCAATCTGACCGTTCGCTGGAACCGCGATATCAACGGTGACCGTGTCGCCGCCATGACGATCGAGAAGGTCGGCAATAACGGCCTGCGGCTACGCACCACCGATAAAGACGGCAAGACCGGAAAGACGGTGGTGACGAGCGATATCCAGCTGGTACGCTGATGATCTTCGGCTGATCGAGACAGCGTGGATGAGTGCCCGGCTTCTCAACTGAAGTCGAGCAACAGCGGGCAGTGATCCGAAACCTCCGGCTGCCTCACCACGTCGAAGTGAACGATCTTCACAGCAGGATTGACCAGCATGTAATCCGCATAGCGGTTTTGCTTGGTGTAATGCGAAGTCCGCGTGTCGGTAAAGCCGCGCGTCGTAACCAACTCCGTGAGATCAAGTTCTCTCAGAACGGCAAAAGTCTCGCTGTCAGGCAAAACATTGAAATCGCCGCAGACGATGATCCGGTCACCAGCCTCCGCGATGTTTCTAACGAGCTGGACGAGGCGGTTCGCCTGTGCCAGACGCGCAGGACTATCGTGTTTACCCTCAAGATGCCGCAGCCCATGCATGTGGGCGATGACGGTGGGCTGGCCTGTTGTGAAATCAAAAATACGAACGGCATGGGCAGTCCGCGATCTCGGGTGATCCCCATATCCATCGGCTGAAAAAGCACCGTGCACGAAACCCTGAGCCTGCGCGACAATGGCAAAGGATTTGCGAACGAAGGTGGCGAGCCCAAATTGGGAAGGATAGCGCATTTCTCCGTGCCAGAGATCGCCCTGCGCCGCCGGGCAGAAGACCGCCAGATGATCGGGAAGGGCGTCGGCGACATCCCGCAGGAAATTCGCCCTTTGCGGCAGATCGACGCCGTGATCGCGATAGACCAGCGTGTCCTGCGTGGCACCCGGCGTATGTACCACTTCCTGCAGACACAAGATATCGGGATCAGATGAAGAGAGATAGGGAACAAGCTCGTCATGGAGCTTTCCACCCCAGCCGTTCAGACATATCAGACGCATTCACACTCCATCGCCGCAGGATTGCATGATCCGGTTTAGCATGGAACCACTGGCGATCAATCATATCCTGCCATTTCAGGGTGTAGAGGTGTCGTCGCCCGAATGACAAAGGCCCGGATATTTCCGGGCCTTTGATGCAGGTTCAAGCCGAATGCTTCATTCGGCCATTGTGTCATGCAGCACTAATTACATCTTCGGCAACAACACCTTGTCGATGACATGAATGACGCCATTGGATTGCTTGACGTCGGCGATGGTGACATGAGCAACCGTACCATTCTCATCCGTCAATGTGATTTTGCCCATGCTTTCCTTGGCCTTGAGCACACAGCCGCCGACGGTCTTCACGTCATGCTCACCCTTGTCGTCCTTGATCATCTTTTCGATGGCGGGTGACAATGCATTGGCGGCAACCACGTGGCAGGTCAGCACTTTGACCAGCTTCTCCTTGTTCTCCGGCTTCAGAAGATCGTCAACCGCACCCTTCGGAAGGGCCGCGAAAGCTTCGTTGGTTGGCGCGAACACCGTGAACGGGCCTTTGCCTTGCAGTGTTTCGACAAGCCCGGCGGCCTTCACCGCTGCGACAAGCGTCGTATGGTCTTTCGAGTTCATCGCATTTTCAACGATGTTCTTGTCCTCGAACATTGCGGCGCCGCCAACTTTAGGGTTCGCGGCATAAGCGGAAACCATGCCGATGGAAAGAGCTGCGGCCAGCGTCAGGGCGCGAACAGAAACATTGTACATCGTTATTCCTCCTTGGTGACATCCAAACCCCGAAAGGTGGTCCTTCCAGAGGCCGCTATCGGTCATCCGTAGCGATAAAAGAGACGGAGGCCGGCCTCTCGAAGTTTCGAGATGAGCCGCGAAAAATGATAAATAATTGATTTTAAAAATGATTATCTGTGCGCCGTCATAAAAAAAGCCCGGAGCAATCCGGGCTTTTGTCTTCAGCGAAACGAAATTTACTCCGCCGCTTCGGCATAATCCTCCATCGGCGGGCAGGTGCAGATGAGGTTGCGGTCACCATAGACATTGTCGATGCGGTTGACGGGCGACCAGTATTTGTCGATGCGGAATGCGCCTGGCGGGAAGCAGCCCTTTTCGCGGCTGTAGGGACGATCCCATTCGCCGACGAGGTCTTCCACCGTGTGCGGTGCGTTCTTCAGCGGATTGTTGACCTTGTCCGCACGGCCTTCTTCGATATCGCGGGCTTCCTCGCGGATCGCCAGCATGGCATCGCAGAAACGGTCGATTTCCGCCTTCGTCTCGGATTCCGTCGGCTCGATCATCAGCGTGCCGGCCACCGGCCAGCTCATGGTCGGCGCGTGGAAACCGCAATCGACGAGGCGCTTTGCCACATCGTCCACCGTCACGCCGCAGCTATCCGCCAAGGGTCTGGTGTCGATGATGCACTCATGCGCAACGCGTCCGGTTTCGGACTTGTAGAGCACGTCGTAAGCGCCCTTCAGCCGCTCGGCGATATAGTTGGCGTTGAGGATTGCCACCTTGGTCGCCTGCGTCAGCCCTTCACCGCCCATCATCAGGCAATAGCTCCAGGAGATCGGCAGGATCGACGGCGAGCCGAAAGGAGCAGCCGAAACCGCACCTTCACGACCATCGGTCGTCGGATGGCCGGGGAGGTAGGGAGCCAGATGCGCCTTGACGCCGATCGGTCCCATGCCCGGGCCACCACCGCCATGCGGAATGCAGAAGGTCTTGTGCAGATTGAGATGCGAAACGTCAGAGCCGATATCGCCGGGACGGGCAAGGCCGACCATGGCGTTCATGTTGGCGCCGTCGAGATAGACCTGTCCACCATGCTTGTGGGTGATCTCGCAGATCTCGCGAACCGTCTCCTCGAACACGCCGTGGGTGGACGGATAGGTGATCATGCAGCACGAGAGGTTTTCCGCATACTGCTCTGCTTTTGCACGGAAATCATCGATATCGATGTCCCCGTTGTCCCGCACCTTCACCGGCACCACTTTCATGCCGACCATCTGCGCGGAGGCAGGGTTGGTGCCATGCGCGGAGGTTGGAATGAGGCAGACGTCGCGATGTGTGCCGCCATTGGCGAGGTGATAGTTACGGATGGTGAGAAGCCCGGCATATTCCCCCTGCGCGCCGGAATTCGGCTGCATGGAGAAGGCGTCGTAACCGGTGACCGAGCAAAGCTTTTCGGAGAGATCGTCGATCATCTCCTTGTAACCCAGCGCCTGATTGGCCGGCACGAAGGGATGGATGTCGGAAAATTCCGGCCAGGTGATCGGCAGCATTTCCGCGGTTGCGTTCAGTTTCATGGTGCAGGAACCGAGCGGGATCATCGAGCGGTCGAGCGCCAGATCGCGGTCCGAAAGACGGCGGATGTAACGGGTCATCTCGCTTTCGGCACGGTTCATGTGGAAGATCGGATGCGTCATATACTGGCTGGTGCGCAGCAGCTCCTTCGGCAGACGATAGTCCGGCTCAAAATCCGAGATCGAGAAATTGCCGCCGAAAGCACGCCAGACGGCCTCAAGCGTTGCCGGGCGGGTACGCTCGTCAAGGCTCATGCCGATCCTGGTGGCGCCAACCTTGCGCAGGTTTACACCTTCCGCCACGGCCGAGCGCAGGATGACGCCCTGCATATGGCCGACTTCGACGGTGATCGTGTCGAAGAAGGTTTCCGGTTCGATGGTGTAGCCGAGCTTTTCCAGCCCCTTGGCCATCAGCACGGCCTTCTGGTGGGTCTGCTGGGCAATCGCCTTGATGCCTTGCGGGCCATGGAAGACGCCATACATCGACGCCATGACGGCAAGCAGCACCTGCGCGGTGCAGATGTTCGACGTCGCCTTTTCGCGGCGGATATGCTGCTCGCGGGTCTGCAGCGACAGGCGATAGGCGCGGTTGCCGCGCGCATCGACGGAAACGCCGACCAGGCGGCCGGGCATGGAGCGCTTATGGGCGTCCTTGACGGCCATGTAAGCCGCGTGCGGACCACCATAACCGACCGGAACGCCGAAACGCTGCGATGTGCCGATGGCGATGTCTGCGCCCATTTCGCCGGGAGATTTCAAGAGCGTCAGCGCCAGAAGATCGGCGGCGACGGCGGCAATCGCGCCGGTCTGGTGCAGGCGGGAAATCAGGCCGGAGAAATCGCTGACATGGCCGTGGGTGCCGGGATACTGGAAGATCGCGCCAAACACGTCGACAGGATCGAGATCGGTGAAGGGATTGCCGACGATCACCTTCCAGCCGAGCGGGGCCGCACGGGTTTCGATCAGCGCGATGGTCTGCGGATGGCAATTGGCGTCCACGAAGAAGGCGGTCGCCTTGGACTTGGCGACGCGCTGGCACATGGCCATGGCTTCGGCGGCGGCCGTCGCTTCATCGAGCAGCGATGCGTTGGCGACGTCGAGGCCGGTCAGATCGCACACCATGGTCTGGTAGTTCAGCAGCGCCTCAAGACGGCCCTGGCTGATTTCCGGCTGGTAGGGCGTATAGGCCGTATACCAGGCCGGGTTTTCCAGAATATTGCGCTGGATGACCGGCGGCGTGATGGTGCCGTAGTAGCCCTGGCCGATCAGCGAGGTCAGGACCTGGTTTTTGTTGGCCGTCTCGCGAAGACGATCCAGCGCCTCGCGTTCGGTCAGCGCCGCACCCCAGGTGAGCGGCACCTTCTGGCGGATGGAGGAGGGAACGGTGGCGTCGATGAGGGCGTCAAGGCTCTTATAGCCAACGACCTTCAGCATCTCAGCCATTTCCGACGGCGACGGCCCGATGTGACGCCGGTTGGCGAAATCATAAGGCTGATAGTCGGTGAAATGAAATTCCGTGGGCGTCGTCATTACGCGATCAGCTCCTTGTAGGCTGCTTCATCGAGCAGAGTATCGGCATCCGCCACGTTGGAAAGCTTCAGCTTGAAAAACCAGCCGGCACCCTGCGGGTCCGAATTGACCAGCGAGGGATCGTCAACGATCGCCTGGTTGATTTCGACCACTTCGCCATCCAGCGGACAATAGACGTCGGAGGCAGCCTTGACGGATTCGACGGTCGCTGCATCGCCATCCTTGGCGAAGGTTGCGCCCACTTCCGGCAATTCGACGAAAACGAGATCGCCGAGTTGTTCAGCGGCGTGACTGGTGATGCCAACGGTGGCGATATCGCCTTCGAACTTCAGCCATTCGTGTTCTGCGGTAAATTTCAGCATCGTGTTCTCTCCGGAGATAGGATGAAATTATCGTTTATAGGTGGGCTTGATGAAGGGCAGGGCAGCGACGGTGACGGGCAGGTATTTGCCGCGCACTTCCCCGAAAATCGCCGTGCCGGGTGTCGAGTAGGACACGGGCACATACCCCATAGCGACCGGACCTTCGACAGAAGGGCCGAAACCGCCCGACGTCACTTCTCCGATTTCCGTCTTGCCTTCAGCATCCGCGAAAAGCTTAGAATGGCCGCGCACCGGCGCCTTGCCTTCGGGCTTCAGGCCGACGCGGCGGCGTGAGGTGCCATCCTTGAGTTCGCCCAAAATACGCTCCGCCCCCGGAAAACCGCCTTCGCGATCACCACCGGCGCGGCGAGCCTTCTGGATTGCCCATTCAAGCGAAGCTTCGATGGGGGAGGTCGTGGTGTCGATGTCGTTGCCATAAAGACAAAGGCCGGCTTCGAGCCGCAGGCTGTCGCGCGCGCCAAGCCCGATGGCTTCGCAATCGGGATGTTCGAGCAAGGCCTTGGCGATCTCTTCCGCCTTGTCGGCGGGAACGGAGATTTCAAAACCGTCTTCGCCGGAATAACCGGAACGGGAGACGATGCAGGGCACGTCATGCAGCGGCACTTCCTGCACATCCATGAACTTCATTTCGGACACGCCGGCCCACAGTTCCGCCAGCACCTCTTCGGCGCGTGGTCCCTGCAACGCGATCAGCGCGCGGTCGTCGAGAAGGGTGATCTCGCAGGCGTCGGAAAGATGCGCCTTCATATGGGCGACATCGGCATCCTTGCAGGCAGCGTTGACGACGACGAAAAGATGGTCGCCGCGATTGGTGATCATCAGGTCATCGAGGATGTGGCCGTTGTCGTCGGTGAAGAAGCCATAACGCTGACGGCCTTCCTTGAGGCCTAGAATATCGACCGGCACCAGCGTCTCAAGCGCACGTGCGGCATCGGCATTGTCTCCGGACTTTGCGTTCAGGATCACCTGGCCCATATGGGACACGTCGAACAGACCGGCGGAGGTGCGGGTCTGAAGATGTTCCTTCAGCACACCGGCCGGATATTGCACCGGCATGTCGTAACCGGCAAACGGCACCATGCGGGCGCCAAGCGAAACATGCAGGGAATGAAGCGGCGTGGTTTTAAGCTCGGCGGTATCGTCCAAGGACGCCTCCAGGGTTGCGCGAGATATCGCGCGGGCTCAGGTCATGGCGCAAACACGCCGGTTCAAGAGCCCCCTCTGTCCTTGTCGCCTGAGATTGTTATCCCTTCGGCGAGCCGTCCTTTGAAAAGGTGGCTTCTCTCCAGAGTTCCGTCATCACCGCTGGTCCTTTTGCCTGAGAGTTTCCGGGGCGGTTGCTCCTTCGGCACCGCAGTGAAGCGGCTTCTCCCAACGATGATGCGACGCTCATTATCTTCGAAGCCCCGCTGTTGGCAAGGACCAAATGACGCATCTGAACAGATTCTTGCTCCATCTGCGCCATCGGCAGCGCAGGATGCGGTCAATGGTCGGAGCGTCAGACGATACTAATCGGATTTTTTCTCCGGCAGGCCCTTGCGTTTCGTTGATGCAAAATCCTCAAGTTCCTTTTCTGTCATAGACTTCTCCATGCTTTTTGAAGCACCTTGTAAACTGGATTTCTTGATGTCGCCGCGTTTGGCGGCAAGTGCCGCACCCGCCGCTTTCTGCTGGGCTTTCGATTTGGCTGGCATGTCTGCCTCCCTTGAAACGATGGTTCCAGCAGGGAAATGCCGCCTTGCGACGATTGTTCCCTTGCGAGACGTCAAGCATGCGGCAAAATTCCCCTTTGAAATCGGCAGGAAAGCGGGATATCGCATGAGGCATGGATGCAAATCGAAACCGACGACTGACAGGGATGGAGAGAATGCTTCGCATTTTCTGCGCGGCCTTGATGTTGTCACTCGGTTTTGCCCACAAGCCCGTGCTGGCCGCAGCGCCGACGGTCTCTCTGGACGAGAGCTACCGGCTGCCGGACGGCACCTTTGCTGAAATCTGCCTTGGCCACGGCGACGGCGTCAATGTCTCCCACGGCAAGGACGATCCGGCCCATTCCGGCGATGCCATGCTGTTTTGCGAGGCCTGCCTGCTGGCCTCGTCCATTCTTCTGCCGATACCCGATACGGAGGGCTGGCTGAGGAGCGAATTCTCCTGGCTCGACAATCGCCTGACCGCAAATTGGAGCTTCCGCTCTGTCCTGACGATTCAGAAACCCGCAGCGCGTGGGCCTCCATCCCTGTTCGCCTGATTTTTCGTTTTGCCGGATCATCGCCGCCTGCTGGCGGCACGGAGCGACTGCCAAAGCCCTTAAGGGATGCAGTCGAAGGGACAAGAGACATGAAAACCACCAAAATCATCACCTGCACGTTATTCGTTGCCTCGGTTTCGACCGCGCAGGCTTTCGCCCACGCCACTTTCGTTGACGGCTCGGCCGAACAGGAAAGCACCGTCGTCGCCGCGCTGCAGGTGCCGCACGGCTGCGACGGCGGGCTTGCCACGACAGAAGTGCAGATCAAGCTGCCGGAAGGCTTCATTTCTGCCAAGCCGCAGCCCAAGGCCGGCTGGGAACTGGAAGTGATCAAGGGTGACTACCAGAAGGCCTACAAGAACCACGGCAAGGAAATCAAAAGCGGCCCGGTCGAAATCCGCTGGAAGGGTGGCAATCTGCCGGATGAATTTTACGACACCTTCGCCGTACAGGGCAAAATCTCCGGCATTGAAGCCGGACAGGACCTACCCTTCAAGGTGACGCAGCTTTGTGGCGACAAGGGAAAGGTTTCCTGGGATGAGGTGGCGGCAGCCGGTGTCGATCCGCACTCGCTGAAAAGCCCCGCCCCAACCATTCGCGTTGCCGCAAAGGCGGTCCATGCTGCCGGCGGCCATGATCATGCGGCCATGAATATGGGCATGGACATGGATGTCGTGAAGGCAGGCAGCCTTGAGGTTTCCGGCGGTGCGACCAAGGCCATGCTGCCGGGCCAGCCGGTTGGCGGCGGTTACGTGACGATCAAGAATGCCGGTACCAGCGACGACAAGTTGATCGGCGTCGAATCCTCGGCTTCCGGCCGTGCCGAAATCCACGAGATGGCTATGGTCAACGACGTCATGAAGATGCGCAAGCTGGATGACGGCATTGTCATTCCCGCCGGCCAGACGGTGGAACTGAAGCCCGGCGGCCTGCACATGATGTTCTTCGACGTGAAGAAGCCCTTTGCCGAAGGCGACAAGGTGCCTGTGACGTTGATCTTCGAAAAGGCCGGGAAAGTCGAAATCATGCTTTCCGCCGGCTCGGCCAAAGGCAACGGTGGCGGCCACCAGCATAATTGACCAATAAAGAGCGGCTACCGGAACGCGTGACTGGTCCGGTAGCCGCAAGCTTTTTTATTATTATCTCTTGTTTTCAGCGCCGTGGCGGAAAAGGCGTGATGGCCATCGCCTCCGTGATTTTTCCGGCATTCGGTTGAAAATATTTAGAAAATCAACCTGACACCAGCCTGAACGCCGACGGTGCGCCTATATTCATAGATGAAATTAAAATATTCAGATATCAACCTGATTTAAAATACTATTTTCAGATTGAGTTTTCGCGTTGTTTTCTTCGTAGGCTTCCACAGCCTGTTCGAGCGTCGCCTGCGGTTCGTGACGCTGGCTGGCGGCGGTCAGGAAATAGAGCGTGAGCGCCGGCGGCTTGATGGCCGTCATCAGGGCTCGGAGCTGGAAGTCGTCGCCATGTTCGGCCTTGCGTGCCAAGGCGTGAATCTCTTCTTCGACCTCGGTTCTGCGCGGCACGCGCTGTGGGGGCTTCACTGCCTCCAGCGCGTAGGCTGCCGTATTCGCAGAAACGGAAAGAACCTGTGTCATCCAACCTCCGGCCATCTTCGCGACCCTTGAAAACTGGAGGTTATCACCCGCGCCTTGTTGGAAGGCTAAATCGCGGGGGTGCAATTTAATCGTATTTTAACGGACGAAAGCACTCGGCAATGGGGTTTCGCGCCCTGACGTGATGGTCTAGAAATGCGTCGGACAACCCGGTCCGGTACTTTCCCCGGAGACAATCCCCCATGGTGAATATCGCTCTTGTCGCCGCAGGCGGCGCAATTGGTTCCGTTTTCCGTTATCTGGTCGGCGTCTGGAGCGTGCGGCTGACGGGGTTGAATTTCCCTTGGGGAACGCTGGCGGTCAATGTGGTCGGATCGTTCCTGATTGGTCTTCTGGTCGAGTTGGTGGCAAGGCGGCTGAATGCCTCGATGGAAATGCGCCTGTTTCTCGTCACCGGCGTGCTGGGCGGCTTCACGACATTTTCGTCCTTCTCGCTTGATGCGGTCGCGCTTTTCGAACGCGGCGCGCTTGGTCTCTCGGCCGTATACGTGCTTGCCAGCCTTGTGGTTTCCATCGCTGCGGTTTTTGCCGGGCTGGCCTTGGGCCGCAGTTTGTTCTAAAGGCTTGATCCAAACGGCGCGCCGACGAACAGAGCGCGCGATCAAGACAGAAAGACTGGAAATTTCATGGCAGGTATCGAGCATATCAAGGTGGAGGCCGACGAGGCCGGTATGCGCCTCGATCGCTGGTTCAAGATTCACTATCCGGGCCTTGGTTTCGGCCAATTGCAGAAGCTGCTGCGCTCCGGCCAGGTGCGCGTGGATGGCGGCCGGGTGAAGACGGATGCGCGGGTGCAGCCGGGGCAGATGGTACGTGTGCCGCCGGTTGATTCAGACCTCAAGGTCAAAAGCGGCCCGATCGGATCGAGGGACCTTAAACATTCGGAAGACAGCGAGCTTCTGGCGCGCATGCTCTTGCATGAGGACGACAAGGTTTTCGTGTTCAACAAGCCGGCCGGCATTGCCGTGCAGGGCGGTTCCGGCGTCAACCGTCATATTGACGGGCTTCTGGAGGCTTGGACCAGCCCGAAGGGCGAAAAGCCGCGTCTGGTGCACCGTCTGGACCGCGACACTTCAGGCGTGCTGGTGGTTGCCCGCACAAGGGGCGCGGCGCAGAAGCTGACAGCGGCTTTCAGAGAACGCGACACGAAGAAGACCTATTGGGCGCTGGTGCGCGGCGTTCCGCGCAAACATCAGGACAAGATTTCCACCTGGCTCGTCAAAGAGCAGACCCCAGACGGCGATCGAATGCGCATTGCCAAACATGGCGAGGAGGGGGCCGATCACGCCGTTTCCTATTATCGCGTCATCGATACCGCCGCGCAGAACCTCGCCTGGCTGGAAATGGAGCCCTATACCGGCCGCACCCACCAGCTGCGCGTCCATGCCCTGCATATCGGCCACCCGATCATCGGCGATCCGAAATATTATATAGAAGATCCCAACTGGGATTTCCCCGGCGGCGTCCAGAAGCGTCTGCACCTGCACGCACGCCACATCGACATTCCGCACCCGAATGGCGGCCGGCTTCGGGTGAGCGCGCCTTTGTCGCCGCACATGGTGCAGACCTGGAACCTGCTCGGTCTCGACGTGGCCGATGGCGACAGGGAAGGCTGATATCAAATGAAGCTCGTTCTTTTCGATTGCGACGGCACGCTGGTGGATAGCGCCGGCCTGATCCATGCCGTCATGGCCGATACTTTCGCCGATTTCGGAAAGCCGAGGCCGGATATCTCGCAGACCAAGGCGATCATCGGCCTGACGCTCGATATCGCCATCGCCCGCATGCTCGGCAAGGCGCATGTGGATGACGAGGTAAGCGCGATGACGGCGCGTTATCGCGAAATCTATCATCCGATCCGGGAGCGCCCGGGCATGATCGAACCGCTTTTCGATGGCATCGCGCCGCTGATCGACACGCTTTCGAAGAGGGACGACGTACTGATCGGTGCGGTCACCGGCAAGGGTCGGCGCGGGCTGACCCACATTCTCGAGACCCACGGTTTTGCCGATCACTTCATCGTTTCGCGCACGGCGGATGATTGCCCCTCCAAGCCGCATCCGGCCATGGTGATGGAATGCTGCCATGAAACCGGCATGGTTCCGGCCGACACTGTCGTCGTCGGCGATGCGATTTATGACATGCAGATGGCCAAGGCGGCGGGCGCAAAAGCCATCGGTGTCGCCTGGGGTTACGCCTCGGTCGACGATCTCTGGAAGGCCGGCGCGGATGCCGTCGTCAGCCACCCGCGTGAAATCCCGGCCTATGTTCCGGCCGATATTTGAACAACCCTTCTACCTGACTGATGAGGACGTGCCATGCGTGATCTCCTGAACGACCTTACGGAGGGCCTGAGCCACCCCGACCCGATCCTGCGTGCGCAAATCCAGATGCAGAAGCCTTTGCCGAAGCGGTTCTACAAGGATGTGACCGTCGCTGATCTGGAGGAGGGCGGTTTCACCATTCATCTCGATGGCAAGCCGCTGCGCACGCCCGCCAAGAAACCGCTGATCGTTCCGACGAAGGCGCTCGCAGACCTGCTTCGCGACGAATGGGATGCACAGAAGGAAGTGGTGAACCCGGTAGTCATGCCGGTGTCGCGACATGTGAACACCGCCATTGATGGTATCGCCAACGACACCCAGGCGGTTTTCGAAGACATCCTGCGTTTCTCCTCCTCCGATCTCCTGTGCTACCGCGCCGGTGATCCGGAAGCGCTGGTTGCGCGGCAGACCGACCATTGGGACCCGGTGCTCGACTGGGCGACCAATGTGCTCGGCGCACGCTTCATCCTCGTTGAAGGCGTCATGCATCGCGACCAGCCGCGGGAAGCCATAGCTGCCTTCGCGGTAACGCTCCGGAAATACGATACGCCGATAGCACTTGCCGCTCTTCACACCATGACGTCGCTGACCGGCTCCGCCATTCTGGCGCTTGCACTGGCGGAAGGCGAGTTGACGCTTGAGGAGACCTGGGCGCTCGCCCATCTCGACGAGGACTGGACCGCCGAACAATGGGGTGAAGACGAGGAAGCGCTGGAACGACGCGCCATCAGGCTCATTGACATGCGCGCCGCACTCAATGTTCTGGAATCGCTGAAGAGCGCTTCTTAACGCTTTTCTAACCCTGATGATCGAATATGCGGTTACCTCACGTTAGGGGAGCCGCCGATCATGAACACCACGTTGAAACGCCTTGGCATTATTTTGCTGGCGTGTTTCACACTCATGTCTTTCAGGCTGGAACCGGAAGCGACCAATGCCGACCGGATGCTTTACGATGTGCGCGGCGCATTTGTTGCTGCACGACCGGATGTCGCCCCGGCGCTGATGCAGTCCATCCATGCTCAGGTGCAGAACGCGATCAGAACGACGGCGCGTGGCGAGACCAGACCACGCGTCGTGCTGACCATCCGTCTTGCATCCGTCACGCGCGCGCCGTTCCTGTTTGGAGAGCGGGCCTCAGCCAGGGTGATCGTCCGTGCCGCAGCCGTTGCGACGGGTGAGGTGATCGCCGAGGCCAAATTCACCGCCACCGTCGTCAGCTTCGACAATCAGTCGATTGAGCAGGAACTCGCTTATGGCGTCGCCGAACGGGTAATCCGCGAATTCAGGCTGAGTCGCCCCGGCCCGACGACATTGGCGACAGCTCTGTTTCCATGAACGGACGAAAGGTGAACACACGAGCCGCTCGTCTCTTTTGCTCTGGAAAGCTCTGATCCCACAAAGTGCGTCGCGTCGCCCATAGTTTCACATACGTCATGTATCTTAGTTGAAATGCGCTGCGGAGGTCACTATCTCGCATACGTAACGTATGTGAAAGGGCGTTCGAAGCTTTGAATGCAATGCTTCGCCCGTCCATTGCCACTCAGCCACAAAGAGAGATGCAGGATGACCCAACGCGAAGCGATTTTCCCCGCCAACAGACACGCGCTTTATGAGGAGCATGGCTATTCCGCAGCTATTCGCTCCGGTGACCTTCTGTTCGTTTCCGGCCAGGTTGGCAGTCGTGCTGACGGAACGCCTGAACCGAACTTTGAACAGCAGGTCCGGCTGGCCTTCGAGAACCTGAAAGCCACGCTTGAGGCGGCGGGCTGCACCTTTGACGACATAGTCGACGTGACGACGTTCCACACGGACCCGGAAAACCAGTTCGGAACCATCATGACGGTCAAACAGGAGATTTTCAGCAAATCGCCTTACCCGAACTGGACTGCCGTCGGTGTCAACTGGCTCGCCGGTTTTGATTTCGAGATCAAGGTCATTGCCCGCATCCCATGATGTCAGTCCGGGCCTGAAATGGCGGCGCTCACAGGGCGCCGCCTGCCTCGTCTTCATCCTTATTTCAGCCGCTCGGCGTGCCACTTCAGATGGTCATCCATGAAGGTGGAAATGAAATAATAGGAGTGGTCATAGCGATCGTGCAGGCGCAGTTTCAGGCCGATATCCGTGCCCTTGATCGCCTCTTCGAACAGCCATGGGCGCAGACCTTTTTCAAGGAAACTATCGGCCTTGCCCTGATCGATCAGGAACTCGGGAAACCGCGCGCCATCCTCAACGAGCGAGCAGGCGTCGTATTGACGCCATGCGGCCCGGTCGGCGCCGAGATATTTCTCCAGCGCCGGTTCGGACCAGTCGGCGGAGGAGGGCGCCACGATCGGTGCAAAGGCGGAGCAGCTCTTGAAACGCTCGGGGTTCTTGAGCGCAATGGTGATTGCACCATGGCCGCCCATCGAATGGCCGAAGATGCCCTGACGGCTCATATCCGCGCGGAAATGCTGACCGATGAGGGCCGGCAGCTCTTCCGTTACATAGCTGTACATATGGTAGTGCTCAGACCACGGTGCCTCGGTGGCGTCGAGGTAAAATCCGGCACCCTTGCCCATCTGCCAGTTGGTCAGCTCATCCGGCACATCATTGCCACGCGGGCTGGTGTCCGGGCAGACGATGATCAAGCCCAGTTCGGAAGCCATGCGGCGATATTCGCCCTTTTCCATGACATTGGCATGGGTGCAGGTGAGGCCGGAGAGATACCAGACAACCGGGCAGGGCTCATGGACTGCCTTCGGCGGCACATAGACTGCAAAGGTCATCTCGGATTTCAGGGTGTCGGATGTATGCGAAAATACGCCCTGCATGCCGTCAAAAGCCGTATTTTGCGAAATGATGTTCATGAATCCATTCCTTTGAGAAAAGTTTTCCGGTTCAACTTGCAAGCGCGACTGCGGCATTCACCGCCGCCGCAACCAGAACCGTGTTGAAAAAGAAAGAAACGATGGAGTGCAGCAGCGTGACCTTGCGCATGGCGGTCGTGGTCACCCCCACATCCGATGTCTGCGCCGTCATGCCGATCACCACAGCGAAATAGAGGAAGTCGTAACCGCAGGGTTCCTGCGTCGCTGGAAAATCCATGCCGCCGCGATGCTGGCGCTTGCCATCCACCGTGGCCGGCCGCCAGTATAAATGCGCATAGTGCAGGGCCGTCATGGTGTGGATCGTCAACCAGCCGAAAATCACCGAGGCGAAGGCGATGAGCAGGGTCCAGACCGTCTCGCCCGTATGGTTAAGCGCCTGAAAGAGCGATACAACGGCAACCGCCACCGCAAGCAGCGTGACGGCGATGATGGCGATTGCCGGCAGATCGTCGCTATCGGCATGGGCCTTCAGATGCTGCGCCGTCAGTCCCGGCAGACGAAAGGCAACCAGCGTCAGATAGGTCAGGAAAAACAGAACGGCGGCGATTTCTATGGCAAGCGACGGCGCAATGGCCAATGCCAGACCGAGACCAAGAGCACCGGCGAAAAAAGCGAAGACGAAAGGCTGATGCCGGCGAAAGGCATTGCTTCCGGTCGTCGCGGGGCTTTTCGGTCTGGCCGTGGTCATGGGCGGCACCTCTCTGTTTGCAGCATCATTTTTTGACACGGCGGCAGAAACGGTCAAGCGTCTCCAGAAAGGCGGAGCGGTCGCGCGGTGAAAAAGCAGCATTATATCCCTTGCTCTCACCAGTTTCGCGCAGATGCGCGCCAAGATCACGCATCGCTGTGGCCATGCCGATATTGGCCGGATCAAAAACACGGCCCGTGGGGCCCGTCACCAGCGAGCCCTTGGCGACGCAGCGCCCGGCCAGCGGCACATCGGCGGTGATGACGATATCGTTTTCGCCGGCATGTTCGGCAATCCAGTCATCAGCCGCATCGAAACCGGCCGACACGATGACGTTCTTCACCATCGGATCGCGCGAGGGGCGCAGGCCGGAATTGGCGACGAATGTCACCTCCAACCCATGCCGCTCGGCCACCTTAAGGATTTCCGGTTTCACCGGGCAGGCATCGGCATCGACATAGATTTGCGGATTTTTCGACATGGGCACTCTTCGCAGATAATTCTTGCGACGCTTTTACGGGCAAATGCAGCGATTACCAAGCCCGTCATCGCCGAAATGCCGGTTTGATAAGGGGCGCGAATGCGCTTGCGATCATGGCGAAACATCCATATGTTCCCTTTATGTTCTTTCTTTTGGGAATGTCAGATGCTGGAAAAATTCATCGTTCAGGCCAAGTCTGCCACCTATGTTGGCGGCAGCAATAAATCCGCGATTTCTACCCGAAAAGGATCGCATGATCTCACCTATCAGCAAGGCGACTGGCACTATATCGACAGCTATTTCGGCGGAACCGATTTCATCGGGCAGGAGGTGGTCTGGCATCAGGGCGTCGCGCTCTGGGCGATGAATTATTACGGCCGCATCCTGAGGCCGGATATGATCCACGCCGGGATGGCGGGCAGGGTGATCAAGCACTCCCTCTCAACGCTTTATAAGGAAGGGCGGTTTCTCGGTGGCTTCACCCATCAGCTTGAGGAGCTGATTTATGTGGATACCAATGAAGGAGAATTCCGGTCTTTTACCGGGGTTGAGAGGATTTATCGCGAGGATATCGAGGTTTACCGGCTCGACTATCATGGCGGACTGATAAAGCCCTAGGGTTGACAGAGGTCGCCGCTGCGAGTGGCTAAAAAACAGAGGCGATGAAGGTTCATCGCCCCCATTGTGATTTCAAATCAGCCGGGCTGCTTCGTCTTGCGAAGATAGGGAAGAACCGTGTCGTAGGAGCCGAAACGGGCAATCGCATCTTCGTTGGAAACGGCGGCGGTGATGATGACGTCTTCGCCCTGTTTCCAGTTGGCGGGCGTCGCCACCTGGTGCCTGGACGTCAGCTGAATGGAATCGATGGCGCGAAGAATTTCCTCGAAGTTGCGGCCGGTGGTCATCGGGTAGGTGAGGACCAGCTTGATCTTCTTGTCGGGGCCGATGACGAAGACGGAGCGCACGGTGGCGTTGTCGGCCGGCGTGCGGCCTTCGGAACTGTCGCCAGCTCCGGCCGGCAGCATGTCATAGAGCTTTGCCACCTTCAGGTCCTTGTCGCCGATCAGCGGATAATCGACATTGAAACCTGTCGCGGTGCGGATGTCGTTTTTCCACTTCTCATGGCTTTCGACCGGATCGACAGAAATGCCGATGATCTTGACACCGCGCTTTTCAAATTCCGGCTGCAGGCCGCCCATTGCGCCGAGTTCCGTGGTGCAGACCGGCGTGAAATTCTTCGGATGCGAAAACAGCACCGCCCAGCCGTCGCCGATCCAGTCGTGAAAGCTCACCGGCCCATGGGTGGTCTCGGCGGTGAAATCAGGTGCTATGTCGTTGATACGCAGGCTCATCTGATAGTTTCTCCCTAATGATTTGAACTGAAATCCTGGTTGTTTTCGGCAATCCGTGTCCGGCGCCGGAGCTTAGAGTGTCTGCGCGAAATGGCCAGCCTTTTCATCGCACCACGGTAGCGCGGCCGAGCAGGCGAAGTTTGCGAAATTCCAGCGAAAGCTTGATGACACTCCTTGGCAGATATTCGGTTGTGGCCAGTCCGACAATTTTCGACAAGGATTATACGGACAAGAGAATCTGCTGAATTTGCGGCAGGATCATGCGACCTTTGGCCACGCCGTCAAAAGCGTCAGGCGGGGCGGTGCATGCCAATGACGCCTGCCGGCGGATATCCCGTCGGAGATGGTGCAAACGTTATCGCCCTAAAGGCAGGTGTGTGAGGCAGGATTATTTTTGGTAGTCGATGTACCTGTTCTGGCGTAGCATAACCAGCCGGCTCTGAAACTGACGCGAAAACTGCGCGCACGCCATCTCCAAACCCAATGTTATGGGGAATACCGATGACGATCACGATTACCGCCTTTGAACGTTCACCCGATGGCGGCAAGGGCCTCGCCCGTGACATGCGCGTTCGTTGGGCGTTGGAAGAGGTGGGCCAGCCTTACGATGTTCGCCTTCTCTCCTTCAAGGCGATGAAGGAACCGGAGCATCTAGCGCTTCAGCCATTCGGGCAGATTCCGACCTATGAAGAGGATGATCTTGTCCTGTTCGAATCCGGGGGCATCATCTTCCATATCGCCGAGCGCCATGCCGGCCTGCTGCCGAAGGAGGCGGATGCGCGGGCGAGGGCGATAAGCTGGATGTTTGCCGCGCTCAGCACTATGGAGCCGCCAATCGTCGAGCACTTCGTCACGGGCTTTCTCGAAAGAGACAAAAGCTGGCATCGCGAACGCCTGCAGATCGTCGATGAACGCATTCGCAAACGGCTCGGCGAATTGTCCCGCCGCCTCGGTAATGCCGACTGGCTCGATGGTGCATTCAGCGCCGGCGATCTGTTGATGATCTCGGTCCTGCAAAGAATAACAAGCTCAGGCATTCTCGAGGAATATCCGAACCTTGCAGCCTATGTGGCGCGTGGCGAGGCACGTCCCGCCTATAAGCGCGCTTTCGCCGATCAGTTGGCTGTCTTCAAAGCTGCTCAGAACGGTTGAACGTCTCACTCCGGAGCATTGACGCGATATGCTATTCCAAGCGACCGTGGTGCAGCGATGGCTGATGAGCACGGTTCTCGCCGGGCTCGCCATTCGCATGGCCACGGAGGCGCGTCGTCAGGATCGTCCGGCTTCAGCCCGGCAATCCACAGCCGGTAAGAATATCGTCAACAAGGCCCAGTCGGCCCGAAGTTGAGATTTTGGCCAACTCAAAGAACAGGTAGATAACTCGTGATCACATAGAGTCTGACGGCGAACCTTGGCTTTCCAGGGCGCGGTAGACAGTCATCCTGGGTTAACCGGACAACCTCATCCTCCTCGATCGTGTCGACAAGGATGCCGAAGGTTGGAGAAAACGCGGATGGCCATCTCGCAGACGGTCGTGCGTCCCGGTCCGGACGGCATAGCCTGCGTGACTTCAGTCAAACAACGTGACGTCAGCAAATCCCGTATTAACTAGTTCTAAACCAATTCTTTGCGGATAAAACGATAAATGCTAATGTACCTACCAAAAATGGGGGTCTGTAGCATGTCTGTGCGTATTGCGTTCGTCGATGACCATCCAGTTCTTCTGGAGGGGCTCGTCAGTCTCTATAATGAAAAGACCGATTTTGATGTCGTTGCGATGGGGCATACGGCATTTGATGCGATCAGGATTGTTGAAGAGACGCGACCGGACGCTATCGTGCTCGACCTGAGCATGCCGGGAGATTCTTTCAAGGCGATAGGGCACTTGCTGGCGCAGTTTCCGGAAACAAAAATTGTGGTATTTACGGCCTCCAATGCGATCCAGCCTGCGGTTGAGCTTTTGGAGGCGGGCGTCTCCGGCTACGTCTTGAAGGGCAGTTCTTGCATTGAGCTTCAGGAGGCGATCAAGACTGCCTGTCGCGGTGAGTCCTATGTAACGCCGGGCTTTGCGACGAAGGTCATCATGTCGATAAAAACTGCAGAGCTTGTTCGGAAAAACGGCGTGACGCAGCAGAGACTTCATCACCGGGAAGAGCAAATCGTCGGTGGTCTTCTTAAGGGAATGACGAACCGGGAGATCGGTGAAAATCTCAAGATCAGTGAAAAGACAGTCAAACACTACATGACGTCTATGATGCAGAAACTCAATGTGAGAAACCGCGTTGAGCTGGTGATCGCTGTTAAAAACCGCGCTGTTCCACGCGATCCCATATTGGAAAACACTCTACAATAGATGTGCAGTCAATCGGCATTAATCGGTAAAACGGCAACGGCGATCGAACCGTTTTTACCTGGAAAAAAGCGCATTCGTCCGCCGAAAGAGCGGATGCGGCGTTTTTGGCTGACTTGTCCCAACCTCACCCTTTGAACCTCTTTTTGGGAGGTGATCAACCGGCTTGCGCCAAAATCGGCAACGCTGACATAGAGGCGGCCGTTACGCAGACGATAACGAACGATCTGTCGGTTTCCATGCGCGTGACGATAGCTGTTCATCAGCCCTTCCAGTACAAACCGATACAGGCAGATGGAGAGGTCGTGCAGGCGGATATCGATGCGTTCGCGATCGGCTATCTCCACCTCACACCCGGTGATCTCGTAATAACGTTTCAGGGATAATTCAATCGACTGCTGAAGCGTGATGCCCTCCAGTTCCGGAAGGATAAGTCCGGCGGAAATATTGCGCAGTTCCTCAAGGACGCCGGAGACCAAATCAAGGATCTTTTGAAGTGTGCGTCGCTGACTAGTGTCTTCCGGATCCGTGGCGACCATGTCGCTCATCCGAAGCTTTACAAGTGTCAGCACCTGCACGGAACCGTCATGCAGATCGGCGCCAATTTGATCCAATATGCGTTCATTGAGCTTGCCGGCTTCCGTGCGGGCGCTGTCTGCAATGACCCGCAGGCGGTCGTTTTCTATCGACAGATCAATGGCATTGCGCAGGCTTTGGCGCAGTGTTTTTCGCTGCTCGTCGATGACCCTGCTGGTACGTCGAACGATAAGGTAAAGCAGAGACAACATTGGAACAGAAAGCAGGAAGACCACCGCCATCGTCACTGTGCGCGCATTGGATATCTGTTTTCGTAACTTCACGGACTCCTGGTATATCTCACCGGCAAGCAAGACTTTTCCACTGGTGTCCGTGTAGAGTGGCGCATAAATCTCGAGCAGCAACTCATTTTTCTCGCCCGTGCTGTATTCGTGTTTGTCGCCATCGGTGCGCGAAACCACTATGTCGCCCGCCAATGCGCCGGTGAGTTCGGGAAACATCTCCCGCTGACTGCCAATCTCGCCGCTGGCCGAAAAGGCTGGCGTTCCATCGGAAAGCCAAATCTTCACATTGGTGATACGTTCGTCCTGAGGGCCGTGGCCGATGAGATATTCGATATCGCTTGTGAACTGCTCATCGAAAATGAAGTTGCCCTGGCTGTCCCGTCGCAGGAAGGGTGTAATCGATGTTTGCATACGGGCAGCGCCCGCAACGCCCGCCGCATCCAGCGCTGATCGCTCCACCCGGGATGCGGTAAAAAAGCTCAATGCAGCCATAAGTCCAAAGACGACAATGGAGGCGGTAAGCAAGAACTGATTGGCGATGGAGAGATCGGCAATCGCTCTGAACATCCAGCGTCTTGGCTGCGGCTTTATGTAACCTGCAATGCGGGATGCACTTTTGTTCATTACCAGCCCTCTTCGACAGACTGTAAAAATGATTGTCCTGCATTGCAGACGTTGAACAGTCTATATTCGATCCTTTTCTATAATAAACCGATAAAAACTAATCATTTTGGATTAATTATATCAATAATAATTAAGACGATGGTCGGAAGAAGGATTAGGACCTTGCGACAATACATCGTTAGACCAAGCGCTATTTGAAAAAACTCTGATTATGCCAGTCTCTTAGGCGGGATGTCGTCTTCTGCCTCAATGGGCGAGGCGGCGATTGTTTTCAGTAGCGTTGGAGGCGGGGACACCCGAACGTCAAATGGTCACACTCATCAAACACGATCTCGAATTCATTCTCAAACAGATCGCAATTGCTGAAGCTCATACTGCATTGATCGCAGGCTTGACGCCTGAGGATTTTGCAGAGGGCGACCCGATCGGGGAGGCGCTACGGAGCTTGGTCGATAGCCCGCTGTTACCATCAGGCCTGCGCACCGTGGATGGCAGCTACAATAATCTGGTGCCGGGACGCGAAAAGTGGGGCGCTTCTGGCGAACCTTTCAAGCCGCTCACGCAGCCGAACTGGGTCAATGAAAACGACGATACATTGATGTTTGGAACGCCTGCCAACCCAGTGTGGCTGAACAACGGCAACTACGCTCCGGGCGCACCCGGCACTCCGGGCTTTGCGCCTGGAACGGTTGTGGATGCCGATCCCCGTCTCATCTCAAACCTCATTGTGGATCAAACGCTTGCAAACCCGGCCGCTGTTGCTGCGGCCTTGCGCCTTGCCGGCCACTCCGAAGCGAACATAGCCCAAGGCGTGATTGCTATCCGTCAAGCCTTCGAGGGCGACGCCGCCGCGCAGGCAAATCTCGTTGCGGCCAACCTTGCCGTGACGGGTGCGCAAGCCAATGTGCAGCAGGCATTGGCAGATGTCGTTGCGGTCACAGACCCCGCTGATCTTCCCGCTGCGCTCGACGCTCTTGCCGCTGCGCAGCAAGCGTTGACCGCTGCCCAGGCTCAACAGGTGCAAACCGCCCAGGCGGCGGGTATTCTTGATGGCCTCCTTGAGCAATGGGGCGTGCAGATGGACGGCAACACCGTGCTTTTGCCGAATGTTTCTCCGGATGAAGGGCTTTCGGCACCTTACAACGCCTGGTTCACGCTGTTTGGCCAGTTCTTTGATCATGGCCTCGATCTCGTTGCCAAGGGGGGTAACGGCACCGTCTATATTCCTTTGCAACCGGACGATCCGCTCTATAACCCGGCAACGCCACACACCAATTTCATGGTGCTGACACGCGCCACGGTCGGCGAGGGCGCCGGCAACGTTACCACGCCATGGGTAGACCAGAACCAGACCTATACGTCTCATGCATCACATCAGGTGTTCCTGCGCGAATATGAGACCGTCAACGGCAAGACGGTTGCGACCGGTCTGCTGCTGGAAGGCGAAAATGGCGGCCTTGCGACATGGGGTGAGATCAAGGCGCAAGCGCGCGAAATGCTGGGCATTGAGCTGACAGATGCCGATGTCGGTAAAGTGCCGATGATCCGCACTGATCCCTATGGCCGTTTTATTCCTGACCCCGTGACCGGCTTTGCGCAGTTGATCGTTGGTATCGGCGCCGATGGCGTGCCCAATACGTCTGACGATATCGTGGTGTCCGGCACGCCGGATATGCCAGTCAATCCGACCACTGTACTGGCACTCAGACTTCCAAACGCGTTTCTGGATGACATCGCCCATGCCGCAGCGCCCGTTATCACCAACGGCGTGCTTATGGCCGACAATGACGATGCCGTGGGTTATTCGGGCGGTTTTGGTCCGCGCGGCAACCAGACGCATTATGACGACGAACTGCTCGATGCGCATTACATTACCGGCGACGGTCGCGGAAACGAAAATATCGGACTGACGGCGGTCCATTTCGTTTTCCATGCGGAACATAATCGCCAGATAAATGCGGTCAAACAGACCGCCATCGCAACGACGATTTCGGAAGGCGACTTCACCTTTATCAACCAGTGGCTTGCCGAACCGATCAGCGTCTTGCCTGCCGATCTGAGCACACTTGTCTGGAATGGCGAGCGTCTTTTCCAGGCGGCGCGCTTTGCCACGGAAATGCAGTATCAGCATCTGGTTTTTGAGGAATTCGCCCGCAAAATCCAGCCGGATGTTGATATCTTCCTCGTTCAGCCGGACGTGGAACTTAATCCGGCTATCTTTTCCGAATTTGCCAATGTCGTCTATCGCTTCGGCCATTCGATGCTGAACCAGACTGTCGACCGCATCTATGCGGATGGAACGCGGGACAATGTCGATCTTTTCGATGCTTTTCTGAATCCGCTGGAGTTTGGCGAAACAGGCATTTCCCAGGCGCAGATGGCCGGTGCGATTGCCATGGGCATGTCGTCCCAGCATGCCAATGAGATCGATGAATTCGTCACCGATGTCCTGCGTAATCAGCTTGTCGGCATTCCGCTCGATCTTGCTGCGCTTAACATCGCCCGTGGTCGCGACACTGGCATGCCGACACTCAATCAGGCCCGCGCGCAGTTCATGGAATTTGCCAATGGCGATACCAATCTGCGGCCTTATGTCAGCTGGGCAGATTTCGCCGTCAATATCAGAAACCCGGAATCCATCATCAACTTCATTGCGGCCTACGGCACACATTCAAGCGTGACTGGCGCGATGACGATCGAAGCCAAACGTGATGCCGCTATGGAACTTGTCTTCGGTGTTGACATCAACGGTGATGGCATTGTCCCGAGCGAACAGGACCGGCAGGATTTTCTCAACGCACGCGGCCTCTATGCGGGCGGTAGCCTGGGTGGTCTGAACGATATTGACCTGTGGGTCGGTGGTCTTGCGGAAAAGAAGATGGCGTTTGGCGGTATGCTGGGCTCGACCTTCTCCTTCATTTTCCAGCTTCAGATGGAAAATCTGCAGGATTCGGACCGCTTCTACTATCTGTCGCGCACACAGGGCCTCAACCTGCTGACGGAGCTGGAAAACAACTCCCTCTCCAAGATCGTCGCGCGCAACACCAGTGTCGGGCCTGATGGACTTGCCCTCCCGGCCGACATTTTCTCGACGCCCGACCATATTTTCTATGTCGATGCTGCCAAACAGGCGCAGATGACCGGAATAGCCGACCCGCAGCACGAAAACCCTGTTCTTGAAGCGGTCTCCAAATTGGTCGAACGCGGCCCGAATTTCATCCGCTACAACGGTCTCGACCACATTCTCATTCAAGGAACGGATGACGACGACCACATTATTTCAGGTGGTGGTGACGACAGTGTCTGGGGTGGGATGGGCAACGATCGCATCGAGGCCGGTTATGGCGTGGACGCTATCAATGGCGGCGCAGGTGACGACATCATCACCAGTGCCGGCACGGATATAGGTGCTGTCAGCGTGCTGAAGGGTGAAAGCGGCAATGACGTGATTGTCGATGGCACGGGCATGTCGCTGATTTTCGGCGGTGAGGGCAAGGACTACCTTGTTTCCGGCGCCGATGACGGCGAAATCCGCGGTGGCCAGGGCGACGACTTCATCTCCGGGGGTGACGGTATCAATGCGCTTTTCGGCAACGAGGGCGATGACTGGATCGAAGGCGGCGGCGGTTTCGATTACATCGCTGGCGACAATGGTGAGCTCTTCTTCAACTCGACCGTCATCGGGCACGACGTGCTGAACGGCGGTTCCGGCGATACCGACTACGATGCGGACTCCGGCGATGACATCATGTTTGCCGGAGAGGGCATTCAGAAGAACATCGGCATGTGGGGCCATGACTGGGTTATCCATCAGGGCCAGAAGAACGGTGCCGATGCGGATATGCGTGTCGATATCTTCACAACACTGCCTCTGGAAGTGTTGCGAGACCGCTTCAGCCAGGTAGAAGGCCTTTCAGGCTGGGATCATAATGACGTTTTGCGTGGCGATGATCGCCTCGGAACCGGACCGGAAGGCGGCACGGTCACCGACCCGACGCCCGAAACAGGCTTCCGTTACAACGAGCTTAATCAGGCTGGTATCGACCGTATCGCCGGCCTCAACCAGATCATCACGCAAGACATGATGAGCACGGGCGAATACTGGGCCGACGGATCGTGGGAAAATGGCAGAACCGGTACGACGGAACGGGTTTTTGTTGGTGGAAACATCATCCTTGGAGGTGGCGGTTCCGATATGATCGAGGGTCGCGGCGGCGATGATGTCATCGATGGTGACCGTTATCTGAGCGTGCGTATCATCGGCCAATCGAAGGATGGGATCGCCTTCACGGTCAAGAGCCTTGAAGATACCGTCACCCTGAATGGCGTCACGAAATCGCTGACCTCATGGATGGTCGATGGTCGCATCAATCCCGGTTCGATGCAGATCGTGCGTGAACTTCTCGATGGCGGCGGCGATGGAGATATCGATACCGCTATCTACTGGGATGATTTTGCAAACTACGATATCACCGCCAATCAGGATGGCAGCTTTACCATTTCGCATGTCAATCCAACGGCCGGCGCAATCGATCCGATAACCGGGCGTAATCGTGTGCCTGACGGTACTGATCGGCTATACAATATCGAGCGGCTGCAATTTGCCGACCGGACGGTCGACATCAGCGCCGGACTGCCGCAACCAGCAACCGGCGTGCCTGTCATCATCGACGCAACGCCGACCAATGGTCAGGTTTCTCCGGAAGAAGGCCAGACACTGACGGTCGATGTTTCGCAGATTGCCGACGCTAACGGCATCGAAAGCGCCTTCGCCTACCAGTGGCAATATCTGAACGGAACGACCTGGACCGATATTCCCGGTGCGACCGCTGCGACCTTTGTGCCAACCGAGCCCAATGCGCTGCTGCTTCAGCTTGGCGATATCAATGAAATCGGTCGTCAACTGCGTGTCTCTGTCAGCTTCACCGATGGGCTGGGCGGTACCGAGACGGTCATTTCCGTTCCGACCTTGCCGGTTGTGGCACGCGGCGGCGTTACCCTGAATGGCAATGCTCTCACCAACAACGTCTTGAATGGCGGCAATGGCGACGACACGCTCAATGGTGTCGATCCATTCATCATCCTTGGCGGCAACGATACGCTGAACGGCGGTGCCGGCAACGATATCCTGAACGGTCTTGGCGGCAACGACACCCTCAATGGCGGGACCGGTGACGATACGCTGAACGGCGGGAACGGTAACGACACGCTGAATGGCGGCGCTGGTTTTGACGTGATCAATGCCGGTGCCGGCACCGACACGATCAACCAGACCAGCACCGATGGGCGTGATCTGATCGACGGCGGTACCGGGGTCGACACGTATCGCCTGACAGGTGTCGCAGGTGCCGAACTGTTCCGTATCTATGCGGTTACCAACGGCCAGAACGCCAATCTCGCAACGTCTCTCGGAACGATCTTTGCGACGAATACTGAAATCGTCATTACCAGAACAGTGGGTGGTGTCGAATCTGTCATTGCGGAGCTCGACAATATCGAAGAGATCGTCGTCAACACCCTTAACGTGACAGCCAATGATGGCGGTGGGCTCAACACCGGTGTCAACAATGGCGATACCGTGCAGGTTATCGGCAACTTCACCTCCACGAGCCTGAACTTCAGCACCATCACCATCGATGGCAGTGCGGGCAATGATACTGTGGATATCAGCGCGTTGACTTCGGCACATCGCATTGTCTTCCGCTCCAATGGCGGTAGCGACACGATTGTCGGAACGCTTCGTCCGCAGGACGTTATCGAACTGCCCGCCGGCAGCAGTCCGCAGGACTTCAGTCGCACCTATGATGCTGCAACGGGCCTTTCCACCCTCTCCAACGGCACACATCAGATCGTATTTTTCGGCGATATGACTCCAGGGCTTAAAGAATACGAAAATGAGCACGAGGACGACGACGATGATGATGATCAGGAGGGCGAAGGCAACGGTGGCGAATGCGGAAATACGCCAGATGATGGGGTCCCCAATGGCAATAATGGCGGGGGCAACACGACGCCGCAGCCGATAGCTGCCAAAACACTGATCGGTACGTCCGGCAACGACACCCTCATGGGTGCGGCGGGTCACGACACGCTGATTGGCGGCGATGGCACGGATATTCTCGTCGGTGACGCCGGCAACGACATTCTCCGCGGCGAGGCCGGTGATGATGTCATTCTGGGTGGTGACGGCAAGGATGTCGCAAACGGTGGTGACGGTAACGACGAAATCCACGGTGGTGCCGGCAACGATCTCATCTTCGGCGGCGCAGGTAACGACTTGCTGTTTGGAGACGAGGGCGACGATATCCTTGAAGGCGGTGCCGGCAACGATCGTATCTGGGCTGGTGCAGGCAATGACACGATACTTGCCACGCTGAACGATGGTGACGACGTCTATTACGGGGAAGACGGCACAGATACATTGGACTACTCGGTCAGCACGACCAATCTCACCGTCGATCTCGGCAATGGGCTGATGGGGCGCGGTTCCGTCAGTGGTGCAAGCACCGGCAACGATACGTTCTTCGGCTTCGAAAACTTTATCGGCGGATCCGGTCACGACAAGATTGTCGCCTCCACTGCCGTCAACATCATCGATGGCGGACTTGGGGATGACACCTTCAAGTTCAACTCCGCTGCCGCTGCAAATGGCGACACGATCTATGGCTTCAGCACCGGGGACAAGATTGATTTCTCCGGCATGGGGCAGGGGCTGCGCCTGACGGCTGGCACCACGATGACGGCGCTTGGCGATGTGACGATTGCCCACGAAATACGTGATGGCGAGGAATTCACCGTCATCAGGGGCAATACGCAGGGTGATGACGGGGCAGATTTCGAACTCGCCCTGCATGGCCGCCATAACCTCACTGCCAATGATTTCGTTGGCGTTTCCTGAGCTTTAACCCGAGGCATCGGCCGCGACGGGCGGCCGAACATCGCACAGTGCAGTGATCAGGGGGCGTGTTATGAGTAAGCAATCAAACTACAAGATCAGTGGCATCGGCAGCCTTTTATGGTTTGTCTTCGGACTTTCCGGCGTCATCAACATTCTGGCGCTTACCGGCGCCATATACATGCTGCAGATTTACGACCGTGCACTGACCAGCGGCAGCGTCCCGACGCTCCTGTGGCTGTCCGCTATCGCCATCGGCCTGTATCTGTTTCAAGGTATGTTTGATATTCTGCGCTCGCAAATTCTGGTGCGCTTCTCGGCCAATATTGACCAGAAGATTTCGCCGCTGGTGCATAAGGTCGTCATCGACATGCCGCGCTTCGGTTATTCACCGGCTGAAGCAAACGAGCGCGGCAGGGATGTCGATACCGTGCGCACCTTTCTCTCCGGTGCCGGGCCGGTCGCGCTGTTCGACCTGCCCTGGATACCGATCTACCTCGTTTTCGTCTGGCTGCTTCATCCGGTTCTTGGAATGCTGACGGTTGGCGGCGCGGTCTTCCTCGCCTGCGTGACACTGGCCGCTGAACTGCTTTCCCGTCGCCATGCCAAGGAAATGACCCGCGCTGCGGTCAACCGCAATGTCGTTGCGGATAATCACATTCGCAACGGTGATGTCCTCTACTCCATGGGCATGACGGATCGTGCGCTGAAGCTTTTCGAGCGCGCCAATCGCCGTCATCTCGATACGCAGACCGCGACCTCCGATATATCAGGCACTTTTTCGGGCATTTCCAAGGTGCTTCGCATGATGTTGCAGTCAGCCATTCTCGGCGTCGGCGCCTATCTGACGATCAAGGGAGAAATGTCAGCAGGTTCGATTATTGCTTCATCCATCGTCACGGGCCGCGCACTTGCACCTGTCGATCAGGCAATCGCTCAGTGGAAAGGCGTGGTGGCTGCGCGCAGAAGCTGGGGTCGCATCAAGGATACTTTGGCTGCTCTGGACAACCCGGACACACGTTTCGATCTTCCGGCCCCTTCCCAGGAGCTTTCGCTTGAAAATATTACGACGGTTGCGCCGCTTTCCGGCACGGTGCTCTTGAGTGATATCAGCCTGAACCTCAAGGCCGGGCAGGCGCTTGCTCTGATCGGCCCAAGTGGCGGCGGAAAGACCACGCTGGTTCGCTCCATTCTCGGCATCTGGCCAGTTCTTCGCGGTGCTGTCCGCATTGATGGCGCAGATCTCAAGCAATGGCCCACGGAGTTCTTCACCTCCAATATCGGTTATCTTCCGCAGGAAGTATCGCTGATGGACGGATCGATTGCGGAAAACATTTCCCGCTTCGACCCGGATGCGGATTCCCGCAAGATATTTCACGCCGCCCGGGCTGCCGGCGTCCATGACATGATCGTGCGCATGCCGGGCGGTTATCAGACGCAGATCGGCCCCAGCGGCCAGGCTCTTTCTGCCGGACAACGTCAGCGCATCGCACTGGCGCGCGCGCTTTACGGCGACCCCTTTATCGTCGTTCTGGACGAGCCGAATTCCAATCTTGATGCCGAGGGGGAAGAAGCCCTGGCGCGTGCAATCGTCAAGGTTCGGGAGCGCAGGGGTATCGTCATCATGGTCGCACACCGTCCAAGCGCCTTGCAGCCGGTGGATATGGTTGGCGTCGTGCAGGGTGGCAAGCTGGTTTCTTTTGGTCCGAAGGACGAACTCATCAAGACATCGGCGAACACCCAGATCATTCCGCAGCGGGCTGTTGTTGCCGAACGGCAATACGCGGCCGAGTGAGGGAGGCATATCATGGCGATCGACATCAAGGACAGCCAGGACGAACTTTCCGCTCTGAACCGGGAAGCCGCCCTTGAGCAGCACGCTCCGGGGCGTCGGTTTGAAAGCCCGGACCGTCAGGAACGTACTCTGCGTTCCCACATGTTGATTTCGACGATCGGTATCGGTCTTGCCGCTTATCTCGGCCGTGTTCAAGATGTATATGCGCCATCTCCAAATGATGCGGTGGGGGAGGGTGCTCGGGGGTCGGGGATGTTGGATGCCGGCGCTCCTTCACCCGGCTCGGATCCGGTCGCGCTTGCACAGCAGCTTGCATCTTTCTGGACAGAGTATCTGCAGAGCTATCTGGATGAAACCGACGGTTTGCGGCGATATGTGCGATACAATGGCCTATCTGTAGATTTCGGCAGGATTAGTTACGGGTCTGAGTTTGGTCTTTCACGGGTGGCGGCGCTTGATCTTGATAACAACATGTTCAAGTTTTACCCGGACGCTGGTGCAAATGCTTTCCTGAGCATTCGCTTTGCGTTGCCAGGCAATCATTCGACGCCAACGCCCGTCACTAATCCCGGAAATGCTTCAGCACAGGCAGGAGCGGGGAATAGTGGCTCCGGACAGGGAGGGGCGGGGAATAGTGGCGGTAATGGCTCCGGCAATGGCAATTCCGAAAACCGGGTTCCTGTCGCCACAGGTGTGATTTATCTCGGAAGCGGTTTCGTCAACCTGTCGATGTTGTTGGCCTGGGCAGATCTGGCGCGCGCAGCAATGGACCCGGACGGCGACAGGCTTTCGATCTCCAACATACATTCTTCCTCGGGAACTGTAAGCGCTCATGGCGCAGATGTCTGGCTGTTTACGCCATCCCGCGACATGAACGGTATCGTTTCCTTCACATATACTTTGAGTGATGGGCAAAGCAGTGTGACGGGACGAGCCTGGCTTGATCTGCGGCTCCATCCGCAAAAGGAGATCGTCGGCACGGATGGCGATGACACGCTGCTCGGCACCCCAAAGGACGACATCATCAAGGCGCTGGATGGCGACGATGTAGTCTACGGGCGCGAGGGCCACGACCTCATCGATGGCGGTGCTGGCAATGATATCTTGATTGGTGGTGATGGAAACGATGTCATTTATGGCGGCAAGGGACATGACCGGATATTGGGCGGACGCGGTAATGACGTGCTGTTCGGTGATGAAGGCAACGACTTCATCTACGGCGAAGAAGGCAACGACATTGCCTATGGCGGCACTGGTCATGATGTCATCTCGGGCGGTGCCGGTAATGATCGCCTGTTTGGTGAAGCTGGGAACGATGTAATTTCCGGAGATGCCGGAGATGATATTCTCGACGGAGGGGATGGCAACGATCGGCTGATTGGCGGTGAAGGTAACGATGTCGTTCTCGGTGGTGAGGGCGATGACCTCTTTATCGCCGGTGTGCTTGCCGTGCTGGAGCAGGAACTTGAAAATGACGCTTCCTGTCTGGTGACAGTGCCGTTGCCTGATGGAAACGACGTGTTCGATGGTGGCAGTGGCTGCGATACATACGATGCAAGTGCCACCCAGGCAGGGGTCGATATCGATCTGCAGGCTGGCACAGCCCATGGTGTCGAGATTGGCACCGACCGGCTTATCAGTGTGGAAAACGCGATTGGCGGTTCGGGTAACGACCGCATAACGGCGAGCGATACGGTCAATGTGATGATCGGTGGGCAGGGCAACGATATTTTCGTTTTTGCCACAACCTCCAGCCTTCGCAACGGTGGTAGCGGACGCGATGAAATCCGGGATTTCGAAATCGGTGACAAGATCGATTTTTCAAAGCTGAGTGCGGATCTCGGTGCACTTTATTTCGGATCTGACGATCTTGGCATGGCCGATCCGAACGGCCACGACCATCGCACACTCATCAAGCTCTACAAGGAACTCACCGATGACGGTGAGAACCGTCAGGTGGTGCAGATTTATTCCGATCTGGATGCCGACGACAAATACGAGCTCGTCGTCATAAGCCAGCAAGAATTGAATTCGGGCGACTTCATCCTAACGGTGACGGTTGCCCATGCCGATAATGGCTCAATCACCGTTTAGTAAAGCGTTCGGGTGGAGGAAGTGTCATGACAGGTTCAAATAGGGCGGAGCCAAAAAACATCAACGTGGCAGGAAACGGCATTCGTTTGCGCGTGATCACCACCGCGCTGTTAGCGACCTGCCTTGTGGCAGGTGTCGGCGGTTGGGCGGCACAGGCCAAACTTGCCGGAGCGGTGATCTCACAAGGCGAGGTCGCCATTTCCGGCGAAATCAAACAGGTACAGCATGTCGACGGCGGAACCGTCGTGGAAATTCCGGTGAAATCCGGCGATCTCGTGCGTAAGGGCGATGTGGTCCTGAGGTTGGATGACACGCAGGCCCGTGTGGAGCTCGATATCATACAAAGCCAGATCGGCCAGCTTTCGGCCATGCGGGCGCGGCTTGTTGCCGAAAGGGACAATGCGGCGGAGCTGCTTTTCGACATGCCGGTCATGCCGCAGCTGGAACGGGAAGAGCTAAAACTTTTCCGGGAAAATCAGCACTTGCGTGAAAATCAAAAGCAGCAATTACGGTTGCAGGCCAATCAGCTTCAAAACCAGGTGGATGGTCTGGAGCAACAGCGTAAGGCCAGCATTTCAGAAGAGGATCTGGTTCGAGACGAGGTTTCACTACAACAGCAACTGGTGGAGAAGGGGCTGGTCCGCACAGCCGACCTGCGCGACCTGAAACGGCAAATGGTTCGTCTTCAGGGAACGATAGGCGATGTGACCGCCAAGATCGCAGAAGCCAGAGGTCAGATCAGTGAACTGGATATCAAGTTGACGTCTATAGACCAAAGCAGCCGCTCCGAAGCGCAGAAAGAAATTGTGCGAATTGATACCCAGATTGCTGAACTCAACCAGCGGGCCATCGCGGTGTCCCACCGGCTCGACCGCACCACCGTGCGTGCGCCTGAATCCGGTTATATCTATGATCTTCAGGCCCACACCGTTGGTGGTGTCATCGGCTCCGGCGCAGCCATCATGTCGCTTGTCCCGAAAGCAGGAGATTTGCGCGTCGATGTAAAAATTGCCCCGACCGATATCGACCGTATCAATGTTCACCAGCCTGCGCGTATGCGCTTCATTGCCTTCAACCAGCAGACGACGCCTGAGGTGAAAGGCAAGGTCGATATCGTCTCTGCCGCTACCTCGGTAGACAAGGCGACCGGGTTGCCATTCTATAAAACGACGCTTTCCTTCTCACCCGATGCACTGGGGACATTAGCCGCCAAGCTGCAGCCGGGAATGCCGGTTGAGGTCTATATCGAGACCGACGAGCGAACCGTGATCTCCTACCTCAGCAAGCCGCTGACCGACCAGATCATGAGGGCCTTCCGGGAAGAGTGAAGCGTTAGGGGGCCACATCGAGCCGGAATATCGGCCGAGGGTAAGAGTCATGTAGCGGCAATTACCTCCGGATCCTGACGCTCATCTTTGGTGCGATGTCTCAACAAACCCGGCGATGAAATCCACATCGTCGTCGCCATCTCTTAATCCGAGATGGATGCTTTTCTGTACGCCGTCCGGACCAATGCGGACGGGGCGGACACCGAGCGCTGCCGCTTCCCGACGTACAAGCCAGTCGGGAATGGCGCTGACCCCGCGGCCCGCCGCGACGAGTTGAAGCATCATTTCAGTCGTCTCGACATTCCGGTGATGACGCGGCCGACAGTTGGCGGGCACCAGAAACTGGATAAATATGTCCAGCCGCTCCGGCGGTACCGGATAGGTGAATAGTGTCTCATTCAGTAGGTCCACAGGTTCTGCATGGCGTTTTTGCGCCAGTGGATGATCAGCCGGCACGGCAAGTACCAACTCGTAGTCGAATACCGGCAAATAATGGATGCCAGGCGTCTCGATCGGGTCCGGCGTGATAAGGATGTCGATTTCATATCCTGTGAGGGCCGCCACGCCGCCGAAAGCGAATGATGTCTTCAGTTCCAGGCCCACATCCGGCCATTCCATGAGATATGGCTTTGTGACGCCCATAAGCCACTGATGGCAAGGATGGCATTCCATGCCGATCTTAAGCGAGCCTCGCTGGCCGTGGCGATAATCCGACAGGACATTTTCAGCCCTTTCGATCTGGGGCAGAACGCGCTGCGCCAGCGTTACGATATAGCGACCGGCCTCGGTGAGGCGGAGGTTACGACCGTCTTTCTCCCACATCGCCACGCCATAGCGCTCCTCGAGCTTGCGGATCGTGTGGCTGAGAGCGGACTGGGAGACATTCAGCCGCTCCGCCGCTGCCGTCAGGCTGCCCAGGCGGTCGACTTCCCGCAGGATCGATAGATGTTGCCTGTCCAGCATGGTTATGCCCGCCCATGGTGACGAGGAGTAACGTCTGTAGAGGCGCTATCGCGGGCAGGAACCGGCCGGTGGTCTGTGTCGACTGCGACCATGGCGAAATGTCCGGTGGCCGTAATATGCCTCTCGCCAGTCAGCAGGTTTTCGGACCAGAGTTTCGTCTCGATGGCCATGGAACTGCGGCCAACGCGCTCGACGCGTGCCTCCGCCTCGACGATCTCACCGATCTCGACGGCCCTTGCGAAGTCGATGCGCTCGGATGAGGCCAGCACCACCAGCTTGCCGGAGTAACGCGACGCTGCAACGAATGCGGCTTTGGTCATGTAGGCGATCGCTTCGCCCCCGAACATCCGTCCGACGCTGTTGGCCTGATCCGGAAACACGATCTCGACCATGGCGACGATATCCGTGAGGCCCGGCGCTTCCAAGGGAACGAGTGCGGGCAAAGCATAGCTCGCGGCGTTCTCGCCCTCCAGAATGGCGACCATATGGAAGGTGCCTCGCGTACAGGTGTGCCGCTGACGGCCGACGATGGTCTCCGCCACCATCTCGACGTCGACCGTCAGGGAACGTCGACCGGCTTTGACCGGTCTGGCCGTGAATTCGACGATGTGCCCGATGCGTGCCGGCTGCCTGAAATCGATGCGCTCGCAAGAGGCGGTCACGAACGGCACCCGCCCGAACCGGGTCGCCGCGATGAAGGCAACGCGATCCATCAAAGCAAGTCCGGTTCCCCCAAAGAGGGTGCCGTGATGTTTGGTATCTCCGGGAAAAACGATATCAATGAGACTGGTTATCGAGCCGTGCTGAGCAGGCTTTTCCATCGTCGCGGTTTCTGTCATCGGCCCTGCCATCAGGTTGCGGCAGGGTAGTGGCATGACGCAGAGACGATGGCACGGGAATGCGATCGCGAAAGCGGCACTCCGGGACACCCCGCCCGTGGACGTTATCTATCGCGGCAGGTCTCCTGGCTTACGGGTCGTCGCTCTGGTCCGTCTTCCCGAGGCTTGCCTCAGTGACATGGATGGACTTTCGCTCGCCGCTTACAGTTGCGGGGGCAGCTTCGGCTTTAAGGCAGTAAAGCCCCGACCGAATTCCCTCTTAGCTCCGGACTTTCGCCCGCAGAACCACGATGACGAACCAATGTCGTATGTCGTTGAAGGGGTCAAGGCATTCGTCATCGGTTTTGGGGAGGTGACGGTTATCGCGTCGACCGAGATATGGAACATTCGGCCCATCACCATGAGGTTCGGAGGACAAAGGCCTCCCAAATTCTCTGGCGGATCGCCTCTCATACCCAAATCATGAGCAGGGCTCATACTTCCGTGAGATAATACCATTTTTATTCAATCGGCCTGTCAGGCACAAAACGCGCACCGCTCTCGGGTCGGGACAGTTTAAAAATTGTCCACTGAGACAATGGAAAATAACATCCGGTGCGTCCTGAAATTTACGTCAATAACGTCAGGATGTATCTCGGGATTTTGGGCGTCCTATCGCGATGATTAAGACTTTCGGTTTCAATATAAAGAGTATTTCTTTTGATGAGGATTATCGCCCGTCAGAAAATACGCGTGTCACGACGAATTTTGCCAACTTGGCCAGGGGCGAGAACCGCCAGGAAAACCTCCGCAACGCCCTGAAGATGATTGACAATCGCTTCAACGCGCTGGCGCATTGGGATAATCCGAAAGGCGATCGCTACTGCGTCGAACTTGAGATAATTTCAGTTGAGATGCGAGTTGGTGCTGAAGGCAATGATGATGCCTTTCCCCTGATTGAAATCCTGAAAACGAATATTGTTGATCAAAAGACGGGCAAGCGCATCGAAGGCATCGTTGGAAATAACTTTTCCTCTTACGTCCGGGATTATGACTTCAGCGTCGTGCTGCCGGCTTACAATAAGGATCGCCCGTCATTCGGCATGCCAGAGGATTTTGGCGACCTGCATGGAAACCTGTTCAAATGTTTCCTGAACTCACAGGCTTACAGAGAGCATTTTCAAAAGACGCCAGTCATTTGCCTGAGTGCCTCAAGCAGCAAAACATATCATCGGACGGGAAATCAGCATCCCGTATTGGGTGTCGAATACCAGCAGAACGAATTGTCTTCGACCGACCATTACTTCCAAAAAATGGGTTTGCAGGTGCGCTTTTTCATGCCGCCGAACAGCGTCGCGCCTTTTGCCTTTTATTTTCTCGGCGATTTGCTCGACGATTATACCAATCTGGAGCTCATCAGCACCATCAGCACGATGGAAACTTTTCAGAAGATCTACCGGCCCGAGATTTACAACGCCAATTCCGCAGCAGGGGCCTGTTATCAGCCCAATCTGAAACATCAGGATTATTCGCTTACCCGGATTGTCTATGACCGTGAAGAGCGCAGCCGGCTGGCTGTAGAGCAGGGAAGGTTTGCTGAGGAGCACTTTATCAAACCTTACAGGACCGTTCTCGAGCGGTGGTCTGCCAATCACGCCCTTTGACAACCAAAACACAAAAGGTCGCACATCATGAAAAGACTGTTGCCCACGTCAACCGCCGGCAGCTTGCCGAAACCCTCGTGGCTTGCGCAGCCTGAGAAACTCTGGTCGCCCTGGAAATTGCAGGATGAGGAACTGACCGAGGGCAAGCAGGATGCCCTGCGCTTGTCCCTGGATGATCAGCAACAGGCAGGCATCGATATCGTCAGCGATGGCGAGCAAACACGCCAGCATTTCGTAACGACCTTTATCGAGCACCTTGGCGGCGTTGATTTTGAAAAACGCGAGACCGTCAGAATTCGGGATCGTTATGATGCAAGTGTCCCGACAGTCGTCGGCGCCGTGTCTCGCCAAAAACCTGTTTTTGTGGACGACGCCAAGTTCCTCCGTCAGCAGACCAAACAGCCAATCAAATGGGCTTTGCCTGGTCCTATGACCATGATCGATACGCTCTTTGACGGCCATTATAAGAGCCGTGAGAAACTGGCCTGGGAATTCGCCAAGATCCTCAATGAAGAAGCGAGGGAACTGGAAGCTGCCGGGATCGACATCATCCAGTTCGACGAGCCGGCATTTAATGTCTTCTTTGACGAGGTGAATGACTGGGGCGTCGCTACCTTGGAAAAGGCAATCGAAGGTCTCAAGTGCGAAACTGCCGTCCATATCTGCTACGGCTACGGCATCAAGGCCAATACAGACTGGAAAAAGACCCTGGGGGCGGAGTGGCGGCAATATGAGGAATCTTTCCCCAAACTGCAAAAATCAGGCATCAGTCTGATCTCGCTGGAATGCCACAACTCTCATGTCCCGATCGATCTCATTGAACTCCTTCGAGGCAAAAAGGTTATGGTGGGGGCCATCGACGTGGCGTCCAATACCATCGAGACCCCGGAAGAAGTCGCCAATACGCTGCGAAAAGCCCTTCAGTTTGTCGATGCTGACAAGCTCTATCCCTGCACCAATTGCGGCATGGCGCCCCTGTCTCGCCAAGTGGCGCGCGGCAAGCTGAACGCTTTGGGCGCTGGCGCGGAAATTATCCGAAAAGAACTGTCGGCCTAGCGTTGGCTCAGCAACAGGAGGCCGACATGAACATGGTGAACCACCGCTTCGACATTGTGGATAAACCCACGTTTCGAAATGGCATGTCGCGCCTCGGCTCTGCGGTTAACGTCGTCACCACCATATACGGCGGCAAGCGCTACGGCTTTACCGCCTCGGCGGTTTGCAGTGTGAGTGATACGCCACCAACACTTCTCGTCTGCATCAATCGCGCCAGCTCGTGTTTTCACGCCTTTAAGAACACGCGCCATTTCTGCGTCAACACGTTGATGCCAGGTCAGGAGGACATATCAGACCGCTTAGGTGGAAAGACGCCGACGGAAGATCGATTTGCGCTTGGCGACTGGAGGGAAGGGCTCACCGGTGCACCAATCCTTGCCAACGCGTCGGTTAGCTTCGAATGCGAGCTCACCAATGCCGTTGACGAGGCCACTCATCGTATTCTCTTTGGGCGCGTGATCGACATTCATGAGAATGAAGAACGGGCAACGCTGCTCTATTGCATGCGCCGCTATCTCACCGGCTAGGTAATCAAGGTGGCCTTCCTCCAACGATGGGCAAAGGACAGATCAGGTGACTCTGGGCCGGCATTTTCCCCGAATTTCGATCAAGGAACGGGGAAACAGGGCACCCTTTTCCTCCTCCCTGGATATTCAGCGCCGATAACTTGAACAGCACCGGCGGCAAAATGCTTGTCCGGCGCAGGCGGATCGATGTATTCAGGGCTGGATTTTCACTTGAACCTGCAGGCACATGGAAACTTCGCTTTATCTGCCCGTTAAAGGCTTTCTTGAAACGGCGGGTTACACTGTCAAAGGCGAAGTTGGCGGTTGCGATCTCGTCGGCCTGAGCGACAATGATCCGCCTGTGGTCGTGATCTGCGAGCTAAAACTGAGCTTCAATCTGGAACTTATTTTGCAGGCTGTCGATCGCGCCGCTATCGCAGAAGAAGTCTGGATCGCGGCGCGCATCTCAGCCAAGGGCAAAGGCCGCGAGGCTGACAAACGCTACCGGGATCTCTGTCGCAGGCTCGGGATCGGCATGCTTGGCATTTCCGATGCCGGCGACGTCAGCATTATCGTCAATTCCATATCACCGATGCCGCGAACCAATCCGAAACGGCGCTCTCGGCTCATGCGTGAACACCAGAGGCGACGCGGCGATCCGGCAGTAGGCGGGAGCACGCGCGCGCCGATCATGACCGCATATCGTCAACAGGCGCTCGGCTGCGCATTGGTGCTGGCGTCAGGACCGATGCGCGTGCGCCATATCAAATCCAGCGTACCCGATGCCGGGAAGATTTTGCTTGCGAATGTCTATGGCTGGTTTGAACGTCTCGACAGGGGAGTTTATGGACTGACCCAGACCGGTCACGAAGCACTGCAGCGATGGCCGCAGCAAGATTTGCCAGCAACAATCACCGTGTCAGGCTGATTTTTATTCAATGGTGCGGGAACGTATCAGTCCCCTACAACCACTCCCTCGCGTCGTGGATCGGCGCTGCCGGCCAAACCTTGGGCAGTCATCTCGATGGCATGCAAACCGGAGTTCATCTCACCCGGTTTTACCTCGTAACCCAGTGCCTTGAGCGGCCCGATCAGATCTTCCGCGCTGGTGCCGGCCTCGATGTCGTAGGTGCCGAAGCGGTTAATGAGATGCGGCTGGGCGACGATCGCTTCCACCGGCATGCCCCAGTCGATATAGGCGATCAGCGCCTGGGCCACATAGCCGATGATCTGGCTGCCGCCGGGCGAACCAATGGCAAGCAGCGGCTTGCCATCCTTCATGACAATGGCCGGGGCCATGGAGGAGCGCGGCCGTTTGCCGGGCTCGACGCGGTTGGCGATCGGTAGTCCGCCATCATGGGTCTTGAAGGAAAAGTCCGTCAACTCGTTATTGAGCAGGAAGCCGTTCGTCATCAGACGCGAGCCGAAGCCGTTTTCGATCGTCGTCGTCATCGAGACCACGTTGCCCTCTTTGTCGACAATGACAAAATGGCTTGTGGAGGGCAACTCGAGCGCGGCATCCCGGCCGAAAAGGAGCGCGTGGTCCCATTCCGGATCGCCGGCCTTGACGACATCATTGGTCAACGCCCTGTCACCGTCGAGCAGTTTCGCCCTTTCGCTGAGATAGGTCTTGTCCAACAGGCCCTTGATCGGTAGCGGCATGAAATCGGTGTCGGCAACGTAACGCTCCCGGTCGGCGAAGGCGAGGCGCTGCGCGTCGCCGATGATGCGCCAACTGTCGACATTTTTCGGTCCCAGGGCCTTGAGGTCGAAATTCTCCGCCATGCCGAGCATCTGGCCGATGGCGATGCCGCCCGACGATGGCGGCCCCATGCCGCAAACGTCAAGAGCACGATAGAGGAAGCACACCGGCTCGCGCTCGATGACGCGATAGCTGGAAAGATCGGCCAGCGACAGCACGCCGGGATTGCCGGCCGCCCCGCGCACGGTCTCGACGATCGCCTCGGCGATTATCCCCTTGTAAAAGGCATCGGCGCCGCCTTTGGCGATTGCAGCAAGCGTCTCAGCATAGGCCGGGTTCTTCAACAGGGCACCTGTTTGCAGGGCGGCCCCGGAGGTGTCAAAGAAATAGGACCGGGCCTGCGGATATTTCTTCAGCCGGTCGCCCTCGGACGCGATCAGCGAGGCAAGGCGCGGTGATACCTGAAAGCCTTCGGTCGCCGCCATTTGCGCCGGCTTCAGCAGGCTTGCCCAGTCCGCCTTTCCATAGCGTTTGTGGGCTTCTTCCAGCAGGCGCACCGTTCCCGGTGTGCCCACGGAGCGACCGCCGACTACTGCGTCCATGAATTTTAGCGGCTGCCCGTTACCATCCAGGAAGAGCTTTGGCGTGGCTTCCATCGGTGCCGTCTCACGGCCGTCCAACGTTGTCAGCTTGCCGCTTTTCGCATTGTAGTAGACGAGGAAGGCGCCGCCGCCGAGACCAGAACTCTGCGGTTCAACGAGGCCAAGCGCGGCCTGCACCGCCACCATAGCATCTATGGCGTTGCCGCCCGCTGCGATCACGTCGCGCCCCGTCTCGGCCGCGAGCGGATTGGCCGCCGCCACCATGAAGCTCCGTGACTCGACACGTTTGGCGACCGCAACATCGGTCGCTCTCTCGGGTGCAACCGTGTCAGATGCCTGCTGGGCGGAGGCAATCGCGGTGGAAAGCACTAAGGCGAGAAAAGCCTCACCGAGAAATCTCGTTTTCATTAGCCTGATCCTCCAGAACGACACACCGTTAATCTGAGAAGGGCATCCCACTGAGCCAGCAGGCAGGTCGACCCCCAACCTTTTCAGGGGGAGGGGAAGCGTCACAGTCTCGGGCCATAAACCGTTTGATGTCTTGGGTCTGCCGTGGTGAAAATGGCGGGCCGCTGGTTCACTGCCCCCCAAGACCCACAGGTGCAGGATTTTCAGTCCAGGTCAGTTTTGGCCCCGACAAGTCGCCGGGGCCGTTCGCGCTATCAGAGAACGGTAACATTCTCTGCTTTTGACTTCCCAGTCTTGCGGTCTTGTCCGACATCGTAGCTGACTTTTTGCCCGTCGGTCAGAGCGCCACCGAAGCCTACAGCGGAGATATGAACGAACACGTCCGGCCCGCCGTTGTCCGGAGTGATGAAGCCAAAGCCCTTGTCCTGCGCGAAAAATTTTACTGTACCAGTTGCCATAATGTCCTCGTTTGTTGGATGCGACCGTATCCCATTACCGATCGTTGCAGGGAACTTCAAGGTTGTCCAGACTATGCGATCCTGATCAAGCTCGTCAGGATCGCGGGTTCGAGTCCGCTGAAGGGCGAAACGACGAGGATAGCCGCCTAAGGGTTACTCTCAGTGAAAGCCGATCAGAACCGCCAAGTCATCCCAAGGACAGGCCCACTCAACATCGTGTCGTAGACATGACCATCACGATCATAATCGACTTTCAACGCCTTGTAGCCGGCAGACACCGAGAGGTTATCCGTCACCAGATAGTTGGCCGTTGCAAGTACCGACCAGGTGATGTCAGATCCTGCTCCAAAGCCACCGACATCGGCCTGGGCCTGAACGGACAGTTTCTCAGTTAGTAGAAGGAACGCTCGCAGGCCCACCACCGGGTCGACCCATCCAAACTTCTCATCATGAGCGGCCGTGCGGCTTCCGATGGCGAAATGACTTGCGGTGACCGTGACATCATTCGAAATATGCCAGAAACGTGCTCCAGCAAGAGCGTCCAGCGTAAATTGCGACGTGTCGACAACCCGGTATCCACCCTGCAACGTTGCCATGAACTGTCTTGTGTCAACTTTTCCGTCAATTGTAGCTCTAGGCGGTATCGTGACACCCAGCCCGGGAATCTGAAACGCGGAGAGCGGCCCGGTGGCATGACTATCAGTGGTGTCGACATACATGATGTCGCCTGAGAGGACGAAACGGTCGTAACGCCCCCACAGATTTACAAATCCGCCGAAGTTGAGATCGTCCATCACATCGGAGAAAGATTTGTCCAAATCTATCGTCGGACCGCGCCTAAAAGGCGACAGGCTGCCGTCAAGACCTGCCGCCCAAAGGTAAGGCGTTACCTGAAACGCCCAGCCCGGGTGAGAGGTCGCTTCCGAAACTGGTTCCGATGGTAGGTCGCGCATTGTGTCAGCGGCATGTGCAACGGGCATCCCGCATAGAGACAACGCAATAAAAAGAGAAAATCGTTTCAATTTTTTTCCTTGCTCGGGCTTAGATCGTGTTTTTATGGATCCGACCATCCTTGATGATGAGTTTCATCGTGCGATCGGGATCAGCGATTAACGAGATGTCTTCAAGCGGATTGCCATCGATCAGCAGAAGGTCCGCATAAGCACCGGCTTCAATGCGCCCGAGCTTTGCCGGGTAGGGGTTGCGCGGTCCCGAGAGACCTGCAAGCTCTGCGTTTCCACTTGTCAGCATGCGTAGCACCTCGGCATTGTCATACCAGCGAGCGAATTTGGCGAGTTGCCGACCTTGTGTCGCGGTTCCCTTTGGATTGAACAGGATGTCGGTGCCGAGCGCCATTTTCACCCCGCACTTGCGTCCGAGTTCCACCGCGCGGGCTGTGCCCTCGGCAATACTTTTCTGCTGCGCCCGCTGTTCAGGCAAAGGATAGGTATTCGCGTCTTCATCGGCGAGAAAAGGTTGGATGCTCCACCAGGCGCCAGCGTCAGCCATAAGCCTGACCGTTTTATCGTCGGCGAGCTGGCCATGCTCAATCGATTTGACGCCGCAGGAAATCGCTCTTTGTATCGCTGCCGACGTGTAAGCGTGGATACATACGTATGTTCCCCAATCTGCCGCAGCAGATACCGCAGCTTTCATTTCTGCCTCTGAATATTGGAGAGCATCGACCGGATCGTAACTCGAGGCAACACCACCACCGCCCATGATCTTGATCTGGCTCGCACCAAGCATCAATTGCTCGCGCACGCGGCGAAGAACTTCCGCTTCTCCATCGGCTATTGCCGAGATCCCGGCCTGCTCTGCAACGCTAAGAGTGTTTTGTGATGTACGCGGCAGATCGGTGCGCATACGAAAATCGCCATGCCCTGATGTCTGCGAAATCATCGCGCCGGAAGGGTATATTCTCGGCCCTGCGATGCGCCCCTCATCTATGGCCCGCTTGAGCGCAAAAGAGGGTCCGCCGACATCTCTGACGGTTGTAAAGCCGCGCAATACCGTCCGTTCGGCTTCCTGGGCGGCAACCAGATGGACGTAGGGAATATCAGCAGTCATCGCTGTCATTTGCGAAATGCCTGCAAGGATCGAGTGCCAATGCGCATCTATCATGCCCGGCATCAGGGTCCGCCCACCACACTCAATAACGTCTGCATCGGTAACGTCGTCGGCCGATGCTACAAGGGCTTTAATGAATTTGCCGTCGATGAGAACACTTCGGCCTGTGATCAGCCTGGAGTTTATCCCATCGAAAACACTGACGTTCCGGAGCAAAGTCGGCTTTTCAGCTTTTTGTCCGAATGCGGGGCTCGCTATACCAAGCGCAGGGACGGCGAGCGTTGCCGCGATGCCCTTTAGAACCGAGCGGCGCGACATTTCTTTGCCGATCCTTGAAAAAAGTTGCTGTGCATCGGGACTATGACACGCGCAACCCGCAGCATGATTGAGATGCTGGTATTGACGACCGAGGCTAAACAATCCGCATACTCCTCGTTTCACGCAAGGATTGTACTAGGCGGCAGGCAAAATTCGCGCAACCCCTAATATTGTGTCGATGCAAACATACAATCGGAAGATAAGGCTATCCTTTCCATAATGAACCGCTCCGGCTTCTGAAGGAGAGACCGATCATGAGCGCGACAAAGAACAAGCTTTCACCTGAAGTTAGCGAACGTGTGATCCGTATGGTGCTGGATCACGAGGCGTCATCGCCACCTCGACAACCCAGTCGAGTGATGATTAGAATGAAACCGCTGGGAGGGTTAAGACGTTAAGGGAACTATACGTGTCAAATTGAATTGCGGGCAACTGCTGGATTGGCCTAGTGCCAAATGGAGCAGACGGTCGAAGGGATGGAGATGGTAGGAACTTTAAAGGCAAGAACGGGTGTTTCCGGGTTGGACGATATTCTCGGAGGAGGCCTGTCCAAAGGCCACGTGTTCCTTCTCGAAGGCAACCCTGGAACGGGAAAAACAACGATTGCCCTGCAGTTCCTACGTGATGGCGCAGCGGACGGAGAACGAGGTCTCTACATTACCATGTCCGAAACCGACAAAGAATTGCGAGAAGGGGCAGACTCGCATGGAATGGAAATTCCCGACCTCATCGACGTCTTCGAACTTGTGCCGCCGGAAAGCCTGTTCGACGCTGAACATCAGCAAAGCCTTCTTTATTCGGCAGATCTTGAGCTCGGCGAGACGACGAAGCTGATTTTCGAAGCTCGTCGGCTTCCAGGGCATTCTGCGCGGCATACCCCATTTTGTTGGTGAGCAGAAAACCATGCTCGACATCGGAGGCGATTCCGATTCCTGACCGTGACGGTATCGCCCTCATCTACGCCCCTAACGGTCGTGACAGTATTGTCGCAGCGTCCATGCTGCTTGAGCGGGGGATTGCCTCCCAACCGATGGCAAACCTTGAGGCCTTGGCCGAGCGCCTTGGAGAAAATGTCCTTTTTGTCGTCGTTGTGGAGGAGGTCCTTCGCTTCAGCAATCTCGGTCCTATCAACGCCTGGGTTGACATCCCAGCCGGGCTGGTCGGATCTCCCGTTTATGGTCCTGACACACAAAGGAGCGGGACCGGATAGGAACCCTGCTGCCGCAAGGGTTGCCCAGGCACTTGGAAACGTCTCCTTTCTTGAACGACCGTTCCATCCGACAACCTTCATCAGCGTCGTCGAATCCGCAGGCAAAAACCGTCGGCGGCAACTCGAAGCTCGTAACCGCATTGTCGAGCTACGCGAAAGCGAGCTTAACCTCAAGACTGCGTTGCTCGCCGGAAATCTTGGTACATGGAGCCTCGACCTTTCGAGTTGGGTGCTTGGCTCCTCGCCAGAGTTTCGTCAAATATTCGGCCGTTGCGCAAACAAGGAGCTGACTTACGATGAACTGACGGCATCCGTGCATCCCGATGACAGGCAAGGCCGTGAAGAAGGTCCTCGACGCAGCCTCGATGCAGGCGAAGACTACGTTGCCGAATACCGTGTTATCTGGCCGGATCACAGCATGCATTGGGCGGAAGTTCGCGGCCGTCTTGTCCATGATCAGCGTGGCAAGCCCCAGCGTCTTATCGGTGTCGGTTCGGACATCACATCCCGCAAACATGCCGAGGCGGCGTTACGGTCTATGAACGAAACGCTGGAGCGGCGGGTGGAGGAACGAACCGAGGCGCTGAAGGCGCAGATAGCCCAGCGCCAGGACACCGAGCAGAAGTTGCTTCAATCTCAAAAACTGGAGGCGATTGGCCAGTTGCTAAGGCCGAGCTGTTCGGCAGCTTGGACAACGCTCAGGCGTCCGTCACGGATCTTCTTGATAAGTTCGAGGCGATGCAATTCTTTCTGCGACATGGTGATCATAAAGGACATGACGACTCCGACCGCTCCTGACCGAAGTCAGGCTGAACATCGTCGCATCCTTGCTCCCAACGTTGACATTGACCAGCGACGTCATGCGAGGAGAGTGTCGCATTTCTATCCGGCCCAAGTGTCGCACTACTAAATGGGCGCCACATACAATAATCGCATAAGATAGATTATGGAACGTCAGAGCGGTTTCGTTGCTGTTGCTTTTTGCGCCCAAACCGCATTTTCCACGGCTGTGGAAAACTCGGCACCCTGCGGTTTGAAGTGTTGCTTCGGTGCGAACCGATGGCATGGTTGCGTTCATTGAAGAACGCGAGTCACCATGCCGATCATCAATATAAGAGATGCAACGCTACCGCCATCCGCACTCGGACTTGTCAGTATACCAGCGGCGCATCCAGCGCGACCGCGAGGACATCAAGAAGATGGCCGAGAGTGATGTCGGAAGAATGTGTCTTGTCGATCGCGTTCATGTGGGTTATCCATATATCCAATAGTTCAAGGATTATTGAATAGTGGAAGAACGTCAAGCCCTCTCTTCATTCGCCGCACTCTCGCAGGAAACGCGCCTTGCCATCGTTCGAGCGCTGGTTGTCGCTGGTCCCGAGGGGCTAGCCGCTGGCGTGATCGCCGAACGCATGGGCGTCTCGGCGACGAATGTGTCGTTCCATCTCAAGGAACTGGAGCGATCAGGTCTCATATCTCAGCGGCGGGTATCGCGTTCAATCCTCTACAGCGCCAACTACGAAGCTCTCGCCGATCTTGTGAAATTCCTGATGGAAGACTGCTGTGCCGGACATCCAGTGATCCGGGAAAATGTCGAGCGAAACGATGGATGCTGCAATCTGGCTGAAACCTTGACTGACGGGGATAACGTCATTGCATAATTCGAAAGTACCTGCGGGCATTGTCTCTGCGCTTGGCCTGACGCAGATCATCGGTTACGGCACTCTCTACTACAGCTTCAGTATCCTCGCATCTGGCATGGCGAAGGATCTCGGCCTTACGCTGGCCGAGATATTTGGCATCTTCTCAGCTTCCCTGCTTATCGGCGGCTTATCCGCAATGTATATCGGTAAACAGATGGACCGTATCGGCGCTGCGACGGTCATGACGGTCGGCTCGGCCCTGGCCGCATTTACCCTGGCAATCTGTGCGTGGTCGCCATCCGTTGCTGTCTTTGCGTTCGCCATCATCCTGCTCGAGATATCGTCCGGCATGGTGCAGTATCAAGCCGCATTCGCAACGCTGGTCGAAAGCGAACCCCGATCAGCATCCCGCAGCATCACCTATTTGACCTTGATCGGCGGTTTCGCCTCGACCATCTTCTGGCCGATCTCGGCAGCACTTGCTGCGTATCTGTCGTGGCGCGAGATCTATCTCGTCTTCGCGGGATTGAATCTCTTTCTGTGCATGCCGCTTCATTACTGGATCATGCGCGTCGCGAAAACAGAAGTTAACGCTGATTCCACGATCCGAACGCGTGAGACGGTGATCGGGACGCTTCCTGCCCATGCGCGCCGGCGCAGCATGATGCTCGTTTCGTTTGCCTTTGCCATGCTGGGCTTTACTCTCTCTGCCATGCTCGCGCATATGGTTCCAATGCTCGGGTCGATCGGGCTTGGCGCTGCTGCGGTGGTGATCGGATCGCTCTTCGGCCCAGCCCAGGTGCTGAGCCGACTGATCAACATGGTGTTTGGTAAAAGCCTTTTGCCGCCGGCGCTTGCAGCGCTTTCCGCAATCCTCATCGTCGCCGGGGTGTTCATCTTGATGATGACAGGTGACTGGTTGCCGGGAGCGGTTGCCTTCGCGATCTGCCTTGGTCTCGGTTCCGGCATCAACAGTATCGCGCAGGGAAGCCTGCCGCTCTATCTGTTTGGCTCCGACGGTTATGGAGCGATTACGGGCAAGATGGCCGCCGCGCGATTGGCAGTGAGTGCCGCCGCGCCATTCGTCTTTGCCGCAGCGATGGAGAATGTCGGCATCAGTTTTGCGCTCGCTGCCAACGCCTGTCTCGGGGCGATCAGCATTGCCGCATTCGTTGCTGTGGCGACCTCCTCACGGCAAACCGCCACAGCAATGGCCTGAACCTTCAGATCGACTTCAACGAAACACGCTTCTCGAGTTCGTCCGCCTCTTCCTTGCGTTCGCTATAGCGGTCGGTCAGGTAGCCAGACGCGTTACGGGTAAGCATGGTGAACTTCACCAGTTCCTCGCAGACATCCACCACCCGGTCGTAATAGGATGACGACTTCATCCGGCCATTGGCGTCGAACTCCTGATAGGCTCTGGCGACCGAGGACTGGTTGGGAATGGTGATCATCCGCATCCATCGCCCGAGGATCCGCATCTGGTTCACGGCGTTGAAGGACTGGCTGCCACCGGAAACCTCCATGACGGCGAGCGTCTTGCCCTGTGTCGGGCGGACCGATCCAACCGAAAGAGGAATCCAGTCGATCTGCGACTTCATGATGCCGGTCATCGCGCCGTGGCGCTCCGGGCTGACCCAGACCTGCCCCTCTGACCATTGCGAAAGTTCACGCAATTCATGCACCTTCGGGTGACTGACAGGCGCTTCGTCGGGCAAAGGCAGGCCTTTCGGATCGAATATCCGAACCTCGCATCCAAGCCGTTCCAGCAGCCTTCCCGCTTCGAACGCCAACAAACGGCTGTAGGACACCTCGCGAAGCGAACCGTAGAGGATCAGAATGCGGGGCTTATGTGTCGAGAAGGCCGGGCGGAGATCGTCGAGATCAATCGCGTGCAAGTGCTGGCCCTTGAGGGCGGGGAATGTCTCAGACAATGCGCTTTCCTTCTTCGTCGAGAACCTGTTCGCCGTCCTCCTTGGTGAAAGGCCCTTTGAAGGCATCCGCAGGAAGGATGTCGAGAACGACTTCAGAGGGGCGTGACAGCCGCGTTCCCATTGGAGTGATAACGAACGGCCGGTTGATCAGGATCGGCGTCGCGATCATGGCGTCGAGCAACTGGTCGTCGGTCAGGTCCGGATTGTCGAGACCGAGTTCGGCATAAGGTGTACCCTTCTCGCGGATCGCCTGACGGACGGTCAGTCCGGCGTCGGCGATCATCTGGACGAGTTGCTCGCGGCTCGGTGGGTTCTTCAGATATTCAATGACGGTTGGCTCTATGCCGGCGTGCTGGATGAGCTCGAGCGAATTCCGTGATGTGCCGCAGGCCGGGTTATGATAAATGGTGACGTCCACGTTCAGTTCCTTTCGGTGATGGTGGTTCGGGAAACTGCAGGCGATGCCTCGTACCAATCTTTCGAACGGTTCACGATCCAGACAACCGACAGCATGACCGGAACCTCGATGAGGACGCCGACAACGGTTGCCAGTGCCGCGCCCGACTGAAAGCCGAACAGGCTGATGGCGGCCGCGACCGCAAGTTCGAAGAAGTTGCTGGCACCAATCAGCGCCGAAGGCCCGGCGACGCAGTGGCGTTCACCTGTCATCCGGTTCAGAAGGTAGGCAAGTCCGGAGTTCAGATAGACCTGGATGAGGATCGGAACCGCCAGAAGCGCAATGATGGTCGGTTGTGCAATGATCTGCTCGCCCTGGAAGGCAAAGAGCAGCACAAGGGTTGCAAGCAGAGCCACGAGCGACATCGGCTGAAGTTTGGCAAGCAAGCCGTCGAGCGCACGGGTTGTTCCGTCAGCAGTCAGGCGGCTTCGCACCAATTGCGCGATGATGACTGGCACGACGATATAGAGAGCGACGGACAAGGTGAGTGTCGCCCATGGCACAGTGATCGCCGAAAGACCCAGCAGCAGACCAACGATGGGCGCGAAGGCCAGGATCATGATCGCGTCGTTGAGTGCGACCTGCGAGAGCGTGAACAGCGGTTCGCCGCGTGTCAGGTTGCTCCAAACGAACACCATGGCCGTGCAAGGTGCTGCGGCGAGAATGATCAGCCCGGCGATGTAGGAGTCGATCTGGTCTGCCGGAAGGTATGGCCGAAACAGCCAACCGACAAAGAGCCAGCCCAGCAACGCCATCGAGAACGGCTTCACTGCCCAATTGATGAACAGGGTGACACCGATCCCGCGCCAGTATGACCCAACCTTCGCCAGCGATCGAAAATCGATCTTCAGCAACATTGGAATGATCATCAACCAGATCAGGATCGCGACCGGGATATTCACTTTGGCGATCTCGGCGGCTCCGACTACCTGGAACAGACCTGGCATGACGTGACCCAAGGCCACGCCGACGGCGATGCAGAGGAAGACCCAAACGGTCAGATATCGTTCAAACGTGGACATCAGGCTGTCTTTCCTTCGGGGTTGGTGGTCCCTTCCAGCATACCGATCTGCCGGAGCCTCGTTTGGAGCGCCATGCGATCGATCGATTCCAGGGGAAGACTAAGGAATGCCACGATACGATTCTTCAGGAAGCGTGCCGCTTGAGCAAAGGCACGCTGGATCTCCACTTCGGAGCCAATAACGGCTGCCGGATCTTCAACACCCCAATGGGCAGTCATCGGGTGACCGATCCAGACCGGGCAAGCTTCACCGGCAGCGCTGTCGCAGACGGTGAAGATGAAATCCATCCGCGGTGCGTCCGATTCGGCGAATACATCCCAGCTCTTCGACGAGAAACCTGTCGACGGATAACCAAGCGCACTCAGTTCCTTCAGTGCGTGAGGATTGACCTCACCCTTTGGCTGGCTGCCGGCTGAATAGGCCTTGAACCGTCCAGCACCTTCCTTGTTCAGAATGGATTCGGCGAGGATAGAGCGAGCGGAATTACCCGTGCACAGGAAGAGCACGTTGTAGGTCTTGTCAGTCATGGTCGTGATCCGTAGTTAGGCCGGAGGCCTGTTGAGCTTCATGATGGTCGCCGACGATGGGCAGAGCCCCGATAGCTGTTGGGTCGAAAGGACTGCTTCTGGAATGTTGTCGCGCGCCACTTCAGAGAAACCGAGATTAGAGAAGAACGGCGCCGCGGTCGTGGTCGCAAGATAAACGTCGCCACTGCAATCGAGGCTTTGCAAGGTTGCCTCAACAATCGCTTGGCCGAGGCCATTGCCGCGATGCTCTGGAAGCACCACCACCGACCGCAGCAGCAAATCGTAGGCGCAGAGTTCGATACCGGAATACCCGCCGGTCTGGCCTTCATCCGAAATAGCCTTGAAGAAGGTTCGGCCTTCTTCTTCGATGTCTTCTGCCGGAAGATGCGCAGCAACAAGCGCGCTCCGAAAACCCGGATCGCTGCCTTGCACTTCGGTCAACAGGATCGAATTCAACATGGCTTCGCCTCCGGAGCGCAGCATGGCATGAGTTCTGCGATGAGTGGCGCGCAAAGTTCTGTCGAGCCGCCGCAGCAATCCTTCAGCAGGAAAAGTGTCAGATCGCGCAGACCGTCGAGATCAGCGCGGTAAATGATAGATCGGCTCTGCCGCTCACTCTTGACTAGTCCCGCTCTTGAGAGGGTTGCAAGGTGTGCCGACATGGTGTTCTGAGGGACATCAAGCAGTCGGGCGAGTTCACCCGCCGGAACTCCATCAGGTTCATGCCGCACAAGTAGACGGAACGTCTCGAGTCGAGTGTTCTGGGCCAAGGCCGCGAGGGCCGTTACCGCAATGTTGTTTTCCATGTATCCAGATTAATGGATATAATGATGCTGTCAATAGGGCTGCTACCCCTTAGTCACCCTATATCTCATCGGTGAACATCTTCATGTCGAAGGGTTCCGGGTTCGGTCCCAAAATACCCGCGACTTCATCTTGTAGTTTCCCCACCATGTCCCTTAGTGGTGAAGATTGCTCCGCGCAGACAGGTTCAAGTTTAAAGGCGCTGCAGTCGGCGTCAATTAAGTCCTTAGTAGTTTCACCCATTGTAACAGATCCTTTAGCTCAGCCAACCAGCGTCACCCCCTAAGTATCGCATACATTCGCACCCAAGCACTCGATATGGGATGTCGTATTGAGATCGGCTTGTCCGTCTCTCCCATATTCGCGAACAGGACTGCCGTTGGCAAGGATACTCTCTTTGGCGTGGAGACCGTCGTCATCGTAGGCGATCCGGAAGTTCTGCGGCGCACGATAGAAAAGCCACCACGGGCCCTTGAACGAGACACGGCCAAGGCCCCTCCTCCGAAAGATGCTGGAGCGTTGCGGGACATCATCACTGTGGCAGGTTCGGACATCGAGAATCCTTAGGGCGGCGTTATAGTTCGCGGAACCTATCGGGCAATGCGTCGAGCGTCGAGTGAAGATTCCGTCACTCAAACGTCACGATCAAAAAGCAACAGACCGGTGTTCTTGCGGGCGCAACAGCGTTGCCAAGTGTAGTGAAATCGCGGCTCTTCAAAAGCAACAAAGGGGGCGGAAGCAGCGGTGCAACACCCTTTTGTCGGAAGAAAGCGCTGCTTCCCCTGCCAACAAGGGGGAATACTTCACTCACTCATCCAGCTTCAAAGCCGAAACCGCACTCTTTGGAACTAAATGCCATATCAGAAGTGCTGCGTTTAGCGACATATGACCTCTATCAGGCATAGAGTCGACACATCGTCCGGCTTCGGACGAAAACAAGCGGCGTCAGATTAATTGCGTTCTGCGATCGTTGCGGCGCGGGCCAAAGCATCCGCGAGATCGTTACCTTCTATACCGGAATGTCCCTTGCACCACTCTATGGTCACGTTTGGATTACCAAGGAGCAAACGATCCACATTCCGCCACAGGGCTTCATCCGGCATTTGCCGCTTCCGCGCTCGCGAATTGGGGTTGATGCGTTTCCAGCCGTTGGTTCGCCAAATTTTGCACCAGCGATGGCAACCCTCGACAACATGAGCGGAGTCCGTCCAAAGAATGGCTGTCCGGCCAGAAGCGTGGGCATCCAGCCATAAAAGTGCATTCATGACTGCCATGACTTCAAACGAATTATTTGTAGGCCCGATTTCCATCCCACGCGCAGAATGGAGTTGTTGCCCGGTTTCAAACACGACGAATGCCCAACTCCCCGATATTGCAACGGGGTCGTAGGAACCATCCGCGTAGATTTTGAGTGGAACAGTCATCGGGCTCGTTTCCTCGCGTCAAAGCCGCTTCAAAAAAAGACAGCTTTTAAGTCATTTCTGTAGATGGCGTGTACCACCGTCCTCTCCGAGGTAGAACCACCCGTTCTTTGGATTCGGGCAGAAAGCGCCAGCAGAGCCGGTCGCTCCCGGCCTTAGTGAGAGACATGGCCTCCGCGCTTCATGTCACGAAGCGCGAGGAACACGGCCACTGCCAGTACAGCAATCATCGTGCCCGTGATAATCAGAACCGATCCGTGCGCCTGACTGAAGGCGTTGCGTGCCGCCATCCGTATCGTCTCGCCCTCATCTCCACCCAACCGCGCTGCCGCCGTCATCGCCTCACCGATGGATCCGCCCGCTTCTGCGGCTGGCGAAAACGAGCGCGAAACTGCGGAAAAATAGATCGAGTTCACAAGCACTCCGAAAAAGGTGATCCCGATGCCCCCGCCAAGTTCGTAGCCGGTGCCTTCCAGGGCACCTGCGGCGCCCGCCTTGTCCGCGGGCGCGCTTCCCATGATGGCGATGGACGATGCCAGAAGACCGATGCCGAGGCAAAGGCCAAGCATCGCCAGAAGCCCCGCAGTTATCGGCGGCGAAGCGATCAGATCGATGGATGCGAGACCGAACAGTGCAGCTGCCGCCCCCGCCATCGACAGGGTTGCGATGGGTCGAAGACCGAATCGGTTCGCCAGGTTGCCACCGAGTGGACCACCCACGGCCGCCGCGATGACGAGCGGCAGCATGAACAGACCCGCATCGAGCGGCGACATGCCGAGCACGTATTGGAGTTCCTGCGCAAGCACCAGTTCAAATCCTGCCAATGCGCCGGAGGCGACAAACGCCATCAGCATCCCCGCAGCAATCGCTGGTTTGAGGAAGAGCGACAGGTCAAGCATCGGATTGCGCGACGAGACCTGTAGCCTGCCAAACCAGCCGAGCAGAATTATTCCCGCACTCAGCGATGCAGCGACCATACCGTTGATGCCGCCTTTCATTCCGGTCTTGATGCCATAAACGGTGAGAACCAGGCCTGCGACCAGCAACGCCGCCTGCCCGATGTTCCAGGCTCCGAGACCTGTGCCACCCCTCTTCGGAACAAGGAACCAGACAAGGGTAATGACGACAGCCAACACCGGGAGATTGACGAGGAAGACCGATCCCCACCAGAAGTGCTCAAGCAGGATGCCTCCGACAAGCGGACCGATCGCGGCGCCCGCCATGCCGACCACACTCCACAGACCGAGCGCCCTCGCCCGCTCGCCATCATCCTCGAATGTCGTGCGAATGATGGCAAGGACGCATGGCATGATCATCGAAGCGCCAACGCCAAGCACCGCACGGGAACCGATCAACATCGCCGGCGACGTCGAAAAGGCGGCCGCAGCCGATGCTACGCCAAACACGACAAGTCCGGTCAGAAGCATCCGCCGGTAGCCCATGCGGTCTGCAAGCGTCCCCATCGGCACCAGCAGACCGGCCATGACAAGCGCATAGATGTCGATAATCCAAAGCACTTCGGTGCCGGAAGCACCAAGAGCGATTGTCAGTGAAGGCACTGCGATATGGAGAATGGTGAGGTCGAGCACGACGGGCAGAAAGGCCATCATGACGGCCGAAAGAATAAGCCAGCGATTGGCGGAAGACATGCGATACACCTGCAATACGAATTTTTTATCAGAACGATCGTTTCACTATTGCATTAATACACGATCGTTCGTAAAACAATCAAGTGACAAATTGGAGACTAACGTGGGTCGTATTCGCAGGATTCAGAAAGACGACATCTTGGATGCCGCCGAGCGCGTGGTGTTGAAGCTCGGCGCCGCCGGGCTTTCAATCGATGCCGTCGCCCAGGACGCTGGTGTCAGCAAGTCGACGGTCGTTTACGATCACAAGTCGAAGAGCGCGTTGCTAGAGGCTCTGATCGACCGCCGTCTCTCCCAGGAACTGGAGCGACAGGCAAAATCCGTCGAAGATGCTGCCGATACCCCTCACCCCGAGCTTTTCGGGCGGATCAAGCTTGCCGAACGTGTTGTGGATGATACCGAACGCGCGGTCGCCATGGCGATCAGCGCCTCCGTTTCTTCCGAGGAGAAGCTTCAGCAGCAGATGCGTGACTGGACGCGGGCAGACCTCAAGGCCATGGCCGATGGTGCCCGTCCCGAGGCGGCGCTGATGGCTTACCTCTCCCTGTCGGGCTTCTATTTCACCGAACTCTTCGGCTTCCACCAGTGGAGCCAGGATGATCAAGCCAGAATTCTCGAAGGTGTGCGAACAATCTATACGTCCTTTCCCGAGAAGTAATCGTCGCCCGTAGGGCCAGTAACAGCCGATCCAAGGAAAAAATATGTACCGCTGCAGCCGACTGCCGCGCCTGAAGGCGTGCCTTATTGCAACCTCGCTTTTCGCTCTGACGGCGACGACCGCCTTTGCCCAGGAGGGCGGGGAGATGCCACCCGCCGCCGTTGGCGTCATCGATCTCAAGGCGCATCCGATCCCGGTTATCAGCGAGCTTCCGGGCCGCGTGGCCGCTACCCGCACATCCGAAGTGCGCGCCCGCGTGTCCGGCATCTTGCAGGAGCGCGTTTTCGAACAGGGCGCGCTCGTGAAAGAAGGTGACGTCCTTTATCGGATCGATCCCCGTCTCTTCAAAGTCCGGGTTACCAGCGCCGAGGCAACACTCCGCCGGGCAGAAGCCACGCGCGACAATGCCAGGGTCCAGCTCGAACGCCAGAGGACGCTGCGGGAACGCAACGTTGCCAGCGGGATCGACTATGACACCGCGGCCGTCAACCTTGCTCAGGCAGAGGCCGATGTGGCGCTTCAGCAGGCGGCTGTCGAGGAAGCAAAGATCAATCTCGAATATACCGAGGTTCGTGCTCCGATCACAGGCATCATCGGTGGCGCTCTCGTCACCGAAGGTGCGCTTGTGACCGCGGACGGTACATCGAACCTAGCGCTGATTCAGCAGATCAATCCTGTCTATGCCGACTTCACCCAGTCCGCGCAGGATCTTCTGGCGCTACGTCGCGCCGTTAACGACGGCAAGCTGGTAAGCCCTGCCCCCGGACAGGCAAGCGTAGAGCTTATTTTCGATGGCGGTGATGTCTATGGCGGGAAAGGCAAACTGCTGTTTTCCAGCGCCAACGTCGACTCCACAACCGGTCAGGTGACATTGCGTGCCGAGTTTCCCAACCCCAACGGCGATCTTTTGCCCGGCATGTATGTGCGCGTGCGCATCGAGCAGGCCGTCCGTCAGGGTGCGATCACCATTCCCCAGCGTTCCGTGCTGAGAACCCAGGACGGCAAGGCGCAGGTCTACGTCGTCGAGGCTGACGACACAGCAAAGCTCCGTGATGTCCAGCTTGGACAGGCACTTGGCCAGGAATGGGTGGTCGAGAACGGCCTCAAGGAGGGTGAGAAGGTCGTGGTCGACGGTGTGCAGAAGGTTCAGCCGGACACCAAGGTCGCTCCCGAGGTCTGGTCGGCGGACGAACACAAGCAATCCGGCGGCGCAGTTTCCGCCACCTCGGGAAATTCAAGGTAACATCATGGCACAGTTCTTTATTAGCAGGCCGATCCTTGCCTGGGTCTTCGCCCTGTTCATTTCCATAGCGGGCATCATTGCCCTGCCCTTTCTGCCGATTGCGCAATATCCCAAGGTTGCGCCGCCGCAGCTCACCATTTCCACCTCCTATCCCGGTGCTTCACCGCAGGAAATCTATCAGGGTGTGACGCGCCTGATCGAAGAGGAACTGAACGGCGTCGCCAACATGATGTATTTCGAATCGACGTCGGACACATCAGGCGCCGTCAGCATCAACGCCACCTTCGAGGCCGGCACCAACATCGATCAGGCATCGGTCAATGTACAGAACGCCATCCGGCGCATTGAATCCCGCCTTCCGTCCGCGGTCACCTCGCAGGGCGTCAACGTCGAAGAAGCCGCATCGGGCTTCCTGATGATGATCACGCTGACGTCCACCGACGGTCGCATGGACGAGGTCGCACTTGGTGATTATCTGAACCGAAACGTTCTTGGTGAAATCCGCCGTCTTGATGGCGTCGGTCGCGCCCAGATGTTCGCGGCCCAGCGCGCCATGCGCGTCTGGATAGACCCGGACAAGATGGTCGGCCTCAATCTGACGGCAGCAGACATCAATGCCGCCATAACCGCCCAGAATGCCCAGGTTGCTGCCGGCCAGATTGGCGCCGCCCCAAACCCGGTATCACAGGATCTGACCGCCACGGTTCTCGTGCAGGGCCAGCTTTCCGACCCCAGGGCGTTCGGCGAGATCATCCTGCGCGCAAATCCCGATGGCAGCGCCGTCCTTCTCAAGGATGTCGCCAGGATCGAACTCGGCGCGGAGAACTACAACTTCACCAGCCGCCTGAACGGGCAACCGAGTGCTGCGGTCGGTATCCAGCTTTCCTCGACGGGCAATGCGGTCGCAACTTCGAACGCCGTCAAGGCGAAGATGGACGAGCTGTCGCAGTTTTTCCCCCAAGGGGTTGAATACGCCACGCCATACGACACCAGCCCATTCGTCTCGGCCTCTATCGAGAAGGTGCTGAGCACGCTGATCGAAGCCGTCGTGCTCGTCTTCGTCGTGATGTTCGTGTTCCTGCAGAACTTCCGTTACACCATCATCCCGACCCTGGTCGTTCCCGTTGCGCTGTTAGGCACATGCGCCATCATGTTCGCGACCGGTTTCTCCATCAACGTGCTGACCATGTTCGCCATGGTTCTCGCCATCGGCATTCTCGTCGATGATGCCATCGTCGTGGTGGAGAACGTCGAACGCATCATGGCTGAGGAAGGCCTTTCACCCAAGGCCGCAACCCGCAAGGCGATGGGGCAGATTACCGGCGCGATCCTCGGGATCACCCTTGTCCTCGCATGCGTCTTCATCCCGATGGCTTTCTTCCCGGGTTCGACCGGCATCATCTATCGCCAGTTCTCGCTGACGATGGTCGTCTCGATCGGCTTCTCCGCTTTCCTGGCGCTATCGCTTACCCCGGCGCTCTGCGCCACTTTCCTGAAGCCGATTGCCAAGGGGCATCACGAGAAAAAGGGGCTGGCCGGCTGGTTCAACCGCAATTTTGACGGTCTGACAAACCGCTACGTCAAGGTGACCAACGGCATGGCAAAGCGCGCCGGTCGGATGATGGTGATCTATCTCGCCCTCGTCGTTGGTCTTGGCTATCTCTTCATCAACCTCCCCTCGGCATTCGTGCCTGCGGAAGACCAGGGAACATTGCTGGTCGACATCCAGGGACCGCCGGAAGCCAGCGCCAATCGTACACAGGCGTCGGTCAGGCAGATCGAAGAAATCCTGAAAGCGGAGTCCGGCGTCAAGGATGTCATTGCGATTCAGGGATTCAGTTTTTCGGGTAGCGGCGCCAACGCCGCGCTGATGTTCGTCACTCTCAAGGACTGGAGTGAACGTGATACCTACAACTCGGCGCAAGCCATTGCAGACCGCGTTAACATGTCCCTGTTCGGCCTTAAGGATGCGACCAGTTTTGCCCTTTCTCCCCCGGCTATCGAAGGTTTCGGCGCCACAGGCGGCTTCGCATTCCGCCTTCAGGACCGCAATGGGGTTGGCCAGGCAGCCCTGTCTGCTGCGGGAGCCGAATTGATGCAAAAGGCGGGCCAGAGTCCGGTGCTGACTGGCATGCGTGTGGAAGGCCTTCCGGATGCGGCGCAGGTTCTGCTGGTGATCGACCGCGAAAAGGCGAACACGTTCGGTGTGACCTTCTCCGACATCAACAACACAATCACTGCCAACCTCGGATCGTCCTATATCAACGACTTCCCGAACGCCGGCCGCATGCAGCGCGTCATCGTGCAGGCCAAGGATCAGAGCCGTCTTCAGGTCGAGGATCTGCTCAAGCTGAACGTTCGCAATGCCAGTGGCGGCATGGTTCCACTGTCGTCTTTTGCAATTGCACAGTGGCAGAAAGGTTCGCCGCAGATTGTTGGTTACAACGGCTATCCGACGATACGCATCTCGGGTGAACCTGCTCCCGGCAACTCATCGGGCGCGGCCATCGCGGAGATGGAACGTCTGGCGGGCGAAATGCCTGAGGGCATCGGCTTCGAGTGGACGGGTCAGTCGCTGGAGGAAATCAAGTCCGGTTCACAGGCGCCTTTCCTGTTCGGCATCAGCCTTCTCTTCGTTTTCCTGCTTCTCGCAGGTCTCTACGAAAGCTGGTCGATCCCGTTCTCGGTCATGCTCGTGGTGCCGCTCGGTGTCATCGGTTGCGTGCTTGCGGTCATGCTCGCCGGAATGCCAAACGACATCTATTTCAAGGTGGGCCTGATCGCGATCATCGGCCTGTCGGCAAAGAACGCGATCCTGATCATCGAATTCGCCAAGGATAATTATGCCGAGGGCAAGCCATTGCTGGAATCGGCGATCGAGGCTGCGAAACTTCGCTTCCGCCCGATCATCATGACCTCACTCGCCTTCACGCTCGGCGTCGTACCTCTGGCAATCGCGTCCGGTGCCAGCGCCGCCAGCCAGAACGCCATCGGCACGGCTGTTTTGGGCGGCATGATCGCGGCGACAGTCTTTGGCGTGTTCTTCGTCCCGGCCTTCTTCGTCTTCGTGCTGAAACTGTTCAGAACCAAGCGGCCGGAGACGGACGGTGCCGAAGCGGGATCGCAGGCAACACCAATCGTTCACGGCTCGCACCCGTAACCCCCAAACCGGTTCGGGCTGCGCCTCCCGGACTGCGAAGCTCCACCCTCATTTGTCCCCCGGGGGTGGAGCTGACTGTTCCCACCGAGTGAGGATCCCATCTTGCATCGTCAGTCAGGATACGAGCCTGCCGTGTCACCGCTCGAAGACAATGAAGTTTTCCCATGCGCGGATGCGCAGCAGTATCTTACGGATGAGCGCGAACTCCGGCCAGTGATCCGTGTAGATCGCAACTTCGGCTGTCGCTCCACCCGGAAGCTCGAAAGCCGAGAGGTCATCGATCGGCTCGAGAACAGCGATCACACGACCGGAGCCAAATGGTGCCTTTGGCGTAAGAAGGGTACCTGAGGGGTTCGAGTTAGCCTTCCGCCATGAACTTCAGCACGGTCTGAACTTTCGCCCCGAAGACTCGCCCGGGCACGCCGGCGAACGGCAAAGTGGGATTGAAGGTCACCTGGTAGCCGGCTCACACACGCCAAGTATGTGGCCGTCAAGGCTCTCCATTAATGAATGGGCTCAGAAGCAGGCGGAGGTCGGTCAAGTCGAAGCGCATTCGTTCCCTCCAGTCCGGACCCTTCGGATAATCCGAAGGGTTTCCTTGTATCTTCCGCATTGTGCGAAGTCACGGATAATGATCATTGTCGCCGTAGTTTAAAATTATTATATGTATCAATACATAAAGACATTTTTCCAATCTAATATTACAGCTCTCCAGACGCCTCCCGACGTCTCAATTCCAGCTCTTCGCTATAGCGCCTGAGCGTATGGCTTTCGGTGAGTAGACCAACCGGGCGGTTCTCTATCTTGTCATTAACAACGACCAGCGCTTCGCTTTCCGTGGCATCGAAGGCTGCCGCCGCCTGTCGCGCATTCATTGTCGGCAGCAGCACGTCGTTCTTGTATTGCAAATAGGTCTCAAGGCTGATCTTGCTCGGATCACGATCCATCGGGTCGGCATAAATTTCCGGCACGAGAACGATGCCGGCATAACGCCCGTCATCATGGGTCATGATCACCCGCTGCGTCGAACCGAGCGGGAACTTCTCCTTGAAGGCCGGAAGCCCCATGCTGACATTGGCCTTACGAATATCGGCGCGCATCATCTTGCCGACCGTCAGGTCGCGGATCCAGCCAATATCGTGGGCGCTGCGAATACTCTCTCCGCGCAGGTGAAAACGCCAGGTGGCGAAGGAATAACCGAAGGTCGTGCGCACCACCAGCGAGGTGGTGATGACGGCAGCGAGCACCAGAGCGGTGATCTGGAAGTCACCCGTCAGTTCCAGCGCCAGGAACGTCATCGTCAAAGGGCCACCGATGATGGCGGCGGCAAAGGCGCTCATACCGATCACGGCATAAACGATCGGAGCTGTCGAGCCATACCCGATATAGGGCGCGCAAAGCGCGAAAACTTTACCCAGAAGCGAACCCATGAACAGCGAGGCGAAAAACAGGCCGCCGCGAAAATTGGAACCGATGGAAATGGCGCTGGCCGCCGCTTTCAGCAGGAAGAGCCCGACCAGCCCGTAAATCGTCAGTTCGGCATCAATATTGAGATGCAGCGCGCCATGGCCGCTCGACAGGACCTGCGGTGAAATCAACGCAAGCGCGCCGACCGCCACCCCACCCATGGCCGGACGCAGCCAGCTTGGAATGGCGCTTTTGCGGGCCGTCTCCTCGATGAAGGAAACCGTCTGCATCAGCACGATGCCGATCGCCGCACACACGACACCAAGAAAGATGGCGGGCACATAATCCGCAGGCGTCACACGGCTGGCATCGACAATATCGATCGACAGGCCATGACCGCCGATAATCCCGATGACGGTGGTGGCCACCAATGCGGAGACGATGAGCGGCGCAAGCGTCACGACGGTATAGGTGCCGATGATGAGCTCGATGGCGTAAAACGCCCCGGTCAGAGGCGCATTGAAGGCCGCCGCAATCGCACCCGCAGCACCGCAGCCCACGAGGATGCGCATGTCCCCTCGCCGCAGTTTCAGCTTGATGCCGATCTTCGAGGCCACGCCGCTGGCGATCTGCGTATAACCCGCCTCAAGCCCGACGGACGCGCCGAAACCGTTCGAGACGATGTTCTGCACGCAGACGATGATGCTGTCCGTCAGCGACAGGCGGCCGCCATGCAGGGCATTGGCCTCGATCGGGTCGACCATCGGTTTCTTGCGGGTCTTTGAAAGAATGAAGATGATCAGGCCAAGCAAGATGCCGCCGACGATCGGTCCGGCAAGCACGACAGGGCCTGAGAGGTCGCTGCTGCTCAGCCGCTCGGTACCGAAGACCAACACATGCAGGGCCGTGCTCAACGCGCCGATCAGCGCCACCAGAAGACCCGCTGCAATGCCGATGAGAGCGGCAAGAGCGACCAGCCCCAGTTCGCCGCGCCGGAACATCGCCCGCAACCGGCTGGCGCGCAGATTGTCGAAGAAGCTCGCCATACTGGGTGCACGGAAAGGCCGGGTCGACATGCTGTTCCTTCTCAGGCGACGTCAAAGCGCGACGCGCCTGTACTAGTGTTTCAAAGCACGTCTCTTCCCCAAAACCGGAGACCGATTTTGCGAGACCTGCTCAGGGCGCTTCGAACTCGACTTCGAAACGCATCTGGTCGTAAGCCGGTTCGACATGATCCGGCGTTTCACGCATGACCGTCTCATAATCGAGCGGAATATGCATATGGGTCAAGATCGCCCGTTTGGGTGCAAATCTTTCGATCCAGCCAAGCGCCTGTTCCAGCGAAAGATGGCTGGGGTGGTAACGGTGCTGCAGCGCGTCGATGACGAGAATATCAAGGCCCGCAAGCTTGGGCACGCTTTCGGCCGGAAAATCACTGACGTCGGTGCAATAGGCAACGTCACCGATGCGAAAGCCGAGCGAATGCACGTCGCCATGCTGCTGCATATGCACGTTGAAAGGTATCGGCCCACCTGCCCCGTCGATAATCACCGGCGCGTCGATGTCGGCGATGATCCGTGGCTCTACGATTGGCGGATAACTGCTGCCCGGCGGTGTTTCCAGGCAATAGGCGAAACCGTCCCATATGCGCGCCATGGTGACAGGATCGGCATAGATTGGAATGCAGTTTTGCTGGATGGCGAAATAGATGCGCAGATCGTCGATGCCATGCAGGTGATCGGCATGGGCGTGGGTGTAGAGAACCGCATCGACGGACTCCACCTTGGCGGAAATCATCTGCTCGCGAAAATCCGGACCTGTATCGACAACGACGGTGGTCTTGCCGCCATCCGGTGCGATCTGCTCCACCATGAAGGCCGTGCGCGTGCGCCGGTTCTTCGGGTTTTCGGGGTCGCAGGCACCCCAGTCGCCGTTGATGCGCGGCACACCGGGCGAAGACGCGCATCCGAGAACCGTGAAGCGACGACGGTAGATTGCCACGCTACACCCTTGTCATCTTCGAAAAGCAGCGGAAAGCATTTTCGGTGGTGATTTCGGCCATGCGCTCGAAAGAAACACCATGCGCCTCGGCCAGAACTTCCGCCGTATTGACCACATAGGAAGGTTCGTTGCGTTTTCCCCGCCAGCGCTTCGGGGCAAGATAGGGCGCATCGGTTTCGACAAGCAGCCGGTCAAGCGGCACGGTGGCGGCGATATCGCGAATATCCTGCGATTTCGGGAAGGTGAGAATGCCCGAAAACGAAACATAGCCACCAAGCTCGACACCGGTTGTCGCCAGTTCAGGACCAGCGGAGAAGCAGTGAAGGATGAAGGGAAAGGCGCCCTTGTCGCTTTCCGAACGCAAAATAGCAGCCATGTCGTCGTCAGCGCTGCGGCTGTGGATGACGAGCGGCAGCTTCGTCCGTCTTGCCGCTTCGATATGGCGAATGAAGCCGGTCTTCTGGTCTTCCGGCTTCTGCGTATCGTAGAAATAATCCAGTCCCGCCTCGCCGATCGCCACGATTTTGTCGTGGCTCTCCGCCAGCCGCACCAGATCGTCAGCCGAGATATCCAGTTCCTCGGCTGCGCTGTTGGGATGTGTGCCGACCGAGCAGAAAACCGACGGGTATTTCTCCGTGATCTTCAAAAGCTCGGGCAGACGGCGCACCCGGGTCGAGATCGTCACCATCTGGCTGACACCGGAAGCATGCGCACGGGCGATGATATCGTCGCGCTCCGCCTCGAAATCGGGAAAATCCAGATGGCAATGGGTATCGATCAGCATCGGTCTCGCCTTCACGCTTCCGGTGCGACGTAACGCGGGAAGACCGGCTTCGGTGCTTCAAGCGGCGTGCCCGGAACCAGACGACCGGCCTCGCCAAGGGCCGCAAAATCGCGTTTGTCAGCGGCAGCAGCAACGAGATCGAGCAACTTGTCGCAGGATTCCGGCATGAAAGGCTGAAGGAGAATGCCGATCTGGCGCACCACCTCCGCCGTGACGTAAAGCACGGTGCCCATGCGCTCGGGATCGGTTTTCTTCAGAGCCCATGGCTCCTGCGAGGCGAAATAACGGTCTGTTTCCGAGACGACCGCGATGATGGCCGCGAGCGCACGGTGAATGAGCTGCTTGCCCATTTCCTCGCGGCAGATCGCCAGCAGGCCGTCGGCGGAGGCGAGCATGGCCTTGTCTTCTTCGTTGAACGCGCCGGGCGTCGGGATCTGGCCGTCACAATTCTTGACGATCATCGACAGCGAACGGCTGGCAAGATTGCCGATGCCATTGGCGAGATCGGCATTGATGCGGGTGGCGATGCCCTCTTCGCTGTAGCTGCCATCCTGACCGAAGGAGACTTCGCGCATGAAGAAATAACGGATCGGATCGAGACCGAAGTGAGCAACCAGATTGACGGGGTCGACGACGTTGCCGAGCGACTTCGACATCTTCTCGCCCTTGTTGAGCAGGAAGCCGTGGGCGAAAACGCGCTTGGGCAGTGGCAGCCCGGCGCTCATCAGGAAGGCCGGCCAATAGACCGCGTGGAAGCGGATGATGTCTTTGCCGATGATATGCACGTCGGCCGGCCAATATTTCGCACGCGGACCGTCTTTGTCTTCGATGTAGCCCGTGGCGGTAATGTAGTTGGTCAAGGCATCGACCCAGACATACATGACGTGCTTGGGGTCGTTTGGAACCTTGATGCCCCAGTCAAAGGTGGTGCGGGAAATCGACAGGTCTTTCAGACCGGATTTGACGAAGGAGATGATCTCGTTACGGCGCTCGGCCGGACCGATGAAGTCAGGGTTCTCTTCGTAGAGCTTCAGCAGCTTGTCCTGATATTCGGAGAGCTTGAAGAAGTAGCTTTCCTCCTCCACCCATTCGACCGGTGTGCCCTGCGGACCGTAACGAACGCCATCAGCGCGCACTTCCGTCTCGTCTTCGCCGTAATAGGCCTCATCGCGCACGGAATACCAGCCGGCATAGCTATCCTTGTAGATGTCGCCGCTATCGGCCATCAGGTTCCAGATATTGCGCGAGGTCTCGTGGTGACGCTCTTCCGTTGTGCGGATGAAATCGTCATTCGAGGCGTTGAGCAGCTTGCCCATTGCGCGGAACTGGTCGGAATTGCGCTGCGCCAGCTCTTCCGGCGAAATGCCCTCCGCCCGCGCCGTCTGCTGCATCTTCTGGCCATGTTCGTCGGTGCCGGTCAGGAAGAAAACATCCATCCCATCCAGGCGCTGGAAACGTGCCATGGCGTCCGTCGCAATCAGCTCATAGGCATGGCCAATATGCGGCTTGCCGTTGGGATAGGAGATCGCGGTGGTGATGTAGAATGGTGTCTTGTCTGTCATGACGGTCTATCGACTTTACAGGCTGTTTTTTGGATAGACCGCTCTTAAACCATTGTTCGCAACAGCGAAACACTTACGTTCGCCGAACACCAGATTCACTCCAAGATTTTGTTCATTTCATCGAAAAGATATGGCGCTACAGAGATGTTCTTTTGCTTCTTCGCCGCGTTCTTGAAATAGTCGATATCGTTGCACATTTCCATGAGACCGTGGACACGCCCAATCTGGTGGATAAGCATGCTACGCCCCTCGTCCGCTAACCATTGATGGAATTTTGCCCGTCTTTTCCCTTTTTCATCAATATTAAGTCGATTAAGCTCTGCTTTCACATATCCATTTTCTATCGGATCATAGACGTAACGATTGATAAAATGTCCATAGTATTGCGGTCTGCTATGAGCAGATGTCGGCGCATTGTCATAAAGACGATCGAGTTCAGCAAAGAAACTATCCGGAAATGTTTTTATCCATTTCTGTAGACCTTCTGCAATGTACTTAGATAATAGCAGCCTCAAGGCATCATGACCGCGCTGCTTCTGGTAGCCAGTAGCTTCATCTACAAGCGCAACGATACCAACCTTGGCGAAGGCTTCCATCAAAATTTCGGCTTGCAACGCCATTTGCTCTTGAGATGGGTGAAGTCGTCCTTCTCGTCTCGCGCGTAAATAGACACCGCAAATCTCCGGCAGCATCTCGGCCCTTATTCCGTTCGCAGCCGTACCCCCAGCAGATGCGGTATAAGAAATTGGTGTGGTAAGAGCTTTCTCTAGATCGTCATTTATGAATGGAGATAAATTAGTAGCAGATATAAAAGATGGTAAGCTTACACTATCAGGATTGGCCTTAACTCTCCGCCAATGCGAACCTCCACGCTTACTTCCGAAGGCCCTGTGAACCGCGCGCTCGGATAGGACTCGAGTACCATCCTCAAGAACAGCGCAATCAATTTCAATGTCTCCAATCGGGAGCGATCCACTGTAAATAGCCACTTTTAATTTATCAGATGCATCTACGCTCTTTTCCGATAGCAAACTGTCCATCCTCGTAACAACAGATTTTTCGCTCACTACTTTTCCTTGCTATTTCAGCTGATGGACATTTCTCTAACTGAGTAAAATAGAAAAAGATGTGATTCGCAACTTAAAGTGTATTTAATGCCCGCGAATATCTTCCAGAATGGAAAGCACCATCTGCTTCTTGTCGAGATTATAGGCCTGCGCCACGCTGATCCGTTCCGAAAGCGTCGAAGATAACCGCGCATGTTTTTCCGCCGCCGCGATATCGCCCGCCATGGCCGCCGCCCTGGCCCGCTCCATCAACTCTTCCGTTACATGCTCCATGAAGAAGCCGAAGACGATATCGCCATCCTTCTGCGCCAGAACTTCGGCCAACTTGTGCATCTTCTTGCGTGCGCCCGGCCCTTCCGCAGACATCACCTCGGCAAAGGCCTCGATGATGTCGGAGCCGCCGTAATTCATCAGCTTGAGCGCCTGCGCCACGCTGCCCTTCGAGGCCGCAATCAGGGCGTCGCGCTTTTCGCCGGCGGAGCCGATGCCGAGATGATCGAGAGATTGCACCATAGCCGCATCGGAAAGCGGCAGGAGCCGAAGCGGCATGCAGCGCGAGCGGATGGTCGGCAGCAACTTGCCCGGCGCATGGGAGAGAACAAGGAACATCGCCCGCTTCGGCGGCTCTTCCAGTATCTTCAGAATAGCATTCGCGGCATTGCGGTTAAGATCGTCGGCCGGGTCGATAATGACGATGCGCCAGTTGCCGGTGCCCGATGTCTGGGAAAAGAAGTGTCCTGCCCGTCGCACCTCGTCCACGGTGATGGCGGATTTCACGCGACCAGTCTTTTCATCGACGGGGCGCGTCAAGTGCAGGAGATTATGCGATGCACCAGAGGTGATTTGCCGGCTGACGAGCGATTCTGGATCGGGATCAGCCAGATTTTCAGGCGCCATAGCCGGATCGGGATGGCTGAGCACATGATTGGCGAAACGGAACGCCAGCGTCGCCTTGCCGATCCCCTCCGGCCCTTCGATGAGAATGGCATGATGACCCTTGCCGGAGCGATAGGATTGCGCAAGAAACGCTTCGGCTTCCTCATGCCCGAAAAGCTTCGTGTTCTGCTGCGGCGCAATCGCACCGTCGAGAACGCCCTGAACTTCACTCATGCGCCGTGCCCGCCGCAGTTCCCAGTTGTTCGAGCAAGGGCTCGACAAAGGACATCACGTCCTCCGCCACCTTCTCCTCCGGCTGGTCGGCATTGACGATACGGCAGCGACGCGGCTCGGCAAGCGCTATATCGAGATAGGCTTCCCGCCGCTTCTCGTGGGTTTCGATTTCCTCTTTCTCGAACCGGTCGGGCGCAGCCCCCTCATCCGCCCGTTTTCTGGCGCGGGCCAGCCCCTTTTCGGCGGCGATATCGAAGATCAGCGTCAGTTCCGGCACGACACCATCGATCGCAATGCGTTGCAGCGTCTCGATGAAGTCAGGTTCCAGATTGCCGGTCGTGCCCTGATAGACACGGGACGAGTCAAGAAATCGGTCGCAAAGCACGATCTCGCCGCGCGCGAGCGCCGGGCGAATGACCTCCTCGACATGGTCGTTTCGCGCCGCCGCAAACAGGATTGCTTCCATGCGCACGCCGAAGGATTCCGCCGCACCCGACAAAATCACATGCCGAACGGCCTCCGCCCCCGGCGAACCACCCGGCTCACGCGTCACGACCACCTCGAAGCCGCGGGCACGAAGTGCTTCGGCAAGCGTGCGAATCTGCGTCGACTTGCCGGCACCCTCGCCGCCTTCGAAGCTGATGAACAATCCAGTCTTTTCGGCCAATGTCACGTCCTGCGAGGAATTCCCGGAAATATTGAAATGCCTGTTTACAGCATCGAACCAAAAAGTGTGAAGCGCTTTTCAGAAAATCCGGTGCCTGAACAAAAGCATAGGGGGTAAGTGGCGCAAAGCGCGGATTTTCAGAGCCAGAACAGCAGCAGTTCCTTCAACGCACCCGCCGCATTCTGGGTCAGCGAGCCCTTGCCGACCGAACCCTTGGTATAAAGCGGCACTTCGCGCAGCAGCCGCTCACCCGAAAAGACCTTGAGCGTTCCGACATTCGCGCCACTGTCCAGCGGCGCATTCAGAGGCCAGCGATAGACGATCCGCCCCGAAATACGATCAGGATTGTTGACCGGCACCAGCACGCTGATGTCTTCCTTCGGCGAAAGATCGATATGTGAGACATCACCGCCATAAACACTGACGGAACCGACGGCTTCGTCCTTTCCGAAAAGATGACGTTTTTCGAAAGCCGTCAGCCCCCAGTCCACCACCCGGCGGGCTTCCTCCTGCCGCGTCTTGTCGTCGGTAATGCCGGCAAGCGCCAGATAGACCCGCCGTCCCTCCCGCTCGGCCGAAACGACGGCGGCAAAACCGCTGCCTTCCGCAAAGCCAAGCCCAAGACCATCGATGCCGCTGCCAAGCAGTGTATTCTTGTTCCGCTGGAATATGCGGTTCCACTCAAAATCCGGCTTGGTGAAAAGCCCATATCGATCCGGATAATTGTCATGCAGATGCTGGGCGAGACGCACCATATCCCTGGCGGTCGTCTGGTTGCCCGGATCAGGAAGCCCGGTGGAATTGGTAAAGGTGCTGCGGTTCATGCCAAGTTCGCCTGCCCGCGCCGTCATGCGCTTGGCAAATGCGGAGTCGGATCCCGCCATGCCTTCGGCCACGATGATGCAGCCGTCATTGGCGTTCTGCACAATGATGCCGGTCAGGAGATCGTTGATGCTGACGGAGGATTTCAACGCCGCGAACATGGTCGAGGTCCGCGATGGCGCGCCGCCCGTGCGCCAGGCATATTCCGATACGGGATAAGGTGTCTCCGGCGTCACCTGCCCCTTGGAAAGCGCATCCAGCACCACTTCCACGGTCATCAGCTTGGCAAGCGACGCCGGCGGAAACGACTGATTTTCATTTTGCGAAAGAAGCACCGTGCCGGTCTCGGCATCGATCATATAGGCCTGTTCGGCCTTGGCGATGAAGGGCGCTGTCTGCGATTGCGCCGTGCCTGCACTGAAAAACGCAAGCCCGGCCGCCACGACAACCGAACAACAGGAGCGATAAATGGCTTTGCGCATGAAACCGCCCAGTTCTGCCTGCCGCAACCGGCCGCCCGAAACGGATGCAGCCCTATTCTTCAATCCGTCAGCGCGACTTCGCCTGCTGACGCTTCACATGGGCGAGTATCGATTGCTCGTTGAGCGCGCCACGATCGACCAGCACGCTGTCGAAGGCACGTGCGGTCCGGGAAACCGTAGCAGATTCTTGCGAATAAGCCGCCGCATATTTGGAGGATGGCGTCGGCACGCGCAGATAATTGCCGCCGGGCGCCGCCGGCTCACGCACGAAGTTTCCTTCGGGACGCTCGGCCAGGAACGGACCGATTTCCGGCAGGATCGCAAATTGCTCGAATACCGGTGCCGGACCATTGACCAGCGGCATGGCCTGCAGAGCGGCATTCTTCCTGGAACCGACCAGCGCCGTCTGCGTCGAACCGCTATAATTCGGATTGGAGGAAGGAGCCGGCACGAAATTCGGAGAATTCGAAGCCACCATGACACCCGTTGCGATCTGCCCCTCGGGCGCAACGCCCGGCGAGCGCGAGCCCTTCGGAATATAAGACGCCATCAAATAAGGCATGTCGTGACCGTCAAGCGGAGCGCGGCCGGCATATTGCACCCGCACATTCGCCGTACCTGTCGCCTTCATGTCGAGAAGATCGGCCGTCTTGCTGGAAACGTCGATCAGGCGGCCCTCATGAAAAGGTCCGCGATCGTTGACGCGCACCAGAACCGAGGCGCCATTTTCCGTGTTGGTAATGCGCGCATAGCTCGGCAGGGGAAATGTCGGATGTGCGGCAGAAAGATGTTCTTTATCGTACACTTCGCCATTCGCCGTCAGGCGACCGTGGAAGGCGGAACCGTACCAGGAGGCAAGACCGGTCTTGTTGTAACCCGGCTCTTCTTTCGGAAAATAACGACGGCCTTTTACGGTATAGGCGTTGCCGACGAGCTCTCGCCCGCCGCCTTTTGGAATGCTTTTGCCATCTGCCACGCGCGGACTGGCCTTCACGCCATATTCCGACTCGGAAAAATATTCCTTGCTGCGCTTGGGCTTCGGCTTCGTTTCAGTCGTGGTGGAACACGACGCCGTCGCAGCGCAAAGCACGGAAATTGCAAGCCACTTCGCACCCGATCTGGTGCTGATGCCGAGTTTCTTGACCGTAGAATTCAAATCTTCTGCCCCACGCTGCTATTGGCTCGGAGAACCGCACCCTCACTTGCCTCGATTTGCCCCTGCCATCGAAGCACCTAACAGTCGCTTAATCTTGTGCATAACGTGGCGAAAATGCGAACGACTTCTGCAAATTCGATAAAATTGTAATGAACGTGGTTAATGATTTATCTCTTTTTTTGAGCGCCTGAAATCTACCGTCGACACTCATCCGCACCTTCTCCGGCATCCGACATAAGGGAACAAAGGGAGTGCGGCCGCGTTTCTTCCCCGCAAACAAACAAGCTTCCGCCGGTTTTTCGGCTGAGGGAGGAAACCATGATCAAGTCAATAAAAGCTGCAGGTCTGGCGCTTGGCATCGCCCTGGTATCCATCGCTGCACCCATCCAGGCCGGCGCACAGGATATGGAGTTGAGGATCGGTCCCGATGGCGTTCGCCCGGTCATCCGCGATCGAGATCGGGACAGAGACGTTGACCGCCGTGGCCCGCCCCGCATGCGCGGTTGCAGCGAACGCGAAGCCCGCGCCGCCGCCCGTGAAGCAGGCCTGCGTGATCCCGAAGTCGTGCGTGTCACCCCAGGCCGCGTCGTCGTTCAGGGTTTCACCCGCCGCGGCCCGGATCGTATCACATTTGCCAACGAACGGGGTTGCCCCGAAATCTGATGACGAAATCTGATTAAATGTGAATTTGGAGCCCGCCGAAAGGCGGGTTTCTTCATTGTTGGTCACATCAAAGCAGCTCCGGCCGAACGACGCGACACGGATCGGCAATCGTTCCGCTATTCAAAATGGTCATTTTTGAGCTTAATGGCAGATGGGGTGGGATTCGAACCCACGGTACGCTCTCACGCACGCCGGTTTTCAAGACCGGTTCCTTAAACCACTCGGACACCCATCCTTCGGTGGTGAGGCTTTATAGCGGTTTGAAAAAGGCCGTCAATCCCGCTCAAGGCTTGCCCTGCCAAACGGTCGCCGTCCATCTGCTGTCGCGCCGCAAATCATTGTCCTGGCGTTGTTGCCGGTGGCAATAAAGACCCCTCGCCCGCAGGAACCGCCGGCATTTGCTGGGCCGAATCAAACAGCGTCAGGCTGAGTACGATTGCAACAAGCACCAGCAAAAGCGCCACGAAGAAGATTCCGGATTTATCCATGCGTCTGCTCATGTCTCTTTATGTTAGGAGCAAATATGTGCAATTCGAGGCGAGGCGAAGAATAGGACGGCTTGCTGTCAAGTTGCCTGACAGATTTAGCGAGTTCATCTCCTCAAAATCCTCCTCACCTGAGCAAAATTTATGCGCCGGCGTACTGTTTGGGACGGAAGTGGCCTATCGCGTCAGCAATATTGTCGCTTATATAGTCACATCGCTCCCGGGCATTGCCCAACTTTCCCCGAGCGATCAACCTGCCCCGCCCGTTTGCGGGGCTTTTTTCTTTAATGCGCCTCTAAAAAACGTCTGTATGCGAGAGGCCGGTCTGCGGACTGTACTCTATTGTCGGTTTGACTATTCAGACCCCGATGCTGGGTCCGCCATCACCGTGTCGTCCGCCACCCCGAAAAATATCCTCGAACAGGTTCAGCACCGCTGGCGGCAAGGTGTCGGACAGGTCGGCCAGGATTTCGTTGGCGCGATTATAGGAGTAGATGGCGCAGAGCGTCAGCACCAAAAGCACGATCCACGGCCAGATTGGCTTGCGCCTTGGCGGCGCGCCGTTCGGTTGTTGCGGCATGGTCATCCGGCACCTCCCGTTCAGGCCTTCACGCGCGGCTCGCCTCCGGGCGCATAGGCGGTTTTTTGCAGGAAACGAAATATGTTACCGCACTGGCCGCAGCGGATCATGAAATCGGTCGGATCACCCGAGGCGCGTTCGGTGCGAAACCCCCGCGGCATTTCATCGACGCGAAAATCGACATCTGCGCGACCCTTTTCGTCGGATTCCGACACTTCGGCAAAACCCTGATGGCCACATTTGGAACATTCGAGTTTCCGGGAATATCTGTCGCGCGCTGCCATATACCGTCCTTTGCTTGCGCCCTATCAGGTAGCAGCGGCAAAACAGCATTTCAATGGCGATCGCCGCAGGTTAAAGCTTTGTCAGCCTATTTCCGGCCCGAAATCCGCGCCCGCGACAAGAACGAATCTGGAAGCCCATGCAGAACGGAACACCCCTGCTTTCATCGTCGCTGATGCGCCGCGCCGCCATCATTGCCGGAGTTCTTCTCGTTTTAGTCATCGCACTTAATATCGGCGTCAAATCGTATGGTTAGCGGGTCCTGAAGGCAGGCCATACGACAGCAACCGACGAGGTGCAGATATCAATCGGCAACGACCGGCTGAAGCTCGAGAAAAACACGCTGCGCTTACCCTCGGGTCGTGAGGGCGGTGAGCAGGCGCGGATCGATCTTTACCTGACCTGGCCCGGCCTCAACGGATATGAGGAAGGGAATCGCGCCATATTCGACGATCCCGCCCAGGCGACGGGACTGATTTATATACAGCTGTCGCAAAGCACCATGTCACAGGACATGTCCGGCCGTTTCGGGCCAATTTATGCCCGGCTTACGGAAGGAGACCCCGTGCCGCTGAAACACGGATTGCTGCTGCACCGCCTGCGCGCCGATTCCGGTTACGGCAAGGAAGTCATATTGACCGGAGCGCGCAATGGTGAAAGCGACTATGTCGTTCGCTTCCTGCTGCCGCAGACACAGCAGGAAGCCACAGGCAGCGACTGCCAAAGGGATATCCACGTCGGGCAGGATCTCAGTCTTTTTTACCGTTTCTCCGCCGGCCTTTTGCCGCAATGGCAAAAACTCGACACCGATGTGAAACATTATGTCGAGCAGCGCCTCGCAAAAGACGGAAATCCGTGAAACAGCATGGCACAGATTGCGTGCGAAAAGTCGCATTTTATGGAAGGCAGACACCTTTCATAAACCACTTGGTAACGCCATCCCGATAAAGTTTCTCCCCGGAGCTATCGGGCGGGGCGTGTCCGAGCGGAACAGAAATATGCGATTGAAGAGTTCAGCAGTGTTGAAAAGTGTATCTGGGGTACATTCGCGCAAAGCGGGTGCGGCGTCTTTTGTAAGGTTTGTTGCGTTGACCCTTGCTGCGGCGTTCATAACCGCAGCATCCGTGGGCACCGCACAGGCGGATCCGAAATATGCCGGCATCGTCATCGACGCCAAGACCGGCAAGGTTCTCTACGGCGAGGATCCGGACGGTCTGCGTTATCCTGCCTCTCTGACGAAGATGATGACGCTTTATCTGACGTTCGAGGCGCTTAATTCCGGACGCATCTCGCTTGATTCCAAGGTGCCGGTCTCGGCCAATGCCGCCAAGGAGCCGCCATCCAAGCTTGGTGTGCGCGCCGGCGGCGCCATCACGGTCGAGCAGGCCATTCTGGCTCTCGTCACCCGTTCTGCCAACGACATGGCGACAGCGCTCGGTGAATATCTCGGCGGCTCGGAAGACCGTTTCGCCAGGATGATGACCGCCAAGGCCCGTGCACTCGGCATGACCCGCACGACCTATCGCAACGCCAACGGCCTGCCCAACACGGCGCAGATGACGACGGCGCGCGATCAGGCCCGTCTCGGCATCGCTCTTCGCCAGCATTTTCCGCAATATTACGGTTATTTCTCTACCCGCACCTTCAATTTCGGCAAGCAGGTCATTGGCAACCACAATCGTCTCGTCGGAACCGTGAAGGGCGTCGACGGCATCAAGACCGGTTACACCCGTGCGGCCGGCAGCAATCTTGCGACCTCGGCGCAGAACGATGGCCGCTCCATCGTCGCCGTCGTTCTCGGCGGTCGCTCCAGCGCCGCCCGTGACGCCACCATGCGCAAGCTTGTAGCGACCTATCTGCCGCAGGCATCGCGCGGTGGCAACAGCAACCTGATCGCCCAGACGCGGTCCGCGCCGATTGAAGAACCGGTCGCCGTGGCGGCAACTGTTCCTTCCGTTGCGGTTGCGGCTACCAATGCCGGCCTGCCCAATGCCGGACCGGTACCGCAGGCCCGTTACGAAGAGGCGCCGATTACAGCCTTTGCAGGCTCTTCTTCCAATCCAGCCGTTAAGGCGATGGAAGCAGCAACCTGGCAGAAGGGCAAGGATCCCGTTTCCCAGGCACCCATCCCGCCGGACCGCAAGTTGATCACCAACTCGACCAAGGTGGACAATATCGTTACCGCCTCCGTCGCCCCTGCTCCTTCGGTCGCGGCTAAATCAGAAGCTCCGCAGGGCGGCTGGGTAATCCAGATCGGCGCATCGCCGGATGAAAACTCCGCTCGCGGCCTGCTGCAGAGCGCACAGGAAAAGGGTGGTTCCGCCCTTCGTTCGGCAAAACCCTTCACAGTCGCCTTTAGTCGGGACGGCTCACAGGTCTACCGCGCCCGTTTCGGCGGCTTTGATGGCCAGAACGCCGCGGTGAATGCATGTAATGCATTGAAAAAGAAAGGCGTCAGCTGCTGGGCGTCACTCCAGTAACTGACGTTTCCGCAGGCGGCGTTCATTGTCGGAACATCGCCTGTCTCCTCGAATTGTGTAATGTGTAGCGAGGCTTTCCAAGATGGCAGTTAACGAGAATTATTCGGACATTGCGTCTGGCAACGGGCAAAGCAGTCTGTCGGTTCTGCATCCCATTCATGAGGCGGCGATGCGTATCGCCGATCTCGGTCTCAATCGTTCCAAGGCAAAGACGCGTGATCTCGTCAGCCTGCTTCTGTCGCATGGCGCCCGCGCCTGGCGCGCCAACCAGCCGGAAGCCAGCATCCACCTTCACGTCGCAGGCCGCTCCGGACGGACACCGATTCATATCCGAATTCGGTAAAGAGCCGGACCAGCCAATAGACCCAAAGAAAAACCCCGCGGTGCCTGAGCGCCGCGGGGTTTCTCTTGATTGACGGTAAAGAAACGAGGCGGCTTACGCCTCGCTCTCCGGTGCCTCAGGCATATCCGGCAGATTGTTATCGGCCTCTTCGCCACTGCCGTTTTCGGCTTCATCGTCGCCTTCCGGCTCGTTGATGCGCTCCACGGACACAACCTTCTCATCCTTGGCGGTAGAGAAGATCGTCACACCCTTGGTGGCGCGGCTGGCGATGCGGATGCCGTTGACCGGCACGCGGATGAGCTGGCCGCCATCGGAAACCAGCATGATCTGGTCGCCTTCGTCCACGGGGAAGGCAGCGACGAGTTCGCCGATCTCTGCCGTCTTCGAGGTGTCGGTAGCGCGGATGCCCTTGCCGCCACGGCCTGATGTGCGGAAGTCGTAGGAGGAGGAACGCTTGCCGTAGCCCTTCACGGAAACCGTCAGCACAAATTCCTCGCGTGCCTTCAGTTCCTGATAGCGCTCTTCGCTAAGCTCGCCCTCTTCCGTCACTTCTTCACCGACGAGTGCGATATCGTCTTCATCGACACCTGCCGCACGCCGCTCGGCGGCAGAGCGCTTGAGGTAAGCGGCACGCTCCCACGGTTCGGCTTCCACATGGCCAACGATGGTCATGGAAATGATGCGGTCGCCTTCGGCCATGTTGATGCCGCGCACGCCGACGGAGTTACGGCCGGCAAAGACGCGTACATCCTCCACGGGGAAGCGGATGCACTGGCCAAGCGCCGTCGTCAGCAACACATCATCACGGTCGGTACAGGTTTCGACGGAGAGGATTTCATCACCCTCCTCGTCGAGCTTCATGGCGATCTTGCCGTTGCGGTTGACCTGCACGAAATCGCCGAGCTTGTTACGACGAACCGTGCCGCGCGTCGTCGAGAACATCACGTCAAGCGTTTCCCAGGTGGTTTCATCCTCGGGCAACGGCATGATGGTGGTGATGCGTTCGCCGGGTTCCAGCGGCAGCATGTTGATAAGGGCCTTGCCCTTGGACTGCGGCGTGCCGATAGGCAGGCGCCAGACCTTTTCCTTGTACACGATACCGCGCGAGGAGAAGAACAGCACCGGCGTATGGGTGTTCGCAACAAAGAGACGGTTGACGAAATCCTCGTCGCGCGTCGCCATGCCGGAACGACCCTTGCCGCCGCGACGCTGCGCCCGGTAGGTGGTCAGCGGCACGCGCTTGATATAGCCGAGATGCGAAACGGTAACGACCATGTCTTCGCGGGCGATGAGGTCTTCATCTTCCATGTCAGGACCGCCCTCGACGATCTCCGACCGGCGCGGCGTGCCGAACTCGTCGCGGATGGCGATAAGCTCATCCTTGACGATCTGCTGGATGCGGACGCGCGACGAGAGAATATCGAGATATTCGCTGATTTCCGCGCCGATCTTGTTCAGCTCGTCGCCGATTTCATCGCGGCCGAGCGCTGTCAGACGGGCAAGACGCAATTCGAGAATGGCGCGCGCCTGCTCTTCGGAAAGATTATAGGTGCGGTCTTCGTTGATACGGTGACGCGGATCATCGATCAGCAGGATCAGGCTTTCCACATCCTGCGCCGGCCAGCGCCGCGTCATCAACTCTTCACGGGCCGTAGCCGGATCGGGAGCACGACGGATGACGCGGATGACCTCGTCGATATTGGCAACAGCGATCGCCAGACCCACCAAAACATGCGCGCGGTCACGCGCCTTGCGCAGCAGGTACTTGGTGCGGCGGCTGACCACATCTTCGCGGAAGGAAACGAAAGCGCGCAGCATGTCCAGCAGCGTCATCTGTTCCGGCTTGCCGCCGTTCAGCGCCACCATGTTGCAGCCAAACGAGGTCTGCAGCGGCGTGTAGCGATAAATCTGGTTCAGGATGACATCGGCATTGGCGTCGCGCTTCAGCTCGACGACGACGCGATAACCCTGACGGTCAGACTCGTCACGCAGGTCGGAAATGCCCTCAATGCGCTTTTCCTTGACCAGTTCGGCCATCTTCTCGATCATCGAGGCCTTGTTCACCTGATAGGGAACCTCGGTGATGATGATCTGCTCGCGATCGCCACGCATCGGCTCAATGGTGGCGCGACCGCGCATGATGACCGATCCGCGACCTGTCTCGTAAGCCGAGCGGATGCCGGACCGGCCCATGATCAGCGCACCGGTCGGGAAATCCGGGCCGGGAATGATCTGCATCAGTTCCGGCAGTTCGATAGCCGGATTTTCGATCAGCGCGATACAGCCGTCGATGACCTCAGACAGATTGTGTGGCGGAATATTGGTGGCCATGCCGACAGCAATACCGCCTGCGCCATTGACCAGAAGGTTCGGGAATTTCGCGGGAACAACGACCGGCTCCTGAAGCGTGCCGTCATAGTTGTCACGGAAATCGACCGTTTCCTTGTCGAGATCGTCGAGCAGCGAATGGGCGGCCTTGTCCAGACGGCATTCGGTATAACGTTCGGCCGCCGGCGGATCGCCGTCGATGGAGCCGAAGTTGCCCTGCCCGTCGATCAGCGGCAGGCGCAACGACCAGTCCTGCGCCATTCGCGCCAATGCATCATAGATCGCCGAGTTGCCGTGCGGATGGAATTTACCCATCACGTCACCGGTGACGCGGGCGCATTTGACGTATTTCTTGTTCCAGTCGATACCAAGTTCGGACATGCCGTAAAGAATACGGCGATGAACCGGCTTCAAACCGTCACGGACATCAGGAAGCGCACGGGACACGATAACGCTCATGGCGTAATCGAGATAGGACCGCTGCATTTCCTCAATGATGGAAATCGGTTCAATGCCTGGCGGAAGTTTTCCGCCGCCGGGGGGGCTCTGGTCAGTCAAAACGGATCACATTCTCTGTTAAGAATCGGATGGATTTTTATAGCGGAAACAGCCACGTTACGCCAATTTCCCGGCGAGTTTTGAACAGTCTTTTGCGTCATTTGCAAGACATACACCGCTTTTCGCCGTTTAGGTCGGCAAAAGCGCCGCCGCTCCCTTTTAAAGCGTGTATGACTTGCGTAGGCTCCGGCCTAAAAATAGAATAGGCGGGGAAAAAATGGCCAGCAGCGAAACGCTCATCAACGCGCTTACCACACTTCTGGTCACGCTCGATCCGCCGGGTCTGGCGCCTGTTTTCCTCGCACTTACCGTCGGCATGACGCGCGCCCAGCGTGCCCAGGTGGCGCTGCGCGGCTCCATCATCGCCTTCGGCATTCTCGCCGTCTTCGCCCTATTCGGCCTTGCCATCCTCAATCTGCTTGGCATCTCGCTCGGCGCCTTCCGCATTGCCGGTGGTCTATTGCTGTTCTGGATTTCCTTCGAGATGATTTTCGAGAAACGCCAGGAGCGCAAGGAAAAGACCTCCGAGATCGCCATCACCAAGGATCATCTGCACAATCTGGCGGTCTTTCCGCTGGCGCTGCCGTTGATCGCCGGGCCGGGCGCGATTTCCGCCACCGTGCTTCTGGCGGGAACGATGAGAACGACGCTCGAAATGGTCGTGCTCATCCTGATCCTCGCTTTCGCCATGGCCCTCGTCTACGCGGCCCTCATCGTTTCGGAGCGAATGGACCGTTTTCTCGGCAATACCGGCCGTGCCATCCTCACCCGCCTGCTCGGCGTTCTGCTCGCCGCCCTTTCCGTGCAATTCGTGGTCGACGGCATAAAATCGGCCTTTGCTTTCTGAGCGCCAGTCTATTGCGATGCTTACGCAATAAAATCCTGCGACCGGCAGACATTGCGAAAAATATGCCCTTTAAACCGGCGACCCGCTTCGGTTAAAAGACGCGCATCTTTTCCGGATCAGAAAGTTCTCTCCATGCGATCCACGCTGCGCCGCCTCATCCCGGATGCCGCTCCCGTCAGCAACAGGGAAAGGCTGCGCGCAGCCACCGGCGCCTTTGTCGGCATTCTGCTGACCGGACTTCTGGGCAGCCTTGCCTTCCGTTTCGACCCCACCCTGCCCGCCATGATCGCGCCAATGGGCGCATCGGCGGTGCTTTTATTCGCCGTGCCGTCCAGCCCTCTTGCGCAACCCTGGTCAATCATGTGCGGCAATCTGGTGTCGGCTTTCGTGGGCGTAACGGTGGCGCTGCTTGTTCCGGATATATTCTTCGCCAGCGCGCTCGCCATCAGTCTTGCCATCGCCGCCATGATGGCGTTGCGGTGCCTGCACCCGCCAAGCGGCGCGGTGGCGCTGACAGCCGTTCTCGGCGGCCCCGCCGTGCACGGCCTCGGCTATGGTTTCCTGCTCTGGCCGGTCGCCGGAAACTCGCTGATCCTGCTCGCCCTGGCGCTGGTCTATAACAATGCCACCGGCCGCGCCTATCCGCACGGTCTGAAACTGGGAAAAGCCAGCCACGGCACCACGGATCCCACCCCCATCCAGAAAATCGGCTTCTCCTCCGCCGATCTCGACGAGGTGCTGAAGGAATACGACCAGGTTCTGGATATCGACCGCGACGAGCTGGAAACCATCCTGCGCAAGACAGAGCTGCGCTCCTGGCGTCGCCGTGCGCTGCATCTCGATTGCGCCAGCGTCATGTCGCGGGATGTGGTCGGCGTCGCCCCTGACGATAGCCTGCGCCATGCCCATGCGCTGATGCACAGCCATCATTTCAAGGCGCTGCCCGTCACCAACGACAAAGCCGAAATCGTCGGCATCGTCACCCAGACGGATTTTCTGGAAAAGGCGAGCTGGAGAAACGGCCGACCCTCCATCGGCTTCCTGCAGCGGCTGCGCCTCATTCTGTCCGGCGCCAGCGCCCCCAACGATACCGTCAAGGACATCATGACCTCGCCGGTCAGAACCGTGCGGCCAGAAACGGCAATCGAGGAAGCAATTATCCGCTTTGCGGAAGAAGGACTGCACTACCTGCCTGTCATCGACGCCAACGGCAAGATGGTGGGCATCGTGTCGCAATCCGATGTCATGGTCGCGATGCTGGCGGACAAGGCCGCAGCATAAGAAGAGCCTGCGATACCGTCACAATATGCGCCGCAAGCCCTTTGGTGAGCAGCCTGTGACAGGCAAAAACGATGGAAGCCGACACGCGCAGCCCGCTCCCACCATCGTCACGCGATCAGAACGGGATATCGTCGTCCATATCGTTGGAGAAGCCGCCGGAAGGCTGGCCACCGCCGCTGCGGGAAGAGCCGCCGCCACGTGCCGGCTGCTGGTCGTAACCGCCGCTGCTACCATAATCACCGCCGCCGCCGAAGTCTCCGCCGCCGCTGCGACCGCCACCGCCGCCGCCTTCACCGCGACCATCAAGCATCGTCAGCGTGGAATTGAAGCCCTGCAACACGATTTCGGTCGAATAACGGTCGTTACCCGTCTGGTCCTGCCATTTGCGGGTCTGCAACTGGCCTTCGATATAGAGCTTGGCGCCCTTTTTGACATATTGTTCGACGACCTTGCACAGGCCTTCGTTGAAAACCACGACGGTGTGCCATTCGGTCTTTTCCTTGCGCTCGCCGCTGTTGCGGTCGCGCCAGGTCTCCGAGGTGGCGATGCGCAGGTTGGCGATGGGGCGGCCATCCTGCGTCCGGCGAATTTCGGGATCGGCGCCGACGTTTCCGATCAGAATTACCTTGTTTACGCTACCAGCCATCTCGTCATCCTGTCCGCCGACCATCATGACCGGCAATTGCATTTCAAAAAATCCCGCACACAATAACCATCGCGGACGTCAAAAGGCACCGCAACGGCGGAACTATCCACAGCGAATAATCACGACCTTCGAAGGGCGAATATTGGCGCTTGCTATTTGTTCCTTTTTTGTTCTATTTAATCGCGAAATTCGAGTCAAGTGGGCTGAAAAGCTCCGACCGACAGGGAATAGACCTCGACACCCCCGGCTGCGTCACTACATAAGGACGCGCTGCCATCAAGCCCGTTAATTTTGTCCGAGCCTTGCCATGAGTGAACTGAAGACGATTTCCATCCGTGGTGCCCGCGAGCATAACCTCAAGGGTATCGATCTGGATCTGCCCCGCAACAAGCTGATCGTCATGACCGGACTTTCCGGCTCGGGCAAGTCGTCGCTTGCCTTCGATACGATCTATGCCGAGGGCCAGCGCCGTTATGTCGAAAGCCTTTCGGCCTATGCGCGCCAGTTCCTCGAAATGATGCAGAAGCCGGATGTCGACCGGATCGAGGGTCTGTCGCCGGCGATTTCCATCGAGCAGAAGACCACCTCGAAGAACCCGCGTTCCACGGTCGGCACGGTTACCGAAATCTACGACTATATGCGCCTGATGTTTGCGCGTGTCGGCGTGCCCTATTCGCCCGCTACGGGCCTGCCTATCGAGAGCCAGACCATCAGCCAGATGGTGGACCGCATCCTCGCCTTTGAGGAAGGCACGCGTCTTTATGTTCTCGCGCCGATCGTGCGCGGCCGCAAAGGCGAATATAAAAAGGAACTTGCCGAGCTGATGAAGAAGGGCTTCCAGCGCGTCAAGGTGGATGGCCAGTTCTACGAGATCGCTGACGTTCCTGCCCTCGACAAGAAATACAAACACGACATCGATGTGGTGGTTGACCGTGCGGTGGTGCGTCCGGACATGGCCGCGCGCCTTGCCGACAGTCTCGAGACCTGCCTCAAGCTCGCCGATGGGCTGGCTATCGCCGAATTCGCCGACAAACCCCTGCCACCGGAAGAAACCGCCGCGGGCGGCTCCGCCAACAAGTCGCTCAACGAAACCCATGAAAGGGTGTTGTTTTCAGAGAAATTCGCCTGCCCGGTCTCCGGCTTCACCATTCCGGAAATCGAACCGCGGCTGTTCTCCTTCAACAATCCCTTCGGCGCCTGCCCCAGCTGCGATGGCCTCGGCTCGCAGCAGAAGGTCGATGAGAACCTGATTGTTCCCGAGCCGGCGCGCACGCTGCGTGACGGCGCGATTGCCCCATGGGCGAAATCGTCTTCGCCCTATTACAATCAGACGCTGGAAGCACTCGGCAAGGCCTTCGGTTTCAAACTGTCGAGCAAGTGGTCGGACCTCTCCAAGGAGGCACAGCACGCCATTCTTCAGGGTACCGATGACAAAATCGAATTCAATTATCAGGACGGCGCGCGCTCTTATAAAACGTTGAAAAACTTCGAGGGCATCGTTCCCAATCTGGAGCGCCGCTGGAAAGAGACCGATAGCGCCTGGGCGCGCGAGGAAATCGAACGTTACATGTCGGCAGCGCCCTGCCCGGCCTGCAACGGTTTTCGCCTCAAGCCGGAAGCGCTGGCCGTCAAGATCAACAAGCTGCATATCGGTGAAGTCACCCAGATGTCGATCCGCAAGGCGCGCGACTGGTTCGAGACGCTGCCCGAAAATCTCAATGCCAAGCAGAACGAGATCGCGGTCCGTATCCTCAAGGAAATCCGCGAACGCCTGCGCTTCCTGAATGATGTCGGACTGGATTATCTCAGCCTGTCGCGCAATTCCGGCACGCTTTCCGGCGGCGAAAGCCAGCGCATCCGGCTGGCCTCGCAGATCGGCTCGGGCCTGACAGGCGTTCTCTATGTTCTGGACGAGCCGTCAATCGGCCTGCATCAGCGTGACAATGCCCGCCTGCTCGAGACGCTGAAACATCTGCGCGATATCGGCAATACGGTGATTGTCGTCGAACATGACGAGGATGCCATTCTGACGGCGGATTATGTGGTCGATATCGGCCCGGCCGCAGGCATTCACGGCGGCCAGGTCATCGCCGAAGGCACACCGCAGGAGGTGATGGCCAATCCGAAATCGTTGACCGGTAAATACCTCTCCGGCGAACTCGGCGTTGCCGTACCGGCAGAGCGCCGAAAGCCCAAGAAGGGCCGCGAGATCAAGGTTTATGGCGCACGCGGCAACAATCTCCAGAATGTCACGGCGGCAATTCCGCTCGGCGTTTTCACCGCCGTTACCGGCGTGTCGGGCGGTGGAAAATCCACCTTCCTGATCGAGACGCTTTATAAGTCGGCGGCACGCCGGGTGATGGGCGCACGTGAAATCCCGGCCGAACACGACCGCATCGACGGTTTCGAATTCATCGATAAGGTTATCGATATCGACCAGTCGCCGATTGGCCGCACGCCGCGCTCCAACCCGGCCACCTATACCGGCGCATTTACGCCGATACGCGACTGGTTCGCCGGTCTGCCGGAGGCCAAGGCGCGCGGCTACGCGCCGGGCCGTTTCTCCTTCAACGTCAAGGGCGGCCGCTGCGAGGCCTGCCAGGGCGACGGCGTCATCAAGATCGAGATGCACTTCCTGCCCGACGTCTATGTCACCTGCGACGTCTGCCACGGCAAGCGTTACAATCGCGAGACGCTGGACGTGACTTTCAAGAGCAAGTCCATCGCCGACGTGCTGGATATGACGGTGGAAGAAGGCGTGGAATTCTTCGCCGCCGTGCCGGCAGTGCGCGACAAGCTGCAGGCTTTGTTCGATGTCGGCCTCGGTTACATCAAGGTCGGCCAGCAAGCCAACACGCTGTCCGGCGGCGAGGCCCAGCGCGTCAAGCTCGCCAAGGAACTGTCGAAACGCTCGACAGGCCGCACGCTCTACATTCTCGATGAGCCAACGACGGGCCTGCACTTCCACGACGTCAACAAACTGCTGGAAATGCTGCAGGCACTGGTGGACCAGGGCAATTCCGTCGTGGTGATCGAACACAACCTCGAAGTCATCAAGACAGCCGACTGGATCATCGACATCGGCCCCGAGGGCGGCACGGGTGGCGGCGAAATCGTGGCGACCGGCACGCCGGAAGATATCGTCAAGGTCGAGCGCTCTTACACCGGTCATTTCCTGAAGGAACTTCTGGAACGCCGGCCGGCCGGGAAACGCGAGGCTGCGGAGTAATCCGCAGTCTTTCACAGCAAAGGTCGAATGGGCCAAAGGCCGGAGGAGGAACAGCATATGTCGACATCAGGCACGATCCGCACCGGTATCGGCGGTTGGACCTTCGAGCCCTGGGAAGGCACCTTTTATCCGGAAAAACTGCCGAAGAAGCGCCAGCTCGAACATGCCAGCCGGCAAATGACGGCAATCGAGGTGAACGGCACCTACTACAGCAGCCAGAAACCGGCGACCTTCGCCAAATGGGCCTCCGAAGTGCCTGACGATTTCATCTTCTCCCTGAAGGCCAGCCGCTTTGTCACCAACCGCAAGGTTCTGGCCGAAGCGGGTGAATCGATGACGAAATTTTTGACTCAAGGACTGACGGAGCTTGGCTCTCACCTCGGCCCGATCCTCTGGCAATTTGCGCCGACGAAAAAATTCGATGTGGAGGATTTCGGCGCCTTTCTGGCGCTCCTGCCGGAGAAACAGGATGGTATCCGGCTTCGCCATGTGGTCGAAGTGCGCAACCCGACATTTCAGGTACCGGAATTCATCGATCTTATCGCCAGACACAAGGTCGCCGTTGTCTGCGCCGATCACCACGATTATCCGATGCTGCCGGATGTGACGGCCGACTTCGTTTATTGCCGCCTGCAAAAAGGCGAAGACGACATCGCCACCTGCTATCCGAAGGCCGAGATTGGCCATTGGGCAAAACGGGTCAAAACCTATGCGGCGGGCGGTGTACCTGATGATCTGCCGCTGATCGCGCCCGACCGGAAAGCGGAAAAGACACCGCGCGACGTTTTCGCCTTCTTCATCACCGGCGGCAAGATCAATGCGCCCAACGGTGCGCAGGAATTGCAAAAGGCTGTCTGAGTGATGCGGCGCCGCTGAACACCGGATGTTGCAGCCTCACCCGGCAGGTCGTCGTGTTGGAAAACATTCGATGTCCGGAGAATAAACAGCCTGCGTCTCACTCCCGTCATCTCACCCCGGCAAGAATGCCGATGATCGCCCAAGACGTTTCGTCGGCAAAGGGCTGTCGTCTTTAGAAGGTTGAGCGGGAATGGATATGATCGAGACGGAACGTTTACGCCTGCGCCATTGGCGGGACGATCATTTTGACGCCTTCGCTGCAATGCAGACCGATCCGCAGGTGATGGCCGATCAGGGCGGGCCGGCGGACGAGGCGCGGAGCAGGGAAAAATTCGAGCGTTATCGCAGGGCGCAGCGCGAACAGGGCATCGCCCGCTGGGCGGTTGAAAATCCCGATGGCCTGTTTCTCGGTTATGCAGGCGTTATGCCACGCCTCTCCGAAGACCATCCGCTCGGCCCGCACCACGAAATCGGCTGGCGTTTCATAAGGCAGGCGTGGGGAAAAGGTTATGCGACCGAAAGCGCAAAAGCCGCCTTGGCGCATGCGAACGATTTCAAAGGAATAGCTGGGATCGTCGCTTATACAAGCTCCGATAATTTCCGCTCCCGGGCCGTCATGTCGCGCCTCGGCCTGATCCGCAAACCATCACTCGATTTCTGCATGACTGGCGATACCGGGAGGGAATGGCACGGGCTGGTCTGGATCGTCCCTTGAGAGATTACCCGATCCCGGCTGCGGAATTTCTCGCGATACCCCGGTCGCTAAGCGGCATGAAAATCGTAAGAAGGCCGTTTCCAGCCTTCAGCCCGCCAGTTCTTTTGTCGGATTGAAATCGATCGCAGCAAAAGCCGCCTCGATCACCTCCGGCCCTGCCCCCGGCCGGGTGGCATCGCTGGAGAGAATTTGCCGGAAACGGCGCGCGCCCGGCATGCCCTGAAACAGACCGACCATGTGGCGGGTAACGTGGTTGAGACGCCCGCCCGCGGCAATATAATCGACGGCATAGGCCATCATGGCGTCGCGCAACCCCATCCAGTCGTATTGCGGGGCCTCTTCGCCATAGATGCGGTGATCCACATCGGCGAGGATGGATGTGTTGTGGTAGGCAGCACGGCCAAGCATGACACCATCCATATGCTGCAGATGATCGCAAGCCTGATCGAGATCGGCGATTCCGCCATTGATACCGACGAAGACGTCGGGATTTTCCCGTTTCATGCGATAGACGAGATCATAATCGAGCGGCGGCACCTCGCGGTTTTCCTTCGGCGAGAGCCCTTGCAGCCAGGCTTTGCGCGCATGGATCCACACGGCATCCGCGCCGGCCGCGACAACACGCGCCAGAAAATCCGGCAACACCGATTCCGGCTCCTGATCATCCACCCCGATGCGGCATTTGACAGTCACCGGCACAGTCGCAACCGCCTTCATCGCCGAAACGCACTGCGCCACGACTTCGGGCTCGCGCATCAGGCAGGCGCCGAAAGTGCCGGATTGCACCCGGTCCGAAGGGCAGCCGACATTGAGGTTGATTTCATCATAGCCGTAATCCCCGGCAATCCGCACCGCCTCGGCAAGCTTGGCGGGGTCGGATCCGCCAAGCTGTAGCGCAACGGGATGTTCCTGTGGATGGTAACCGAGCAGCCTGTCGCGCTGGCCGTGGATGATGGCGTCGGCAACGATCATTTCGGTAAACAGCAGCGCACGCTTCGACAATTGCCGGTGCAGAAACCTGCACCTCGTGTCGGTCCAGTCGATCATGGGGGCCACGGAAAAAATCTTAACCCCTGATTTTATTGATTTTTCGTATAAATTCAATATTTTATACCCGTTATATTGATGTCGTTTTTCATCTTGTTTCGTCCTACTTTTTCCACGCTGTTCCACCCAATTTTATAGTCAAGTATGACGATGTCGTACCGAGAGAGGAATATTGAACCGATGAGCACCATCACCGCGAGAAAACGAAAAGACGGATCGCTTGGTTATACCGCGCAGATCCTCAGAAAAAAAGGCGGCCGTATAGTTTTCAGGGAGGCCAAGACTTTCGATCGAAAGCGCGAGGCGGAGGCGTGGGTTCGATTTCGCGAGACCGATATCGACAAACCTAGCGCGCTGGAGCGGTTGAATGCGGACCGCTTCACCTTAGCGGACGCCATTGATCGGTACGTCAAAGAGAAAGGAATGATGGGAGCCACCAAGAGCAGGTGCTCAGAACGATCAAAACCTTCAAGATTGCCACGATGGATTGCGCAGATATCCGAAGCGATGATATCGTGACATTTGCCACCCAACTGGCCGAAGGCCGTAAGCCGCATCTGTCCTCCATATTTTCGATCGCTCGGCCGGCGTGGGGTATGCCGCTTGATCCCGTCGCCATGCGGGATGCGCAGACGGTCCTTCGTAAGCTGAACGCCATCGCCAATTCTGAGAGCCGGTCGCACCGCCCTACCCCCCAGCTCGACAGGATCATGAATTACTTCACCACCCGAAATTTGGCGACGCTACATGTCTCACGCATGGATCGGGTGGTCGCGTTCGCAATCTACTCGACACGCAGGCAGGAAGAGATAGTCCGGATAGAATGGGAATATCTAGATGAGCCTCACAGCCGCATACTCGTCCGGGACCTCAGGCATCCTGGACAGAAAAAGGATAATGACGTGTGGTGCGAGCTTCCGCCAGAGGCAATGCAGATCATCAAAGCTATGCCGAAGACTGGGCCGCGGATATTCCCCTACGGCACTGCCGGGGTTGGCGCAGCCTTCACCCGCGCTTGCCGTTTCCTTGAGATCGAAGACTTGCATTTCCACGACCTGCATCACGAAGGGATTCCCCGCCTGTTCGAGATGGGTAAGACGATCCGACTCGCCGCCAGCGTATCGGGCCATCGTAATTGGAACAGTCTAAAAAGATACACGCATATCAGGGAGAAGGGCGATAAGTTCGCCGGGTGGAAGTGGCTAAAAACGGTGACGGATAACTAAGAGTGCTTGTATATGTAGACTTGAGGGATCATCCGGTAAGGCCGGAGATATGATCCCTTCATCGGCCGAAAAGAAGCGGCTGCTTACCTTGGGAGCACTGAATCTAACTCGCAAGATGCCGCCTACCATCCAGGCGCAAGGAAATGAGACAAGCGAGCGATAGACACGAAGCTTGACGAAATCAACGGGTTGGCGGTCGACCTTTGTGAGGACGAATTTGAGATGTGGGAGCGAGAGCCAGCGGCGCGAGTAGCGTTACGCGAAGACACAGGGACGAAGTCAGTGAGCCGGATTTCAACTAGCGAGGTTTCAAAGGCAACTACCGCGCCCCCTCTTAAATCAACACACCAGCACCCGATGCGAAAAAGGCAAATTTTCGGAATTGGGTAGCAACTGCCACCAGCCCTTCAGAGTGGGACTACGACGCCCTCGACAGACTCGCCTTTCGTGATGTTAGGGCAGCTCCGCTGCCAGTGATCCATCCATCCCGAAAAGAATCCGATCGACTCTCTTGCTGGACCTTGGTACGAACCGAAGCATGTTCAGACCCATAGACATACGACAACGCTGATTTTCCGCTCGCCGACCTCCGGCGAGGCCCTGTCGTATCGCGTAATCATCAAGGGATCGAACATGCCGACCAATCTGCCCGCCACCATTTCGCCGCAGACCTCCATCTCCTCTGAACTGGAGGCACTTCGGAGGGTGGAAATATTGGGGCAACCAGCACTTCCTGCTGTCACCCTATTGCCAGACCTTCACGCTTAGGAACCTTCGCACCTTCGACGAAGAGCGGTCGTACAAGGCTTTCTGCTTCATCCGCTGGCCGGATACCGAAGGCAGGCCGACCTGCGTCCGCTGCGCGCATTCGAACTGCTGGGAGATCCGACGTCGCCGTTTCAAGTGCCAGGCTTGTCGCCGCGAGTTCTCGGTCACGCCGGAACGGTCTTCGTGTTCCGGAAGATGAGCTTCCGGGACATTCTGGCGGGACTCTGGTTCTCGGTGAATTCGGTTAAAGGCAAGAGCGCTCTCCAGCTCTCCCGCGAGCTGGGCATCCAGTAAAAAACCGCATGGGTGCTGCTGATGAAGATGGGTGAGGCGATTTCGACGCGGCGCTTCCGAATGATACTGGAGGGCGAGATTCATATCGACGGCAAGTACGCGGGCGGCCACATTAAGCCGGAGAATCGAAAGGAGGATCGCGTCGATCGGCGTCGTGCCGAGAACCAGAACTTCAAGCGCCTGACCATCCTGACGTTGCGTGAGAAGACGCCTTTCCGCCGTGGGCGCGAGCAGACCCTATCGCGCGTCATCCGGAGTGAAGACTCCGACGAGGCGTGGGAGATGGTCAAGAAGCACGTTCGAAAGGGTTCACGGCTGCACGCGGACGAGCACTTCAGCTACGACGATCTTGAAGGCCTGCAGGAACTGCACCGGGTCAATCACAGCAAAGAATACCAGGCAGAAGGCGGGGGTCAACACGAACCACGTCGAGAGCTTCTTCAGCCGCATCCAGCGTGCCTATATCGGCATCCACCATCGCTTCTCGGTACGCTACTTCGACTGGTACGCGGCCGAAATCGCCTGGCGCGAGGACAATCGTCGTGTCGACAACGGCCTTCAGCTCCGGGGCATGCTCTACAAGGCGCCCTCAAGGCCAACGTCGAGAAACCTATGCGGATATTGGCAGGGCAACCACCCACCCGACCTTGTTTGGGAGGGCGGGGAGAACCCGGAGCGCCAGTGGCGGTGACTACAGAGGGGCCGCTAGGCCGTAGGGCATGGTGAATCTAGTAGCCAATCAAAGCTGGCGATCGCTTCACTCTCGGCCAAGTCGGCGCTTCCGAATAGTCCGAAATCGCCATGTATGGGCTTCCAACCTTCGGCGACGATCTCCCCTTCGAACACGTTTTGATACCATTCTTCCGGTCGGAGAACGTACACACCATAAGATCGTTCAACGATCCGAACGCGCCTCAGGGCGTCGCCGCCCTGGAGAACTTTTACTATCTGATCTGCATTGCTGGGTGCAGATCTCATCTTTTAATATTCTCCTCGGCAACGACATCTACATTTTACGCTTCGTCAGCATGAGGATCAATGCCGGGTACGCTGTCCCCATGCTATGCGGCAACCTCCCATAAATGCCGCTGCCCGTCGATCTTCCCCGCCCGGCGCACCCGATCAGCCTTGGCAAGCTGATCCAGCATCTGGGAGAAACGGTTGCCGATGAGGCCAAGCCTTGCGTCGTCTTCGCCGAGGCCGTTCTCGCGGGCGAAGGCCACAGCGAAGTCCGCTGTCGTGATCGGCCGTCCCGCCTCTCGGAGTGTCCGCAAAACGAAACCACGGCGATCAAAGCCTTTGAAGAGCATGGAGATGCTCCCCTTGTCGACACCATCCAGCTTGCGTCGACGGCGGGCGGATCCCTTCTCGATCAAGGGCGCATGATCCGGATCATAGGACCGAATGACGACATCGAATGCTGCCTGCTGCTGCTCCAGCAAGATGATCTGCGCCCGCAATTCACCGATGCGAAGGCCGATCTCCCCCTGCTTTCTCTTCAGTTCATCAACGATAAGAACCATGCTCAACCGCTCCATAGGATCGCAGCGATCCTATGCGTTCAGCGGCAGGAAGTCTGGTGGCAGTTGCCACCTAATTCCGCAAATTTTGTCAGCTCAAACGTGGTCCAAATGGGTAAACTCTGTTTTCAGCTGACGTTTTAAGCTTAGTTGGGCATCAGAACGTAGTGCCCGACGCCCCAAACCTCACCATCCTGATGCCCGAAAAGCCCCGCCGTTGCCAGAAAGAACAATCGCCAACGCCGTTCCCACAATCGGGCATCAACGCCATAAACCCGCTGCAGGATCGGTCGTACAAGCACGATCTCCCGGTCGAAATTCGCCAGCCAGTCGAGCGCTGTCCGACGATAATGCGATCCCGACCAGCGCCATTCCCGTTCGACGGTGAAAAGCGTGTCGAAACGATGCGGAAGGTCGAAGGCGGGCATGATGCCGCCGGTGAAGAAATGCTGCGCGATCCAGTCTGCCGGATTATTGTGGTCAAAACGGTAAGACCGGCTACGATGATTGAAGACGTGCAGGAAAAACCGGCCGCCCGGCTTCAGCCATGAATGAACACGCTCGAACAATGCGCGCCAGTTGGACATGTGTTCGAACATTTCCACCGAGACGACGCGATCGAAACGCGCGCCGGAGGTGAAATCATTCATATCGGCGGTCACCACCGACAGGTTCGAGAACCCCCGTGCCCGAGCGCAGCCGATGATATATTCGCGTTGCGATGCGGAATTCGAAACGGACGTGATCCGCGCATTGGGAAAGCGGCCTGCCATATAAAGGGAAAGCGAGCCCCAGCCGCAGCCGAGTTCGAGAATGTCCATACCATCCTGCAATCCGGCATGGGCAACGGTCTCGGCCAGCGCGGCAGTCTCCGCCTCATCGAGCGTCGTCGTGGCATCGGGATAATAACAGCAGGAATACTTGCGCTGCGCGCCCAGAACGAGCGCAAAAAACTCTGCCGGAACCTCATAGTGCTGCCTGTTCGCCTCATCGGTATGGCTGGCTACGGGAAATTTTGCCATATCGGCAGCGAAATCCAGCTCCGCCGCTGCGGGAATACGGGCAAGCCGTCGTTTCGTTCTGGCGCAGAGCATATCTATCCCGGCGAGTGTGACGCTGTCGTTGAGCGGCGCACGTTCTGCGGCATTGATGGCAAAGGCGAGCATGTTCATGGCGTTTCCTCGTTCTTGCGCGGCCCTGGAAAGAAGGCGTTGACGCGACGTTGCAAGGCACGGAATTTTTCCCCGCGCGAGTTCAGCATGTGCTCTTCAAGCGGCGGAATGCCGGAGACGTGGACGAGCAGCCAGTACATCATGACGGGTGCGGCGAGCGAGGCCCATGACAAGGCGTTCGTCTGAACGGCCAGCAGCGGCAAACTGCACCAGAAAAGCCATTCGAAGAAATAATTGGGGTGGCGGGAATAACGCCAAAGACCGGTTTCGCAGACGCCGGTTTTTGCTTCAGGAGTTTTCCTGAATTTCGAAAGCTGAGCATCCGAGAGGGCTTCCCCTGCCAACGCAGCGACGGCAATCATGGTGGCAAGGAGATCGATGACACGCGGAAAAACCTGGCCGTTGCCGGCGGCAAGATAAACCGCCAGAACAAGCACGAAGGCGGCGGCGGCCTGTATCTGGAGGAAGATGAAAAGCCGAAAGGAGGCCGCGCTGCCCCATTTTTCGATGAACTTTGCATAACGGGGATCTTCCCCGCCGCCCCGCGTGCGCAGTCCGATATGGCCGGCAAGCCGCAGGGACCAGACGGCAATAAGGAAGAATACGATGGCGCGCCGCCCGCCGTCACCCTCCGCCAACAAAACAGCCAAAACGCCGCCAAACCCGACGCTCGCCGACCAGACGGTGTCGATCCAGCCGCTGGAACCGGTTGCTCTCTGCAATGCCCACGCTCCGGCCATCAGGAGCGACATGAGAATGGCAAGCATCAGGATCACAGAAAACATCACTACTTCGCTCACCGTTTTGAACAGATCGAGGCCGGGTGTCGTGATGAGAAATACGCCCGGACCGGCAAAAGAGTTTCAGGGTTCGGAAAAAAATCTAAAAACCGTCGGCCGCTGAAACTTATCAGAGGGTTGCCTCGTATCTGCGCTGTCCCAAGGCAAATTTCTGTAATGCGATAGTGAGGATAGATGACCGACACCGAAGCAACACCAAGAGAAAGCCGGCGCCGCATCGCCATCGTGGGAACGGGAATTTCCGGCCTGTCGGCAGCCTGGCTATTGTCGCAGCGGCACGATGTCACGGTCTTCGAGGCGGCGGATCGCATCGGCGGTCACACCAACACGGTAACATTCGATACGGATAATGGGTCGGTTCATGTCGATACCGGCTTCATCGTTTATAACGAATGGACCTATCCCAATCTCACCGCGCTTCTTCAAACACTGGACGTGCCGACCGCAGCCTCCAACATGTCTTTCGCCGTTTCCCTTAACAATGGCGGCTTTGAATATTCCGGCGGAACCGGTCTTGGCCTGCTGGCACAAAAGAGAAATGCGCTGCGACCACGTTTCTGGTCGATGCTGGCGGACCTGCTGCGGTTTTACCGCAACGCTCCGCGAGACCTGCATGTGATGGGAGACGTGTCTCTCGACGACTATCTCACGCGCAACCATTACGGGGCGGCGTTCCGCAACGATCATCTCTACCCCATGGCCGCGGCCATATGGTCCACGCCAGCCATGGAGGTCGGCCGTTATCCGGCAGCGCATTTCATCAAATTTTGCCGCAATCACGGTCTGCTGTTGCTGCGCAATCGGCCAGTCTGGCGCACCGTCGTCGGCGGCGCACGCGAATATGTAAAACGCATCACCGCGCCGTTTGCGGATCGGATTCGCCTCTCGACGCCGGTGACGCGCATCCACCGCCTGCCGGACGGGATCGAAATCACCACTGTGGACGGCGAAGTCGCGCGCTTCGATGACGTGGTGATCGCAACCCATGCGGATCAGGCGCTCGATATGCTCGTGGATGCAACGCGTGCCGAACGGCGCATTCTCGGCGCTTTTACCTACACCCAAAACCGCGCTGTGCTTCACACCGACAGCAGTTTCATGCCGCGCCGGCGCGCTGCATGGTCAAGCTGGAACTATGTGGCGGACACGCGCATTGAAGCGGGCCAGCCGAGCATCACCTACTGGATGAACAGGCTTCAGCCGCTGGGCGAAACCCAGGACATTTTCGTAACGCTGAACCCGACGCGGGAACCGGATCAAGGAAGAATCATCGCCGAGGAAACCTATCACCACCCGGTTTTCGACGCTGGCACCGAACAGATGCGTCAGGAACTGTGGGCCTTGCAGGGCCTGCGAAACACCTGGTTCTGCGGCGCCTATTTCGGCTCTGGTTTTCATGAAGACGGTCTTCAGGCAGGCCTTGCCGTCGCCGAAGATCTTGGCGGCGTGTCCCGCCCCTGGAAGGTTGCCGACGACAGCGGCCGGATCATCCGCCTGGATTTGGCGACGATTGCGACAGGCACACAACTCATGGAGGCGACGGCATGACCCCTCCCCTTAACTCAGCGCTTTTCCCTGGCCACGTGACCCATGCGCGCTTCAAGCCGAAAACCCACAAGCTGGACTACCGGATTTATTCGCTGCTTCTCGATCTCGATGAGTTGGAGACGCTCAACCGGAAATTACGGTTTTTCTCCGTAGACCGTTTCAACCTGTTTTCATTTCATCGCAAGGATCGCGGCAACGGCAGCACGATCGGGCTGCGCCAGCAAATAGAGACCGCCATGGCGGCGGCAGGCATCGCCGTCGATGGAGGGCCCATTCGCCTGCTCACCATGCCGCGCCTGCTTGGCTGGGCCTTCAACCCGCTCAGCGTGTTCTTCTGCCATGGGCGCGACATGTCGCTCAAAGCCATTCTCTGGGAGGTCGATAACACCTTCGGCCAACGACACTGCTATCTGATCCCGGTGGAGGCCGGCACGGGAACAGAGATCGTCCAGCGATGCGACAAGGCCTTTTATGTTTCGCCCTTCATGGACATGGACCTCCACTATGTTTTCCGCGTCATCCCGCCGAGTGACAGGCTGAAGATCGTCATTGAAACTTTCGACGACGACGGTGCCGTCCTGACGGCCCGACATCTTGCCCGAAGGGTCGAGCTGACCGATGGCGCGCTCCTGAAAGCCTTCGTCACCATCCCCTTCCTCACGCTGAAAGTCGTTCTCGGCATTCACTGGGAAGCCCTGCAAATCTGGCTGAAGGGCGTGCGGTTTAGAAAGCGTCCGCTGCCACCAGTCGATCCCATCTCTTTCGTTCCCCCTTCATCGTCGCAAATCGAGGCCAGAATTCATGACCCCGTTTGAAAATCTCTCCCAATTGCCGGCACAGAATACCCGCCTCAACGGCCGCATAGGCATGGGGATATGGCTCATCAACCGGCTGCTGAACAATATCGAGCGGGGCCAGCTGTGCGTCGTCCTTCCCGGCGGCGGAACCATCGAAAAATCGGGTGGGTCTGAAGGCAGTCACGCCGTTATCGTGCTGCATAACTGGCGGGCAATTCGCCGGATGCTCGTCAACGGCGATATCGGCTTCGCGGAAGGCTTCATCGAGAATGACTGGTCTACGCCTGATCTGACGGCGCTCATCCGTTTCGCCGCTCAAAATCGCGACGCATTTGCAAGGTCGATGCGCGGCAGCCTGCCCATGCGCCTCATCAACCGGCTTGCACACGGGCTGAATGCCAATACCAGACGCGGCAGCCGCCGCAACATCGAGGCGCATTACGATCTCGGCAACGAGTTCTACCGGCAATGGCTCGATCCTTCGATGCTCTATTCGTCGGCGATTTTTGACGGCACCACACCCAGCCTTGAGGCCGCTCAACGCAAGAAACTCGAATGCATTGCGGAGAAACTCCAACTAACCGACAACAAAAGCGTCCTGGAAATCGGCTGCGGCTGGGGTGCGCTCGCCATCCACCTCGCCACGCAGCACAATGCCAGCGTGACCGGCATCACCCTATCGCCCTCCCAGTTGAGCTGGGCGAAAAACGCGGCGGAAAAAGAAGGCAAGGCCGGCCGGATCGATCTCAGATTGCAGGATTACCGCGATGTGACCGGCCAATTCGACAATATCGTCTCCGTTGAAATGTTTGAAGCGGTCGGTGAAGCCTACTGGCCAAGTTATTTCGAAACATTGAAACGCTGCCTGAAACCCGGCGGACGTGCGGTGCTGCAAATCATCTCCATCGAGGAAAACCGCTTCGATACATATCGGCGCAAGACAGATTTCATTCAGAAATACGTCTTTCCCGGTGGGTTCCTGCCCTCCGATTCAGCGCTCGAAAAAGCCGTCGGGCAAGCCGGCCTGAAGCTCACGGAGACAGAACTTTTTGGCCAGTCCTATGCGCTCACGCTTTCGGAATGGCGCCAGCGTTTTCATGCCCGATGGCAGACGATTTCCCTGCTTGGTTTCGACGACCGCTTCCGGCGGCTCTGGGATTATTACCTCTGCTATTGCGAAGCAGGTTTTGCCGAAGGGACCATAAATGTCGGCTTGTACACGATAGAACATCGATGAGGCGGGGCTAACAGGTGGAGAAAGACAATGATAATCATTAGATTGGCAATTGTATCTGCCCTGTCCCCGATGCTGGTCGGCGCCAGCGCGACAGCGGCGGAGATCGACGGTAACTGGGTGCGTGGCGACGGCAAGGCAAAAGTGCTGATCGCGCCGTGTGGTGAAAAAATATGCGCCACAAACACCTGGATCAAACCCGGCACGCCGAAGGAAAAGACCGGCGACCGCCTGATCATGGACATCAAGCAGAGCGAAGCGGGCATCTATTCCGGCACCGCCTTTGATCCTCAGCGGGACAAATCCTACAGGATAACGGTGACACTTTCCGGCAATAACATGACCACGAAGGGCTGTATCGTCGCCGGCCTTCTGTGCAAGGGCATAAGCTGGACCCGGATCGACTAGCGCAGATCACGCGCCGTTCCATCCATTAGTTCCATTGTCTTCCGAACGAAAAAACACTCGCCGTCTTCTCAATGCCCGGCAAAGGAAAACACCGATGAAGACCTATTTCGCAGCCTATTTTTTCACGCTCGTCGCCTTTCTGGTGATCGATTTCATCTGGCTGAGCACCATGGCGTCGCGTCTTTACCGCCCGGCCATCGGCGATCTTCTGGCGGAAAATTTCCGGCTCGCTCCAGCGGTCGTCTTCTATCTCATCTACGCTGGCGGCCTCACCTTTCTCGCCGTGCGCCCCGCCCTGCTTTCCGGTGAATGGACGACGGCGCTGCTTTACGGCGCGATTGTCGGCTTCATGGCCTACGCGACCTATGATCTGACCAATCAGGCCACGTTGAAGAACTGGCCAACCACCCTCACCATCGCCGATCTTCTTTGGGGAACCTTCGTTTCCGCAGCTGCGGCCATCATCGGCTATCTCGTCACGGTGCGCCTCCTCGGCCCACTGGAAAATTCGGCGGGCATATCATGACGACGCTTCCTCTCGGCTACGGCGTAAGTGGGGCCCTCCTGTGGCCCCCACATCATGAACTTCCTCTTCCTCATCCCTTGTCTTCGTGTGAAGGACGACCTTATAAAGGAAGCGCAGCAAGGAAGGTTCGAATGCAGGGCACAGAGATCGCAAGCCTAATCAACCGTGTCGGCATGGGTGATCGTTCAGCATTCGTCTCGCTCTATCAGGCAACCAGTCCGAAGCTTTTCGCGATCTGCCTGAAAATCCTGCGTGACAGGACCGAAGCCGAAGAGGCGCTGCAGGAAATCTACATCAAGGTCTGGCAGCGCGCCCGCACATTTGCCGCAAGCGCCGGCAAGCCCGCAACATGGCTTGCCGCCATCGCCCGCAACCATGCGATCGATACGATCAGGGCGCGCAAGCCCCTCAACGACGACATCGACGACGCCTATGACATCGCCGACGACAGCATCCGCAATCCGGAGCAGCAGATCGTGCTGGCCGACGAGGGTCGCCGGATCGACAATTGCATGCGGGAACTGGAAACGGTTCACGCGCAGGCGGTACGCCGGGCCTATGTGGAAGGCTTGAGCTATATCGAACTCGCCGAGGAATTGCGGGTGCCGCTCAACACGATCAGAACCTGGCTGAGACGCAGCCTTCTCAAACTCAGAGAGTGCATGCAACGATGACGACGGGCGAACACAGCGACGGCATGCATTCGCGCGACGAAATCCTCGCCGGCGAATATGTGCTTGGCGTGCTGTCGGTCGAAAAGCGTCGCGAACTCGAGCGGCGCATGGAGAACGACAAAGCCTTCGCCCAGCTCGTCCAGCGCTGGGAGGCGGAATTCTCCGACTTCAATGCCGATTACCAGGAACAGGTGCCGAGCGCGACCATTCTTGCCCGCATCGAGGAGCGTCTGTTCGGCGCCAGGCATATCAATACCAATGGCAGCCTGTGGAGTTCGGCATCCTTCTGGCGGTGGATATCGGTCGCCACCAGCGCGACTGCCGTAGCGGCGGTCGTCTACGCCGCATTTCCCGAGAGATGGCAGGAAACCACACCGCTGGTGGCCGAACTCGCGACAACCGACAGTCAGGTCAACCTGCTTGCCTCCTACGATGCGGAATCGGGACGGATGCGCATCGTTCCTGTCGCAACCGGCAAGACCGACGAGAAATCTCTGGAGTTGTGGCTCGTGATGGATGGCGGCAAGACCCGCTCGCTCGGCGTCTTCCAGCCCGGCGCAAATGGCGATCTGATCATTCCCGCCGATATGCGCGGCAATATCAGCGAAGGCACCACCTTTGCGATCAGCGTCGAGCCCTTTGGCGGCTCACCGACCGGTCAGGCGACCGGTCCCGTCATCGCCGTCGGCAGCGCGCGTCACCTGTGAGGTTATCAATCGATAGTTGGGAGTGATGCAGAAGAACCTGCCAGCCTCAATCCCATGCTGGGTTCTCATAGGCTGAAAGATCAGTCAGCTTCCTGCAGCCAACTAGCAACAGGAAAATAGAGGGGTCAATCAATCCCTTGCACCTACACCGCCAATATACGTGGCTCTACGAGTTACGACTTCTCATCCCACGTCATAGCGAAACGGGTTCCCTTCCCCAAATCCGGATGCGTACGCGTTTGCTCAACGCGAGCGCCGATATTCTGCGCCATCGCCATGATGAGCTTCGTGCCAAGGCCGGTGCCGCGGGGTTTTGATTCTGCCTTCGAACCGACGCCATCGTCTTCCACAACGAGAAAGAATTGTCCATTTTGTTCGGATAGACTGTCACGGACCGTACCCGTTTGACCGGGATAGGCATACTTAAGCGCATTGGTCAGAAGCTCGGTTATGATGACACCAAGCGCAACGGCATGGTCCGCATTCAGGTAAACCTCACATTGTTTCGACCGTTATGGAGGAAGATCCGGGCACGGCCTGAAACAGATCGCTGAAGATGGAGGTCAGATACGAACCGAGGGATACAGACCCACATTGGCTGTATTATACCGCAAAATGCCAGTTTTGCGCTCGACAGCATTTTCAACTGGAAATCGGCCCGGAATCGCGGGACAAGAATTACACCTTAAAGAGACGACAGGAAATTCCCATGGCCGCCACCGTCATCCCCGCCCCGAAACCCGTTCTCCTGCCCGTTGAGGGCACAGACGACATGTTCCCCGTGCGGCGGGTCTATTGCGTTGGTCGCAATTATGCCGATCATGCCATCGAGATGGGCCACGATCCCTCGCGCGAACCACCCTTTTATTTCCAGAAGAACCCGGACAATCTACTGCCCGCCGGCAGTGATTTCCCCTACCCGTCGCTATCGTCGAATGTGCATTACGAGGTTGAATGTGTTGTGGTTCTGAAAAGCGGCGGCGCAGATATTCCGGCGGACGAGGCGCTGAACCATGTCTGGGGTTATGCCGTCGGCATCGATATGACGCGCCGTGACCTGCAGGACGGGCTGAAGAAGATGGGCCGCTCCTGGGAGGGCGCCAAGGCGTTTGAATATTCCGCACCGGTTTCGGCCATCGTGCCAGCGGACAAGATCGGCCATCCCGCCACCGGCGCAATCTGGCTCGATGTCAATGGTGAACGCAAACAGACGGGCGATCTTGCTCAGATGATCTGGAAGGTGCCGGAAGTGATTGCCGAACTCTCCAAGCTCTTCACGCTTGCCGCCGGCGATGTGATCATGACCGGGACGCCGGCAGGTGTTGGTCCGATCGTGCGCGGCGATCACATCGAGTGTGGCGTTGATGGTGTTGGCAGGCTGTCGGTCACAGTCGCCTGATCGCTGCCGGCGCATAATCCAGAGGGAGAAACCGAATGCCGCTTTACCGCCTCGCCGACCGGGTGCCGCAAACCCCAGCAGCGGATCGTTACTGGGTCGCCCCCGATGCCAATGTCATCGGCTCGGTGACGCTCGGTGAAGATGTCGGCATCTGGTTCGGCGCGACATTGCGCGGCGATAACGAGCCGATCAGCGTCGGGCGCGGCACCAATATTCAGGAAGGGACGATGGTGCACAGTGATCCCGGCTTTGCTGCCACCATCGGCGAAATGTGCACCATCGGCCACCACGCCATCGTGCATGGTTGCAGCATCGGCGACAATTCGCTGATCGGCATGGGCGCGACGATCCTGAATGGTGCGAGGATCGGCCGCAACTGCCTCGTCGGCGCCAATGCGCTGGTGACGGAAGGCAAGGAATTTCCCGACAATTCACTGATTGTCGGATCGCCGGCGCGGGCCATCCGAACGCTGGATGACGAAGCCGTCGCCGGCCTGCGTCGCTCGGCCGAAAAATACATTGAAAACTGGAAGCGTTTTTCGAAGGATCTGGCGATTATCGAAGGATGAGCAATGGCGGGCAGCGATGCCCGCCCCGCAAACAAAACCTATGACGCACAATTGGCGCAGAGACCGCGAATCTCGATGGTGGTCTTTTCCGCCTTGAACTTGTTGTCCTTCACCCAGCGCTCAAGGCGGTGGTCGATCTCGTGATCATGGAACTCGGTCACCTGCCCGCAGGATTCGCAGATGGCAAATGCCACCGTTCCATGGTGTTGCGAGCAGCATTCGGCTTGAGTATGCGTGCAGGCGACGAAAGCGTTGAGGCTCTCAAGCCGGTGCACGAGACCGAATTCCACCAGCTTTTCCAGAGCCCGATAAACCTGCAGCGGCGCACGGAAACCATCGTCCCGCAGCTTGTCGAGGATCATATAGGCGCTAAGCGGCTGATGCGCGTTTGACAGGGCATTCATGACCAGCGACTGGTTTTTGGTAAGGTTCTGCTGGGTTTGCGCATTCATGGCTTGCCTCCTTCATCCGCGGAGCGGGAAAAACCCGGCGCCGGCAACAGGCTTATAACGAACAGGATCACCGCGGCAACCACGATGGAGGGGCCGGACGGCGTATCGTAAGTCAGCGAACCGAACAGGCCACCGATAACGGCGATAGCGCCGATCAGCGAAGCCACCACCGCCATCACCTCCGGCGTGGCGGAAAACCGTCTGGCGGTCGCCGCCGGTATGATCAGCAGCGAGGTGATCAGCATGATGCCAACCACTTTCATGGCAATGGCGATCACCAGCGCCATCAACAGTGTGAAGATAAACTTCGCACGTTCCGGGTTCAGCCCCTCGGCCTCGGCAAGCTCCGTATTGACGGTGGAAGCCAGCAACGACCGCCACAGGAAGACCATCGAGACGACGACCACCAGCCCACCGCCCCAGATCAGGGCGATATCGCTGCGGGTGACGGCAAGAATATCGCCGAACAGGAACGAGACGAGATCGATACGCACCCAGTTCATGAAGGCGACAATGACGAGGCCAATGGCGAGAGCCGAATGGGACAGGATGCCAAGCAATGCGTCAGACGATAGTGCCTGCCGCCGCTGCAGAAAAATCAGCAGGATCGAAACGGCCGACGCCACGAGAAAGACGCTGATGATGAGGTTGAGCTGCAACAGCAGCGAGAGTGCGACGCCAAGCAGCGCCGAATGGGCCATCGTATCCCCGAAATAGGCCATACGCCGCCAGACGACGAAACAGCCGAGAGGCCCGGCGGTGAGAGCAACGCCGATGCCAGCGACCATGGCGCGAACGAAGAAATCGTCAAACATGCCGTTCTCCCTGCCCGTGGTTCGAGGGTGCATGGTCCCCATGTTCATGACCGCAGCCGCATTCGCCATGGTGATCATGATGGTGATCGTGAGAATGGGCGTGATGGTGGCCATCTTCAGGATGGCAATGATCGGTCACCGAACCATCCGAGTGCTGTACCCGGCCATCGGGCAAATGGGTGTGATCGTGGTGGTGGCTGTAGACGGCAAGCGCCTTGGCGGCAGAACCGCCGAACAGCCGCATATATTCCGGGCTCTGGCTCACCGCCTGCGGTGTTCCCCGGCAGCAGACATGCCCGTTCAGGCAGATCACGGTATCGGTTTCCGCCATCACCACATGCAGGTCATGCGAGATCAACAAAATTCCGCAATTATTTGAATTTCTGATATTTTTTATCAGATCATAGAGCGCGATCTCGCCGGAGAAATCCACGCCCTGCACGGGCTCGTCGAGAACCAGCAGATCGGGCTTGCGGGCGATGGCGCGAGCCAGAAGCGCGCGCTGGAACTCGCCGCCGGACAGATGCTGCACCTCGGCATTGGCAAGATGCGCAATGCCTGTCGCATTCAGCGCCGCGTCGATCTCGCGCGCGGGCAGCGGCCCGGTCAGCGTCATCAGCCGGCGCACCGAAAGCGGCATGGTCCAGTCCACCGAAAGCTTCTGCGGCACATAACCGACGCGCAGGCCGGCAATGCGCGAGACCTCCCCTTCGCTCGGTTTCAAGACGCCGATCGCCATTTTCGCGCTGGTGGATTTGCCCGAACCGTTCGGGCCGATCAACGTGACGATCTCACCTTTGCTGACGGAAAACTCCACGCCGCGCACCAGCCAGCGGCCATTGCGCTGCACGCCGGCATTGGCAAGGGAAACCAGTATATCGTTACCCTGACGGGCGGAATGAAGCATGGGATTGTCCGTTCGGCGATGTTGCCTACCGCTATTGCATACGTTATAGAGTTACGCAATAAATGTAATAACATAACTATACTTCTTCAAGTGGAGTGCATTTCATGAAATCGATCCTGATCCCGCTCATGGCGTCGGTGGCAATAGCGGCCGCCGCTTCGGGCGCCACAGCCGCGCCCGATGTCGTGGTCTCGATCAAGCCCGTCCACTCCCTCGTCGCGGCCATCATGCGCGGCGTGGGTGAGCCGCAGCTTATCGTCGAAGGTGCTGCCTCGCCGCATACCTATAATCTGCGGCCATCCAATGCTCGCAGGCTGGAAAAGGCCGATCTGGTATTCTGGGTCGGGCCGGGGCTGGAAGCTTTCCTGGAAAAGCCGCTGGAGGCACTGGCCAGCAAGGCGACGGTGGTGGAACTGGAAGATGCCAAGGGTCTGGAAAAGCTGCCTTTCCGTGAAGGCGGCCCCTTCGAGGCACACGACCATGGCGAAGAAGGCCACGAGGACCATGCGGATGGCGAGGCGGCCCACGACCATGGCCATGACCACGGCGACCACGACCATGAGCACGGCGCTTATGATACTCATCTCTGGCTCGATCCGGCCAACGCCAAGGCGATGGCGCAGACGATCGAAACCGCATTGATTGCGGCCGATGCCGGCAATGCCGCAACCTATCAGGCCAACACCAAAAAGCTGATCGACGATCTGGATGCACTCGACACGGAACTGGCTGAAACGGTCAAGCCGATCAAGGAGAAGCCGTTCATCGTCTTTCACGACGCCTATCAATATTTCGAGCATCGTTATGGCGTGAAGACGGCGGGGTCGATCACCGTCAGCCCCGAGACCCTGCCCGGCGCAGATCGCGTCAAACAGATGCAGGAGAAGGTTCGTCAACTGGGCGCAACCTGTGTTTTCGCCGAACCGCAATTCGAGCCGAAACTGATCTCGGTCATCACCGAAGGCACGGCGGCGAAGTCTGCGACGCTCGATCCGGAAGCGGCAACGCTGGAGCCCGGTCCAGACCTCTATTTCAAGCTGATGCGCGGCATTGCCGGCTCACTGAAGGATTGCCTGTCCTGATCCGGAACGGCGCCGGGCTCCTTACGGCTTCGGCGCCATGGAAGACCAGACCGGCTCGCTGACGCTCTGCAGGGTTTCCGGCGGTGCGCCGTTGATGCGCGCCAGAAGGGCTTTCGCAAGCTCCCTGCCCGCCAGCTTGATATCCTCGTTGACGGTATGGATTTGCGGCTTGATCCAGTTCAGGAACTCGGCAGACTGTTTCGAGACGATATCGATATCCTCACCGATCTTGACACCCGCCGCTTCAAAGCCCGCCACCAGCGCGATGGTGCTGCTGCCGCTGATCGACACGATACCATCGGGGCGATCATCCGATTGCATCAGCCTCTCGCCGAAATCACGGATTTTTTCGAGCGGCGTCTCGATTGTGACGACATCGATGGGAAATTCGGCAAGGCCGAAATCCCTGATCCCCCGATTGAACCCCTTGCGCGCGTGATCGTGGTAAGAAAATCGCGATGGCGGCATGATCACGGCAATCCTTTTGCGCCCGCATTGCGCCAGCCGCTCGACTGCCTCGTAGGCGTAAGCCTCATTGTCGAAATCGTGAAAGGCATGTTCGATGCCCATATCCGAACGCCCATGGGTGACGAAGGGCATGTTGCGCTCCGTCATGAAACGCACGCGCGGATCGTTCGGCTCGATTTTCGAAATAATGACCCCATCCGCCGAGCCGGTCTCGAGAATATAGCGGATCGGCACCATGGAATCCTTGGCGTGGATATGCGGCGTGACGACGAGATGATATTGCGTGCTGGAGAGGACCTCGGTGATGCCGAACACCATCTGGCTGGTGAAACCCATCAGCTCTTCATCGACACTCAGCACCAGCGCAATGACATTGGTCTTGCCAGTACGAAGCCGCACGCCAGCGCGGTTCGGCTGGTAGCCGATTTGCCGGGCGATCAGCCGCACGCGCTCCTTGGTCTCGGCGCCGATATCGGGCGCATCCTTCAATGCACGCGACACCGTGGTGATGCCAAGACCCGTCATATAGGCAATGGTCTTCAAGGTCGGGCGCTCGCCCGTCGTCGCGGGGATGTCGCCTCCGCCGGATTTACCAGTATCGTTCATGTCATTTCGCCACGCTTTACCGAACGATAATCATAGATAGCTTTTGCGCTGTTGCAAAGGCAAACGTCCCTTCGCACAGTTCGGTCTCATCCGATCATGCCTCGATTCAGCTATAACGATGCAGGTGCAGAAAATATTTCCGCCCATGAGACCGCTCCTGCAGCCATGAAACCCATGTTTCTTCAACATACCAAACTTAATTATTTAAATTAAAAAATAAACATAATTAATTGATATATAAATCAAAAATATCGAATTATAAAAACAAGACCACTTCCTCACCGTGTAGCGTTGATGACGGACGCTTTTAACCTCACAAGTCGGCAATCAAAGGCATGACGGCACGTTTGTTTTACGGTAACGTTGCCGGAGAGAGGAAATTGTGAAGCGGAGCGAACCGGCAAAAGCCGTTTTGCCGGCATCCAGTTCCCCCAGATTCTGACACAAGCCTGCTTCATAATGCCGGCCTGTCTTCTTCGAATTCATATATGCAGGGTCCGAACATGATCTCTTCCTCCACGCCCGAAACCACCATCGATCTGGCCGGGCTCTGGCGCCTCACATCGGTGGACGGAGATCATGCCACCGAGCTTTCCGTTCCAGGCGATATTCATACCGCGCTCAAAAACGCCGGCATCATTCCCGACCCCTATCACGGTGCCAATGAAAACGCGGTGCAATGGGTGGCGCAGCGGGACTGGATCATTGAGCGCACATTCATCCTCGATGAGGCCGATGCCAGCTGGTATCTCGATATCGATTATCTCGACACCGTTGCCATCGTCTTCGTCAACGATATCCCGGTCCTGAGCGCCGACAATTGTTTCCGCCGTTACCGCCCCGATATTTCGCGCGCCGTGCGGCCAGGCGAGAACACCATCCGCATCCATTTCCATTCCAACATCGTGGCCGGCGCAGAGCGACAGGCGCGGCAGCCCTTTTATATTCCCTATCACCCGGGCAATTCGCCGATCGCCAATGGCAACATGCTGCGCAAGCCGCAATGCCATTTCGGCTGGGACTGGAACATCGCCATTGCGCCGCTCGGCCTTTATGGCAAAATCCTGCTGAAGCGCCTCGATACGGCCCGCATCGAGCATGTCGTCACCTCGCAGCACCATGTCGAAGGCGGCGTCGAGCTGCATGTGGCCGTCACGCTTTTTGCCGAAGGCCCGGCAAGCCTGCCGGTCTATCTCTCCCTCAACGATGAAAGGCTGCGGCTCGATTGTGGTGTCGGCGCAGGCGAGACGGTGGTGCGCCACGTCTTCTTCGTGGAGAACCCCGCGCTATGGTGGCCAGCGGGCAGCGGCGAACAGACGCTCTATACGCTCGCGGTAGAATTGCCCGACGAAACCGTCACCCGTCAGATCGGCTTCAGGACCATCGAACTGCTGACGGACAAGGATGAGGCCGGCAGCCGCTTCGCCTTCCGCATCAATGGCCGGGAAATCTTCTGCCGTGGCGCCAACTGGATTCCATCAGATGCGCTTTATTCGCTGACCAGCCGGGAAAAGACCGAAGACCTCCTCTGCTCCGCCGTCGAGGCCAACATGAACATGATCCGTGTCTGGGGCGGCGGATTTTATGAGGAAGACTGGTTCTACGATCTCTGCGATCGTCTCGGCCTGCTGGTCTGGCAGGATTTCATGTTCGCCTGCAATCTTTATCCCTGCAGCGAAGACTTTCTCGACAATGTCGAACACGAGGTCGATTATCAGGTGAAACGCCTGTCCTCGCATGCCTCCATCGCGCTCTGGTGCGGCGATAATGAGCTGGTGGGGGCGCTGACCTGGTTCGATGAATCCCGCAACAATCGCGACCGTTATCTCGTCGCCTACGACCGCCTGAACCGCACTATCGAAAGAGCCCTGAAAAAAGCCGCCCCCGAAGCGCTCTGGTGGCCCTCCAGCCCCGCCTCCGGTTATCTCGATTATGGCGATGCCTGGCATGCCGATGGTTCCGGTGACATGCATTACTGGTCCGTCTGGCACGAGAACAAGTCATTCGACAATTACCGGTCGGTCAAACCGCGTTTCTGCTCCGAATTCGGTTTCCAGTCCTATACATCCATGCCCGTCATCCGCACCTATGCGGAAGACAGGGACATGAACATCGCCTCCCCGGTCATCGAGCTGCACCAGAAGAATGTCGGCGGCAATGAACGGATCGCCGGCACCATGTTCCGTTATTTCCGCTTCCCCAGGGATTTCGAGAACTTCGTCTATCTGAGCCAGGTCCAGCAGGCGCTGGCCATCCGCACGGCTGTCGATTACTGGCGCTCATTAAAGCCCCATTGCATGGGCACGCTTTATTGGCAGCTGAACGACACATGGCCGGTCGCCTCGTGGTCGAGCCTCGATTATGGCGGCGGCTGGAAGGCGCTGCATTATGCTACTCGCCGCTTTTTCCAGCCGGTCACGGTCTCGGCCATTCCCTCCAGGGATGGACGACAGGTGAGCTTTTCCATGGTCAACGACACGGCGGAAGACGTCGAGATCGACATGAACATCGTTGCGCTGACCATGGACGGCAACCGCGTGCCGCTGAAATCCGCCAACGGCACATGCGCGACGGATAAGGCCGCGACGCTGACTGAAATCGACATGGACAGCCTGCCGGATGGCGCCATCCTTGCGTGGAGCTTCATTGCCTCCAACGGCATGACCGGTGAAGGCCATCATGTGCGCGACACCTACAAGGCGCTGGAGCTTCAGCCCGCCGGGTTGGAACTTTCCGTCGGCCCGTTGAAAAACGGCCAGTTTGAAATCGATGTCACCGCTGCCGGTCTCGCCCTCTTCGTCATGCTGGAGGCAGACCAGCCGGGAAGGTACTCCGACAACCTCTTCGATCTTTCCGCCGGCGAAACGCGTCGCATCATCTTCACACCGAAGGCGGACGGCCCCCAGCCGCATTTCCGCATCTTCGATCTTCATACCTGCCAATCATCGCCCAATCCCGGCATTGAAACCATGCGGCGAAAGGCATAACCATCCCTCTCGGGAATGACAGGTGCGCCCGCGCCTGTCTTCATCGGTTCAAAGGGTTGCCGGGTTCTCCGGCAGCCAGTCATCAGCAAGTGGAGGAAGACCCATGGTTTGGCAACCGGCCGAAAACCGATACGCGTCCATGAAATACAATCATTGCGGCAAGACCGGCCTAAAACTGCCGGCGATTTCGCTGGGGCTCTGGCACAATTTCGGCAACGACACGCCGCACCAGACGAAACAGGCCATCTGCCGCCGTGCCTTCGATCTCGGCATCACCCATTTCGATCTCGCCAATAATTATGGCCCGCCGCCCGGTAGCGCCGAAACCGCCTTCGGTGAAATCCTGAGGACCGATTTTGCCGGCTATCGCGACGAGATGATCATCTCCTCCAAGGCCGGTTACAACATGTGGCCCGGCCCCTATGGCGAATGGGGCAGCCGCAAATATCTGATCTCCTCCTGCGACCAGAGCCTGAAGCGCATGGGGCTGGATTACGTCGATATCTTCTATTCCCACCGTTTCGACCCCAACACACCGCTTGAGGAAACCTGCGGCGCGCTGGACCAGATCGTGCGCTCGGGCAAGGCGCTTTACGTCGGCATCTCGTCCTATAATTCGAAGCGCACCCGCGAGGCCGCCGCCATCCTGAAAGATCTCGGCACGCCCTGCATCATCCACCAGCCGAGCTATTCGATGATCAACCGCTGGATCGAGGAAGACGGTCTGGTCGATACGCTGGAAGAGCTGGGCATCGGCTCCATCGTCTTCTCACCACTGGCGCAGGGCATGCTGACGACAAAATATCTGGGCGGCGTGCCGGATGGCAGCCGAGCATCGCAGAGCAAGTCGCTGAACCCGGCCTTCCTCAACGAACGCAATGTCGAAAACATCCGCGCGCTCAACCGCATTGCCGAGCGACGCGGCCAGACGCTGGCGCAGATGGCGATTGCCTGGGTGCTGCGTGGCGGCCGCATCACCTCGGCGCTGATTGGCGCAAGCCGTGTCGAACAGGTCGAGGATTGCGTGAAGGCGCTCGACAATGCCGAGTTCTCCACCGAGGAGCTTGCGGAAATCGACGGTTACGCCAAGGATGCGGATATCAACCTCTGGGCAAAATCCGCCGAACGGGTCTGATACAGAAACGGTCGCCCGGTCCGCCGGGCGGCCTGCTCGCTCCGAAACTGAGCCAAAAATCTCAAAATAAAAGATTAACTTCCTCCCCTAACCATTAACAACCATTACATAAATGTAATTTTAAATTCAGTTTCCGTTCATTCGTTTATTCGTAAGTTCTTCTCATCGAAACCCGAGAGGAAACTTCCATGAAAAAGTTCGTCACCATTCTTCTGGCAGCCACCGTTCTTGCAGCTCCGATGGCTCAGGCGCAGAGCCGTCACGACGATCGCCACCGCGGCGTCACCGTCGAGCGTCAGATCACCACCAAGAAAGTCATCGTCAAGAAGCACCGCTGGGATCGTGGCCAGCGCCTCTCGGCCCGTGAGCGCCGCCAGATGGTGGATCGCCGTGATTATCGCCGTTACCGTCTTGCCGAGCCGCGCCGTGACCAGCGCTGGGTACGCGTCGACAACCAGTTCCTGCTTATCAACGCTGTGAGCGGCCTCATCGTCGGCCTCGCCGCCGCCCGCTGATCCAAGGCACCGGATGGAATAAAAAAGGCCCGCTTACGCGGGCCTTTTGTCATTTATCGTCTCAGCCGATCAGAAACTGTCGGCGCCGCTACCCCATGGGCCGTGCGGCTTGTCGACACCATCGGTGCGTTCAAAACCATGCGCACCGAAGAAGTCGCGCTGCGCCTGAATGAGGTTGGCGCTGCCGCGGCCACGGCGATAGGCATCGAAATAACCGAGTGCCGAAGCCAGCGCCGAAACCGGCAGGCCCGACAGGACGGCGTAGGAAACCACACGACGCAGCGGCGCGTCGGTATCCTTGACGATGCCGGAGAAGGCAGGCGTCACGATGAGGTTGGCCACATGCGGGTCCTTGGTGAAGGCCGAAGTGATCTCATCGAGGAATTCCGAGCGGATGATGCAGCCGGCGCGCCAGATGCGGGCAATCGTCGGCATCGGCAGGTTCCAGTTGAACTCCTTCGATGCCGCCGACATGATGGCGAAGCCCTGCGCATAAGCGCCGACCTTGGCGGCCAGCAGCGCGCTTTCCAGATCGGCGATGAAGGCCTTTTTGTCGGCAGGTGTCGCTGCGAGGGTCGGCAGGCCGAAGATCTTTTCGGCAGCTTCACGCTCGTCCTTCTGCGAGGACAGGATACGGGCAGCTACGGCAGCCTCGATCGCGGTTGCGGCAACGCCCATGTTCTGCGCTTCGATGACCGACCACTTGCCGGTACCCTTCTGGCCGGCCTTGTCGAGGATCAGATCGACCATCGGCTTGCCGGTGATCGGATCGGCGGCGCGCAGAACCTTCTCGGTGATTTCGATCAGGTAGGAATTGAGACGGCCCTTGTTCCATTCGGCGAACACATCGGCGATCTCGGCAGCGCTCATGCCAAGGCCATCACGCAGGATGCCGTAGATTTCGGCGATCATCTGCATGTCGGCATATTCGATGCCGTTATGGATGGTCTTGACGAAATGGCCGGCGCCGTCATTGCCGAGCCATGCCACGCACGGATCGTCATTATACTTGGCGGAAATGGAGGTCAGCACCTTTTCGACGCGCTTCCAACTGTCCTCGGTGCCACCGACCATGATCGAAGGTCCGTGACGCGCACCTTCTTCACCGCCGGAGACGCCCATGCCGATAAAGGTCAGGCCGCTATCCTTCAGATTGTCGAAACGGCGGATCGTATCGCGGAAATTGGCATTACCGGCGTCGATCATGATGTCGCCATTGGCGAGATGGGGTTTCAGGATTTCCATCTGCTGGTCGACCGGATCGCCGGCCTTGATCATGATGATGATCGGGCGCGGAGGGCGAATGGCGGCGACGAATTCCTCGATGGTTTCGCAGGGAATGATCTGGCCCTGCAGTTCGCCCGCATCGGCGTAGAATTTTCGTGTAACTTCCGGGGTTCGGTTGAATACGGCAATCTTGTTGCCCTTTTCCGCGATGTTCAACGCCAGGTTCGAGCCCATGACGCCGAGACCGATCAAACCGATTTCTGCCTGTTCCACGGATGTGCCTCCATCTTGCTTTTAGGTGGTCGTGTTGTGGCACTGTAATAGGCAAACGGCAAGGCTAGGGGCGACTGAAACGATTAAATTTTGATGACGCAAGTCAGCTTTGCATATTTGCGACAGGTCGAGGCCGGTCCAGGGCTGACATTTGCGCTTCCCGTTTAAGAAGGCCGGGGATGATCGTCGCCGTCATCTATCGCCCGCCAGGCCGCCCCGTCCATATCGTCATATTGGCCTGAACGAACCGACCAGAGAAAGGCGAAAAGCCCCAGCGCGCCGAGGAACAATGCGACCGGAATGAGATAGATCAGCATGTTCATGCCAGTTGCGCCCCCTCGCCCGCAAATCCTGCGTTCGCTTCATTTTGAGGACGGACAGTGTCAACCGCACCGGCAAGGCGCAAGGCATTGGCGACGACAATCAGCGACGATGTCGACATGGCGATGGCCGCGATCATCGGCGTGGCATAGCCGGCAATCGCGATCGGCACGGCAACGAGATTATAGCCTATGGCGAGGGCGAAGTTCTGCCGGATAAGCTTTCCGGCCCGCCGCGATGTCTCAATCGCGAAGGGCACGGCATCGAGATCCTCCTGCATGAACACAAAATCGGCAGCCTGCCGGCCAATATCGGCGGCGGTGGCGGGCGCCATGGAAACATGCGCGGCGGCAAGCGCCGGCGCGTCGTTGATACCGTCTCCCACCATCAGCACCCTCCGACCCTCAGCAGCCAGCTCGGCGCAGCGCGCCGCCTTGTCCTTCGGCGACAGGTCCGCACGCCAGTTGCCGATCCCCAGCCGCTGCGCCATGGCGCTGACGGCAGCAGCCCGGTCACCAGAGACGATTTCCTGCACAAGGCCCCGCACTGAGAGATGACGCAAAGCCGCAACCGCACCCGCGCGCGGATTATCCTCGAAGCCGAAGCTCGCCAGATGCCGACCATCAAGTGACAGCACCACTTCCGACCGCGCATCGCCATTGTCGATCCCCACCTCATCGGGGCACGCGAAACGGCGATTGCCGAGCCGGTAGGTTCCGGCTTCTGTCTCCGCCTCAACACCCGACCCCGGTATTTCCCGTACCACTTCATAGGCCGGCAAGGCACCATTATAGGCGGCATGCAAGGCTTTCGAGAGAGGATGGCGCGAATGGGCAGCGAGCCCAGCCGCAATCGCCATGGTGGCGGGTTTCACATCTGTCTCGACCAGTCTCGGCTTGCCAACGGTCAGCGTGCCTGTCTTGTCGAACAGCACAGTATCAATTTCGGCCAGTCGTTCCATGGCCGAGCCTTCCTTGACCATGATGCCGTGCCGGAAGAGCCTTCCAGCCGCCACTACCTGCACGACGGGAACGGCAAGGCCGAGCGCACAGGGGCAGGTGATGATCAGCACCGCAATGGCGATCAGCATCGCCTGTTTCCAGTCGCCGCCGAAAATGCCCCAGCCAAGAAATGTCACCAGCGCAAGAAGATGCACGACGGGTGAATAATAGCTTGCGGCCCGGTCGGCGATACGGCGGTAACGCGCCCGCCCGCCTTCGGCCGCCTCCATCAATCCGATCACTTCCGACAGAAAGGAATCCTTGGCCGAGGCGGTCACACGTGCGGTGAGCGAACCGGTGAGGTTGAGCGTACCGGCCTGCAAGCTGTCGCCTGCCGTAACGCGGCGCGGCGCGCTTTCACCATTGACGATGGACATGTCGAGATCGCTGCTGCCACTTATGACCATAGCATCCACCGCCACCCGATCGCCTGGCGCAATCGCAATCGACATACCGGGCTGCACGTCACCGAGTTGGCGATACTCACGCGTTCCGTTCTCACCGATGACGGTCGCTCCGCGCGGTGAAAGTCGCGCAAGCCCGGCAATGGCAGAGCGCGCCTTGTCGCGCATGATGTGATCCAGTGTGCGGCCGATCAGCAGGAAAAACAGCAGCGACACGGTCGCATCGAACCAGACGTGTTCGCCATGGTGTATGGTTTCCCACAACGACACGGCATAGGAGAGCGTGATGGCAAGCGCGATCGGCACATCCATATTGGTGCGGCCGTGCTTCAGCGCATTCCAGGCCGATTGATAAAAGAAACGGCCGCCATAAATCAGCGCCGGCGCGGCGATCATCGCCGAAATCCAGTGGAACATGTCACGCGTCGCCGCATCGGCCCCGGACCAGACGGACACTGACAGCAGCATGATATTGGCGGATGCAAATCCGCACAGCGCCACCGCCCTTATCAGCTGCGAGCGCAACGCGTCCGAGGCATCCTGTCCGCTGGCGAAAAGATGTGTGCGGTATCCCGTCGACAGGATTGTACGGGCAATGTCGGCGGGATCGGTCCTGACACCATTGATCTCTTCCTTCCAGACAACCGCCACACGTTTGGACGACAGGTTCACCCGCGCCCGCTCCACTTGGCGGAGACGGGCGAGCGCTGTCTCGATGGTTGTGATGCAGGCGCCGCAATAAACATCCGGCACGCTGAGATCGGTCTGGCGCAACCCCTGCCCAAGATCGCGGCTCGCCAGCATCAGTTCCTCTGACGACGGCGGATTGACCGTCTCGCCGAGTTGCAGCGAACCCTCCGTTCCCGGTGCGCAGCAGCTCATAAACGCCCCCTGATAACGGCGATCCGCGTGCCCTCATGCACGATGATCCGGCCGTCCCTGATGGCCGTGACCTCGACGATCCACTGGCCCGGCAGCATGTCATGCGCGGCCGTAAACACACCGGTGGAAACCGGCTTCAGCTCCATGTCGAAATTCTGATGTTCGCCAACCGGCCGGCGGAAATGCATCGTCACAGTATCGGTCTCGACGGGGCCGCTCTCAGCATGAAACACCTCGTAACGCACGCTCTTTTCATCTACCACGAGCCTACCCTTGATGCCGGTTGCAGCCCGTGCCTTGGCGGCCTCGGCCTTGGCATTGAACTGCTGGCTGGCCACATAGGTGTTGGGCACGACAAGCCCGCTCCAGCTGGTAACCGCGTTCCAGGCCATGATCATGTTGACGGTGATGATGGTGCCGAAGAACAGCACCATGACACCGAGCATGTGCCAGCCGGTGAAAACAAAGCCGGATGCTTGGCGATTATTCACTGTCATTTTTTCACTCCCGGAGCATTAAAGACCGCATCGTAACGGGCCGTCTCGTGGCCGGCCGTATCGCTGACGATGAATTCGAAATTTTCCGCTGCCCGCGCGACGTCCTCGCCCGGCAGGGTGACGAACACCTTCAGCGTCGTCGCCTCGTCCGGCTCCACCGTCACCTCAAAGGCGCGCGCCGCCGTATCCGCCATGCCGTTTATCTTCATCACCGCATTCGGAAGGCCTTCTATCGTCAGGCTCATGGTGCGCGGCTGCGGCACCATGTTGAGGATGCGGACGGTATAGCCGTTGCGGATCGAACCATTCGATTCCAGCACATATTGCGGATTGCGGTCATGCAGGACATTCAGCGCCAGCCGCTCGCGCGTCACCAGCGCTACCAGCAGGCCAATGCCGACGGCGGCCCAGATTACCGTGTAAAGCAGCGTGCGCGGCCGGAAGACGATGCGCCAGTCGAAGTGGCGGATGCTCCTCTTGAAGCTGCCGTCCTCCTCGCGCACATTGGCTGGGCGGATGGAGTGCTCACCGTTGCCGGTCGCCAGCGCCATGTTGGACTGATATTCGGAGAGCGTCGCATAGGCGATCAGCCCGCGCGGCTTGCCGATCTTGTCCATCACCCCGTCACAGGCGTCGATGCAGAGCGCACAGGTGATGCATTCCAGCTGCTGCCCGTCCCTGATGTCGATGCCCATGGGACAGACCGCGACGCAGGCGTTGCAATCGACGCAATCGCCGATGCTCTCTCCGGCTGCGACGGCCTTTTTGGCATGCCGCGAACGCGGTTCGCCGCGCCAGTCATTATAGGTGACGACAAGCGAATTCTCATCCAGCATCGCCGCCTGAATACGCGGCCAGGGACACATATAGGTGCACACCTGTTCCCGCATCAGCCCGCCAAAGACATAGGTGGTGGCGGTGAGCGTGGCGACGGTCGAGTAGGCAATCATCGGCGCCTGCCCGGTCATGAACTGCATTGCCAGCGTCGGCGCATCGGCAAAGTAGAAAATCCAGGCGCCGCCGGTCAGGACGCCGATCACCAGCCAGATTGCATGTTTCAGCACGCGCTTGCGCAATTTGCCAAATGTAAAGGGCGCTGCATCCAGTTTCATCCGGGCGTTCCTGTCGCCTTCGATTGCCCGTTCGACGACCAGAAACAAATCGACCCAGACGGTCTGCGGACAGGTATAACCGCACCATGCGCGCCCGACGGCTGATGTGACTAGAAACAGCCCCAGCCCCGCCATGACAAGCAGCCCGGCAACAAAGAAGAATTCCTGCGGCCAGATTTCGATGAAGAAGAAATAAAAGCGCCGGTTGGCGATATCGATCAGCACGGCCTGATCCGGGGCATAAGGTCCCCTGTCCCATCGCAAAAATGGCGTCAGATAATAAATGCCGAGCGTGACCAGCATCACCAGCCATTTGAACCGCCGGAACCGGCCTTCAGCGCGCTTGGGAAAAATCTTCTTGCGCGCTTCGTAGAGCGGTTTGCGCGTTTTTGCCGAATTGACGGCTTCCGCCTCCAGCCTTTCGACGGGCTGTTGCGGGCGATCCTGTCCGGCGCGATAGATGTTCATGATAGGAGTCCATTTTTATCTCCTTGCTTTCTCCCACCTCACCGGCAAAACATCCTTGACTTACATCAAGTGACGACAAAGTGGCGCAGGGAGGGACCGCGCCGCAGAGGGAGGACGAGATGCCTGTCATGCAATCGAGAATCATTCATCTGTCGGTCGAAAAACCATGGAGCCATGTCTATGATTTCGCCGCCGATCCGCAGAACATGCCGCTCTGGGCCGCCGGTCTTGCCGGCGGCCTGAAACCAGACGGTGAAGACTGGATCGCGCAGGGCGGACCGCTCGGTGAGGTGCGCGTCAATTTCGCACCCGCCAATGAATTCGGCGTCATAGACCATGTCGTCACATTGCCTGACGGCGTGAAGGTCTATAACGCCTTGCGGGTGACCCCGAACGGCGGCGGCTCGGAAGTCAGCTTCACGCTGCTTCGCCTTCAGGGCATGACGGATGAGGCTTTCGAACAGGACGCGCGCGCGATCACGGCCGATCTCGAAACGCTAAAGACGCTGCTCGAAGCGGATTGATGGAGTAAACGATGACAGAGAATACCAACGACCGACGCATCGACTATGTCGAATTCAACGTCGCCGATATCGAACGCAGCAAGGAATTTTACGGCGGCGCATTCGGCTGGACCTTCAAGGATTACGGTCCGCAATATTGCGAGTTTTCCGACGGCCGCCTGACGGGCGGCTTCACCACCACCGCGCCCGTTTCGGCCAAGGGCGGACCGCTCGTCATTCTCTACGCCACCGATATCGAAGATGTGCAGCGTCGCGTCGAGGCGGCCGGTGGACAGATCAGCGTCGCGCTATTCGAGTTTCCGGGCGGACGCCGCTTTCATTTCACCGATCCGGATGGATACGAACTGGCCGTCTGGTCGAAAAACTGATCGGCAGGAGCCCGCCATGACTTTGACAACGCCGCCTTTTTTGCTGGTCGGTATCGATCATATTGTCTTCATCGTCGACGACATGACGCGGGCGCTCGATTTTTACCGGAACGTGCTGGGGTGTAGGGATGGTTACTCTTACCCTGCTCTCGGGATGGAGCAAGTCTGGTGCGGAAACGCCTTGATCGTGCTTTGGGATGCCACGCACCCCGGTGGCACAAAGGCTGCTCCGCCTGTCGCCGGAGGACGTAATGTCGATCACATCTGCATAGCGACCGGTCCTCTGAACCATGATGCGCTTCGCGCGCACCTGGCGAAATTTAACGTCAAGATAGAACAGGAAGCCTTTCACGGCGGCGCGAGAGGCATGGGACATTCGTTCTATTTCCGTGATCCCTTCGGCAACAAGATCGAGTTGAAGGGACCAGCCGAATATCCGGATGGACGGGCGGAAAACGCCTCATCTGAACAATAAAAAGGGCGCCCCCGGCGCCCTTCTTAAATTCTGCTCGCTTCACTCGCCACCACCAAGCGAATGCACGAAGATCGCCAGCTGCTTGACTGTCGTATCCCCGAGACGCTCACCCCAGGCGGGCATGACGCCGTGCTTGGGCGACCGAATCTGTGAGACGATGCCTTCTTCGCCGTGAGACTTCAGCCAGATCGCATCGGCAAGATTGGGCGCGCCGAACTCGCGGTTACCCTTGGCGTCCTCGCCGTGGCAAGAGGCGCAATTGTCGGCAAAAAGCTGCTTGCCGGGTTCCACCAAAGCCGGGTTGGAAGGGGTGCCGGTGAGGCTGACGACATAGGCGGCAACTTCGCGGATTTCATCCGATTTCAGAATGTCGCCGAACGCCGGCATTTCCGAAGCTCGCGTATCCGCATCTTCGGCAAAACGAATGCCGTGTTTCACCGTCGTGTAGATGTCGTCAACGCTGCCGCCCCACATCCAGTCGTCATCGTTGAGGTTGGGATAGCCCTGCCCGCCTTCCGCACCAGAACCGTGACACTGAATGCAATTCACCTTGAAAGCGGCTGCACCGCCGGAAAGGGCAAATTGCATCAGGGTTTGATCGGCCTGAATGTCGGCAAGCGACGAATTGGCGATTTTATCGACATAAACGCTCTGCGCCTGTTTCGCATCCGCGATTTCGGCGGCGATTTCGCCACGGCTGCTCCAGCCGAGCAACCCTTTCGTGGCACCCGATATCAGCGGGTAAGCCGGATAGGCGATGGTGTAGCCGATTGCCCAGAGGATCGTGAAATAGAAGGTCCAGACCCACCAGCGCGGCATGGGGTTGTTCAGCTCGCGGATACCGTCCCATTCATGGCCGGTGGTTTCGACGCCGCTGATGTCATCAATGTGTTTTTCGGACATATCCTAGTCCTCCCTGAGCGGAATGCTGGCGGCATCGTCCGCGGCTTTCTTGGAGCCGGGGCGAAGAGTGAAAACAACGACACCGGCAAAGAACAGGGTCATGGCAAGCAGGCCCCAGCTATCGGCGAAGTGGCGCATGGCCGTGTAGGTTTCCATGGCTTTCTCTCCTCACCGGTATCCGGCGGCATCGTCATAGGTCGAGAAATCGACCAGCGTGCCGAGCATCTGCAGATAGGCGACCAGCGCATCCATTTCGGTGAGCTTGGCCGGATCGCCGTCGAAATCGCCGACCTTTGCCTTGGGATAACGCGCCAGCAGTTCCGACGAATCCGCATTCGGGTCGGCCTGTGCGGCAAGATCGGCGGCCGACTTCTCAATCATCTCGTCGCTATAGGGCACGCCAACGGCACGGTTCGCCTTCATCTCCATCGAAACATCGGTGATCTTCAGCGACGTGGTCTTCAGGAACGCATAGGACGGCATGATCGATTCCGGCACCACCGAGCGCGGATCGGCCAGATGCTGCACATGCCATTCGTTCGAATAGCGATCACCGACGCGCGCGAGATCCGGACCCGTGCGCTTGGAGCCCCACTGGAACGGATGGTCGTACATGGATTCCGCCGCCAGGCTGTAATGCCCGTAACGTTCCACCTCGTCGCGGAACGGCCGGATCATCTGGCTGTGGCAGACGTAACAGCCCTCGCGGATGTAGATGTTGCGCCCGGCCAGTTCCAGCGGCGTGTAGGGGCGCATGCCCTCCACCTTCTCGATGGTGTTTTCGAGGTAGAAGAGCGGTGCGATTTCCACGATGCCGCCGATCGAGACGACCAACAGGGAACCGACCAGAAGCAGCGTGGCATTGCGTTCGATGACGCCGTGTTTGTCGAGTATGGACATCGGCCTCTCCTTATTCAGCGGGCTGCAGCGAAGGTGCGGCATCCTTGCGGACGCCCTCCTCGCGTTGATGACCGAGGATGGTCATCGTGACGTTGTAGGCCATGATCAGTGCGCCGCTGAGGAACATCAGACCGCCCAGTGCACGCATCACATAATAGGGGAACAGGGCCGCGACCGATTCCGCGAAGGAATAGACGAGGAAGCCCTGGCTATCATATTCGCGCCACATCAACGCCTGCTGGATGCCGGCCACCCACATGACGGCGGCGTAAACGACGATGCCGAGCGTGGCGAGCCAGAAGTGCCAGTTGACCAGTTGCAGGCTGTAGAGACGATCCCTGCCCCAGAGTTTCGGCGTCAGGTAATAGATCGCGCCGAAGGTGATCATGCCGTTCCAGCCAAGCGCGCCCGAATGCACGTGGCCGATGGTCCAGTCGGTATAATGGCTGAGCGAGTTGACGGCCTTGATCGACATCATCGGACCTTCGAAGGTCGCCATGCCGTAGAAGGCCACCGCCATCACCATCATGCGCACGACGGGGTCAGTGCGGATCTTGTCCCATGCGCCCGAAAGCGTCATCAGGCCGTTGATCATCCCGCCCCAGGAAGGCATCCACAACATGATCGAAAACACCATGCCGAGCGTCTGCGCCCAGTCCGGCAGCGCCGTATAGTGCAGGTGGTGCGGGCCGGCCCAGATATACATGAAGATCAACGCCCAGAAGTGGATGATCGACAGGCGGTAGGAATAGACCGGGCGGTTCACCTGCTTGGGAATGAAATAATACATCATGCCGAGGAAGCCGGCCGTCAGGAAAAAGCCGACGGCATTATGGCCGTACCACCATTGCGTCAACGCATCCTGCACGCCCGAGAAGGCCGAGTAACTCTTGACGCCGAGGAATGACACCGGAACCGCCAGGTTATTGACGATGTGCAACATGGCGATAGTGACGATGAAGCCGAGATAGAACCAGTTCGCCACATAGATATGCGGCTCCTTGCGCTTCAGGATGGTGCCGAGGAAGGTGGCGAGATAGGCGACCCAGACGATGGTCAGCCAGATATCGACATACCATTCCGGCTCGGCATATTCACGGCCCTGCGTGATGCCGAGCAGATAGCCTGTCGCGGCCATGACGATGAAGAGGTTGTAGCCCCAGAAAACGAACCAGCCGAGATTACCGCCGAACAGGCGCGCGCGACAGGTTCTCTGCACCACGTAGAACGACGTCGCGATCAGCGCATTTCCGCCGAAAGCGAAGATCACCGCCGATGTGTGCAAGGGCCGCATCCGGCCGAAATTGAAATAGGGCGCGATGTTGAGATCGGGAAAGGCGAGCTGAAGCGCAACCACCACCCCAACCAGAAAACCGACGACACCCCAGAAAACGGTGGCGATGACGCCGTATTTCACAACCTCGTCGAAATATTCCGACTGGAGGCGGGCGCGCGCGGCCGGATCGGCGGGCGCGAAGGAAACGCGGCGCAGCAGAAGCACCGTGCTGACCAGTAGTGTAAAGAACAGCACCCACATATGGGCGGCGAAAAGACTGTCATGGGCAAAGGCTGCCCCGAGCAACGCGAGAAAGGCCCCGAGGGCCACGATCGCGGTTTCTAACGTGTAATTCATTGTTGGTTTCCCCCAACGTGCAAGCCGACCGACGAAAGGCAGGGTATGCGCCTGGGAGAGCGGAAACGCGCCTTTGCGTCGGTTGCAGCATTGCCACCGGCGGGAGAACGCCACCTTGATCCAGATCAAGAAAGCAAAGCTGTCGCAGCCCCGACAAAACAGGCAGCGGCGTTGCCGGAAGAATTGCGTAAGCGCAAAAGCACTAACGAGTGACGGCAACCGTCTTTTGCAGGGCCAGACTCAGCCCTTCATCTTCAAGGGTAACCCGGCGGCGACGAAATAAACCTCACCGGCAATGGCGGCGATGCGCTGGTGCAGCCGCCCGGCATGGTCGCGGAACTCACGCGCCATACGGTTTTCCGGCACGATGCCGAGACCGACCTCGTTGGAAACGAGGATTACCTTCGCTTTAGCCGATGCGATTGCCGCCACCAAAACGTCAAAGGCGGCCTCGATATCGGCATTTTCCATCATCAGATTGGTGAGCCACAATGTCAGGCAGTCGATGAGGATGACATTGTCCGGTCGGTCGAGGCGCTGCAGCACCGCGACAATATCGACCGGCGCTTCATGGGTGGTCCACTCGCCGCCGCGCCGCGCCTGATGATGGCCGATGCGGTCACGCATCTCCTCATCCCATGGCCTGCCGGTGGCCAGATAATGCAGGCTTCCGCCGACCGTTACCGCAACCTCTTCCGCAAAACGGGACTTGCCGGAGCGCGCGCCGCCAAGAATGAAAACGGAGCGGTTTTTATCTGTCATCGGAAACCTGAATGAGGAAATGAAACGGACCGGCGTCTTTGCATTGTCGCAAGCCGGAGACAGGCGGCCATGAAGGGAACGATTCGTAGAAAAAGGCGTTCCCCGGTTGCTCATGCCGGACTGCCGCTGATACCGGACCGGAGGCGTCAAAACCTGTCCGCACGATGCGAGACATATCAGAGCTATGACAACTCCGGATGCCGGCAACACCGGTCCTTCGAAGAAGGCTAGGTGCGAACGGCCATCCTGTCAATCTGCCGGAGATGGTATCGGGATATCAGGCGGAACCGGTACGCAAAACCTGACCCGGAACCGGCAGACCTGTCGTCCGCGAGAGCGATTGATAAAGCCACATGGTTACCGGAACGTTAGCAGAAAACGAAATGGCGACACGGCAACGCGCGGTGAGAATATTTGCTCACGGAGGTCGTCGCCATTGCCTTGCCATGGCCTTCAAATCAATATGCTTTCGAAGATTCGCAAACAGCAAGGTGGCCTGCCCGTGATGACCATCATGGACTACATATCGATCGTCGTTTTCGTCGTGCTGTGGGCTGCCTATACCTATATCACGACGGGATCGCGGCTGTTTTCGCGCGCCAGCCTCAACCAGGCCATGGCCGGGCGCCGGCGCGACTGGATCATGAATTCGCTGAAGCGCGATCTGAAGATGATCGACACGCAGATCATGGCCGGTTTGCAGAACGGCACGGCCTTCTTCGCCTCCACCTCCATCTTCGCCATCGGCGGCTGTTTCGCTCTGCTGGGCGCGACGGAACAGGTCGAATCGGTGTTTCGTGACATGCCTTTCGTGCATTATTCCGGGCGCACGGCCTTCGAGCTGAAAGTCATCGGGCTGACCTGTCTGTTCGGTTATTCCTTTTTCAAATTCGGCTGGTCCTACCGCCTGTTCAACTATTGCACGATCCTGTTCGGCGCCATTCCCATGGTCCATGATGCCGGCGCCGACCGCGAAGCGGCCGAGCGTGCCGCCGAAAACGTCATAAAGATGAACATCATCGCTGCTAAGAATTTCAATGACGGCCTGCGGACGATCTTTCTGTCCATCGGTTATCTCGGCTGGTTCATCAGCCCCTATGTCTTCATCGCCAGCACCGTCATCATCATCGTGGCATTGCTGCGCCGCCAGTTCTTTTCCGAGGCTCGTCGCGCCATCATGGAAGATGACAGGCCTTGAAATAGCCGCACTTCAAGGGCCAAGCCCGAATGAATACCGGTCTCGTGAAAAGCGGAAAACATGGACACAAACGCAGCCGTCACCGAAACAAGCCGCAGGGGCCGCATAGGCGGTCTCGATACCCTGCGCGGACTGGCGCTCATCGCCATGGCGTCCTATCACTTCACGTGGAATCTGGAATATTTCGGTTATCTCGAACCCGGCACTGCAACCACGGGTCTCTGGAAACTCTATGCGCGTGGCATCGCCTCCTCATTCCTGTTTCTGGCCGGTTTCAGCCTGTTTCTCGCCCATGGCAAAAGCCTGAACTGGCCGTCCTTCGGCAAACGGTTCGCCATGGTGGCAGGCTCAGCGCTGTTGATTACCGCCGCCACCTATTTCGCCTTTCCCGACAGCTTTATCTTCTTCGGCATCCTGCATAATATCGCCGCCGCAAGCCTCGTCGGGCTGCTTTTCCTGCGTGCCCCCGCGGTCGTGACACTGCTTTTCGCCGTCGTCGCCTTCGCGTTGCCGCAATATCTGCAATCCGACCTGTTCAATACAAAATGGCTGGCCTGGATCGGCTTTGCCACCATGCCGCCCCGCTCCAACGACTATGTGCCGCTGCTACCCTGGCTGGCACCCTTCCTTGCCGGACTTGGCGTTTCGCAATTCGTCACTCCCCGCAACTGGCTGGATCGTTTTCGCAACCCCAGCTCACCGCGCAACCTGGTCGCCAGCGCCGGCCGTCACAGCCTTGCCTTTTACCTCATACACCAGCCGGCACTGATCGGCCTCGTCTACGTCCTGTCGCTCGTCGCTCCGCCTCCTCCCGTCGATCAGGTGGAGCTCTACAAATCAAGCTGTGAGAAAAGTTGCGTCGAACAGGCGAACGGGGTGGAACTGTGCCAGCGTTTCTGCGGCTGCACGCTGGAGAAACTGCAGGCGGAAAGCCTGTTTGACATCATGATGGAAGGCAAGCTCAGTGCCGATCAGCAGACGAAGGTCAGCGAATTGGCACAGCAATGCACGGTTGAGGCGCAGTAAACGCTTGCCGCTTGTTTCTTCTCCCCGCCGGGGAGAAGGTGGCCCGAAGGGTCGGATGAGGGGGTAACGTCGCCGGATTTCGGAGAGCAAGCCCCCTCATCCCGCTGCCGCGGACTTCTCCCCGGCGGGGAGAAGAAACAAGCGGTGACCGCCTATCCAGATGCACCCCGACGATTTGGAGAGGTTGAGACGCGTCAGCCCCATTCCCGGCTCTAAGTGAAACGGGCGCACAGCAACTATCGAGCTATGCTCAAGTCCCGACGCCGATTTCGGCGAGCCGCGTGAGACAGGCCTCTTCGACATTGTCGAGTTCCGCCAGCGTCTCCTCGATGTCCTTGCGCTTTTGTCTGAGATCGGCGCGCTTTTCATCGACCTTCTTCATCAGCAGAATAAGCTGCCCCGATTCGCCCGGCGGCTCCTTGTAGACGTGAATGATCTCGCGAATTTCGGCGATCGTGAAACCGATACGGCGGCCGCGCAGGATTTCCTGGATAAGACGTCGGTCAGCAGACCTGAAAAGCCGTGTACGGCCACGACGCTCAGGGTGAATGAGGCCCTCATCCTCGTAAAATCTCAAGGTGCGGGTGGAAACACCGAATTCGCGTGTCAGTTCGGTTATGCTATAATACTTGTCCAAGGGCCTATCCGATTCATAACCGGATGATATTATTTGACCTTCACGTAAAAGTCAATTTTGCCCGCAGCCCTCTCCTAGCCGGAAACTCCATACCACCAGGTCGCGATGCCGAGAAAGCTGAAAAAGCCGACAATATCGGTCACCGCCGTCACGAAGACCGCCGAGGAGACTGCGGGATCAGCCCCGAACTTGTCGAGAACCAGCGGAATGAGAATACCGGCCAGTGCAGCCGCCAGCATGTTGAGACACATGGCCGTGGCGATGATGCCGCCAATATGCACATCCTGAAACCACACGCCGGCGACGATGCCAATGGCGCAGCCGAACAACATGCCGTTCAGGATGCCCACCCCCGCCTCACGCCGGATGATGCGGGCAGCGTTATGAATATCGAGGCTTTTGGTGGCGAGCGCCCGCACCGACACCGTCATGGTCTGTGATCCGGCATTGCCGCCCATGCCGGCGACGGTCGGCATCAGGATCGCAAGGGCGATGATCTGCTGGATCGTTGCATCGAACAGGCTGATGACGGAGGCGGACAAAAAGGCGGTAAGGAGGTTGACGGCAAGCCACGGCACGCGCGAGCGCGAGGTGCTGACGATACTATCCGACAGTTCTTCATCACCAACGCCGCCGAGGCGCAGCAAATCCTCTTCAGCCTCTTCCTGAATGACGTCGACCACGTCGTCGATGGTGAGCACGCCAACGAGCCGGCCGTTATTGTCGACCACGGCGGCGGACAAAAGGTCATATTGTTCGAAAAGCTGCGCCGCCTCTTCCTGGTCCATTTCGGCCGGAATGGAGTGGTTGGTGTCGTGCATGATCGTTTCGATCTTCACCTGCCGCTTGGCGCGCAGCACCCTGTCAAGATCGAGCGCGCCGACCAGCTTGAAGGTGGGATCGATGACGAAGATTTGCGAGAAAGATTCCGGTAGCTCCTCCTCCTCGCGCAGATAATCGATGGTCTGGCCGACGGTCCAGAAAGGCGGCACGGCGACGAATTCCGTCTGCATGCGCCGGCCGGCCGAGCTTTCCGGATAGTCCAGCGCCCGCATAAGCCGCACGCGTTCGGTAAACGGCAGCTGCGAGAGAATGTCCTCGCGGTCGTCGTCATCGAGATCTTCGAGAATATAGACGGCGTCATCCGAATCCAGTTCGCCGATACCGGCGGCGATCTGCTCGTTCGACATCTGGTCGACGATATCGAGGCGGATCCCCTCATCCACCTCGGTCAGCGCCGTCATGTCGAAATCGGAACCGAGAAGCCGCACGAGTGCGTGGCGCTGTTCCGGCAGGATGGATTCCAGCACGTCGCCGAGTTCGGACTCATGCAGCCGCGCTACATTCTTTCGCAGGAACAGCAGGTCGCGGTCGGCGATCGCCGCGCCCACCATCGCCAGAAAATCCGAACGGACGGAGCCGTCCTCGGCATAGATATCGGAAAGTGCCTCTTTCGGCTTCAACTCTTCGGGAGCGGCAAGATCGTCGTCACGGTCTGTCATCTGGCGTCCCCCTGTTTTCGAAATGCCGCAGTGCACGAATGCGCAGGCAGAATGGCGTTAAAAAGCATATTGTCAACAACCGGATAGCCGGAAAACAACAAGCCTCGCGACTGCGACGAAAATGTCATGAACCGCGCTTTCGTGAGACTATAATTCACGAATATCGCACCCGCGTTAACGCGTCCTGCCGGTTCGGCGTCGCACCTGGCACAACGCCCCGCAACGCCCGACTGTTCCGTAGAAAACGGCAAGTTAAAGATTGACATATGTCGCCTAAAGGCGATTCTGAAGAAGCTTTTTTACATATGATCGGCCTTGTTCACCACATGGCCAAGCACGTAGATTTCAGGAAAAACACAGCAATGAGCAAGACGGATTTCATCGGCAAGGCCTCCTCGGCTGCAGGCGGCTGGGGCGCGCTGAAAAGCGTGGGCAAGCGGCTTATGGAATCCGGTGCGCCGATTTCCGGCGCGCGTGCGCTGCTGAAAGCGAACCAGCCTGATGGCTTCGATTGCCCGGGCTGCGCATGGGGCGACCCCGAACATGGCTCTTCCTTCGAATTCTGCGAAAACGGCGTCAAGGCGGTCGCATGGGAAGCGACGGAAGCCCGCGTACCGCCGGATTTCTTCGCCACCCGCACCGTCTCCGAACTGCGCGGCTGGTCCGACTACGAGCTGGAAAAACAGGGTCGGCTGACGCATCCGATGCGTTACGACCGGGCGACCGACAAATATCTGCCGGTCTCGTGGGACGACGCCTTTGCCGAAATCGGCCGGATTCTGAACAGCCTCGACAGTCCGAACCGGGCGGAATTCTACACATCCGGCCGTGCCTCAAACGAGGCCGCCTTCATTTATCAATTAATGGTCCGGATTTTCGGCACCAACAACTTCCCCGACTGTTCCAACATGTGCCACGAGGCCAGCGGCGTCGGCCTGAAAGCCTCGATCGGCGTCGGCAAGGGAACGGTGCTGCTCGAGGATTTCGAACAGACGGATGCGATCTTCGTCATCGGGCAGAACCCCGGCACCAACCATCCCCGCATGCTGGGCGATCTGCGCCGGGCAGCCCTTCGCGGCGCAAGGATCGCCGTCCTCAATCCCATCCGCGAAAAGGGTCTGGAGCGCTTCGCCGATCCGCAGGACAAGATCGAGATGATCACCGGCAGCAGCACCAGGATCGCCACCAATTATTACCAGCCGCGACAGGGCGGCGACATGGCGGCGGTGCGTGGCATGAGCAAGGCGGTCTTCGCCGCCGATGACGCCGCAAGGGCGGCGGGCGAGCCCGCCATCATCGACTACGACTTCCTCGCCGAACATGCCGTCGAATTCGAGGCCTATCGCGCCGCTGTCGAAGCGACGAGCTGGGAAAGCATCCTCGACCAGTCGGGCCTCACCCGTGCGGAAATCGAGGAAGCCGCCGGCATCTACATGAATGCCGGTTCCGTCATCGCCACATGGGCCATGGGGGTCACCCAGCACCGGCACTCCGTCATCATCGTGCGCGAAATCACCAATTTCATGCTGCTGCGCGGCAATATCGGCCGGCCCGGCGCCGGCCTTTGCCCGGTGCGCGGCCATTCCAACGTGCAGGGTGACCGCACCGTCGGCATCGATGAAAAAGCCCCGCCCGCCCTTCTCGATGCACTGGAAAAGGAACTCGGCGTTCCCATGCCGCGCAAGCCCGGCCACAACACCGTCGAGGCGGTGGCTGCCATGCTGGATGGCGAGGCTCAGACCTTCATCGCGCTCGGCGGCAACTTCATGCGCGCGACGCCCGACAGCCCGCTGATCGTCAAGGCGTTCGAGAAGCAGAAGCTAACCGTCAACATTGCCACCAAGCTCAACCATTCGCATCTGGTGCCGGGCGAAACCTCCTTCGTGTTGCCCTGTCTCGGGCGAACGGAAATCGACCGCAATTCGGCGGGCCGGTCGCAGATTGTCACGGTCGAAGATTCCATGAGCATGGTCCATGGTTCCGGCGGCATCAACCCGCCCGCGTCAGACGAATTGCGCTCGGAAGTCGCCATCGTCGCCGGCATTGCACACGCGACGCTCGGCGATGCCCAGGTAAACTGGAAAGCGCTCGCCCATGACTACGATCTTATCCGCGACATGATCGAGCGGGTCATTCCCGGTTTCGACAATTTCAACGAACGCGTCCGTGCGCCGCGCGGTTTTCATCTGCGCAACGCCGCATCCGAACGGGAATGGAACACGCCGGCGAAAAAGGCCACATTCTATAGCGGCCCACTACCCGAACAGACCGAACACCAGCAGGCGCTGACGCGCGACGACCTCTTCGTGCTGCAGACCTTCCGCAGCCACGATCAGTACAATACGACGATCTATGGCATGGATGACCGCTATCGCGGCGTCTATGGCGAGCGAAACGTCATCTTCATGAACCCTGCGGACATGGAGACGCTCGGTGCCCATTCCCGCCAACGTGTCGATGTCATCGGCGAATATGGCGACGGCGTGGAACGCATCGCGAAAAATTTCCGGCTGGTTCCCTATAATATCCCGCGCGGCAGCGTCGGCGGTTACTATCCGGAACTGAACGTGCTGGTGCCGCTGTCGAGTTATGGCGAAGAAAGCTTCACCCCCACGTCGAAATCCGTGCTGGTCTCCGTGCGCCTGCTCGCCGATGCCTCCTGATGAATGATGAGAAATCCGCAGCCTCCTTCATGGCGATGGTTGAGCAGATGCAACAAGGGTCTTCGCAGGCGCTGACGGCCACAGGTGCGGCGATCCTGCTGGCGATTCATCTTGAAATAGCCACCGACAGCCGCAGCATCGCCAACCGGCTTGGGCTTGCGCATGCGCTGGTTCTGCGCGAAATCACTGCCCTGTCACCCCGCTTCCTGCGGGTGGCGAGACGCGATGCTCGCACCCAGCGCAGCTTTCTGGAGGCGACGGCGGAAGGACAGGCACTCGCCGCGTCCTCCTCCCGGATTTGAAACAAACGGAGCATTCCTTGGCAATCAGGTCGATCCTGCCCTATCCCCATGCCGGCCTGTCCGAAATCTGCGCGCCGGTCACTGTCTTTGACGACCATCTGCGAGATCTGGTCACGGACCTGATCGACACCATGCTGGCCGCGCCCGGCGTCGGCATCACCGCCGCTCACATCGGCGTAAAACAACGTGTTTTTGTGCTGGAACTGACGCCGGGAACCGTCCTGACCTACATCAACCCCGAGATTCTCAGCCAATCCGCGCAAACGATGCGGCATGTGGAGGGCAGCGTCTCGATGCCGGGTTTTACCGACGAGGTGGAGCGGCCGTCCGAGATCGAGGTGAGGTTTCAGGATATATCGGGGATCGAACACCAGCAGACCGCCGAGGGATTTCACGCCATCTGCATCCAGCACGAAATCGACCAGCTGGACGGCATTTTCTGGCTGAAGCGTCTTTCGAAGCTGAAGCGCGACCGGCTGGTGAAAAAATGGGATAAGTCCCGCAAGCCCTGAGGATCAGCCAGCAATCGACAGCACGAACTCAGCGTCACCCTTCAATGTGTTGCTAACGGTGCAGATATTCTCCGCCGCATGGGCGAGCGCATCGCGGGTCGCATCGTCGAAATCCCCGGCAAACGCAATCTTGATATCGAAACGGATGATACGATAGGGCTCCCCGGCGGATTTTTTACCCGAGACCTCTACGACAACACCCTCGAAACGATCAAGCAACCCCATATGGCTTGCTGCGATTCGGGCGCTGAGCGCCAAACAGGCGGCAAGTGAGGAGTAAAGGAGATCGATCGGGTTGAATCCCGGTTCAGAGACACCGGTGACGATCTCCAGCGCACCGCCGGTTACCGTCGAAATAACCGGGCGACCAAGCCGCCCGAGTTTGGCGGTGGCGCCAACCGGTCTCGATCTCACTTTCGCGCCATCGGCCATTCAAACAAATCCTAATTTAATCGCGTGCAACTGAATGCATGGAACAAAAGTCTATCTGGCGCTTTTTACTCACACAACGGTGAACGACCGTTGAAACCTTTATTTTACAGGGAGCTGGGACATATGGTTACATCTACGCTCGTCAGCATTCTGATCACCTTCCTGGTGATCGTGCTCGTCTTGTGGCTCATCGCACGCCTGCCCGTCGGCGGCGGCGCAAAACAGATCGCGCAGATCATCGTCATCATCATCGGTATTATTTCGCTGCTGAAATATCTCGCGGTCTTCTGATGTCCCGGTGACGCGCGAACGGAAAAAAGGCGGCGAAAGCCGCCTCTTTTTGTTCGAAGATCGCGACCTACTGGCGAGGCTCAAACTGGTAGGGTTTCTTGAGCGTAATATCCCGAACGCTGCCAATACCGAGAAAAGGCGTATTGTCGGCATCAAAAATCGCCCTGCCCTTCGCCACGATCCAGCGCACTGAACCATCAGGCAAATTGACCTTGTAGCGCTGATCGAAGAACTCACCGGTGGTAATGCTGTCGAAAATGGCCTGAGCCACCCGATCGCGCATTTCCACATCAATTTTTTCAAGAACTTGTTCGATCGTCACACCACGCGACGCCACCGGTTCGGAAAACCCGTGGCATTCCGCAGTCACTGCATCCATGATCAGCCTGTTATCGGCAATGCTCCACATGTAATAACCGAGCACATTGTCCGAATCCGTCTTGTCTCCCAGCACGAAAACCCCCGGACATTTTTTTCTGACAAAAGCTAACACCAGACCTCTCATATTCCACCCCTCGTTTTGTAGGGGTAACCGCCTGGCTACTGCAGCGTGTATCGATATCCACCGAAATTTATAACGATCGAATCCAGATATCGTTCTCAAAGGAGCGATAAATTCTGAAGAGACATCGCAAAGCCCCCCGCCTGCACCTAAATAGCCTTGCGATGATATTTCGAAGGAGGTGAATATGCTGCGGACCGCTCTTACTTTTGGACTGCTGACGGTGACCGTCGTTCTTACCGGTTGCCAGACCTGGCACAGCCCATATCGTGGAAATGAGTGGCGGATGGATCAGGTCATGGATGGCGACCCCTACCGTGTCGGTGACGGACAGCGAAACCGGCGCTGAGACCGTCCCATTCATTCGATCCGGACGGCGGCAATTCGATGTTTTGCCGCCTCCAAATTGTAGCACTGTGGTGACGGGGTAAAAAAATCTTACGCGACCGGGGTGCCCGCAATGTGTGCCGACGAACCTTCCTGTTGAACAGGGACGTGAAGCTAACCAATTGGCTAAAAAAGAAAAAACCCGCCGAAGCGGGTTTCTTTGGTGCGGTCGAGAAGACTCGAACTTCCACGGGTTGCCCCACAGCGACCTCAACGCTGCGCGTCTACCAATTCCGCCACGACCGCATCGTGGTAGATGTCAACTTGCGCCGACGGGGGTGCATGTAGCAAAAGGATTTTCGGTGCACAAGAGCGTCGTGACAGTTTTTTGAAATTAAAAATCGCCCCGACCCACCCTATACGCAGGAAGCCCGGAAATGCTGGGGTTGCCGCCTTGTCGCCATTTTGCGAGAAGGCTGTGGAAAGGACTTTTTCATGCTCACACGCACGGATATCGAGACAAATATGTTCCCTCTCGCCGGTTCGCCGCCCGTTCGCTGGCGAATCTCGGAAGGTCTCGTCCCTTACGGACAGGCGATCGAGGAAATGGAGCGCGAAGTTGCGGCCATTGCCAGCGGCGAGGCCGACGAACTCGTCTGGCTTCTGGAGCATCCGCCGCTCTACACCGCCGGCACCAGCGCCGATGCCGCCGATCTCATCGAGCCGGATCGTTTTCCTGTCTTCGCCACTGGTCGCGGCGGCGAATATACCTATCATGGTCCGGGACAGCGGGTCGTTTACGTCATGCTCGACCTGAAACGACGCCGACAGGATGTCCGCGCCTATGTGGCGGCGCTGGAAGACGTGATCATCCGCACGCTCGACAAGATGAATGTTCGCGGCGAGCGGCGCGAGGATCGGGTCGGCGTCTGGGTCAGGCGGCCTGAAAAACCGTTGCTGCCGAGTGGCGGCATGGCTGAGGACAAGATCGCCGCACTTGGCATCCGCTTGCGCAAATGGGTGAGCTTCCACGGGCTGTCGATCAACGTCGACCCCGACCTCGGGCATTTCTCCGGCATCGTTCCCTGCGGTATCAGCGCCTATGGCGTCACCAGCCTTGTCGATCTGGGATTGCCGGTTATGATCGGCGATGTCGACGTTCTGCTGCGCGAAGCCTTCGAGGAGGTTTTCGGCCCGGCAGTGCCCGAGGCCGGATCAGGCGGCTGATCTCACCGCAACCTTTGCCTCCGGCCGGCGTTTGCAGCATCGATCACCACAAGAGGAGGAACGACCATGTTCACAACGTCCGCCTATGCCTGCGATGACGGTTCTTCGCCGATGAAGCTCGCGACGATAAAACGTCGCGATCCCGGTCCGCGCGATGTCGAAATCGAGATTGAATTCTGTGGCGTCTGCCACTCGGATATCCACACGGCCCGCAGCGAATGGCCGGGGTCTCTCTACCCTTGCGTTCCCGGCCATGAAATCATCGGCCGCGTCGGACGGGTGGGTTCAGACGTCACGAAGTTCAAGACAGGCGACCGCGTCGGCGTTGGCTGTATCGTCGATAGCTGCCGCGAATGCGCAAGCTGCGCCGAAGGGCTGCAGCAATATTGCGAAAACGGCATGACCGGCACCTATAATTCGCCTGACAAGGCCATGGGCGGCGGTGCGCATACGCTGGGTGGTTATTCCGCCCATGTGGTGGTGGATGACCGCTATGTGCTCAATATTCCCGAAGGGCTCGATCCGGCCGCCGCCGCACCCCTGCTCTGCGCCGGCATAACCACCTATTCCCCGCTGCGCCACTGGAATGCCGGCCCCGGCAAGCGCATCGGCGTCGTCGGTCTTGGTGGCCTTGGCCATATGGCCGTCAAAATCGCCAATGCCATGGGCGCGACAGTGGTGATGATCACCACCTCTCCCGGAAAGGCGGCAGACGCTAAGAAACTCGGCGCGCACGAGGTTATCGTTTCGCGCGACGCTGACCAGATGAAGAAAGCCGCTTCCAGCCTCGATCTCATCATCGACGCGGTCGCCGCCGACCACGACATCGATTCCTATCTCGCGCTTCTGAAACGCGATGGCGCCCTGGTACAGGTCGGCGCGCCGGAAAAGCCGCTCACCGTTCACGCCTTCAGCCTCATCCCCGGCCGCAAGACCTTTGCCGGCTCGATGATTGGCGGCATTCCTGAAACGCAGGAAATGCTCAATTTCTGCGCCGAAAAGGGCATCGCCGCCGAAATCGAGATGATCGATATCGATCAGATCAATGACGCTTATGAACGCATGATAAAAAGCGATGTGCGTTATCGTTTCGTCATTGATATGAAGAGCCTGCCGCGCCGACAAGCCGCCTGACTTTTAGGAAGGGGCGATCTTACGACGCCCCTTTCCTCATTGGACCTTCGGGTCGAAAGCGCAGCCTGCCCATGACCAGCCAGACCGGTTTCAGCGACGTCGCCAAGGGTATGACCATCATGGCGGGTTGCATGTTCGTGCTGCCGATCATGGACGCCATCGCCAAATATATGGCGGTCAGCGGCGGCATGTCGCCCGCGCAGGTGACCTTTTACCGGTTCTTTTTTCAGGTGCTGTGCACCCTGCCCCTGCTCATTCTCGTCTCACCGAAAGCGCTGTTCAGCGCCAAGCGGCCGTGGATGAACTGCCTGCGCGGTGTGCTGCACGCCTCCGCCAGCCTGATGTTCTTCGCCGCCGTCAAATACATGCCGCTTGCCGATGTCTTTGCGATCTATTTCGTCGAGCCGTTCATGCTGACGATGATGTCGGCCCTCTTCCTCGGTGACAAAGTCGGCTGGAAGCGCTGGACGGCGATCGTCGTCGGTTTCGGCGGCGCGCTGATCGTCATTCAGCCGAGTTTCGAAATTTTCGGCTGGACATCGCTTCTGCCCGTCGCCTGCGCTTTTCTCTACACGCTTTACCTGTTCCTCAACCGCGCCATCGGCGATGCCGACAGTCCACTCGTCATGCAGACCATGTCCGGCATTGCGGGCACGATATTCATGGGTGCGGTGCTTCTGGCCGGCGATGCGCTGGGCGATAAGGATTTCACGATGTCGCTCCCGCAATCCGGCTTCGCGCTTGTCCTTCTCATCCTGCTGGGATCGATATCCGGCTACATGCACCTGCTGATCGTCAGGGCTTTCAGGCTTGCGCCGTTGTCGCTTCTGGCGCCGTTCCAGTATTTCGAGATCATCTCGGCAACCATTCTCGGTTATGCGCTGTTTTCGGATTTTCCGACGCCGTCGAAATGGCTCGGCATCCTCATCATCGTTGCGTCCGGCCTGTTCATCATCTGGCGAGAAAGCAGGCAGGCCCACGCCACCCCGCCGCTTGACGGGCAATGACGGTCAAAAGCGGCGCGCGTCAGGTGCCCGAGGGCAGCGGTCCTTCATCGTGATGGTCCTGCGCCTCCACAAGGCTGCCAAGCAGCCAGAGGGAAACCTCAGCCGCTTCACCGGCGGATTTGAAGCGGTATGAGCCGCTATATTTCGGCATGTCAAAAAAGGTGACGACAAAACCATCGCCGCTTTCCAGACTTTCGACCCTGATCCGCTCGGGGTCGATCATCACGCAAACATAATGGGAGCCCATGTTGCGCATGAAGCCGGCCTTGTTGTCGTGCAGCCGCACGAAGGCCGCCCCGCCGTCAACTGTCATATGCAGGCTTCGGATTGCCTCGTTGGGAAAGGCACGGGCGAAATCCATGATCGCCTGCCCCACATCATGGCTGTTATCCTCATCCGTTGCCCGCGTCATGCGCCAGGCATAAACGGCAAAGACCGCAAGCAGCACGAAGACGATAATCCAGATCGCCATATTCATCGGGGACGCTCCCTCAGCACCGAAACATCACGACTCGCGAATCGAAACGACGCGAACCCGCTTCAGGTTCATAGAGATCGAGGCTTGTGTGAAGTTTGGCTTGTCGGAAGACAAGGCGTGAACGGAAAATCAGAAGCGCTTCAGGAACGACGCCTTTGCAAGCGCCCACTGCCGGCGAAGCTGCGACAGCTGCAACTCGCCCTCGAACACGCCAACCCCGGCCTTTCTGGCGGCAAGGATGACCGGCCCGGACAGGGCAACAGGCAGATAGGCCGCAAAGACGGCCCTGGGAACCTTCGCGCGTCTTGCCCTTTCAAGATGATCGAGCGCATGGGCGGCAAACAGCTCGATGGCGATGCCGATACGTTGCCTGTCGTCGCCTTCGAGAAAGGTCTCGCGATCCAGCCCGGCGGCCGAGAGCATGTCAGCGGGAATATAGACCTGCCCGCGGCGGCGATGCAGCGGCATCAGGAGCAGAATGCCGGCCATGGCCTGCGCCACACCCGCATGTCCAGCCGCTTCCGCGCTCGCAGGGGCGTCCTCCGTCGAAAGCACGAGGCTCGCCAGCTGGATCAGGGCCGAGGCGGTTTCCCCGGCATAACCTTCAAGCGCATTGCGATCCTCGAACAGATCGTCATAGAGATCGAAAATGCGCGCCTCGATCATATTGGCCAGCACCGGGCGCGGCAGGCGGTATTGCTCGATAGCGGTCAAAAGAGCGGCAGCAACGGGATGGGACAGACTATCGCCATGTGCATTGCCCTCAAGCAGATCGCGCCACCATTGCATGCGCACTTCGCCGGGCAGCGCCTCGCGCACGGAATCGCGGATACGGGCGATTTCGGCATTAAAAGCGTAAAGCGCCGCCAGAGAATTGCGTTTATCGGCAGGCGACAGAAGACAGGCGAGATAGCGGTCGCGATCGGTGTCGCGCAGCGTCGCAAGGCAGACGTCGAGATTTTCTGTGGGTGCCATGGTTCCCGCCCGAAACGTCCTGTCAGCCTTCGACGGCAATCAGCGCCGCAGCCACGGCGCGCGATTCCGAAAGCATGATATTATAAGTGCGCACGGCAGCACCCGTGCTCATCGGATCGACCGAAATACCCGCTTCCTTGAAGGCCGCGCGCAACTCCTTCGGCAAAACACGCATGTCATCACCGGTGCCGATCAGAAGCACCTCGATATCCTGCGCCTGCGACAGAACATGATCGAAATGTCCGATCGTCAGTTCTTTAAAATCGACGGGGCTCCATCCGTGAATGCCCGAAGGCAAAAGCAGCAGCGAGCCGCGATGCGACATGTCGGCAAAACGGAAACCGCCATTGCCATAGGCATCGATGGGCGCCCGGCCGGGAAAATGGGCCGGGCGTATTTCTATCCCGCCGACCATCAGACGGCAGGCTTGCCGCCAATGGCGTTGCCGGGCTTTTCATCCTTCTCGTCTTCCGCGTCCTTGTTGTCGGGACGCAGCTTGAAGGCGATCAGCACCGGTGCCGCGATATAGAGCGAGGAGAACACGCCGATACCGACACCGAACAGCATGGCGAAGGTGAAGGACCTGATAACCTCGCCACCGAAGAGATAGAGCGCCAGCAGTGCCAGAAGCACGGTCAGACCGGTGAGGATGGTACGCGACAACGTCTGGTTCAGCGACACGTCGATGACCATCGACAACGGCATCTTTTTATATCGCCTGAGGTTTTCGCGGATACGGTCGTAGATAACCACGGTATCGTTCAGCGAATAACCGATAATCGTCAGGATGGCCGCGATACTGGTGAGGTTGAACTCTATCCCCAGGAAGACGAAAAGGCCGATGGTAAAGACCACGTCATGCACCATCGAGATGACCGCGCCCAGCGCAAACTGCCACTCGAAGCGGAACCAGATGTAGATCATGATCCCCGTCATGGCGAGCAGGATGCCAATCGTGGAGGTGAAGGTCAGATCGCCCGAGACCGCAGGACCGACGACTTCGACGCGGCGGAAGTCGTATTTGTCCTCAAGCTCGCCGCGCACCAGGGTGATAGCCGACTGCTCGGCATTTTCGCCGCCGTCCTGCGCCTGAATGCGGATCAGAACATCCTGCGGCGTGCCGAAGTTCTGCGCCTGGATTTCACCGAGATTGAGCTGATTCAGACGCTCGCGAATATCGCTAAGGTCCGCCTCGCCCTGCTTGGCGCGCACTTCGATGACCGAGCCGCCCTGGAAATCGATGCCCAGGTTCAGGCCCTTGCCGACGAAGCCGCCGATGCAGGCGAGCATGACCGCGCCGGTGATCATGAACACGACGCGACGGTAACGCATGAAGGGAATGTCACGGCCATCGAACATGGCGGTGCGGACACCCTTCGGCAGATGCTTCGGACGGCTGCGGCGCACCCAGTAGCCGAACATCCAAGCCGTCAGCGTGTAGGCCGTGAAGACGGTGGTGATGATGCCGACCGCAAGCGTGACGGCAAAGCCCTTGACCGGACCGGTGCCCATGTAGAACAGCACGCTCGCCACGATCAGCGTCGTCAGGTTGGCGTCGACGATTGTCGCAAAGGCGCGCGTGAAACCGTTATCCAGTGCCTGGATCAGCGGTTTTCCACTTTTCACCTCTTCGCGTATGCGCTCGTAGATCAGAACGTTGGAATCCACCGCCATGCCGATCGTCAAGACGATACCGGCGATACCGGGCAAGGTCAGCGTCGATCCGATCACACTGAGGACCGCCAGCAGCATGACGATGTTGACGATGAGCGCGATGTTCGCCAGCAGGCCGAAGAAGCCGTAGAAAACGAACATGAAGATGAGGACGCCGACAGCGCCGATGGCGCTTGCCGTCAGGCCGGCGGTGATGGAGTCGTTACCAAGGCTCGGGCCGACGGTGCGTTCTTCAACCACGGTCAGCGTCGCCGGCAGAGCACCCGCACGCAGCAGAACCGCGAGATCGTTTGCACCCTGTACCGAGAAATTACCGGAAATCTGCCCCGAACCGCCGATGATCGGCTCGCGGATGACAGGCGCGGAAATCACCTGGTTGTCGAGCACGATGGCGAAAGGCTTGCCGACATTCTGCTGCGTCGCCTGCGCAAAGCGCTGCGCGCCGCGGCTGTCGAAGCGGAAGGTGACGACCGGCTCGTTGGTCTGCTGGTTGAAGCTGGCCTGCGAATCCACGAGGTTATCGCCGGAAACGAGGGCGCGACGTTCCACCAGATAAGGAACCGGCGGATCGTCCTGCGAATAAAGAACTTCTGATGTCGCGGGCGGACGGCCGTTCATGGCTTCCTGCACCGGCATTGTCGTGTCGACCATGCGGAAGGACAGCTTTGCCGTCTGGTTGAGAAGCGATTTCAGGCGCTGCGGATCCTGAAGACCCGGCACCTGCACGATGATGCGGTCGGAACCCTGACGCTGGATGAGCGGCTCGGTGGTGCCCACTTCGTCGACGCGGCGACGCACGACTTCGATGGACTGCGCCACGGCCGAAGACAGGCGGTAATCGACGCCTTCATCCGTGAGGTTGAGCCGCAGCAGATTGTCGCCGCCGTCGCTCATCGTCACTTCGGTGATGGAACCGCCGACCAGCGTTCCGGCGGATACCGGCTGCGTCAGGTCGCGAAGCGCCGTCTTGGCGGCTTCCAGCTGGGCCGGGTCGCTGATGCGAACCTGAATCTGCTGGCCGTTACCGGTCAGCCCCGAATATTTGATATTGGCGTCGCGAAGCTGTGTGCGCACATCGCCAACGATCGTCTCAAGCCGTTCCTTGACAATGTCGGAACGCTCGATCTTGAGCATGATGTGCGAGCCGCCCTGAAGGTCGAGACCGAGCGTTACCTTGTTGTCCTTGTACCAGGCAGGCATGCTCTCCAGCTGTTTTTCCGAAAACAGGTTGGGAGAGGCGATGAAGACGCTTGCCAGCACAAGCAGCCAGATGAAGACTGTTTTCCAACGGGAAAAATGAAGCATTTCGATCTCGGTCAGGGTTGGGGGTCGCGCGGACAGCGCAACCCGTCAAAATTCGCAATCAGGCGTCCGGTTGTCCGGCAGGATCAGGAAGCAGCTTCCGTCTTGACCACTTCGCCCTTCACGCGCACTTCGGCGATGTAGGCACGAGCAGCACGGATTTTCACGCCTTCGGCGATTTCGACTTCGAGTTCATTGTCATCGATGACCTTGACCACCTTGCCGACGATGCCGCCACCGAGAACGACCTGATCGCCACGGCGAATGCTGGTCAGCGTTTCCTGGCGCTTCTTCATCTGCGCGCGCTGCGGGCGGATGAGGAAAAAGTACCAGACCACCATAAGCGGCGCAAACAGGAACAGCATTTCCAGGCCGGAACCGAAACCCGATGCAGCGCCTGTCGCGTCCTGGGCAAAAGCTTGACTAATGAACATATAAAACTCCTCAACGATTACAGCACGACCTCGTATGCCGCCCCAGCTTTCAAGCCGCCGGAATATAGTGGGGAACGCCGGGATTGCAACAGATGCAGGGCCCTCGCCGTACCGATTCCGGACCTCTTAACCTTTATGGTGCGGAAACGCCATGCTAGGCCGGGTCGAAAACATTGTTTTGAACATTACATAAGCGGAAGAAACCCCATGATTCGAGAAGAGACGGCCACCCTGCTTCTTGCTGAACTGCGTCGACTGAACGTCGCCGTGGAACGATTGGCCGGCCCGGCACCTGCCATAAATGACTGGAATGCGGCCGATTGTTTCGTGTGGACGCCAGTCAATTCCTTTCTGCAACCGGTCCCCCGCCCCAACCGCATCGCGCTGAAACTCATTCGCGGCGTCGATCATGTGCGTGATATCCTGCATGAAAACACCCTGCGTTTCGCCGAGGGTTTTCCCGCCAACAACGTGCTGCTATGGGGTGCGCGCGGCATGGGCAAATCCTCGCTGGTCAAGGCGGTTCACGAAGATGTGCGCACCGCAAGTGGCGTCCCCCTGAAACTGGTCGAGGTGCATCGCGAGGATATCCACACCCTGCCCGCTTTGCTCGACATCCTGAAAATCTCGGACCAGCGCGTCATCCTGTTCTGCGACGATCTATCCTTCGATCACGACGACACGGCCTACAAGTCGCTGAAGGCGGCGCTCGACGGCGGCATTGAGGGGCGGCCGGACAATGTCCTCTTCTACGCCACTTCCAACCGTCGCCACCTTCTGCCGCGCCACATGATGGAAAACGAGCAGTCGACCGCCATCAACCCGTCGGAAGCGGTCGAAGAGAAGGTCTCTCTGTCCGATCGCTTCGGCCTGTGGCTCGGCTTCCACAAATGCGGTCAGGAAGACTATCTGACGATGATCGACAGCTATGCCGAACACTTCGATCTGGGGCTGGACCGAGAAACCCTGCACCGCGAGGCGCTTGAATGGGCGACCACCCGCGGCGGCCGCTCGGGCCGCGTCGCGTGGCAATATATTCAGGACGCGGCCGGGCGTTTGAGAAAATCCATCGACCGATAACGCCACAGTGACTTCCGGCGAGAGCCGGTGTCGTTGCGGCTATAGGCGTTGTCGTATTCCCGACCGCCACATCGCCCGCCAAATGGTTTGCTGCACATCTATGGATTCACCCTGTCCGCGGAGGAGCGGGCGGGTGTTTGTGTTCAACCCGAGGAGGAGATGGATATGAGCAGGAACAGAGGCGTCGTTTACCTGAAGCCCGGACAGGTCGAGGTCCGCGACATCGATGACCCGAAGCTCGAGGCGCCGGATGGCCGCCGTATCGAGCACGGCGTGATTCTGAAAGTGATTTCGACGAATATCTGCGGCTCCGATCAGCATATGGTGCGCGGCCGCACGACCGCGATGCCGGGCCTTGTCCTTGGCCATGAAATCACCGGCGAAGTCATCGAAAAAGGCGTCGATGTCGAAATGCTGGAAATCGGCGACATCGTCTCGGTGCCCTTCAACGTCGCCTGCGGCCGCTGCCGTTGCTGCAAGTCGCAGGATACCGGCGTCTGCCTGACGGTGAACCCGTCACGCGCCGGCGGCGCTTATGGTTACGTCGATATGGGCGGCTGGATCGGCGGACAGGCCCGTTATGTCACCATCCCCTATGCCGACTTCAACCTTCTGAAATTCCCCGATCGCGACAGGGCGATGTCGAAGATCCGCGACCTCACCATGCTGTCTGACATCCTGCCGACCGGTTTCCACGGCGCGGTCAAGGCTGGCGTCGGTGTCGGCTCCACGGTTTATGTCGCAGGCGCCGGCCCGGTCGGTCTTGCCGCTGCCGCCTCAGCCCGCATTCTCGGCGCCGCCGTCGTCATGGTCGGCGATTTCAACAAGGAGCGTCTCGCTCACGCGGCACGCGTCGGTTTCGAGCCCGTCGATCTGTCCAAGGGTGACCGGCTGGGCGACATGATTGCCGAGATCGTCGGCACCAACGAAGTCGACAGCGCCATCGACGCCGTCGGTTTCGAAGCACGCGGCCATTCCGGCGGCGAACAGCCGGCCATCGTTCTCAACCAGATGATGGAAATCACCCGCGCCGCCGGCTCTATCGGCATCCCCGGTCTATACGTCACCGAAGATCCCGGCGCGGTTGACAATGCGGCGAAACAGGGCGCCCTGTCCCTGCGTTTCGGCCTTGGCTGGGCCAAGGCGCAATCCTTCCACACCGGCCAGACGCCAGTGCTGAAATATAACCGCCAGCTCATGCAGGCGATCCTGCATGACCGCCTGCCCATCGCCGACATCGTCAATGCCAAGATCATCGCACTCGACGATGCCGTGCAGGGCTATGAAAGCTTCGATCAGGGCGCAGCAACCAAGTTCGTGCTCGACCCGCACGGCGATCTTTTGAAAGCGGCCTGACGCCTCGATCAACAGGCAAGAATGATAGAACGCCCGCGACACATCCAGTCGCGGGCGTTTTTGCATGACCAAGCATGTCTCCTACGCTTCGCTCTCGGCAAGCGCTTCAAGCTCGGCCACCGCCTCAGCCGAAAGATAAGGCCTGAACAGGCTGGAGACCTGCTGCAGCCCCCAATCCAGCTGCTGCTGCCCGAATTCGCTGACGCCTTCCTGCAGATTGAGATAGGCCGCCCAATAAGTCGAGACGATCCACAGATTCGTCAGAACCGCGTCGCGCTCGCTCTCGGGAATAGTCACCAAACCCGCATTCTGCATGCGGCCGACAATGTCGCCAACCGCCAGCCGCATGGCGGCACTTATGGTTCTGACGGGTTCCACCAGTGACGGTGCAAGTGCGATCAGGCAGACCAGATCGCGAAACAGAAAGCGGTAGTTCCACACCAGCGAGAACCATTGCCGAAGAAAACCGGCATAGGTGGCCGCCGCCCCCTCGTCTGCCCCGTCAACGGTTGCGACCAGCATCATCGCATCGGCTTCGAACCGCGCAAACAGCGCAAGAACCAGCGATTCCTTGGTGCGAAAATGATAATAAAGATTGCCCTCGTTAATATCGACCGCAAGGGCGATTTCGGCCGTCGTTACGCGATCAGGCCCGCGCCCGTTGAACAGCTCAAGGGCGGCCTCCAGAATTCTGTCCCGCGTGCGCGCTCTGCGTGGTGGCTCTGCCTCATTGCTCTTCATCAAAATCTTGCCCCACCATTGAAACCTAAGGCATGTACCTTAAATACCTATAATAAGGTATGTACCTTAACAGCAAAATCCCGTTGTTCAAACGTGAATAAGGAGCTGTCGATGATCGGAACTGGCCTTCACACCCCGCCCATGGATGAGACCGGGGCAGAGCCCCTGTCAAAACTTGCCACGGCGCGTCTTGCAATCTCGCTTGTCCGTAATCCGTTAAAGGCCTTACCACCGGATATTTTCAGCGAACCGGCGGTTTTCACCCGGCTTGGCGGCACGATGCGCGTGCACCTCGCCGATCCCGTACTGATCCACGAGGCTCTGGTGAAGAACGCTCATGTGCTTGGCAAGGGTGAAGATGTGCGCCGGGTGCTCGGCCCCGCGCTCGGACAGGGTCCTCTGACCGCCGATGGCGACCACTGGAAATGGCAAAGGCAATCCGTGGCCGCCGCCTTTCGGCATGAAAAGCTGCTGGAATTACTGCCGGCCATGATCGAGACGGCGCGGCGCACGCAAGCACGCTGGCGCTCCCCTTCAATTGGCGACATCGATATCGGCCATGAAATGATGCGTACCACCTTCGACATCATCGTCGAAACCATGATGTCCGGTGGATACGGCATCGACATTGCGCGTGTCGAACAGAGCATTACCGATTATCTGAAGCCGACGGGCTGGACCTTCGCGCTCGCCATGCTGGGCGCACCGGAATGGCTGCCCCATCCCGGCCGGCGCAAATCCCGCACCGCCGTCGAGTATCTGCGCGCCAGCCTCGCAACGGTGATCGCCGGCCGGCGGCAAAACCCCAGCGACCGAACCGATCTTGTCTCCATGCTGCTGGAAGCCAAAGACCCTGAAACCGGACGCATGATGAGCGATGAGGAAATCATCGACAATCTTTTGACCTTCATAACCGCCGGCCATGAAACGACGGCGCTCGGTCTTGCCTGGACCTTCCACCTTCTGTCGCAGAACCCTGAAGCGGAAAGAAAAGTTATCGAGGAGATCGAGGCCGTCACCGGCGGAGAGCCTGTCGCGGCCGAACATATCGCCAATCTCACCTATACGAGACAGGTGTTTTCGGAAGCGATGCGGCTCTACCCGCCTGCCCCGGTCATCACGCGCACCGCGCTGCAGGATTTCAGGCTCGGAGAGCACGACATTGCAGCCGGAACGGTTCTTTATGTGCCAATCTATGCCGTGCACCGGCACGCCACATTGTGGGATGAACCCGAACGCTTCGACCCCTCACGTTTCGAGCCCGACAGGGTCAAGGCCCGTCACCGTTATGCCTATATGCCCTTCGGCGCCGGCCCACGCGTCTGCATCGGCAATGCCTTCGCCATGATGGAGGCCGTGGCGATCCTTGCGGTTCTTCTGCAGACCGCTCATCTCGAGAACAGGTCCGCTACTGCGGCGGAACCGCTGATGCGGGTGACATTGCGGCCGCAGGACCGGCTGATGATGATGATCACCCAGCGCTAAAACAAATCGCCCGCGGCGTGAACACCGCGGGCGACTATTATTGTTGAAATATGTCACCTGAAGGTGACGATCACAGATCGACGTCGAGGATCGCCATGGAGAAGTTGTACGAGCGGTCGCCGTCTTCGTCATCGATGTAGACGACGCCGAGAAACTCTTCGCCAAGATACACTTCGGCGGAATCGTCTTTGCGCGGACGCGCCTTGACAATCATCTTCTCGTTGAAGGTGCGCTTGAAATAGGCGTCGAGTTTTTTGATTTCGTCGGCTTTCACCAGTATTCTCCTGTGCGGTTCGGGTTGGGCCGCTTTTGGCATGGGACAAAGGCCAAAGTAAAGTGAAAGCGGCGCATCATCCGTGTCTTCCACACGGACGAGCGCAATATTCACGACCTGTCAGATATCGGCCCCGATAACCTGGTCCATCAGACGCGAGGGTTCCGAACACCCTGCTTCTCCCACCACACGCGCCGGCACGCCGGCCACGGTGGTCTTCGGCGGAACCGGTTTCAACACCACCGAACCGGCGGCGATGCGCGAGCAGCTGCCAATCTCGATATTGCCAAGAATCTTGGCGCCCGCCCCGATCATCACGCCATTGCCGATCTTCGGATGGCGATCCGCCCCCTCCTTGCCGGTGCCGCCGAGCGTCACCCCATGCAGGATGGAAACATTGTCACCGATGACGGCGGTCTCACCAACCACCAGCCCGGTGGCATGGTCGAGGAAGATACCCCTGCCGATGCGCGCGGCCGGATTGATATCAGTCTGGAAAATGCTCGATGAGCGGCTTTGCAGGTAAAACGCAAAATCCCTGCGGCCCTTCGCAAGCAGCCAATGCGCAAGGCGATGGGTCTGGATGGCATGGAAGCCCTTGAAATAGAGGAGCGGCTCCATGAAGCGCGTGCAGGCCGGATCGCGATCATAAACGGCCTGGATATCGACACGCAGCACACTGCCCCATTCCGGCCAGTCATCCAGCATGTCCTGAAAGGTCTGGCGCAGAAGCACGGCCTGCATGTCGGGATGATCGAGGAGTTCGCAGATACGATAGATCACACATTCTTCGAGAGATCGGTGATTGAGGATCGTCGAATAAAGAAAAGCGGAAAGCAGCGGGTCCTGAGCTGCGGCGCTACGCGCTTCATGCAGCAGGCTGCCCCAGATCGGATCGACGATCGCCAGCTGTTCGGGCTGACGGGCCTCGGTACGTGCGACCATGAATGGTCTCCTCGTTTGCAGTGGTCGTTCTTTATACAGAAAAAGACGCGCATTAGAAATGGGATTCGAATGACGACTTTAAAGGCGGCAAGGCTTCAGTTTTTCTTCATGCAGCATGAAAAACCGTTTCTTGGCCGTCCTGAGCGTTGCCGCATTTCCGGACGGAAAACCGGGCTCCACTTTTCCTGGAAATGCTCCAGATCAAAGGCTGCGGTAAAATTCCAGCACCGCCGCCTTGAACACCCGGTCGCCAACGGCCAGCATATGGTCGCGGCCGGGAATGTCGATCGCCCGCGCATGCGGCATGATCGCGGCGAGTTCCGCGCCCGATCCGGCAATATCGTCATTCGTTCCGACCGCAATCAGTGTCGGCGCATCGATCTTTGCCGCCTGTTCGCGGGTCACGAGAACCCGTGAGGTCTCGATACAGGCGGCAAGCGCCAGCCGGTCGCTTTTTGTCTGGTCGGCAAAGGCCCGGAACATGCGGCCGCGCTCATGGGTAACCACATCCAGCGAAGGTGCAAGAAGCGCCTCGGCGATCGGATCCCAGTCGCCCACACCTTCAACCATGCCGATGCCGAGCCCGCCGAAAACCAGCGAGCGCACACGCTCGGGATGAGCCATAGCCAGAAAGGCGGAAATGCGGGCACCCATGGAATATCCCATCACATGTGCTTCCGCGATGCCGAGATGATTGAGCAGCGCCACCGCGTCACCAGCCATGACCGGCGGATAATAGGCGTCAGAATCATGCGGCTTGTCGCTCGCACCATGGCCGCGATTGTCGATGGCGATCACCCGGTAACCCGCATCGCCCAGCGTCTTCACCCAGCCGGGATGCACCCAGTTGACATTGGCACTGGAGGCAAAGCCGTGGATCAGCAAAACCGGATCGCCCGCCGGATCGCCCTCGTCGAAATAGGCGAGGCGCAGGCCGTCATGGGAAAAATCGGAAAATTGCGGCACGTTGAGATTCATCAAGGACATCCTTTTTGCCGGACCATATGGCAGGAAAGCACAAGATTGAACATGTTTTCCTGACGATTTTTATGGAGATGCAATGCGTTTGAGGCTACATATCCGCAACGAAGAGCCGCTGCGCGACGACGGATTGCGGCTCGATAACGATATTGCATTTGGAGACGAACATGGCCGGGCATTCCATTCCCCACTTCCAGAACGATGGCGGACACAGCGTAATCGAGATCGGCGTCAAGGAATTCATGTGCACCGGCGCTTCCGTACCTTTCGACCACCCGCATATCTTCATCGATATGGGCGACGACAACGAGAAGGTCTGTTCCTACTGCTCCACGCTTTTCCGCTACAATCCGTCGCTGAAGGCCGAGCAGACCAACCCTCCGGGCTGCGTCTTCCATGTGAAGGCCGCCTGACCTCCACTTTTGCTGATCGGGGCGCGATATGCCCATAAAATCCGTAGCCATTGTCGGTGCCGGCATCGCCGGTCTCACCGCTGCCCTTTCTTTTGCCCGGCACGATATCGATTGTGACATCATCGAGCAGGCAGGCGAGCTGACGGAAGTCGGTGCCGGCCTGCAGCTCTCCCCCAACGCCGCCCGCATTCTCGCGCAACTCGGCGTGTTGCCCGAGATCGAGGCGCGCTGGACCGAACCGGTCAGCGTCGATCTCGCCTCCGGCAAATCGCTGGCCACGTTATTGTCGCTGCCGATGGGCTCGGTGGCCCGCACGCGCTGGGGCGCACCTTATGGCGTGCTGCATCGCTCGACGCTGCAAAGCGCACTTCTGAACGCGGTAAAGGATAATCCGCTCTGCCGCCTGCATCTCGGCAAGCGCATCGAAAACGCGACAGTCGATGTCATCGCCGCAACCACGTTCCGCGATCACGACCTGATCATTGGTGCCGACGGCGTCTGGTCGGCGGCCCGCTTTGCCGTGCCCTCCGCGCCCACGGCCACCTTTTCCGGCAATATCGCCTGGCGTTTCACCGTGACTGAAAATGATGTGCCTTCCGCCATCAACAAAAGCGCCGTCACCGCCTATCTCGGTTCAGGCGGCCATATCGTCGCCTATCCGCTGAAGGAAGTCGGCGGTTTCAATATCGTCGCCATTGCGCTTGGTGCCGATCCCGGCGCGACATGGCGGGCCGAATCGAGCGGGCAGCAGAAAGCCATGCTGCTCGAACAGTTTCGCGGCTGGAGCCCGGAACTGCTACGGCTGCTAAAAAAGGCCCAGAACCCCACCTTCTGGCCGCTTTATCAGGCCGGCCCCGGACGCTGGCATAATGGCCGCGATACCGTGCTGATCGGTGACGCCGCCCACGCGATGATGCCGTTCGCGGCACAAGGGGCGGCCATGGCAATTGAGGATGCATTTGAACTTGCGGGAACAATGGCAGGCAGCGGCGGCGGAGCCTCCCTGCCCGTGCCCCAAGCCCTTGCCACCTTTGAGGCTCTGCGCCTGCCGCGCATAGAAAAGGCCCGCAAGCGGGCCTCTCTCAATCGTTTTGCCTATCATGCGAAAGGCCCGGTCCGTATTGCCAGAGACTTCGTATTTTCCACACGTCCCACGGAAGCCTTCATGAGCGACTTCGACTGGCTCTACGGCTATCACGCAAAGGGCTGATTAAACCTCAGCCGCGGCTGCGAAGCCGACCTCCAGGTCCTTCTTCAGATCGGCTATATCTTCAAGCCCGATCTGAAGCCGGATGACCGGACCTCCCGACGGCCCCTTGGCGACGGTCCTGTCGATGAGCGATACCGAAACCGCAAGCGATTCGTATCCGCCCCAGGAATAGCCAAGCCCGAAGAAAGTCAGCGCATCGAGAAACGCTGCCGCCACCTGCTTGTATTTGCCCTCTTCCGCCTTCAAGACGAAGGAGAAGACGCCGCTCGCGCCCTTGAAATCACGCTTCCAGAGTTCATGCCCGGCAAAGCTCGGCAAGGCCGGATGCAGAACACGCACCACGTCGTCACGGCTCTCCAGCCACCCAGCGATATCGAGCGCGCTTTTCTGGTGGTGTTCCAGCCTGATGCCCATGGTGCGCATGCCGCGCAGGATCTGATAGGCGTCGTCAGAGGTGACGCAGATGCCGAGATTGGTATTGGCCTGATAAAGCGCCTTCCAGTGTTTCTCATTGGCCGAGACGAAGCCCATCAACACATCGGAATGCCCGGAGGGATATTTGGTGGCGGCGTGAATGGAAATATCGACGCCGAAATCGAGCGGCTTGAAATAAAGCGGCGTCGCCCAGGTATTGTCCATCGTGACCACACAGTCATGCCTGTGGGCGATCTCCGTGATCAGCCGGACGTCCTGAATCTCAAACGTATTGGAGCCCGGCGCTTCCAGATGCACAAGCTTGGTATTCGGCCGGATCAACGCCTCGATGCCCGTCCCGATCGCCGGATCGTAATATTGGATCTCCACACCGAGCTTCTTCAGCATCGTGTTGCAGAAGCGGCGTGTAGGGAAATAGACGGAATCGACGACAAGCGCATGATCGCCCGCACCGAGATAGGCAAGGAACGGCACGGTGATCGCTGCAAGGCCCGACGGCACGAGGATAGTTCCGAACGAACCTTCCAGCTCGTTGACGAGATTGCACAGCGCATCCGTCGTCGGCGTGCCGTGGGTGCCATAGGTATATTTCTGGTTTTCGGTCGAAAGCGTTTCCGCGTCGGGAAAAAGCACGGTCGAGCCGCGCACGATGGGTGGATTGACGAAACCGAAACAGTCCGCGGGATCATTGCCGCCATGGGTCAGGCGCGTATTCACACCTGCGGCGGAAAGCAGGTCATTTGTCTTGGTCATTTCAGATCAGCTTTCGAAGGAATATTGACGCGTGCGACAATGCTGAGAGCAGAAGGCAAGGTCAACCCCCGGAAAGTCTCGCCGAGTGGCTCGATTGATCCATCGCAAAACAGAATACAAGAAGTATACAAAAATCGTGCAAGTGCAAATTTTCGCAAAAATATGCTTATATTTTCACCCTTTGCACACTTCCCGACCAAAATTTCGAAAATTCCGTTTTATAGGCACAATTATCGCCGGCATGTCTTGACCCCGCTGCCAATTGCGATTGTGATAGAAAAAGCGGATCGAAAAGGTCTTGCTGAAGGGGGAGCTGGGGTAAAACAAACATGCCGGTCCTCTTCCATCGACGATAACAAACAAAGGTTGGGAAAAATGAAAAAGGCAATTCTGTCAGCCGCTATCGGCGCAGCAGTTTTGGGAGGAGCCTCGGTCGCTTCGGCTGCGACGCTTCAGGATGTGAAGTCGAAAGGTTTCGTCACCTGCGGCGTAAGTGCCGGCATTCCGGGATTTTCCAATCCCGATGACAAGGGCGAATGGTCCGGTATCGACGTGGACTATTGCCGTGGTATTGCCACAGCGGTTTTCGGTGATCCGTCGAAGGCGAAGTTTGTTGCTCTTTCGAGCAAGGACCGCTTTCCGGCTCTCCAGTCCGGCGAAGTCGACGTTCTGACCCGTAACACCACCTGGACGATCAGCCGCGACACATCGCTCGGCTTCAACTTCCGTACCGTCAACTATTATGACGGTCAGGGCTTCATCGCCAAGAAGGGCCTCAACGTGAAGTCCGCGCTTGAGCTTTCCGGCGCCGCCGTCTGCGTTCAGACCGGCACCACCACCGAGCTCAATCTCGCCGACTATTTCAAGACCAACAATCTGCAGTACAATCCGGTCGTCTTCGAAAAGGAAGCCGACGCGACATCCGCCTATGATTCGGGCCGTTGCGACGTCTACACCACCGACCAGTCCGGTCTTTATGCCATCCGCCTCAAGCTGAAGAACCCGGAAGACAACATTGTTCTGCCGGAAGTCATCTCCAAGGAGCCTCTTGGACCGGCCGTTCGTCAGGGCGACGACCAGTGGTTCGACATCGTGACCTGGGTTCACTACGCCATGGTCAATGCCGAGGAACTGGGCATCACTTCCAAGAACGTCGATGAGCAGAAGACCAGCGCCAACCCCGATATCAAGCGTCTGCTTGGCACCGAGGAAGGCACCAAGATCGGTACCGATCTCGGCGTCACCAACGACTGGGCTTACAACATCGTCAAGCTGGTGGGTAACTACGGCGAAGTCTTCGACCGCAACGTCGGCGCCGGTTCGCCGCTGAAGATCGAGCGTGGCCAGAACGCGCTGTGGACCAAGGGCGGCCTGCAGTACGCACCGCCGGTCCGTTGATCGGCCCCATCATCGGCTAGATCATGACAGGAGGCTGGGCAACGCCCGGCCTCCATTTAAAATTATATAAATAAGCTCGCAAAGAGCATATAAAAGGGAAAGGTGCCTATGGCAGGCAACGCGGTCAGTTCGCAACGATCGCGCGCGCAAAGCGCGTCGTCACTTATCAACGATCCACGCATACGCGGAATTTTCTATCAGGTTCTGACAGTCGTCATCCTGACCGCCTTCGTCTGGATCATCGTGACGAATACGATCACCAATCTTCAACGGTCAAACATTTCATCCGGCTTCGGCTTCCTCAATGGAAGAGCCGGTTTCGATATCGGCCAGTCGCTGATCGCTTACACCAGCGATGCGACCTATGGCCGGGCATTGCTCGTTGGTATTCTCAACACGATCCAGGTTGCATTTTTTGGCATCATCGCCGCCTCGATCATCGGTTTCATCGTCGGCATCGCCCGGCTGTCCAGCAACTGGCTGATCTCGAAACTCGCGCAGGCCTATGTGGAAATCTTCCGCAACATCCCGCCGCTGCTCGTCATCTTCTTCTGGTACAAGGGCGTCATTTCCGTTCTGCCGCAGGCGCGCGATTCACTGGAGCTGCCGCTTGGAAGCTATCTCAACAATCGCGGCTTCTTCTTTCCCAAGCCGCTCTGGGGAGAAGGCACCTGGCTGATACCGCTCGCCTTTCTGGTCGCAATCGTCATCAGCGTGCTTGTCTATCGCTGGGCGAAGGCGAGACAGGAACAAACCGGTCAGCAATTCCGCACCGGCATCACCGCCACACTTCTCATCATCGGCCTTCCGGCCGCGACATTTCTGGCGCTCGGCTCACCGCTGACATTCGACTTCCCGATTGCCGGGCGGTTCAACCTGTCGGGCGGCGCAGTCGTCGCACCTGAATTCATGTCGCTGTTCCTGGCGCTTTCCTTCTACACCGCCTCCTTCATTGCCGAAATCGTTCGCGGTGGCATCAAGGCCGTGGCAAAGGGCCAGACGGAAGCTGCGGAAGCGCTGGGGCTTCGCGCCAGCACGACGACGCGTCTGATCATCGTGCCGCAGGCGATGCGCATCATCATCCCGCCACTGACAAGCCAGTATCTCAACCTGACCAAGAACTCGTCGCTTGCGGTCGCGGTCGGTTTTGCCGACATCGTCTCCATCGGCGGCACGATCCTGAACCAGACGGGTCAGGCAGTCGAAGTCGTCGCAATCTGGCTGGTCATCTATCTCTCGCTGTCCCTGCTCACGGCCGTGGTCATGAACTGGTTCAACGCGAAAATGGCCCTGGTGGAGAGATAATCGATGACATTAAGCAATCACGCTTTTGTGCGACAGACCATCGAGGACGCCAGACCCGCTCCTTCGAGCGCCGTCGGCTTCGGCCATTGGCTGCGCACCAAACTTTTCGCCACACCGAAGGACACCGTCCTTACGGTTCTCGCCCTCGCCTTTCTGGCTTATCTTCTGCCGCCGGTGGTGAAGTGGCTGTTCATCGATGCCGTATGGACCGGCAGCGATCGTATTGCCTGCCTCACCGCCTCGCAGGGCGGCGCGCTTCCGGACGGTCAGTCCGGGGCATGCTGGGCATTCGTCTCGGCAAAACTCGGGCAATTCATCTTTGGCCGTTATCCGCTTGACGAACGCTGGCGTCCCATCCTCGTGATGGTGACGTTCGCCATCCTGCTCGTGCCGATGCTCATCCCGAAAGCGCCCTTCAAGCGCCTCAATGCGCTGGCGCTTTTCATCATTCTGCCCTTCATTGCGTTTTTCCTGCTCATCGGCGGCGTCTTCGGCCTGCCGAAGGTGGAAACGCAGCTCTGGGGCGGCCTGATGGTCACCCTCATCCTGTCATTCTTCGGAATAACGGTGTCCCTGCCTTTCGGCATTCTTCTGGCACTCGGTCGCCGGTCGAATCTGCCGGTCATCAAGATGCTCTGCGTGCTCTTCATCGAAGTCATCAGAGGCATTCCGCTGATCACTGTCCTGTTCTTCGCCAGCATCATGCTGCCGCTGTTCCTGCCCGACGGCTGGACCTTCGACAAGTTCCTGCGTGCGCTCGTCGGCGTGTCGCTGTTCTCCTCGGCCTATATGGCGGAGGTGATCCGCGGCGGCCTGCAGGCCATTCCCAAGGGACAATATGAAGGGGCGGATTCTCTCGGCCTGAACTACTGGCAGAAAACGCGGCTGATCGTGCTGCCGCAGGCGCTGAAGCTCGTCATTCCGGGCATCGTCAACACCTTCATCGGGCTGTTCAAGGATACGTCGCTGGTTTCGATCATCGGCATGTTCGACCTGCTCGGCATTGTCACACTCAACCAATCGGATGCGAACTGGGCGACACCCGTCACCGCCATGACTGGATATATTTTCGCAGGCTTCGTATTCTGGATATTCTGCTTCGGCATGTCGCGTTATTCGCTGTTCATGGAACGGCACCTCGACACCGGGCATAAACGATAAGGGACGCTCAAATGGCAGAAAACCAAGCAAAAAAACTGGCCGTCTCGACAACGGACGTGGCAATCGAAATCACTGGCATGAACAAGTGGTATGGCGATTTCCACGTGCTGCGCGATATCAATCTCAAGGTCATGAAGGGCGAGCGCATCGTCATCGCCGGTCCTTCGGGATCGGGCAAATCGACGATGATCCGCTGCATCAACCGGCTGGAAGAACACCAGTCGGGCTCAATCCAGGTCGATGGCATCGAACTGACCAACGACCTGAAGAAGATCGATGAAGTTCGTCGCGAAGTTGGCATGGTGTTCCAGCACTTCAACCTCTTCCCGCATCTGACCATTCTCGAAAACTGCACGCTGGCGCCGATCTGGGTTCGCAAGATGCCCAAGAAGGAAGCGGAAGAAGTGGCGATGCACTATCTGAAGCGCGTCAAGATCCCCGAGCAGGCACACAAGTATCCCGGTCAGCTTTCCGGCGGTCAGCAGCAGCGCGTGGCGATTGCCCGCTCGCTGTGCATGAAACCGAAGATCATGCTCTTCGACGAGCCGACATCGGCGCTCGATCCGGAAATGGTCAAGGAAGTGCTCGACACCATGGTCGGCCTTGCCGAAGACGGCATGACCATGCTGTGCGTGACCCACGAAATGGGCTTCGCCCGCCAGGTCGCCAACCGCGTCATCTTCATGGATCAGGGCCAGATCGTCGAACAGAATTCGCCCGCCGAATTCTTCGACAATCCGCAGCACGAGCGCACACGCCTGTTCCTCAGCCAGATTCTGCACTGAGAAATAGCAATCGGTGACAATAAAAGACGGGGCTGCAAAGCCCCGTTTTTTTTATGACGTAGAGACGCATGGCTGCGGCGACCCATCCCGCATGGGAGCAAAAAAATGACACCGCGAAACAAGACAGATACGGCGATTCTTACGAAACGCCGCCCGAGGAGACGCTGAAACAGCGCTCGCCCCGCTTCTTTAACCATCTGTTACGAAACAAGAATCCTTGTTTTACAGGGCTTCCGGCCGCCCATGTCATTTTTTTGTCAAATCATGCATTTTTCCGCTTGCAGACCTTCGGGAGCCTGACTATAAGGGCGCCACACCGCAAGTGTACGCGCCCTTCGTCTATCGGTTAGGACGTCAGATTTTCATTCTGAAAAGAGGGGTTCGACTCCCCTAGGGCGTACCACTTGCTGTCGTGTTCCCCTCCTTAAAAAATGCATCGATATCTTTCGAGTGTGCAAATTCACCACACGTGACTGATGCGTCGGAACCGATTTCCGCTCGGTACGTTAGATTGCTGTCCCCCCGATGGAAGGCAAGCCGGGTGAACCGCCAGCGAGCAGATCGACCGGCTTGCCTTTCCCCATCTTCCAGATGACAGCGCCTGTTCGATCCCGCCGGCAGAGGATGCCAGCTAAGGGATAAAAACGACATCTCCCACCTCCCACGACGAAAAAAAGCATTGCCGACGTGCGGTGATAGGGGCGATATTTCAAAGCTTTGGCCCGATGCGGCGCAGTTTTCCACAGCCCTTCGGACTTCCTCAAAAAAACTCGCCACGAAGGGAAAAAAATCAATTTTTCCGCTTGCAGACCTTCGGGAGCCTGACTATAAGGGCGCCACACCGCAAGTGTACGCGCCCTTCGTCTATCGGTTAGGACGTCAGATTTTCATTCTGAAAAGAGGGGTTCGACTCCCCTAGGGCGTACCATTGCTTCTCCTTGAAAATTAGTGGTCTGTATAAAAAACTTCACGTGACGCGTGAACGTATGGACAATTGCCGTTTGCAGCTCGTCCTTCACTTTTCTCTGTAAAATTTTGGCTCGATCCACAAACCCGTCAGGGTGCGAAAGCCGCGTCCAGAACGCGCAGCTGCACACGCCTCTGGCCCTGCCAGAGATCGGCACCCACGGTGCCTGCAACATGGATGGACCTGCCACGCGAATTCAGTAGCATCTGCCCCAGAGGAGCCTCCGCAGCGCGGAATGCGATACCGTCCAGCCGCGAGCCATCCATGGCCTCCAGCGTGATCTTGACATGGGCAGTGCCGACAAGGCGCACGTCGCGCAGGCGATGGGCCGGAACGGCAAAGATCGGCTGGGAGTGACCCGACCCGTAAGGACCGGCCTGCTCCAGCTGGTCGACAAGCTGCAATGTCGCGCCAGACGCACCGATGGCGCCATCGATCTTCAGCACGCTGCTTTCCACCAATTCGCTCACCGTCTTGACGGCCGCTTCTTCAAAGAACGTCCTAAGCTTGCCGAGATTGGCGCGCTCCACCGTCAGCCCGGCCGCCATGGCGTGACCGCCACCCTTGATCAGCAATCCCGCATCCACGGCGGCACGCACCATCCGGCCCATATCGAAACCATTGATCGAACGGCCGGAACCGGTGCCCTTACCGGAGGGATCGAAAGCAATTGCAAAGGCCGGACGACGGAAACGATCCTTCAAACGGGAAGCGAGCAAGCCGACGATGCCTGGGTGCCAGTTCTCCCGAGCCGTGACGATGACACCGGCCCCAGACCCGTCACCATATTCGAACAATGCCTCCGCTTCAGCCTCCGCCAGCATCACTGCTTCCATCGCCTGCCGTTCGCGGTTCAGCTCATCCAGCCGTTCCGCAATCACTTCCGCCTGCGAAGAGTCCTCGATAGTCAGCAGACGGCTGCCGAGAGCGGCGTCGCCGATACGGCCGCCGGCATTGATGCGCGGCCCGATCAGGAACCCGAAATGATAGGGCGTCACCGGCCCGCCAAGCCCTGCCTTCTTGAACAGCGCAGCGAGGCCGGGATTGTTCATGTGGCGCGCAGCAATCAGCCCCTTCACCACATAGGCGCGGTTCAGCCCCTTCAGCGGCACCACATCGCATACCGTCGCGAGCGCGACTATATCGAGCAGCGACAGCAGATCGAGCGTAAAGGCCTGCCTGTTGCGTCTGTCTTTCAAAAGCCGCAGCGTGGCGACCAGCACGAGAAACACCACGCCGGCGGCGCAGAGATGCCCCTGCCCCGAAAGATCGTCCTCCCGGTTGGGATTGACCAGTGCGACAGCCGGCGGCAATTCCGAACCAACCTGGTGGTGATCGATTACCACCACGTCGGTGCCCGCGTCCTTGGCGGCTTGCAGCGATTCATGGCTGGTGGAGCCGCAATCAACCGTCACGATCAGGGTTGCGCCATTGGCGGCAAGCTGCTGCATCGCCGCCGGGTTCGGCCCGTAACCTTCAAAAATCCGGTCAGGAATATAGATCTCCGGCGTCAGCCCGAAATGCGCGAAAAACCGATACATCAATGCGGAAGAAGCAGCCCCATCGACATCGTAATCGCCGAAGATCGCCACCTTCTCACCGGTCTCGATGGCGCGCACCAGCCTCTCGGCCGCCTTCTCGCAATCGGTCAGCATATGCGGATCAGGCATCAGCGAGCGGATGGTGGGATCGAGAAATGCAAGCGCATCATCCACGCCTACTCCACGCCCGGCGAGCACGCGGGCGATGAGTTCGGGAATGGCGTGGACCTGGGACATGGCCAGCGCACGGTTCTGTCCGGCCTGATCCAGCCGCGACACCCAGCGCTGCTCTGTCGCCGACCGCTCCACGCTTAAAAATGCGCGGGCCACGGTATCGGCCGGCTCCATCATTGCCATCCTGTCCATTCGTCCTGTCATGCGCGTATATCGGCGCTTTAATACTTAGAACGGGCTAAATGGCGATGGCGCGTTTTTCAAGCAAAAACGCGCTTTGCGGGTTTCACACCGAGAAAATCGAGAAAAATGGGCTGACGATCGATACCGCACCAACCAGAAGCAGCAGCGAGAACACGGCAAGCGAACACCAGTTCCGCTCATATTCGGCCATATCGAATTCCATGCTGCGAATATTGTCGTTGGCAGTGTGAGGCCGCGCCCGATGATGGGCGACCGGAACGTCTGCGCGCTTATTGTCCTTGAACAGGATGATCGATGTCACGGCCACGCCTCCCTCGCTTGGTGAACAGGATTAACCATAGGACCGAATCGTGTCGTATTCCAGCGGTTCTGCGGCTGTTTTTCTTAAATTTTATGACAGCTGAAACGTTAAATCCCGGAACGGTTTTTTGAACATCGCAGCCAGGCTTCCTAACGAAAAAAGACCGCGCTTCCATGCGGAAGCGCGGTCCTCAGATTCAAAAAAATCGTCAGCGTCTCAGGTCCGCTCGATGCGGATGACCTGCGGTTCGCTGACCAGATATTTCTCGTTCTTGATCGCCTTCACGGCCTTGCGGATCGCATCTTCCATCGTCGCATGGGTGACGAGGATGATTGTCTGCGGCGCGCCTTCCACATGCACGCGCTGACGCTGCACGATGGATTCCAGCGAGATATTGTTATCCGCCATGCGCGTGGCGATGGAGGCGAACACGCCCGCCTGATCCTTCACCGTCAGACGGATGAAATAACCGCCCTCATGGCTCTTCATCTTGGCGCGGCGATACTCGACCAGCGATTTCGCCGGGCGGCCAAGCACCGGCACCTGCTGGGCACCGGGACGGCTCTTGGCGATATCGGCGATGTCACCGAGTACGGCCGACGCCGTGGCGTTGCCGCCGGCACCCGGACCGACCATCAGCAACTCGCCGAGAATATCGGATTCGATAGCCACGGCATTGGTGACGCCATCGACCTGCGCGATGACGGAATCGAGCGGCACCATGGTTGGATGCACCCGCTGTTCGATGCCGGATTCGGTCACCTGCGCCACGCCGAGAAGCTTGATGCGATAACCGAGTTCGGCCGCCGCCTGAATATCCTCGCTCGAAATATTGGTGATGCCTTCGAGATAGATGTCATCGGCCGAAATCTTGTTGCCGAAGGCAAGCGTCGTCAGAATGGCGAGCTTGTGAGCGGTGTCGTTGCCCTCGATATCGAAGGCCGGATCGGCCTCGGCATAACCCAGCCGCTGCGCTTCCTTCAGACAGGCCTCGAAGGACAGCCCTTCCTTCTCCATCTTGGTTAGGATGTAATTGCAGGTGCCGTTCATGATGCCGTAGATGCGCGACACATGGTTGCCGGTGAGCGATTCACGCAGCGCCTTGATGACGGGGATACCGCCGGCTACAGCCGCTTCGAAATTGAGGAGCGCGCCCTTGTCTTCGGCAAGCGTCGCCAATTCGACGCCGTGCTTGGCAAGCAACGCCTTGTTGGCTGTCACCACATGCAGACCGCGCGAGAGTGCGGCACGCACGGCATTTTCCGCCTGACCGGAAGCACCGCCGACGAGTTCGACGAAGACGTCGATATCGGCTTCGCTCGCCAGCTGCTCCGGCGTGTCGAACCAGGTAATACCCTTGAGGTCGATGCCGCGGTCGCGCGAACGGTCGCGCGCGCTCACCGCAATAATCTCAATCGCGCGTCCGCAGGTAATCGCAAGTTCGTTGCTTCTCTGCTGGAGGATGCGCACGAGCGAAGCGCCGACAGTGCCGAGCCCCGCTATGCCGATTCTCAATGAATCTGCCATGGGTATGTTCCTGATTTGCTGATGATGGTGGCGGCCGAGGCCCGGCCGCCTTCGGTTGCCCTTATCTGTGGGCGTTAAGCGAAACGACATTGTGCATCGTTTCGTCTGCGCTCGACAGGAAACGCTTCAGATTGCGCGCTGCCTGACGAATTCGATGCTCGTTTTCCACGAGCGCGAGGCGGACGTAATCGTCGCCCATTTCGCCAAAGCCGATGCCGGGAGCAACGGCGATATCTGCCTTCTCGACCAGAAGCTTGGAAAACTCCAGACTGCCGAGATGGCGGAATTTTTCGGGAATTTTCGCCCAGGCGAACATCGTCGCCGCCGGCGGCGGGATCTCGAAACCGGCCTTGCCAAAAGTGTCTACCATGACGTCACGGCGGCGGCGATAGACGTTGCGCACTTCGGCAATGTCGGAGCCGTCACCATTCAGCGCATGCGTCGCCGCAACCTGGATCGGCGTGAACGCGCCGTAATCGAGATAGGATTTCACGCGGGTCAGCGCCGCAATCAGCCGCTCGTTGCCGACCGCAAAGCCCATGCGCCAGCCGGGCATGGAGAAGGTCTTCGACATTGAGGTGAATTCCACCGCGACATCAATGGCGCCGGGAACTTCAAGAACCGAAGGCGGCGGATTGTTGTCGTCGAAATAGATTTCCGAATAGGCAAGGTCGGAGAGCACGATGATCTCGTGCTTCTTCGCGAATGCGATGACGTCCTTGTAGAAATCGAGCGAGGCGACATGCGCCGTCGGGTTCGACGGATAGTTGACGATCAACGCCAGCGGCTTCGGAATGGAGTGGCGCACCGCGCGCTCCAAAGGTCCGAAGAAGCTTTCGTCCGGCTCGACATTCATCGAGCGGATAACACCGCCCGCCATCAGAAAGCCGAAGGCGTGGATCGGATAGGTCGGGTTCGGACACAGGATCACATCGCCAGGTGCCGTGATGGCCTGCGCCATATTGGCGAAACCTTCCTTGGAGCCGAGCGTAGCGACGACCTGCGTATCGGGGTTCAGCTTCACGCCGAAACGGCGGGCATAATAACCAGCCTGCGCGCGGCGAAGGCCGGGAATGCCCTTGGACGAGGAATAACGATGGGTGCGAGGGTCCTGGACGACCTCGCAAAGCTTGTCGACGATCGCCTTGGGGGTCGGAAGGTCCGGATTGCCCATGCCGAGGTCGATAATGTCGGCCCCACCCGCTCGCGCGCTCGCTTTCAAACGGTTGACCTGTTCGAAGACGTATTGCGGCAGACGCCGGACCTTATGAAACTCTTCCATCACTTTCCTCATGGGAATGGACCGGTTCTGCCGGCCCATAACGAAGGTTCGTTTTTGTTTTTAGACGCCGCCGACACGAACCGATCCGGCAGACGTTATTCATTGTAGCGCAAAGCACGGGAAAACCTACAGGGCTTTTCTCGGGCAGCACGCGGCATCGCAATCATCCGCCTGTGCTTCGGGCACAGCCTTTTCGGCCCCTTTGGCAAGGCGGATCGCGCAATAGGATCAAGGAACTTGCATAACGCCAGATTCTTGGAAAATGCAAGGCAAGCCATGCTCAAGAACGGCCATTCCTGTCGTTCAGCCGCGCTCACCCGTCACAATTGCCGCGCGGATGACCGAAAGCACGCGCTCCGGCTTGATATCAGTGCAGACAAGCTGGCTTGGATGCCCATCCCAGTCGCCCGGCGGAAAGGCACGGCCATCCGGCTTCTGAATGGTCTGGCCATCGGCGAGGCCCCCGCAGACGACGCGCACCGGGCCGCTGCGGGTCTCAAACAGGTCAGGCGCAACGAGATAGACGCAGGCGCAGCTGTCATGCACCACCATGCCGTCGCCGGTGCGGGTCTTGTAGAAATCGATGTAGAATTGCGACAGGTCGGAAAGCAGCTGCACCGGCTTGCCGCCGGCCTTGGCCATGTCAGCCATGAAGGCGCTGGTCATCACCGTTTTTGTCGTCACATCGAGACCGACGACGACCACGCGCCAGGGCGCTGTAAACACCAGATCGGCGGCTTCCGGATCGCCGTGAATATTAGCCTCGGCCGCCGGCGAAATGTTGCCGTTAATATCGAAAGCGCCGCCCATGACGATGACTTCCTTCACCAGCGCGGCGAAGTCAGGCTCCTCACGCAGCGCCAGCGCCAGATTGGTCATGCGCCCGACAGCGATCAGCGTCACCTCGCCGGGATTGGCCTTGACCGTCTCGATGATGAAACGATGCGCCGGGCGCGGATCAAGCGGCAAATCGACAGTCTCGGGGATATCGATATCGCCGAGGCCGTTTTCGCCATGGATGAAGGTCGGCCAGTGGCCTTCCTTGCGGGCGGGATCGAAGGTTACGCCGGCGCCCTTCGCAACCGGCGCTGTCATCTGCCATTCCCGCTTCAGGAAAAGCGCATTGCGGGTGGTGATATCGATGGGCGCGTTGCCGAAAACCGTGGTGACGCCGATCAGATCGATATCGGGATGCCGATGCAGGAATAGAAGCGCCATGGCGTCATCTACACCGGGGTCCGTATCGAATATCACTTTATGCATCATGTCCTCATCCGTATGTCCTGAGCGTCGTCCGCCTCTCTAGGCGACACGCCACGGAAACATACCCATAAGCGGCAACACCGCAATCCCCCTGCCCGCCACAGATCGGAGAGAAAAATATTGCGCGGCGTTGTTTTCGGTGAAAGAAGAGGCCCTCTCCCTTCCGCCTGCCCGGACATCCCAAGTGCAAGACATCGCCCTCAACGTTTTCGTCGTTCTTTTCTGCGTCGCCATCTTTGCCGGATTTATCGATTCCATTGCCGGCGGCGGTGGTCTCATCACCATTCCGGCCATGCTGATCATGGGTATTGCGCCGCTCGACACGCTCGGCACCAACAAGCTGCAGGCGCAGTTCGGCTCGGCGTCGGCCACCCTTGCTTACGCCAGACGCGGCCACGTCAATCTGAAAGAGCAACTACCGATGGGATTGATGGCCATGGCCGGCGGAATGCTGGGGGCTGTTACCGCCGCTTTCGTGCCTGCCGATCTGCTGCGCACCATCATGCCGTTCCTGCTGATCGCCATCGCGCTTTATTTCGCCTTTAAACCGCGGCTCAGCGATATCGACAGCCATCGGCGCATCACTCCCTTCGTCTTCGGCCTGACGGTCGCGCCGCTGGTGGGCTTTTATGACGGGGTTTTCGGTCCCGGCGCGGGTTCGTTTTACATGCTGGCCTTCGTGGCGCTTGCCGGCTTCGGCATGTTGAAGGCAACCGCCCATACCAAACTTCTGAACCTCGGCTCGAACTTCGGCGGCTTCATCGTCTTCGCCATCGGCGGCGCGGTTCTGTGGAAGCTGGGGCTCGCCATGGGGCTTGGCCAGTTCGTCGGCGCGCAGATCGGCTCGCGTTTCGCGATGAAAAACGGCGCGAAGATCATCCGCCCGCTACTGGTGGTTTCCTGCCTGGCCATGGCGACGAAGCTTCTTGTCGATGCTTCATCCGCTTGGTCGATCGCCACGATCTGGGAAACCATCTTCCCGAAATAACGGGAAGGTAAAACATTCCGTTGAAAACGGAAACGTCGACAACGTTATCCGTTGACTCACCCGGTGGCGCGACCGCGCCTGCGATCGGCGATTTCCCTGATGACCACCATTGCACCGACCAGCTTGTAGCTGGACGAGTAACAGGGCGACATCTCGAGCGACTTAACGATCGTCTGTCCGTCGTGATCTTCGGCATAGGTATATTTCGACGTACCGCCCTTGAAGCAATTGTCGAGCCGTTCCCGCAGGTCGTTCTGGAAACGGTGCACCCCAACGAGCTCGGCGATATGGCATCCCATAAGCCCATCCGGGCTGTTGCGCGGAAAGGCATCCAGCCCATTCGCGAAGGACACCCGGTAGCCGGGTGAGACCACCATCACGGGTTCGTCGAGGTCGTTGAGCATATCCTCATCGAGGATCAGGTGGCGGTGATGCCACTCCAGACTATCCTCATCCTCGTCGCCAATGACTTTCGCCTTGAGCGGCATGCCGACATAACGATCGACAAGCGTTCGCAAAAGCTCGGAATTGCGCTGCACGCAGCCGAGATCTTCCGCCTCGTGGTTGAGGAGATCGATGGCGAAACGGAACTGCTCGCGAATGTCTTCGGAACTGCCGGTCTGACGCCCGATGACCCGGTCAAGCAGCTGCTCCAGTTCACGCTCCAGCACCGCGATCTTGTCGGTCTCGTTTTTACCAACGGCAGATTGCAGTTCCGTATAACGCAGCCAGAACAGCTCAACTAAATCTTTCAACCCAACTCTCCCTGAACGGGCAAACACCCCGCTCCAATCCGTAAGGATAGACCCTTTATCCCTTGATCATAGCGTCTGCGCATTTAAAAATGACGTAACGAAACGCAGGAGCGCCGCAAGGGCCGTACTCCAAAATATCACAGCCACCGCTATTTTTTCAATTTCGATAATCCATGAACGAAAAATGAGGTTCCACTAATATGGAAAAATATCGAAATTCACAAATTCACGGCCCAATTTCGTAAAAATCGACCGGAATCAGGTGGCGTGGAAAACGCCTCAGATCTGATGCTTCACGTCCCAGCGGTCGTGATACCACAGCCATTGTCCGGGATGTTCGCGCACCCAGCTTTCCACCTTGTCGTTCAACAACTGCGCCGTCGCCTGAATGTCGACATTGCCTTTTTCATCGCGCGGAATCTCGACCTTCGGTTCGATTTCCAGCCGGTAACGATTATCCGGCAGGCGCACGCAACGCGCTGGATAAACGTCGCAGTTGAACTGCCGCACCAGCTTGGCCAGAAGCGGATTGGTGCGAACCTCAAGCCCGAAGAACTTTGTCGTCAACCCCTTGCTGAACTTCTGGTCAACGAGAACGCCGACACCGCCGCCCCTTTCCAGCTGCCGCGCCAGCGCGAAGGACGAGCCGGCATGCGACGGCACCAGATTGCCCATGCGCTCCTTGCGGAAATTGAACACCTTGTCGGCGACATACGGATTGTTGGGCGGACGAAACAGCACGGTGACATCGAGGCCGAAGGCGGAACTCGCCACCGGCAGTAGTTCGAAATTGCCGCTATGGGCGGTAAAAACGATGAAGGGCCGCGGATTGTCGCGCAATTCGAGAAAGGTCGAAATACCCTCGACCTGAATCCGGCCGGGCTCGCTGTTTTCCGGATCGAAATCGAACAGCCGGTCGAGAAACACATATTCCGCCGCAAGCCGCCCCATATTGCCCCAGCTGTCCATGGCGATGGCGAGGCGCTCCTCCTCGGATTTTTCCGGAAAGGCGCGCGCCAGATTGTAAAGCATCAGCTTGTGGCGGCCGGTTTTCGGCCCCACGAAGCGCGCCAGCCGGTCAGCGGCGCGGATACCTGCATCGGCTGGAAAAATCTTCAGAAGATTGAGCAGACCGAAGGCGAATGTCGCAATCAGCCATTGCCGGAAGCGGTCCAGTTTCAGGACGATCCGCGTGATGAAAAGCTTCAATTGGGTCAGTCCATCCGCAACACGATCTTGCCGAACACCTGGCGCGTTTCCATGCGTTCCAGCGCCCGGTCGATGTCCTCGAAGGTGACTTCGGTGTCGATGACCGGATGAACGATGCCGCGCGCCATCTTCTGCATGGCATTGGCCATATTTTCCATGCGGCAGCCGAAGGAGCCGAGCAGTTTCAGCTGCTGCTGGAACAGCATCATCAGGTTGATATCGGTGGAGACACCTGACGTGGAGCCGCAGGTGACAAGGCGGCCGCCGCGCTTCAGCGTGAACATCGAAGCCGCAAAGGTGTCCTTGCCGACATGTTCGAACACCACGTCCACGCCCTTCTTTTTCGTCAGCTTGCGCACAACGCCTTCGAAACGGTCGGTCCGGTAGTTGATGACGTGGTCGGCGCCAAGCGCCTTCGCCCGCTCGATCTTGTCGTCGGAACCAACGGTGGTGATGACGGTGCAGCCCATCTTCTTGGCAAGCTGGATCGCCGCCGTGCCGATGCCGGAACCGCCGGCATGCACAAGGATCGTTTCGCCCGGCTCAAGCTTGGCATTGTCGAACAGCATGTGCTCCACCGTGCCGAACGTCACCGGCGCAAGTGCCGCAGCGATCGCATCGATGCCATGCGGCGCGGGAACGAGCTGGCGGGCCGGAATATTGATCTTCTCCTGCGCAAAGCCGTCCAGGTGGAAACCGTGCACGCCCTGCACATGTTCGCACAGATTGTCACGGCCTTCGCGGCAGGGCTTGCAAATACCGCAGGTGCGCGCGCCATAAACCGCAACGAGCTGGCCCGGCAGTACATTCGAAACGCCCGGACCGATGGCTTCCACCACGCCGGAAGCCTCGGCGCCGATGGTGAGCGGCATCTTGCGCTTGGCGAAAGCCATGCCGCGCCAGCCCCACACATCGATGTGGTTGAGCGCCACGGCCTTGACGCGCAGCGTCACCTCGCCCGGACCCGGTGCATCCGGTTCGGGCAGGTCCACTTTTTCGAGCTTCCGGTCGTCCACGAGTTGAAGAGCGCGCATATTTCAGTCCTTCGCCCGAGGGCGGTTATCTAAAAGGCTATTCCAGCAAACCTCTGTAACGGTTTTGCGGCCGGAATGCGTAATCAAAGAAGCGAGAGCGTTTCCGGAGTTCCGTTCAGGCCCGGAAACGCTTCTGTTTGTGGCGGAACCGGTTAAGCCGGTTCCCGCGTCATGACAAGGCTTGCATTCTGCCCACCGAAGCCGAAGGAGTTGGACAGAACCGCATTCACCTGCGCGTCCCGCTTCACATTCGGCACAACATCGAGCGAAATGGACGGGTCGGGATTGTTGTAATTGATCGTCGGCGGAAGCGTGCCGGTCAGCATCGTCTGCAGCGAGAACACCGCTTCGACCGCACCCGCAGCTGTCAAGGTATGGCCGATCATCGACTTGTTGGACGACAGCGGAATATTCTTCAGGCCCTCACCGAAGACGGCGAGCATCGAGCCATATTCCATCTTGTCGTTCTCAGGCGTCGAGGTGCCGTGGGCGTTGATATAGCCGATATCGCTTTCGGCCACACCCGCATCCGCCAGCGCCGCGCGGATCGTCGCAATCGCCGGGCCGCCATCGGGCGAGGAGCGCGTGCGGTGGAAGCTGTCGGCCTTTTCACCCGCACCCTTGATGATGCCGAGAATTTTCGCCCCGCGTGCGACGGCGGCTTCGAGCGATTCCAGCACCAGCGTCGCGGCACCTTCGGCGATCACGAAACCGTCGCGATCCTTGCTGAACGGCTTGGAGGCCTTTTCCGGCGGGTCGTTCTGGGTCGACAGCGCAGACAGCAGCGAGAAACGGATCAGCGCTTCGGCGCTGACTGAACCGTCGGTGGCAACCGTCAGCGCCCGCTCGGTGCGGCCCTGGCGGATCGCCTCAACGCCCAGCTGGATCGCGGTCGCGCCTGATGCACAGGCGGTGGACAGCGTGACAGGCAGGCCGCGCGTGCCAAAACGGTCGGAGAGACGCTCGGAAATCGCGCCGAACAGTGCTGCTTCCTGAAACGCCGGATCGGGACGCTGGCGCAACGCCGTCATGAACCGCTGATAAGCGTCGCCCGGCTGGGCAGCCGGCGGCGAACGGTCGGCAAGCTCGAAACGGGCGCTCCATTCCGGCTCGATCGGTGGTGCGGCCAGAAACAGTGGGCCGTCGAAATCACCGGAGATGCCGGCCTGCGCCAAGGCTTCGATGGTCGTCTCGCGCGCAAAGGCATAGGAGCGCTCGACGGAATTCGGCACCGGAATATCGATGAAATCCACCGTGCCGCTGATGCGGGTGGAAAGCCCCTCGGTCGGGAAGCGGGTGATATTATGGATACCCGATTTGCCAGATGTCAGGGCCGACCAGTTGTCGTCAAGCCCCTGCCCCAGCGAGGTGATGATGCCCATGCCGGTAACAGCGACGATCGGGCGACCGAGATGATCCCTGAAATTGGAAGCCATGGTCTTTTCTCCTCAAACGTCGCGGGACAGAACGGCGACACCTTCGCCGCGCACATGGCCGACGGTGGTGACGACGGCCTCGGTGGCCGCCTCGCCCATCTGCTTTTCGGCAGCCGCGTCGAAGGTAGGAACCTTCGCGCCGCTTTCAAGCGTCAGCGCCGCCAAAGCCAGTCCAAGCGGAAACTGCGCTTCAAGTCCATGGCCGGTGACACCGCCAAAGCCGCGAATGACGGCCTGTGGCAGCGCCTTTTCGAGAATATCCTTCTCGCGCCGGGTAACCTCGTCGTAACCGCTCGCGCCGGAAAACACGACGGTCGCAGCGCTATCCTTTGCAGGCGCAAGCAGGCGCTCCAGACGCTTTTCCATGCGGCCCTCATCACGATTGCCGCGATCCCCTTCAATGGCGTCGATGCGGGCATAAATGCGCGCGCCGCGATCACTGGCATGCTTGCGCGATTCCAGCACGAGGAATGCGCCGAGCGAGCCGGAAATCATGCCGCCACCGTCCTGATCGCCACGCGACCACAGCGGCTGCCAGCCGCCCTGCGCATGTGCGCCGATGGCTTCGAACAGCAGGATCATGTCGGGACGTTCCGCCGAGAAAGCGCCACCCACCAGTGCGTGGCTCGATTCGCCGGAACGGATGCGGTGGAACGCGGTTTCGACAGCGGAGATACCTGCCGCTTCCTCGCCCATGAAGGTGCGGGACGAACCGGTGACCTTGTGCACGATGGAAATATTGCCGGCCATCAGATTGGAAAGCTGGGCCAAAAACAGCGTCGGACGCAGTTCGGTCGTCAGCTTCTCGTTCAGCAGCTTTTCACGGTCGTTGCGCTTCAGCGCTTCATCGACAATCAGCGTATCGACATTGATGTCACGCTCGCCGCCGCCGGCCGCCACGATCATGTCCATGGTGGCGCAGGCCTCGGAATCTTCCTTCAGCCCGGCATCATCGAGCGCAAGGCCGGCCGCGAACACGCCGAGGCGCTGCCAGTTTTCCATCTGGCGCTGGTCGCCGCGCTTGGCGATCTGCGCGGACCAGTCGATCTCAGGCATGGGATGGACCGGGTAGGGTTTGAATTTTTCGGTCTCGACAATCGTCGCCGGCGCAGCGGTTCCAGAAAGAAGCGCCACATGCGCCTGGCTGCCGACGCCGTGACAGGTCACGATGCCGACCCCTGTTATCACCACATCATTGTCAGATTTCATCGTCTGTCATCCTTTGCAGCCGGCCCCATCGAAATGGTCACGGCTATCCAACAACGGTCGCAAACGACCGCTCCATGCGTTGCGGAATAAAGCGCGCAGTGCGGATTGGCAATGGTGAAGGCCCGATCAGCCGTCGCCAGCCCACGTTTTTCATGCATCGAAACCGGGCCGACGGGAAAAACGCCCTCATTCGAGATGCGCCGAAGCGCTTATTTCTGCGCATCCGCGGCAATCGCCGCCATCAGGCCGACTTCCTCGGCCCGCTTCTTGACGATAGGCCCGAGCGGGATTTCGCTGAACGGCATGGTGCGCAGTTTCAGCTGCGCGTCGCAGACCTTCTTGCCATCGCTGGTAATTTTCGCCTTGGTGACCGCAAAGCCCGAACCGTCATGCTCCAGCACGGCCTCGATGTCGAGAACGGCACCCGGCTCCACGAAGGTCCGCATCTTTGCGCCGTCGACCGACATCAGGAACGGCATGGACGCAAAATCGCTGAACGCCAGAACCATCATGCCGGAGGCCTGCGCCATGGTCTCGATCAGAAGCACACCCGGAACGAGCGGCATGCCGGGGAAGTGGCCTTCGAAAACCGGGCTTTTGTCGGGAACGACCGACCGCGCCTTCAACGTGCGCGTCGCCATATCCACGGCCTCGACCTTGTCGATCATCTGAAAATATTCAAGCAACATCCGTCCGGCCCGTCTCTGGTCGGTTGCGACCCGCCCAATAAGGCCGGGTCCAGAAAGAGAAATGCCCGCTCTGTCTTTTGTTCGAGCATCGGATTATCCGAAAACCGCAATACACTTTTCGGTCCGATGCTCCAAGGCGGGCATCGTCGTCTCAGCCCTTGGCTGCGCGCAATTCGTCGATCTTGGCGCAGAGGTTCTTCAGCACGAAGTACTCTTCGGTGGAAACCTTGCCTTCGTTGACTTCCTGCGTCCACTGCTCGAGCGGAATCTTGATGCCGAATTCCTTGTCGATGGCGAAAACGATATCCAGAAAGTCGAGGCTGTCGATGCCCAGATCGTCGATCGTGTGGCTTTCCGGCGTAATGGTTTCGCGGTCGATTTCGCTGGTTTCGGCGATAATGTCGGCAACCTTGTCGAATGTAGCTGTCACGCCCATAATCCTTATTGTCGTTCGTATGAATTATCCTGTCTGACGCACCACATAGGCAAGTCGCACAAAAAAGCCAATGGTTTCGTGACGTAACTTTGAAATTTGCCCTGAAACTGTTGCCTAAACAGCAACCGAATGGCGGCCGCGTCCATTACCGAGATAGATGTCGAAGATTGCCGCGATATTACGGGCGAAGGGCCTGCCCAGCTCCGTGAGCGCAAAAATATCGGCATCCATACGCACCACGCCGTCATTGTTGCCGGCGGCGAAATGCTGTGCCTGCGTCCGCACGGAATGGCTGGCCTTGCCGAAACGCTGGTCTAGATCCGCGAAATCGAGCGCGAAATCGCACATCAGCCGCTCGATGACATGCGAGCGCAGATGATCCTCTTCCGACAATTCTATTCCCTTGACGATGGCAAGGCCGCCCTCGCCCACTATGCGCTGATATTCCCCGGTCGCCACCATGTTCTGCACATAACCCTGCGGCAGCCTGCCGATCGACGATGCGCCAAGCCCGATCAACGCATCGGCCGTATCGGTGGTATAGCCCTGGAAATTACGCCGCAGTTCCCCCGCTTCGGCAGCCTGGCATAAGGTATCGGCCGGCTTGGCGAAATGATCGATGCCGATCGCTTTGTAACCCGCTTGCTTCAGCATCTCTCCCGCCATCGTCATCTGGCGATAACGCTCGGCAATATCCGGAAGCGCGTGTTCCGGGATCAGCGACTGGTGCTTCTTCATCCACGGAACATGGGCATAACCGAAAAGCGCCACCCGGTCCGGATCGAGCGAGACGATCTGATCTACCGTCTTCTTCAGCGTCTCGCAGGTCTGGAACGGCAGACCATAAAGAATGTCGCAATTGACCGAGTGGACGCCCCTCGCCCGCACCGCATCGACGACCGATTTCGTCTGTTCGAAAGACTGGATGCGGTTGATGGTTTTTTGCACTTTGTCATCGAAGTCCTGCACACCAAGGCTCGCCCGCGACATGCCGACGGCGGCAAGCGCGTCGTAACGGCTGTCATCCAGATCGTTCGGGTCCATTTCCACGCTGATTTCAGGCGTAAGCCCGAAGGTGAAATGGCGCCGCAGACAGTCCATCAGGCTGACCATATCCTCAGGCTTCAGCATGGTGGGAGAACCACCGCCGAAATGCACCGCGCTCACCACCGCGTCAGGTGAAACAAGTGCGCCGACCGCTTCGATCTCCTGCTTAAGTGCTTCCAGATAAACGGCAATCGGCTCGTATTTCAGCGTGTGCTTGGTGTGACAGGCACAGAACCAGCACAACCTGTCGCAATAGGGAATGTGGAGGTACAGCGATATCCGGTTGCGATGGTTAAGCTCGCCGAGCCATTGCCGATAGGTCGCATTATCGATTCCCTCGTGGAAATGCGGCGCGGTCGGATAGCTCGTGTAACGTGGCACGGCACCCGAATATTTGCGAAGAAGTTCGGTATTCATCACCGGTTTTGCCTTTTATCAAGAAAATGTCGATTTCCTCTCTTTCAGTAACGGCTGCGACAGTTTGCAACTTTGACTTCAATCAAATTGCGCCATAAGTTCTTCCTAAAGTAGACGCGGGGACGACGGCTACGTGGCGCAAGCCTTTAAAGAGACCGGATTTGATACCCATGGTCGTAATCGTCCCGAAAAAGCCAGCATTGGAAGAGGCTTATGGACACGCTGCAGAAGACCATCCACAATTCGGAAGTGCCCGTCGTGTGCCGCTCCTGCGAGGCACGTCACGGTGGTCTTTGCAGTGCGTTGACGCCGCAGCAGCTCTGCGACCTCAGCCGTTATTCCAGCCGCAAAAAACTGGAGGCCGGCAATGAGTTGCTGGGCCAGGGCGAACTCGTCACCTCTTACGGCAACATCCTCAACGGCGTGGTGAAGCTTTCGAAAATGATGTCGGACGGCCGCCAGCAGATCGTCGGCCTGCAATTTGCCCCGGATTTTCTTGGCCGGCCATTCATGGCAGAAAGCAGGATGACGGCGGAAGCCGCAACGGATGTCGAAATCTGCCTTTTCCCACGCCGCATCGTCGACCGCATGGTTTCCGAAGTGCCTGACATGGAGCGCAAGCTTCACAGCCAGTCGCTGAAGGAACTGGATGAGGCGCGTGACTGGATGCTGACGCTCGGCCGCAAATCGGCGCAGGAAAAGGTTGCCAGCTTCCTTTATATGATCGCCACGCATATCGATCCGGAAAACGACGACAAATCGGCTTTCGACCTGCCGCTTTCACGCGCCGACATCGCCGATTTCCTCGGCCTCACCATCGAAACGGTGAGCCGGCAAATGACCAAGCTGCGCAAGGAAAGCATTATCCGCATCGAGAACAACCGCCATATCACGGTGCCCGATCTCGACGCACTGAACGATGCCGCCGGCAACGACTGACCGGCGGTCGCAATTCTTCATCGACCCTGAAGCGCGGGTGTTCCAATATTGATGTGCGGCGCCCGCGCCTGAGCCGGGGCGAGCGCAAAACCGGCAAGAACCAGCAAAGCGGCGATGCATTTCATGATATTTCACCCTGTATGCCGCCTTTTCAGCGGCCTGTTTGTTATGGCTGCATCATAAGCGCCAAACCGCATCCATCCGCTTAAAATCTTCGGTAAGCGGATGGTTCAAAGGCAGGGTAAAGAAGGGGTTATGATGGGTGCATCTGCCACAAACGGCACTGTCACAACCTCGGCATAGCCGCTTGTTTCTTCTCCCCGCCGGGGAGAAGGTGGCCCGAAGGGTCGGATGAGGGGGTAACGTTGCCGGATTTTCGGAGAGCTTGCCCCCTCATCCCGCTGCCGCGACCTTCTCCCCGGCGGGGAGAAGAAACAAGCGGCACTCGCTCGCTCCATATCAAGCATCATGGCACGTAAGGGCCTGCCCGGTTTCAGGGTGTGTTTCGTCACTCAAAGATGCTAGGTTCGGTCCGTTAGACCGTGCATGACGCGCGATATAATCTCACTGCGAAGCAGCAGGTGTCGCAACCGGCTTCTGGTTTTCGCCAAGCGCCCGCAGTTCGGCAACCCGGCGCTTATATTCGGCTTCCGAAATCTGGCCATTGCGGCGGGCAGCGCCAAGACGCGAGAGGCTCGATTCCATGGTGGAAGCCTCATCGTCGCCCATCTGGGTGCCGGCCGCAGTCATGGGCGCCGAAAAGGTTGGATAGGTGCCGGTATCACGCCTCTGGCTCACCGCATTGTCGCTAACGGGGCGCGGGCCGACGATTTCGGCTGTCGGGCGGCGCATATGGGCCGGCGCCACGATCGGTTCGGGAGCCTTGCAGGCGACGAGCCCGGTAACAGCCACGACGCCGGACAGGGAAAGCACAGCGATTCTCGCAGCATTTTCCGCATATGTTCCCCAGGTGCCCATCTGCTTGCCCATCGTCATGTTCCGCCTGTAAGGATATCTGCAGATATCGAATTCGACTGCGGTTCGGCGCTTTGCGGCCTCCCCTTGCTGGTGGAACTTGTATTCGTTTTCATGCAGAATGTGCAAACACAAATTTGGCGGAGGACAGCGCATGGCAGGTGTTGACGGTGGGCAGAGGAAAAAGGGCGGCAAAACGCCCGGTTTCGACGCCGGATCCGCCGAAGCCTACCTGATCCGCGACCCTGAAGCCTTCGCGGTCAACATTGCCCGCGCGCTTGAAAATCTCGGCAAGGCCGCCTCCGAATGGCTGGCGCCGCGCGAACGCGGTGAAATCCCCGAAAACAGCGCCGACCCCATGACCGACCTCGTCAAGACGCTGTCCGATGTCGCGGAATATTGGATGGCCGAACCGAAGCGTTCGCTGGAAGCACAGACCCATCTTCTCTCCAGCTATTATGACCTTTGGGCAAAATCGGTAGCGCAATTTTCCGACGCGGCCGATTCGGCCCCGGAAAAACCCACTGAGACCGGCCCTGCGGAACGCCGCGACCGGCGTTTTGCCGATGCCGACTGGCAGGCCAATCCATTCTTCGATTTTCTCCTGAAAGCCTACCAGACCACCGTCGGTTTCGCCGACCGGATGGTGACGGAGGCCGAAGGGCTGGATGAACACACCCGCACCAAGGCGCTGTTCTACATGCGGCAGGTAACGGAGGCGCTCTCCCCGGCCAATTTCGTCTTCACCAATCCGCAGGTCTTCCGCGAGACGGTGGCTTCCAGCGGCGCCAACCTCGTCAAGGGCATGGCGCAGCTGGCGGAAGATGTCGCGGCCGGCAATGGCCACCTGAAACTGCGCCAGACGGATTACAGCAAATTCGTCATCGGCCAGAATATCGCGGTGACATCAGGCAAGGTAGTCGCGAGAAGCCCGCTCTGCGAAATCATCCATTATGCGCCGACAACACAGAAGGCCTTCAAACGGCCGCTGCTGATCGTGCCGCCATGGATCAACAAATTCTACATTCTCGATCTCAATCCGCAAAAATCCTTCGTAGGCTGGTGCCTGGAGCAGGGTCACAGCGTCTTCATGGTCTCCTGGATCAACCCGGATGCCCGCCTCGCCGACAAGGGCTGGGACGACTACATCCGCGAAGGCATCGATTTCGCCCTCGACACCATCGAAGAAAGAACCGGCGAGAAACAAATCAACGCCATCGGCTACTGCGTCGGCGGCACGCTTTTATCCTCGGCGCTGGCGCTGCATGCGCAGCAAGGCGACGAGCGTATCCGCAGCGCCACGCTGCTCGCCGCCCAGACCGATTTCATCCATGCGGGCGATCTCAAGGTCTTCATCGATGAAGGCCAGCTGGCGGCTCTCGACAGGCACATGCGGGCGGTCGGTTATCTCGATGGCTCGATCATGGCCACCGTCTTCAACATGCTGCGCGCCTCCGATCTCATCTGGCCCTATATGGTCGATAATTACCTGCGTGGCACCGAGCCCCTGCCCTTTGATCTGCTCTACTGGAATTCCGATTCGACCCGGGTGACGGCCGCCAGCCACTCCTTCTATCTGCGCAATTGTTACCTCGAGAACAACCTCGCCCGCGGGCTGATGCGGGTCGCCGGCAAGCGGATCAATCTCGGCGACATCAAGATCCCCGTCTATGATCTCGCCACCCGCGACGACCATATCGCGCCGGCGAAATCGGTCTTCACGGGTGCTGCGCTGTTCGGCGGGCCGGTAGAATTCGTGCTTGGCGCTTCCGGCCACATCGCCGGCGTCGTCAATCCGCCGCAGCTTGAAAAATACCAATATTGGACGGGGTCGTCACCAGCCGGAGACTTCGATGCCTGGCAGGCCGCCGCCACCGCCCATAAGGGCTCATGGTGGGTGCACTGGCAGAACTGGATCGAAAGCCAGAATGGCGAGAAGGTGAAGGCGCGAAACCCGGAAGACGGCAAACACGCCGTGCTCGGCGATGCGCCGGGAACCTACGTCCTTTCCTGATCACGCCGACCATCTCTCACCCTTCAGGCCACATGTTCTTCACGCCCCCACTCGTTCCCGCCACGCTGATTTCCCGCTACAAGCGTTTCCTCTTCGATGCCGTTCTGGAGGACGGCACGGCGATCACCGGTTCCTGCCCCAATACCGGCTCCATGCGTGGGCTGACGACACCGGGTTCGCGCATCTGGCTATCCGAACATGACAGCCCGACCCGCAAATACCGGCACATGTTTGAAATGGTCGAGGCCGATGGCACCGTGGTCGGCATCAATACCGGTATGCCGAACCGGCTGGCGGAAGAGGCAATCCTGAACGGCCGTATCCCTGAACTTGGCGGCTATTCGACGATCCGGCGCGAACAGAAATACGGCCGCAATTCCCGCATCGATTTCCTGCTGTCCGAACCCGGCCGGCCGGATGCCTATGTGGAAGTGAAGAACGTGCATTTCATGCGCGAGAAAGGCCTGGCCGAATTTCCTGACACCGCCACCAAGCGCGGCGCCAAGCATCTGGAGGAATTGGGTGACGCAGCGGAAGCCGGTTACCGCTCGGTGATGCTCTATCTCATCCAGCGCGGCGATTGCGAGCGGATGCGCATCTGCGACGATCTCGATCCGGTCTATGCGCTGGCGTTTCAGCGGGCGATGGCACGTGGTGTCGAGGCCTATGCGGTAAAATGCGCGGTCTCCCCAACACAAATTTCGGTCAGCGGAACGGTTAAGATGGACGAATGGCGTCCGGCTGTTTTATGAACAGGGACGTAAAGAGACAGAAAGCACCAAGATGGTCACCTATATCGACGCAGCCTCCGCCCCCCTCAAGAACACGGGCGTCATCCGCCTTTATACGCCTGAGGATTTTGACGGGATGCGCAAGGCGTGCCAGCTGACGGCACGCTGCCTCGATGAACTGGCGGCGATCGTCAAGCCCGGCGTGACGACCGACGCCATAGACCGCTTCGTCTTCGAATTCGGTGCCGACCACGGCGCGCTGCCGGCGACGCTGAATTATCGCGGTTACACGAAATCCGTCTGCACCTCGATCAACCATGTGGTCTGCCACGGCATTCCGGATGAAAAGCCGCTGCGCGACGGCGATATCGTCAATATCGACGTGACCTATGTGCTGGACGGCTGGCATGGCGATTCGAGCCGCATGTACCCGGTCGGCCAGATCAAGCGCGCCGCCGAACGGCTGATGGAAGTGACCTATGAATGCCTGATGCGCGGCATCGCAGCGGTGAAGCCCGGTGTGCGCACCGGTGCGATCGGTGCTGCAATCCAGGCCTATGCCGAGGCCGAGCGCTGCTCCGTCGTGCGCGATTTCTGCGGCCATGGCGTCGGACGCCTGTTCCACGACACACCCAACATCCTGCATTACGGCCAGCCGGAGGAAGGGCCGGAAATTCGCGAGGGCATGATCTTCACCATCGAGCCGATGATCAATCTCGGCAAGCCGCATGTGAAGGTGCTCTCCGATGGCTGGACGGCGGTGACACGTGACCGTTCCCTCTCCGCGCAATATGAACATGCCGTCGGCGTCACGACCACCGGCTGCGAAATCTTCACGCTGTCACCGGGCGGCTTTGATCGCCCGGGCCTGCCGCCACTCGCATAAGGCCAGACCGCCTATGTCAAAACGCCCTGCCCCGCCTCCCGCCGATCTTTCCCCGACGTCAGGCTTTGAGGCGGGCGAAGGCGACCTGTTCGACGCGGCGGATGAGCGCGGCTTTTTTGCCGAACCGCGAAGTGCACCGAAGAATCCTGCCGCGGCCCTTGTGGAGCCCGAAGCGGAAATCGCCCATTATCATGGCCACCGGGAGCGGCTGCGGGCGCGTTACCGCGATGGCGGCGATGCCGCACTTGCCGATTACGAGTTGCTGGAACTCCTGCTGTTCCGGCTGATCCCGAGGCGCGATACCAAACCCATCGCCAAGGCGCTGATCGCCCGCTTCGGAACGCTTGGCGGCGTGCTCGGCGCACCTTTGCCGCTGTTACAGGAGGTGAAGGGTGTAGGCGAGGCTGTGGCGCTCGATCTCAAGCTCGTCGCTTCGGTTTCCCAGCGCATGCTGAAAAGCGAAATCCGCAACAAGCAGGTTCTCGGCTCCTGGTCTTCGGTCATCGATTATTGTCATGCCGTCATGGCCCATGAAACCCGCGAACAGTTCCGCATCCTGTTCCTCGACAAGCGCAATGTCCTGATCGCCGACGAGGTGCAGGGCCAGGGAACCGTGGACCACACACCGGTCTACCCGCGCGAGGTGGTGCGCCGCGCCCTTGAACTATCCTCTACTGCATTGATTTTAATACATAATCACCCAAGTGGAGACCCCACACCTTCGCGGGCCGATATCGAGATGACCAAAACCATCATCGATACGGCCAAGCCGCTCGGCATCGCCGTTCACGACCACATCATCATCGGCAAGGATGGGCATGCCAGCTTCAAAGGGCTTCGGCTTATTTGAAAATCAACTGGTACTGACGCGAAGGCTCTAACGCGCATGCAACCCATAAGGGCGGCATCAACAAAAAATTAACACCTATAAATTAGCATTTCCGAAAATAATAAAACAAGGCATCGAACCTTGGTGCCTTGAGGAACGGGGGTGCTTTATGCGTAATGCAGTGCGTTTCCTTCGCGATCGGTCCGGCTCGAACGCTGTCGAGTTCGCCATCGTCGCGCCGATCTTCTTTCTCGTCCTTTTGACCATGATCGCCTACGGGATCTACCTGATGGCGGCCTATTCGGTGCAGCAGATCGCCGCAGATGCGGCGAGAACGGCGGTTGCCGGCCTCAATACAACCGAGCGCCAGCAGCTTGCCCGGGATTTCGTCACCAAAAGCGATCTCAGCTACGCCTTCATGGACAAGAAGCGTTTCACCGTCGATGTCGCCACCGATCCTGCCAATGCCAACCAGTTCACGGTCAAGGTCGAATATGACGCCAGCGATCTGCCGATCTGGAGCCTCTACAGCTACACCATGCCAGAGCCGGTCATCCGGCGTTTTTCCACCATCCGGATCGGAGGAGCGTGACATGCGAACTATCCATTCCCTGCTCCCCGCTTTCCTCAAAGATCGAACGGGCAACATCGCCATCTCGGCAGGGCTTACCGCGCCGCTTTTCATCGGCGTCCTGGCGCTTGGCGTCGATTACGGTTATCTGACCCTGCAGAAACGGCAGTTGCAGCAAACCGCCGATCTCGCAGCCATATCGGCGGCCGCCAATGCCGCCGATCCGGAAAGGGCGGTGCAGCAATATTTCGCCCTCAACGGCATGGATCTCGGCGTCAAGACGCCGCAGGGCCTGCTCACTCCAAACGGTCTTCAGCCCTTCGATCCCGCAAACGAGTTTGCAGGCAGCAAGGGTTACGCCGAGGTCATCAAGGGCCATTATGAGCCAGACGCAACCGTTCCTGTCGGCGAGCGGTTCGTCGACAACGCCCTGCCCACCAATGCGGTGAAAGTGAACATCGTTGAAAAGGGCCAGATATTCTTCGCCGCCGCCTTCACCACGCCGCCCAAGATTTCCGCGGTTGGAACGGCCTCATCCCAGAAGATCGCGGCATTTTCAGTGGGATCGCGACTTGCAAGTCTCGACGAAGGTATTTTGAACAGCCTGCTCGGCGGCCTGCTCGGCACCACGGTTTCGCTCAAACTCATGGATTACCAGGGGCTGGTTGCCGCCGATGTCAACGCGCTGCATGTCGTCGAGGCGCTCGCCATCGATCTCAAGCTCACCGCCGGCACTTACAAGGATGTTTTGAAGACGGAAATCACCTACGGCCAGTTCCTCAATGCGTTGACCAAAACCACCGGCCTCCAGCCGGCTGTCGCCAACATTCTGAAGACACTGGAAAAAACCGCCAACAAGAGCAACATCAAACTTAAACTCGAAGAGATCCTCAATCTCGGGCCGTTCTCGGACAAGCTGATCGGTAGTGGTGAAAACCTCAAGGTCACCGCCGGCGTCTTCGATCTGCTCAATGCCGCAGCCGTTGCCGGCAATGGCGGCAACCAGCTGGCGCTCAATCTCAACGCCAATGTGCTCGGTCTCGCCTCCGTCAAGGCAACGCTTGCCATCGGTGAACCGCCGGTCGAAACCCCGTCGCTCGCCGTTGGCGGTCAGGGCACCATCGTGCGCACCGCACAGACCCGGCTAGCCGTCAGTGTCGTGGTGGACGGGCTTCAGGCCATTGCCGGCCTCAAGGTCAATATCCCGCTTTATGTGGAAGTCGCCCATGCCGAAGCACGGCTTGCCGATATTCGCTGCACGGGCGGCGGACAGGGAACGGTCGATGTGGAAGTCGTTCCCGGCGTTGCGGAAATCGCACTCGGCAATGTCGATACCTCAGCTTTTGCCAATTTCGGCAAGGACCCGCGTGTCACCAAGGCGGCCATCGTCGATTCAGCCCTGCTCGCCATCAATGGCAGCGCCCTCATCAATGCCACCAACATGACGAAGACCAAGCTGACCTTCACGCAGTCGGATATCACCCAAGCCAAGATCAAGAGCGTTTCCACCAAGGACACCGTCACCACTCTTGTCAGCTCGCTGCTGAAGAACCTCAATCTGGATATCAGGCTGCTCTTCCTCAACCTCGATCTGGGAGGCCTGGCGGGCATTCAGGCAGCGCTGGCCAACACGCTTGCGGTGGTCACCGCTCCGGTCGATCAGCTGCTCTACAACGTGCTTCTGGTTCTCGGCGTCAAGATCGGCGAAGCCGATGTGCGCGTCACCGATGTGCGCTGCCAGCAGCCGGCGCTGGTGCAATAGCACCGCAGATAGACACAAAAAAGCCGCCGGGACATTCCCGGCGGCTTTTGTTTGAGCAGTCTTTAAATCAAGCCGTAGCAATCGCCAGACGCTTCTCGTCCCGACCGCTCTTCATGCGCTCGGACAAAAGGAACGCCAGCTCCAGTGCCTGATCGGCGTTGAGGCGCGGATCGCAATGGGTGTGGTAACGGTCGGACAGCGAATCCGCCGTCACGGCACGCGCACCACCGGTGCATTCCGTCACGTCCTTGCCGGTCATCTCGATATGGATGCCGCCGGGATGTGTGCCTTCGGCGCGGTGTATCTGGAAGAAGCTTTCGACTTCCGACAGAATGCGCTCGAACGGACGCGTCTTGTAGTGGTTGAGCGTGATCGTGTTGCCATGCATCGGATCACACGACCAGACGACCTTGCGGCCTTCCTTTTCCACTGCACGAATGAGCTTCGGCAGGCTGTCGGCAACCTTGTCGTGACCGAAACGGCAGATGAGCGTCAGACGGCCGGCTTCGTTTGCCGGGTTCAGCGCATCGATCAGCTCGATCAGATTATCAGGCGTCAGCGACGGACCGCACTTCAGACCAATCGGGTTCTTGATGCCGCGGAAATATTCCACATGCGCATGGTCGAGCTGACGCGTGCGGTCGCCGATCCAGATCATGTGACCGGAGGTAGCGTACCAGTCGCCGGAGGTGGAATCGACGCGGGTCAGCGCCTCTTCGTAACCGAGCAGCAGCGCCTCATGGCTGGTGAAGAAATCGGTTTCGCGCAGGCTCGGATTGTTTTCCGCGCTGATACCGATCGCCTGCATGAAGTTCATGGTTTCGGAAATCCGGTCGGCCAGCTTGCGGTAACGGTCCGCCTGCGGGCTGTCCTTGATGAAGCCGAGCATCCACTGGTGAACGTTTTCAAGGTTGGCGTAACCACCCATCGCGAAAGCGCGCAGCAGGTTCAGCGTCGCCGCCGACTGGCGATAGGCGTCGAGCTGGCGCTCCGGGCTCGGTATGCGCGAGCCTTCGTTGAATTCGATGCCGTTGATGATGTCACCGCGGTAGGACGGCAGCGTCACGCCATCGAGCACTTCCACGTTGGAGGAGCGCGGCTTGGCGAACTGGCCGGCAATACGCCCAACCTTCACGACAGGCAGCTGCGCGCCATAAGTCAGGACGACAGCCATCTGCAGGAAAGCGCGGAAGAAGTCGCGGATATTGTCCGCGCCATGCTCAAGGAAGCTTTCGGCGCAATCGCCGCCCTGCAGCAGGAAGGCGTTGCCTTCAGCGACATTGGCAAGCTGCTTTTTCAGACGGCGGGCCTCACCGGCAAAAACCAGCGGCGGATAGGTCGCGAGCGTGGCTTCCGTTGCCGCAAGCGCTGCTGCGTCAGGATATTCGGGAACCTGCTGGATCGGTTTTTGACGCCAGCTGCCGGGTGTCCAATTCTGTGCCATGTTCTTACCCTTTTTTCGCCCGCGCAATAGCGACGCGGCCGCCTCCAAAATTTGAGCGGCTTATAGCTCCAAGCATCGACTTTGCATAGCCGATCTCCCGGCCAACAGGCTCGTTCTGCCCGTTTTGAGCGCTTGAGACGCACAAAAGTCAATTCAAACGATTTAACAAACCCGCCGCCATCCGAAAAACACCGGTTTCGAAGGGCGACTGGCAGATTTGGACGGCGATTATATCACGCTCGTATCAGCGCTACACGCGCTCGCCATTCACCACCCGGTAGCTCGGCGTATACATCGTCACCAGTTCCTCGGACGCTGTCGGATGAACCGCCATGGTGCGGTCGAAATCATCCTTGGTGCAGCCGGCTTTCAGCGTGATGCCCAAAAGCTGCGCCATCTCACCCGCCTCGTGCCCGAGAATATGCACGCCGACAACCTTGCGGTCAGCGGCATTGACGATCAGCTTCATGATCGTCTTTTCCTGACGGCCGGAAAGCGTTGCCTTCATCGGCCGGAACTGGGCGCGATAGACTTCCAGTTCCGGATATTTCTTGCCCGCTTCCTCTTCCGAAAGCCCGACGGTGCCGATTTCCGGCTGCGAGAATACCGCAGTTGCGATCAACTCGTGATCCGGCTTGGTCGGGTTGTTCTTATATTCGGTTTCGATGAAGCACATGGCCTCATGAATCGCCACCGGTGTCAGCTGTACCCGATCGGTGACGTCACCCAGCGCGAAGATGTTTGGCACATTGGTGCGCGAATAATCGTCGACGATGATTGCGCCGCGCGCATCCACCTTCACACCCGCATTTTCAAGGCCGAGACCCTTGGTATTGGGGTCGCGCCCGAGCGCCAGCATGACGAGACCCACATGCAGAGACTGGCCCTGCAACGTGCGCGCCACAAAGCCGCCGGAACCGTCCCTGCTGACCTCCTGGATGACATCTTCCAGAATAATCTTGATGCCCTTGGCCACCATCGCCTCATGCAGGCCCTTGCGCATGTCGTGATCGAACCGCGACAGGATTTCCTTGCCGCGATAGATCAGCGTCGTTTCGACACCGAGCCCGTGGAAGATATTGGCGAATTCCACGGCGATATAACCGCCGCCGGCAATCAGGATCGATTTTGGCAGGTCTTCCAGATCAAACGCCTCGTTGGACGAGATCGTCAGCTCATGACCGGGCAACGCTTTGTGCTCGTTCGGCGTACCGCCGACGGCAATAACGATACGCTCGGCCGTGAAGGTCTCACCGGTTTTTGTAAGCTTCACGGTATGGGCATCGACCAGTTCAGCGCGGCTGTCGAAAATATCGGCCTTGGCGTTTTCCAGCCCCTTGCGATACAGCCCCTCGAGACGGGTAATTTCCTTGTCCTTGGCCGCGATCAGCTTCTTCCAGTCGAAACGGCGTTCACCAACGCTCCAGCCAAAACCTTCGGCATCCTCGAAATGTTCGGGGAACTGCGAGGCGTAGACGAACAGCTTCTTCGGCACGCAGCCGCGAATGACGCATGTGCCGCCATAACGGTATTCTTCAGCAATCCCCACGCGCTTGCCGAGCGAGGCCGCCACGCGGCCGCTGCGCACGCCGCCCGAGCCGCCACCGATGACGAAAAGATCGTAGTCATAAGCTGTCATAGTCAAAACCCCTGATCAAAACCACGCCATCAGCCTTCAAGGCGAACGGTGGCGTCTTCACGGCACATATAGGTGCTGCGACGCACAAATGAAAAGCCCGGTCTTGCGACCGGGCTTTGAATATTTCTGAACTGTCTGTTCATTCAATCAGGGCTTGGGAGCAGCCGGAGCGCCGCCCGTGGCGTTCTGATCGGCCGGAAGCGGCTTCAGATCTGCGCCGGCAACCTTCTGCAGTTCCGACATGCTGGACGCGTTGAGATCGCGGTTGATGCCGGCGGCCCAGATATCGGCGGCCTTCATCAATTCACGCGTGGCGATCGGGCCGTCCTTCAGAAGCTTCTTGCCCGCTTCGCTGCTGTAGAAGGCGGAAATGGCGTTCAGCTCTTCAACGCTGAAGGCGCGCGCATAGGTGAGTGCAGCCTCGCGTTCCAGATCGGCGCGGCGCGGCGCAAGCTCGAGAGCCTTGGCATCGACGGTCTCGGTGATGGCGTCTTCGACGTTCGGCGAGGCCTGAATGAGTTCGGCCTTCAGACGCTCTGCCAGTCCAGGCAGAATGTCGTCAAAACGGTCGGTAACGCCAAGAGAGGCGATTGCCTGCCGTGCGGCAGTAACATGCGCTTCCGAAATTTCCTGAGCGCGTGCGGCAGTACCGAACACAACGCCGGAAATGAGGATCGAAGCAGCGGCAGCTTTGCCCAGTCCCGCTAGTTTGATCATGAAAATCTCGCTCCTGTTATACTGCCTGCATCACGCGGGCGCCTTCAGGACCCGCGATGATGGCAAGCGATGCCAAATTTATGAAAAGTCCGTGCTCGACAACACCGGGAATAGCGTTCAGCTCGCGTGCTAGCGCTTCTGCATCAGGAATACGGCCAAAAGATGCGTCGAGAATAAGGTGTCCGCCATCCGTCATGAACACGCCGTCACCGGACGAACGCATTGTCAGCGTGCCGGAAAGACCTGACCGCGCCGCCAGTTTCTCGATGGCGATGCGCGTCGCCACCTGGCCGAAAGGGTTGATTTCGATGGGAAGCGGAAAGGCGCCCAGCGTCTCCACCACCTTCGTCTGGTCGGCGATGACGATCATACGGGCGGATGCCGCCGCGACGATCTTTTCGCGCAGAAGCGCGCCGCCGCCGCCCTTGACGAGCCGCAATGCATGATCCACCTCGTCCGCGCCGTCGATGGTCAGATCCAGTTCAGGCAATTCATCGAGAGATTTCAGCGGAACACCAAGCTCGACGCACAGACGCGCGGTGCGCTCGGATGTCGGCACGCCCTCGACTTTCAGGCCGGCAGCAACCTTCTCGGCCAGAAGCCTGACGAATTCCTCGGCCGTCGAACCCGTGCCGATACCAAGCCTCATCCCGTCTTGCACATGGGACAATGCGGCCTCGGCGGCCTTGATCTTCATCTGGCGGGCATCCATGTGCCTGAAACTCCGGTAGCTTTGTCGTCGCCGTGCTGTTTACACGGGTCGAAAGCCAAACGAAAGCCTTTTTCAAGCCAACGAACAGAACGTTGTGACGCGGTTGCAAAGACAGGCTCGTTTGCCTAGGCTTGGCAGGAATAAAAGCACCGACACCTCGACACCCGCATTCTCCAAGAGGCCCGTTCCCGTGACATCCCGCCCGCTCTCTCCGCTCGCCATTTTCGATCTCGACGGCACGCTCGTCGATACCGCCGCCGACCTCGTCTCGAGCCTCAACCACACCATCGCCGTTGCTGGCCTTGCCCCCGTCACCTATGACGACCTGACCCACCTCGTCGGCCAGGGCGCGCGGGTGATGATCAAGCGGGCTTTCGCATTGCGCCAGACGGAACTACCGGAAGCCGAGATCGATCCGCTTTACGAGCGTTTCATCACCCATTATCGCGCCGAAATGCCGGGTAAAAGCCGCCCCTATCCCGGCATCGTCAACACGCTGGATGCGCTCTCGGAAGCCGGCATCACACTTGCCGTCTGCACCAACAAGACCGAAATCCTCGCTTTGCCGCTACTCGAAAAACTCGGGCTCACGCCCTATTTCGCGGCCATCACCTGCGGCGACACCTTCGCCTTCCGCAAGCCGGATGCCCGCCATATTCTCGGCACCATCGAAAAGGCCGGCGGCGATAGCAGGCGCTCCATCATGGTCGGTGACAGTATCAACGATATTCTCGCCGCAAAGAACGCCGGCATACCGTCGATCGGCGTGACCTTCGGTTATACGGATGTGCCGATGGCCGAGCTGGAACCTGACGTCGTGATCGATGATTTTGCAGCACTGACGCCGGCACTCTTCAAGAAGCTCATCGCCAAGGGCGCCGCTGCGGCCTGAAAAGCCGGACCGTCCAGCCGCTATCAAACAAAAAAAAGCGCCGTTTCCGGCGCTTTTCTCTCAATGCGATTTATCAGATCGATGCGGCCCGCGCCTTTGTCGTCACGGCAAACGCCTTCTGCACATAGCTGTCGCGGTCATACACGTCGTCGAAGAACTGCACCTTGCCGTCCCTGTCCGGCCAGGCGGTGAAATAAGCAACGTAGACCGGGATTTTCACCGGCACCTGCACGGCGCGGTTCTTGCCCGAAGCAATCTGCTCGCCCACCTTGTCGACGCTGGTGCCGAGAACCGCGGCCGCCATACGGCGCGGATCGACCAGACGGATACAGCCGTGGCTCAGCGCCCGCATGTCGCGGTTGAAGAAGCTCTTGGCCGGTGTGTCATGCATGTAGATGGCATGCGCATTGGGGAACAGGATTTTCAGGTCGCCCAGCGCATTGTCACTGCTTGGCGGCTGGCGCACGGAAACGGCATTGGTCGAGCCGTACCAGTTGACGCTGGTGGAGGAGACCGCACGGCCACCCACCTGCACTTCGTAACCCAGCCGGTCGAGATAGGACGGATCGCGGCGCAGCTTCGGCAGCATCTCGTTGACGATGATCGACTGCGGCACGCCCCAATAGGGATTGAACTCGACGGTCTGGATTTCGTCCTGGAAGAAATAAGTCTGGTTGGCCTTGGAGCCGACGACCACCTTCATGCCGAACTGTTCCACACCATCATTGTGGTAATAGGCCATGAAAGCGGGCTGATTGATGAGGACGTAACGCTGGCCGAGATCGGCCGGCAGCCAGCGGATCTGCTCCATGGCCACCTGCACCTTGGCGATCTTCGCCTCGTTGCTTTCGCCAACCATGGCGCGAACAGTGGCGCGGCCGATGACGCCATCCGGCTTAAGGCCGTTTTCGCTCTGGAACGCCTTCACCAGATCGACGAGATCAGGCGTGTAATCCTGCGTCTGCTGGTAGCCCGAAATGATCGCCGCATGCTGCGCCTTGAAGGCGGGCGAAGCGCGATGTTCGATCGCCTTGACCACATTGGCCATATCAGCGCTGCTATTGCCGGGCTTCAGCACCAGATCGGCGGGAACGCGGACGGTGTGAGCCGCATCGCCCTCACCGCGCAGGCGGGCAAGGTCAGCCTTCAGCGCCTGATATTCGGCACTCGATGGTTCGCGGCTGCGCAGATAGGCAGCGACATCGGGGCTGAGGCCGGCAAGCTTCAGCACGGGGGTAAGGTTCACCGTCTTGCGCTTGAAATCATGGTAGCCGGAGAGCCGGTTCGGATCGACACGGCCGCGGGTCGTATCCTGCACATAGGCCAGAACCTTGGCAGACAGCGCCAGTTCGAACCGCATCTGCGCCCGCTGATAGGCGTCGGAGGTCGATGCCGATGCCATTTCCACCGGCGTACCGGTTGCAGTCGTGCCGGAAGCATTGCTGCTGATGCTGGCGGTCACATCCTTTGCCGGTGCGGAAATGCTGTAATCAGCCGGATCGAGGCCGCTTTCGCCAACGGTCTCGAAGAAGGCGATGACGGCGTTGGCACGTTCGGTCAATTCGCCGTCGGAAACCCACAGCGTCTTGCCGCCGGCGCCATAATAGGCTTCCAGCGCCTTGGCGATTTCAGGCGTGGCGCTGAACTTCAGGTTGGCGAGATCGTCACTGAAATTGGCCGTGTTCACAGCGCGGGCGGTATCCGCCTTGTAGTCGTAATAACGCGGGCCGGAAACGCGCGGCAGGGGCTCGGGATCGGAAGCATCGGCGCTCGGTCCTGAAACCGACGGCGAGGTGACGACACCGGCCGGCGGCAATTCACCGCGGTCACGCGCAACCTTGCCCGGGCCGCCGCGCAGAAGGTCCATCAGCGTTACCGCACCGGCGCTGCCGGGAAGAGCGGTGGAAACGGAAAGACCGAGAACCAGCACCAGCGTTGCCGATGTTTTTCCAGATGTGACTTGCAATTTGATCCTCGTAGCACCCAGCACAGCCAGAAAAACGGCTTGCATCAGTTTCATGCCTGTCTAGCCGATAGACGGCCCGTTGAAAAGAAACGCCCAAAGTTCACAACCGTGCCGAAATGAACCTTATGATACAGCCAAAGCCATAAAAACGTAATTTCCAGAATTGGCGAGAATGGTTAAATTTCTATTTATTTCATTCACTTTGCCGTGGTTTGCCACACCGCTCGCATGCCACGGAAAGCCCGGTTTTCCGGACACTTCGGGACGTAGTAAAAATGCCACGCCGGTCCGTTTTTCACCCCGGCCCTGCCCTGATGTCGAAATCGCTTTAACACGGCGGGAAATATCTGCCCCTGCCGCATTGCAGCGCTTTCATTGCCGGCGCGATGATTCTATATATCGGCCGCGCAAGGCGGGCGAAGGCACCGTTTTGGCGGAGGAACACGAGTAAAAAGGCAAGATTGATGACAGCCACACGGACGGAAACCGATACATTTGGACCCATTGAAGTTCAGGCCGATCGCTATTGGGGCGCACAGGCGCAGCGCTCGCTCGGCAACTTCAAGATCGGCTGGGAAAAGCAGCCCGCCTCTGTCGTTCGTGCGCTGGGCATCGTCAAGCAGGCTGCTGCCCGCGCCAACATGGCGCTGGCCGGTCTCGACCCCAAGGTTGGCGACGCCATCATTGCCGCTGCGCAGGAAGTCATCGACGGCAAGCTGACCGAGCATTTCCCGCTGGTCGTCTGGCAGACCGGTTCCGGCACCCAGTCCAACATGAATGCCAATGAGGTGATTTCCAACCGCGCAATCGAGATGCTCGGCGGCGAAATGGGTACCAAGAAGCCCGTTCACCCCAATGACCACGTCAATATGAGCCAGTCCTCGAACGACACTTACCCCACCGCGATGCACATCGCCTGCGTGGAAGAGATCGTTCACCACCTGCTGCCGGCGCTCAAGCACCTGCACACGGCGCTGGAAGCCAAGGTCAAGCAGTTCGAGAAGATCATCAAGATCGGCCGTACCCACACGCAGGATGCGACCCCGCTGACGCTCGGCCAGGAATTCTCCGGTTATGCCGCGCAGGTCGCCTCGGCGATTGCCAATATCGAACTGACGCTGCCGGCAATTTCCAAGCTGGCCCAGGGCGGCACGGCTGTCGGCACGGGCCTCAACGCCCCGGTGGGCTTCGCCGAAAAGGTCGCCGACGAGATTTCCAAGATCACCGGCCTGCCCTTCGTCACCGCGCCGAACAAGTTCGAAGCGCTCGCCTCGCATGATTCCATGGTCTTCTCGCATGGCGCAATCAATGCCGCTGCCGCTGCACTCTTCAAGATCGCCAACGACATCCGCTTCCTCGGCTCCGGCCCGCGCGCCGGTCTTGGCGAATTGTCGCTGCCGGAAAACGAACCCGGCTCATCGATCATGCCGGGCAAGGTCAACCCCACCCAGTCGGAAGCACTGACGCAGGTTTGCGCCCACATCTTCGGCAACAATGCCGCCCTCTCCTTTGCCGGCTCGCAGGGCCACTTCGAGCTCAATGTCTATAACCCGATGATGGCCTACAACTTCCTGCAGTCGGTCCAGCTTCTGGGCGACGCCGCCGTCTCCTTCACCGACAATTGCGTCGTCGGTATCGAGGCACGCGAAGACAATATCCGCAAGGGTGTCGAAAATTCGCTGATGCTGGTGACAGCGCTGAACGGCAAGCTCGGCTACGACATCTGCGCCAAGATCGCCAAGACCGCCCACAAGAACGGCACGACCCTGCGCGAAGAAACCGTCGGCGGCGGATACCTCACTAACGAGGAATTCGACCAGTTTGTACGCCCGGAAAACATGATCGGCCCGAAGTAAGCCTGTCAGGATTATCGCTGGAATAGAGAACGGGCCTTCGGGCCCGTTTTTTGTTTGTTCGGTTGACGGGTGAGCGACGAGACCGTGACATGGTGCCAAAACATCGGGATGGCCCGGCATCGACCTCTCTTGGTGTTTTTAAATCGTCCTCGTAAACTGTTCTTCCGCAGAGAATACCGAAACCAAGTGCGCGATTGAGGATGACATCATGATCTGCCGCCGCAGCCTGTTTCTTGGAAGCGTATTCCTCGTCACGGCGATGAAAGCCCCAAATCTTTTTGCGCAAGGCGATCCGCCCCGGATTTCCCTTTGGCCCGGGCTGCCTCCGGGTGGTGGTGGTCCAAAGGGCAGCACAGATATCAGCAAAAAAGGCGCAGTCACCAACATATCCAGACCGGGCCTAGAGGTATTCGCCCCCGAAAAGTCAACTGGTTCGGCAATGATCATTGCAGGCGGCGGCGGATATAAACGCATAGAGGAAGGCAAGGAGTCCTATCCCGCTGCACGCTGGCTCGCAGCCAGAGGCATTTATGCTTTTGTCCTCACCTATCGCCTGCCAATTGAAGGATGGGCTGCCGGACCGCTGGCGCCGCTTCAGGATGCGCAGCGCGCCTTTCGTCTGGTGCGTGCACGCGCTTCGAACTGGCAGATCGATCCGCACAGGATCGGCGCGCTTGGCTTTTCCGCAGGCGGGCACTTGATGGGGCTTGTCGCCACCCGCCCGGCTTTTACATCTTACGAAGGCATCGATGACATCGACAGGCAATCAGCCGGGCCGGATGTCGCAGCGCTGATCTATCCGGTCATCACGCTGGCTGCACCCTATGATCACACATCAACCCGCAGATCGCTTGTCGGCAGACACCCGGCAGATGAAGCAACGCGGCAATGGTCGGTGGAAAGTCATGTGAGCAAAGATTGCCCCCCGGTCTTCCTCACACAGGCGGATGACGATCGGATTTCCGATCCCGCCAATAGCCGTGTCATGCGAGAGGCCTGTGAAAAGGCTGGTGTGGATGTCGAATTCCGTCCGATCGCATCCGGCGGCCACGGCTTCGGCATGGGAAAGCCCGGAACCCCAACACAGGAATGGCCAAACTGGTATGAGGCTTGGTTGCGGAAGCAGAACTTTCTGACATGAGGCCTCCCGGCGATCCATCGCACCGCGCGTCTTGAGGCCTATTGTCACTCCAATAAAATTGCCACCCCAATAAAAAAAGGGCCGCAAAAGCGGCCCTCTTCGTAATCATTCAAACCGTCAAACCAGCCGGCTCTGCTCCACCGCCGCTTCAACGAAGCTGGCAAACAGCGGATGTGGGTCGAGCGGGCGGCTTTTCAGTTCCGGGTGGTACTGCACGCCGATGAACCAGGGATGGTCAGGATATTCCACCGTCTCCGGCAGGACACCATCCGGAGACATGCCCGAAAAGACCAGGCCGCAATTTTCCAGCCGTTCCTTGTAGTCCACATTCACCTCGTAACGGTGGCGGTGGCGCTCGGAAATCTCGGTGGAACCATAGATGTCAGCAATCTTGGTGTCTTTCTTCAGCGCCGCCTTGTAAGCGCCGAGACGCATGGTGCCGCCGAGATCGCCCTTGGTGGAGCGCTTTTCAAGCTCGTTGCCCTTCACCCATTCCGTCATCAGGCCGACAACCGGCTCAGCGGTCGGGCCGAATTCGGTGGAGGAGGCATTTTCGATGCCGGCGAGATGACGGGCCGCTTCCACGACCGCCATCTGCATGCCGAAGCAGATGCCGAAATAGGGCACCTTGCGCTCGCGGGCAAACTGCGCCGCCATGATCTTGCCTTCGGAACCGCGTTCGCCGAAACCGCCCGGCACCAGAATGCCATTGACCTTTTCGAGATAGGGCGTTGGATCTTCCTTTTCGAAGACTTCCGACTCGATCCACTCCAGCTTCACCTTGACGCGGTTGGAGATGCCGCCGTGATGCAGCGCCTCGATCAGCGACTTATAGGCATCCTTGAGGCCGGTATATTTGCCGACGATCGCAATCGTTACCTCGCCTTCCGGCGTGCGGATGCGGTTGCAAACTTCTTCCCATTGTTCCAGACGCGGCTTCGGCGCAGGCTCGATGCCGAAAGCGGCCAGCACTTCCGAATCGAGGCCTTCCTTGTGGTAAGCCATCGGCACATCGTAGATATTCGCGGCATCCAGCGCCTGAATGACGGCGGATTCGCGCACGTTGCAGAACAGCGAAAGCTTGCGGCGTTCCGCTTCCGGGATTTCCCGGTCGGCGCGCACCAAAAGAATGTCGGGGTGAATACCGAGCGCCTGCAGTTCCTTTACGGAATGCTGGGTCGGCTTGGTCTTCAGTTCGCCTGCCGCCGGAATATAGGGCATCAGCGTCAGGTGAAGATAGATTGCGGTACCGCGCGGCAGGTCGTTGCCGAGCTGGCGGATCGCCTCCATGAACGGCATCGCTTCGATGTCACCCACTGTGCCGCCGATCTCGCAGATGACGAAATCGTAATCGTCATTGCCTTCGATCACGAAATCCTTGATCTCGTTTGTGACATGCGGAATGACCTGAACGGTTGCGCCGAGATAGTCGCCGCGGCGTTCCTTGTCGATGATGTTCTTGTAGATGCGACCGGTCGTGATGTTGTCGGTCTTGGTGGCCGAACGCCCTGTGAAGCGCTCATAGTGGCCAAGGTCGAGGTCCGTCTCGGCACCGTCATCCGTCACGAACACTTCGCCGTGCTGTGTCGGGCTCATGGTGCCGGGATCGACGTTCAGATAGGGGTCGAGTTTGCGAAGCCGCACCCGATAACCACGGGATTGCAACAAAGCTCCGAGTGCTGCTGCGGCGATGCCCTTACCTAAAGAGGAGACCACGCCGCCTGTGATGAATACATATCGCGCCATGGGATTCACCGGATACCTTTTTACCTCTGATTCCGCCAGCCCAAATTTCATGCTTTCGAAAATTCGCTGTTGACGAATTTACGATGGGACGCGGCGGAATACGAACAAAAGAAAACCGGCAGGCTTTTGGCCTGCCGGAGTGTTAAATCAGAACCGGGCTTATTGACCGGTCGGAACTGCGTTCGGATCGGCGGGCTGCGCCGGTGCCGGAGCGGCCGTGCCGGAAGCGGCCGGAGCCGTCTGGGCGGGCGCTGCTGCGCCATTGTTGGTCGGAACGCCATTTCCAGCCGGAGCCGGCGTTGCGGGCGTCGTTGCCGGGCCGAGCGTGTCGAGAATGCCGTTGCCCTGGCCTTGCGTGGCCGGAATACGGTTCAGAATATCGGTCGGGCGCGCTTCGTAACGGGTCATAAGACCAAGGCCGAGCGACGTCAGGAAGAACAGCGCGGCGAGGATACCCGTGGTGCGGGTCAACGCATTGGCCGTTCCGCGCGCGGACATGAAGCCCGAACCGCCGCCGATACCGAGGCCGCCGCCTTCGGAACGCTGGATCAGGACCACGCCGACGAGCGCCAGCACGATCATGAGGTGTATAACAATCAAAACGGTCTGCATGACAATCCATTCCATGCCCCGCGCGGAGCACTACAAAGAAGGTTTCGCGGCTCTTTACATGAGGCGAAGGTTTATTCCAAGCCCCTTTCCAACCCCTGTGACAGGAAAGCTGGTCTCAGGCCGTCAGTTGCTCATATGCCGCATAGATGGACAGGAAGTCGGAAGCTTTCAAGCTGGCGCCGCCGATCAGCGCGCCATCGACGTTCTCGACGCCCATCAGTTCCAGCGCATTGGCGGGCTTCACCGAACCGCCATAGAGAATACGCATGGTCTTGCCGGCATCACCGAAGCGCTTGACGAGTTCGTCGCGCATGAAGGCATGGGCCTCGCGCACATCCTGCGTGGTGGGGGTAAGACCGGTGCCGATCGCCCAGACAGGCTCATAGGCGATGACGGTGTTTTCAGCAGTCGCCTCATCCGGCAGGGAGCCGGCCAGTTGGCGCTTGAGAATGTCGAGCGTCTGGCCCGCCTTGCGCTCATCCGCCGTCTCGCCAATGCAGACGATGGCGATAAGATCGGCCTGATGGGCCGCAACAGCCTTGGCGCGCACCAGATGATCCGTCTCGGCGTGGTCAGTGCGGCGCTCGGAATGACCGACGATGACATGGGTGCCGAAGCAGTCGGCGATCATCTCGGCGGAAATATCGCCAGTATGCGCGCCGGATGCGTTCTGGTGGCAATCCTGCGCGCCGATCAGCAGCGGGCTGTCATCGCACAGCGCCGTCGCCACATAAAGCAGGGTCGAGGGTGGGCAGATCAGCGCGTCCACCTTCTCCGACAGCGCGCCCTTGACGCCTTCTGCCATGGCCTTGATCTGATCGAGCGAGGCACGCGTGCCGTTCATCTTCCAGTTTCCGGCAACAAGCGGTCGAACATTCGGCGTCATGCGTATCCCATTCCCTTTGTCTCGAGGCGGCCGCATTGACGACACCCCTTCCCTCAGCCGTCTCACGGCCCATAATCGCGACAGAAACACTGCCGGAAATCCCGGGATATTCCTTTAAACGGCCCCGGCAACAAATGGTACAAAAAAGCGGCCCGAAGGTTCAAAACGACCGCCAATTTCGAAAAATTTACCGTCGCTGATCCAAATGGAAGCCTCAACGGCTCAAAATCCAGTTCAAAACCGCCCGCCAGTCGGTCATGCGCACCGGCGTCCCGTGGCTGCCGGTCTCGAACCGCGTAAACCGCGCCGGCTCCCCAGCCTTCAGCAATGCACGAAAGATCGTCGCCTGCTGATCCGCCGAATAGACCTTGTCGGCGCTGCCATGGGTGAACCAGACCGGTTTTTTCGCCCTGGCAAAGGCGCTTTTCGGAAAATCGGGATCGACCGCACCACCCAGAATCGCCATACCCATAAGATTGGCGACAGCCACCTTGTCGCGGCTAATGCCATAACAGATGAAACTGCCCATCGAGGCACAGGCCAGCACCACGGGCTTTCCACCCGATTTCTGAGCCGCATCGGCAATCAGCGCGGCGACATCGGCAACGCCGTTTTCATCGAAGGAGCGCACGCTCGGCACATAATAGGTGCCGCCATTGGCGACAGCGAGATTTTTCAGCCGGTTGAAATTGCCGCCGAACGTATAGTCGTTCATGCCCAGCCGCCGGTCGCCGCCGCGACCATGAATGAAGATCACCGTGAAGGCCTGCCCGCTTGCCGGTCCGACGCGACCAACCTCAAGCGCCCTGCCCTCCACGGACATGGTTTCCAGCGCCTGCGCCTTCTTCGGCGTCATATCGACATATTGTCGCTTCACCCGGCGCTCCGGCACCTCGTCGCGGCCGTTAATGTCGCGCATTTCCTGATAATCGATCACCTCGGATGCACCACCATCCCCGGTGGAAAGCACCGTCTGGCTGGAAAACAGCTCGTCCTTGAAGGGCCGCAGCGGCCCATCGGCAGCGGAAGCAGCGCCCGGCATCACCGCAACAGTCAGGCAGAAAAGAGTACAAAACGTGAAATGAGCTGTGGACATGACTTGGCTAACCGTTCATTCGTGGCTGCGAGACTTGCCATCACAAGGGCGGCGGCGCAATCCTCCTGTTGCGAAACCCTGACATGGTCTCGGCAAGTGGCACGCCGCATTCGGCCACATGCCTTACATCTTTGGCGTTATAATCGCCCCCATATACAAAATGATTCGCCTGGCGAAATTCTGACGACACTATTTTTGAACCTTGGACATGATGGACGACAGCAACGATCTCTTCTCCGGTCTTCCGGCGGCACAAAACAGCGAAACGGAAACGAACGAGGACGCGGGCAAACCCGCGAAGGCCCCGGCGACCGCCGCTGCGAATGTGAATGTGCAGCCGAAACCCGCAGCCGTTGCGGCCGCCAACCCGCCTGCTCCTCCCGCGCCCGTGTCTCCTTCCGGTGACGACTATGGTGCATCGTCGATCCGCGTGCTCGAAGGGCTGGAGCCGGTGCGCATGCGGCCCGGCATGTATATTGGCGGCACCGACGAAAAGGCGCTGCACCATCTCTTTGCCGAAGTCATCGACAACTCCATGGACGAGGCCGTCGCCGGCCACGCCAATTTCATCGAGGTTCATCTCGATACCGAAGGTTTTCTGACGGTCACCGATAACGGCCGTGGCATCCCTGTCGAAAACCACCCGCAGGTTCCCGGTAAATCGACGCTAGAAGTCATCATGACCAAGCTGCATGCCGGCGGCAAGTTCGACGGCAAGGCCTATGAGACGTCAGGCGGCCTGCACGGCGTCGGCGTGTCCGTGGTCAATGCGCTGTCCGATCTCTTGGAAGTGGAAGTCGCCCGTAACCGCAAGCTCTACCGCCAGCGCTTTTCGCGCGGCGCGCCGATCGGCGGGCTTGAGGAACTGGGCGATGTGCACAACCGCCGCGGCACCCGCGTGCGTTTCCATCCCGATCCGCAGATTTTCGGCGATCACGCCAAATTCGAACCGGCCCGCATCTTCCGCATGGCCCGCTCCAAGGCCTATCTGTTCGGCGGCGTTGAAATCCGCTGGAGCTGCGACCCCGGCATGGTGCCGGCCGATGGCGAAATCCCCGAAAAGGCAGTGTTCCATTTTCCGGGCGGCCTGAAGGATTATCTGGCCGCCACGCTCGGCAAGGAATTCACCGTTACCCGTGAGATTTTCTCAGGGCGAACGGAAAAGACCGGCGGCCACGGCGCGCTGGAATGGGCGGTCACCTGGTATGGCGGCGATACGCAGATCCATTCCTATTGCAACACCATCCCCACGCCCGAAGGCGGCACGCATGAGGCGGGTTTCCGCATCGCGCTGACCAAGGGTCTGAAAAACTATGCCGAGCTGACCCAGAACAAGCGCGCCAAGGAAATCACCACCGACGACGTGATGATTTCGGCAGCCGGCATGCTCTCGGTCTTCATTCGCGAGCCGGAATTCGTCGGCCAGACCAAGGACAAGCTCGCCACCGTCGAGGCCCAGCGCATCGTTGAAAATGCGCTGCGCGATCCCTTCGACCATTATCTTGCCGGCAATCCGGGCGAAGCGGACAAGCTGCTCGACTGGGTGATCGAGCGCGCCGAGGATCGTCTTCGCCGCCGCAAGGAAAAGGAAGTCAACCGCAAGACGGCGGTGCGCAAGCTGCGCCTGCCCGGCAAGCTGGCGGACTGCTCCCAGAACACGGCCGAAAATGCCGAACTCTTCATCGTCGAGGGTGATTCGGCTGGCGGCTCTGCCAAACAGGCGCGCAACCGCGCCAATCAGGCCATCCTGCCGCTGCGCGGTAAAATCCTCAACGTCGGCAGTGCCAGCCGCGAAAAACTCTCCGCCAACCAGCAGATCGCCGATCTCATTCAGGCGCTCGGTTGCGGCACACGCACCAAATACCGCGAAGAGGATTTGCGCTACGAGCGCATCATCATCATGACCGATGCCGATGTCGATGGCGCGCATATCGCCTCGCTGCTCATCACCTTCTTCTATCAGGAAATGCCGGAACTCATTCGCGGCAATCACCTCTATCTGGCCGTGCCGCCGCTTTACGTCATCCGTCAGGGTGCAAAGAGCGCCTATGCCCGCGACGACGCCCACCGCGCCGAGCTGATGGAGACCATGTTCAAGGGCAAGAAAGTCGAAATCGGCCGCTTCAAAGGCCTCGGCGAAATGATGGCCGCGCAGCTGAAGGAAACCACCATGGATCCCGGCAAGCGCACCCTGCTGCGCGTCGAGATCGATGACGTGGATTTTGAAGGCACCCGCGAGGCTGTCGACAATCTGATGGGCACGAAAGCGGACGCCCGCTTCAGGTTTATTCAGGAACGCGCGGCATTTGCGGATAATCTGGATATCTGATGAGAAACCTAAGCTGGTCCTGGCCAAATACCGCTGAAACTGACCATTCTTAAAGCCAAAACTGGCCAAATGCATAAAACACAATCCCAAGCACTTTCGAGTGCCTGGGATTTATTGAAAGACGAACGGACATCGTCACCCCCAAACACCACCGCCTGACTCGGCCGCGTCGCTCGCCACGAGCGGACGTTGCGCGTTATCTGTCGCTCTGATCGGTCAAAAAAAGCGCCGCCGAGTACCTGACGAAGAAGCTCTATCAACTGCACAAGCAATCGCGTTTCCGAAACCCAAAGCTGTAAGATTCGAGATCTTTAAAGCCGGACGGAGCGATCTATAAGCGTCCGACCTCGATGGCGCCAAATGTTACCTGTTAGCACTGACAGTCGGCCGCTTGTCCCCGCTTGCATGAGATGCTCTAACAACACCCATGATTGCTATCGAGAATCCCATCCTCAACCGTCCGTTCTCCAAGCCCGATCGGCATTGGGCACTCTCCGACGACGGGATGCCTACAGGCGAGAAGAATGAAGGCCGACGTCGGTCCGAATACATCGTTGCCGTCGCCACTTCGAAACGTGCCAAGGGCGGCCAGCAGGAGCTGATCCTCGATGAGCGTGCGTCCGAGCGACGGGCAAATGACCGAGTTAACGCCATACGGGCTGAAGTTGACCAATGGCGCAACTCTCCCGAGGCAAGCTGGGGGGTCACGTATGAAACCGCACGCTTGCTGAAGCATTGGCGGACGACCGACCGAGAGCGACCGCTGTTTTTCTGCCAGGTAGAGGCAGCCGAGACGCTAATTTGGTTGACCGAGGTCGCGCCGAAGAACCCCGTCCATGCCAGGCATTTGGAGTATTTCCGGCAACAAAGCGAGGGTTCGAATCCGGGCTTGTTTCGCCTTGCCCTGAAGCTCGCCACGGGTGCAGGCAAGACGACGGTCATGGCCATGTTGATCGCATGGCAGGCGATCAACAAAGCGCGTCGGCCACAATCGAAGATGTTCACTGACGCCTTCTTGCTGGTGGCTCCGGGTATCACAATCAAGGACCGATTGCGCGTTTTGCAGCCAGAGTCAGGCAATTCGATCTACGAGAAGCTGTCGATTGTTCCGCGCGACATGGTGGACGAACTGCGCAAGGCGCGCATCGTGGTCACCAACTATCACTCATTCCAGCTAAGGACAAAGGGCGACATCAAGCCGGGCACCCTCGAGGCGCTCCGCGGGCGAGAGGACCCCGAGACGTTCGACGCCCGGTTTCGAGAAACTGAAGCCGAAATGGTTCAGCGGGTTATGAAGCCGCTGATGGGGCGGCGCGGGATCATCGTCATCAACGATGAGGCCCATCACTGCTACGAAGCGCCGCCGCCGACGGAGATCGAGCCCGTCGTGCGTTCGGAGGAAGAGACTGCTGCCGAAGCCAATGCCGAGGCAGAAGCCAGCCGCAAAGAAGCTCGTGTCTGGATCAACGGCATTCGAGCCGTGGACCGGGTGCTTGGGGTCAAGACCGTCTACGATCTCTCGGCAACGCCCTTCTTCCTCCGTGGTTCAGGCCAGGAGGAAGGGAAGCTCTTTCCATGGGTCGTGTCCGATTTCTCACTGATGGATGCGATCGAATGCGGGATCGTGAAGGTGCCACGCGTTCCGACCCATGACGACGTGGTCAAGCGCGAAGAGCCCATCTTCCGTCACGTTTACAAGCACGTCCGTGACAAGCTTCCCCGGAAGGGGCAGCGCAAAGCCGGAAAGGTTTATTCTGCGGAAGAACTACCCGCGCAGCTTGAGGCGGCATTGCGTGCACTCTATCGCGATTATGAAGCCAAGTTCTCAGAGTGGGCCGCGAAGAATGCCGAAACGCCACCCGTGTTCATCGTCGTTGCCAACAATACGTCGACCTCGAAGCTGATACACGACTGGATCGCGGGCTATTGCGAGAACCCGGATGAAAAGGATCCGACGAAGCACAAGTGGCGTGCCGGCAACCTGCCGCTGTTCAACAATGTCGAAAGTGGAAAGCCTATTGAGCGGCCTCGTACGATCCTCATCGATTCCGCACAGCTTGAAAGCGGCGACGCAATTTCGGATGATTTCAAGAAGATTGCCGGAGAAGAAATCGAGGCATTTCGACGCGAGCTTCGCCGGACACCCGGCCGGGATCCGGACGCCATCACCGATGCCGACCTGTTGCGCGAGGTCATGAACACCGTCGGACAGAAGGGTCGGATGGGCGGAACGGTGCGTTGCGTCGTGTCGGTATCCATGCTGACCGAGGGCTGGGACGCCAACACCGTCACACACATTCTCGGCTGCCGCGCCTTCGGCACGCGACTGCTGTGCGAGCAGGTCGTGGGTCGCGCGCTACGCCGCGTATCCTATGAACCCGATGACGAGGGCTTCTTCCGGGCGGAATACGCCGATGTGCTCGGCGTGCCGTTCGACTTCATGCCGGCGAACTCCAGCAAGGATTTTTCGCCGCCGAAACCTCGTACGCGAATCTTTGCCGACGGGACGCGTCTCGCGCCAGAGATACGCTTCCCCCGCGTACTGGGTTATCGCGTCGTCTTCCCACAGGGCCGGCTGAGCGCAACGTTCGTTGGTGACAGCCACATGCGGCTGGGCGCTGACACGCCCATTCCCAAAGAAACCGAGGTCGATCCGCTGGTCGGCCAGTCGAACGTCATCGGCATGGGTGATCTCGACGCAGTCCGCAGCCAGACGGTGGCCTACATGCTCGCCAAGCGCGCGCTGGAACGGTGGGCACGAATGACTGAAAACGTGGATACTGAGCCGACATTCTTGTTCCCGCAGTTCCTCGGCATTGCCAAACGCTGGCTGGCGGAATGCCTGCACCTGCATGATGGCCGCTCAGTCGGTTGGCTCAGCCTTGCCAGCTACCGCGACGAAGCGGTTGAAAGGATCGTCCGGGCCTGCGCGAAGACGCTGTCGCAGGCGGGGAGCGAGGAAATCCTCCCGGTGCTGGCACCCTTCGAACCGGAAGGATCGAGCACGCACGTCGATTTCTTCACGACCAAGACAACGCTTCTGACCACGGATCCGGCAAAGTGCCAAGTCAACTACGTCGTCTATGACAGCGATTGGGAAGCTGCTTTCGCTGAGCGTCTCGAGCGCATCCCGCAGGTGCGGGGATACGTCAAGAACCATGCGCTGGGCTTCGAAGTCCCTTACGTCTTCATGGGGCAGGAGCGAGCGTACCGCCCGGACTTCATCGTGTATTGGGATGATGGTCACGATGATCCGCTGCAGCTCGTGGTCGAGATCAAGGGCCGACGAACCGAAGAAGACCAGGTCAAGGCCGACACGCTAGCTAGCCTGTGGTTACCGGCGGTACGCAACGACGGGCGATTCGGGCGCTGGGGACCTCCGGTGGAAATCGTGCAGCCCTATGACATGTCGAAGGCGTTCGAGACGATCGTGAAGGCATTCGAAGTCGCGGCCGGCACTTTAGAGAAGGTTTCCTGACATGGCCAAGGCACCCCGGAAACCCATTGATGTGGCAACCCTACAGCACAAGGGCGCGCGGCGACCGAACAATCCGACGATGGAGTTGCAGAGCTTCCTCGTGGATGACGAGGCGACGCCGACCCAAGTGGTATTTCAGCGCCGCTACAGCCCGGCAACACACCCGGAATTGTATGAACGGAACAAGGCGCTCGACCCGCAACTGGTCTGGGCGGACAGCGAGAATGGCGAAGGGGCAGTGCAATTGACCTGGCGTGGCAAAGATGAGCAGGATGAAGAGGCGCTGCGCGTGGACGCCGTGCCGATTTATACGACCGAGAAGATCCATCCTAAGGCGATCATCGACGACATACGGCGGCGCGCGGGCAGTGCAGCGTCAACATCACTGGATGATCAGCCCGACCTCTTCGCGGACTTCAACGGCATCGACGAAGAAGACCGTCTCGATTTCTACCAGCACACAATGAAATGGACCAACCGCATGATCCTGGGCGACAGCCTTCAGGTCATGGCCAGCCTCGCCGAAAAGGAAGACCTGCGCGGCAAGGTCCAATGCATCTATTTCGACCCGCCGTATGGCATTAAGTTCGGTTCGAATTGGCAGGTTTCGACGACCAACGCCAAAGTCGAAGACGGACAGATGGGGAGCGCGAAGAAGGAGAGCCAGCTTTCACGTGAGCCCGAGCAAGTCCGTGCCTTCCGGGATACTTGGGCCGACGGGATACACAGCTATCTGAGCTACATGCGAGATCGCCTTGAGGCGATGCGCGAATTGCTTACGGATTCAGGATCTATTTTTGTCCAGATCAGCGATGAAAACGTACACCGTATTCGCGCTTTGATGGATGAGGTGTTCGGGTCATCAAATGCAATTGTTATGATTGCGTTCCGAAAGACAACTACGCAGAGTGGTGATTTTGTAGCAGAAACAAACGACTACATACTCTGGTATGCGAAATCGAAAGAAAACGCGAAGTTTCGTCAAGTTCTTACGAAAAGAGACGGCTTTGATTGGGTCAATTATGACTTCGTGATCTCAGATGACCTTTGGATGAGGAAGATTGCCGCGGAGGAAAAATCCGGTGACGTCAGAATCGGCCAAAATGAAAAGGTTTATCGTAGAAGCCCGCTTACATCGAGTTCGGCTTCGGAAACAACACTCGTACCGTTTGAGTATGAGGGAGAAGTCTATCGCCCCGGCAAAGGCGGGTGGAAAACCGGCGCCCAAGGGCTCAGACGACTGGCGCAATCGAATCGTATTGAAACTTACGGTACAACTGCTTCATTCAGGCGATATACCGACGATTTTCCATTCTTTCCTCAAGGCAACGTTTGGACAGATACCGCATCTGGTGGCTATGGAGCTGAGAAAATCTATGTCGTCCAAACGAATACTAAGGTCATAGAGCGCTGCATGTTGATGGCTACTGATCCTGGTGATCTTGTACTCGATCCCACCTGCGGGTCTGGTACAACCGCCTATGTTGCCGAGCAATGGGGTCGACGTTGGATAACGGTGGACACGAGCCGCGTAGCGCTGACGCTCGCCAGAACAAGACTGATGAGTGCTCGCTACCCATATTATGCCTTGCGCGACAGCGAGGCCGGCGCAGTGGAAGAGCTCGCCTTGCAGCTTGGCCGGCGGCTAACTGAGGTCGAGGCGGCAGAAGCGACCGCGAAAGGCCCCTTCACCAACGACATTGCACACGGTCTGGTGCTAAACCGAGCACCGCACATCACTCTGAAGTCGATTGCCAACAATACAGAGATCGACGTGCTGTACGAGCAGCACGAGGCCGCGCTGGAGCACCTCCGCGAGCAGTTGAACGCCGCGGCGAAGACCGAATGGCGCGAATGGGAAGTTCCACGCGCGCCGATCTATCCGTGGGACGTCAAGCCGACAAAGCTCCATGCCAAAGTTCGCGCCCTGCTGGACGAGAGGGCCAAGCTTCGCAGCAACTGGGAACGCGGTGAAGACGGTCTCGATGAAACCGACATGGCCAAGCTCGACAAGAAAATCGGCAAGGCCATTGGTGACCTGAACAAGGAACTGGGTCGCCGCTTCACCATCGACGATCTACCCAAACATCCTGGCGACCCGCTGCCGATAGAGGCGCTCGGACCCCACGCTGCTTGGTGGGAAGCACGCATAGCCCGGCAGAAGGCGATTGACACCTCCATCGAAACCAATGCCGAGAACGAATATCTGGTCGACAAGCCAGTGGAACTGAAGGGCCTCGTCCGCGTCGCAGGCCCGTTCACGGTAGACAGTCTATCGCCACACCGCGTCTTGCCGGCGGACGAAGATGATCCGCTATTGCTTGCCGCGCTTGCCGATGGCGCGGACGCTCCGCATCGCTTGGCAAGCAGACCCGATGCCGGCAGCACAAGTGACGATTTCGTGCGCGTCGTGCTCGATAACCTCAAAGTGGCCGGCGTCGGTAACACCAAGAAGGGTGAGCGACTTCGTTTCACGACCATCCGGCCGTTTGCCGGGCGCTACGTCAATGCCGAGGCACGTTATGTCGAGGGCGATACGGAAGGGGCGCCGGAGCGACGTGCGGCGATCTTCATCGGGCCTGAGTACGATACCGTAACTCGGTCGATGATTGTGGCCGCAGCCCGGGAAGCGGCGGACCTGTTTGACGTGCTGGTCGTCTGCGGCTTCGCCTTCGAGGCCCATGCGTCTGCCGAAACCATGTCGCTGGGCCGTCTGACCGTACTTAAGGTCAATATGAACCAGGACCTGCGCATGGGCGACCGCCTCAAGACTGCGGACCAAGGCAACCTATTCGTCGTGTTCGGTGAACCCGACGTAAAACTTCGCAAACGCAAGGATGGCCAGTTGGAGGTGGAAATCCTTGGCCTCGATATCTTCAATCCCAATACTGGTGAGCTGAAGCCATCCGGCAAGGTGGACGACGACGTGGCCTGCTGGTTCATCGACGACGACTACGACCAGACGAGCTTCTTTGTGCGCCAAGCCTACTTCCTGGGCGGCAAGGATCCTTATGAGAAGCTGAAGACGGCGCTCAAGGCGGATCTGGATGAAGACGCCTGGAGTGTCCTCAACAGCACGGTTTCTCAGCCATTCGAAGCGCCCCCGGGCGGTAAGATAGCGGTCAAGGTTATTAATCACTACGGCGACGAAGTCATGAAGGTTTACCACGTGGCGGAGGCAGAGGAGTCCAGATGAGTGGCGGTTTCTACGATCGGCTAAAAGCTTCGCGTGCGGCTTCAGGCTCTCCGGAAGGACCGGAACTTGAAGATTGCGTGCGGCGCACGGTGACGGCTCTGCAGTCGTCGCACACCGACGGCAACAAGCCCGGCATGCTGTTGGGCAAGATCCAGTCTGGCAAGACTCGCGCCTTCCTTGGCGTGATCGCCGCCGGCTTCGATGAAGGATTCGATGTCGCCGTCGTCCTGACCAAGGGCACGAAGACGTTGGCGCAGCAGACCGTGAACCGCATCGCCAATGAGTACCGCGAATTCCGCGATGCCGAGGAACTTGCAGTTTACGATATTATGACAGTGCCAAATCTGACGGCATGGGAAATCGACAGCCACAAGCTGATCTTCGTGGCCAAGAAGGAGTCCAATAACATGCGGCGGCTGGTGAAGCTGTTCGCGGAAACCCATCCCCGACTGGCGGGGAAACGTGTCCTGATCGTGGATGACGAAGCCGATTTCGCGTCGATCCGTTTCACCAAGAAAAAGGGTTCGGACGAAATCGAACAGGGTCGCATCGCCGACCGCATTGACGAGCTTCGCCGCGAGCTGACAAACCCTGCCGTGCTGCAGGTAACTGCCACTCCCTATTCGCTCTACCTTCAGCCGGAGGAGTACGAGGCGACACCGGGCCAGAATTTCACCTTTGAGCCCAAGCGGCCGGCCTTCACTCAACTCGTGCCGATCCACGGTGGATATGTCGGCGGCGACCAATATTTCGGTGAGCACGACGAGAGCAACCCCGAATTCTACCTCTGGCATCCTGTAACCGACGATGAACTTACGGCACTTAAGAAGGAAGATCGACGTCGGGTCCGCACCGATGAAGCACTGACGTCGAAGCGAACCGAGTCCCTGCGGCATGCGCTGGTGACGTTCGTGACTGCAGCCTCGATACGCCGACTCCAGCAGAAGCAGGCGAGCATACCTCAGCGACGCTATTCGATGATTGTCCATGTCGAGACGGCCAGAGCGTCGCACACGTGGCAGCACACGGTCGCACAGGAGATCATTGCCGGCATGTCGCAGGCTGCGACAGCGGGCGAACCGATCTTTGGCGAATTGGTGAAACGATCGATCGATGACCTGGAACGGTCAGTAACGGCCGGCGGCTATGCGTTGCCCGATAATGACTCAATCGTCGCTCTGGTTCGGGAGGCTTTCATCAAGGGCGGCGTCGTAACGGAAAGGGTCAATTCGGACAACGATGTTCAGGCCCTGCTCGACGAGAACGCCGAACTACGGCTGCGCACCCCCTTCAATGTATTCATCGGCGGGCAGATTCTTGACCGGGGTATAACCGTGCCTAACCTGCTCGGGTTCTTCTATGGCCGCTCGCCCAAGAAAATGCAGCAGGACACAGTGCTTCAACATGCGCGCATGTATGGCAACCGCCCCAAGGAAGATCTGGCCGTCAGCCGGTTCTACACCACGGCGGGAAATTATAATGCCTTGAAGTCGGTTCATGAATTCGATTCCGCCTTGCGTCATGCGTTTGAGACCGGGGCGCACGATCGTGGTGTGGCCTTCGTTATGCGCGACGTAACCAATCGGGTCATTCCTTGCGCGCCGAGCAAAATCCTTGTGTCGGACATCGTCTCGCTGCGTCCGAATGGTGCGCTGTTGCCTATTGGGTTCCAGACCAAGGCGAAGACCGACCTGTCCAAAATTATGGCGAAGGTCGATGCGTTGGTGCCGCCGGACGCTGTCGAATCGAAGCAGCCGGTGAGGTTCAAATGCGAAACGGCGGTGCAGATCCTTGATTTACTCGAAGAGGCATTTCGGTTCGAGGATGGCTATTCGTTCGACTGGGAAGCGTGCCGCGCTGCCGTCGAGTATTTTTCGAAGGTCGCGTCCCCAGCCCAGGAGCGTGGGGAGTGCTGGATCTTTGCGCCGAAGGGCAGGACGATTGCCCGGCGCCGTGCGGGCGGTCGCTATTCTGACGCCCCGTTGTCATATCAGGAACGAACCGCGTTCCGTTCACTGGGCGGAGGGCTGCCGATTCTGGCGCTGCTTGGCCAGGAAGGACGGGAAGAAGACGGATGGCGTGATTGCCCTTTCTGGTGGCCAGTGCTCGTCGCTCCAGCTCAGGCGGCGCCGAGCATATTTGCGTCCAGCGTGCGGGGCAATGGCGACGATGCTGACGACTGACGGCTACCATTCGGCTGTCAGCGACGGGTTCTGCTCATTGACGATTCTCGTGGAGAGAAGGATTGCAGCGGTCGATTTCGTTGTCTCGTAGTAGGCGAAGAATTCAATAATCTGTGGACGAATGAGGGGCTTGGCAGCCCCTTCCCGCCGTTAAAGAGCCTGTTGAAATCATTGAAGAGGTGCGCGCACTGTCTCTCCGAGCTTGGGAAATCCTTGATAACTATCTTTCTTAGCCATCGAGCAAATCCCCGGTTCCATCATCATCCGGTTCGACTACTGCAATATCTTTGGGATTTTGGAGCATCAAGAGTCGCCCGTGTCGCTGCAGATCGCCTGTAACCGTGATCCAGCGTTTATGCTGAGCGGCTTCATATATCAGGGTCCGATCTGCCGGGCCGAACTTCATGCGGACTTTCCGCACGGAGCCAGCCAGGACAGTTTCCACGACCGCATCACCATCAAAGCGTTGGCTTGGTTCTGTTATCCCCGTCACAAGCCCTTCAATTCGAAAGCCCGGTTCCGCTTCCTGACTTGCCAGCGCTTTTGACGCCTTATCAAGAACAGCAGCATCCTCACGTCTAAGCGATAGCTTAACAACTTTACTGTCAGGCTTAGACGGACTCCAGCCAAGCGTTATATCGATCCCGTCTCCAACAATTGCCAACCGCGCAAGAGCCGAGCAGAGGTTGGAGGTCACGCCTGATTGATATGATTCGACAAGCGGCTGCTCTCCTGCCACTACCGACTGACGGAGCGCTCGCTCCGTAGCGCTCAATGCGGATGCAAGAGCCCGTGTAACCCTTCTTCCGAAAGTCAAATCACTTAAATCAAGAGACCTTTGCGTCCCCGGCACAAAATCCCATGGGCTTAAAACCGTTAGGATAAAGCTTCCTCGCTGGGTCTGACCGAGCCTCACACTATCAATATAATCAGCCGCTTCATCGAAATGTCTGCCGCGCCAACTCCGCCTTGGAACGGGTGACGCGGCCGAGTTTGCAGACGACAACATGATATTACGGGATTCATCGTGTAAAGCCACGCCAGCAGAAAACCTGATCGAGCCAAACTCGTCAGCGTCGGGCGACCGCACTTTTACAACGTCGAAAGGCGCAAGACCAAGGTCGGTCAGCACTTCGCTCGGCTCCCGTTTTTCGAAGATCGACAAATCGTCCACCAGTTCCGACATTCTTCGCACGAAATCCCGAGCATCCACAGCAGTTGGAAGAATTAGCTCCTGCTCTCGGTCTTCATGAAGACGTTGAAAAATGGCACCATACTCTCCATACTCACCAGCATGAGCGAACCCTCGCATTCGTAGCCAACTGGCAACGTCTCGTGGCGATAAGTTTTGGAGCGTCGTTTCCGTGATCTTGTTTCTATTCATGTGGACGCGTTCCTAACAACTCATATGCCGCCCGCATCATCCGCTGAATAGCCGCAACATCAAAGAGTTGGTTTCGTGGAATCGCTATATTGATCTTGGTCTCGTTCGACGTCGGGGGATAGCCCCTAAGATCAATCCAATATGCACATCGTTTAATCAGGAGCGCAGCCTCATCCGCGACCAACCAATCGAGCTCCGAAGATTCCAGGATCAAGACAACAAGAAAATGTAGCGCCGTCGAGCGTGTATCCCGGAGGTCATTGTAGTTTTTGACCGGAAGCGAGAAGGTGACTTTCTCATCGTCAACGCAGTCTTGCGACGTCGATTTAAGTTGCAAGTCCACCGAGACCTTCTTACCCCGGATAGGACGAACTGTGACGTCAATGCTCTGCTTGTCTATATCCAACTTGGATAGCTGGCAGCCAGCACGCCCGGCTACCGCCGTCACATACGCAATCGATAGCCGCTCCTTGATGTCGTTTGTATCGGTTTCGATTTCCATCGTTTCTTCGTTCGTTGACACAAAGCCATCAAATACATTGCATACATTAAAATTCGGTGCGGTATCGCACGTGTCCAGCGTCCGGATGAATTCTTAGACTATTGCAGCGCTCCATTTACCCAAGCCGCTCCAGAATATCCACCACTTCGCGTCCCGAGACTACACTGCGGTTTGCCGCGGCCTGTGCAACCCTTTCAACAACTGACCTGTGCGCTTCGATGATCGTCGTCGCTCTCAACAGTTCCGCCTCCAGTAACCGTTCGACCCGCCTCCGTAGAACAGGATCATCACGCCGCAATTCATCCAGATCCCTGGAACTCGAGACGTCGCAGTATTGGAGTGATTCAAGCCCCAGACTTGCAAGCATGATCGTTGCGATATCCGAAGCTCGCTGAAGATCGGATCCCGCGACGCCACCGGAGCCATCGAAAACATCGCCGAGGATGACCTCTTCGGCCGCCATTCCGCCCAGCAGCATCGCAATCTCGTCCAGATAGGACTGGCGGCTTCGATTTGGTGTGTAACGCCGCCGCCATTGCACGTGCCCGATACTCGCGTCTCGGTGGCTGGCCTCCCTTGCCACGACAATCATCTCGATCTCGGCCACAGACAGAATGGCGCCGACGATCGCGTGTCCGGCTTCATGTACAGATGCTGACCAAAGCTCGTCGTCGCCAACCGGGGCAATTGCTGGCACGACTGCAAGCACATCCGACATTCGGACTTCCCTACCCTGGCGACGCGCCAGGCGACGAGCATCCTTCGCGACCTGCGCGATATCTGCCCCGGAATACCCACTTGTTGCCAGAGCAGCTTTGGTGAGGTCCTCCGGAGCGCTGGCGGTGCCCAGATGCATCGCAAGCATCTGCTCGCGAGCCGCTTGATCGGGCAGCTCGATCGCGATGTGGCGGTCGAGGCGGCCAGGTCGACGCAATGCCGGATCGATATTGTTCGGGAAATTCGATGCAGCAATGACGATCACGCCTTCCCTGGCTGTGGAGCCATCAAGCAGTTCCAGTAAGGCGTTCACCACCTGAAGGCTGTAACTTGCATTCTCTCCTCTGAATGTCCGCCTGTCGCCGATACTGTCGAGCTCATCAATGAGTAGCACCGACGGAGCTGCGGCGGCTGCCTCACGAAAACTCTTCCGCATTGCGCCCAGCATGTCACCGAGATGTCCCTTGGACTGCCATTGCGCGCTCGATGTGTCGATAAATGTCGCCCCGCACGAACGCGCGAGCGCCGACGCAAATAGCGTCTTGCCTGTGCCGGGAGGGCCGCTGAGAAGAAGGCCTGCATCAACATCGCGCCATGCGATCTTGCCAGCCTTCCAGTCAGCGAGATCCGTGACCAGGTTCACAGCCCAATCCCGCGCCTCCCCATACCCTTCCAGGTCCTCCGCCAAGGGTTCCCAGGCAGTGGTCGCAGGAGCCTTCGATGCATCCGCAAGCTTTTCCAAGACGATTTCGATCGGACGTCCTTTTCGCAACGCGCGGAACAACAGGCTCGAAGTATGTTGGCAGAGACGGCTGGCCGCCTCGCTCGCGATATCGATCTGCCATACATTTTTCGCAGCAGTAATCAGGTGGTTCGGCTTGATGAGTCCGACGTCAACGATGCGGTCCAAGGTGATTGCGATCTCAGGCACAAGCTTGGCTCCTTTCTCGATCAGGACGACGACGGCCGATTTTTGCGCCAGGACTTTCCCAGCGTCTTCGCAATATGTTTCCCCCCGCCTGCCCAACTCAATTGTTGTAACTGCGTAGCGGCTCAAAACGCTGGTCTCTCGCAGGACCAGTTTAACCGCCTCCCGATAGCCTTCCATGTTGGCCTCGGGTGGCAGTACGAGACCGACTGCATGATCGATCTGTCCTTCGCTCAGATAGACACCACACAACCTCAAAGCATTTTTGAGCGCGACGGCATAGGTGGCCGCTTCGAGCGAGGATTCTCGCTCGGCAGATCTGTTTGACATCTTCGGCCCCCTACTTCGCCACGCGCCTGACGACCGTTTCCGGTCCCAGCAGAGCTTCGTCGAGGTCGACTTCAAGGATGTTCCTGAGGATCATCGTTGCGATTGTTGGCATGGGCTTGCTTTCGCGGACGACAGAGAGGCATTCCGCAAGCGTTAACGTCCCCATTTCTTCCAGCACCGCGAGAATTCGGATACGGTCGCCCAGCGGTGCATCATATCCCGCGTAGCGAATGAGATCTTTGGCATTCTGAATCCGGGGTGTGTCGATGATTTCTGAGAAGGACACTGCCAGATAACGGTAGCCCTGTTTTTCGGCTAATCTGGCAATCCAGCCGACGGTGCCGGCATCTCGAGGCCGGATATCCACGAGCAAGGCTTCGTTTTCCGTCTCGACCGAGAAATCAACATAATGGTGTCGGGGCTTCCGGGCGCCGGAGTCATTGATGATCGGCTGCGGCATGCAGCGCCAGACGGACACCTTGGGATCCAGGTCCAGTAAGCAGGCGTAATCACGCGCCTCCCGCGAACGATAGAGCGGGCGACCGACGCACTTGAGCGTAGCAGACGGAAAGAACGGACGGTATTTCGCAAAAACACAGGCTTCGTCACCCGCGACATGAGTGGACTCGGTCTTCATGACCTCACCTCCGACGAATAGCAATCTGGGCGGCACCGGGAACGGTCCCGGGCTCCGTCAGCGTATTCGGAAGGTGTGCGTAAACGTCTTGCTCATGCAAGAACATTTAGTGAACACGATTCTCGACGTCAACTAGAATTCGGCTCCAAGGTGAGAGCGAGTTTTACAAGCCAGGAACCACCAAGGCCCTTATGCCGTGAGAAACAAAGACTTTCGTGGATTTCGGGCCTGATGGCCTCGATGATTAAGCTATATCAATCAGTGCAGTAGTCGGAAGTAACCGAAATTCGACACGTCATATCTTGTTGGTTTTGTCATCGCCGGTTACGGTTTCTCACCGTAGCTGCAGAAATCTCGATCAGGGATTGGGATCGTCATCGTCGGGGATAGGACCAGGGCGGGAGAACAACTCCTCCAGTGTCTTCTTTCCGGGTACGAACGTCACGTCAAATCTGCCGTCGGTGTCGATCAGTCTCTGAGTGCCGCGCGCTTTAGCTGCGTCCAGAACTTCCTGGATGCGGGCCTCGGCCTCGTGTCTCTGCCAATCGGAATCACGCATCATCTGGGCCTCTCTCGGACGACATCATACTAGCCTGCGCAGTATAGCGATACGAATTGGATCGCACCTCGAATTTTTCAAGAAGAAAGTTTCTGACCACAGAAAGATGTGAAAGTGCGGACAGACCCTATTCTTTTACTGGATACGGACATCGTCAGCCTTATGGGCCGCGTGAAGCCTCCTCCCGGGCTGCGTCCATGGCTCCTGCGTGTCGGCATACATCGTCTCGCACTCTGCTACCCGGTCATAGCAGAACTGCTGCGTGGAGCCCATCTCCGGGTGAAGGATGATCCACAGCGAGCACTTCTTATCGCCAACTGGGTCGATGAGCTCATCTCTATGGCCTTTCCGTTTCCAGAAATGACGACTGCGGTGGCGACCGTCTACGCCGAGATGACATCTGTCCCCGCCTTGCGGCACATGTGGACCGTTCAGCGCGGACAAAAAAGCAACAGGCTCGGACACGATTTGATGATATCTGCCGTCGCCATCGTCCATCGGACGCCGATACTTACGGCGAACGTCGATGATTTTGTTGAGATCAACGAGCATTTCCCGCTGCCCGGCTTATACCATCCGATGGAGGCGGAATGGTATGTTGAGCCCGGTTTCGAGGTGCCGCTTCCCTATTTCGATCCAAGCGAGCTCGACCCGCACGAAAAAGCCCTACCCAAGCTTCACCGGCCGAGCCCCCACACTTCATTCGAACCCGGAAACGATTCGCAATAGCGCCCCAAGGCGCTACTTGTCCGAGTACTTGGCATTCCATCTATTCAGATTTCTTTGCGTTTCCCTTACGACACCGTCTTCCGACCGACCTTGGCTCGAATCCAACCTTTGACGGCACATCTCCAAGCGTTCGTTATCGTCCGCCATCTCATCGATCGGGCCAACGTAGCCGACTTGCCCCCAATCGCTCTTTACGCAATATGGCTACCAATCTCCGTTTCCGACAGTCCGCCATCGCGGAGACGTTACCAGCTTTTGAAGCGAGCAACACCTTGGCCCCATTTGCAGCTTACCTGAAGGACATCCCGTGAAACCCACCAGCGGCTTTCCGGAATTCCGCAAGTGCCATCGATGATCGCTTTCGGCTGCGAGTAGAAGTCGTTGTCCCGGCATCAAGGAACGACCGATTTGGGTTGGAGAGTAAACGTCTGCTGTAGAGCAAATTGATCGGATAGCCGCCATTCGGCACCGGCCATACCGACCATTCGTAACTAAGCGCGATCTCCCCAGAAGCTGCCGTTCTAAAATTTCATCCACCGCGGTTAGCATTCAACGCGGCCGAGAAACACGCTAATCGCGCGGCGGCGACACCACCACGTCAACCCGCGCCAGCCCCTGTCTTGAGCCGGAGAGGTCGCGTTGGACCGCGACGGGTTTTTCGAGAGCATGCGTCGGGTCATAGACGAGGCAGATCAGGTGATCCACATCCGGGTTATTCCCGTAGTCAACGAAGTCTTCCGCCAACTGTGTCTTCACCTTCTTCACGTCACCAGCCTTGCGCACGTATTTGAGTTCCACCATCGCTCGGAGCGACGGAATGTGAAATTCGCACCGTGCCGAGATCGACGCCACTGATGGGTTCCACTCCTCATCATTGAAGTGCACGAAATAGGCGGCCAGGATCGATTTGAACAGGTACTGGCAGTCCCATTCGTCCTTGATTTCGATCACGCTTCCGTTGTGTGGATGCTTCCTCAGCGCCAGCACCGACTCGTGGAAACGCCGCGCCAGCCGCATCAGCAGATCCAGATCCGCGGTCACCGGATTAGTCATCGCCGGATCGATCTTCTTCGAGATCACGTAGTCCACCGCCGCAAGCGTCTTCTCCACCTGCTCTACGGTCAGCGCAACGAGGTATGGCGGCCCTGCTTCGTCGTCGAAGGCAGCGCCCGCAGCTTCGAGTTGGGTCTTCATATCGACCAGCAGCGCGCGGTAGGCGGAAAGTTGGCCTTCGAAGTCCGATGGAGAGGAATAGAGTGCTCCGGGAATATTGGTGTCCGCTACGAAGTCCGATGAGTAGTGATAAAAGTGAGGAATGACGTTCTTGCACGTCGCGTACCAAGATGAGGCTCGTTGCGGAGCACGGTCGCGAAGCTCGTTCATGGTATCATTCAGGTCGGAATGTATGGCGGTCCGCAATTGCCAGAGGTATCGCAATGCCCATCTTGCCCAATCCATACCGTCCATACTGTTTCCTCGGCTGTTGAATGTATCTGGAGTGCGGCTTTCGGGCAAAACCGCCGAAAAGCTGCTCATTGCGAATCTTTAGATATTTGGCTCCAGACGCCGGCGTTGTCGCCTCAAGCATGCATGTAGGTCTATCCGCCGACTGGGTAGACTTGCTGTCGGGTGACGCCAAGCCGACCGTTGCCGTTCAGCTCGATGACCCTCATTATCGGATTCGTTGCTGCTTCCGATCCAACGGCATCAAATTTCTCGACCATGTGACGAGCTAGGCTTCGGCTCGCGGTTGTGATGACCAACCGAGTCCGCCCACCGCTTTCTGCGGCGACTGCGCGAAAAACGTCCATCAACCCCACGCGGTTAAGGTCGTCCAAATGAGCGACAGGCTCGTCCAGGAAGAAGGTTCCCCCGAGCCCTCTGGCCCGCGCAAGAAACAGAGCCAGGGCTAAGTCCTGACGCTGGCCCTGACTGAAGTCACGGCCTGGATCGAGTTGCGCGGCACCAGCGTCCGCGAACCAGTGCAGGAAAGATTCGGTTTGACCAAGATCGATTCGATCGACAATTCGATTGGCGTGCATGCGCAGGAACAAAGCGTTGACAACGCGGCTCAGGCCGCCTACCTGCGCCTGACTGGTCGTGGTGTAGCTGTCGCGGAACGTAGCCCGCAGCCGGTCGGCAACATCGCTGCTAGCCTTCAGGCGAGCGAACTTCGCGTTTATCGGAGCTAGATTTGCCTCGATATTCGCGAGTCTCGTATGCTTGGCTTGCACATCCCAAGAGGCCCGTGCCGCCGCCAGCTCACTCTCGGCCGCGTCGATCTTGGCGATGACAGCCTTCACCTCGTTTCGCAACCGATCTAGCCCATTGGGCGTCCAAGCTACCTCACCCGCAGCGTTCCTCCAGAGGCGCATGATGTTCGCAAGTTCGCGCTCGGCCGAAGCCTTGTCGCGCCGGACCGCTTCAAGGGTCTTCTGCCGCACCGTCTCGGAAGTCATCCTTTCGACGAGCGCGCTCTGGGCGATTGCGAGGTTGCTGCGTGCAATGCGCTCGCGTTCTTCAAGCGCCGCTCGCCGTTTCGCCATTGTCCTCGCAAGCATGTCCTTCACTTCCCCAAGCGGCGCCGCAGAATTTAGGAACGGGGTGCCGTTCTCGCTGAGGATTGAAAGGTGCGCGATCTGCTCAGCGCTCAAGGTCGCGAGGGCGTCGGCAAGGTTCAACCTGCGCTCCGCCGAATCCAGTACACGCCGTCGTTCGGCTCCTGATAGGGGCGCTTCCATGGCCGCAAGAATCTTTCGGTCAGCATCCAGCCGTCCATCCAGCGACCGCGCCTCACGGTCTAATTCGCGAATTTGTGTTTGAATTTGCGTAGCATCGGCAACGGCCTTGCGCGCGGCGGCCGCTGAGTCAGCCGCGCTGTCCGCGATCGATCTTGCCGCTGCGACAATCGCTGGGGCGGCGCTCAGCGTACGTTGGACGGCGTCGAGAAGACTAGAGCGCTCCCGCCAGTCAAAACCGCATAGCGGGCAGTTTGCCTCGTCTTCGTGCTGATGATTGACGACGCTTCGTCCGGCCGATTGCAGTGTTGCGATCGGCCCTGCAAGTGCCTCGGCGTCGGAGCGCGCGCGCGCGACCGCAATATCGCACTTCTCGACGACTGTCTGGAGGCGCTGCATCTCCTCTGGACTCAACAGGAGGCTCGCGAGAGCGGCCCGCCGCGCAGCGAGCCGCGCTTGCTCGGCGGTAACCTCATCGACGCGCGGCTCGGCGCTGGTCGCAGCTCGGAGCTGGGCGCGTTTGGCCTCTCTGGCCCCGGCGTCCCAGCGCGTCTCGGGTGCATCGGCCATCAGCGACTCGAGGGTGGGTGGCCTGCTAGTAAGATAGGGCTCTGCGAACGCGGTTGCTCGCACCACCGCTTCAAGGCCCGCATGTAAAACATCGTACGCGCTCTGGAGCCGGCCCACCTCGGTCGCTGCGCTCTGCGCGACCGCCTCCCTCGCGCGCGCGACGTTCTCGGCCTGCTTACGTTCATCCTGAGCCTCATCTAGGGCCTTGACCGCGGCGACCTCTGAATGGCGCAGAGACGCGATCTGGGCGTCCAACTCAGTCTTGCGCGGCCAAGCCGGGCCTAACTCCTCCAGAGCCTCGGTCCGTCGATCCTGATCGTAACGTCCCTTGGCGACGGCGCCGACGGCTGCCTGTATCCGGGAGGGAACATCAGCACCGATCCCTGAAACCCCTAGATGAGCCTCGGCTGTGGCGAGACTAGCATCGGCGCTCTTCGCCTCCGACTTGGCGTCCTTGAGTTCAAGGCGCAGTTGCGACGCCTCGATGTTAAGGGCGTTCCGTTGTGTTTCAAGGTTCCGCAGAAACGGCGCGAGCTCCGCGACATACTTTTCACTTGTCTGTTCCGCGTCTCGCAGATGCCGAATCCCTAACAGATCGGCGAATACGTCCTTCCGTCGGTCCAAACTTTCAGGGCTATTGTCGACGAGAGCGGCAAGCGCTTCGCTCGTTAGGAAACGCGTGCCGCGAAGGTAGTGCTGCCTTAGGCTGATCGCACTCCTATGGTGCTTATCTGGCGCCGCCGCCGTCGGGGCGAGTATCTCCAGGACGTCACCAGGTCTCCGCGGGTTTCCAGCGCGTTGGTCGATCCAGGCGCCGGCAGACGTACGCCACATTCGATACCTTTGTTCGCCAACGCGGAGGTCGGCTTCAACCTCGGGAGTTGCGCTATCTAGGAACGCGGACTTGAGAACATCATTGCTCCATTGTCCATCACGGAGGCGCTCGACCTGTCCCGTAAGAAGCCATTCGATCGCCTCGCAGAACGTTGTCTTACCTGTCCCGTTCGGGGCGTAGACCAGCGTCACTGGCGCGGTGAAGTCAAGCTCGAGCGGCTCAGTGATCCCTCGGAAGGCTGCGATCTTGATCTTCTCAGCAATGAGCGAACCAGTCATGGGCGAATCTCTTCTGCTTCTGCGGCTCGCTTCGGCCCGGACGTCTGAATCCGGGCCCATAGGGAAGCGGCCTCACTGTCAAGCACCGGCCACGCCGGTTCGCCTGATGCGGAAGTGACCGCCTTGGGAAGGCCAAGTACCGTTACAGCGTCGAGGCGCCGCCACTCGCCATTAGTCTCAGGCCAAACCGCATGTTTGCGGCAGATCTGCGTCGACAACTCGACCGAACGCACGGCACCTAACAGCGCCTCGGTGACGGGCTGAGCGAAGGCAAGTAGAAGATATCCGTCGACCACCCTCGCATTCCGCCGCCGTTCTTCGCCGAAGAGGTAATCCGCAAACCAAGCTTCGGCCTTGCTCGCATCGATCACGAGCTGGTCCTCGCACATCGGCCAGAAGGCGACGGCGGCATAGGCGCTGCTCCAAAGCGTCACTCCGGCCGGTGCTTCCAGATCGCCCTCAATAGCGAGCCCAACCGCAGTGCAAAGCTGCTCGAGCGTCGATACGCCGTTGCTGATCCAGTCTTTCTCCATCATGCCGCCTGCGCTGCCTGAGCTAGTCGTTCGATCAAATCTGCCATACGCTGATCATCCTGAGCCGCCTCGTAGTCCACATAAAGCTCGATGAGGCGATCCAATCGGAGCAGAGCTGCGGAGCGGACGCTTCGCAGCTCGGTGATATCGCCAGCATTATCTGCCAACCCGCCGCCGAGATTGAAATGAGCTCGAGAGTCCGGTCCAGAAGCGATATTGTCTCTAGGGTGCCCTACAACCGGCCCTTCCTCGATCTGACCGTATTGGCCACCTGCGAGCACGACGAGGGGTGGATGCGTCTTCGGTTCTTCTGCCCAAGCACCTACGGCATGCCGAATCTGGCGGCCAGACAGCACGGAGTCGCACCAGACCAGAATATTCGCTCCGGTCCCCTGCAGGACTAGCTGGCCTACCTGACCCACGCCGCTACGCCACGCGAAGGCATCTGCCTCCGTAAGCAGGGTCGCCAGACTGTGCACTGCCTTAGCGAGCGCCGCACCTCTGGGGTCTTCCGCGACCTTGTCTGGAGAGCATCGGTCGTCGACGCGGACGCCGTGCAAGAGGCCAGCGAGGAGTTCGGCCGCTCTCGGCGCAGCATTGGAGTCAATGTGTTGACGAACGAAGGTGAGGCCAGCGGCGACTCGGGGACACCAGGTCTCTTCGACCGGCGCACGTCGTGTGAAGCGGGTAAGTTCGACCTGGTCGATTTCTGGCGGACGCAAGACGGGTGGCAGAATTCCTGTCGTCTCCAGTGGCGTGCCCATAGCGGCATGCCAAAAGAACTGTTCGCCAGTCGGCCCATAGGGCGGCCAGCATAGCGGCCCACCTGCTGCGTAGGGCGAGGTCAGCCGAAGAACGGCGCCCCTGACGCTCGGTGTCGCCACACCACGAGCGACGCGAAGGTTGGCCTGATTCTTTGGGATTGACGTCATACGGGCGAACGCGCCCGTCAGAGAGCGCCACGAATCCTGCGCTTCTGGCCAGACCGGCGAATCAATGGCGACGTTTGCAAGCGCCACAAGAGTGGCTCGCCCCGGCGCAATGTGATGTAGCCATGTATCGATTGCGACCGCCCAATTGGCGTTGCTGGGTTCACGTTGAACAAGAGAGCCGGTAATTAGGATCGGCTTATCTGGCGCCGCGCTATCTTGGAGGGCCGCGCGAACACGGTGCACGGCTGTCTCTTCGCCCTGCGCGAATGTCTGCACCATGTCGGCGCAAATGACCGGGAACAGGTCCAGATCATCGAACGACACCTGCAGCAGGTGGGTACCTGCTTGGATCCATTCCAAGGAGACAAGCTCGGAGGTTTGCTCCATATGATTCTTGATAAGCACCGCGCAGGTCGTATCCAGTCCAAAGCCGTGGAGCCAACACCAAGCGCCATTGATCGGCCGCGCGGGGGAGAGTTGCGCGCTATCCGGATCCCAACTCAAGCGCCGCGCCGTCTCTCCGGCCTCCGTAGCCCACGCCTGCACGTCTGCGGCGGGCGTCGCGCCGAATCCCGCGATAAGAACGATGGGGCGTTGCTGCTGTCGGATTAGCTCATCAAGCTCCGCCCAGTCCCCATGCCCGAACGAATACTCGGGTGTAACAATGATCACAGGAGACGTGCCCGGCGCAATGTCGCGCAGCACTGGTCCTGCGTGAACGCCTCCGCCCGTCAAGAGATCCTTCAGCACAGCACAGGCCGCCGGGCGCCGTTGATCATTGTTGATCTGGATGAGCGAACTTTGGGCTAGCTGCAAAACACATAGGTTCAACCGCCCACCCAAGGACCGAATCGGCGTCGGAACCGTGACCGTGGCGAGTCTAAGCATGTGGTTTATGGCGATTTCAGGCGCGGCCAGGGATTCGTATCCTTTCATTAGAATTGCGTCTTAAAGTCCAAGCGGGTCCGATTGTGCTCTAGCAGATAAGCTACAATAGAGAACTGCAAATACAACCCTTCTGGTTGAACAATGCCAAGTCACAATTAGCGCCCGCATTGCAGGTAATCGCGGTACCGGCATGCCGCAATCTCCCTCCCACTGAGCCATTGCCTCACCTTCGGGGAACAAATGGGCGGCAATGCAATTTATACAATTAAAAGCTGAACCAATGGTTAGGAAAACAACCGACTCAGTGTCGATCAAAACGACGGAATGGTTCGCGGTTGCCATGTCTACTGTTGGCACAATCAAGGCGTCCGGCCTTCCCCCGGCGACGGCAGCTTCGGTGAGGCGGCCAAGCTGCTCTCTACGGCCTACATGAAGGCGCAATCCTGTTCCTCGTTCCCGCCGAGATACCTGGAAAGCCGCTTGGAGAAAAAGGGAGCCGGAATGAGTGAACAAGACAGATTCAGCAGAAATCGTCCACCGAACTTCCAAACTCCCCGCCGATTAGTTCACAGAAGTGCTTCAAGGCACCCTGCAGGGTGTAGAACGTGTATTCGCTGCGGTGATAAAAATGAGCGTCATGGAGTGAAACATGAGCGACGGCCCAGTCCTTTATGCTGTCCCCGGCGAAACGAGTGAGAACGACCAAATCGTCGTCCCGAAGGCAATGGTCGACAATCAGGCTGGTGGAGAGCTGGTTACGCGCGAAGACGCCGCCGAACGAAAGCCTCGAGGCGTAGAGAAGGAGGGCATCGTCAGTGAACTCATCGGGACAAGCAGGGAATTCAGTTGGCACCTTCCAGCGAACTTGCACGACCAGCGGGGTCAGCGAAGGGTAAAGCAGTTCTGACTTTTCGAGCATTTATCGATCCTATTGGCACTATCGTCGTTAGGCTCAACCTTTCCTAGAACCGCTAGCCGGTAAATACTTCTCTCCGAAAGAAACGGTCGCGGTGTCACTAAATGCATATGGCCCGGACCAACGCTATTACTATCGAGTGTTGCGCATCCGACACAAAAATCCCTCGGCTTTAACGGAAAGGAGACTTGCCGACTAACCTATGATTCGCGTGGGCTCAGCGCCGACTTCATGCATACGCGCAGAATGACAGGCGAATGTCGGCCTTGTGCCCAATTCCCTCTTCAAGAATGCCCACTGATCGATTAGCGGGCGCGAGGCTGAAATAGAACCGTTTCCATCAAGGGACACTTCCGCCTTCCCAGCGTCTACCATCTGGAAGTCACACGACATCTCGCCATTGGTATGACCGGCGATCTTCGAACAGAATAGTTAGAATTCGATCGAATCCATTTCCGAGACAGAAGGACCTGCCTGCTAGACAGCAATGACAACAGAGGCTGGCGATGGCTGAGACGGCAGACAACACGACGAGCGACGACCCGGGGGCGCTGATGAAGCGAATCCTGGCGAATCGCAAATCCATTGCCAAAGCCCAGCTCGACATGATCGCCAGCATCGGCCAAATGCGCTCGACGATGAGTAACGAAGATCTGCGCAGTTTCCTGGTTGTCGAATGCGGCATCCCACGCAGCGATCTGCCGTCGATCTTCGCCTTCGAGGAGACCCTCGGATCCTTCGAGGCACTCCTGCGCAAGCGTTGCGTCCCATTCCACGTTTTGAAGGCGCTGATCGCGACCGATGCCGATACCCGTCAAGCTGCGCTTGACGCTCTTGCAGATGGAACCGATATCGATATTCCAACAGTTGCCAGGCTCCGTCGTTTGACGATCCGCCGCAAGATCGGAGCGAACGCCTATGCCGAACGGGGCCGCCAGCGCGCGATGACGGCCGCGGCATCAAAGCAGTCGCACCTCCGCGTCCATGCGCTCGGCGAGAACGTCGCCACGCTCCTTTCCGAGATTGACGAATTCACGGAGCGCTTTGTCGGGGAGCCGCCCTGCGATCCGAACGAGGATGTCGTCGACCGGTCCGAGGCATGCATTTCCGCGGCCGTTAGATTGAGATCCCACGCAAGGATCGTGCTCCGTGAATTCAAGTCGGTCTATGGCGAGGTGGAACTGCCAGGAAAGGGTGTCGCCGGCTTCAGGAATGGGTCACATCGGCACAAGCTTGCCGCCGCCCATGAATCCCTGAAACGCTTCGCCGATGGGAAGTTTGCTTGGTACGAGAAGTTCAGCGGCTTTGCCTTCGAACATGGGTATCTCTGGCAGACTGAGCTTCAGGACGCCCTCGCCTATCTGCTTCCCTGCGATCCGGAGCCGGATCCCACGTCTGATGAAAATACTGAAGCTACCAAGCCCTTGAAGTTTTTGGAAATATGCGCGGGTGCTGGCGGTCAGGCGATAGGCCTGCTCGGTGCGGGCTTCGAGCCCGCACGGCTCTACGACATGGATCTCAATGCCACCCGGACCCTGAAAACGAACTGGACGTGGCCCGTCACCCGGAAGCGCCTGGAGAAGGTTTCGGATAGGGATCTCCAACAATTCCAAGGCATCGATCTGCTTGCCGGAGGCGTGGAGTGTAGACCGTTCTCTCAGGCCGGGAAACAACTCGGAGCAAACGATAGCAGGAATCTCTTCGATGAGGCGATCCGATATGTGAAGGTCATCAGGCCTCGCGCTTTTTTCTTCGAGAATGTCGAAGGCTTCGCGGACAAGAAGTTCCTCAAATATCGCGCCAGCGTGTTTCAGCGGCTGAAGGCGCTCGACTACCGCATCGGCCTGCACAAGCTGAACGCCCGCGACTTCGGGCTTGCCCAGTCGCGCCCGCGGTTGGTGCTGGTTGGCGTGCACAAGGACGAACCCGGACTGTTCTCCCTGCCAAAGGACGGGATCACAACCACCATGGGAGAAGCCCTCGCCGACGTGATCTTTCCACATCGCGGGCTGGGTGATGCCATCTACGACCAGTGGGCGGAAAATTGGCTCGCGAATTACGGAAGCAAGGTCTCCACCACAGTCACCTCGAGCCTCTACAAGAACAAAGGCAAGATGAAGCGGAGATGGGAGAACGAACTCGGCTTCGCCATCGACCCGAAACACGTCGGTGACGGACCGGCCCCACTCGGAAGCATCGAAGACCCAACAACCCTTCCCTATTTGACCGTCGATGTTGCCCGGGTGCTACAGGGGTTCCCGCGGGCATGGAAGTTTGAAGGCAAGGCAGACCGTCAGTTCCACCAGATCGGAAACGCGTTCCCGCCGCAAATGTCGAAGGCGGTGGGTCTGGCCATCGCCCGGGCGCTCTCGGGCCGAATGCCAAATTCGATCGACGCGCCGCCGCTTGTTCCCTTCAGCGAATCCTTGATCGGCGTGAAGGGCGTGACACCAACGGGCTCGACGAGGTTCTTGCTGAACGCAATGACGATTGAGGACGTCGAGGAGTTGAGGGACAGCTACGGCACGAAGTTCCCGGACCTGCAGAAGCTAAGGGCTCAGGCAAAGAGAAACCGTCGCGCCCGAAAGCGCAACGCGCACGAATATCAGCGATCCCGGCAAAGCGACGGGCAAGTCACAGAGACTGCCGAGGCTGAGGACCTGTCCACTCCCTGAAATGTTTTCCGATTGCCCTCTGGATCTCCCACGGCGCAGGAGTCTCCATCCGCCTGACCTGCTTACCGTCTACGTGAAGCAGGCCTACGCCGCTGTATCTCCACGCAAAGCTGACCTCGCGTCCGGCGGCATCCTCAACGGTCAGCGTCTCCACGTTACCATCGGTCGATAAGGCTATCTCGGGACCATTCGGCCCGCATAGATCGCTGAACTCCTCATAGGCCACTGCCACTTCCTGCGAGACTTCCCTGTCGCTCTCATGCAGTGGGACAAGAACGACTTCCTTTAGGTAAACGCCGATTGCGTTGACAAACGAGGTCATGTCGTCACCCTCGACGTATTGTTCTTGCTCAAACTGCCTCGGAATGTACCCGAACCATCCCGCATCCCCGAACTTCACCTCTGTATGAATTTCGGCGGTAACCTGGACATCCTCCCACTCCGCGCGATCCTTGCGTGTTTCGGCTTTGCCCGGGACGTAGAGTTCGACTGGTAACCTCCAGCCGTTAGGGTCGCGCGTCCTGAACACAAGGGTCAGTCCGCCATCTCCGCGCTCTCCACGCATAACGAGATTTCTCTCCTTCAGGATATGCCCGTAGCGCTCCTTCGCCTCGATCATGATCTGCGTGAAATATCCCATGGATTCGTCCTCCCTGCTGGTGAGGGAAGAATCCGTTGCACAACCGCAAGAGACAAACCGGGTTGAAAGGATTCGTCACTCGAAGTTCCTCAATTGTTGACACGAGAACTTAAGAAGAACATTTAACGGCATGATATATCTTAATATTTTTGGTAGACGTCACGTACGCAATGTGCCTTACTACTCACGCCCGATGAGGCGCCGGAGGTACCGATGATACATATATCGATATCCGTGAAGGGTCAGGTCTGACGCTGACGCCACAGGTGCGCCCCGGCACCGCGTGAGGAAAGCTCCACGCTTCCGAACGGGCGACCTCCGAAGAATTTCACTATTTCGAACGATGCAGCCTTAGGTCGGCGGACAAGTTTCCGAGCGTCATTTAGGAATGACATTGTAGCTAATGACTGCGATGGAGTTTCACGATGTACCCAGCAAATGAAGTCATCCCCCTGCGCCTGCTGACCTCTGCCGTGGTCCTCGTCATAGCCTGATTTCCCGCCGACATTTTCGTCTGATTTCGCCTTGGCATTGCCTGCCGGGAACGCCCACCCGTGCTCTGAAGAAAGATTCGCCTATGCCGACACCAACGTGGAACAGATCCGCACGCGATCCTCCCTGAACTGACCTGCGCCGCGCGCGGCGTCTCTCCGAAGTTCAAGAAATGCCGCACTCCGGGCAACTCCGGAGATCGATGGCGCACGTCCGCACTTCACTAAGAAGGATACCCACATGAGTACTGCATCCGACATCGCCGTTCAGGTCCAGCCGACGGCTTTCACCAAGGCAGAGATCGAAATCCAGCGTGACTTTGCGCGCAAGTGCATTCGTGCGAAGCGCTTCGAAGACCTCTCATCGCGTTACATGGCGATGAAAGCCGAATGCCATCGCCGCGGGCTGCGCGCATCCGATTTTCAGACGTTCCGCAACGCGGTCCGCCTCACGCGCCTTGGCACTTGTCGCCGTGTCAATTTGCCCAAATCCTGCTTGCCTATGCAGGAGTACTATTTCGGTCTGCCGACCGAAACCGCGCTCGTCCATGAGCACGACAGTTTTCTGAATCTCTGGCGTCGTCGTTGATCGGGGAGCCAGAACAGGATGACCATCAAAACCAGCTCGATGCGCACCCGAAAACCGGATGTCCTGGACAAGAGTCTGCTCCAAGTGCTCCCCGTAGAAACGGACGAGTTCGACCTCGATCTTGTCCGCCTCCTCAAGTGGGCGGGAGTGTGGGAGGCGCTCCCGAAGAGACCGCGCCGTCACCTGAAGCGGCTGGCACCATACCAGGTCACCTTCGTGCGCAGGAAGCCAAACATGCACGACGCCATCCGATCACCGGGAACCGATGCCGCAGCCGCCGAGAACGCCAGCCGGCCGAAACGATCCGCAATCCACTCCAAAACGAGGAAGCCGCATGCTCCATGAAGAAATGACGACCTACTTCACGACTCTGGCCGACTTCCATCCTGCCGTGCTGCGTTGGTCAGGCCATGTTCTGCAGGAGCAGCCGATGCTCGCGACGACCTTCGCTGCTACGTTGAACGTAATCATTCAGCAGACCCAGTTGCTGGGAATCGACGATGAAACCGCCCACGAGCTTCTCATTTGCCTGATCGAACATGAAGCAGGACCGGCCCTGCGCCGGGTGGGGATCAGCTTGCCCATCCCCTCTCGCGACCTGTTCTCAACCCTGGCGCACTCGTTTCGTGAAGATGACGAAATCGCAAAAGTCATGCTTCGAGAGCCGTTGATGGTGGAGAAGGGTCCCGTCGGCATCATGCGTAGGTCGCTGTGGGCCGAAGGCTTGAGGGAGCCGGAGGTGTCGCTGAGGCTCGCCGGACTCCAGGCGATTGAGCCGCAAATACACTGAGCCGGCGGCTCGAAACCGCTGCCCGGTCAGCGTCACCACGCCAAACGGGGCCGTCGAGCATTTCGAAAGCGATGCCGGGGTGCACGCTTTCCGGAAAGTATTACCCGCGAGCCGGGGCCATCGCCTCTCGGACGGTCGTCGACGGAAGATCCTCACCCCATGACTCCGCGCGGGCCGCCCCGGCCCTAGCACACCCCTCCACCAGTCAGCCCTGGCCCGGCCGCGCAGCGCGGCCGGCATCGGACACCTGCGTTCAACGGAGCCTTCAATGACCCGAGTCAGACAACTCATCCGCTTCATGAAGGAGCTGGAGTCCGGCCACGACCGGACCCAAATCCCGCTTCCTTCCGAGACCGTCTTCCTCAAGCCGGACAATCCGCTTGTCTCGGGACGGATCCGGCCCTTCCCGATCGATGTCCACGATGAGGACGAGAACTATGCCGACCTCGTCAGCCTCCCATGGCTTTGGATGCCAACCGAGGAGCCGACGCCCAGCCGATGGTACCCGGCCAGAACGAAGGGCCATTCCCGCGGCACCATTACCAATCCGAAGACACGCTCGGCAATCAGCTACGCCAGTACATACGAGATGAACCTCGCCTACATGCTCTGTGCCTCCAAGCACGTCGCTAAAGTCGAGGATCAGCCCGAAGCCATCATCGTCCCCCGCGACGACGGTGACAAACAACACACCGTCGACTTCCGGGCGACGATGGCGGGCAATGGCTACCGGATCGTCGTCGGTGTACGACCATCCTGGCAGCTAGACAAGGACGACCTCCGTCACACGATCGAACGGATCAACTCCGGCTCGCTCGCGGGCTTCGCCGACGAGGCGATCATCCTGACCGAACGCGAGATCACCAACGACCGCGGGTGGAACGCAAAGAGCATCCTTCGTGCGCTCAAGGGATCGGTCGCCAACGACAATGCCTGCCTGGCGAACTACGCCTCGAAATTCGAAGGAACGGTGTCGCTCACGACGCTGACCAGCATCTTCGACGACTCCGCGGCCGCTTGGAACGCTGTCTGGTGCCTGATCCACGACGAAATCCTACTGCCCAGCCGACCCGACCTCAAGCTCGTCGATGCCCCCTTCGTCGCCTTCAACCACAACGCAGCCTGAAAGGAAAAAAATGGAAACCAACCTTCCTGCCCTCCTCTCACTACAGCACGGCGCCGTGCTGCCGGTGTTCAACCGCCTTCCCGTCAAGGCCCGCGTTCGTGATCGCGGCATCGACTATTGTGTCCTGTACTGCGACCGAAACGGTGCCGCGCTCCAGCGCATGGATGAGACCCAGGCGACAGTAACCTTCAGCCAGGCCGACATCACGGAGGCACTCAACCGTCCGGGCAGCCCGATGACGTTCGAGAAGGACTTCTACGCCGAAACGAAGGCACGCGCCCGGTTGAAAGGCGCAGACAGACTCAGCGGTCTGAACCCGAGCGACCAGGAAACGGTCCTCAAAAGAGAATACTTCGTTCGGTCCTTCTACGAGATGCGGGCCGACTACAGGGAAAAGTGCAGGCTTGCCCGCATGGATAGGATGCCGCCTCCGCCTCGCGTCAGCAAGTCGCGCGACTCCCTTCTGCGGGTGATCCCGCTCATTTCTCTGAAATGGCGCGCACACCAGTTGGCGAGCTCGCCGAAGGCGACTTACCGGACAAAGGAGAAGACCGTCACCCTCGTCGAACCGACCCCGTCCACATTGAAGAACTGGATGCAAACAATGGAAGAAAACAACTTCGATCCGGTCTTTCTCCGGAACCAGTATCGCGATGAGCGCCAAGAGTATTTCACAGCGGACGAGCTCATTCACCTTAACGCTGCGCTCGCCGCCGCCTGCTCGCGAACCGATCCCGACCTCGCAAGAATCCATGCCGACATGGTTACAGCCATGGAGGCCGAAAACAAAACGCGCGGTGCCGGCGACCAACTCAGGATTCCGTGCGAGAGCACGCTGCGCAATCGGTATGCAGATCTCCCCGAGATGAAGCGCGACCTTGCTCACGACGGCAAGGAAGCCGCCAAGCGCAAATGGCAGCCTGAGCACGGCGGCATCGACGTCGTCCGGGCGGGCGAACGCGTGGAAGTCGATGATCACGAAACCGACCTCCACACAGTACTGGCGATGATCGGTGTCTGGAAAACGATGTCGAAGACCGAGCGCGCCAAGGTCAAGCGGATCCGATTGTGGATCTCGGCGGGGATCGATGTGGCCAGCAGAGGGCTGACAGCGCTCTACGTCAGTGCTCGTCCGCCGTCTAACAAATCGGCAATGACAGTCCTGGAAATGTCGACCCGCGACAAGACCGATATCGCGCGCCGTCTCGGATGCTCAACCGCATGGATTCAGGGTGGCACTATCGAGACTATCGCGGTCGATAGCGCAGCGTACTTTGCCAACCGCTCGTTTCGGATCGCGGTGAACGACATGGGCACTGACTTGTTCCTGCCACCCGCCGGGGAAGCACCCTGGCGAGGCTTCATCGAGCGCTGGTTCCGAACCCTCTCGCACCAGATGTTCAACTATTTCAACGGACGCACGTGGGGTTCTTCTGTCGAAAAGGGCGACTACGACTCCGAAGCCGAGGCAGACATGATTGCTGATCAGGTTGCCGAGTGCCTACTCCGGTGGGCCATCGACGGGTACCACAACGCGCCACATTCCGAACTGAACGGGTCCACGCCGCAGAACCGTTGGCTGGAACTCAGCCGAGACTACGGCGTGATGCCCGGCCCGACCGGAGCGCTGCGTACGCATCTTTTTGGAACGCACATCAAGCGTACCATCTCGAAAAAGGGCATCCGGAGCGCCGGCTTGCAGTTCCAGAGCAAGGAACTTCAGAAGATTCGCCGAAGGGTCGGCAAAACTCCGGTGATTGCCCGCATCAACAATCATAACCTGGGCAGCCTCTCCGTATGGACCGAGGGCGGCTGGATCGAAGTGCCTTGCGTCCATCGGGATCTGGAGGGTGTAAGCATCTGGCAGTGGCTGGCGGCAACCGAGAAGCTCCGTTTGTTTAATGCCGAAAATGCCAAAGTATCCCGCGGCACTCTCCAGGCGACCTTCCTCTGGCTCAAAAACCAGGCGGAAATGGCTCGTCTTGAATCCGGCCTGCTCAGCCCCGTGTTAGCCGACGAGGACTACCAGCGCTTCGAGAAGAGCATGGACCGCACATTCGACGTCGTTGAGAGACCGTTCGAAGGTGAATTCCGCCCAGAGGGTGAATGGCACCCGTCCAACGAGCTGTTCGCGGCTATCGGCATTCACCCCGTTGTCTACGCCGCAAAGAAAAAGTCGGCAAAGGCTACTCGGGAAGAAGCCGACGCAGGCGAACGTCCGCAGCTCGGCACCATGCCCATGCAGCACGAGCAGGAGCAGGAGGCACATGCGCACGAGCCGAACAGGCCCGTAGACGACGAGAAGACGGTCGTTCGCCGCATCACCACCAACATCTTTGAAAACTAGGGAGATTCTCATGGAAATGTTTGACAAGAACCTCGACGCAAAGCGCAGTCAGGCAGCCATCGACCACGTCCGTGGGCTGATCGGTGACAACCGCGCAGCCATCGCAGACCGGATCGCCGAACTATACGATCACTACGTGATCCTCGATCGCGACATGCCCCTGCGAGCTGCTCTCGTGTCGTCGGTTGCAAGCGTTCTCACCCCTATCACCGGGAGGCCTGACAAGCGGAGGATCGTGGCCGTCACCGGGCGTTCCGGCGCAGGAAAGACCACGGCGCTGATGAAGCATATCGGGAGCATTCCTGCGATGCAATCCTACGTGGACGACGACGGCGTTATGATCCACCCCGTCATCATTGTCGATGCTCCGTCACCATGTACGCCTCGCCTGCTGGCTATCTCATGCCTCGAAGCGCTCGGTCATGCGCCTCCGGAAGGCATCAAGGAGAACCAGGCCTGGTTGCTGTTTCGCCGGCTGTTGAAAGTTCACAAGGTCATGTGGGTGTTCATCGATGAGGCCCAGAACGCTATCGAGACTGCCTCTGTCCGCGAGGCAACCGTTATCGGCGACGCATTCAAATCGCTGACCCAGATGCCGGATTGGCCTGTGAGATTGATCCTTGCAGGCGTGGCGCCCCTGGCAAGCTTCCTTGCGCGAAAGCAGCTCTACAATCGCCGCACCGTCGTTCCCTTCGACACCCTCGATGCAGACGGTACGACGGACCTTGTGAAAAGCATTCTGGAGACGATTGTGCAGGAACACGCTCGCATGGAAATCCGGATCAAACTTGATGACACTGTCGAAGAGGTCGACGAGGAAACGACCAAAACGCGGCAAAGGGAAAAGGGCACGTTCCTCAAGCGATTGATGCACGCCTGTGATGCCGAATTCGGGTCTGTGGTCCAGATGATCCGGGCGGCCGTCGAGTTAGCCATCTACGCAGATCGTGACCATGTCACGATCGATGACTTTGCGAAGACCTACGCCTCCTTCTCAGGTTGCCGGCCTAGCAAGAACATCTTCACCGCCGCCAACTGGGAGGAACTCGACCCCGCAACCGCTCTGCTCCGCGACGACGATCGGGTCTGGGAAGCCGAAAGGCTGAGGTCCAAGGGAAAGAATGCAACCAGATACGGAGTTCGTCCACAATGAGCAGGCTTGCCGAATTGCTTCCCTTCCACGCTGGCTATGAAACCGTCGCCAGCTATTTCTCGCGACTTGCGGCGGCATGTGGCTACGAAAACGCCCGCGCCTTCGCCTTCCACCTTCAAATTCAGTTTCAGGGCATCGTTGCCGGACGGGAGAAGGATTTGGAGACCTTCGCCGCAGTTCTGGATATGCCGAGATCGTCGCTCTCTGCGGGAGTTATTCTCGGAGACAAGTACATCTATCAAATCGCCGGTCAGGTGCTCAGCCGGCATGAGATGCAAAGGCTTCGGTTTCGTTTTTGCCCCTTCTGCGTGAGCGAAGACGAACATCGCTGCGGCGGTCGGCGAGGTTTTCGGGCATACGGACGCCTGCATTGGCACGTTTCCGCTATCCGCACCTGCAAGCGACATGGCGTTCGCCTCATCTCGAGTGCCGAGCTCGCGAAATCGCCTTTCCAACACGACTTTGCGGCCAACCTTGCAGCAGAATCTTCCAAGATTCCCAGATCCATGGCGTCTGCTGAAGCTGCGGAACCGGACAATCTTCAGACATATGTCGAGAAGAGGTTGAAAGGCGACAGGTCCGGTGCCGACTGGCTTGACTCCCTGCCGCTGTATGTCGCCATCCGCCTTTGCGAAATTGTGGGCGCATCTCTGTTGCACGGAAACCTGTTCCGCTCATCGGGATTTGGCGACCGGGAATGGTCAGAGAGCAGCGGTGCTGGATACGATCTTCTTAAAGAAGGAGAACCTGCGTTTCGCCAATACCTGGAGGCTCAGGTGAATGATTTTCACCGCGGGAAAGGTTCCGGCGGTGAGCGATCCATTTTCGGTCGTCTTTATCTAACCCTTGCCCATCGGACGACCGAAACTGCATTTGACCCGATCCGAGATATCATGCGTGATGTGGCTGTTCACAACCTCCCTCTTGGACCCGGGGATGAATTCTTCGGGCCGATTACTTCGAGAAAGTTCCACACAATCCACTCTGCCTCAAAAGCCCACGGCATTCCGTTCGAGCGCCTCAATAAACTCGTGCTGGACGTAGGATTACTCCCCAGTGGAGCAAGCGGTAGAGGCAGAAATCTCATCGAAGCCCAAGCCGTCGACCGACTTGTCACGGAAATGGCTGCAACATTTAATCAGAAAGCGGTCATTGCTAAATTGGGGGTCACGCGCAAATTAGGCCGGCAGCTCATCAACGGCGGCCTTTTGAAACCATCCTTCAAAGTGAAACAGCGACCCGGCGCCAGGATCATTCCTCGATACCCGGCCGAGCAAGTTACCACTCTACTCGCCAACCTTCGAGCCGTGGCCAACTGCACGGACATGAGCGAGCTCCACGATTTACATACTTCGATCAAGCGTTGCGGATGCACGTTCATCGAGGCAATCAATTTGATCCGCTCTGAAAAACTCTCAAAAGTTGGCTGGGACGAAAGTGAAATCGGACTTGCAGCCCTTCGAGTCGATCCAATCGAAATGCGGCTTCTGATGATGCGTCAAAACTCGATCATTTCGGATCGGCAGAGCAAGCGTTCAATGGTGGGACCTCAGCCGCATGGCAGTCCCAATCGGCAATTGTTACTGTAGACATCGAGACAATTTACGCGAATTCAAGCCGGGTTTCATCCCGGCTTTTCTTTCGGTTCATGCCATTGGCCAATTTCGGCATCCTGGGTGGCCAAAAGTACTTGTGCTTTGAGGTTCGTGGGTTCAAGTATCAAAGGGTTAGGGCGGGAGTGGCCAGTATTCGGTTACATTTCTCATCTGATCATCCGTCCCGGCCAGCCATGCGCAAGCCGGGACGCTTTAAGTCATGCTGCCGCAGCATCCTCACGAACGTCCAGAATGCGGTCGATCAATCCCCATTCCAGTGCCTCTTCCACCGTCATGAAACGGTCGCGGTCCATTGCCGCTTCAAACTCGTCGTAGCTGCGCTTGGAATGCTCGGCATAAAGCCGCGTCATGCAGTGCTTTGTCTGCCTGATTTCTTCCGCATGGATGAGCATATCCGACGCCTGCCCCTGAAAACCGCCGGACGGCTGGTGAATGAGGATGCTGGCGTTGGGCAATGCCGCCCGCGCGCCCGGTTCGCCGGCCATAAGCAGGAACGAGCCCATCGAGCGGGCAGTCCCCATGCACAGAGTATGAACCGGCGCGCGGATGTAGCGCATGGTGTCATACATTGCGAGACCGCTGGTCACGACGCCACCCGGTGAGTTGATGTAGAGATGGATCGGCTTCTTCGGGTTTTCCACCTCCAGAAACAGCAATTGCGCGCAGACCAGCGCGGAAACAGCATCGTTGACCTCACCGTTGAGAAAGATGATCCTTTCCCGCAACAGGCGGGAATAGATGTCGAAAGACCGTTCTCCCCTTGCGGATTGTTCGACTACCATAGGGACGAGTTGCATCGCTTCGCGCATTGGCGAACTCCTGTCGTTTGAAAATGTCGGGAAATGGATCAGGCGGCGAGCTTGATCGGCGAACCGTTGTGGTTTGCGGCGGCCTTTGTCATCCGGCTGGGCTTGGTGACCGGCAACTCATGAATGACCCGCAGGCTGGTGCCGCCCCGGTCGTTCGAGGCGATCCTGAAGGTGACGGTGCTTTCCAGAAATGGCGGGTGATCCTCCCGCAGCCTGTAGCAGACCTCCCGGCCCGGCTTGATATCGATCGCCTCGGGTTCCGCCAGAGCCTCCTTCGGCAACCAGTGTTCGCGAAACGCCGGAATGCTGATCGCGCGCCAGACCTTCTGTGGCGGCTCGTCCAGATCATATTCAAGCTCAAGACCATTTTTCGGCGCTGCGGGCGTTTGCCTGTTCATTGATCCATATCCTTCAGCAGGAGCTTGAGAGCCTCTATGCGTTGCGGCCAGTAGGCGCGGTATTTTCCGAGCCAGGTCGCAATCCGTGTCAGCCCGTCCGGATCGACCTCGTAATTGACGAAACGGCCCTGCCGCCTTTCAACCACAAGCCCGGCGCCGCGCAGGACCGACAGGTGCTGCGACATGGCCGGCTGGCTGATCTCGATCCCTTCGCGCAAGGCGGAAGCGTTCATGGCGCCATCCGCCAGTTTTTCGAAAATGGCGCGGCGGGTCGGATCGGCCAACGCCCGGAAAATATCGTTCTCTGTCATGACAACACATAAGCACAGACTTATGCGATTCACAAGCCCCATCGCGTATCGGTTCCACCAGCCGGCTTTATGGGAAACCCATATTCTCTTATGCCGTGAACGCTTTAGGCCCTCGCGCGTTTTCACCCGGCCTGATAATCTTCAGGCTGGGGAGCGATCAAACCAAGTGACTGCATTTACGGTCTTCATAGCCATTCTTCTGCTGGTCATCGGATCGGGCCTGTTCGTCGTCATCGGCAAACAGCGGGAAAAGGCAATTCCCAAGCGCCCTTCCACTGCCCTGCCCGTGGCGGAGGATGAAACCGGGCTTGACCGGCACTGGCAGTCGATAAAAAACGGCTGGAACGAGAAAAACGCGCTCTGCCTGCTGCATTCCAATCTTGATGCCTTTGCGGTGCGCATGGCGGCGGCACGGGCTGCGGGGCGCAGCCTCGATCTGATGTATTACATGTGGAATGCCGATCTGACCGGGCGGCTGATGATGCGCGAAGTCATCGCCGCCGCCGACCGCGGCGTGCGCGTGCGGCTGCTTCTCGACGATCTCGGCGTCTCCATCTCCGACCGAATATTCCACGCCATCGACAGCCATCCGAATATCGAGCTGCGGCTTTTCAATCCCACAAGGGCGCGGGAAAACATCCTGTATCGAGGACTGGAGCTGGTGCTACGCTTCCGAAGCGTCAACCGGCGCATGCACAACAAGGCGTGGATTGCCGACGGACGGGCAGTGATCGTCGGCGGCCGCAATATTGGCGACGCCTATTTCGATGCTGCCGAACGGGCGAATTTCCACGATTTCGATATTCTCGGCTTCGGCAGGATCGTTGCCGACGCCACTGAAATTTTCGATGATTACTGGAACAGCGCCGTTTCCGTGCCGGTACGCTCGCTTCTGGCCAGACGACCGAGCAAACTTGCCAGATTACGGCGTGAGCTTGATGCTCTGCCGAAAAGCGAGGCGGCAAAACCCTATCTGGAACGCGTCGAAAGCCAATATGGCCGCGATCACTTCCTGATGTCGGACCGCCTGCACTGGGTCGACACGGCGGATGTGCTTGCCGACCCGCCGGAGAAAGCGGCGGGAAAACGCCGCAAGGGCCATAATTTCCTGATGGAAAGCCTGCTGCCGCTGATGCAGGCGGCAGCAGAGAGCCTGCACATCACCTCGCCCTATTTCATTCCCGGCAAACAGGGCGTCGATATTTTCCTAAACCTTGCCGAGCGCGGCGTGTCGCTCGCCATCCTCACCAACTCACTGGCCGCAACCGATGTTGCCGCCGTTCACGCCGGTTACGCCCGCTACAGAAAGCCGCTGCTGCTGGGCGGCGTACGCCTGCACGAGTTGCGCTCGCAGGCGGATCAGGGCGGCTTTACGCTACGCGGTTCCGGGCAGGCGAGCCTGCACACCAAGGCGTTCACCCGCGACGGCAAGACCGGTTATATCGGCTCGCTCAATTTCGATCCGCGCTCCGCCTCGCTCAACACGGAAATGGGCGTCGTTTTCAACTCGGCCCCGCTGGTTGCCCGCATGGATGAAATCTTCACCGAAGAAATCCGCCGCACCATGAGCTTCGAGCTGGATATTGACGATAGAAAGCGCATCGTCTGGATGACCGAAGAACAGGGCCAACCAACCATATACCGGCGTGAACCAGACGCGGCCATCAGCCGCCGGATCATCGCCGGCATCATGCGTTTCCTGCCGCTTGAATCGCAGCTTTGAGGAAGAGAGGCCCTGTCAGGCCGCCGGTCTCACACCGGCCTTGGCCAGCTGGATCTGCACCAGCGTGTCAAGGTTCTGGTTGACGCGGCAGTAGAATTCCTCGTCGATGAACGGTCGCAACATGAAATCATTGCCGCCCGCCTTCAGGAACCGCGCCGATAGCAGCCGGTTGGTGGAGGACGACACGCCAATGATGCGCAATTCATGCGATCCGCGCACGGTGCGGATGCGCCGCGTCAGTTCGAAACCATCAATGTCAGGCATGTTATAGTCGGTTACCACAAGGCCGATATCAGGATTGGCTTTCAGGATTTCCAGCGCCTTCGCACCGCTGTCAGCAAGACTGACCCGGAAATTATAGCGCTTGAGACGGCTCGACAGCAGCGCCCGCGCCGTCGGGCTGTCATCGACGATCAGCACATGGTGGCGGTGGTTGGTGAGGAACCGGCAGACCGATTCCGTCAGCATGTCCACGGCGAAAATATTGTCCTTCAAAATGTAATCGACCACATCCTTGGCGATCAGCGTTTCGCGCGTCGCCTCATGGAAGGTGCTGGTGAAAACGATGGTCGGGATCGAAAGATCGATCAGATATTCCAGCGCCTCGCCCTTTTCCGCCCCCGGCAGGTTGATGTTGGAAATCGCCAACGTCACCGGCTCGGACGAATGTTCGTAACAGGCCTGCAACTCCTCGAAAGAGCGACACGCCTCCACGGAAACGCCCAACATTTCATTCAGGCGCCTGCTCACCATCTGGGTGAACACATTGCTATCTTCCGCCAGCAGAATGCGGTTATTGGTGAAAGGCACACCCGAATATTGCATGCCCGTAATGCCGAGAAAATTCATCCTGTCCCAGTCCCCCATCGTCCTTCAGGGGAAAATAGCAGCGGTATTTTTCAGAATAATTAATAACACTTTTGCCGGCAAACCAGTCGGCACATATGCTTACCTAAAAGAAAATACGGCCCCGAAGGGCCGTATTCGGGTTGTTGGCATAAAGGCGCATCAGGCGCGCAGCAGCGCATTTTCGGTATCGAACGGGCTCTCCTCCACCACCTCGGCATCGTAAAGCGTGCCGAGAATGCGGATTTTCAGCTTGGTGCCAACCGCTGCATATTCCGGCTTGAGCATGGCAAGCGCAATCGACTTGCCGATGCGCCAGCCAAAACCGCCGCTGGTGACACGGCCGGCAAGAGCGCCGTTTTCGTCGGAAATCGCTTCCGAACCGCGTGCGTCGACATCCGTATTGCCCGACACGGTCAGCGTCGAAAACACCGATTTCAGGCCGGCTTCCTTGTAAGCCACCAGCGCATCACGGCCGATGAAGGATTTTTCCGGCCGCAGGAAGCGGTCGAGACCGGATTCATAGGCGTTATATTCCACCGAAAGTTCGCGGCCCATGTTGCGGTAGGATTTTTCGAGCGACATCGACACCATGGCCCGGATGCCGAACGGCTTGATGCCGAATTCCGCACCGGCTTCCATCAGCCGGTCGAAGATGTAATTCTGCATCTCGATCGGGTGGTGCAGTTCCCAGCCGAGTTCGCCGACGAAGTTGACGCGCAGCGCATGCGCCGTCGCCACGCCGACGGAAATCTGCTTTGCCGTCAGCCAGGGAAAATCCTTGTTCTCCAGGCTGGTGCGGGTCAGCTTCTTCAACAGATCGCGAGACTTCGGGCCGGCAAGCACCAGCACGCCGTATTTCTGGGTGATCGGCTGCAGCACCACGGAACCGTCAATCGGCGCAAGGCGGCGCAGCACGTCATGATCGTGGGCCTCAAGACCGCCCGCCGAAACCATATAGAACCGGCCAGGCGCCCATTCATAAACGGTGAACTCCACCTTCACCCCGCCATTCGGCGTCAGAAGATGCGTGAGCGCGATGCGGCCGCGCTTCTTCGGCACAATGTTAGCCAGAATGCTGTCCAGCCAGGCACGCGCACCGGGGCCGGAAACCTCCATCTTGGCGAAGGCCGACATATCAAGCACGCCAACATTCTGCGTAACGTTCTTCACCTCGTTGCCGACATGTTCGAAATAATTCGAACGGCGGAACGACCATTTTTCGACGATGCGGCCATCGTCCAGCGGCGGCGCGTGGTTGTGGCTGGTGATGACATCGGCGCCGACGCCGAGGTCTTCTTCGCGCAGCGCATAACCTTCCGGCGCATACCAGTTGGCGCGCTCCCAACCGTAAACGGAGCCGAACACGCCACCGAGCTTCTTCAGACGGTCATAAACCGGCGTCGTCTTCAGCGGGCGGGCAGCGGAACGCTCCTCATCCGGATAATGCATGGTGAAGACGTTGGCATAGGCCTCTTCGTTCTTGGCGATGAGGTAGCCTTCCGTTGCGTGAGGCCCGAAGCGACGCGGATCGACGCCCATCAGATCGAGCGTCGGCTCGCCATCGACGATCCATTCGGCCAGCTGCCAGCCAGCGCCGCCGGCAGCGGTGATGCCGAAGGAATGGCCCTCATTCAGCCAGAAATTCTTGAGGCCCGGCGCGGGGCCGACGATCGGGTTGCCGTCAGGCGTATAGGCGATCGCGCCGTTATAAACCTTCTTGATGCCCACCTCGCCGAAGGCCGGAACGCGCACCATCGCGGTTTCGATATGTGGCATCAGGCGGTCGAGTTCTTCCTGGAACAGCTCATATTCGCTGTCGTCAGAGGGACCGTCGACATAACAGACCGGCGCGCCGACTTCGTAAGGGCCGAGGATCAGGCCGCCCGCTTCTTCGCGCATGTACCAGGCCGAGTCCGATTCACGCAGAACGCCCATTTCCGGCAGGCCCTGACGGCGACGCTCCAGAATGGCCGGATGCGGCTCGGTGACGATATATTGATGCTCGACCGGAATGACCGGAATATCGATACCGACCATCTCACCGGTCTTGCGGGCAAACGAGCCGGTGCAGGACACGATATGTTCGGCGATGATCTCGCCCTTGTCCGTCGTCACCTTCCAGTGACCGTCTTCCAGCTGCTCGATGGCGGTGACGGTGGTGTTACGATAGATCGTCGCTCCGCGGTCACGCGCACCCTTGGCCAGCGCCTGTGTGAGGTCTGCCGGCTGGATGTAACCGTCATCAGGATGCTGGATGGCGCCGAGCAGCCCGTCGGTCTCACAGAGCGGCCAGATTTCCTTCACCTGCTCCGGCGTCAGCATGTTGACGCGCACGCCAATCGTTTCGGCAATGCCGGCATAATACATATATTCGTCCCAGCGATCCTTGGTACGGGCGAGACGAATGTTCGAAACCTTGGAAAAGCCGACATTCATGCCGGTTTCTTCCTGGAGTTCCTCATAAAACTTCACGGAATACTTGTGGATCTGGCCAACCGAGTAGCTCATGTTGAACAGCGGCAGAAGACCGGCCGCATGCCAGGTGGAGCCGGATGTCAGCTCCTTGCGCTCGATGAGCACGCTGTCGCTCCAGCCCTTTCTGGCCAGGTGATAAAGCGTCGAGACGCCAACAACGCCGCCACCGATCACCACCGCCCGTGCATGTGTCTTCATTTACAGAACCCCTAAAAAGCGCCGGCATTGCCTGTCGTGCTGCCAAATCGATGAGGGGAATATGAAGCGGTCCGCAGCGGTTCAGCCGCCTGATTGCGACATGGCCATAGGGTGCTGCGACAGGGAAGAAAATGCCGCCGTCAGGCAGGCTTCAGACCGCCATCGCCCCATGAGGAGACGAAGGCGGCGTAGATGTCGGAAGCGCCAACCGGAACAGATCGAGTTTCGCCGCCATAACGGGCCAGAGCCCGGCTACCTGTTCTGAAGCTGCATTTGCAGCCCCCTGATATCCGGGCCATCCAGTTTCAGGCCTTTGAGCACGTCATTGCCGGGCACGATGATCGAGTTATTGAAGCCGGGACCGCCCGGCAGATTGTGTATCCCACCGCCGCCGCCCGGCGGCGGAGGAGGAGGCGGAAAACCCCCACCACCATCCTTGCAAGGTGGAATGCGATAGATGCAATCACTGTTGAATTGCGCTATATCGCCAACGGTCACGGACGGAACGACCGCCTCCTGCGCATTTGCCAGAAAAGGAAAAACCATGCCGAAGAGAAAAACGGTCCGTCTCATTTCGCAACCTCCTGCGAAGACGCACAAATCTTGACGCCGTCTTTCACGTCCTTGTCGGCGGCGGCTTTTGCCGCTGCGTCCAGCCAGGCGGGCGTGCTGTTGCGCATACCGATGGAAACACTGTTGAAACCTATGACGAGCGGCCTCGCAAACTGGCGATCGGAAAAGAGGCCGGAACTGTTCGTGCTGCGAATGGTGCTGTCATTGCCGGCCATGTTTTCGGCCTCCGGCTGTTGGCCCTGCGGGCCTGTGGTCGCGGCAGCAGCCGTGCTATCCATATTCTTCTGGACGTCGCCCTTGTTTCCTCCCGCATCGAGGAAAGTCGAGCGGCCCCGGCCGTTGGTGACCTTCACCCCGCGAGTGAGAAACGCCTGACGCACGACCAGCAGGCGGATGTCGTAAATATAACGCGGACCACAATCCTGCGTCTCCGCGGTCCTCAAAATATCGCGGCTGAGAATATAGGACAGTTTTTCGCGAAGATATTCGTCGGCGCAATAGACCTTTGTGTCGTCATCACCGCAAAACGCCATCAACGCGTTTTGCGCATGAAAAGGGTTGATCGAATAGGTCTGGACATTTTGAAGCTCGATCTCCTCGACATCGGCCCGCGCGCCGCCGAAGGCAACATTGCGCAGAACCCCCGCCATGCCCTCTTTCCGTTCTATCTTGATGACCGGAAAAAGCGCGTCCTTCACTTGCAGGCCGGATGTGGTCCCATCGGATGCGACTTCCATGCGGGGCTGAGATACCGTCAGCGTCTTCTTGTCTTCCAGCCAGGTGCTGTCGCCGAAATAAGGCGCCTCCGACTTGACACCCAAATATCCCCGCAAATTCGGTATCTGGGTAATCTTGACGTAGCGGCCGATGAAGGATTCGCTTTCGAGATCGGTGGGCAGAGACTTGAACCTGTGCCCTGAATCCACGACCTCGGCGATGATGTCCCCCACATAAATATCCTCCTGCGGCGGATAGACCGGCTCGATACCTAACCTGCGGATAGATTCATTCCAGCGTTTCGGCAGGTAATCATCCGTCACGTCAGTCTCGCCCATCAGGAAAAACAAACCCGCCGCGCCGACAACGATACCTGCGGTCAATAGAGACGCTCTGGCGGCATGGGGCTTAACCCACCACCAGAATCCCCTCAGTTTTTCCCACAGAGATGTTTTTACAGGAAGCTGGCCGAGAGGCTGGGCAGGCTGGGCAGGCTGGGCAGGCTGGGCAGGCTGGGCAGGCTGGGCAGGCTGGGCAGGCTGGGCATTTCCATTGACTGGATTCGTCATGTGAGCCCCGACAACAAGAAAAATAAACTAAAGAATAACCATAATATATCAACTTAAAGTTTACTTATCAATGCAGTCTCTACGGGTATTTTGAATATATTTTCACGACGAGAACCGGCATATGCCCGCTCCCAGTGAACAGAAAGCCACGGCCAGATCCGCATAGCCGCGCCAGGGCAGTTCCCAGCCACGCCAAGCCTTATACGGGCAGCATAGCGGCGGAGATGGCCGCACCGATCAATTATCTCTGCCAGCCATCTTTGCCGCCGGCTTCGTTTCCACAACGGTCTTATCGACAGACTTGTCGCCCGCTTTGCCGGCATCCTTTTCCGCTGTGACTTCCGCCGCAGGCGATGCCGCACCCGTATGGGCCACCGCCGCCTTGTCGCCCTCTTCCGAAAGCAGCGCCGCCAGCATTTGCGGGTTGGCGTCGCCCTCCACATGGATGTTGAGATTGCGCTGCGGGAACGGGATGGCGATCCCCTCCTCGCGGAAGCGCTGGAGGATGGCGATCCTCAGCGCATTCTTCACGCCAAGCCCGGTCGACAGATCGGCAAGGTGGAACCGCAATTCGAAATCCAGCGAGAAATCGCCGAACCGCAGGAACTCCACATGCGGCTCGGGGTTGCGCAGCACCGGCGGCTGGGCGCGCACCAGTTCCAGCAGAATATCCATGACTTGCTGCGGATCGGAATCATAGGAAACGGAAACCGGAATTTCCGCACGCATGATGCGGTTGCGGTGCGTCCAGTTGCCGACCGAGGAGTTGATGAACTCGGAATTCGGCACAATGATCGACTGACCACGGAAGGTTTCGATTTCTGTGGCGCGCACGGAAAGCCGCTTGACGGTGCCTTCCGTCGTGCCGGTCACCACCCAGTCACCCACCTTGAAGGGACGCTCGACCAGAAGGATGAGGCCGGACACGAAGTTCGAGACGATGTTCTGCAGGCCAAAACCGATACCGACCGAAAGAGCCGACGCGACGAGCGCGAGACTGGAGAGGTTAAGACCGGCGGAAGACACGCCGAAGATCGCCGCAACCGCAATGCCGAGATAACCGATGCCGGTCTTGACCGAGTTGCGCACCCCGGCATCCACCTGCCCCCGCGCCATGACGTTATTATCAAGCCACTTCTGGAACCAGCGGGTGATAATATAACCGATGGCAAAGACAAGAACGCCGCCGAAGAGGCCGATCAGCGAGATCGAGGCATTGCCGACGGTAATGCCGGTCAGCAGGCGATAGGCCCAGCTTTCGATATCACCCGGCTGGAAGCCCCAGGAAAATAGGATGAGCGGCACGCCGAAGGCAAGCGCTATGGCATAGATGCCAAGCCCGGCGGCAAGGCCCGCCTGATCGAGCGCAACCGGACCGAGCCCGAAACGCCGCGCCAGATAACGCCCGGCAAGGGATTCGGAAAAAGCGCCCTGTCTGGAAATCGCCTTGCCGGACAGAATGCCGATATACATCGTCGCCAGCACCGCACCCGTGGCGACGATCTGCGTGGCAAGGAAGCGCGCAAGACCGACATAACCCGTCAGACACGCGCCGATCAGAATGAGACCGCCGACCCGCAGCAGAATGACCAGCCAGCGGGGCAGCCGCTGGTTGCCGGTCTCATAATCCTGCCCCTCGCCGATCATCGGCCGCAGGAACGACACGGTAAGCAGGATGATGCCGATAATGATCGAGGCGACAAAGCTCTTGGCGACGGTGACGATCAGCGGCGAATAAAGCGTCTCGCTGATCGTTCCAAACAGATAGTCGAGACCATTGACGAGCGCCATCAGCAGCACCGCAGACGACAGCGTATGCGCGCCGCGATTGGACACTTTCAGCAAACGCCATTCCGGCTGGGTGGGCGCAAAGATCGCGTAGCTCAGCCGCGATACGAAATACACGAAGCCGAGGATGGCCATGGCCCCGAACAGGATCGGCGCTATATCGGATCGCAGCACGTTGAAATTATCGAGGAAAAACGCCGAGGTGACCAGAAACAGGAACAGCGACAGCGATTGCACCATGGTCGACCAGAAGGCCACCGAAAGCCTTCTGAGATAAGATGGCTCGCCGGTAAAGGCCCGACGGTCCATGCGGCTGCCGAAAAACCGGTAACCACCGACCAGAAACAGCAGCCCCGCCATGATCGACAGCATCACGGCCCCAAACATCGGCAACCGCTTGTAGCTCCACACGAAACCCGCCCAGCTGCTGAAGGCGTTGTTGAGGTTGGTCACCTCGGTAATGAAGGCCGAAGACGCATCGCCCAGCGTCTGGGCCGAAACTTCCGTGCGCTTGAACAGGGTGGCGGCAAAAAGCGCCCGGCGAACCGCCGTAATATTGTTGGAAATCTGCGCGGCATTGGTGGCGGTGCTTTCCACCTCACCGGCAATCGCATTCACCTCGGCACGCTCCGCCGTCAGCCGGGCGCGCTCTTCCGTCACCATGCTGGCTTCCGGCGGCTGGCCATCGGCCGGCGGCTCGCCAAGCGCCTCGAGACGAGTCTTGATCTGGTCCAGCCGGGTGCGCAGCTTGGTGTTGGCCGCCGCGGCATCGGCGGCAATGCCATCGGCGCGGCCCTTCATATCCACCAGATGCACATCGTCGCTGCCGCCCGCCTCCACCTGTCCGGTGATGGTTGCAACATCGGCTTTCCATTTTTCCAGTTCCGCCCGCGCCTGCTCGACCGTGGTGGCCTGAATCACGGCGGGCGCCGGCGGCGTTGTCTCCCCTTGCGCGGATGCCGGCATTGCGGGCAACAGAAACCCGCCGAGAAGCGAAAACATCATGACCATTATCATGGCCACGGCACTGCTTCGCACCCGACCAGGTGCCGGTTCGCCGAACACCCGCCTACCGTCAATCAATCCGCCAAACATCAACCGCACATCCATGCCTTTCGTCTCTTCACGCCGTCTCAGGCTATTTAGCGCCTGCGACGGGGAAAACCACCCGCATGAAGCGAGGTTTTCCGGAGTTTACCTTGCTTTTCACCACGAGAATCATCACCTTTGATAGTGCAGCAAACATGGGAGGAAATCATGGAATCTGCTGGTATTGGCTGGATCGCAGCTATCATCATCGGTGGTGTCGCCGGGTGGCTCGCCGAACAATTCATGAAAAGCAATATGGGTGTTTTCATGAACATCCTTCTTGGAATCGTCGGCGCGATCGTCGCCAACGCCATATTGTCTGTTTTTGGAATCGTTCTGGCCGGCTGGCTCGGTTATCTCATCGCCGGCTTCATCGGCGCCTGTATCCTTATCCTTATCGGGCGGGCATTCAGACGCGGCTAAGCAAAAGGAAAATCCGTAAAACCCCGGATTTTCAGCCTTTTCCAGCGCGACTGAAATTTTTTCGTCACAAAAATCGAAGAAATTTCATTTCCGCGCTGGACAAGCCCAAACTTCCCCTTTATAGCCCCCCTCACACCGCCACACGGTGTCGGTCGGGTGATTAGCTCAGTTGGTAGAGCAGCTGACTCTTAATCAGCGGGTCGTAGGTTCGAGCCCTACATCACCCACCAAATCTCTTTAAATGACAAGATGTTGCGATGCTTACTTAAAGCATCGCCTAGGCTATTGAACTTGTGCAATCGTCCCTTTCCGGCAATGCCTGCGAAAGAAACGGTACTTGTCACGACGATCCCGAGCTACACAGCCCCGTCAGCGCAATAGCTCGCCGGAAAGTCTACAACTTCGTTTCCGATGCGCTTTTTGCCCCGATGAAGCGCGGCTCCAATGGTCGCCCGGCAATACGGCTTCCAAATTCCTCCGTAAAACGAACGGGCGCCGCCTGCTTTACCGCATCGATGGCGGAATCGATAAACGCCTGCCGTCTCGGGCTCTCCTCTTGAGGTCGCGAGGCTATGACGACCACCTTGCCGCGTATTTGCCCGTCCTTATGCAGAATGAACCGCAGCGTCACCACCAGTCCCTCGGTGTCTTCCGGCGGCACCCAGCAGGCGTAGATTGCATCGAACATCTCGTTGAGATTACTGGCAGGCGTCGGATCCTTGCAGATCCGCGACTGGCCCGAAACCGGCGTCAGAATGCCTCCAGCCAGGATGCTCAACACCACGAGACCGGGCAGCCTGAAACGACGGGACACCAAAGAAGTACGATCGGTCAATCCAATATCCTCTATCTGGATAGCTGATCTGCCGCTCTGGCCATCCAGTCACAACGTTTTTTAAAAAAATCGATTTTGTCAGTAAAAATTCCTGAAAGCTCTACGCGCTTGGATCTTAACCACTAAGAAATACAGCATAAATACGCATATAAAAATACATTCCAATCAATACGAATAGATAATGACTAATTTCACCATAAAATAACTCAAAATATCAAATAAAAAATAAAATATATGTGAAAATATATTTATATGAAAACTATAAAATACTCAATAAACATTCATCATACCAATTATTAAATCCAGATTTATTGAATATACAAACCGCCGTAAAAATATCCTCCGGAAATGCGGCTTCGCGTCTTAACCAACGGCTGCGGTTTGCATTGCAAGCCGCTGGTTTGGCTGTATGCATGGCCTGCCAGAACAAGGCAAAGGGGGATATCATGACATCGAAATGGGTAACGGCAGTATTTTTCGGCACAGCGATGACGGTTGCGGCCAGTGCGGCGCAGGCGGAAGACCTGGTCTTCACGCTGAAGAACGGCACGGGCTCCGTTCTCAACGCCTTCTACACCTCACCGGTGGGCGTTAATGACTGGGAAGACGACGTGTTTGGAAAGAAGGCGCTCGGCCCCGGCGAAGAGATGGAAATCACCATCGCCGACGGCCGCAGTGTCTGCAAATATGACATGCGTTTCGAATTCCAGGGCGATGCGCTTGAGGATCTTGAGGATACGCAGAACCTCTGCGAGCTCGGTGAATATACCATCACCGAATAACATAACTGCGATGGCGGCCCTGCCCGGCAAAGGCGGGGCCGCAGCGACAGACGGTTCTGAAACGCGGCCGCCCTCCTACAGCGTCAAAGCTCCGGAAAAACCGCCACAACGGTAATTATAGGCATTGCCGCGCCGCCCCTTTCCCCAAAGCTGTCTCAATCATCCTTATGATTGGCACCATGAGATTGATCATCAACATATTGCTGTTCGTCCTCGGCGCGGTCGGGAGCGGAATATGTGCGTTTTTATTGTCGGCAGCGCTTGCCGATTCCGGGCTGCTCGGCTCCTGTTTTGAGGGAAATTGCGCTTATGCGGCGCTGTTTATGGTGCTTCCGGTCGCATGGTTCATACTTTTCGCGCTTTACGTCATGGCTCTGCTCGTCTGGAGACGAAAACCGTTCCGGAATGGACGGCTCTGAAAAAGCGCGTCGCAGCGCCATCGCTACCGCGCGTTCGTTGACAGCGATCAGCACTTACCGTTAACTCCGCCTGCTGGGGGATTCGCTGCCAGTGATATGTGGACCCGACGGGTATTCCCTATATCACCGGCCTCTGAATGTGCATGTTCCGATTTGCGTTTTGCGTTTGCTGGGCATGACGGAAAACAGGGAGACCAAAGGATGCGGGCCGCAATCAATTCCCCGTCGCTTTCGATCGACACAATGGACTACCAGGCCGAGTGCCAGTTCGCGCTGGAACCCTCCATCCAGGGCCTTATTGAAAAAGCGGAAAGCGCCGGCTGGAACCGCCAGCAGGCTGCGCTTGCTATCGTAGCACTCGCCAGCGAACATCTCACCGAGCTATTGTCTGCCGGTGGCCCCGCATTGTTGGATCAACGTTCCCTCTCTTGATCTCATCTGAAGCCGGGCGGAAGCAGCGCCCGCGTCATCCAGATATCATCACGACAATCGACCCTTTACGCCCGGAGTGTCCTCACCGACGCTGCCGGAACCTTAGGTCGCATGGCGAAAGCAATCACTCAGGCGAAGCCAGCCTCGCGCGCCAATAGTGCCGCAAGACCGCCAGCCGCATTCCGGGTCAGCCAATTCCGCAGAGCGCATCGATTGCTGGCCAGCGAGCGCGCCATAGTGTTGACACAAGCGACCAATAATGAGAACATAAAGTGAACATTATGGAGGTCAGCGATGAACACTGCAGACGCAACCATAGAGAATGCCCTCTCCGTCGTCGCCCGCTCCCGCGATATGCGCGAGCGTGCGCTGGAACGGCGTCGCGAGTTGCAGCGGCGAACGGAAGTCATCATCACCCGGCCGCTTTACGTGCTGAAAAAGAACGAGGGACCGAAGCAGCTCTCGCTGAAGCTCGACAGCTGATCAAATCTGCGAACGTCAACGGCACTGCTCACGGGCAAAGACATGGTCCGGGGACGTACCGAAGCGGCGGCAAACGGCTTACTTGCATGGAGTCGCAACCGAGTGGCTCGCTTGTCTCGCCTGTTCCAAAAGCAAATCCCGTGCGGATTACCTCACGCACGGGATTTCCAGAATGAAGAGGTTATCGTCTTGTCTTATTGCATGCGCTGCATTGCGGCTTCGGGCTCGCCGGTCGTCGCAACCGTTGCCGCTGGAAGGCGGTCGGTCTTTTTCAGGATGACGACGGGCTTGTCCACCGGTTCCGTCGGCGGAACGATGCTTGCGGTTTTAAATTCACGGTCGACGGCAGGAACGGAAGCGTTGATCTTTTCATGACCTGCGCATTCCGCAAGCGCTGCACTGGCGGAAAAACCAAAGACAGCGGCGATAATGAGAACTGATTTCATGTCATTCTCCCTTCGCTTTCGTGGCGATCTCCAGTCTAGGTGGAGACGACCCGGATTGAAAATCACACTTTAGAGACATCTAAAGCACTAGATCATTTCGGCAGTCGTCATCATTGATGTGCATGGGAGCGATGGTGATTGTATCGCCCTTATTTTTTCCGCACATCCAGCGGATTTCGGCAAAGCGGCCGGCGAAATATCATCGCCACATAACTCCCCTTGAGGGAAATGAGACTGGGCGTGTAAGTCGAAACCTTTGCCGTGTTGGCGGCCTTGATCGTTCTTCCATCAGAGGAATTCTGCTGCATGGCGCGCCTCCTTCCATGAGCGATAACGAAAAAACACAGTTCTTGTTCCGCATCGCAATTTCTTTGCCGCCGAGAGAGGGCAAGACGCCGCCACGTGTTTCTTCTCCCCGCCGGGGAGAAGGTGGCCCGAAGGGTCGGATGAGGGGGCAAGCTCTCCGTATATCTCTACCCTCGTCCCCTCATCCCGCTGCCGCGACCTTCTCCCCGGCGGGGAGAAGAAACAAGCGGCGCACTCCCGATCCCATCCATCCCCCCAACGCTTGAAAATTTCGCCAAAAACCTCTATATGCCTCACCGCGAGGACGACCTCGGCCATCATGGCGACAGCATGCGGGACGGCCCGGTCACATACCGGAGAATAAATTGCGCTCCCTGCAAGATCGTATTCGCCACGCGCTCAGCTTCGAAATCATCGGCCTTTTGCTCGTCGTGCCACTTGGCGCTCTCGTCTTTGGCATGCCCATGGAAGATATCGGCATGGTTGGCCTCGTCAGCGCCACACTCGCCACCGCCTGGAACTATATATACAATCTCGGCTTCGACCATGCCATGCAGCGGCTGAAGGGCACGACGCTGAAGACGCCCGCCATCCGCGTCGCACACGCCCTGCTGTTCGAACTCGGCCTGCTGATTGTGTTGATGCCCTTCATCGCCTGGTATCTCGGCATCAGCCTTGCCCATGCGCTGGTGATGGATATTTCGTTTGCGCTGTTTTACGTGGTCTATGCTTTTGTCTTCAACTGGAGCTATGACCGGATTTTCCCGCTGCCGGAATGGCAATCGCAGGACGCCGTCTGATCGACGGCGCCCCGGCGCGGGAGGGTAAGATTTCAGCGCAGCGATGCCTTGAAAAAGCTAACGACATCGGCGTTGAAACTGCGATGAAACTCTGCCCGGTCAAAACCGGGCGCATCGTTGCAAATCTGCGGCAGGGCTTTTGCCATTTCGGCGGGACAAGGCGCGATGAACGAAAAATGCCCCGCATCCTTCACCGTCCGATAGTCCGGTTTGCCCGGCAGTTCGTCGCGCAATCTCGCTATATCCTGCGGCACAATGCCATCACCGCCCTCTTCCGAGCTCCACAGCTGGACGGGAATACCGATATTTTTCAGATTTTCGGCGCCGGGAAAGGCATTGAGCGGGTCCGCAACAGCCACGGCCCTCACCCGCTTATCGTGAACCCGGTCTTTCGCAACAGCGCTTTTGTCCCGCATCTGCGCGCATATCGCCGCCTGCTCGTCCGGGCATGGCAATCTGCTGTTTAAAAAATCCGGTACACCGCCGGCAAGCACCAGCGCCGTATAACCACCGCGCGAAAATCCGAAGACACCGATCCGCCCGGCATCGATAAAGCCGGCCTCTTTCCAGTTTGTCAGCATATGATCAAGCAGGCGGACAATATCCGCCGGCCGGTCAGTCAGCGCGGAAAGCTCGCCTGCCCGCTTCATATCGAGCGCATTATCGCCGGGATGATTGAGCGCCGCGACGATGAAACCGGCATCCGCCAGCGCCGCCGCCGTATCGCGGTGGCTGAAATAGGTACCTGCGAAACCATGGGAAATGACGATAAGCGGATATTGCCCTTCAACGATCGGGCAATCGCGCACCGCAGGCAGTACGAAGGGACCGATACGTGTTTCCACCGGCGTTGCCGCACAGGGCGACCAGACAGCAGCCCTGATCGACGCTTTGCTCCCAGCAGATGGAACCTCGATCAACCGCAGGCCAGCGGCCGTGGCAACGCCCGTCCCGGAAAGAACGGAAAGCAGAAGAAGCCAAAAAACCACCAGAAATCGCATCAGAAACTCGCGGATCAGAAACATTGCGCACAAGACCGGTCATCAACCAGCCCTGCCCGGAACATAAGGCAATTTCTTATAGCGCTGATGACCGCCGCGAAGGCTTAAAGCGACTTCAGCGTCCAGGCCACGATCTCCCGCGTGGCTGAGGCAAACGCCTGATCCAGCGCCTTCACGAAATTGGCGTTGCCGGAACCACTGACACGGGCGCTGGCACGGAACACTTCCTGCGCCTTCACCGTGCCATTACGGTCATTCAAAAGCTTCACCGACATTTCGATATTGGCAATGTTTCTCGCCGTATCCACCTCGAAGGCGCGGATATCGGTCACGACCTGATAGTCGATCGCCAGCCCCTGCCCCGGCCGGCCGACGCCGCCGAGCTTGCCGGTGTCTTCGAAAGCTTCCACAAGCTTGGATTGCACCATGCGCGGCAGGCGGTCGCTCCATTGCGAATTGCCGAGATATTGCACTTCCGAACCGGAGAGACGCACCACGATATTTTCGCTGTCAAGCGCCTTGAGCGCGGTCGGGTCGGCAATCAGCAATTGCCGGCCTTTCAGCGAAGGCCCCTGCGTTACCGTCGCCGAAGACACGGAAAGATCGAACGTGTCGTTCTTTGGCGCGCCGGCACAGCCGGCCAGCAGTGCGGCAAGCAGCGGAGCCAGAATAAGGGCGCGGCGTTTATGGCCGGTCATCGATCGTGTCATTGGCCCATACCCCTCTTAGCGCCTTGTTCTGCCGTCATATTGTTTCACGGTTTCGCCGCCGAAAATCAACCGCTGCGGATCGCGGTCGATATTGGTGATGGCATTGTTGAGATTGTCGACGGTCACCCGCGTGCTGCCAATCAGCGCCTGGAAATCCTTGAGGCCGGAGCTGGAGAAGCGGGTCAGATTGTCGGCAATCGGCCCGATGCGGGCATTGAGATTGTCGGCCACGGCCTTGAACGAAGTAAGTGTCTCGCGCGCCTTGGCAAACAGCGAATTGGCGTCATCGGTGCCCAGCATGCCGTCCACCTTGGCGAGAATGCCATCGACGCGGCTGGAGGCAAGGTTCAGCTTTCGCCCCATGTCGGTGAAGTCGGAAACCGCCTGGTCGATATCGGCGCGGCGGGCACCGACATCATCGGCAATCCGCTTGAAATTCGCCACCGCATCACGCGCATCGGCGGTCGCCGCCGAAACATCGCCGACCACGGTGCTGACCTTGGCCGGATCAACGGACGCCAAGAGCTCATCCGCGCGCTTCACCACGGTCTGCACTTCCGTGCTCGCCGCCTCGAAATTACGCGCCGTGCTCTGCACCGTCTCCATGATGCCCTGAATATCGCTGGAAGCCGACGCCACATCCTTCGTCACCTTGTCGACATTCGACAGGATGGAATCGATCTTGCCGGCATCCACCGCCTTCACCAGATCTTCGACAGCGGTCAGCGTGCCGTCGAGGCGCACCGAGACAGACTGCACGGTGGTGGAAAGCGAGCTGAGGCTCGAAATGAAATTCTTGATGCCGTCGGAATTGGCCGCCAGCGCATCGGAGAACTTCTCGGCGTTGCGCACCGTCTGCGTCAGCGGACCACGGGCATCCTGCACGAAACCCTGCAATTCGCCGATAGCGCCATCGGCGCGTTTCAGAATCTTATCGGCGGTGGCGAGCAGGTTGGTGACGCTGGAAAGATCGGCCGTCAATTCGGCAGGAACGCCGCTTTCGACGGCTTTCTGCAGAATGCGTTCGTCAGCCTTGTTGCCACCGGAAAGCTCGATATAGGCAGCCCCCGTCAGGCCCTGGATTTCAAGCACGGCGCGGGTGGAAGGAAACACCGGCGCATCCGCCTGCACCTCGGTAAAGGCGATGGAATAGGCCGGATCGTCGCGGTCGATGGCAAGCCCGCGCACCGTACCGACAGGAATGCCGTTGAAACGCACTGGCGAGCCGACCGAAAGACCGTTGGCGGAGCCGGGAATACGCACGACAAGCTGCGCCGTCGGGCCGCCACGGCCGAATTCCGCCATCCAGTAAACGAAGCCGAATGCGGCGGCGATCACGATCAGCGTAAAAATTCCGACTATGGTGTAGTTCGCCTTGGTTTCCATGCTTCTGTTACTCCACCGGATTTTCGTGTTTGCCGTCCGGAAGAACGACAGAGCGCGCCCGTTTGCCGCGGAAATAGGACTGCACCCACGGGTCGTCGCAGGCAAACATGTCCTGCAATGTCCCTTCCACCAGAACCCGCTTGTCGCCCAGAACCGCAATGCGGTCACAGACGGAGAACAGGCTGTCGAGGTCGTGCGTCACCATATAAACGGTCAGGCCGAGCGAATCACGCAGGCGCGCGATCAGCATATCAAATTCCGCCGCCCCGATGGGATCGAGGCCGGAGGTCGGTTCGTCGAGGAAAACGAGGTCGGGATCGAGCGACAGCGCCCGGGCAAGGGCTGCGCGCTTGATCATGCCGCCTGACAGCTCCGACGGGTATTTGTCGCCCGCATCAGGCTTCAGGCCCACCATCTCGATCTTCAGATAGGCAAGCTCATCCATCAGCTTTTTCGGCAGGTCCAGATATTCCCGCATCGGCAGCTGGATGTTTTCCTTCACCGTCAGGCCGGAAAACAATGCGCCTTGCTGGAACAGCACGCCAAGCCGCTGGTCGAGCATCATCCGCTCGTCCTCGCTTGCCTTGTCGTAATCGGTGCCGAGAATGCGGATCGCGCCCTCCTGCCGTGGCAGCAGCCGCAAAATCGCCCGCATCAACACGGATTTACCCGCACCTGACGGGCCGATGAAGCCCAGAATTTCGCCGCGATAAACATCGAGGTTGAGGTTTTCGAGCACGTTCCGGCCGTTGAAACCGACAGTCACGCCCTCGACGGAAAGCACCGCTTCGCGGCCGTCTTTTGCGGTTTTGATGTCTTGTGGTTTCTGGTCCAGAGTTTCCAACGCGCCCTCCCTAAAAATCGATGGCTGCGTAGAAGATGGCGAAAACACCATCCACCAGAATGACGACGAAGATGGACTTCACCACCGACGAGGTAACGTGCTTGCCGAGCGATTCCGCCGAACCGCCCACCTTCATGCCCTCCACCGCCGCAACGATGCCGATGATCAGCGCCATGAACGGCGCCTTGATCATGCCGGCGGCAATGGTCGATTCCTCCACCGCGCCATGCAGGCGCGAAAGGAACACCTCGAAAGTGATGCCGGAATAAAGCAGCGTGACGATGGCCGCGCCGAAAAGGGCGGCAAAATTGGCAAGGATGGTCAGAAGCGGCAGCGCGATGGTCAGCGCCACGAGACGCGGAAACACCAGCACGCCAACGGGGTTGAGGCCGATCACTTTCAGCGCGTCGATCTCCTCGCGCATCTTCATCGAGCCGATTTCCGCCGTGATCGCGCTGCCGGAACGGCCGGCGATCATGATCGCGGTCAGCAGAACGCCGATTTCACGCAATTGCAGAATGCCGACCAGATCGACGACGAAGACCTCAGCGCCGAAATAACGCAGCTGGAACGCGCCCTGCTGGGCGATGATCGCGCCAATCAGGAACGACATCAGCATGATGATCGGCACGGCGCGTACGCCCATATGGTCGATCTGGTTAACGATCGCCGCCGGCGATACGCCGCGGCCGCGCCCGAGCTTCATCTGCGCGCCGCGCACGGCGGAACCGAGAATATACATGCCCGCCAGGAAATCCGCGCCGTTCTGAACCACGGCCTGACCGATCGGCGCGAAGATGCGCTCCACCCATCCTGTCTTGGCGACGGGCTCGCCCTGCATCTCCGCCTTATCGGGCAATTGACCGATGACGTCCTCGATCCGGTCGTTGCCGGTGAGCGTCACAGTCGCGCCGTTCGCCTCGAGATCCTTGCGCAGGCGCTGGATGATCCACGCACCCGTCGTGTCGATGGCTTCGACAGCGGAAAGATCGATCTCGACGGAGCCGCCGGATTTGCTCTTTTCGATCCTGTCGAGGCTTTCAAAAATTCCAGAGAGATTGCTGTTGCGCCAGGAACCGCTCATGACATAACGCAAGCCGCCGCCGGAGACGGAACCGTCTTCGGAGATTGCGGCCGGGTTCGCCTGTTGCCGTGTGTCCTGTTCTTGCATAATGCTCCGAGCGAGTGCAGCCGTCACGAGATTCTTAAAGGTTTCATAACGTTTCGGTCTCCGGCAAGCCACAGTGGCAGCCGACAATTCGTGATAAATTTGGCGTCATGTGTCTTTTGCCGCCCAATCGGAAGTGAAAAAACATGCCCCGTTACCTGCAAGCCACAACAGAACGCTTCCCCGTCGCCGGCAGCTTCACGATCTCACGCGGCACCCGCACGCATGCGGATGTCGTAACGTGCATCATCCGCGATGGTTCCTTCGCCGGCAGAGGCGAATGTGTGCCCTACCCGCGTTACGGCGAAAGCATCGAGGGTGTCGTTGCCGATATCGAGGCGATGGCGGAGCAGATCGCCGCCGGCCTGACACGACAGGAATTGCAGCAGGTGATGAAACCGGGTGCGGCCCGCAATGCGGTCGATTGCGCGCTCTGGGACCTTGAGGCCAAGATCAGCGGCAAAAGCGCCGCCGAACAGGTTCTTGGACGGGCGGCAAAGCCGCTCGTCACCGCTTATACGATTTCGCTTGCCGACCCGGAAACAATGGCCGCGAAGACCGCGGAGAATGCAGGCCGTCCGCTGCTAAAGATCAAGACCGGCACCGCTGACGACGAAGCCCGCCTGCGCGCCGTGCGCGCCGCAGCGCCCGAAGCGCGCATCATCATCGACGCCAATGAGGGCTGGAATGATGAAAACATCGAATATTATCTGCGGCTTGCAGCGGAACTGAAGATATCGCTGATCGAGCAGCCTCTGCCCGCCGGCAAGGACGCCATCCTGTCCCGTATCGACCACCCGATGCTGATCTGCGCCGATGAAAGCGTGCATTCCACCAAAGACCTCGCCGGCCTGCGCGACCGTTACGACGCGATCAACATCAAGCTCGACAAGACCGGCGGCCTCACCGAAGCGCTCGTCATGAAGGCGGAGGCCGAACGGCTCGGCTTCACCATCATGATCGGCTGCATGCTCGGCACCTCGCTCGGCATGGCCCCCGCCGTGCTGGCCGCCCAGGGCACGGCCTTTGCCGATCTCGATGGGCCGCTGCTGTTGGCGCAGGATCGTGATCCGGGGCTGGTTTATGAGAGTTCACTGGTTTATCCGGCGCGGTCGGAATTGTGGGGGTAAGCCGCTGAATATCGAAGGCAGTGAGCCGAAACGTCACCCCTTGTTTCTTCTCCCCGCTGGGGAGAAGGTGGCCCGAAGGGTCGGATGAGGGGTAACCTGCCGGATTTTGGAGAGCAAGCCCCCTCATCCCGCTGCCGCGACCTTCTCCCCGGCGGGGAGAAGAAACAAGCAGCACGCACCCTACCCACATGAGATCGCACTGATCTCAATGTCCGCCGATAGTTTGCACTGAAGCCAAACGCCCAATCAGGCCGCGTGCTTGCCGATCAGCCCCGGAATATTCACCGGTTCCATTTCATCCGATGCATGTTCAGCAGTGACATCGCTTGTCTGCATCCAGGTGATCAACTCGAAAGTACCATCGGCATTTTCGGCGATCGCCGTGCAGCTTTCCACCCAGTCGCCGGTATTGATGTAGCGGATTCCGTCCATGTCTTCCATGACAGCATGATGAATGTGCCCACAGATGACGCCGTCGACATTGTTGCGCCGTGCCTCTTCAGCCACCACGCGCTGGAACTCGCCAATGAAGTTGACGGCGTGTTTGACCTGCTGCTTGGCCCAGGCCGAGAACGACCAGTAAGGCAGGCCGATGCGGCGGCGCACGGCGGCGATGGCGATGTTGAGTGCGATCGCCGCGTCATAGGCCCAGTCGCCGAGATAGGCGAGCAGGCGGGCATTGCGCACCACCACGTCGAACTCGTCGCCATGGATGACCAGATATTTCTTGCCGTCGGCCGCCTCGTGGATCATGCGCTCGGCCACTTCGATGCCGCCAAAATGCATGCCCGGGAATTCCCGCAGGAATTCATCGTGATTGCCGGGAATATAGACGATGCGGGTTCCCTTGCGGGCCTTGCGCAGAAGCTTCTGCACCACGTCGTTGCAGCCCTGCGGCCAGTACCAGCTGCGGCGCAGCCGCCAGCCGTCGACGATGTCGCCGACCATGATGATCGTCTCGGCTTCGTGATGTCTAAGGAAGTCGAGCAGATAATCCGTCTTGGCCGCCTTGGAGCCAAGATGAACGTCCGAAATGAAAAGCGTTCTGAACTGTCTGGTTTCAATTTGACCGGCCACGGATTTCATCCCCCTGTTCGGTTGCGTCCCTGCGGCTTTCTTCCCTCTCAGAACCAGACTCGTGTTGCAGCAACATGACAGAGGCCGGTTTTTGTATGGAATATGACGGATGGCTTCACGAAAACGCGAATAGACCATGCGCGCATTTGCATAAGTGCGGGGCAAATAACGGCTGTACCGCGGGGAAGTTTGTTGTATTCAGGGCCACCAGACGAAATTAAATATGACGGTGGAAGACATGACCTCTCACGATAAGAACAACACGCCCGCCAACACGGCAAAGGCCGACATCGAGGAACAGGCGCTCTTTTTCCACCGCTATCCGCGCCCCGGCAAGCTGGAGATCCAGGCAACCAAGCCGCTCGGCAACCAGCGCGATCTGGCGCTCGCCTATTCGCCGGGTGTTGCCGCCCCCTGCCTCGCCATCCATGAAAATCCTGAGATGGCAGCTGAATACACCGCCCGCGCCAATCTCGTCGCCGTCATCTCCAACGGCACGGCGGTGCTGGGGCTTGGCAATATCGGCCCGCTCGCTTCCAAACCCGTCATGGAAGGCAAGGCCGTCCTTTTCAAGAAATTCGCCGGCATCGACGTCTTCGACATCGAGATCGACGCGCCCGGCATCAATGACATGGTCTCGACCATCGCGGCACTTGAACCCACCTTCGGCGGCATCAACCTTGAGGATATCAAGGCGCCGGAATGTTTCGAGGTGGAGCGCCAGCTGCGCGAGAAGATGAACATTCCCGTTTTCCACGACGACCAGCACGGCACCGCGATCATCGTCGCCGCCGCCGTCACCAATGCGCTGGAACTGGCTGGAAAGTCTCTGTCGAGCGTCAAGATCGTCGCTTCCGGCGCAGGGGCTGCTGCCCTTGCCTGCCTCAACCTGCTGGTCGCCATGGGCGCCAACAAGGAAAACATCTGGGTCCACGATATCGAGGGTCTCGTCTATGACGGCCGTAACACGCTGATGGACGAGTGGAAGGAAGTTTACGCCCAGAAAACCGACAAGCGCGTACTGGCCGACTCGATCGACGGTGCGGATGTCTTCCTCGGCCTTTCGGCGGCTGGCGTGCTGAAGCCGGAACTCCTGGAGCGCATGGCGGAAAACCCGCTGATCCTGGCGCTTGCCAACCCCAATCCGGAAATCATGCCGGAGGCCGCCCGTGCCGCCCGCCCGGATGCGATGATCTGCACCGGCCGTTCGGATTTCCCGAACCAGGTCAACAACGTGCTGTGTTTCCCCTATATCTTCCGCGGCGCGCTGGATTGCGGCGCGACGACCATCAACGAAGAAATGAAGATGGCCGCCGTACAGGCCATCGCCGAGCTTGCCCGTGAGGAAGTTTCCGAAGTGGCCGCAAGGGCCTATAGCGGCGAAACGCCGATCTTCGGGCCGAACTACCTCATCCCCTCGCCGTTCGATCCGCGCCTCATCCTGCGCATCGCACCCGCCGTTGCCCGCGCCGCCGCCGCAAGCGGCGTCGCCGCCCGGCCGATCACCGATTTCGAAGCCTATTTCGACCAGTTGAACCGCTTCGTCTGGCGCTCCGGCTTTATCATGAAGCCGGTCTTCAACGCCGCGAAAGCCGCCGAAAAGAAGCGCATCATCTTTGCCGAAGGCGAAGACGAACGCGTGCTGCGCGCCGCCCAGGTTCTGCTGGAAGAAGGCACCGGCATCCCGATCCTCATTGGCCGTCCGCAGATCATCGAAACGCGCCTGAAGCGTTTCGGCCTGCGCATCCGCCCGAATACGGATTTCGCCGTGGTCAATCCGGAAGACGATCCGCGTTACCGTGATTACGTCGATGACTATTTCGCGCTGGTCGGCCGCGCCGGCATCAACCCGGAAGCCGCCCGCACCATCGTTCGCACCAACTCCACGGTCATCGGCGCGCTGTCGGTCAAGCGCGGCGAAGCGGATGCGCTGATCTGCGGTCTGGAAGGCCGTTACGACAGGCATCTGCGCGACGTGAACCAGATCATCGGCAAGCAGGAGAACGTGCGCTCCTTTGCGGGCCTCAGCCTGCTCATCACCCAGCAGGGCGCGCTGTTCCTCACCGACACCTTTGTGAACAACGATCCGACGTCGGAGGAAGTGGCGGAAATGGCCATTCTCGCGGCCAGGGAAATTCGTCGCTTCGGCATCACGCCGAAGATCGCGCTTGCCAGCCACTCCAATTTCGGCTCGCGTGACTCGGAAAGCGCTCGCAAGATGCGCCGCGCGCTCAAGATCATCCAGCAGGCTGCACCCGAACTGGAAGTGGACGGCGAAATGCAGGGCGGGTCCGCACTGTCGGAAACGCTGCGCAAGCGCGCCATGCCGAACAGCGTTTTGACCGGCGAGGCGAACCTTCTGGTTTTCCCGAACCTCGATGCCGCCAATATCACGCTCGGCGTCACCCGCACCCTGACGGAAGGCCTGCATGTCGGCCCGATCCTGCTCGGCACGGCGCTGCCCGCCCACATCCTGTCGCCCAGCGTCACCTCGCGTGGCGTCGTCAACATGGCGGCCTTTGCCGTGGTGCAGGCGTCGCACCCTTCGGTGTGAGGGCGCATTAACGCAATTTTGAACAAGCTGTTGCCGCATTGCGGCGACAGCTTATGTTATCTTCCTGAAACACGGATTTCGTGAAGTATAACGCCCCTGCCACCGGCCGGGGACATCGAACGGATCGCACAATTGACCCGGCGCAGCCGCATCATCGGCCTCCTGCTTCCCCTTGTTTTCGTCGCCCCGGGTGCCGCTGTCGCGGATCAGGTCTGCGATACGCTCTATGCTCAATTGCGCGAGCCACCCCGTATCATCGGCAACACGGCAGAGGTGCGGCGTTACGCCAACGCGCTCGCCCGCCAGAACATCGTCGTGCGCAAAATCAGGAACGATCTGCGCAGCTATGGCTGTTCGTCGGGCAGCGTCATTGTCTACGGCAGCCCCAATGCCGGCCTCTGCGCCGAGATCGGCGACGCGCTGGTCGATGCCGAGGCCGAACGTGACGCCATCATTCGTGACCGTGACGATGCGATGGCGGCTCAGCGCAGCGATGATGGCGGCATCAGGCGCCAGCGCATTCTCGCCGCACTCGACGCCAATGGCTGCAGCGCAATGCCGGAAACGGACACGCAATCGCCGCAGGCTCCCGATGTGACCCGTTACCCCGATGCGTTCCGCCAGCATGATAATCAGCCGGGACAGGCAGGCCTGTCGCCTTACCCCAATGCCGCCGCCGAGGGCGGACTTCGCACCCTTTGCGTGCGCACCTGCGACGGCTCATTTTTCCCGATCGCCTCCAATGCCTCGCCGCTTGATTTCCGCGCCCAGGCCGAGCAGTGCCAGAAAATGTGCCCGGGCACGCAGACGGAACTCTATTTCCACTCCATGACGGATCAGGAAACCTCCGACATGGTCTCGGCCGAAACCGGCAAACCCTACAGGGACCTGCCCACCGCCTTCGCCTATCGCAACGCGTCGACGAAAGCGCCCGGCTGCGCCTGCAACATGGCCGCCTATCACGAAGACATGCAAAAACAGGAAGAGGCCGCCCGGCCGCAGCCCGAAAAGCCCTATTCCGGCATCACCACCATTCCATCACCACAGGGTGACAAGCCTCAGAAACCCACAGAACAGCAACAGGCCGCAAAGCCGCCGGAGCAACCGGTTCCCGAACGCGACTACGATCCGAACGATGCAAAAGTGCGCGTCATCGGCCCGAAATTCCTGCCGGACCAGACAGGCCGCATCGACCTGAAAAACCCGGCGCTGAAGGGCATCCAGCCGCAGCAATGACACCTGTTATTTGCCCGTAATAGAGCAAGCGGATGCCACTTGTTTCTTCTCCCCGCCGGGGAGAAGTCCGCGGCAGCGGGATGAGGGGGCAAGCGTAGAGATATCCGGAGAGCTAGCCCCCTCATCCGACCCTTCGGGCCACCTTCTCCCCGCCGGGGAGAAGAAACACGCGGCAACGTCCCGCCTTATTCACAGGCCTCCGCGTCTATACCCCACCCCAGCGGTTGCGAAACACCAGTTCCTCCAGCGGCACGCGCTGCCGCCAGCCCTTCACCGCCAGTTCCGGTTCCGTGTAAAGCGCATCGACGCGGCCGAGGCATAGCCAGGCGACGATTTCGATATGGTCGGGGATATCAAGAATGGTGCGAATGTCGCTGTCATGAAAGATGCTGACCCAGCCGACGCCGATGCCTTCGGCGCGGGCGGCAAGCCAGAGGTTCTGGATGGCGCAAACGGTGGAATAGACATCCGTGCGCGGATTGTGGGTCCGGCCCAGCACCACTTTACCACCGCGTGTGGGATCGCAGGTGACGCAGATGCTCAGCGGCGCCTTGCGGATGCCTTCGAGCTTGAGACTGCGATAAAGCGCCTGTTGCTCGCCCGCAAACATCGCCGCCGCTTCTTCATTGGCGCGGCTGAAGGCCACAAAGGCCGCCTGACGGACAGCACCATCAGTGACGAGCGTGAAATTCCACGGCTGCATGAAGCCCACCGAGGGCGCGGAATGCGCCGCCTTCAATAGGCGCTCCACCAGCGCGTCCGGCAGCGGATCAGGCAGGAACTGGTCGCGCACATCGCGGCGCGTCTCAATGGCGCGGTAAATCGCCTCGCGCTCCGCACCGGAAAACGGGCGGGCAGGCGAAAGCGCATGATCGAATGGATCGGCTTGCAATGAATTACCAGCGGACGGATCGGTCGGCATCGTTTAACCCCAACAATGCGGGCGCGCCGGTGCCGAAACCATACCGGCTCCCGCATGCACGACACACATCTTCAGCAACCTGCCGCCGTCCGCGCGGTTCGGTCTATCCTGCCAGGCCGGTCTTCTGACTCGGCTTCATCCGCCCTTTTCGCCTTCCCGAATAACTTCAGTGGCTTATGAAAAGGGCATCCGCCTCACAGCGCTGGGCACGTTCCGGTTTCTCACCGGATTCCCGATTCTCCCGCCGCAAGGGCGGGCACCTGACTGAGGAAGCTATGGGCAAGAATGCTTGCGAATGCAAGGGTCTTGCAAGCCCGTGCGGCAATCTGCCCGTAGCGTCCCTCCCCTGCGTCATGCCGGCCGCGAGCCGGGATAACGGTAACAGGCTTCCCGATTGCATCAGCCTACGGGGAAATAACGCACATACGCGAACTCGTCGCCGTCAGGTGACCAGTTGGGAGAATTCATCGTGCCCTGCCCGCCGAAAAGCTCGAACAGCGTTTCGACATTGCCGCCATCCATATCCATCAGCCGCACCCGCACATCGAGATCGCGCGGATGGTCGAAGACATCGGCGTCGTAAGAAACGAACACCACCTTGTCACCCGAAGGAGACGGATGCGGGAACCAGTCACCATAGGAACTGTCGGTGATGCGCTCCACAGTGGAGCCATCCACCCGCACCCGCCAGATCTGCATCTGCCCGGTGCGGCTGGAATTGAAATAGATCCACGCACCATCCGGCGAATAATCCGGCCCGTCATTGCGGCCTTCGCCATGCGTCAGGCGTGTTTCGACGCCATTCTCAATATCCATGGAATAGATGTCGAAGACCTGATCGCGAATACCGCAATAGGCGAAATTCTTCCCGTCCGGCGACCAGCCGTGCCAGTAGGAGGGAAGGTTTTTCGTCATCAGCCTTGGCGCACCGCCCGCCGATGGCAGAAGATAGATGGCGCTCTTGTCGAACTCAACCTTGTCGGAAATGGCGTAGAGCGATCCATCCGGCGAAATACCATGGTCGTTATTGCACTGCGTGGCAAAACCGGTATCGACCTTCTCCGGCGAAGCATCACCGGATGGGGACAGGCGATAGAGCAACCCTTCGCTGTTCAACAGCAGATATTTGCGGCATTATGGAGCAAGTGCCACAAGAGCCGCGATGGAGGAATTGGGCGGCGCTTGCCGGATGTTTCTGAATAGTCCAGTCTTGAGGCGGAAGACATATTCGTGGGGTAACCGATGGCGCATGTGGTTGTGATCAACGGTCCGGCTGGGGTCGGGAAAACTACAATCTGCACGCATTTGGCAAGTTCATTGCCAGGCACGGTCAGTATTTCGGGAGACGCGGTTCGCGATTTCAGTCCCAGCGACGCGCGGGACTGGCTCGGCCCCAGATCGACTTACCGTGCAAGTGCATCTTTGATTTCCAGTTATCTGGAGATGGGTGCAAGACGGGTTCTGTTCGACTACATCTTTGAAACGCCTGATACAATTGAATGGTTCTGCGGCCTTCTACCCGCAGCTACTCAAATTCACTTTTTCACTGTCTGGGCACCGTTGGACACTGTCGTCGCTCGCGAAGCGGCCCGTCCTGACAGGGAACGGCTTGGGGACCGAGTTCTGCAAACATACGAAGCCTTACACCGCAATTTGCATTCCCTTGGCGAGATCATCGAAAACACCGATGCCCTTGAAGTGGTCACGGAAAGGATCGGAAACATGATCCAAGTGTCCGCTGATCGTCCTTCAAGCTGATCCATCGACTCGACTCTTGGCAGGGGCCTTGGTATGGGTCCGTTCATGTTCAGATCGATACGAATACAGCGCTGATCTTTTGCTTCCGTCCTTTCGACGGAGCCGTCTTCCTATGTCCTGCGTATCGAACGGAAATCTGAACATGCTCCAGAAGCGAACCCCCATCCTAAGGCCGAATTCCTACGACCCCTTCTCCGCAGGAGACCGGAGGTTCGAAATACGACCGTTGCGCCTGGCCTGACCCGAAGCAAGGCTTCGGACAGCATCCACTTCTGCGCCCGGATGGCCGCGATCTCGATCCCGATAAGGTCTGGTCGCTCACCGAGGATGACGCCTACGGCCTGTTCGTAGACTTCCGCTGGGCCGATAACGGCGGCAAGCCCTATTGTCCGCGCTGCGGCTGCCTGGAGCCGTACAGCGTCCGCCGACGCCGATTTCGTTGCTCGGAGCCTGAATGCCGTGCCGAGTTCTCGGTGACCTCTGGGACGGTGTTCGCGAACCGGAAGCTGTCGTTCAAGAAGATCATCATGGCGATCTGGGAGGAGATCACGGCCGCCAAGGGCATGGCCGCGCTCCATCTAAGCCGGAAGCTCAACGTCCAGTACAAGACCGCCTACGTCCTGCTAAAAAAGCTCCGGGAGGCCGTGGGATTGCGCCGGGGCGCGATCAAGCTCCACGGACTGGTGCAGATCGACGGCAAGTATGTCGGCGGTGTTCTCCGCAAGGCGAACAAGAAGGAAGAGCGCAAGGACGGGCGCAAGAAGGAGAACCAAAACGGCAAGCGCATGTGCGTGCTGGCGCTGAGGGAGGCGAACCAACACGCACCGAACCGGACGCTGACGCGGGTGATCATGGATGAGAACGGCAAGGATGCCTGGGCGGCCGTCGCCAAGCATGTCGATCCAAGAGCCCTGCTGATCGCAGACGAGCACAAGGCGTATGACGATCTCGTCGGCCTTGTCGCGATGCACCGTGTGAACCACAGCCTTCAGTACCAGGAGGATGACGGCACGAACTCGAACGTAATCGAGAGCTTCTTCAGCCGGGTTGAAAAAGCCTACAAGGGGATCAACCACCGCTTCTCGACGAAGTATCTTGACTGGTACATGGCGATGCTCTCCTGGAAGGAAGACACACGCTACATGGGCCTGCGCTGGCAGTTTGCTGACCTCCTGCGGACGATCACCTCCAGGCCGACGTCGCGGAACCTCTGCGGCTATTGGCAGTGCGCCGCCCAGAACATCGTCGACCAGGTGTGGTTGCAGGGGGTGCCGCCGGACTAGCGGCTGATCTCCCAGAGGTGCCGACGGCCGTCCTCTGTGCCAGCTTGGCGAACCAGTCCCTGCTTCACCAGCCCGTTTAACGTTGCTGAAAACCTGCTCGTAAGTGCGGAGTCCAACCGTGCTGCTTCGCTCCCGAGGGCTGCCTCGCTTGCGAACTTCTCGGCGATCTCCGCTGTCGTGGTCGGGCGCTCGTTAAGGCGAAGGATGTCGAGCACGATGTGACGATTGTTTCTGCCCTTCAAAAGTTCGGTGACCCGAGCGCTCGCCGTTTCTCGGGACGAGGCGCGGCGTGCCTTCGATGGGAGCACAGCCGCTTCGAAACTGGGATCATAAACCCTGATCACCGTCTCGAATGCGGATTTCTGAGCTTCGAGGGCACCGATCTTGCGCCGCAGCTCTTCCATCTTGCCGTCGATTTCGACCAACTTCACTTTCAATTCGTCTACGATTTCCACCATACGCAACACTCCCGAGGCACCCTCGGGAGATAGCATCAGCCCTCAACTGAATCTTGTGGCAACTGCTCCATAATGCCGGATATTTGCCATCCGGCGACCAGTTCGGCGCTTCGAACAGCTCCGGCGTCTGCCACACCACCCGCATCTGCCGGGTGCGTATATTAAAGATTTCGATCGAACTGCGCATGCTGCCTCCCGGGCTGTCGATAGTCTGGATCGGACCTTTGGCGGACGCAGACATTCCGTTTGCTTTCGCCGCCATGGTGATTATGATCCTATGGCCGCAGGCACCGTCCTGCAAATTCAAATCGGAAAAAACGCCAGCGTTCCGGCACCGCCCGTAACCCTCCCCGTTTCTCCCAGATCCGAGGTTCCGCGATGAATACCATCGCCGATCACGGCATCCGCTTCGGGCGGATCGCCGCAATGCTTCCTGTCAGGAATATCGAAAAGGCCCATGATTTTTATGTCGGCGTGCTGGGCTTCACAAAAACCTTCGAAAACGGCAATCCCGTCGGCTTCATGATCCTCAAACAGGGGAATGCCGAGCTGCACCTGACGTTGCAGCCCACCCATAAGGCAGCGCCCTTCAATGTGGCACATATGATGGTAAGCGATGTCGATGCGCTGCATGCGGTTTGCAAGAACCATGGGTTGCGCATCATCAAGGCCCTGCAGGACAAGGATTATGGCCTGCGGGCCTTTGTCTTTGAAGACCCTGATGGCAACCGCATCGATGTGGGGCAGGTTATTTGAGGTGAGTGAAGAGTGGCGCGGGGTTTCTCCGCGCCGTTCCCCTATAAAAGACACAAAACCTCATCGTGGATCGAGCGCGTGCCGCTTGTTTCTTCTCCCCGCCGGGGAGAAGGTCGCGGCAGCGGGTTGAGGGGCGAGGGTCGAGATATTCGGCAACGGTGTCCCCTCATCCGACCCTTCGGGCCACCTTCTCCCCGGCGGGGAGAAGAAACCAGCCGCAGCGCCGGGCGAAACAATCAGCCTCGCAAGGGAAGGGATCGCCGCCTCACCTGAGAGCGCAGCCCCTACCCGCTTCATCCATCACCGATCCCGGAACCGGTTGGTGATCGGATAACGCCGGTCACGCCCAAAGTTCTTCTTGGTGATCTTCACACCCGGAGCCGATTGCCGGCGCTTGTATTCGGCGAGATAGAGCAGATGCTCAACCCGGTGCACCGTTGCCGCGTCATGACCTCGTGCCAGAATTTCCTCGACCGACATTTCCTTCTCGACAAGGCACTCCAGAATATCGTCCAGCACCGGATAGGGCGGCAGCGAATCCTGGTCGGTCTGGTTGGGGCGCAATTCGGCGGATGGCGCTTTGGCGATGATATTGGCGGGAATGACCTCGCCGGAAGGGCCAAGCGCACCCGGCGGCACATGGGTGTTGCGCCAGGCGGAAATGGCGTAGACCTGCATCTTGTAGAGGTCCTTGATGGGGTTGAAACCGCCATTCATGTCGCCGTAGAGGGTGGCATAACCCACCGACATTTCCGACTTGTTGCCTGTTGTCACCACCATCGAGCCGAACTTGTTGGACACGGCCATCAAAATGGTGCCGCGCGTGCGGCTCTGCAGGTTTTCCTCGGTAATGCCCTCTTCCGTACCTTCGAAGAGATCTGACAGTGCCGAGAGGAAACCTTCCACAGGCTCAACGATCGGCACGATATCATAACGGCAGCCGAGCGCTCTCGCGCAATCGGCGGCGTCCTTCAGCGATTCTTCCGATGTATAACGGTAGGGCAGCATGATGCAGCGCACCCGCTCCTCGCCCAGCGCATCGACGGCAAGGGCGGCGCAGATCGCCGAATCAATGCCGCCGGAAAGGCCGAGAACCACGCTCTTGAAACCGTTCTTGTTCACGTAGTCGCGAAAGCCCAGCATGCAGGCGCGGTAATCCGCCTCCTCGCCCTCTGGTATTTTCGAGAATGGTCCGCTTTCGCAATGCCAGCCTTCCGCCGTGCGTTTCCAGTCGGTAACGGCAAGTGTGGCCTCGAACTGGCTCATCTGGAAGGCAAGCGTCTTGTCGGCATTGAAGCCGAAACTTGCGCCATCGAATACCAGCTCGTCCTGCCCACCCAGCTGGTTGGCGAAAACCAGCGGCAGGCCGCTCTCGATCACCTGTTTCAGCGCCACCTGATGGCGCACATCCAGCTTGCCGCGATAATAGGGCGAACCGTTCGGCACCAGCAGGATTTCCGCCCCGCTTTCGGCCAGCGTCTCGCACACGCCCATCTCGTTCCAGATTTCCTCGCAGATCGGAATGCCGATCCGAACCCCGCGGAAATTATACGGACCGGAAATCGAACCCTCGGCGAAAACACGCTTCTCGTCGAACTCGCCGTAATTCGGCAGGTCGATCTTGTCGCGCAGCGCAACGATCTTGCCGCCATCCAGCAGCGCCACCGAATTGTGCCGACCCGTCTCGCCCTGGCGCGGAAAGCCGATGACGACGCCCGGCCCGCCATCGGCGGTTTCGGCTGCCAGTTCTTCCACCGCCTTCAGGCAGGCCTTCAGGAAAGCCGGCTTCAGCACCAGATCCTCAGGCGGATAGCCTGAAATGAACAGCTCGGTCAAAAGCAGGAGATCGGCGCCCTGCGTTGCCGCATCGGCCCTTGCCTCACGCGCCCTGGCGAGATTGCCCGCCACGTCGCCAACGATCGGATTGAACTGCCCGACGGCAATCCGGAGATGGTTCTGGATATTGTGTCTGTCGCTCATGCCATTTCAATACCGCGCCCGTGTCCGCTCCGCAACGCGGCAATTGCATGCGGCAGCACCCTGCCCTTCCCTGACGGAATAACGCTCACGCTAAGGTTATCGCGCTCCCCGCCAGTTTCGCCAAAGTTCATGTCGCGTTCATCGCGCTTATGTGACAGTTACATGACAATTTTGCGACGCCCGATTCACCTCCCCGGATTGGGCGGCTGCCTGAAATACCGGAGTATGAGTTTGAGAGATTCGGCGCCAAAAACAACGGCTTCCGAAAAGGCTGGTTTCGTCTTTTCGCCTGCATGGACAAGGAGCCTTTCGAAGCTTTCTGGCACGGCCTATACGCTTGCCAATCTGACGGTCGCATCCATCGTGCTGGTCGTTGCGCTGGAGTGGATCGCCCGCGGTTCGCTCCATGATGTCGGTGCTTTCCTCACCTCGTCGGCCCGTCCAGGCATGACCACCATTGCCGCTGTGCTCACCGTGCTCGTAGCGCTGGATGCGATCCTTGGCCGGCGTTACCTGTCCCTCATCGCCGTTGCGCCGCTCTGCGCACTCACGGGCCTGATTTCGGCGCAGAAACAGACCTATCTCTCCGATCCGCTTTATCCCTCCGACCTGCTGTTCGGCCGCCAGATTTTCGAGCTTCTGCCAACCATGCTGAAGGCGCAACCGCTGACGGCAGTGCTGGTCGGCCTCGGCATCTGCGCAGCCATTACGGCTCTCGTGACGCTCTGGCTGCTGGCGCGCCGCCATTCCCCGTCATTGAGCTGGCGTGAACGCGCTGCGGGGCTCACACTGGCGCTGCCGCTTCTTGCCGGCCTTGCCTCGCTGATGGACTATTCGCATTATTCATGGGCGCGTGATCGCCTCAACATCATACCCATGATGTGGGATCAGCAGGAAAACTACCGCCATAACGGCTTCCTGATGGCCTTCGCCTTCAACATTCCCATGGCCAATGTCTCGGCACCGCAGGGATATAGTGAAAACAGCATCGCCGATCTAACCTCTGAGCCAGCCGCCTTCGCCGCCAACAAGGGCGATTACCCTGATGTCATCATGCTGATGAGCGAATCGCTGTGGGATCCGACCCGCCTTGAAAACGTGAAGCTCTCGGCCGATCCGATGCCGATCATCCGCGCCAAACAATCCGGCAACGTCTTTTCACCTGAGTTCGGCGGCATGACGGCGAATGTGGAATTCGAGGCGCTGACCGGTTTTTCCAACGCCTTCCTTCCCTATGGCAGCATTCCGTACCAGCAATATATCCGCCGCCCGGTGCCTTCGCTCGCCAGCTTCTTCCGCGGCGAAGGTTATTCCGCCATCGCTATGCACCCGTTTCAGGAATGGTTCTGGAACCGCAAGGAGGTCTACAAAAATTTCGGCTTCGAGGAATTCCGTTCGGAAGAAACTTTGCCGCCCATGGAAAAGCGCGGCAACTTCGCCTCCGACGATGCATTGATGGACGAAATCATGGCGGCGGCCGACGGCGCGCGCAACCCGCTGTTCCTCTTCGCCGTCACCCTGCAGGGACACGGCCCCTACGAGGCGGGCCGTTACGCTGCCGATACCATCGGCGTCGAGGGCGATCTTTCGCCTTCCGCATCGCAGGCGCTGGCTACCTATTCGCAGGGCGTGGCCGAGGCTGACGATGCGCTTTTGAAACTGATGCGCTGGGCCAAGAAACGCGACCGCGAAACCATCATCGTTCTCTTCGGCGATCACCTGCCGCCGCTCGGCCAGACCTATGTGGAAAGCGGCTATATGCCGGGCATGGTGGCCAGCCGCCGCGCACCGCTGGAGGTGATGAAAAAGGAGCATGAAACGCCGCTCGTCGTCTGGTCCTCCAAGAAGGGAGTGCGCAAGAATATCGGCACCATCAGCCCGGCGCTTTTGCCCTACCACGTGCTGAAGACCGCCGGTTTCTCCGATCCCTTCTATACCGGCACGCTGGGCGAGGTTCAGCAGGCCTTTTCCGTCATCGACCGGCATATGCTGGTGAAGACAGACGGCAAGGCCCTGCCCGACTGGTCGATCGCCCCGAATTCCATTCCCGACGTGGTGCGCGATTATCGCCTGCTGCAATTCGACATGATGTTCGGCGAGCAATATGGCCGCGAGCGCTTCTTCCCCGGCTTCAACTGGCTACACCAGGGCACGCCGGCCGTCTGATGGTTTTTAGCGGGAACGGCTGAACCGCATGGCGGTGGAAATCGTTTGAATTCCGCCGCCATGCGGGTTTATCTCGCACAGAGCGCAAGCACCTCATCAGCAACCGGAGACACACCGTGTCAGACATCTCCGACTACATCACTTCGCATTTCAAACGCTCCTCCCGCGAGATCGGCGACGTGGAGCGACGCATTCTGGAACTGTCGCACCAGAAAAAACTGATCTCGCGCGACACCAATGCGGAATTTTCCGCCGGCGCCAGCCTTGGCGACAGGTTCGCCGACAACATCGCCAAGATCGGCGGCTCCTGGGGTTTCATCCTCAGTTTCTGCTTTTTCCTGGTGGTCTGGGCCATCATCAACACCATTGTGCTGACGACAGGCGCCTTTGATCCCTACCCCTTCATCTTCCTCAACCTGCTGCTCTCCATGCTGGCCGCCATTCAGGCGCCGATCATCATGATGTCACAGAACCGCCAGGCCGCCCGCGACCGTTTCGAGGCCGCCAAGGATTACGAGGTGAACCTGAAGTCGGAACTGGAAGTGCTGTCGCTGCATGAAAAGATCGACGTGAAGGTGCTGGCCGAACTGGCGGCGCTCAGACAGGACCTCGCCGCGCTCCACCACCACGTCACCCGCAAGGGCGACTGACGTCAGGCAAATTCATCCCCGCTTTTCCCCGTCCTGCCGCACGCTGCTATCTTGTATCCAGTCCTGCCGGGTGGATGCCAGACGTGGTTGAAACCGAGGGACGGTTCTGATGGGGACGGTGGCGCGTTCGTGACGACAGGACCATTTCGCAGGGAGGCGGTGCACGGCCCTTTGCGAAATACGGCAGACTGGCGAGAGGCCCGGTTGCGCAACGCATCCGACCAACACCAACCTCAATGAAAGCGCAGCCGGGCAATCGCCCATGTCCGTCCATCCCCGCTCGGCAGCGCCGTGCGGGATGAAGCTGTTGGGTTTTTGGGAGCATAGTGGACGAAGCACTCGGAGCTTCACCCCCCTCTGCCCTGCCGGGCATCTCCCCCTCAAGGGGGGAGATCGGCAAGAGGCTTTATCGCCACTTCATTTTCAACCGTCGAGATGGCCGAGGCCTCCCCTCGGGTCGATCTCCCCCCTTGAGGGGGAGATGTCCGGCAGGACAGAGGGGGGTGAGCCACACCCACCCCGGCCCATTGCAAATGAACAACCTCCCTAAAATTCCCCACAGTTACGAATCCGTCAGATTATTACGCTACAGATTGACGCAGGCGTTTGTTGCATTGCACTCTTGGCGGGGTAAGGCTGACGGGGGAATCACTCCCCCTCGTCAAAATGGCATCACAACCATTTCGCGACGACGCCACGCCGGATGTGACATCCGGTTATCGCAATGCATTCTATTCCGGGGTTTTTCATGCACCAGTTCGATCTGATTGTTGTCGGCAGCGGTCCGGCGGGAAGACGGGCCGCCATTCAGGCCGCCAAGCTCGAAAAGAAGGTTCTGGTCATCGAGAAAGGCAGCCGCGTCGGCGGCGTTTCCGTGCACACCGGCACCATTCCTTCCAAAACCCTGCGCGAAACCGCGCTCAACCTGACCGGTTGGCGCGAGCGCGGCTTTTACGGCCGCTCCTACCGCGTCAAGCAGGAGATCGACGCCGACGACCTGCGCCGCCGCCTGCTGATCACGCTGGACCACGAGGTCGAGGTGCTGGAGCACCAGTTTGCCCGCAACCGCGTGCAGCACATTCGCGGCACGGCAAGCTTCGTCGACGCCAACACCATGAAAGTGGTGAAGAACGACGGCGAGATCATGAATGTCACCGGCACCTCCATCCTGCTGACCATCGGCACCCGCCCCTACCGACCGCCGCATATCCCCTTCGATGGCCAGGCGGTGCTCGATTCGGATGAGATCCTCGAAATCAAGGAACTGCCGCGCTCCATGGTCGTGGTCGGCGCCGGCGTCATCGGCATTGAATATGCGACGATCTTCAGCGCGCTCGACACGCAGGTGACGGTGGTGGAACCGCGCGAGACCATGCTGGAATTCATCGACAAGGAAATCGTCGAGGACTTCACCTATCAGCTGCGCGACCGCAACATGAAGCTGATCTTCGGCCAGAAGGCGGAAAAGGTGGAGCGCGACGAGAGCGGCAAATGCCTCGTTTCGCTCGGCAATGGCCGCGTCCTCAAAACCGAGACGGTGCTGTTTGCCGCCGGCCGTGTCGGCGCCACCGATACGCTCAACCTGTCCGCCTGCGGGCTGGAAGCCGACAGCCGCGGCCGCCTGAAGGTCGATCCGGAAACCTTCCAGACCTCGGTGCCGAACATCTACGCCGCCGGCGATATCATCGGTTTCCCGAGCCTTGCCTCCACCTCCATGGAACAGGGCCGCATCGCCGCCCGCCATGCCGTCGGCGCACCGGCCGGCGAACCGCCGCAATTCTTCCCCTACGGCATCTATGCCGTGCCGGAAATCTCCACCTGCGGCCTGACAGAAGAAGAAGTCATCGAACGCAACATTCCCTATGAATGCGGCATCGCCCATTTCCGCGAGACCTCCCGCGGCCACATCATGGGTCTCGACAGCGGCTTGTTGAAGATGATCTTCTCGCTGAAAACCCGCCGCCTGCTCGGCGTCCACATCGTCGGCGAAGGCGCAACCGAACTGGTGCATATCGGCCAGGCGGTGCTGAACCTCAAAGGCACGGTGGAATATTTCGTCGAGAATACGTTCAACTATCCGACGCTGGCTGAGGCCTACAAGATCGCCGGTCTGGATGCGTGGAACCGCATGGGTGAGATGAAGAAGGATTGAGCGGCGCTGACAGGCACTTCGACGTTATCCTCGGGCCTGTCCCGAGGGTCTGCCAACGTATTGATTTTAGTCGACGTGGTTAGATCCTCGGCACAAGGCCGAGGATGACGTTGAGTGAATGCTCACCCTTCACCACCGACTTCAAGGGGAATGCAGCCTGCACGGAAATTCAAACCGGACAGCACTGGGACAAGCCCAAGGATGAAGTCGCGTGCGGAAGCGCTTGTCATCACTTTGAGGATATTCACGCGACGGGACCGGTGGCGTACACCCTCACCACCGAATACTATACCGCGCACTAAACCCCGGCCGGAAATGATCCGCATACCCCTGATCCAGCGTGCCCCGCACCGTCAGATTGTCGCCAATCTTCTGCTCCACCGCCACGCCGCTGCTGAACTCGTTGAAGCTGTTGCGGCTCGCCCCCGTCAGCACAAAGGCGGTGCCGGTTTCCGACCGGGAGAGGCGCAGCGATTGCGACACATCCAGCCCGTTCCACTGCTGCGCCGTGCCGTCATAACGAACGGTGAAATTGCGGTTGGCCTCGATATCCAGTTCCGGCGTGACGATGCGCTTCTGCTGCGAACTCATGGAAACGCTGCTCGACCCCGTCAGCGCGTTAAAGAGGACGCCGACATCCCGGGCAAGCGAAACGCCGGGCAACTGTTCGGCAAGCAAGGTGACATTGCCCCACACCCGCACCGGCGTATCCACCACCTGCCCGGTCCTAGAGGCATTCATGCCCATCTCCAGCCCCGCCCGGATCGGCGTATCGACTGGAAGCTTCGCGCCGATGCGTGCCGTGTAGGACCGATCGGAATTTTTCACCGGCTTCCAGATCAACCCGGCATCATCGGCATGGGCGGCGGTTGCGAGCACGGTGAACAGCAAAAGGGCAGAGCCCATTCGTGGCGACATATTTTGTCCCCTGGCAAATTAAGGGCGTGCCGGAAGAACCCGGCAGGCACGGTAAAAGCTTAAGGCCAATGGTTTTGGCAGCGATGATGGCCGCACACTGGCGGCACATGATGCTCGGACGACCACCGGAGGCGATCGAGGCAAATCATGCTGCACAGGGTGCCAGATGAACGGGAGATGAACAAGAGCAGATGCAGCAAAAAATCATGCTGCACCGCATTGTGATCGCGAAGCTTCACCTGACCGGTACCACCGCCGCTTGACGAATCGGCGTTTTCCCATCGATATTTGTCACGGCGTAGCCTGCGCCTAACCTCCCCGACCTTCCCCAGCATGGTCTTCAACGGAGGCAAAGGGACTGCTGTCTCAGGCCACTATCTTGGTCCGATCGTTTCGGACGGGTTGCTGGGGAACTGCGTCCGGGATGTGAAAGGCCTGACAATGACGCAAAATAGCAATCTGAAACGTCGTGTAAGAGCTCGCGCAACCAAAACCGGCGAATCTTATACAGCTGCTCTTCAGCATATTCGAAAAATGCCGGATGCCCCTGTAAGCAGCTCAATCCGAATGGCTGTCGCGCAGACATCGCTGTTTAACGATCCTCGTGACATTTCCGCATTGAAGACAGGCGGACAGGAAATGCGCCGCCTCATGATTGATGCCCATAAAGCCGGCGCTCGTCTCATCCATTTTCCTGAAGGGGCAACATGCTGGCCAGGTAAACGGATCATGTCAGCGATCGGTCCGAGGGAAATCGGCCCTTCCGACTGGACGCGCTTTGCATGGGAAACTCTGCGCGAAGAACTGGAGGCGACCAGAAAACTGGCGAAGAAGCTGAAACTTTGGGTGGTTTTTGGTGCCGTCCACCAACTGACACCGCCGCACCGGCCATATAACAGCCTGTATGTCGTCTCCGATCGCGGGAAGCTTGTAACGCGCTACGACGAGCGTCTGCTATCGAACACCAAAATCTCGTTCATGTACTCGCCGGGAAGTGTCCCGGTGACGTTTGAAGTCGACGGCGTCCGCTTCGGCTGCGCACTTGGCATGGAAGTGCACTATCCAGAAATATTCATGGAATATGAAAAGCTGAACGTCGATTGCATGCTGTTTTCGACGGCGGGCGATGGCCCTTCCAATGCGTTGGCATCTGCCACAGAAATATTGGGGCATGCATCGAGCAACGCCTATTGGGCGAGCTATTCAACACTTGCCCCTCAAAGCCACGCCGCTCCTTCGGGTATAGCCACACCAGATGGTCAATGGGCGGCACAGTGCCCGATGAATGGTTTACCGGCTATTTCGGTAACGGACATCATCATCGATCAGGAAAATCCTGCGCGACCCTGGCGTCGAAAAGCTCGTGGCGATCTTTATAAATCTCATCACGTGAACAACGATCCGAGAAGCGATGGCAGGAACAAGTTCTAACGGTCAACATTGGCCAGTGGCGTTGATTTACGCCGCTGGCACCCCGCGCAACCTAATAGCAGATTGCACTTCCAAACAGAAAAAGGCCGCAGCTTTCGCCACGGCCCTTCCATTCAATCAGCTTCAATCGAAAAAGATTATTCAGCGTCGGCCTCAGTGGCCTTCTTCTTGGCCGGAGCCTTCTTCTTCGGAGCGGCTTCTTCGCCTTCAGCGGCGTCGTCAGCCTTGGCAGCAGCCTTTTTCTTGGCCGGAGCCTTCTTCTTGGTTTCCGTTTCTTCTTCGCCGTCGTCAGCCAGAAGCTCTTCCTTGGAAACGGTCTTGTCCGTTACCGAGATTTCGGTGAGCAGCTTGTCGATGACCTTCTCTTCGAAGATCGGCGCGCGAAGCGAAGCGGAAGCGCCGGGCGTGTTGCGGAAGAAATCGAGGATTTCCTTCTGCTGGCCGGGGAATTGCTGCAGCTGCTGGAACAGCGCGCGCTGCATTTCTTCTTCGGTCACTTCGACGCCGGCCTTTTCGCCGATTTCGGAGAGAACGAGGCCGAGACGGACGCGGCGTTCAGCAAGCTTGCGATATTCTTCGCGGGCTTCTTCTTCGGTCGTGTCTTCGTCAGCAAAGGTCTTGCCGGACTGGGCGAGATCGGTGTTGATCTGGCGCCAGATGTTGTCGAACTCGGCATCGACGAGGCCAGCCGGGGTATCGAACTTGTACATCTCGTCCAGCTGGTCGAGGATCTGACGCTTGACCTTCTGGCGGGTGATGTTGCCGTACTGGCTTTCGATCTGACCCTTGACGATTTCCTTCAGCTTTTCAGCCGATTCGAGACCGAGCTTTTCAGCCAGTTCGTCGTTGATTTCAACGGCGGCAGCGGCAGCAACTTCCTTGACGGTAACGTCGAAGGTGGCGTCCTTGCCGGCAAGGTTCGCAGCAGGGTAGTCGGCCGGGAAGGTCACGGTGATGGTCTTTTCGTCGCCAGCCTTGACGCCGACGAGCTGGTCTTCGAAGCCGGGGATGAAGCGGCCGGAACCGAGAACCAGTTCGGCATCTTCAGCAGCGCCGCCGTCGAAGGCTTCGCCATCAACCTTGCCGAGGTAGTTCATAGTGACGCGGTCGCCATCGGCGGCCTTGCCCTTCTTGGCTTCAAAGGTGCGGGCGCTTTCGGCGATCTTGAGGATCTGCTCGTTGATTTCGTCTTCGGAAACTTCAACAACTTCGCGGGTAACCTTGATGCCGTCATTGGCCTTCAGTTCGATGGCCGGAATGATTTCGTAAGCAACGGTGAATTCGAAATCCGATTCGGCCGACAGGATCTTTTCAGCTTCCTGCTCGTCTTCGGTCATGGAGATCGCCGGCTGCGTTGCAGACTTCTCGCCGCGGCTGGAGAGGATTTCGGTCGGCTTTTCACGAACCAGCTCGTTGACGAGGTCGGCCATGATGGACTTGCCGTACATCTTCTTCAGGTGGCCCATCGGCACTTTGCCGGGACGGAAACCGTTGATGCGAACCTTGTCCTTGGCGTCAACCAGGCGCTCGTCCAGACGGGCCTTCATGTCGGCAGCCGGGATAACGATCTTGAGTTCGCGCTTCAGCCCTTCAGCGAGCGTTTCGATAACCTGCATTTTTCAAACCTTCACATCATGGCGGCGGTGCTCAGACAGCCGTTGGTTTACTTTCGAGCACTGCGCCGGAAACATCGCTGCCCGGCCGTGGCTTCCATTATTTCTTCACACAAAGCGCCTGCCCGGACGAAATACGCCCGCACCGGAGACGAAGAGCAACCAGGGGCAAATAGCCCCTAAGCCCCCTGCACCATTGAAGGTGCACTCTGGCGCAAGCGTGGCACAGCCATGCTTTGCTTGTGGTGCGGGTAGAGAGACTCGAACTCCCACGCCGAAGCGTTGGTACCTAAAACCAATGCGTCTACCAATTCCGCCATACCCGCACGTTGGGCGGCGGTATGTCACAATGTTCAGAAAGGGTCAAGCACGCCGTTCCCCTGCCTTTGGTTTCGCCCGGACTTTTCTTGGCCCCGCTCCGATAGTGAAGGAGACCGCGCCTCTTTGGCTGTTTGCCACCAACAACAGGGGATGATGCTATGGCAGCCAAGACAGAGGCGATCCTCAACCGAAAACGGCTGGCCCGCGCTTACGTCTCCCGCCTCAGCCAACCCGCCCAGCCTTGCGCATCCGCACGGAACACTGCCGGCAAAATCGCACGACATTTATGCGGCTACATTGACATTATATATAGCACGACCCGCAAGCTACATAGCCGGATTGCCATCGACCGATCAGGTTCATCGTTCGGGCTTTCACCCCTGCCCGCCGCCGCACCCGGCCGAGCCGCACGGCTGCCCAACCTTCAACCATCTGGCGTCACCAAAAGCACATAAATTGGTCACAAATTATGCACGAACCGTCGCAATCAGGCTCATTTACCGGATTGCCGTGCATTGTATGCATAGGTGACATCTTGCTTTGTCTGTTTTTGTTTTGATTAAACCGATTATATTCATGGTCATACAGAGATCAGTTCAGCCCCGGACCCAAAGCCTCCCAAGACTGGCCGCGTGGACTGAACAGCACGAAGAGGAAAATGACCATGAACATCACCCGCTCGCTGACCAACTGGCGCAAGTATCGTCAGACCGTAACTGAACTCGGCCGTATGACCGACCGCGAACTGAGCGACCTCGGCATTGGCCGTCAGGACATCCGTCGCGTCGCCCGCACCGCCGTCGGCATCTAATACGCTTCGCCGCTTCATTGCGGCGGATGCGAGACGACCTACCCAAAAAGGCCTGAGGCTCCCGCCTCTGGCCTTTTTTTCGTTTGGGGGTTCTGACGGCGTCACCATCGGTTCCCGCACATCCGCAGGCCGCGAGAGATGAAAAAAGCATCTCTCTTCCGCCCGCCCGCGCGACGTTTGAGCAAGCCAACGCCCTTCCCACCCTTCAACACCCCAAAAAGTCGCTCCAATCGTCACCAAACACCATGAAAGCCGTCAGGAACGCCCGAAAGGCAGGCATTTCCGCTCATATTTTGCTCATGCAGTACTCAAAGCCGTAAAATTAGCCGACATAGTGCACAAATGCATGGCAGTAGCCTAAATTCTGCACTGCACAACATGGCTTAATGTCTATATATAAACCTCAACAGCCGAGAGCACAGAGAAACGCTGAGCCGGCAGACGAATTCACAAAGAAAGATTGAGGAAACGACCATGAACCCTATCCGTATCGCAAAGAACTGGATCTCCTACCGCCGCACGATCAACGAACTTGGCAGCCTGTCCAACCAGGCCCTGAGCGACATCGGCCTGACACGTTACGACATCCGTAACGTTGCTTCCCGTTCGTTCCGCTAAGGCGTAAACGATCGTCCCGCTGCCCGACCTCCAGGGCGCGACGATCGAGCGACGGTTCTTAAAAAAAACGGCGCCTTGTGCGCCGTTTTTGATTCTGGCAGTCGGCTGAGCGCTCGGCACCTCTGCGAACATATCAGCGGTTCGTCCCCTGCCCTGCGTGCCGCCTGCAAAAGCGTCCCGCAACGTGCTGTGCAATCTGACGGGCAATGCGGCGCCGCTGGTTTCTTCTCCCCGAGGGGGAGAAGGTGGCCCGAAGGGTCGGATGAGGGGGCAAGCTCTCCGTACATCTCTACCCTCGCCCCTTATCCCGCTGCCGCGACCTTCTCCCCCTCGGGGAGAAGAAACAATCGGCACCCGCTCGTTTCACCATGCCCCGCGTCTCTTCCTCGCCCGGCCCATCCCAAAAACATTTGGCTGCCCCCGCCATGCATGGTAGTGCATCCGCAAACAATGCCGCGTCCTTTTAGGACCCGCGCGGAACACTCACTCGAAAGACAGCCGCCAGACGGGAGCCTTTGGCATCCCCGCGCGGCCCATGGACGCCAGATGGATGCCAGCATGCAAGACAAGACCATTTCTCCCATTCACGTCGTGGGCGGCGGACTGGCCGGTTCGGAAGCCGCCTGGCAGATCGCACAGAGCGGCGTTCCCGTCATCCTGCATGAAATGCGCGGCGTGCGCGGCACGGATGCCCACAAGGGCGATACGCTGGCCGAACTGGTCTGTTCCAACTCATTTCGCTCCGACGATGCGACCGCCAATGCGGTCGGCGTCATCCATGCCGAAATGCGGCTTGCCGGCTCGCTGATCATCGCCTGCGCCGACAAACATCAGGTGCCGGCCGGCGGAGCGCTTGCCGTCGATCGCGACGGTTTTTCGCTCGCCGTCACCGAAATGCTGGAAAGTCACCCATTGGTGACGATCGTGCGTGAAGAGGTTTCCGGCCTGCCGCCGAAGGAATGGGGCAGCACCATCATCGCCACCGGCCCGCTCACCTCGCCGGATCTGGCGGCGGCGGTTCAGGCAGAGACGGGTGAGGATGCGCTGGCCTTTTTCGACGCCATCGCCCCCATCCTGCACCGCGACAGCATCAATATGGATATCTGCTGGTATCAGTCGCGCTACGACAAGGTCGGCCCCGGCGGTACGGGCAAGGATTACATCAACTGCCCGATGGATGAGGAACAATATAACGCCTTCATCGACGCGCTGATCGCCGGTGACACGGTGGGTTTCAAGGAATGGGAAGGCACGCCCTATTTCGACGGCTGCCTGCCGATCGAGATCATGGCCGAACGCGGCCGCCAGACGCTGCGCCACGGCCCGATGAAGCCGATGGGGCTAACCAATGCCCACAATCCCACCGTCAAGGCCTATGCGGTTGTCCAGCTGCGCCAGGACAATGCGCTCGGCACGCTTTACAACATGGTCGGTTTCCAGACCAAACTGAAATACGGCGTGCAGGCGGATGTGTTCCGCATGATACCCGGCCTTGAAAATGCGGAATTCGCCCGCCTCGGTGGCCTGCACCGCAACACCTATATCGATTCCCCCATCCTGCTCGATCCGACGCTAAGGCTGAAATCGCGGCCGGACCTGCGTTTTGCCGGCCAGATCACCGGTTGCGAAGGTTATGTGGAAAGCGCCTCCGTCGGGCTTCTGGCCGGCCGCTTCGCCGCAGCAGAACGGAAAGGCGAGAGCCCTAGCCTGCCGCCGGCCACCACGGCGCTCGGCTCGCTGCTCAACCACATTACTGGCGGCCATCTGTCTTCCAATGATGAGCCAGGCAAACGCTCCTTCCAGCCGATGAACATCAATTTCGGCCTGTTCCCTGAATTGGAGCCGGGTTCCATCGTCAAGCCGGAAGGCGTGAAGCGCTTTCGCGGCAAGGACAAGACGATCATGAAGCGCCAGCTGGTTGCAGCGCGGGCGCTGAAGGATTGTGCGGCGTGGCTAGGGATGGATGAAACAAAGACAGAAGCCGGCGTCGTGCAGGATCATTGATGCCGAAATATTGGCTACGGAACTTCCGTAGCCAAGCCGTCAACGAACATTCCAGAAGGACCAGTCCGACTTGCCCTTCTGATATTTGTAGTGCCGCGAGAAATACGGATTGACCGTCGCGACATATTCGAACTCGATGGTGGTGGGGCGCAGGAACGAGAATAACGGGCTATATTTATAGCGCCCCGAAATCACGATGACGGCCTCTTCGTCCTTGAAGTTTCCCGCCTTCAGCATCTTGTCCCAGGTAACGGCTTCTGCGGATCCGAAGAAGTTGTAAGGCGCAAATTCGACAGTTGCGACGCCGCCCACCAGCTTGGCGCTCCGCAAGGTCAGATCGAGTTCCTCCGGGTTGAGAGGCTGCCCGGCTTCGATGACAAAGGTTTTCACCCCTGTCCTCACCCGTTCTTCGAATTCCGGGAAGCGGGCGGACCAGCGGGCTGTATTGTCGACGACCGTGACGAAACGGTCGTAACTCAGCCAGCCACGACCGGTCTCGATCATCACCGCCAGAAAGATGATGAGCATTGGCAATAGCAGGGAGAATTCCACCGCGGCCACGCCGGAGCGCGACCGCACCATGGCGGCAAGGACGGGTTTCAGCCGAAACAACATCATTCCGTCACCCGAACGGCGGTGATCGCCAGAGACACATTCTGTAATTGCGGCTGCGTGCCGCCGCCACTAGGGATCAGCAAACGCGTCGTGGGCATAATGAATTGCCAATTGTAACCAAGCGCCAGAAGATATTGCCCGGCTTTTTTGTCCGGCGCCTGAAACTTGTTCTCGACCGGAAATGTCAGCGGCACGGCGGTGAAATCCGCATCCGGGATCGGGACGAGCGTTATCTTCATGTCGCTTTCGGTCGTACCGAGCACGAAATTCGAGTCGATGACACGTCTGAATTCGATTTCGGTAACCACCGTCTGACTTGCCGCCGCCTTGCGCAGCAATTCCGCGCCGGCGTTGGCCGCGGTTGCAAGATTGAGAGTGAGCAGCAGCGCCAGACCGACTTCAAAAATACCGAAGACCAGCAGAAAATAGACCGGCATGAGCAGGCCGAATTCGACGGCGGTGGCTGCCCGGATGTCGAGCGTATAAGAGCTGAAACGACCGCAGCAACGGCGAAAGAGCCCATTATTTAGGTGAGTCGACATACTTCACCTCAAAAGCCGTGATGATGCCGCCAAGACTGTCGCTTTTCCCGCCTGCGGCAATGGTCAGCTTGTAGACGGAATAAGTATCGACCGTGATCGAGTAACTGCGGCGCTCCCAGAAGACCTTGCCCTTCTGCGCCATTTCGATGATCTTCTTTTCGGGACCTAATTGCGGACGCTGGAGCTGCAGGAAGATGTCGATGTCGTTGGTGCCGCCATAGGCGTCGTTGCGGCCATTATACCAGACCGAAACCTCATATTTTCCGGGGTGCATTTCCACAATCTTGAAAATCGAACTGTTGGCATCTTTTCTATTCTGCCCATCCCAATGGCTGTCCAGTTCCACCACATATTTGGTCGGCGGTATCCCGCCATTTTCGGCTTTCAACAGGGAAGGTTTTTCCAATTCGTCCGATTCGGGCGGACATGGCTTGGCTGCTGAGGATTGCGACGCATCCTTATCGGGCTCTTTCAGTTTGTTGTTGTTTTTCGGATCTTTTTCGTCAGTCGGTGCGACGTCCTGTTGCGAGACGCTGGCGCAAACAGGTCCGGCATCCTTCTTCGGCTCGTCATAACCCTGCCAGCCGAATTTCTTGCGGCACTCCGCATTGCTCCAGTCCTGAAGCTCGATGCCCGGACCTGTGCCACCGTCCCATTCAAGCTCTTCATAGCTGACGACACCCCAGCAACCATTCATGGTGTTGGGGCCTTTACCGTTTTTGAGAATGCGGTCTTTACCGTTCAGCCGGTCGAATGTGTTGTTGACGATCACCTCGCCGTCATACGGATAGGGAGGAATACCGTCGCAACGGTAAGTCAGCGCGTAGTCCATTTTTTCGACATTGAACATGCCGCCCAACACCGTCTTATAGGTGAATTTCGCGTCTATATCGGTGGTCAGCCAGTCGATTTTCACATCCCGGCTCACCACCTCCTGTTTGGTGGAAGTGATGAGCGCGTCGAAGGTATCAAGCACATTTTTGCGTCGCACTTCATCGATAGGCACATTCGTCCGGGTGGGTTTCGTCGAGCGCTCGCAGGCCTGCGCGATCACCCGCTTTGACTGGCTGTAATAGGCCAGCGCCCGGCCGCCTTCGAACAGCAGTCCGAAAGTGAAAAGAAAAACCGGCATCAGCAATGCCGTGATAATCGCAAAATTTGCCCGCCGATCCCTGAGAAGCAGGTGGAAATGACGCGCCAACGCGTTCAACATTCTTTCAATATGAAACATCTGCAATAATCGCTTTTCGTCCAACCGCCACGGATCGTCCCGGCTCTCCTCCCCAGCCGGACACACAAAGACTGCAGCCGGGCGAAAGCCCCGGGCCACAGGATACAAACTCAGCAAAACCGCTGATGCTCGCCGCGATCATGGCGGCGCGACACAAGTGGCGAAGGCCAGTTGCACTCGCGAGATAAAGGTATTTTCCGGAACCACCGATTGATGACAGCCCAATTTCATTCGTCATTCTATATGGCGGATTAAACACCAGATTCGTAAATTAAAGATCACCTGAATATCAAAAATAGTAAGTAAAATCATATATTTAAATCAGACATTCATAATTTATTATAGTCGAAATATTAAATTGAATACGCCAGTTGATACTCGATTGCTGATACAATTTTCCCGATGCTCGCTCTTCCCGTCCAACACGGAGACGGCTTCATTTTTTGGTCGTAACTGAGACGCCAAGGTCGCTTTTGCCCCTTGTCCCTGCCGCCAAGCTCGGGCAAAACAGCCCTATCCAATCATGAGACAACGCCAGGAGATCGAAAATGGACGTACGCGCCGCTGTTGCCATTCAGGCAGGAAAACCGCTTGAGGTCATGACCGTCCAGCTTGAAGGTCCCCGCGCCGGCGAAGTGCTTGTTGAGGTCAAGGCGACCGGCATTTGCCATACCGACGATTTCACCCTGTCAGGCGCCGATCCAGAAGGTCTGTTTCCGGCCATTCTCGGCCATGAGGGCGCAGGTATCGTCGTCGATGTCGGACCGGGCGTCACTTCGGTCAAGAAGGGCGATCATGTCATTCCGCTCTACACGCCTGAATGCCGCGAGTGTTATTCCTGCACCTCGCGCAAGACCAATCTGTGCACCTCCATCCGCGCCACCCAGGGCCAGGGCGTGATGCCGGACGGCACCTCGCGCTTCTCGATCGGCAAGGACAAGATCCACCACTATATGGGCTGCTCGACCTTCTCGAACTTCACCGTCCTGCCGGAGATCGCGCTGGCCAAGATCAATCCCGATGCACCCTTCGACAAGGTCTGCTACATCGGCTGCGGCGTGACGACCGGCATCGGCGCTGTCATCAACACCGCCAAGGTGGAGATCGGCTCCACGGCGATCGTCTTCGGTCTCGGTGGCATCGGCCTCAACGTGCTGCAGGGCCTGCGTCTTGCCGGTGCGGACATGATCATCGGCGTTGATATCAACAACGACCGCAAGGCCTGGGGCGAAAAATTCGGCATGACCCACTTCGTCAACCCGAAAGAAGTCGGCGACGACATCGTGCCTTATCTCGTCAACCTGACGAAGCGCAATGGCGACCTGATCGGCGGCGCGGATTATACCTTCGACTGCACCGGCAACACCAAAGTCATGCGTCAGGCGCTGGAAGCCTCGCATCGCGGCTGGGGCAAGTCGGTCATCATCGGCGTTGCAGGCGCCGGCCAGGAAATCTCGACACGTCCGTTCCAGCTGGTCACCGGCCGCAACTGGATGGGTACCGCTTTTGGTGGTGCACGCGGCCGCACCGATGTGCCGAAGATCGTCGACTGGTACATGGAAGGCAAGATCCAGATCGATCCGATGATCACCCATACGATGCCGCTTGAAGACATCAACAAGGGCTTCGAGCTGATGCACAAGGGCGAAAGCATCCGTGGCGTCGTGGTCTATTGATCGGCCGATGACAGGAGGCGGGCGCGTTCGGCGCGCCTGCCTTTCATGCAAACGTGATCGGCTCCGCCGCCTTGCAGCCCTGGCGATTAACGGGACAGTAAATCTATCATCGTAAGTCAATACTACGCGGCGAAGTTGAAAAATCTCTTTCCCCGGCCAGTTAACGCCAGACAGCGGAGAGCGCCCCGTGAAAATCGTACCGATCGACAACGGAAACCGCGCCGCCGCCGTTGCCCTTTTGGCGAAAGGTTTCCCCGAAAAAAGCAAGGCCTTCTGGTCCCGCGGGCTGTCGCTCATCAGCGATCATCATGAGCGGCGGGAGCTTGGTCCGATCGGGCAATTGCTGATGAAGGGTGAGAACGCGGCGGGCGTTCTGTTGACGATCAAAAGCCGTCTGCCTGAAACCGGCAGGATCGTCGTCAACCTGTCCAGCTGGTATGTCGAGCCTTCGTGCCGGTGGTTTGCAACACGCATGCTGCAAATCGCCTCCTCATCCGAGGAAGAACTGTTCACCGACCTTACCCCGTCTCCCGAAGCCTGCCGGCTGAATGAGAGGCTGGGTTTTCAGATGGTGACGGATCGCACGCTTTTCTATCCCCTGCCGCTCAAGGCGCTGCGTCCTTCTGGCACGCGGCTCAATCCGCTTGCCGCCGTGCCGCCGGATACCCTGTCGGCCGCCATGCGCGAGATGCTGGAAGATCACCTGCGGCTCGGTTGCATCGTCGCCATAATGCAGGCGGATGGCCGTCACTATCCGCTGGTGTTCCTGAAAACCACGACCAAGAAGCTACCTTCCGCTCGGCTGATCTATTGCGAAGACAGAGAACTCGCGCAAAGGCATATTTCTGCAATCGCCCGCCATCTTCTAGGCCGGGGCAGGCTTGCCCTGACCATGGCGGCACTTGACGGTGAGCACAATGCCGGTGGGTTTGCGGCACATAAATTCGCGCCGATACAAGTAAAAGGCGCATGGAACCCACATTTTATTAACGAAACATACTCAGAGTTGGTGTTATTGCCACCCTAGGTATTTTAGTGAATCCTGGTGGACCTGACAGAATCTCGACCTTTACAGATAAAGTGTCATTCCGGGGCGGGTTTTATGGGAAACAGACGGGACATCGGAGAACAAGCATGCTTGCGGCGAAGAAAAGCGAAACCAACGTTGCTGATACTATCTACGCCTATCTCTCGGACCGCTTTCCCGCCTACGCGCCTTTTACCAACGATACATTGCTTCTAGAAGGCGGCGCGATCGATTCGCTCGGCTTCCTGGAATTGATGGTCTTCCTCAGCGAGAGTTTTGGCATCGTGCTTGATGACGAACATTTCACGCCGGAAAATCTCGGCACGCCCGCCGATCTCATCGCCTTCGTCCTCAGGGAACGGAAATGACACCCCATTTCCTGCTGCATCACCTGCTCACTGCTCGCGCGGCAAGCGACGATCCGGCGCTTGTCCACAAAGATATAGCTTTGAGCTACCGGGAATTCGCGCAAGCGGCGAACCGTTGCGCAGCGGCCCTGCAGCAGGCCGGCGCGGAACGCGGCGACCGCGTCGTCATTTTCCTGCCGCGCGGCATCGAGGAATGCTGGTCAATCTTCGGGGTGAGCATGGCCGGCGGCGTTTTCGTGCCGGTCAATGCGCTGCTGAAATCACAGCAGATCCGCCATATCATCACGGATTGCGGCGCGAAAATCGTCATCAGCAGCGCGGTGATGATGGATGAGCTGAAGGCGGCGCTGGAAGACCTTCCCCATGTCACGGTGATGCTGGCGGAAGAAATCGCGACACGCGTAGCGCCTGCCCGCCCTTCGGCGGCAATCGGCGAGGACCTTGCGGCGATCCTCTATACATCAGGCTCCACCGGCTCACCCAAGGGCGTGATGCTGTCGCACCGCAATCTTCTGGCCGGCGCGCGCATCGTGCGCACCTATCTGGAGATTACGGCCAGCGACCGCATTCTTTCCCTCCTGCCCTTCAGCTTCGATTACGGCCTGAACCAGCTGCTGACGGCGGTGGAACAGGGCGCGACCACAATCATCTCCACCTTCCGGCTGGGCGACGATATCGTCCGCGATTTGCGCAATCATGCCGTAACCGGTCTCGCCGGCGTGCCGACCGTCTGGGCGATCCTGACGAGAGCGGCCCCGTCGCTCGCAAAGACGCCGCTGCCGCATCTGCGCTACATCACCAATTCCGGCGGGCGTGTGCCGCAGGAAACCGTAAAAGCGCTGCGCGAAAAACTGCCGGACACCAAGATTTACCTGATGTATGGCCTGACTGAGGCCTTCCGCTCCACCTTCCTGCCACCGGAAGAAATCGACAGCCGCCCGACCTCCATCGGCAAGGCCATTCCGGAGTGCGAAATCTTCATCGTCACCGATAAGGGACAGCGGGCAAAACCGGGCGAGCCAGGCATTCTCGTCCACCGCGGCCCGACGGTATCGCTCGGTTACTGGAACCGGCCGGAAGACACGGCAAAAGTTCTGCGGCCTCATCCCTTCATTCCGGCGGCACTGGGCGGAGAAACCGTCTGTTATTCCGGTGACTTGGCCGTGGAAGACGAGGATGGTTTCTTCAGCTTCGTTGCCCGCAACGATGCGATGATCAAATCGTCAGGCTATCGCATCAGCCCGACCGAGGTTGAGGAAAGCCTGATGTCGACCGGGCTGTTCCAGCAGGTCGCCGTCATCGGCCTGCCGGACGCGTTCGCCGGTGAAAAGGTGCATGCGGTGGCAACCGCCGCCAACGAAAATATCGACATTTCGGCAGCACTCAGGAAAGCCGCCGAAATGCTCGCTCCCTTCATGATCCCGCGCGCCATCGAACTGGTCGACCGGCTTCCGATCACCGCCAATGGCAAGGTGGATTACCGCGCGTTGGTGCGCGAACGGACGGACAATGTCGCCCACGGATAAAACCCAGAGCCACGGCCCAGCGCTTGCGGCTGCGCAATTTGCGGTCACTGACAATGATCTTGTCATCGGCGGACTTGCGGTGCGCGATATCGTCGCCCAAACCGGAACACCGTGTTTCCTCTATGATGCAAGCGCCATGCGTAGCGCCTATCAGAACCTTGAAACGGCGCTATCGGGCTTTGCCGATATCTATTATTCGGTGAAGGCCAATCCCCTGCCCGCCATTATCGCGCTTTTCCGGCAGCAAGGTGCCGGCGCTGAAATCGCCTCCGTCGGCGAATATCGCGCCGCCATCAAGGCGGGTGTCGCACCTGAGAACATCATCTTCGCCGGCCCCGGCAAAGGCATGGTCGAATTGCGTGAGGTGATCGACAGCGGCATCGGCGAAATCCACATCGAAAGTGCTGAGGAAATCGCCCGTATCGAAGAGATCGGCAGGCCGGTCAAAGCCTCCATCCGCATCAACCCGGTGCCGGATGCGCAGGCGGGCGCCATGCGCATGGGCGGCAAGGCCACCGCCTTCGGTTTTGATGAAGAGGAACTGGAAAACGTCCTGCCGCTCTTCAAGGACGCCAGACATATCGATCTCGTCGGCGTGCACATCTATGGCGGCACGCAGATTCTCGACGCCGATATGCTTGTCTCCCAATGGCGACACGCCATTTCCCTTGCCGCGCGCATGGCGGAAATGCTGGGCAGGCCGCTCGAGACCATCGATCTCGGCGGCGGCCTCGGCATTCCCTATTTCGCCGGGGAAACGCCGCTCGATCTTGCAACGGTCAGCGCCGCCATTCCCGACCTCAAGGCGCTTGTGAAAGCGCATCCCTTGATAACCGACGCCCATATCATCGTCGAACCCGGCCGCTTCCTCGCCGGCCCCGGCGGCATCTATGTGGCGGAAGTCAATTCGGTAAAAACCTCGCGCGGCACCACTTTCGTGGTGACGGATGGCGGCATGCACCACCACCTTGCCGCCTCAGGCAATCTCGGCCAGATCGTCAAACGCAATTACCCCATCGTCGCGCCGGCCCTGATGCAGGCGGACCATGACGAGACCGCCACCATCGTCGGCCCGCTCTGCACCCCGCTCGACACGCTTGCCCGCAATGCCGTGCTGCCGAAACTGAAGGCCGGCGATCTCGTCGCCATCCTGCAATCGGGCGCTTATGGCGCAAGCGCCAGCCCTTCGGGTTTTCTCAGCCACGCGGCGGCGAAAGAAGTGCTGGTGGAGGATGGAACGTTCGAGGTGATCGGGCGGTGATCACCGCCGCAACAACCTGTCCCCCACCGCGAATTTCGATTTCAGCAGACACTCGTCATATTCGGCTTCTGCATCGGAATCGAAGACGATGCCGCCGCCAACATTGAAGACGGCGCGGCCGCCGTCAAACAGGCTGAGCGTGCGGATCGCCACTGAGAACCGCATATCACCACGGGGAGATATGAAGCCGATCGCGCCGCAATAGGCGTCGCGTGGGCCAGCTTCCAGTTCCCGCAGGATTTTCATCGCCCACATTTTTGGTGCGCCCGTCACAGAACCGCAGGGAAACAACGCGGCGAAGATGTCTTCCACCGTCACGTCAGGCAGAAGCTTCGCCCGCACATGGCTGACCATCTGGTGCACGGTCGGATAGGTTTCGATATCGAACAGTCGCGGCACATGAAGGCTGCCGACCTCGGTAATACGGGAAATATCGTTGCGCAGCAGATCGACGATCATGCGATTTTCGGCCAGCGTCTTTTCATCCGCCAGCATCGCCGTAATGATTGCCCTGTCCTCCTCCGCATCCGCCCCGCGCGGTGTGGTGCCCTTCATTGGATGGGTTTCGATGAACCCCTCGCCATCGACCGAGAAAAACAGTTCCGGCGAGCGCGACAGGATGACCGGGCCGCCAAGATCGACCAGCGCGCCGTATTTAACCGGCTGCCGTTCGATCAGCGACCAGAAGGCGGTGAGCGGATCGCCGCTCCAGCGGGCTTGAACGGGCATGGTCAGATTGCCCTGATAACAGTCGCCACGACGCAGATGGTCGTGCAGTCGCGCAAAGCGCTGCTGGTATTCTTGGAGTGTCCATGCCGGCACGGGATCGGAAAGAAACGCATCCGCATCCGGCATATCGTCGGGACGCGCGAACCGGCCCGCATCCGGCTGCGGGCCGGAAAAGACGCCAAAGCGCAGAAACGGCACATTGCGGGGCTCTTCGGCAAATGGCGCAAGCTTCGGCTCGAACAGGAAACCCGCCTCGTAGGACATGTAGCCGGCAAGGTATTTCCCGGCGCGGCGCAACTCTTCCATGCGTTTGAGTGCTGCAAAAAACGCCTCCGGATCATCCGCCACGATAATCTCTTCCGGCTCGGTGAAGGCTGTCACCGTGCCGGTCGTATCATCCCGGAAAAGAACGTAAGGCGCATGTGCCACGGAAAGCGTCCGAAACAGGAGAAAGGTCGGGAAATATCAGATCGGGTCTATGTCGCCCTTTGCCCACATCTCTATGGTTTCCGCATAAAAATCGGCGAAACGGCCTTCCTCGATCGACTTGCGGATACCCTGCATCAGCTCCTGATAATAGGCAAGATTGTGCCAGGAAAGCAGCATGCCGCCCAGCGCCTCGTTGGAGCGGGTGAGATGATGCAGATAGGCGCGGGAATAATCGCGCGAGGCCGGGCAGTTGGACTGCTCGTCCAGCGGGCGCATATCTTCGGCATGGCGGGCATTGCGGATATTGACCCTGCCACGACGGGTGAAGGCAAGCCCATGACGGCCCGAGCGGGTCGGCATCACGCAGTCGAACATGTCGATGCCGCGCGCCACGGATTTCAGGATATCGTCAGGCGTGCCGACGCCCATCAGGTAACGCGGCTTTTCCGTGGGCAGGACCGGCAGGGTGATATCGAGCATGCCGAGCATCACATCCTGCGGCTCGCCGACGGCAAGACCGCCGACGGCATAGCCCTTGAGATCAAGCTGCTTCAGCCCTTCGGCGGAACGGATGCGCAGATCCGGCTGGTCGCCGCCCTGCACGATGCCGAACATGGCCTTGCCGGGCTGCTCGCCGAAGGCGACACGGCAGCGCTCGGCCCAGCGCAGCGACATCTCCATGGCGCGCTCGATTTCCTTGCGCTCGGCCGGCAGCGCAATGCATTCATCGAGCTGCATCTGGATATCGGAATCGAGCATGCCCTGAATTTCGATCGAGCGTTCCGGCGACATGTGGTGCAGCGAACCGTCCACATGGCTCTTGAAGGTCACGCCCTTCTCGTCGAGCTTGCGCAGGCCGGAAAGTGACATGACCTGAAAGCCGCCGCTGTCGGTGAGGATCGGATGCGGCCAGCGGATCAGCTCATGCAGGCCGCCGAGACGCGCAACGCGCTCCGGGCCGGGCCGCAGCATCAGGTGATAGGTATTGCCGAGAATGATATCGGCCCCCAGCTCTCGCACCTGATCGAGATACATGGCCTTGACGGTGCCAACAGTGCCAACCGGCATGAAGGCAGGCGTGCGGATGACGCCGCGCGGCATGGCGACTTCGCCAAGGCGGGCGCCACCGCTCGTGGCTTTCAGGGTGAAGGTGAATGTGTCGTGCATCAGTTCTTCCGGAACAACAGGCTGGAATCGCCATAGGAATAAAAACGGTATCCGGTTTCGATAGCGTGCTTATAAACGTCACGCATCGTTTCGAGACCGCAGAAAGCCGAAACCAGCATGAACAGCGTCGATTTCGGCAGGTGGAAATTGGTCATCAGAATATCGACTGCCCGGAAGCGATATCCGGGCGTGATGAAGATGCCGGTGGCATCGGACCAGGCGTGGATGACACCGTTCTCATCGGCCGCACTTTCGATCAGCCGCAGCGATGTGGTGCCGACGCAGATGATACGCCCGCCCCGCGCCTTCACGGCATTGAGCCTTGCGGCCGTCTCCTGCGGGACATGGCCGATCTCGAAATGCATCTTGTGATCGTCGGTATCGTCGGACTTTACCGGAAGGAAAGTGCCTGCCCCAACGTGAAGCGTCACGAAATGCCGCTCGATACCGGCCTTGTCCAGCGCCGCAAACAGGTCAGGCGTGAAATGCAGCCCGGCGGTGGGGGCAGCGACAGCGCCCTTTTCGCGGGCATAAATGGTCTGATAGTCCGTCTGGTCCTGCGCATCTTCCGGCCGCTTGGCGGCGATGTAAGGCGGCAGTGGAATATGGCCAACCGACGCAATCGCCTCGTCCAGCACCGGGCCGGAAACGTCGAACAGCAGCGTTATCTCGCCATCCTCGCCCTTTTCCTCGACGGTGGCTTCCAGATGGGCAAGGCCGCAGGCATTGTCGCGTTCATAACCGAAACGGATGCGGTCGCCCTCTTTGATGCGCTTGCCGGGCCGTGCGAATGCCTTCCAGCGCGACTGGTCGGCACGCATGTGCAGCGTTGCCGAGACCGCCGTCTCCGGCGCGCCTTCGCGCAATCTCACGCCTTCAAGCTGGGCCGGAATGACGCGGGTGTCGTTGAAGACAAGCGCATCGCCGGGCCGCAGGAAAGACGGCAGGTCAAAGACGTGATGGTCTTCCATGCGGTCCGCATTCGGATCGACCACCAGCAGGCGCGCGCTGTCGCGCGGGTTCGCCGGGCGAAGCGCGATATTCTCCTCGGGCAGATCGAAATCGAACAGGTCTACACGCATTGCAAGGGCTCTCGAAAATATCAAAACCCGCCCTGCATTGCGTGGGGCGGGTGGAAGGTGGTGACAAGGCTTCCTAGTACACTCAACGTCATCCTCGGGCTTGTCCCGAGGATCTGACGATCCACAACGTCAACGTGATCAGATCCTCGGGACAAGCCCGAGGATGACGACGGAGAAACTGGCACCCTCGTCATCAATGTGAAACCGCCCCGCAGTCGCCTGCGGAGCGGGTAAACGCTTTATACGCTACCTTCAAGCCGCCGAAGCAAGCTTGATGGACACGATCGAATCGGGATCCTTCACAGGCTCGCCGCGCTTGACCTTGTCGATGGCTTCCATGCCTTCGATGACCTGGCCCCAGACGGTGTACTGCTTGTTCAGCCACGGAGAGTCCGTGAAGCAGATGAAGAACTGCGAGTTGGCGGAGTTCGGGCTCTGCGAACGGGCCATGGAGCAGGTGCCGCGCACGTGCGGAATGGCGGAGAATTCGGCCTTCAGGTCTTCCTTTTCAGAACCGCCCATGCCGGCGCGAGCCGGGTTGAAGCTTTCCGAACCCTTCTTGCCGAACTTCACGTCGCCGGTCTGGGCCATGAAGTCCTGGATGACGCGGTGGAACACGACGCCGTCATAGGCGCCTTCCGATACCAGTTCCTTGATGCGGGCAACGTGGCCCGGAGCAACTTCCGGAAGCAGCTGGATGACGACCTTGCCGGTCGTCGTTTCCATGATGATGGTGTTTTCCGGATCCTTGATCTCAGCCATGATTATTCTCCTCTGTTCGGGCTCTATTGCCCTACCTTACTTCTTGCCGACGGTGACCTTGATCATCCGGTCGGGGTTGGAAACTTCGCCATTGCCGCCGGCGCCGCGCTTGATCTTGTCCACGGCTTCCATGCCGGACACGACCTTGCCTACCACGGTATATTGGCCGTTCAGGAACGGGCCGTCGGCAAACATGATGAAGAACTGTGAATTGGCGGAATTCGGATCCTGCGAGCGGGCCATGCCGACCACGCCGCGCGTGAACGGCGTCTTGGAGAATTCAGCCGGGATATCCGGCAGGTCGGAGCCGCCAGTGCCCGCACGCTGGGCGTTGAAGCTCTTTTCCATGTTGCCATACTGCACGTCGCCGGTCTGCGCCATGAAACCGTCGATGACGCGGTGGAAGGCGACATTGTCGTAAGCGCCCTTCTTGGCCAGCGCCTCGATCTGCGCCACGTGCTTGGGCGCGACCTCGGGCATCAGCTCGATGACGACAGGGCCGTCCTTCAACTGCACGGTGAGAAGTTCGGCGGCCGAAGCAATGGTGCTGGCGGCAAGCGCGCCCGCAAACAGGGCGCCGGCAAAGGCAAATCGAACGAGTTTCATCGGATTGGCTCCAGAATGTGGGGCTGAAGTCAGCGCTTCAGCTTGGCGTTGAGGGCTTCAAGCACGGCTTTCGGCACAAAGGCATCGACATTGCCGCCCATGGCGGCGATCTGCCGGACCAATGTGGCTGTAATGGGTCGCGACGACGTTCCGGCGGGCAGGAATACGGTCTGGATATCAGGCGCCATCTGGCGGTTCATGCCGGCCATCTGCATTTCATAATCGAGATCGGTACCATCACGCAGGCCCCGCAACAAAAGATGTGCGCCGTGCTGGCGGGCGGCATCGACAACCAGATTATCGAAGGAGACAACCTCCATGCGCGCCGCCTCGGTGGGCAGCTGTTCGGCAAGCGCCTGCTTTATCAGCGCCGCCCGCTCCGCAAAGCTGAACAGCGGCGCTTTTCCGGGATGAATGCCGACGGCAACGATGACTTTCGACGCCACGTTCAGCGCCTGGATAAGCACATCCAGATGTCCGTTGGTCATCGGATCGAATGATCCTGGATAAAAGGCAATCGTCATATCGCTCTCAGATGGTGGGCGCGCTTCGATGCTTTCCGCATATGTGCCGCCTTTTGTCATGGAGAGACGCGCGGCGCAAGACTTTTACCACCCAAGCATGCGGCCCGAGCGGCCTGAACCTCGGATGAATGGGCCGTTCAGTGCGGTTTCAGGGCTATTTTCTATAAATGCACACCATCGGGAAACCGAAACGCCTTTCACCCGTTAAGCATCCGGAGAATTGAAAATGCTGGCCTTCATGATCGTCCTTTCGGTCATCGCATCATTCGCTGCCGAGTATCTTTTTCTCGAATGACGCCCTTAGCCAGTTTCCTGAACGCCAGATGAACGAGCCATTCAAGGAAGTTTCACCGGCGCGATGCTAATCGATTTTTAAGGTTGACGCGGAACATGATCAGACATGGTGCGTTATAACCAAACCAAAGGAACAGACAGATGTTTGTAAGAGAAAAACAGTCTACTTCTGCGAAAATCAGCGTCATCAGCACTGCCTGGACAGTACTGGTTATCGCAATGGTAGCAACGACGTTTAGCCTTTATGAGCAAAAGCCTGAAGCCCAGGGACCGGACTATCCGCAGCTGACCGCCCGTTATCAGTATATGAACTACTATTGATAGCGGGGAGAATTTCCTCGAAACTCCCGGAGACGATATCATGTTTACATTTCTGACAATGCTTCTTGCCCTGATCAGCGTAATGTTCGTGACATCGATGATCTCCGTCATCGCCGAGATGCGGCGTGAAGACGAGGAATTCAAGGCGACGATACGGCGCGACCGCGCCTTCTGAGCGCGACAGACCGGCCTACCGCCGCCTTAAAAACGATTCTTTGCAACCGCCTGGACGCTCCGGGCGGTTTTATTTTGCCGCCTCACAAGGGCAATGCAGCGAAGATCCGGGTGGAAAAACAGCCCCCCAATCACACAAGCGTTTTCAAAACCCCGTTTTTCCAAGGCAAATTCCCTTCAATTTCCGTTTGGATTGATTTAAGGAACGCCAATACGTTGCGGGCCGGACGGCTGGCGACCGCGATGACGTTCCTGTGAGGTTTGCATAACGATGCTCGATTCCCTGAGAAATGCTTCTCGAACCATGGCAGCCAAGCTGCTGCTTCTCCTGCTTGTTGTTTCGTTTGGCGTCTGGGGCGTCTCCGCATCGCTGGTCACCGCCAATTCGCATGCCGTCATGACGGTGGGCGATCAGACGGTCAGCCCGCAGGAATTCCGGCTCGCCTATCAGCGCCAGGTTTCCGATCTCAGCCGCCAGTTCGGCACCCGGCTGACGACCGAGCAGGCCAAGGCCTTCGGCATCGACCGGCAGGTGTTCAGCCAGCTTGCGGCAGGAGCATCTCTGGACGAGCTGGCCTCGAAGATGAATCTCGGCCTTTCGGAAGATCGCCTCGCCAAGCTCATTGCCGAAGACCCGGCCTTCAAGTCGGTCAACGGCCAGTTCGACCGCAATCTGTTCAGCGAGCGTCTGCGCAATTCCGGCTTCCGCGAGGATGACTATATCAAGGAACGCAGCAAGGTCGCCGTCAGAAGCCAGATCGTCGAAGCCGTCTCGGATGGTTTTGCCGCACCGCAGGTGCTGGTGGATGCGCTGAAGCAATATCGCAACGAGCAGCGCTCGGTCGATTACGTCATCCTGTCCAACGCCGTCATTCCGCCGGTCAAGGCGCCGGGCGACGACGTGCTTGCGCCGTGGTTCGAAACCAACAAGACGAAATACCGCGCCCCGGAATTCCGCAAATTCACCTATGTGAAGCTGGAACCCTCCGACATTGCCGATCAGGCTTCGGTAACGGATGCGCAGATCGCCGATTATTACAACAGCCGCAAGGACAACTTCCGTACCGCCGGCCGCCGCACGGTGGAACAGTTGACCTTCCCGGACAAGGAAATGGCCGCAGCCGCAGCCGAGCAGATCCGGCTTGGCAACACCACCTATGATCAGGTGGTGAAGGATCAGGGCAAGACTGCGTCGGACGTAACGCTCGGCGAATTCACCAAGGACACCATGCCCGACCCGTCGATTGCCGATGCGGCCTTCGGCATCCAGAAGGATGGCGGCGTATCTGCGGTCGTCGAAGGCTCGTTCGGCCCGGTCATCCTGCGCGTCACCGGCATCAAGCCGGAAACCACCCGCACGCTCGATGAAGCCAAGGAAGATATCCGCAAGGACTTGGCCACCGCTGCAGCGGCCGAAGAAGTCACCAATGTGCATGACCGTTACGAAGATCTGCGCGCCGGCGGTTCCTCGCTTGCCGATGCGGCCAAGCAGTTGAACCTCAAGCCCGTCACCATCGCCGCAATCGATGCCGCCGGCCTCGATGAAAAGGGCGACGCCATTGAGGGCCTGCCCTCCCCGCAACTGGCGCAGGAAGTCTTCAAGACCGAACCCGGCACCGAAGCCCTGCCGATCAATCTCGGCCGCGAAGGTTACATCTGGTTCGATGTCGAGCAGATCATTCCCGCCCGCGATCGGACGCTTGCCGAAGTGCGCGACGATGTCGTGGCCGACTGGACGGCCGACCAGCAGCGCACCGCACTTGCCGCCAAGGCTGACGAGTTGAAGGCCCGCGTTGAAAAGGGTGAGACGCTTGAGGCTGTTGCCGGCGAACTCAGCCTCGCCGTCGAGCAGAAATCCGGCCTGCGCCGCACCAGCGAAGACGCGATTTTCGGCCGCCAGACAATCGCGGCGGTGTTCTCCGGCGCTGAAGGCGTGGTTGGCACGGCGGCAGATGCCGAAGGTTCCAGCCGCATCCTCTTCAAGGTTACTTCGGTCGATACCAATGCGCCCGCCGACGCGCTTGCCAATGACGACCAGCAGTTCACCGCCATTGCCCGCGCGGCTGGCGACGACATGCTCGATCAGATGGTCAACCGTTTGCAGAATGATTATGGTGTGACCATCAATCAGGCCCTCGCCGATCAGGCGATGGTCGGCTTCTAACCGGGGGACGGGAACGATGGCCGAACTGAAGCCGCTGATCGCCAGGGTCGCGAACGGAGAAAGCCTGAACCGCAAGGATGCGCGGGCGGCTTTCGACATTCTGATGTCGGGCGAAGCCACCCCGTCGCAGATCGGCGGTTTTCTGATGGCGCTGCGCGTGCGCGGGGAAACGGTGGACGAAATCGTCGGCGCCGTCTCCTCCATGCGTGCCCGCATGCTGCCGGTCTCGGCCCCCGCCAACGCCATCGACATCGTCGGAACCGGCGGTGACGGCATCGGCACCTATAATATCTCGACGCTGGCTTCAATCATCGTCGCCGGCACGGGCCTGCCCGTCGCCAAGCACGGCAACCGGGCGCTCAGCTCCAAATCCGGCACGGCGGATGCGTTGTCCGCGCTTGGTGTCAAGCTGGATATAGGCCCCGATCTCATCGCCCGCTGCATCGCAGAGGCTGGGCTCGGTTTCATGTTCGCGCAGATGCACCATTCCGCCATGCGCCATGTCGGCCCGAGCCGCGTCGAACTCGGCACACGAACGATCTTCAACCTGCTCGGCCCGCTCTCCAACCCGGCGGGCGCAAAGCGCCAATTGCTCGGCGTGTTTTCGCCGCGCTGGCTCACGCCGCTTGCCGAAGTGCTGCGCGATCTGGGTTCGGAAAGCATCTGGGTCGTACATGGCGACGGCATGGATGAAGTCACCACCACCGGCGTCACCCATGTGGCGGCACTGGAGAACGGCAAAATCCGCACCTTCGATCTGACCCCGAAAGATTTCGGCGTCGACGTCGCGGCGATGGCCGATCTGAAAGGCGGTGACGGCATTGCCAATGCCGCGGCGTTGCGCGACGTCCTGTCGGGCAAACGCAATGCCTATCGTGACATATCCCTCTGCAACGCGGCGGCGGCCCTTGTCATCGCCGGCAAGGCGGAAACATTGGGTCAGGCGATGGCGATCGTCAGCGAGGCGCTCGACAGCGGTGCGGCGGCTGCCGCACTCGACCGTCTGGTCGCCGTCTCCAACGAAGCAGATGCCGCGCAGGCCGACCACAAGCAGGAATGAAAGCGAGACCATGAGCGACATTCTGAAAAAGATCGAAATCTACAAGCGCGAGGAAATCGCCGCTGCCAAGACCACGGTCTCATTGGCCGATCTGAAGGCCATGGCCGCCGACCAGAGCGCGCCGCGCGGTTTCTACAAGGCGCTCCGGGCAAAGCAGGCCGAGGGCAAATTCGGCCTGATCGCCGAGATCAAGAAGGCCAGCCCGTCGAAGGGCCTCATCCGCCCGGATTTCGATCCGCCGGCCCTGGCTGCCGCCTATGAGGCGGGCGGCGCTGCCTGCCTTTCGGTACTGACGGATAGCCCAAGCTTTCAGGGCGCGCCGGAATTCCTGACCGCCGCCCGCAATGCATGTCCTTTGCCGGCGCTGCGCAAGGATTTCATGTTCGACACCTATCAGGTGCATGAGGCTCGCGCCTGGGGTGCGGACTGCATTCTCATCATCATGGCCTCGCTCTCCGACGACGAGGCAAAGCGGCTGGAGGACGAGGCATTCGCGCTCGGCATGGATGTGCTGGTGGAGGTACATGACGCCGAAGAGACCGAACGGGCGCTAAAACTCGCCTCGCCGCTGCTCGGCATCAACAACCGCAACCTGCGCACTTTCGAAGTCGGTCTCGAAACCAGCGAGAAGCTGGCGGGCCTCGTGCCGGCCGAAAAGCTGCTGGTCGGCGAAAGCGGCATCTTCACCTATGAGGATTGCCAGCGCCTCGAAAAGAGCGGAATCAGCACCTTCCTCGTCGGCGAAAGCCTGATGCGCAAGGACGATGTGACGGCGGCCACCAAAGCGCTGCTGACGGGCCAATCCGGCATTCTGGCAGCGGAGTAAATTCCCGATGAGCGATAGCCAGAAGCTCACCCATATCGATGCCAGCGGCGAGGCGCATATGGTCGATGTCGGCGATAAGACTGAGACGATCCGTGTCGCCGTCGCCGAAGGTTTCGTGAAGATGAAACCGGAAACGCTGGCGCTCATCCGCGATGGCAATGCCAAAAAGGGCGACGTCATCGGCACCGCGCGGCTGGCCGGCATCATGGCCGCCAAGCAGACGGCCAATCTCATCCCGCTCTGCCATCCGCTGATGCTGACAAAGGTTGCGGTGGACATTACCGAAGATACCACCCTGCCCGGCCTGCGCGTCGAGGCCATGGTGAAACTGTCAGGCAAGACCGGCGTGGAAATGGAAGCGCTGACCGCCGTCTCCATCGCCTGCCTGACGATCTATGACATGGCCAAGGCCGCCGACAAGGCGATGGAAATCGTCAATATCCGCCTGCTCGAAAAGAGCGGCGGCAAATCCGGTGATTTTCGCCGGCAGGAGAGCTGAATGAAACCGCTGCTGCCCGTAGATGATGCCACACGGCGCCTTCTGGAAGCGGCGGTTCCGGTAACCGATAGCGAAACCCTGCCGCTGGCTGAATGTGATGGCCGTGTCCTCTCGGCCGATCTCGCGGCGCTCCTCACCCAGCCGCCTTTTGACGCCTCAGCCATGGATGGCTACGCGCTGCGCAGCACCGATGCGCCAGAGATCGGCTCGGTCCTGACCGTCATCGGCCAGGCGGCTGCCGGCCATGCTTTCGCCGGCACTCTCGGTGAAGGCCAAGCAGTGCGCATCTTCACTGGCGCGCCCGTGCCTGAGGGAGCCGATACCATCCTCATTCAGGAGGATGCGGAAGTGCTGGAAGGCGGCAAGATCCGTACCACCTTCAAAGTCACCGCTGGGAGACACATTCGCCCGCGCGGGCAGGATTTTGCGCAGGGCGAAACCATTCTGAAAGCCGGGCGCGAACTCGGCTTCACCGACCTGACGCTGGCGGCCGCCATGAACCACGCAGCACTTGCAGTCTATCGCAAGCCGCGCATCGCCATCCTTGCCACCGGCGACGAATTGTTGCCGCCAGGCAGCACACCGAACCCGGCCCAGATCATCGCCTCCAACACCTTCGGCGTCGCAGCCCTCGCCCGTCAGGCGGGCGCAGACGTCCTCGACCTCGGCATCATTGCCGATGACGATACGCTGATCCGCGCCGCCATCGGCAAGGCTGTCGCAGCCAAGGTGGATGTGCTGGTGACGTTGGGCGGCGCATCCGTCGGCGACCACGATCTCGTGCAGGCGGCACTGAAAGCGGAAGGCATGCAGCTGGATTTCTGGCGCATCGCCATGCGTCCCGGAAAACCGCTGATGGTGGGTGCGATCGGCACGATGCAGGTTCTCGGCCTGCCCGGAAATCCGGTCGCCAGTCTCGTCTGCAGCCTGTTGTTTCTAGAACCGCTGATCCGCCGGATCGCCCGCCGCGCGCCTCCGGAACGCGCAGCAACCGTAAGGACCGCGACGCCGCTGAAGGAAAATGACCATCGGCAGGATTATCTTCGCGCCCGTCTCCGCACCGACGAAAATGGTAAACGCGTAGCGGAAGCCTATGCCAAGCAGGATTCATCGATGATGAACATCCTTGCCCATTCCGACGTCCTGATCATACGTCCGCCGCATGCGCCGGAAGCGCCCGCAGGCACGGAATGCCCGGTTATAAAGCTCCGGACCTGACGCCGTCTGAGAGCCACCGGATCGAAACGGCATACTGTTTCAAAAGCTTGACAAATATCATCCCTATACCGGCGCTAACCGCGCCGTTTGGCGTTGAGAGCATTAAATAAAAACTGTAAGATTCTTGCGTTTAGACATAAGCGACGAAGTTCGCCGCCTATACGCCATGTCTTGCGGAATTGAAAAATGCACTGCCCCGACATTTCCTATCCCGGCACCCTGTATTGCTGTGCCAAAATAAATCACTCGAAAAGCGTTATCGGGATTGACAGAATAAATACGATGCTGTCACCAAGGCGAATAGTAGAGGTAAAAAACTCCGGAAATCTATAAAAATGAAAATTACTTATAATTATCAATTAAATAAGATAAAAATCAACAAAAATAGGATTTCCGGGAACAAAAATTAGTTTTCTATAAATTAAGCTTTCCAAAACAGCCTACATAATAATAATCATTGTCTATAAGCAGACTCACTGGAGTTTCTTGATGAACACGGCATCCACGCCCAAAACAACGGGACCCGACATTGCCGGACAGATTGCCTACGCCATGCGGAGCATGGGTGTTTCGCCGATCCCGCGTAATTACAGCCTTTTCTACGAAGCCTATATCGGCTCGAACCCGGCGCTGACGAAAGATCTGGCGGCGCTTGGAAGCCGGGCCACGCAGGAAGATCTGGACGAACTGTCCACGCGCCACGGCGAAAGCAATCCGGTCAGGGCCATCGACGACGCGCATGAAAAGCTCAGGCGCGAACTGGAAGCGTTGCTGGGCACATTGCGGCGAGAACAGTCCTCCATCGAGAACTACAACAGGATCCTTGGCGAAACGCGCCAGCGCATCGATGACAAGAACGCCTCCAGCACCAATATTCTGAAGAATGCGATTTTGTTGCTGGCCGAAGCCACGGGCACGAAGATCATCGATGGCGAGAAGGCGTTTAACGACGTCAATCGCCATGCCGAGGAAATGCATCAGGTCCGTCTGGAACTGGATGAATATAAGCGCATCGCCAATACCGACTCGCTGACGCGCCTTTCCAACCGCCGGGCTTTCGACGACCGGCTGGCCTGCGTCTATGACAGCTCCATCGGCCTGCAATATACGTCGCTGGTACTGCTCGATATCGACCATTTCAAGCGGATCAATGACACGTTCGGCCATCCGGTCGGCGACAAGATTTTGGCAACCGTCGCCTCGGTCATCCGCGCCAATGTCCGCAAGGACGGCTTCGTCGCCAGAAGCGGCGGCGAGGAATTCGCCATCATTCTCGACGGCAATACGCCGGAGGAAGTCATGGTGATGTGCGAGCGCATCCGCCTGTCGCTGGAAAGCACACCGTTCCGCAATTCGAGATCGGGCGCCGACTATGGCACGGTGACGATCTCCATCGGTTTCGCTTCCGCTTCGCAGGCCAACAATCCGGGCGAGCTTTATGGCCATGCCGATACGGCGCTCTACCACGCCAAGGAAACCGGCAGAAACCGCTCCATCTTTTACGAGGATGGCATGCAGAAGAACTATACCGGCAAGAACTGGCTCATTTACCGGACGTGACGCGTATCGCGCCAGTTTGGGTGCGCTAAAACCACGCTACTTCCCCTACCCTCATTCCTGTGCCTGTCACAGAAATCTGGCCAGCCCAGGTCCCTGAGCTGTAAAACTCTCTCCGCCGCGCAGACGCGCGTCGACTGGATTCCTGTGACGAGCACAGGAATGAGGAAAGAGGAAAGACGTCGGCCTATCGTTGTATCGCTATGAGGTACTCTTCGCGACAAGCCCCTCACCACATCGTAGCCGCTGCCCGTGCCGCCCATTCGCGGTCATAGGTTTCCTGATCGAACTCCGCTTTCGCGGCTTTCAGCAGCACACCCGGCGTGGGTAGCGACGCCGGTTCGACGAAGTGTTCCGGGTTCCACAGTTCCGAGCGCATCAGCGCCCTGGCACACTGGAAATAGACCTCATCAATCGTCATCACGATGACGGTGCGCGGATGTTTGCCATCCATCTCGAAGCTTTGCAGCAGCTCCGGATCGACGGAGACCACGGCCCGGCCGTTGATGCGCATCGTGGTATTCGAACCGGGGATCAGGAACATCAGCGCCACCCGCGGGTCACGCACGATATTCAAAAGGGAGTCGACACGGTTGTTGCCGCGCCAGTCCGGCAGCAGCACTGTCTTGTCATCCGCTACCCGCACGACACCGCCCCTGTCACCACGCGGCGAACAGTCCATGCCTTCCGGCCCCACAGTCGCCAGCGCCAGAAAGGGTGATGCCTCGATCATCAGCCGGTATTCGGCCGTCAGGGTGGCCGTTACCTTGGCGATCGACGCTTCGCTGGCTCCGTCATAGATGGCCTTCAATTCCTCAACCGTGTGAATGATCGTCATGTCAATTCCAACCCTGTTAAAACCGGTATATCGGGACTACGCCTATTCTTCCGCCGCTTCCGCCTTTTCCCGCTCCGCCCGCTCGCGTGCAGTGCGTGCGGCGACGAGGTCGGCCGGCTGAGCATTGCCGCGGATCAGCGAACGGCCGGCATAGATGCCGCCGACGACCTCCATGGCGAAACGTTCCTCGTCACGGTCGCGGAATTCCTCCACCAGACGGGCGGCGTCCTCACGCTCCTCGCCCATGGCGCCCAGCACTTCCTCACTGAAATTCAGCGCCGATTCCAGCGTCTCACGGATCTGGTAATCGACGCCCGCCTTCAGAAGATCGATGGCGTGGCCACGGTCATAGGCGCGGGCAAGAACCGGAACAAGCGGGAATTCGTGCTTGACGATCTCCGCGATCCGCACCGCCGCATCCTTGTCATCGACGCAGATGAGCACCGCGCGCGCCGTGCTGGCACCGGCCGCATGCAGGATTTCCGCCCGCGAGCCATCGCCATAATAGACCTTGAAACCGAACTCCGCCGCGTCACGCACGAAGTCGGCATCCTTGTCGATGAGAGACAGGGTGTAGCCACGCGCCAGAAGCGGCTGGCTGACGATCTGCCCGAAACGCCCGAAGCCGATCAAGAGAATGCTGCCCTCGACATTCTCAGGCACGTCGAGATCGTCGGTATTGGGAACTGCCGCCGGCACCAGCCGGTCATGCAGAATGACCATCAGCGGCGTCAACACCATCGAGATGATGATGGTCGCGGTCAGGATGGCGTTCGCCTCCCGGTCGAGAATGCCGGCGCTAACGGCGGCGGAATAAAGCACGAAGGCGAATTCGCCGCCCTGCGCCATCAGCACCGCTCGCTCCAGGCTCTCACGGCGCGTGGTGCCGAGCGCCCGCGCCACACCATAGATGAGAAAACCCTTGAGCAGCATGTAGCCCGCCACACTGACGACCACGAGCTGCCAGTTGGAGCCGATGACGGCAAGGTCGATCGCCATGCCGACGCCGAGGAAGAACAGGCCGAGCAGAATGCCGCGAAACGGCTCGATATCCGCTTCCAGCTGATGCCGGAAGGAAGATTCGGACAAAAGCACGCCGGCGAGAAACGCGCCCATGGCCATGGAAAGCCCGCTGACCTGCATCAGCAGCGCAGATCCCAGCACCACGAGAAGCGCAGCAGCCGTCATCACCTCCCGCGCACCGGAGGCGGCGAGCAGCCGGAAGAACGGGTTAAGCAGATAACGCCCGGCAAGAATGAGCGCACCAACGGCGGCAAGCGCGATGCCCACGGAAATCCAGCGCTCCGAGGGCGTCACATGCTCGCCGCCCGAACCGAGAAAGGCGACAAGCGCCAGAAGCGGCACGATGGCCAGATCCTCAAACAGCAGGATGGCGATGATGCGCTGGCCCTTGAGGCTGGACATGCTGTTGCGTTCCTGCAGCATCTGCATGACGATCGCCGTCGAGGTCAGCACGAAACCCGTGCCGGCGACGAAGGACATGATGACCGGAAAGCCAAGACCGACACCGATCAACGTCAGGCCCGCCATGCACACCAGCACCTGCAGCGCGCCCAGCCCGAAAATATCCTGCCGCATCGACCACAGCCGCGACGGCTGCATTTCAAGGCCGATGATGAACAGGAACATCACTACGCCCAGTTCGGCAATATGGAGAATGGCCTGCGAATCTGAGAAAAACCCAAACCCGTAAGGACCGATCACCAGGCCGGCAGCCAGATAACCCAGCACCGAACCGAGGCCGATACGCTTGAAAATCGGCGCGGCGACGACACCTGCCGCCAAAAGCACGACCACCTGGGCCAGATCATTTCCGTTCGCTTCGACAGCCACACGTCACCCCGTTGCAATTGATAGGACGAGGGCTTCGTCCCCCGTCTTTTTCTACCGGGATAGCGGCTCCCTGCTCAAGCCCTTTTCAGCAAGCTGCCGTTGATAATCGTCAAACAGTGCGTCGCCGGTTTCGCCCAGTTCCCTCAGATATTTCCAGGTGTAGATACCGCTGTCATGGCCGTCGTCGAAAACGATGCGAACCGCATAATTGCCGGTCGCGACCATCGAGCGGATGGCGACATTGCGTTTGCCGGGTACGGTGACCTTTTGTCCCGGCCCGTGACCCTGCACTTCCGCCGAGGGTGAAAGCACCCGCAACATCTCGGCGGGAAGCCGGTAAACGCTTCCATCGTCAAAGGAAACCGTCAATTCCCGCCGGTCTTTCGACACCAGCAGCTCGATCGGCCAGACATCACTCATTTTTCACTTCCGTAAGCTCATCATATGCGTCAAAATTACGGACTTGCCTCACGATAGGCAAGCCACTACATCATTTGAAAGGCGCATCGCGCAATGAGGATGGAGACGTGAACAGTTTCCCCGGATCGCTTGAAAAAGCGCAATTCCTGACGGAAAACAACGCACCGATGGTGGATCCCTTCGGCCGCGCCATCACCTATCTGCGCGTTTCAGTCACCGACCGCTGCGATTTCCGCTGCACCTATTGCATGTCCGAGCACATGACCTTCCTGCCGAAGAAGGACCTTCTGACGCTGGAAGAGCTCGACCGGCTCTGTTCCGTCTTCATAACGCGCGGCGTGCGCAAGCTCAGGCTCACCGGCGGCGAGCCGCTGGTGCGCAAGAACATCATGTCGCTGGTTCGGAATCTCGGCCGCCATGTGCGCAACGGCACATTGGACGAACTGACGCTGACCACCAATGGCTCGCAGCTTGCCAAATATGCCGATGAGCTGGCCGATTGCGGCGTCAAGCGCATCAACGTCTCGCTCGACACGCTCGACCGCGATAAATTCCGCCAGATCACCCGCTGGGGTGATATCGACCGTGTCATGGAAGGGCTGGATGCCGCACAGGCCGCCGGCATCAAGGTCAAGCTCAACGCCGTGGCGCTGAAGGATTTCAACGACACCGAAATGCCTGAAATCATGCGTTTTGCCCATGGTCGCGGCATGGATCTGACCGTCATCGAAACCATGCCGATGGGTGAGATCGAGGAAGACCGCACCGACCGCTATCTGCCGCTGTCGCAGTTGCGCGCCGATCTGGAAAAGAGCTTCACGCTCATCGACAGCGATTACCAGACCGGCGGCCCCGCCCGTTACGTAACGGTGGAGGAAACCGGCGGCCGGCTCGGATTCATTACGCCGATGACCCATAATTTCTGCGAAAGCTGCAACCGTGTCCGCCTGACCTGCACCGGCACGCTTTATATGTGTCTGGGCCAGGACGATGCGGCCGACCTGCGCACGGCGCTGCGCGCTTCCGAAAGCGACGTCTATCTGTCGAGCGCCATCGATGAAGCCCTTCTGCGAAAGCCGAAGGGGCATGATTTCATCATCGACCGCACCCACAAACGCCCCGCCGTCGCCCGCCATATGAGCGTGACGGGCGGCTGAGCCGCTTTCTTTGTCACCCATCTATATAAGCGGTTGAATTGCCGGCTTGGCCGTGTCACGTCTCTTTACATGGAGGAATGCGTCGTCGCGCCCGCGAGGCCGCCCGAAACCGTCTGAAAGGTCGGTCCGGGTAAAACTGCGCATGGTCTGGGATCGTATGGAATGGCATTGACGGACAATACGCGCGGCGCGCTTTTCATGGCGCTCGCCATGGCAAGCTTCACGGCCAACGACGCCCTGACGAAATCCGTCACACCCTACATCAACACCGGCCAGATCATGTTCGTGCGCGGCATCATGACCGTGGTGCTGATTTATATCGCCGCCCGGCATTTCGGCGCGCTGAGACCACTGAAAACCCTGCTGCGGCCCATCATCATCCTGCGCTGTCTCTGCGAAGTGACTGCCGCGGTGCTTTACCTGACGGCGCTGGGCCTCATCGAATTTTCCAATGCCTCGGCCATATTGCAGTCCCTGCCGCTGGTGGTGACGCTGGGTGCGGCGCTGTTCCTGCGTGAGCCGGTCGGCTGGCGGCGCTGGGTGGCGATCATCGTCGGTTTCATCGGCGTGCTCGTCATTATCCGGCCCGGCCCGGAAGGTTTTACCCCCGGCGCGCTGCTGGTCGTCGCATCGCTCGCCGTCACCGCCGCACGCGATCTCCTGACCCGGAAAATGTATGCCGATGTGCCCTCGCTTGCGATTACCGTCATCACCGCCACCGTCAACATGGCGGTGGGCGGCCTGCTGATCGTGCCTTTCGGCGGCTGGCAGCCGATGAATGTCACGATCGTGTCGCATCTCGCCGCTTCCGCCATTCTGGTGCTGGTCGGTTATCAGGCGATCATCCTCGCGATGCGATCAGGCGAAATCTCCTTCGTCGCGCCGTTTCGTTATACCGGCCTGCTCTGGGGTTTCATGATTGGCGTGTTCTTCTTCAACGAAAAAATCGACAGTTTCACGATCGTCGGCGCGATGATCGTCATCGGTTCGGGTCTCTACACTTTCTATCGTGAAAGCCTGCGTAAACGTTCGCAAATGGCCAAGCGCGCGGCCGCCACACCGACCGCCGCAACCACGGTGCGACCGGCTTCCGTAACGAAAACTGCCGTTACGGAAGAGGCGGGAGAATGACATGAAAAGCGGCCGTTTCCTCGATCGGACCACCCCACCCCACATCATCACGCTGGTCGTCATCGCCGGCGTCGCGGCGCTGTGCATGAATGTGTTCCTGCCCTCGCTTGCGGCCATGGCGCTCTATTTCGAGACCGATTACGCGGTGATGCAATTTGCCGTTTCAGGCTACCTCGCCGCCACCGCCTGTCTGCAACTTCTCATCGGCCCGCTTTCCGATCTCTTCGGCCGCCGGCCGGTCATGCTTGCCAGCATCGCGATCATGATCGCCGCCACGCTCGTCTGCATGCTGGCGCCCAACATCACCGTCTTCATGATCGGGCGCGTCGCACAGGCGGCCGTCGTTTCCGGCTTCGTGCTGGCCCGCGCCATCGTGCGCGACATGGTGCCGATGGAACAGGCCGCATCGATGATCGGTTATGTGACCATGGGCATGTCGGTGGTGCCGATGGTTGGCCCAACTGTCGGCGGGTTGCTCAACGACATTTCCGGCTGGCAGTCGAGCTTCGCACTCCTTGCCCTGCTTGGCGTCGGCATTCTGGCGCTCGCATGGTTCGATCTCGGCGAAACCAACCACAATAAATCGGCGAGTTTTTCACAGCAGTTCCACGCCTGGCCGGAACTTCTGCGCTCGCCGCTGTTCTGGGGTTATGCACTGACCTCGACCTTCTCGTCGGGCATGTTCTTTTCATTCCTCGGCGGCGCACCCTTTGTCGGCAGCGTGCTTTATGGGCTTGCCCCGGCCATGCTCGGCCTGCAGTTCTTCTTCATGGCCAGCGGTTACATGCTCGGCAATTTCGTCTCCGGCCGTTATGCCAGCCAGATCGGCATCACCCGCATGATGCTGTCGGGCAATGTCATCGCCATTGCCGGCATCGTCACGACTATCATACTGATAACCGGCGGGGCGGAAAGCGCCTATGCGTTCTTCGTGCCGCTTGCCCTGATCGGCGTCGGCAACGGCGTGACACTGCCCAGCGCCAATGCCGGCATGGTCAGCGTTCAGCCGCATCTGGCCGGCTCGGCCTCCGGTCTTGGCGGCGCGATGACCATCGGCGGCGGTGCCGCCCTTTCCGTGCTTGCCTCCTCGGTCCTGTCGAAGGAGGACGGAACCTGGCCGCTCCTCATGGTGATGCTGGCGACCGGCCTTGTCGCCCTTCTCACCACCTATGTCGTAAGGCTGCAGGAACAGCGGCAATGAGCGCCCTTCCCCTTGAGATACCCGGTCTCGTGCTCGCCGGCGGCCTGTCGCGGCGCATGGGCACCAACAAGGCGATGGTGATGCTGGGCGATGCGCCGTTGCTTTCCCACGTCGTGCGCCGCATCGCGCCACAGGTCTCGGATGTCACCATCAATGCCGCCATCAAAGACAAGGGCGAATGGGCGGACACTTTCGGCCTGCCGCTGTTGCCCGATACGCTGAACGGCCATGCCGGGCCACTCGCCGGTGTTCTGGCCGGCATGCAGCATTTCCGCAATCGCGAGGCCACCGGCAGCCATTTCCTGACTGCGCCTGCCGACAGCCCGTTTTTCCCCGACGATCTCGTCGCCCGGCTTTGCGAACACATATCGGACAATACGATCGTCATCGCTGCCTCGAGCGGCCAGCTTCACCCCGTCTTCGCGCTGTGGCCGGTGGCGCTTGCCGATGATCTCGAGGAGTGGCTGAAGAACGATGCCAACCGCCGTATCCGGGCTTATCTTGCCCGGCATGTCACCATCGGCGTGGCCTTCCCGCCGGTGGAAACAGCAAAGGGCAGCCTCGACCCATTCTTCAACATCAACACCCCGGATGAGCTGGCGCTGGCGCGTAGCCATCTGGAGCATTTCCAGTAGGATAATGCGTTGAAACAAAGAGATGGAGCTGCAACCATGACGGCACAAAAGGTCTTTGGCATTGCCGGCTGGAAAAATTCGGGCAAGACCGGCCTTGCGGTGCGCATCGTCACCGAGCTGACAGCGCGCGGCTACCGCGTCTCCACCATCAAGCACGCCCATCATGATTTCGATATCGACAAGGTGGGTGCCGATAGCTGGCGTCACCGGCAGGCCGGCGCGCATGAGGTCACCATCGTTTCCGGCACGCGTTTCGCCATCATGCATGAATTGCGCGGCCAACCGGAACCGTCGTTCGAGGACATCCTCTCCCGCCTCGCCCCCTGCGATCTCGTGCTGATCGAAGGGTATAAATACGAGCCGGTGCCGAAGATCGAGGCGCGCCGGCTGGAAGCGATGAAAACCGAACCGCTTGCCCCCAGCGACCCGCACATCATCGCCATTGCCGCCGATCATGAGGTAGCGGACACGGCCCTCCCCGTTTTCGATCTCGATGATACCGCAACGATTGCCGACTTCATTGAGAAGACGGTCGGGTTGGTGAGACGGCAACTGACGGAGTGACACAGGGACAGCTTAACCGCTTACGGCCGCATCCCCACATCCGTCATACCGGCCCTGAGCCGGTATCCAGCCAACCCAAGTCCTTGGGCTGAAAGGAGTCCTTCTCGCCGCGCCGACGCGCGTCGGCTGGATGCCGGATCAGGTCCGGCATGACGGAGGACGAAGTGCTGAGCCGACGACAACCACCAAACTTGTGGTACTTATCCTGCGCATCACCCCAAAAATGAAAAAGCCGGGCTCTTCACCCGGCTTCATCATTCCTTGAGACGCAATACCTATTCAAGGAAACCTGATGGGTTCACCGGTGTCGCATCCTTGCGAACTTCGAAGTGAACCTGCGGACGCTTGGCGCTGCCGGTCATGCCTGAGGTGGCGATGGTCTGGCCACGCTGGACCTTCTGGCCGCGCTGTACGTCGAGATTGGCGGCGTTGCCGTAAACGGTGACCTTGCCGTCGTCATGGCGCACCAGCACCGTGTTGCCGAGCTGCTTCAGACCGTTGCCGGCATAGATGACCACACCGTTTTCAGCGGCCTTGATCGGCGTACCCTCGGGAACCGAGATGTTGATGCCGTCATTGCGGCTGCCTTCGACATTGTCACCGAAATTGTTGATGACCGCGCCGCGAACCGGCCAGCGATATTTGCCGATGCCGGTGGATTCCGGAGCGAGAGAAGCCATGTCGGACTTCTTTTCGATGTCGCTGACACTTGCCGTGGCAGCCGGCGCGGCAGGAATAGTCGCGGCAGCAGCGGCAGGGGCCTTGTAGGGCTCCGGCTTGGCGGATGCGGTCTCCACTGCCTTGGCCGCCTCCTTGGCGGGAACCGAGGCTGTCTTGACGTTGTCAGTGCCGGCGCCCGGCATGGAAAGTGTCTGGCCGACACGGATGCTTTCGTTGGAAAGCCCGTTGGCGGCCTTCAGCGCGGCAACCGAGACGCCGTTTTCACGGGCGATCTTCGCCAGGCTGTCACCCGGCTGAACCTTGTAACCACCGGTCGGCGGCAGTGGCTTGCCACCGGGAGGCGTCAGCTTGCCAGCCTCGGAGGAAATCTTGTCACGGGCGGCAGCCTGCGACGGCAGCACGGCAACATTGCCCTCAGGGCTGCGCAGCGGGGTCGGCTGGTCGCCATTGCGGTTCAGCGCGATATTGCCGGCCGCATCCTTGGCGGCGTTGCGCACCTGGCCGAATTTCGGAATGAGGATCGACTGTCCGGCCTGCGCCGAAGACGCGGCTTTCAGGCCGTTGACCCGCAGCAGTTCCTTTTCCGGGACACCGTAGCGGTTGGAAATGGTCGTGATGCTTTCGCCGGGACGCAGGGTCACGGAGGAAGCGCCATCCGTATGCCAGCCATTCTTGTCGGAACGGACGGTTGCGGTTGTCAGATTGTCGGCGACGGGCGCGGCTGCCTGGCGGGCAGGTGCTGCCAGAGAAGGTGCGGCTTGTCGCTGTGTGGACGGGAAAGGCTGAGCCATGGCTTCGTTGCGCGTCGCCGGATCGCGGCTTGCCACTGCCGACGGTGCCGACAGTTCGGAGCGCTGCACCGGAGAGGCCGAAGCCGAGCGGGCCGTGGACGGCTGGACGCCGCCGCCGTAACCGCCGGACTGCGGATAGGAATTGCCCGCCATGTTCTGATTGGCGTAACCGCCCTGCGGCGCGGCGGAAGCATAACCGCCGTTCATGTCGCCCTGCGGAACCGGGGCCTGCGCATAAGCACCACCACCCTGACGGGCTGGAATTGACGCCGTGGTCATCTTGTCCGGTCCACTGGAAAAGAGGCCGCCGAACCGCGTTGCATCCGAGCTACAGCCCGTTGCGACGCTTGCCAGCAATGCCGCTGCGAACATTTTTGCGACTGATTTTCCGATTTTAGACGAATGTCTCATACGCATGACTCGATCTACACTGACGCCAACCCGCCGCATCGAAACCGATCCGGCACAAATTTCACTTCTTGCAAGGCCCATTTCCCGAGGTGGGGAAAACCATGCGTCGATGTTTATGATTAAAGCGCGTTAGTGTTACCACGCCGTTAAAACGTTAAGCCTCTCAGTGCTTTTTTGACACTTCGATAACCATGACGAAAACCGGATGCGTCATGTTGAGACAATAATGATATTGAAAATCAGATAGTTGCGACAATTCAGAACTTTAGAAGACTAAAATAAACTGTCTTCAAAATTTTCACTTTGTCACAAATGCCGGGCAATATGGGTGCTGAGCGGCAGATAAGGCGCCTCGAACAGCTCTTCCTTTTCGAAGCGGCTGCCGGTCTTGGAGAAGCGGGTCATCACGCAGCGATCACCCTCAACGATGATCGGCGCGATCATCATGCCGCCCGATACGATCTGTTCGGCAAAAAAGCGGGGCATGGTGGTGAAGGCGGCTGTGGAGACGATACGGTCGAAGGTACCTTCGCCCACCAGACCGTTGCTGCCATCCGCCTGACGGATGACGACATTGCGGATGGAAAGATCGTCCAGACAGTTCTGCGCCTGCTGCACCAGCGTCTTGTAACGCTCCAGCGAAAACACCCGCTCCACCCGACGGGCCATGATCGCGGTCATGAAACCGCTGCCGGTACCGATTTCCAGCACTCGCTGGCCGGGCTTGACCTGCAGGCGGGCAAGGATTTTCACCGCCATGTCGGCGCCTTCCATGAAGGCGCCGCAGTCGATCGGGATCGTGCGGCTGGAATAGGCGTCAGCAGCAAATTGCGGCGGCACGAATTTGGAACGTGGCGTCTGCTCGACCGCCGTCAACAGGTCGAGGTCGGAAATCCCCTCGCCCCGCAGACGGAGAACGAGAGCGGCAAAACCTTCCTTTTCGACCATGGCGGATTTCAATCGGCGACTCCGAATCCAAGTGCTTGCGCAACCCGATCCTTTACCGAGTAATCCGTCAGGTCAAGCTTAAGCGGCGTAACCGAAATCTTGCCGTGCTTCAGGGCATGGATATCGGTGCCTTCGCGGAAGGTACCAAGACGCTCGCCGAAGCGCAGCCAGTAATAGGGGAAACCGCGGCCGTCCTGTCGTTCTTCCACGGTCAGGCCGAAATCGAGCTTGCCCTGCCCGGTCACGGAAACGCCCTGCACATCCTTGGGCGCGCAATTGGGGAAATTGAGATTGAGGAAGGTGCCATCAGGCAGATCGACATTCATCAGCTTGCGCAGAAGATCCGGCGCATAGGTTTCGGCGACTTCCCACGGCACGACACGGCCGTCAGCATGGCTGAAGGCCTGGCTGAGCGCGAAGGAACGCACGCCCTGCAGGGTGCCCTCGATGGCGCCGGCAATGGTGCCGGAATAGGTCACGTCATCGGCCATGTTGGCGCCGGCATTAACGCCGGACAGCACGAGGTCGGGCTTCTCCGGCAGAACTTCGCGAATGCCCATGATGACGCAATCGGTCGGCGTGCCGCGCAACGCATAATGCTTGTCGGAGATTTTGCGCAGACGCAACGGTTCGGAAAGCGTCAGCGAATGGGCAAGACCGCTCTGGTCGGTCTCAGGCGCAACGATCCAGACATCGTCGGACAGCGTGCGGGCGATACGCTCCAGCACGGCCAGACCCTCGGCATGGATACCGTCGTCATTCGTCAGCAAAATCCGCATGTTTTCTCTCCGCTATTCATTTGGTTCAGGTAAGAGCACCCCCTCAACCGTCATCCCGGCCTTGAGCCGGCATCCAGTCGACGCGCGTCCGCGCTTCGGGAAGAGCCCTTCCAGCCCAAGGACTTGGGCTGGCTGGATTCCGGTTCAGGGCCGGAATGACGGAAACATCAGAACTCAGGCCGCCTTCTCGATGCGTGTCAGACCGCCCATATAGGGCAGCAGCACGTCTGGAATTGTGACGGAACCGTCCTCGTTCAGATAATTTTCGAGAACCGCGATGAGGCAGCGGCCGACAGCCGTACCGGAGCCGTTCAGCGTGTGCACGAACTTCGTCGCCTTGTCGTCCTTGCCGCGATAACGCGCATTCATGCGCCGGCCCTGGAAATCGCCGCAGACCGAGCAGGACGAGATTTCACGATAGGTGTCCTGACCCGGCAGCCACACTTCCAGATCGTAGGTCTTGCGCGCGCCAAAACCCATATCGCCGGTGCACAGCGTCATGGTGCGGAAATGTAAGCCGAGACGCTTCAGCACTTCTTCGGCGCAGGCCGTCATGCGCTCATGCTCTGCGACAGCACTTTCCGCATCGGTGATGGAGACAAGCTCGCATTTCCAGAACTGGTGCTGTCGCAGCATGCCGCGCGTGTCGCGACCAGCCGAGCCCGCTTCCGAACGGAAGGACGGGGTCAGCGCGGTGAAGCGCAGCGGCAGCTTTTCCTGCTCGAGAATTTCGCCTGACACGAGGTTGGTCAGCGTCACTTCCGCCGTCGGGATCAGCCAGCGGCCATCGGTGGTCTTGAACAGGTCTTCGGAAAACTTCGGCAATTGCCCGGTGCCGAACATCGCCTCGTCGCGCACCATCAGCGGAGAGGACACTTCGGTATAGCCGTGCTCTGACGTGTGCAGGTCGATCATGAACTGGCCGAGCGCCCGCTCCAGACGCGCCAGCTGGCTGGTCAGTACGGTAAAGCGCGAACCAGACAGCTTGGCGGCGCGTTCGAAATCCATGTAACCGAGCGCTTCGCCGATCTCGAAATGCTCCTTCGCCGCATGGTTCCAGCCGGGCTTCTGGCCGACCACGCGGGCAACGACATTGTCGTGCTCGTCCTTGCCATCAGGCACGTCGTCGAAAGGCATGTTCGGCAGGCGCGACAAAGCATCGTTCAGCTCGGCGGTGACGTGGCGGTCCTCCTCCTCGGCGCGCGGCATGTTTTCCTTGATGTCGGCGACTTCTGCCTTCAGCTTTTCCGCAAGCTCCATGTTCTTCTGCGCCATGGCGGCGCCGATTTCCTTGGAGGCGGCGTTGCGGCGGGACTGCATGTCCTGCAGGGACTGGATGACGGAACGGCGCTTTTCATCAAGGGCGATCAGGCCGCTGGCAGCAGCCTCCACGCCACGGCGTGCAAGGGCCGCATCGAAGGCTTCAGGGTTTTCGCGTATCCATTTAATGTCGTGCATCGTCGTTCCAGACCGTTGTTGCATTGCCCTCAGCAAAACGCCGGGCAAAGGCCCGGCGCGAAGAGATTTGTGAGCGGGGGAAACCTTCGCAAAGGCTCAGGTCTCTTCCAGCTCCGTGCTTTTGGATTCCGCCGCACGTTTCCTCTCCACGAGTCGAGCCATGTAGATGGAAATCTCGTAGAGAATGATCGCAGGCAGCGCAAGACCGATCTGGGACATGGGGTCGGGCGGCGTCAGCACGGCGGCGACCACGAAGGCCAGCACGATGGCGAACTTGCGCTTTTCCCGCAGCCAGTCGCTGGTCAGAATGCCGACGCGGGCCAGAAGCGTGGTGACGACCGGCAGCTGGAACACCAGACCGAAAGACAGCACCAGCGTCATGATGAGGCTCAGATATTCCGATACCTTCGGCATCAGCGAAATCGCCACCTCGCCATCTTCAGGTAATTGCTGCATGGCGAGGAAGAACCACATGACCATGGGCGTGAAGAAGAAATAGACGAGCGCAGCACCGATGAGGAAAAGGATCGGCGACGCGATGAGGAACGGCAGGAAGGCGGCGCGCTCGTTCTTGTAGAGACCGGGTGCGACGAATTTATAAAGCTGCGAGGCGATCACCGGAAAGGAGATGACCATTGCGCCGAACATGGCGACCTTGATCTGCGTGAAGAAAAATTCCTGCGGCGCGGTATAGATCAGCGACGATTTCGTCACATCGAGCCCGGCCCAGAGCACTGCCCATTTATAGGGAATGACAAGCAGGTTGAAGAGGTGCTTGGCCACCGCAAAACAGCCGATGAAGGCGATGAAGAATGCGCCGAGCGACCAGATCAGCCGGGTGCGCAACTCCATGAGGTGCTCGATAAGCGGCTGTGGCTTATCTTCGGTATCGCCGCTCATGCTTCATCCTTTTTCGGCTTTGCAGCCTTGGTTCTTGCCGGTTTGGCGTCAGCCACCACAACAGCCTTGTCCGCTGCCGCTTTCTTGATGGCTGCCTTTTTGGCGACAGCCTTCACGGAAGATTGCGAAACGGCTGGTTCGCCGGTTGCGGGAGAGGCAATGGGTTGCGGTGCTGCGTCCGCCTTGGTGCGGACGGCACGCTTCGGCTTGGCGGCAACCGCCTCTGCCTCAACCGTCGCAATTGATTTCGCACGTGCGCGCTTCGGCTTCGTCTCCGCAGCAGCAACAGGAGTAACCGGCGCGGAGGCCGCAGGCGTGGAAACCACTGAAGGCGGCGTGTCCGGAAGTTTCATTTCCGGTTCCGGCACGCTGACCAGCGGCGCAACCGGCTCGCTCGTCGCGGGTGCCGGGGTGGACGACAGGCCATCGGGCGCCGCCGTCGCCTTCTGGAGATCGGACTTGATCTCGTTGCCCAGCTGGCGAAGCGGGTTCATCGCATCGCGCAGCGAGTTGGTGGGGTTGAGATTGCGGACATCGGAAATGGTCTGGCGCACATCGTCCATGTCGGCCTCTTTCAAGGCCTCGTCGAACTGCGTGCGGAAATCCCCCGCCATCTTGCGAAGGCCGGCCATCGTTTTACCGAAGGCGCGGATCATGGGCGGCAAGTCTTTCGGCCCGACAACCACGATCAACACGACCGCAATCACCAGAAGCTCACTCCAGCCGATATCTAACATCAATATGCTCCCGAGACCCTAGCGCCGTCTCAAAACAAGCAGCTTCAAAGCCGCTTACTTGATCTCGTCAGCCTTGTGGTCGACGGTCTTCGCATTGGCAGGAGAGTTTGCATCGGCCGGAGGCGGCGTCTGGTCTTCGTCAGCAATGCCCTTCTTGAAGCTCTTGATGCCCTTCGCGACATCGCCCATCAATTCCGGGATCTTGCCACGTCCGAAGAGGACGAGAACAATCACCAGCACGATGAGCCAATGCCACACACTAAAAGAACCCATAACTGCAACTCCTGAATTTCGCTTTCAGACGATGTAAGACGTTTGAAAGGCTTTTTCAAACAACAAATTGTCGCGTCAACAAGGTGTGAGCATAAAGTTTTTGCGTCCTGTCATCCGCTGACGGCGATATCAATCATCACCATCGCCGCCGCCCGGCGCAAGCAGGCCCAGCTCCTCCAGATCGAGCTGCGTGATCGGGTCTTCGTCTTCACGCAATTCGTCGCTCATCATCGGCAGGGGAATGCCGAAATTGGACGGGATACGACCGGAAAGCAGCCCCGCGCCTTTCAGCTCCTCAAGGCCCGGCAGATCCCGTAGCTCCTCAAGGCCGAAATGATCGAGAAACTCCACCGTGGTGCCGATCGTCACCGGCCTGCCCGGTGTGCGCCTGCGACCGCGGAAACGCACCCAGCCCGCCTCCATCAGCACGTCGAGCGTACCGCGTGAGGTCTGCACGCCGCGGATTTCCTCGATTTCGGCGCGTGTCACCGGCTGATGATACGCTATGATCGCCAGAACTTCCAGCGCCGCGCGCGACAGCTTCTTCGGTTCCTTCTCCTCCGTGCGGATGACGAAGGAAAGGTCGCCCGCCGTGCGGAACGCCCATTGCCCGCCCACCTGCACGAGATTGACACCCCGGTCGCCATAGGCGGCCTTCAACTGGTGCAGAATGGTGACGACATCCATGCCGCGCGGCAGACGCTCGGCGATGAAGCCGACGGAAACCGGCTCGGCCGAGGCGAAAATCAGCGCCTCGGTGATGCGCTCAGCCTCCTTCAGCTGACGCTCGGAAAATATCGTGGGTTCGGGCTCCACCCCATCTGTCACGATCAATACCTCGCCGGCCTCGTCATCATTCGTCATCATTGGTCCTTTCGGCATTCACCGCGCGATCGTCTCTTTCGCCCCTGCGCATATAGATCGGCTGAAACGCACCGTCCTGCCGGATTTGTAGCGATCCCTCACGCACCAGTTCCAGCGAGGCGGCAAAAGCGCTGGCGATGGCCGTTACCCGCATGGCGGGATCCGGCACATATTGCAGCAGATATTGATCGAGCACCGTCCATTCGCCGACATCGCCGAGGAGACTGTTGAGAAGCTCGCGCGCCTCAACCAGCGACCAGACCTGCCGCTTTTCGATGGTGACCTGGGTGATGGCCTGCCTCTGCCGCAGATTGGCATAGGCGCTCAGAAGATCGTAGAGGTTCGCCTCGTAGGCCGAACGGTTGATATGCGGAATATGCTCCGGCGCCCCACGGGCAAAAACATCGCGGCCAAGCTGGGCGCGGTTGACGAGCCTTTCGGCCGCCTCGCGCATCGCTTCCAGGCGTTTGAGGCGGAAGGCCAGCGTCGCGGCCATTTCCTCACCTGAGGGGCCGTCATCCTTCGCCTGTTGCGGAATGAGGAGCTTGGATTTGAGGAAGGCGAGCCACGCCGCCATGACCAGATAATCGGCGGCCAGCTCGATGCGCACGCGGCGCGCGCTTTCCACGAATTGCAGATATTGCTCGGCAAGCGCCAGCACCGAAATGCGCGACAGATCGACCTTCTGCGTGCGGGCAAGGTGCAGCAGCAGATCGAGCGGGCCTTCGAAACCCGCGACATCGATGACCAGCCCGGCCTCGCCCGTCAGCCGCTCCGGCGTCACATCCTGCCAGAGCTTGTCCATCGGCGGTAAATTGCGAGACTTGTCTGCGGCCATTGTTCCATCCGCCGGGCATCCGGCCTGTGATCCCGAGTGGGCGACCGCCGCCCGATCGTCAGGAAACGGCCCACATGGCGTTGAATTCAGCTCTCAGTTCAGCTTCGTCGGCGGTGTCAGCAGCGGGGAAACCCGCCTCCACGGCCCGCACCCGCTCCAGCGAACGGCCGGAAAGAACGGGAACTTCCTTCACGACCTCAAGCATTTCACCCATCACGCCGTTGCAATGCAAGACTATATCGCAACCACCCGCAACAATATTCGCAGCCCTTTCGCCAAGCGTGCCCTTCAGCGCATTCATGGAGCTGTCGTCGGACATCAGCAACCCGTCAAAGCTGATCCGGCCGCGAATGATCTCTTCGATCACCTTCGCCGAGGTGGTAGCCGGCCGTTCGCGGTCAACGGCGTTGAAGACCAGATGTGCGCTCATCGCCATCAATTCGCGGTTAAGCGCCCGGAACGGTACGAAATCATGGGCGTCCAGCTCGTCGAGCGGTACATCGACAACCGGTAGATCATGATGAGAATCCACCATGCCGCGCCCGTGGCCGGGCATGTGTTTCATGACAGGCAACATGCCGCCCGCTTTCAGGCCGTCCGCCGCCGCCTGCCCCATCTCGGCAACCATGGTCGGCGAATAGCCATAGGCGCGGTTGCCGATGACGTTGCTGGCGCCCTCCACCGGCACATCGAGCACCGGCAGGCAATCGACATTGATGCCGAATTTCATCAGGTCAAAGGCATGCAGACGCGACATCAGCCAGGCGGCGCGCAGGCCTTCCTCGCGGTCGCGCTCGTAGATTTCGCCGAGAATGCGGGCATTCGGATAGGCTTGCAGGATCGGCGGCTTGATGCGCTGGACGCGCCCGCCCTCCTGATCGATCAGCACCGGAGCCTCCGGCCGCCCGACGGCATCACGCATCGAGGCGACGAGATCGGTGATCTGCTGCGGTTCGCCAATATTGCGGCCGAACAGGATGAAGCCCCAGGGCTTTTGGTCACGGTAAAGGGCAATCTCGTCGGCGGTCAGCGAAAGCCCGCTGCATCCGAGGATCATAGCTTTGCAATCGGTCATGGTGTCACGCTCGCAAGGGGAAAGAGATGGAGGATAAGAGAGGCTGCGCCGTCAGGCGTACGACAACGGTCCGCCAACCTCACCGCCGTCATCCTCGGGCTTGACCCGAGGATCCATTCAGGCGGCAGTGGATCCTCGGGTCAAGCCCGAGGATGACGTCGAGTTTGCAGGAGGTCCAGATATTTCAAAGGGCTGCCTCACTCGGCAGCCCAATCGTCACGAAGCCAGATCGGCCGCTATCAGCGTGCCACCAGGCAGCTGCCGCCGGCCGAGCGGAACTTTTCGCAAAGCGCCACGGCTTCGTTCTTGTCACCGGCCGGGATGCGGACACGGTAGAATGTGCCCTTGCCGGCAATTTCAGCCGCCTTGATGTCGACACCGCGTCCACCGATGACCGAACCGAACTTGGCCGACATGTTCTGGTAGGACTTCTGGGCCTCGGCCTGGCTCGGCAGCGACGCGATCTGGATGTAGTAACCACCGGCAGAAGGCGTGCTGGTTGCGGCGGGTGTTGCGGCAGCCGTTTGCTGTTGCGTAGCCTGCGGCTGGGCCGGAGTGGTCGCTGCCGGGCGGACATTGCCCTGATTGGTAACCGTTGCCACCACGTTGGCAGGCTGGGAAGACGGACGCGCCGAAGGAAGCGGCGCTGCAGACTGCGCAGCCGGTGTGGAAGCGGCGGCAGGCGTATTGGCCTGCGGCTTTGCGGCCTGCTCGGGCGCCACCGGAACCCGCGAAGCCGCGATGACGGCGGGAGCGCCCTCACCCGGCTTGGCGGTCTGCGGTGCGGCAAGCTCTGCAACCTTGTCGGCCTTCGGCGGCTGGGCTGCCGGTGCGTCCACTTCCTGGGCGACCAGCGTACCATCCGGCTTGACGATCATGGTGCGGACCTTGCGCGGCGAAACACCCGTTGCGCCAGCACCTTCGTTCTGAGCCGCCTTTTCTTCCGGCGAAAGCAGACGCGGATCTTCGGTCTCGCCAACCGGTGTGCCGGCGGCTTCCATATCTGCGTCGTTTTCACCTTCAAGCGGCAATTGTTCAGGGATCAGCGTGCGCTGAACCACATCCACCGGCTGTTCGTTGCTGGAAATCAGCGCCGGCTGCTTAGGATCGGCTGCGTTGCCGCCGGCAACACGGTCATAAACCGCCTTGTCCTGATTGGGCACGACGCGGCCGCCCGGATTTTCCGGCACAACCTTCATCGGATCGTTGTCGGCGGAAATGATGACCGGCGCGCCATTCGAACCGGTGCTGGAGGAGCCGCCGGAAATCAGCGCGTAAACACCACCACCGATAAGCACCAGACCGATGGCAGCTGCCACGGGCATGATCCAGCGGCGACCGCTGCGTTCATCTTCGTCGCGATAGGCCGCCTGATGATCGACATAGGTATTCTCGGCATCGCGTGATGCATTGCCACGGGACGCCGCAGCCTCCTGCATGGAGCGGCGGAAGTCCTCTTCCAGAGCCCGCTCGAATTCGTCGGCGTCTTCCGGAGCCTGCACGGCGCGCGCCTGCGGGGCAGCAGCACGGTTTTCCGCGTGTTTGTGGCGGTCAAGTCCGCCGGCAACTGCAGGCGCAAACAGCGTCGCAAGCTCGGTATCGATATCGAGATCTTCCTCATGACGGCGCGGCGCTGGCTTGGGTTCGAAAACCCCGACCGGCAATTCCGGAACATCCATCTCGATGATGGTTTCCGGGTGTTCTTCCGTCTCGCCGATCTGTGAAGGATCGAAAGGCAGGCTTTCCAGCGTCTGCGGCTCGGCCGGCTGCGGCGCGGCGACGGCCGGGCGCGGTTGAACGGGCGCAGCTGCCATCGCGATAGGCGCGGACATGGTTGCGGCGCGCGGTTGAGGCGCTGGCTGTTCCCTCACCGGCTGGGGCGCAGCGGCCACCACCGGAGCAACCGGCTGCTGGCGAACGGGTTGGGGCGCAGGCGCAGGAGCAACCTCGGCTTCAGCGATTTCCGACAGGTCGAGATCAAGGTCGAGATCGTCGAGCGCCAGCTCGAAATCATCGTCGTTGAAACCGGCGAAATCCGCAAAGTCCAGTTCCTGAACAGGTGCCGCGGATACGGCAGGGGCAACCGGCGTTGCCCGCACGGACGATGCGGCAATGGGCGTCGCCACAACTGGCGTTGCGACAGCCACCGGTGGCTCGATCCTGGCCGCCTGAACGACGGGCGCGGACTGCACGACCGGCTCTTCGCCGCGACCGGGAATGGAATATTTCGCAACGTCGTAGATCAGCTCGTCCATCGCCGACAGATTGGTCGCAGCCGGCTGCTGGGCGACCGGAGGCATCACAGGTTGCGCAGCAGGCGTGAAGGTCTCCGCGACCGAGGGTGCGAAGGCAGGCGCGGTCTCTTCCGCCTGAATGATGGCAGGCGCCAGCGCTGGCGCGGGTTCGACCTGCGGCTCGATCCGGGCAGCAGGCTGCCGTTCGGACCTCGGCTCAACCCGTCGCGGATCGGCGGACGAAACATCGCGACGTGCACCGAAATTGGCAAGCGGCAGGCGCAGGCTGGAAAATTCCAGCGAAGAACGGCCGCCATGCGAAGGCGGACGCACGGAAACGGGTGCTTCCTCAGCGACCGCGATCTCTACCTCGTCGGCAAGATCAAAGGACTGCGGCTCCGGTACATAACCGTGAGCAGAAGACGACACGTTGCTCGAAACATCGGCCGGAAGCTCCGGCATGGCGTGCCACTCGGGCTGGGCCGGCTCTGCTGCCTGCGGCTCTTCCCATGCGGCATGCTGGGCGACCTGCTGGTAATCCATCGGCTCGGCGGCACGCGGCTGGTGCGAATGCACATCGAAAACTTCTGCAAACGCACCGGCGTCGTCGCGGAAATCCGCGCGAATGTCCTGCGTCGAGGTTTCGACGTAATTGTGAATATAGGCGTTATCGACCTCCGGAAGCGGCTGCGCCATTTCCTCGGGGGCGTGCGTCAGCTCCGGCGCGTACTGCGTCTCGGGCGCGGCAACGGGCTCAAGCTCAGGCTCGCGGCGGGCGAAGACAGATTCGACGCGCTGCATGAAATCGTTGGGGTGGATGCCCGCACGAACATCGTTTGCCGGATCAAGAACCACGGGATCGGCGTGCGGCGCATCATAAACCTCGAATTCCCGAAGCAACTCGTCTTCGAGATTAAATTCGGGTTCGCGGCGGGCAGAGGCTGGCGCAGCCGCAGAACCCGCATGCGAAGGACGCTCATCGAAACCGACGATACGCGCCAGTTCTGCCAGAGGATCGTTGTCAGCGAACCCTTCGGACCGGGCGTCCCGGTTATACGCGACATTTTTTTCGACCATTACGTGTTCCACCATCTACGCATTGCAGCTCTTGCCAGCGTATTGTGAGCAAATAATGGTGATATGTTATCGCATTTCGTCAGGTGCGTCCGCTCCCAAAAGCGTAAGGCCAGACTTCAAAACATTTGCGACAGCATTCACCAGCCCAAGTCTGGCAATGCTCAATTCTCGGTTTTTATCGTTAATAAAACGTAATTCCGGTTGGTCTTTGCCCTTGTTCCAGTGTCCATGGAAGGAACTGGCCAGATCATAGAGGTAAAAAGCAAGCCGGTGCGGCTCATGCGAAAGGGCCGCCGATTCGATCAGACGCGGATATTCGGCAAGCTTCGCAACCAGCTGTAACTCGTTGATATCGCTAATCAAAGCCACAGAGGCCGCCATCTCTTCCGCAGAGGGAGCAAGCCCCGGAAACGCTTCCCGCGCCTGCCGGAAGATCGACTGTGAGCGGGCATGTGCATATTGCACGTAAAAGACCGGATTATCCTTCGATTGTTCGGTCACTTTCGCGAAATCGAAGTCCAGCGGCTCGGAATTCTTCCGATAGAGCATCATGAATCGCACCGGATCGCGACCCACTTCGTCGACAACATCGCGCAGCGTGACGAAGTCGCCGGAGCGCTTCGACATCTTCACCGGCTCGCCATCACGGAACAGTTTGACGAGCTGGCACAAAAGCACGGTCAGCTTCGACTTGCCTTCGGAGACAGCGCGCGCAACCGCTTCCAGCCGCTTCACATAACCGCCATGGTCAGCGCCCAGCACATAGATCATCTCGGAAAAACCGCGATCGAACTTATTCTTGAAATAGGCGACGTCGGCAGCGAAATAGGTGTAGGAACCATCCGATTTCATCAGCGCACGGTCCATGTCGTCGCCCACTTCGGTGGAACGGAACAACGTCTGCTCGCGATCTTCCCAGTCGTCAGGCAATTCACCCTTCGGCGGCGGCAGCGTGCCCTTATAGACATGGCCCTTGAAGGTCAGATCGTTGATGGCCGAGAGAATGGGGCCACCATTGCCCTCATGCAGCGTGCGCTCCGAGAAGAACATGTCATGCCGGACGTTGAGAAGCGCAAGATCCTCGCGGATCATCGCCATCATCGCATCGATCGCCTTGTCCTTGACGATCGGCATCCACTTTTCCTCGGGCATGGCGCGCAGCTTGATGCCATATTCATCCGCCAGCGCCTGGCCGACGGGAACGAGGTAGTCGCCGGGGTAGAAGCCCGACGGAATGGAACCGATATCTTCACCCAGCGCTTCGCGGTAACGCAGGAAGACAGAACGCGCCAGCACATCGATCTGCGAACCGGCATCGTTGATGTAATATTCCTTGGTCACGCCATAGCCAGCGAATGCGAGCAGGTTCGCCAGCGTGTCACCCACCACGGCGCCACGGCAATGGCCGACATGCATCGGGCCGGTGGGGTTGGCGGAGACGTATTCGACGTTGATCTTCTGGCCCGTGCCGACCTTCGAGCGACCGAAATCGATGCCCTGGCCGATCATGTCGGCAAGCAGACGCTGCCAGTAACGGACCGAGACCTTGAGATTGATGAAGCCGGGACCGGCGACATTGACGCTGTCGACATCGCCGTCGGCCTGAAGTGCCGGCACGATGAGTTCGGCGAGCGCCCGCGGATTGGTGCCGAGCGGCTTGGCCAACACCATCGCCGCATTGGTTGCGACATCGCCATGGCTCAGATCACGCGGGGATTCGACGGTAATTCGACTGAAATCGACCTTGTCGCGGTTCTCTTTCACGATATCGAGGGTCTCGAGCGCGTTTTTGATCCTGGTATCGAAATCAGCAAAAATGTTCATCGTTCCAACCTGCGCGAAGGGCTTCTGTTTATGTCCGGTCGTCATAACCGGGTCGGCTTCGCGATCGCCCGCTGCCCTATCGCAAATCGGGGGTGTGGTCAAACAGCCGCTGGTGGCTGCGCAGTGCATAACTATCGGTCATACCGGCCAGATAATCGCCCACATGCCGGGCTTTTGCGGCCTCGCTCATGCCGGAAATGCTGTCCACCCAGTAGTGACTCTGCATCTCCGCCGGCGTCTCCATATAACGGTGGAAAAGGTCGGTAACGATCTGCGTCGCACCAGCCCGGATGCGCATGATTTCCGGGTGCCGGTAGATATGGCCGAACAGCAGCTTCTTGATCTGCCGGTCGGTCTCGGCCATCTCGGGCGAAAACGTCGCGACGGTGAAATCGGCGGCGCGGATATCGGCAGCACTCTGCGGGTTCAGGCGAGCAAGGTTGTTCTGCGCGACCCCGATCACATCTTCGACCATATGGGTGATCTGGCGACGCATGATCTCATTGGCGAAACGCTCCTTGTCGAGCACGGGATATTTTCCCCGCACCTCGGCCATAAGACCACTCAGGAACGGCACCTCTTCCAGCATCTCAAAGGTGAGATAACCGGCGCGCAACCCGTCATCTATGTCATGGGTATTATAGGCGATGTCGTCGGCAATCGCCGCCATCTGCGCCTCAAGGCTGGCATAGCTGCCAATCTCCAGATCCTGCAACTCGCAATATTCGAGGATGGGCAGCGGAACCGGTCCCTTGACGCCCTCACCCTTGGCATTCACCAGCGGGCCATTGTGCTTGACCAGCCCTTCGAGCGTTTCCCATGTCAGGTTGATGCCGTCATATTCGGCGTAGCGACGCTCCAGCTTGGTGACGATGCGCAGCGACTGGGCATTGTGGTCGAAACCGCCATAGGGCAACAGCACCGCATCCAGCGCATCTTCCCCGGTATGACCGAAGGGCGTGTGGCCGAAATCATGCACCAGCGCCACGCCTTCCGCCAGATCCTCGTCCAGCTTCAGCGCGCGGGCGAGCGCACGGGCAATCTGCGCTACCTCGATCGTATGGGTAAGACGGGTGCGGTAGTGGTCCCCGTCAGGGCTGATGAAAACCTGCGTCTTGTGTTTCAGGCGGCGAAAGGCTGTCGTATGGACGATGCGGTCCCGGTCGCGCTGGAATTCCGAACGCGTCAGGCTTCCCTCTTCGGCAAAAAGACGCCCGCGCGTGCTCCATGGATCGGAAGCGAAAATCGCCCTCTCGCCACTTCCAAAACCCAATGCGCGCTGGTCTATGATCATGCATTCACCCGTACTGTTCTCTGGCCATGACGTCGGCTGTGACTTCCTTGAGCCTTGACCATTGACCTTTTCATCCACCCTTCATACCTATCGCAAAGGTCGGCGCAAAGCATCATCGCGGCAAAGACCGTTGCGAACATCGCTATAGACCGTTTATTTGACCGGTTTATAATGACGCCGACAGGACTATTGCTCTCCGGTTCTTGACCCCGGCACGAGGAACGACATGGAAAACACAGACATTACCCTTTCGGAAGCCGCAGCGAAGCGGATAGCACAGATCGTCGCAGCGGATGCGGGCAAGCAGGCCTTGCGCGTTTCGGTGGAAGGCGGCGGCTGCTCCGGCTTCTCCTACAAGTTCGATCTGGCGGAAGACCCCGCGGATGACGACATCGTGATTGCGCGCGGCGACGCCAAAGTGCTGATCGACAGCATGTCGGTCATCTACATGGCCGGCTCCGAAATCGACTTCGTCGATAATCTGCTCGGCCAGTCCTTCCAGATCAAGAACCCCAATGCGGTGGCAAGCTGCGGCTGCGGCACCAGCTTCTCGATCTGAGTGAAACGGCCATAACTCCGGCTGGGCTCTTGGCTTTGAGGTGACCCACATCTCTCTCCTCCCTCATCCCTGTGCTTGTCACAGGGATCCAGCCAGCCCAAGTCTTTGGGCTGAAAAGAACTCCCTCGCCGCGCAGACGCGCGTCGGCTGGATTCCTGTGACAAGCACAGGAATGAGGGGTCGGCAATGCAGCGGCACCTCCCCTGCCGTTGGTCTGCCCTACCAGCCTCATCTCTATCCACCACATCCTCACCACCACATTCCAAAAACGGTGGCAATCGCCTTTGCATCGGATAAAAGTACCCTCACAAAAGGGAAACTCCGATGAAGATTGCCACCTGGAACATCAATGGCGTCAAGGCGCGTATCGAAAACCTCTGCCAGTGGCTGAAGGATTCATCGCCTGACATCGCCTGCCTTCAGGAAATCAAGTCGGTTGATGAGGGCTTTCCCCGTCTGGAGCTGGAAGCGCTCGGTTATCATGTCGAGACCCACGGCCAGAAAGGTTTCAACGGCGTCGCCCTGCTCTCGAAAGTGAAGCCGGACGAGGTCAATCGCGGCCTACCGGGTGACGATGCCGACGAACAGGCGCGTTTCATCGAAGGCGTGTTCTCCGTTAACGGTGGCGCGATCCGCGTCTGCTCGCTTTATTTGCCGAACGGCAATCCGCCTGACGATCCGGTCAAATATCCCTACAAGCTCGCCTGGATGGAACGGCTGCGCCGTTTTGCCGAAGATCGCCTCGCGCTGGAGGAACCGCTTATTCTGGCCGGCGATTACAACGTCATCCCCGAGCCCTTCGATTGCCACGACCCACGCGTGTGGGAAGGTGACGCTTTGTTCCTGCCGCAGACGCGCGCGGCCTTCCGCAAGCTGGAAAATCTGGGGTTCACCGATGCTGCCCGTGCAACCACAGATGAAGCCGGACTATATTCCTTTTGGGACTATCAGGCCGGCGCATGGCCGAAAAACAACGGCATCCGGATCGATCATCTGATGCTATCGGCGGAAGCGGCCGACAGGCTGCAATCGGTCAGCATCGAAAAACACGTGCGGGCATGGGAAAAACCGTCCGACCACGTGCCGGTCTGCGGTTATTTCGATTTTCGGCCGGTCGACTGACCGGCTCTCCTCAGACGACAAGAATTCGCCTCAGCTGACATCATCTTAATTGGAATCGTCGATCTGCATGTTCTGCGCCATCGCGATGGCCGCGCGGCGATCATTCTCGCCCGCCAGTGAAAATGCCTGTTCCTGCAGGCTCTGGATCCAGGTGCAGTCCACCGCCGTACATTTGTCGAGCGCCGCCGTCATGAATGCCAACCCCTGCGCCGCCTGGCCTTCCTGGAAGATCAGATTGCCGAAAATCGACATCGCGCCGGCATGGCCATGCTTGCGTGCCTGATTGAGCCACTTCTTGGCCTGCTGCACATCGGTCCGGCCGCCCTCGCCGGCCAGAATCATCTCCGCCAGCCGGAACTGCGCTTCAGCAACGCCAAAGGTGGAAGCCACCTGAAAATAAAGCTGGCGGGCCTGTGAAAGGTCCATTTTCACCGGGCTGCCGGGAATGCCGTGCCGGTAATAGTCGGCCAGAGACAGCAGCGCATTGACGAAAAAGCCGGTATCCTCGGAGCCCGGTTCGACGCCCTGGCTGGCGATCTCGCTGTAAATCTTGAAGGCTTCGAAGTCGTTCTTGGCGACGCCATCACCGAAGGCGTACATATTGGCAAGCGCCCAGCGCGAACCGGTATGGCCCTTTTCAGCCGCGTAGCGATAGGCCTCGACGGCTTCGCCCTTGTTGCCGTTCTTGTAGGCCTTGAAGCCGAACTTGAACAGGTCGAAGGGGCCGGATTCCTTGGTCACGCCCGCATTGATGTCAAAAGCCGCGGCAGGCATTGCGAGCGACGCAAGCAACATGCCCATAAGGAGCGGCTTTAAAACGTTGGCTTCACATTTCAGCATTTCGGCGAACTTCTCATAACTCTTCCCGGCATATAGCCAATACTTGCGGAATACTGCAAAGCCGAACCCCGCCGGGTCGCGATTTTTCGAACACACTGCGTCTTTCCGGCAGCACTTTCCAGCGCACCGCCGGTGGCCTCTTGCGGTAATTGCTCCAAATTTTCAGTGAAACAGATATAGGCATAATTTCCGGCAATATAACGGCGTTTCACCATCTGCCGATCAGCGCCAAACAAAAAATCCGGACCAAATTCCCGTATTACTTGCTTAAACCCTGAATCCAAACCCGTTTTCACTTGTCGCAATTCCAGAGATCCACATCAAACGCCTGCATGTTCTTTCATTCCCGCGTCCATAAACAGAAGCCAAGCACTCTGTTTGTGGCGGGAAATGGACAGATATGCTCACATTCCAACGCGGCTCCAAGCTTGCAGAAAAGTGTTGCCAAATCGTCACAAAACTTCTGGCCTAGAAAATTTTATCGAGAAGGAATCATAGTCGGGCATGAAAAAAGGCCCGGTTGGTAAACCGGACCTTTATTTTAGCATCAGCAGAAGTATGACGTCAGAACTTGACCTTCACACCTGTGGAAATGGCCGCCACGAGATCGTTGCCGAAGTCGTAGCCTGCCTCGTTGCCACACCGTAAGCCGTTACCGCAGGGTCCGCCGTTAATGGAAGAGCTACCCGAGGTCAGAAGGCCGAGAGCACCAGCAATCTTAAACTCGATATTCTTGTTCGGAGAGTACACAACCTGCGTGCCTAGCGTCCATGTGTCGGTCTGGGTACCGATAACGGTCGATGTACCGCGGTCCCAGGTCAGGCTGACCGCGCCGCTCCACTGTTCGTTGAACTTGTGACCAACGCCGCCGGAGATCGTCCAGCCGTCGCGATAGAACAGGTCGAGCGTGTTCAGCGTGTCTTGGCCACTTGGAACGCAGGGAGACGTGCCGACCGCGCAGAAAGGAATGACCTGAATCTGGCTCCAGTCAGTCCACTTCACCGAGCCGAAAGCAAGCCAGTCTGGCGCTATGCCGGATTGCACCTTGAGTTCGATACTGTCTGGCATGGAAACAGAGCCATAGATCGGCACGAGCTTGCCGCCGTATTTTGCAAGCGTCTGAGATACGGACGGCGGTGTCTGCGGGACCGCTCTCACGTCGGCGAAGCCGTTCAAATCGTGATCGACAGCGCTGTTATAAACAAGGCTGGCGCGGAACGCGATTTCAGGGATTTCATAGGCCATGCCGGCACGCCAGCCCCAGCCATCGCCTTCCATCTCCAGTTTGCCAACGCCACTGAAGCTGCGCCACGCAGGAACCGAGCTAAGAACGTCTGGCCCCAAAACCTGTCGATACTTGTAACCGCTGATTTCCTGATAGAAGCCACCGCCGATGATCGAGAAGTCACCCTTGCCAAGATCGAACTTCACCCGGCAGGTGGTGGCGTAATTGTGCGACTTGACCTTGGTTTCGATATTGTAACTCGATCCCTGCCAGATGCCGGGATTGAGATGCGCGCCCCATGGCTGCGAATAGTCGAACATGCAGTCGCCAAAATCGCCGATTGCCGCCTTGGCGCCGATACGGGTCGACCAGAAATTCTCGGAATCATCTGCACTCGTTGACCAGGACGCAGGCAGAGGACCGCCCTTTGGACTATCCTTCGCATTCTCAACCTTGCGCTGCGGCGCAACGAAGGTGGCCGAACTATCGAGAACATAGTCGGACGGATCAAACAGCAGGTCGATATTGTAACCGCCGCGTTCAAGGCCGCCGGCCAGTGAAGGCGTGACCGCCGCGATGCTGGCTACGAAACATACCGCGCCGCGAAAAATTGCAGTTTTTGCCATCTCTCTCCCCAATCAAGGCAATGTGATCGAGGATAGAGTGAAACGCTAAAGGGCAAATGACAATCTGTCGCAGTTTCCGGCTGTCGCATAAATGCGGCGATTTTTTTACGTAAGAATTTTATGTCTGGCTTCTTATATAATCATTTTAGGCTATTTTTCTAATCCGTTCGAAAAAATTGACACAAAACGAAACAAATTGCCAAACCCAACGAGAATGTCGCCAAATAACCACAGTCGCATTTTCCCGAAGAAACCCGCTTATCAGACCGTTTTTATTGGTTTTTTTCCGCTTTTCCGGATTATCCGGCCGAAGATCGCGATGAAATAATCGCACTGTTTCCCGAAAATGATTCGCCGCTGCAACGCAGCAATGAAAAGAAATTAAACCTGACAGAAGGCAAAAAAACGCCCCGCATTAACGGGGCGTTTTGCTGTTGGAAAGGCAATGGCGGGCTATCCCGCCTCGTTCACCCGCTGCATGGCGGTCTTCAGGCTCGTCAGTTGCACCTCGAGTTCCGCCTTGCGTTCGCGTTCAGTGGCCACAACCTCCGGATCGGCATTGGCCACGAATTTTTCGTTCGAGAGCTTCTTGTCGATACGTTCCATTTCCGCATCCACCTTGCCGATCGCCTTTTCGAGGCGGGCTTTTTCGGCCGCGAGATCGACAAGATTGCCGAGCGGCAGGCAGACCGTGGCTTCACCGATGATGATCTGGGCCGAACCCTTCGGCGCGACATCCCCGGCGCGAATTTCATCGGCCCGCGCTAAGCGCCGGATGGCGGCAGCGTGGCGGTCAAGCCGCGCTTCGGTGGAGGTGTTGGCGCCGACGACCACCAGCGAGGCAGTCGCACCCGGCGGCACATTCATCTCGGCACGTGTCGAGCGGATGCCCGATACGACATCGATGAGCCAGTTGATTTCCGCAGCCGAAGCATCGTCGCGGAATTCCGGCACCGGCCAGTCGGTGAGGCAGAGCAGATCATCCCGCTCCTCGCCCTCGCCGGCCGTATGCGCCCACAGCTCTTCCGTCATGAACGGCATGAAGGGATGCAGCAGCTTGTAGATCTCATCCAGAACATAGGCCGCGCAGGCCTGTGATTCCGTCTTCGCCTTTTCGTCTTCACCACCGAAGACCGGCTTCAGCAGTTCCAGATACCAGTCGCAGAACTGGTTCCAGACGAAACGGTAGAGAATGCCGGAGGCATCGTTGAAACGGAAGTTCTCAAGCGAGGCCGTCACATCGCGCGCCGTATTGGCAAGCTCGGTCAGGATCCAGCGGTTGATCGTCAGCGATGCGGTTTCGGGCAGGAAGTGCGGATCGCGCTTCACGCCGTTCATCTCGGCAAAACGCGTGGCGTTCCACAGCTTGGTGCCGAAGTTGCGATACCCGGCGATACGCGCCGGATCGAGCTTCACGTCGCGACCCTGCGCCGCCATGATGGCGAGCGTGAAACGCAGCGCATCCGCACCATATTCATCGATGAGATCAAGCGGATCGATGACGTTGCCCTTGGACTTCGACATCTTCTGGCCGTTCTTGTCGCGGACCAGCGCGTGGATGTAGACCGTGCTGAACGGCTCGACCGGATTGCCGGCATCGTCCTTCATGAAATGCAGGCCCATCTGCATCATGCGCACCACCCAGAAAGGAATGATGTCGAAGCCGGTGACCAGCACATTGGTCGGATAATAACGCGCCAGTTCCGGGGTCTCTTCCGGCCAGCCAAGCGTCGAGAACGGCCAGAGCGCCGATGAGAACCAGGTGTCGAGAACGTCTTCGTCGCGGATGAGGATTTCGCCCGGCTTGAAGTTCTCAAGTTTCTCCTCGACCCAGGCCTTCCACGGGCCTTCATGGGCGATATAGTGCTGGATGGCCGCCTGCAGCGCCTCTTCCTCGGTCTTTTCAACGAAGACCTGCCCGTCCGGGCCGTACCATGCCGGGATCTGGTGGCCCCACCACAGTTGCCGCGAGATACACCAGGGCTGGATGTTATCCATCCATTGGAAGTAGGTGTTTTCCCAGTTCTTCGGCACGAAATTGGTGCGGCCTTCGCGAACCGAGGCAATCGCCGGCTGGGCCAGCGTCTTGTTGTCCACCCACCATTGATCGGTCAGGCGAGGCTCGATCGGCACGCCGCCACGGTCGCCATGCGGCACCACGTGCTTGTGCGACTCGATCTTGTCCAGCAGACCGGCTTCCTCGAAGATTTCGACAATGACCTTGCGGGCAAAGAAGCGGTCCTGTCCTTCCAGACGATCCCATGCGCCATGCAGGGCGGCCGGATGATTGAGGCCCTCGAGGAAATCCTCGTTCTCCTTGATGGAAATGGTGCCATCGATATTCATGACGTTGATGGCGCGCAGGCCGCAACGCTTGCCGACTTCGAAGTCGTTGAAATCATGCGCTGGCGTGATCTTGACCGCACCGGTTCCAGCCGTCGGATCGGCATAGTCGTCGGCAACGATCGGGATCTTGCGGCCAACGATCGGCAGGATGACATGCTTGCCGACGATGCCCTTGTAACGCTCATCTTCCGGGTTCACCGCAACACCGGTATCGCCCAGCATGGTTTCCGGGCGCGTGGTGGCGACGACAATATAATCGCGGGTTTCGAACTCGGTGGGTTTGCCCTCCTCGTCGAAAGCGACCGGATATTGATAGGTCACGCCCTTTTCCAGAGGATAACGGAAGTGCCAGAGATTGCCCTTCATTTCCAGCTGTTCGACTTCCATGTCAGAAATCGCAGTCTGGAGCTTCGGGTCCCAGTTGACCAGACGCTTGTCCTTATAGATCAGGCCCTGCTTGTAGAGCGTGACGAAAACCTCAAGAACCGCCTGCGACAGCCCCTCATCCATGGTGAAGCGCTCACGCGACCAGTCACAGGACGCGCCAAGGCGCTTCAGCTGGTTGAAGATCAGACCACCGGATTCGGCCTTCCATTCCCAGACCTTTTCCAAGAACGCCTCGCGGCCCATCTCACGGCGGCCCGGAAGCTGCTGTTCCATCAGCTTGCGCTCGACCACCATCTGGGTGGCGATGCCGGCATGGTCCATGCCCGGCTGCCACAGCACATCCTTGCCGCGCATGCGCTCGAAGCGGACCAATATGTCCTGCAACGTGTTGTTGAGCGCGTGGCCCATATGCAGGGAGCCCGTCACATTCGGCGGCGGGATGACGATGGTGAAGGTTTCCGCACCCGGCTTGGCGTTGGCGCCGGCACGGAAGGCATTCGCCTCGTCCCATGCTTTGGCGATCTTCGGTTCGACGGCTGCGGAATCGTAGGTCTTCTCGAGCATTTCCTGACCTGAATTTTAGAGTTCTTGTGTGGATTTTTTAAATAAGGATGGATGGTCGAGAGTCAACAGAAACCGACCCGCTTAAGCCGCCGATTGAGCGACCCTGCAGATGACTATGCCCCGATAACGCCTTCATCTTCAACAAAAAAGCCGCCCCGATGCCGGAGCGGCCCCTGTTTCGTCATGGCCCGGCGCATTTGCGACAGGCGGCCGGAGAGAACTTAGCGGCGCGAACCGCGCGCGACGCGCTCGATTTCCTCGCGCACGAGACGTTCCACCAAAGTCGGCAGATTGTCTTCCAGCCAGTCCTGCAGCATCGGGCGCAGCATCTCGGCGGCCAGATCCTCGATAGAGCGGCGCTCGACGCCGTCGAAGATTTCCGCAAGTTCGCTGAAGGAACGCGCGATCTGCGCGCCGGCGGCAGCGGAAATAAGATTGAGCGACAAAGCGCTCTCGGTTTCCTGCTCTACCGGCTCGAATTTCGGCATCTCGACGGCAGGCTGGTTCACTCCGATTTCAAAATGCTCCTTGACCAGCGGCGTTTCGATCGCGCCACGCAACGCAAGCTGATCAAAAGGGCTCTCGGCAAACGGCGCATTTTCGATGGCAGCGGCAGCGGCGCGATCCTCGGCGGCAAAAGGCACTGGCTGTTCGCCGGCAGCAGCGGCGGTCGCGGCCATCAGCGGTCGCACATCCGTGGGACGCTGCGGCGCCGGACGTTCAGCCGGTACTACGCTCGAGGAAGATGCGGCGGGCGCAGCCGGTGCGGGCTCTGTTGCCCCACGCTGCGCCTGCGCGGCAAATGCCTGTGGCCCCATGGCGGCGTTGCGGTCGGCAGCGGCGCGAACACGGGCTGCAACATCGGCCAGCGACATGGTCTTCTCGGCGGAGATTTCCAGCTGTTCCGGCATCGGCCTTTCGGAAGCCGACGAATAATCCTGGGGAAAATCCTGTGCGGGCCGCGCACCATAGGCCTGGTTTGCAGCGGGGGGAACGCGGGCCGGCGGGCTGACGGGCTCCGTCACGAAGGCCGCTTCACCGGCGGCATCGTCTTCATCGTCATAGACCGGCGGCAACTGCCCGGAAAACGCACCGGCAGGTCCCGGCTCGTTGCTTTCGATAATCCGGCGTATCGACGCCAGAATCTCTTCCATGGACGGTTCACGCGCTACGCTTGGCTGAGCCATATCAATCCCCGGTTTCCACTCTTGAGCGCTCAGGCCGTATCCCTCTGGATACCGGACATGGCGCTTCGCACCTGTTCAATTCTTACATCGCGTCCATGACAACCGAAGACGGCTGTCGTGCCGATGCTCTGAAACATGTTCAGACAAAACCGCCGGGCGCTTTTGCCGTCCCTGTTGCAGGATCATGCGGGGCAGAAATACGCACACCCCGAATCACCCTTAGTCTAGGGCAGCATAGTCAGGAACTAAATCACTGATTCGACAAGTTTCACGGTGATGCACAGCTTTGTGAGAACAGGCTGTCAAGGCGTTGCCGCAGGGCAAGCGGGGCGCAGCATGCAGGCCCCGCAAAAAACAAACGCCGGGGCGGAAGGGCCACCCCGGCGTAAACGGCGAATACGATGTCGTTGGATCAGAAAACGAATTCTGCCGCCTTGGCAAAACCGGGCAGAGGCTTGATGGAGGCGTTGAAGGAGCTTGCAGCCGATGTGCTGTTGCCATCACGGCGGTAGACAGTGGCCTTTGCGGCATTGCCATATCCGACAACAACGACCAGACGTCCGCCGTCGCGCAGCTGATCGGTCAGCGCCGCCGGCACTTCCTCGACGGAACCGTTGACGAAAACCAGATCATAGGGCGCTTCGCCCGCATAGCCCTTTTCGAGATCGCCGGTCACGACAGCAACATTGTCATATCCAAGCGAGGCCAGCGTCTCGGTTGCCTGCGCCGCCAGCGCTTCGTCACATTCAAGCGAAACCACCGAACCGGCCAGCTGGGAAAGGATGGCGGCCGCGTAACCGGAACCACCGCCCACTTCCAGCACCACATCCTCCTTGGAGACAGCGGCAAGCTGCAGCAGTTTCGCCAGCGGCGAAGCCTTCATGACGTAGCGCGCCGGGCGGCCGTCGCGGGCCGGACAGATCTGCATATCCTCGTCCGCATAGGCAATCTGCCGCACGCCCGCCGGCACGAAAGCCTCGCGCGGCACGCTCAAAAACGCCTTCAGCACCGAATGCGAAGTCACGTCAGTCGTGCGCAGCTGGCTGTCGACCATATTGGCGCGCGCGGTTTCGAAATCCATCATGTCCTTATCGCCTCAATTTCACGGATGCCGGTCGGGAAGCCTCGGCTCCAAAAGCTCAAAACGGCGCGGGTCTCCCCTCACCTTTGGATAATCTCATAATTGCCAAGGCGCGCGCTTTCAAGCGTGGTGAGTGGGATGTGGGGGAAAAAGCGAAATGACAGGGATTTTTTGAAACAGCAAAGACGGTCAATCACCGAAAAGCGGGAGATATGTTCAAGACGACATCTGCAATTTTGTGGAAAATTTGGAGGCCTCGCCCGGAAGCGTCAACAATATATTTTTCAAACGCATAGTGGACTATCTGCCACACCGAGCGTGAAATAATTATCAAACGATATCAAAGCACACTGCCACACGCTGCCACACCAGTTGAGAATATTCGATCCACTTCATTAGTCTCACAAACCGGAATCCAACAGACATTTAAGCCAACTGCCGATGACAACGCAGGTCTGGCCTTGTTGACTCTTCTCTAAAATGAGAACATTCATAGAACAAACGAGAGATCAAGAGACATGTCGGACGCTGAAAAAATCATTGTCGTGCAGTTCAAAAACAGCCGTGGCGGTGTTGTGCCGGGCGAAATGCGACAAGCTTCCAATCAAGCATCCGCCGAGAAAATCGCGAGTGCGATGGCTCCTCGTCACGTCGGCGTTGCTGCTTATGCCGTTACCGTGGATGAGGAAAGCGGCACCATGGCAAACCCGCGTCTACTGGTCTCGCACGGGCAAATTGCCGACCTGATGCCAGACTGATTTTACCGGCGCGGGGGCGCGCGCCTTTCAAAACAGGGAAAGATTTTGACACTCTGAAGCAGGAGAATGAGAACGTGCGCCCAGAGAGAAGAGAACCGGAAGCCGATCCGGTTGAACACATTATCGCATGGCACGACGGCGATAGCCGTGCTGCCATCGAGACCTTGATGGAAGATATCCAGCATTTGCGGATACAGCTCGCGCTGGCCACGGCTGCCATGGGCAAGGGATTTACGAGGGGATGGAAGCCGGACGCTGAGCGAGATGCCACCTAGAGAAGCATATACGCTGTCAGATTATGGTGGGGAGCCAGTATGCGTCTTGTGCGAGGACTGCGAGCTTCTCAAGTCTATAAGCTCAGCAGAACTCATGATCGAGTTTGGCGACTTACAGATGCCGACGATGTTGGAAAAAATATCTCAGGAGGTCTTCAAGTGCCCAAAGCCTATGGAAGGCTTCTCTGGACGGTGCAGGCTCAGATACCACACTCGATCCGGCAGCCTCATGGAAGCTTTGAAACAAGCGCCGCCGCCGCTCGTTAAGGTCAGGGAAATACGAAACTGGGAAATTGTCGTTGCCAAGTGCAATTACTGCGGCCACGTTTCGAATGTCCCGCACTGGCAACTGAACCGCGTGGCCAAGGCCGACACCACTGTAGACGATCTTGCCAAGCGGCTTAAATGCAAACGGTGCAACGTCAAGGGTGATGTGAAGATCACCATAGCCAAGATGCCGAGGTGAGCATGTGTAATCTATACCGCGTGAAGACCAATCAGGAATCGATCCGCGACATCGTGGGTATCATGCAGGAACGGCTTAACCTGGAGCCGGGAGTAGAAGTCTATCCAGACCGGCCGGCGCCAGTGGTGCGCAACGGAGAGAGCGGCCGTGAGCTTGTCGGCCTGACGTGGGGCATGCCCTCGCCTCAGTTCGTCACGCAAGGCAAGCCAGATACCGGCGTGACCAACATCCGCAATGTCACCTCGCCGCATTGGCGCCGATGGCTGCGGCCGGAGAACCGGTGTGTGGTGCCTTGGACAACCTTTTGCGAATGGGAAGACACCAAGCCCCGAAAGACAAAGCGCTGGTTTGCGCTGAACGAGGAAACGCCCCTCGCCTTCTTCGCCGGCATCTGGACGGAATGGCACGGCGTGCGCGGTTCGATGAAGAACCCGCGTGAGGGAGATCATCAGCTTTTCGGTTTTCTCACGACCGACCCCAACAGCATCGTGAAGCCGATCCACCCAAAGGCGATGCCGGTCATTCTGACAAATAAGGATGAGGTGGAGATGTGGCTGACCGCACCGTGGGAGGAAGCGAAAGCGCTTCAGCGTCCGTTACCAGATGATGGCCTTGTGCTGCTGCCGGTCGAAGGAGAAGGCCAGCCGGCCGATCTATTCGGATAGGAGAAAGCGAATGCTCATAAAGCCAGAAGCACTCAGAGCGCGCGGCATCCTCGTCGTCGGGCAGCAAGCCGACGGCGATTACATGGATATGGATAGGGTGGCGCTGCCAACCGTCGATAATCGGCTTGTCGACGCAATCAAAACCAAGCCGGGATTTCTCGAGGTCTACGCTTACGCCGGGCCTGAAAGGTTCTGGGCCGATGACAACCGTGCGTCAGGGGCTTCAATGCAGATGATGTTCAGCGACGCCTTAAAGCTTGCTGCTATTCTTTACATCGATCCGGCATTATCTGGGCCAATCATTTCGTGGGTGAAAGCCGATTCTCCGGCCGATGCCCTCCATGAATGGACCAAGGATATGCACGCCGGCGGAGCTTCCCCGGTGGCCAGCTTTGACCCGCCACACCCCACCCGCAAAGGCCACTGAAGAATGAGCGACCAAAACAATAAAGTCGGCGACGGCGTCCACGAAGACCACTATTGTGAGCATCCCGGCTGTAAGGCTTGGGGCGGCTTTGGTTTCAGCAGGTCGAAGGCTGAAAAATCTTCGTGGCATTGCTGGGAGCATTATCCGCAGCGGGACATGTTTAAATCCGGCCTATCAGCAGACCGCCAATCCGTTTGAGCGCATCTGCGAATGACACTCCGAGCGCAACGCCGCCGATCCCGATCATGCTCAAAGCACCGATGCCCATAAGCCGCCAGCGGCGGACATCATCCGTAATCGGCTTCATTTCGGCCACATCCTCGTTCACAGAGGAGACAGAGCTTTCGACGCGTGCAATTCGGTCAACTGCCTCATCAAGCCGTCTGTGAACGCCTGCGCGGCTTTCTGCGGACTTGTCCTCCGAACGTTGGAGCGAGGCCTTCATTTCGCGCATGTCGTCTTGTATGCCACGAAGGCCAGCGACAAGCTCTCCAAGCTGCCGATGAACTGCAGCGTCTATTTCAGGTGCCATCGGCAAAACCCTTACGATGCGAGTAAAGAAAAGCCCCCGGCCATAGGTCGAGGGCGAATGTCATGGGTGTTTTCAATTGTCTCTGGTGCGTCCCTTCATGCGGTCTTGCACCTCAAGAAGCACCATACTCAGCAAGTATATTAGAAGGCCGATGTTTGCTTGCTCTGCCAACAGTAACGCGGCTTTAAGGTGACCCTCAATCGCCATCAGTTTTGAGTTATCCATTTTAAAATCTCCTAAAGTAATGGAGACTTTTGTTTTACGATAAAACTAAAACCGTTGCTTTACCGTCAGGCGAGAAGCGCCAGTATTTTCGGAGCAACGAGTGCCGACTTAAGCTGATAGGCCTGCGCGGTCTGATGCAGTTTGTCAGTCGCGAAGTAAGTGGTGTTGTTCGGATCGGCCAGTTCGGGGATGTTGGCGTAGTCCACCATGTCATCTGCAAACGTCGCCCAGTTGGTGCGAATTTGCGAATTGATCGACAGGCGATAGGTTTCAGCCTGCGCGGTGTACGTCGCATCCACAACCTGTGTGTTGATGGTCGATACGACCACCTTCACACCCTGCGAACGCAGCCAGGCGCAATATCCCGAAATGGCATTGTAGACAGTCGTGTCCGTAGACGCAGCTCGAAGGTCATTGATCCCGGCATGGACGCGGGCAACACGCTTCGTTGTTTCTGGATAGGCATTCATCAGTTCCAGAATACGTGCCCGGTCGTTGGCGGAGTTCAAAGCGGTCATCGGGATAGACGGCTGGCCGCAGTTGAATATGGCCGTATCTGTCGGGCTGCCGAGAAGGCCAAACAGTTGATCCGGCTCCGTGGCCGTCATGCCGAGACCGGCGGTGTATACAGCAACGCTGCCCTGCCCTGCCGTGATGCTGTCCCCGATCATGAAGACGCCCTTGGTCTGTCCAATCTGGATCGGCGCGACGGCTTCAAGCTGCCGGCCCACGGATGTCATTTCGGCTTCCGTCAGAGAGCGCGGGAAGATGACGACGGCCATGATCTCGCTGTAGCCGTTTCCATTCTCGATGTTGCCTCCCGTCAGCATACCGGCCGCCAACCCACCCGCAACGGTCTCGACCTTGCGGTTATTGTAGAATGTGATGCCGCTCGCTCCGCTGGCATAACCCATGATCGATACGCCGGATGTCTTGGGCGCACGTGATCCGACCTTAGTAACGCTGTTTGCGCTGTCCAAGAGACGCGGTCCGCCGCCCGGTGTCGTCAGGTCAGGGGTTGCCGTGCCATATTGCAACGTGGTGCCGAGACGTATCCAGTAAAAGGAGGCGCGGGCCAAATGCGGCTTGAAGACGACGAAGACGGTATGGTTCGCACGGTCCACTGAAAGCCCTGCCGGGATCGGATATTGGACATTCGGACCACCGGTGAACGGCAATGCGCCGCCGTCGATCTGAGACCTGTATACCTTGCCGCGCGCTCCTGCCGTTGGCTGGATCAGGTCGTACCCGTTGCCTGATTGGTCGAAAAATGTATCAACTCGGGCGTCAGAGTTTGCGCCGCCGGCATAGGTCTCTATCGCTGCAAGGTCTAGACGATCACTCGCCCATCCAAACGTCTGCGGTGTCGTCGGGTTGGCGGCTCGCGCTACTTTCGCTGCGCTTCCGGCCCAGCCAGCCATACGCACAGTGCCGGCGAATAGCAGAGGCGCGACAGGCAGGCTGACAGGCAGTTTTGGGACGCCCTTTGGCTTACCCGACAACCCGAGAGACAGGCCAGTCATCAAACTCAATCCAGTCATATCAGCGACCCTTCTCAAAACTGCTCTTTGTTGTGTCATAGAAAGCAGCGCAGTCCGTTATCTGGCGGTCGATGTTATCAGCGCTGTATTCCCATCGCTTCTGCGACCAGCGCGCTTTCTCGCCCGCCTTTGGCACTACACGCCCCATTGGGTCGCGGCATCGCTCTGGAAGGTCAGGTAGAGACACGCGCCCTTGAGATGCCCCTTGAGCCTTTGCCGCAGTGTCGATGCGCGTCAGGTCAGTGCTTCCGCAGCCAATCAAGATCATCATCGCCCCAAGTGCAGCCGTCAGAGCCGCTATCCTCGGCAATGAGCTTTTCCAGCCTTGCATCTGCTTCTTCCTTCAATTTCAGGGTGGCGGCGCTGCGCTTGCGGTATTCTTCGAGGGATTGGGAAGCCGCGTTCTTCTGCCGCTCCATCTCATCGAGTTGGGCCTGGAGCGATGTCTTTTCCGACAGCAGGACATACCCAGCGCGAGCCTCACGCCCTACGGCAGGATCATCAATCCAAACGTCATAGATCGAAGCCAGAGCTATGCCCGCAAGGCCGCCAAGACCAACCTTGATGTAGTCGAACAGCGTCATGGCTCCACCTTCACCGTCGTGTCGGTATCGCCCTGTTCAACGGCTTGCTGGGCGATATCCGCTTTGACCTGAGTGTTCTTCTCCCAGACAGCGCCGAACACGTAGGAGCCGATGATACCGCCGATCAGAAGGATGAGGTTCATCGCCACCGTGTCGCTGAGAGCAATCGGCCGGCCCCAGATCGCAAGGTACGTCACGAGGCCACCCGACCAGATCAGGGCAATGATGATGATGCGCCGACGCACCGCCCACTCAACAGAGGCCTTGTGATCCATGAAGAACTTCATCGGATCAGCCTTCAAACAGTTGGGATTTTTTCGCCCAGTCGCGCCACGGGTGCAGTTCGAAGTGCGGCATATCCCACGCGTCCGATGTTGTCTTGTCGCCGTCCATGTTCCAGTCGCCGCCCCATCGCAGCGGGATGCCCTTTTCCTTGGCAATCCGCATGATGATGGTGGCAAGCTTGGTGAAGGCTTTCCGATCATTCCAGTCGTAGGGGAACGGGAAGAGATCAAAGGCGATCGCCGGGACGTAGTTGTGCGCCGACTGCCCAAACTTCGCTTTGCTCTTGCCGGTCTGAAAGGCCCGGTTCTGCGCGTCCCGTCCCCGCGTGCTGTCGAGAACACGGAAGTCAATCTCCTTGATCGCTTCCGTCGCGATGAGCTTGAGGCTCGCGTGGCACTTCTCAAGGTTCTTCATCGATGCGGCGCCAAAGACGGGCATGGCAATTCTCCATTTCAATTTTTGGTGGATTCGTGTACTGTGTTTGCACACAGAGGGCGTTGATTATGGCTATTGCGAAAGACTATTCAGGCCAGATTTACGGGCGCTTGAAAGCCATCAGGATGGAAGGTGACAAGGGAGGAAAATGGCTGTTCTCTTGCGAGTGCGGTGCCAGTTGCGTTGCTTCAATCGCGCACGTGCGCAGTGGTCACACCAAGAGCTGCGGATGCATTGCATTGGAGCGTCTCAAGGAGAGGTCAATAACTCATGGCCACTCTCTAGGACGGCAAGTTAGCCCAACATTTTCGTCATACCGTTCCGCATATGCTCGGTGTTTCCGCCCATCAGCGAAGGCATATCCTCGATATGGCGCAATCGGGATTACTATGTGCCGCCGATGGGCCGATAGCTTCGAGAACTTCCTTGCCGACATGGGGGAACGACCAGAAGGAACAACGCTAGACAGATACCCAGACCCGCTTGGGAACTACGAGCCAGGAAATTGCCGTTGGGCAACTAACCGCGAGCAATCGGTAAACAGAAAGAGTTCTATTCTGGTTGACCATGAGGGCGACAAGATATGCTTGAAAGATTTTGCCAGCATCATGGAAGTTCCCTATCTCGCGCTCCATGCCCGCGTCGTTTACCGCAATCAAAACCCATATAGCGCAGCAGAAGCTATGCGGCTTCGGGCCAACAAGCCATCTTAACCGGCTGGAGCCATTCCAGCGGAAGCTTGTAAGTCATAGCGATGTCCTGATTGTGGGTTATGGGTGCCGGATCCTATCGGCCGGGGTAACAGTTTGCCGTCGCGCGTGCCCTGAAACGGGCCTCGGCATTTGAGCAGAGATTGAAATGTTCTTCGTGCGAGGCTAAGGCTGATAAATTGCTGTTCGGTAGCTTTGTGAGGGAAGACGTTTGACGGGCGAAAACAACAAGAACAATACGATCCGAGCTCTCTTTGAGAGTTTCCTCCGGCGCGTACCATTCGCTCGATCCGCGTATTCCCGGCTGGATTTGATGCGGGATGAGATCAACGGTCTAAAAAACGCGGTAGACGACGCATTCCGGCAAGGCGCTGCCTCAGTGGCGTTACCGCCGAGCATGCTTGCTGACCAACGCCGCCTAGTGCCAAAGCCATCCGTCATCGTCGATGTTGGCGCTCACCACGGGCAATCGACGGTCGAATATCTCGATGCTTTCCCATCTGCCCACGTTTTTGCCTTTGAACCAGACGAAGCCAACAATCGTCAAGCGGTAGAACTATTGCGCCCTTATGGCGATCGTGTCCGCTTGTCACGATTGGGGCTAGCCGAGCATGCCGGCAAAGCCTCTCTTCACATTAACTCGCATGATGGCACCCATTCTCTGCTGCCAATTGGCGACATGTCGTATTGGCATGGTCAAGCGAGTGAAATTGAGAAAGTTGATATCGAAACAACCACTCTGGACAGCCTGGCGGCTAGTGAGAGGTGGGATCATATCGACATTCTCAAGATGGACATTCAGGGGGCTGAACTGGCCGCGCTGAAAGGTGGAGCAGGTTTGCTGGCTGCCGGAGCTATCGATTTGCTCTGCCTTGAGGTCGAGTTCGAGCATCTTTATGAAGGTCAACCGCTTTTCTGGGAAATTGCGGCCTATCTCAACTCGCTAGGCTATCGCCTGTACCGCGTCTATGAGTGGCAATACGGATTGACGCGATCAAACGAACTTTGCTGGGCCGATGCTATCTTTATCAGCCCTCGCTTGCGGAGCGTGTCGAATGGCCTAGGCGGCTGAACTATCGGACGGCCATTGAAAGGCATCGATCTCGGCGATTTCCGTGATCTCGCCTGATGTGATCAGAGCGTCGATCGCTTTTTCTACGACAAACGACGCCTGCACATGCGCACCAACAGCAAGCGCCGTTGCTTTGATCTCCGCGCCCGACAAAGTCATCCAGCCAGACAACGATTTAAATGCGGTGGAGGCTGCGCCTGAATTGACGATATATGCATGCGCGTTGGCCACCATCGACTGACTGTCTCGACTGGTGTCGATTCTTGCGCCATTGACGACAATACCGCCGGTCTCCACAGCAAAGCGCTTTGCGCTGGCATAGGCGCGTAGTTCATCGGCTGTTTTTGCGGCAACAACCGGCGCGGCGAAGGTTTCCCCGTCATAGGTCCAGCCAGCCTTCACCTTTTTTGTGGCGGGAACGAAGGTGTTGGCGATATCCACATGGTAGACATCCACGGGATTGATATCGGCAAGGTCAACGACCTCAAGCACGGCGCCATCGCTGATACGAGCATAAATCATGATCGGCCCTCAGTTGATTATCTGGATGATGATGCCGCCGGCAGCACCCGCAAGGCCTGCAGCCCCCCCTGTGCCACCAGAACCGCCGCCCCCGCCGCCCGGCCAAACACCTGCGATGTTAGGCCCCGCACTCTGGACGCCGGATGGTGCACCAAAGGGCGTCCCGCCTCCGGCCCCTCCAACCCCCGTGCCATTTGGCGCAGCGGGCAACGCGCCCGTACCAAATCCACCGATCAGATTGATATCGCCACCGGTGCCAACACCACCCGTTGTAATATTGCCAATGACGGCAAACTTACCGTGGACGCCGGGGCTGCCGCCAGTTGCTGAGAGGATGCCACCAAACGATGTTGTCCCGCCGCTCGTCCCGCTGCCACCTGTTGCTCCACCAGTCCCCGCAGCGCCAACTGTATACGCAAGGGTTTGACCAGGAGTGACATCAATAATCTTGCGGGTATAGCCGCCACCAGCCCCGCCAGTGCCGCAATACTCGTTGGCCATATTGGATGCGCCGCCGCCGCCGCCGCCGCCGCCCCAAATCTCAACCAGTATGCGGGTAACACCAGCTGGGACGGTATAGGTGCCGGACCCTGCCGTGTTGTAAACCGTGACATCGGTGGCAAAGCGGACCGCCAGAGGAGTCGAGACCTGGGCGTTCGTGCCGTCATAAACAAATGTGACCGCCGTCCCGGCCAGGAGCTGGCCCTTGAGAAGGGCATTTGCGCCGGATGAGACAATCGGCACTGCGCCGAGACCGTTGACATTGAGCGTGCACGCGCCCGTGTTGGTCGTGGTGATGATACCGCGCAAAGGCGTGCCAACCAGATCAGCCCAAGACGTCGGGACTGGCGATAGCGTCATCGTCAAAGCATTGGCAGTACCACCGACCGCGGCGAACAGCCAAGGCTGCTTTTGCAGTGTGCGAACAAAGCTATTCTCCAGAGTGTCGACATTGCCATCGTCAAGCGCGTCATACCCGCCGTAATCAAGGATGAACTCGCCCATCATGGCCGAGATAACTGAAGACTGGCGCCAGACGGTATTGAGTTGAGCGCTGACGGCTGTGCCAGCGGTGAACCCAGATAGACGAGCGGCAAGGCCATTGTATGCTGAAGGCGTGAGGACGTTTGCCCCGCCGGCTGTGCCGAAGGGAAGATACTGGTTCGTTGCCATGAGTACCCCGAATTTTAGGATGTGAAGTAGGAGGGGCCGACGCCCCATGAGCCGTTATCAAACCCGCCGATGTATTGGTTATCCACGTCGAATCCGAACACTGGCGAGTTGTTTACAGTCGTGATCGCATAGTTGATCCGCACGCCCTCCGGCTTGATCGGAAGGAACCCTTGGTTCAGCAGAGCGATAAAGAGCAGCGACGGGATGGCACCGGAAATGCCAACCGTCATTGTCATGTCGAAATTGTCGATGACGAAGATATTGGTCCCCGGCGACTGCGAGAAAACCAGATTGAATGCGGCCTGCGCCGTTTCAACTCGCCCGTCCCACTGGTTCGCGGCAATTTTCGCCCGGAGAAATATCCGGTACGTTTCATCATCAAGCCGCGTGACGCCACTGTCACTGTCATATGGCCCCTTCCACACGCCGAGATCGAAGCCCCGAAGCGCGTCATCAAAGCTGAACCAGATGTTCGGTATCGGCGTCGGTATGAAGCGGGACCGGCCGACCCATTGGCCAACGGCATCAAGCTGAACGCCTATCGCTGTATCCAGATCAAAGTCCTGCGGCATACCGCCAAGCATGACCTGAAGGTTTTCGAAAGGATCGAGAACCGCCGTCAGAGTCGAGGTGAAGACTGGCTTCCCGCGATAGTACGGCGTAATGAGATTAAGATAATCGTCGGTTGTCGCCATCACGTCACCGTGACGACGATATTGGTGACACTGCACGCCGCCGCTTCATTAAAGGCAATGGCGATGTCCGCGGTGGCCAATGAGTCCGCGAGTTTTGCGATCTGCAAATTCGTTACCTCATATGTCGCACCGGAACTGTTGTTGCCGAGGTTGGCCGGGACGTAGAGGCGCGTGTAAAACACGCTCTGACCGATCGGCAAGGCGTTGATGTAATCGGCCACTGCCTGCTTCAGTGCGTTCTCGATCGCTACCGTATAACCCGCGAATGCCTTGACGGTGATGCCAGCTTTGATCCCGACAGATACCGGGCGCGAGAACTTGACAGCGTGCGAAACACCGATCGCATCCACCACTGTGACGGTCGTGGTCCCGAAGGTTCCAGAACCCGGCGTTTTCTTGTCCGCAATCGTCTGGCCGATGGTCTGGGCATCCCCGCCCTCTACAATCAATGCAATCGAATGGCTCGGTATGCCGTTGCTGTCGGTGACATCAGTGTCGTTCTCGTAGGCACGGTATCGCGTGACGCCAGTGATAGCCGCCACGGCCCCGACAATCCCCTCCAGAATGGTCAGTGACGGCAATGCGGTGGACGTTGCCTGACGGTTGCGCAGGTTTGCATCCGTCTCAACCGGGTTGCCAGAATTGGCGACGGCTGCGTTCGAAACGCTCTGCCAGCCGCGCGTCGGCGTTGCGATGGTCGACACAGCGCCGATAGCAGCGGTGACGGCTCCAATGGTCTGGCAAACTGCGGTAACAGTAATCGTGCCGGACGGCGGGATAACCACACTGGCTGGGAGGCTCCAGTTGTTGCTTGCGTCGTCCGACACGATGCCATTGGTAACCGTCGTGCCGGCAACGCCGATCAGGGCCACATCAACCGTCGAGTTTGATGCGATGTTGCGCGCAATCCCGTTGATCTTTACGACGCTGGACAGCCCCACGCCCTGCGCCGTCGAAGGCGAGAAGGCGCTATAGACTGAGGCAGCCATGTTGTTGGCATCGGTGATCGCCAGCGCCAGAAGCGCGACAAACTGGCCATCAAGGGAATCGGGTTCCAGATAAACGTCGGACCCATAGATGCCCTGATACGCGCTCTTGAGATAGGTCAGCACGTCCGTATAGGCCGGAACGCTGATGCCGTTCTGATCAATCACGCAGACTGGTGTCGTAGCCATCAAAGCGTCCCTGTCACTGTCGTCTTGCCGTATTCGGTCGATATTGTGGCCGAGACGTTGTACTCTCGGGTTTCCCGGCTCAGGTCACTGGAATACGCATCGATCTGCGTCACACCCTGCGTTCCGAGGATACGCGACCGAATGACTGCATCGCGCGTCTCGCCGGTGTATTTGCCGAGAACCCGCGTCTTCCACGGGATGCCCTCGGATGTGTCGAGGAACCATTGTCCCTGCTCCAGAAAGAGCCGCGTCAGCACGCATTGCGCCGGACCATCCGGAACGTCTCTCCAGAAGTCCTGCTGTTGGCGGCCGAAGGAATAATCGCCGTTGGCGTCTAGCTTTCTCACTCGCATCAGAGCACCGCATAAACCTTGTTCGACGGTCCAGCTTCTGTGGAGACGCGGGAACCGCCCATGCCGCCAAGATCAACTCTTGATGGGGTGATGTTTACCAGCATTTCCCCGACAGTCATGTTGACTTGAGACGGGGTAAAGGTGCCGCTTGAACCACTGGTCTTTACCTTCACATCGTCCTCTTTAAGAGAAACTGTGGTGTTCCCGCTATCAGACCGGAGTTGAACGGAATCGTCGCTGACGTTGGCCAGAGCCTTGTTATTCGACCGAAACCCCACCATCGCAAAACCATCGGACAGGTCATGCGTGCGCGCATCGATCTGGCTTTGCACACCCCCGCTTTGCTGCCAAGCATCACTTGGGCGAGAGGAGAATACGACAAGCGCCTCGTCTCCCGCCTTGACCGGGAATGTCATTGACGCCCCACCGCCGGTCGGGAAGTGCATCGGCACGTCAGTCAAGAGCGGAAGGTCGACGGCCTTCACAGAACCGTCGGGCATCTTTTGCTGGCTCTTAATGGCCGGCTGAAGCGTTGCCGTTTGCTTGGCGAAATCGACCGACTGGACTATGGCCGGAACCGCAGTCCATAGCGAAGCCTTGAAGCCGTCGAGCATGGCTCGAAAGGCTTCTTCCATATCGCCAGTGCGTTCACGAACGTCCATTAGAGCGCGATCCCTTGCGATGCGATTGAAAGAGGTATTGGCCCCTTGCCGTCAGCGCGGAGGCAAAGGATTTGCGTGTACCAAGGATCCCCTCGGGTATCCCCGATGTGGTTGACCACAAGGCATTTGTAATAGCCGTCGTCAGCCGTCGACGGGATCATGGCGTTGTTGACGACCGCCGTGTAATCCGCGCTCAGCTTGGCTTCCTGCACCGATGCCTGGTTGATCTGGATAAGGCTTCCCGGCCCGATCTGCGGGTTGAGAAGGCACGTCACCAGAATGCCGTCGATCGACTGGATCGGAAGCCCGATCATGCCGGTGCGCGAGTTGAGGACGATTGCCCCGCCCTCTTTCGGCTCGTTGTTCTTCGTGACCGTCAGTTCATTGTTCTGGATCGACCAGCTTGTGCCGGTCGATATCGCAATGGTCCGAAGGATATCCCGAGCCATGCCGAACATGACGCGCGACCGGGGCATCTTCTTGTCGCCCAGATCGGCAATCTTGCCCAAGGTGATGCCAAACGGCTTGAGAGCCTCATAGGCAGTCATCACCTGGTCGCGGTATGTGTGGCCGGCCGCCAGCGTCTTGCTCACCACAGCGTGGTTGTAAGCCTGATCGCCGCCCTGCGCGATGATGTTCAGATAGGTGTCGACTGGATTTTCACGACCGGAACGTTTCTGGATGATCTGGCCTTTGAAGATCAGGCCGGGGTTCTGCTCGTAGCCCGCCTCAAGCGTGACTTCCGTCCCCTCTCCCTTGATCCTCTTCACCGTCTGATCCGACAGGTTCGATATCGTGATGTCACCAACATTCGGAGACTGCAGGTTATGCTGCGTCACCTGAAACCGGATGCGGAGCTGCGACAGGTCAACGCTGTCACCGCCGCCAGCCACTGTGAGCTTGCAATACCGGAGCCATTGCTGGGCCATTGATCAAACCTTGGTATAGAGATGCGACGTGGTGCCGAGATTATCGAACGTCGGCACTGCATCGGGATCGCCGTCCGTCGCGACATACAGCGCCACGCCGATCCCGAGATATGCGTATTGCGCCAAGAGATCAGTGCCGGTCACCATGGGGAGACCATTTGCAAGCGGGTTCCCATCGGCATCGGCAATATCCAGCAGCCATCCGCCCATATCCGCCGCCACATAACGCGTCGTCAGTTGGTAGGTTGTTTCCTTCAAGATGATCGAAAACGTCTCTGGTGAGCCGCTGAGAGGGATTTCGTAGTATGTTGCCACGGCTAACCTCTCGACATTTCAAAACAATTGCCCATCATCGTCCAGATTAACAACCTGGAGAACTGAATGAGAAAATCTCTCGCCCTGATCGCACTTGCTGTCTCAACCCCTGCCCTAGCGGCGGGAACGGTCCCATATGGCTCGCGCGCCGGGATGGAGGTAACCGTCGTGCGAATGAGCGGGCTCGACACCACGAAGGCCAAGATCATCACCAAGCACACCCGCGAGAACGCCATCAGCTTCTGCCGGGACTACGTCCAGAAAGTCACCGAGGACTGCATCAAGGAAGAGATGTCCGTTCCTCTGAACGATTCCGTCTCTGCAAATTGCAAGACAGGCGAATTTGAAACCTTCACCGGTGAGCGCCTTCGCTTCGCTGGGAAATCCAGAAGCCCCAGCATGTCGAAATACCGCGTGATCGACCTTGCTACGAAGCAGGACTTGGACGGATCATCCGCCTCCGGTTATCCCGTCGCAATGTCGATCTTCAAAGCCCTGTGCCCAAGGACGGCCCCGCAAGATTACTGATCTCTCAGCCGTCGCGCGCGTAGGTAAATCCGGTCGTCTGGTACTGCTTCGCCCCACCATTGCCGATCGACGTTGTACGCGCCGCTTGGCTTTGCTGGCTCTTGGGTGCCGAGGTCGTTGTCGTGCTGACAATGATGATCTCGCGAAGTCCGACCGTCACCAGCAGCGCATTTTCGGAGTGCTCATCTGTCACCACTTCAAGCGACCGGATCAGCATGTTCGAATAAGAGCGCTTGCCGGTGAAGACCGAGAACGGCTGGCGCATCTGCTGGAGCGCTAGAAGCTCCTGATAGACCGCCTGCACATATCCAGTCGTTCCGGCCGTCGAGTTTGACCACCCGCATCGCATCTCGATCTCGGATGGCATCTTGAATGCATGGTCAGAAATCGCCGCGCCCTGCTCCACCGGATGATCAGTGATCACCAGTTGGTCGCGGTGCACCTCTTCCACGACCACATCGGGGATGATGAACCCGATGAGGCGCGTGGGCGAGAAGATCAGGGCAAAGGCGTCGTCAAGCAAAGACATCAGCGAATTGCCCCTTGAGTGTTGCGCAGAAGCCGGCCGTTGACCGTTTCCTGCTTGCCTGCCACGGCGTTGGCCGTGTCTGTCGGGTTGGAACTTCCGATCACGGTTATGTTCGTGTTCTGGTTCATCGTTGCAGAAGTGCCGGAGTTGATGCCAGCGGGCTGCATGAGAGGCGGCACAGCATTTCCACCAAAGGCGGGATGCGCGCGCTTGAACTTCTCAGGATCGCCACCGGTGCCTTGCGGTGCATCTTGCAACGTCCTTGCCCAGCGATAAGCGTTATCCGTTCGGATTGCCGTATCTCTGGCCTTGTTCGCGGGCCTCTCGAAGTCATAGACAGCCGCAGACACCGCCTCATCGACGCTGTTGGCTTCCATCATTTTCCGCCATGCCTTGCGAGCGCCGGCATCATTCGACTGCGTGAGTTCCCAATAGGCGCCTTCCAGCTTCTTCTCGTGCGACGTGTTCTTGTCCCACATGTCGATGCCGGTTGCCGAAAGGATCGCGTTTCTGCGGTCCCTGTGGTGCTGGAACGGGCCGCCAGCCAGGCCGCCGTCACCAACCGCATTCGGGTTGAAGTTGGATTCGCCTTGCTCGTTGCCGACCATGGCAAGAGACGCTTCACGAGACAGACCCTTGCTGCGCCAGAACCGGTAGGACCGAAGCGCGTTCTCGGATTGCTGACGGGTGTTGACCGCCGGCCCGCGCTGTGGGCTTCCAGAGCCGCCAGCGCTTCCACCGCCGAACCATCCCTTAACTTTACCCACGCCCCAGCGCAGCGCATCATCAACGCCCCAACGCCCGAGGCGCGGCGCATTGGTGAGGCCGTCGCCGGGATTGATGATCGAATTCGCTCCGGCTGCTGCCGCACCATAGATGCCCAGCATGCCGAGGAACTTGCCCATCAAGCCGCCGCCCGTGCCGCCGACGAGCAGCCCAAGCATGGAGATAAGCTTGCCAAGCACCGCAGCGCCGACAAGAACCTCTATCGCCGCCACCAGCCCTTTATCGCCGGTGATGGATTCGGCAATATTGGTGAAGCCGGTCCAGACTGGTTCCAGCTTATCCAGGACCTGTCCGAGATTGGTTGCCAGCGTGGCGATCGCCTCAGCAGCATCACCGAACGCCTTGGAGATGGCAGGACCGTTGTCGACCATCCATTTCTGGATCTTCTCCATGTATTCGGTGATTTTCGGCATATTGTCCGTGAGGACTTTGCCGAAAAGAGTTTCGATGCTCGCAGCCATGGCATTGACGCCACGCATGAAGTCGCGCGATGCCTTAGAGGCCTTATCGCCGTTAAGACCGAACGCCCGATCCCGTTCTTTCTGCTCCTTGATGAACCGCTGCAACTCGCCGCTCTGGAGAGCGCGAAGCATGGTTTCATCGATGCCGAGAGCCGACGCATACTGGTTTGCCTGATAGTAAGGCATCGACTTGAGCCGCTTGCCCAAATCCTCCATGACGTCGATCTGGTCGCGAAGCTGGCCGTTGCGGGACCGTGTCTGCACCCCGAGCGACTTGACCAGGCTTTCATAGCCGGGGTTTGTGCGCAGCGTCTGTCCGAAGGATTCTATCGAGGCAATCGCACCCTGATACGACCCGCCGAGTTGCGAGACCGCATAGGATAGCGCGCGGATATTCTGGACAGAAGCGCCCGTGCGCTGCGATGTCCAGTAAAGGCTATCGAAGTTCTTCGCGACCTGTTGAAGCGCTTCTGCGGTCGTTTTTGCCGCCGCAACGATGGCCTTCGACATAAGCTCGGCCTGCAGCGTGGCAGACCGGACGCTATCCTTGAATTTCTTCTCGGACTGCTGGTCGACCCCGTAGCCGATGGAGACAAGGAACTCGCGGATGGTATCGGCCATCAGTTTTCCCTCGCCGCCTTTTGCGCACGCTGTGTGTTTTCGTCCAGCGCATCGATTGCTTCATTCATCTGCGCGATGTCGCACAGGTCGACGGAGCCGTCTTTCAGGCTCTCGTATCGGCAAAGCCCCCGCATCACGGGACGCATCAGCCAGTCCATGCCATCCGGCAGGCTGACCGGATCGAACGTTACGCCGGCTTCTGATCGGGGGATGCTTGCTGGCCGGCGCTCATAAAAGGGAGAAGATTGTCCGACACCACCTGAAAGACGATGCGAAGCAGGACCGTCATATCCATGTCGGCAAACATCGGCTTGTTGGTGCCACGCGTCCACACCCGCACATAGCCAGGGCCATCGAGGCGATAGACGACGCTCATGCATTCCGAGATGATGTAATTCACGTCATCGTCGGGCATCTTGCCGACAATCTCAAGCAACGGCTGCAAGGCGCCGATGTCACCCTTGATGCTTTTCAGCACGTTGGGGACAACGGCAATCACAGGGGCGATCCGCCGAGCGACGTGAAACTGCTGCATCGCGTCGAGCTTCTCAGCCCGGTATTTCACGTCGTTGATCTCGAAGTCCGACATTATACGCCCTCACCCAAAATCTGGTCGATCTTGCCTGCCTGCCACGACCATTCGACGGTGTTGCCGTCCTTGGCATAGGTCAGGTCTGGAGCCTTAGCGAAAGCGCAGATGGCAGCGGTGATGCTGTCACCACGGGCCGTGTCGCGTATCGTGATGGTGTTGCGACCGTGCAGAGCCGATGACGTGGTCTGGTAATTGTAGAGCGTCATGAGTTGCTTGTTGACCGGGCTGGTTTTCAACAGCCGTACCGAAACACTGCCAGACTTGCCGGCGTGGAGGGAGTGCATTGCACTACCGTCGGCGCCGATCGTCATGGTGTTTTTGTCTTCGGTCATCGTGACGGTGATGCCTTCCTCGGAGTTGCCGGAGCCATTGCCGAGAGAGAAGTTTCCACCGGGGCCGGCAATCGAGGCCGTCACGTCCAAGAAGGAATACGTTGCCATGTTTTATCCTTTCAAAGCAACCGATTACCGGTTGACGTTGATAATCACGTTTACCTTGTGGACGGCGCCAGCGAGCTTTGCAGCAACCTGAATGGTCGGAGCTACGCGGGTTTCACGGGCGGCCTGCGTCTGCGAAGCCACCTTGGGCGCGTAGACGTAGTAGCCCTTGGTCAGCGTATCGCCCTGGCTCAACTCACCAAAGCCACCGGCATTCCAGACGCCGGGGGCGACCAGGCCATTGTTGACCGCCTCATCCATCGTGGACTCGATCACGTTGACGATCAGGTTCACACCGGCGTCGGTCTGCGGAATCTTCGTCGTGGACTGGTAGAGCAGATTGTAGACGTTGTTCTGGACTTCGTTTTGCAGCCAGTCCGTGCCATGCACTTCATCGAAGAAGTACCCGTTGGCCATCACGCCTTCCTGAATGATCGCGGTGTCATTGGCGTAAGCGACGAAGACGTTACAGTTCTTGCTCTTGAGAGCATTCGCCTGCGTCTGGGTAAGCGTTTCAGCCGATACTCCGGGCTCCTGCTTGAACTTCAGCGTGATCGTGCTGTTGTTCGCCGTGAAGTCCACGGTGAAGGCGCGACCGAGCAGCGATGCCACGGCGTAAGGCGACGAGGACGAATACTCCGTCACGGTGCGCTTGTAGTTTGCCGTTTTCAGTAGCGACGGCAGATCGTTCGTGACGGTCGAGTCCAGCGCCTGCGTGCTGGTGATGGTGATGCCCAAGATATGTGATACCGCAGCGCCCTCGATGAAGGCAGCGGCAGCAAGGTATGCCGCATCGTTCGGAGCGGTAGCGGTTGCGACCGTAACGCCGTACCAGTCGTTGGACATGTCGGCAAAGGTCGTCAGGGCAGATACCAGCGTCTCGGCGGCAATGCCATCCACCGGAGCCGAAGCCGCGCCCGTGGTGAGCTTGAGCTGTGCGGAGATATCCGTGCCGGAGCCAGTAGCCGAGGCGTAGCCGACGGTCGATGTAACGCCCGTCGTATCGGACTTGACCATGAACCGGCCATTGGTGGCATCCCACGTCACAGTCGCGCCGGTGAGCGCCGTGTCGATAACGGAGGCTACACCGTTGAGGTTCGTCTGTGCCGAGAAATTGAGCGTCGATAGCGTTTTCGTGGCACCGTCGATGTCGATCTTCATGGAGCCGGCCGTGATGGACGTCCATGCCGACATAAGCTGTTCAGAAGCCGTCAGGACACCACCGTTCAGCGTGCCCTTCGTCGCGGTCTGCGCCCATCGGCCCACATAGAGGATTGCCGGCTGGGGGCTTTGCGAAAAGAACAGGTTGGCGGCCAGATATTCCGGGGCAGTCGTCCCGAAATCAGATGCCACGCCGTCGAGGTCGGAATAAGTCCGCATCCTCTGGCCGGTGTCGATGACGTCGCTGGATCCGAGGATCAGGAGCGCGCCGAAATTGCGTGCGGCCGCGGCGATGGGGCTCAGATTAACCGAGACGTTCACCACGTTGTTGACATTGAGACCTGTCGCCATTGGCTATCGCTCCTGTGCGGTCCAGTTTTCGGAATTGTTTGGGGTTTCGATGGAGCCACCGGCCCCAAGAAGGTTGAGAACCGGATAAGTCCTCGTGATCTGTCGCCTCAGCGTGAACGGCACGTCGAAACGGCGCATCCACTGCGTGCTGATGAGTTCGGGCGCTGCAATCGTGTCTCTGGCCTCGTAGAAGGCCATTCCCTGCGACTGAAGCACTTCCGTGTTCTGCGGTATCTGAAGGCCATCCTTGAAGGCTGCGGCGTTTGCCTGCCCTGCTGGCCCGTAGAAGGAAACAAGCAGTTCGATCGTTTCGTGGGTGATCGACTGATCGCTTCCATCACCCGTGCCGATGTGGCGCACGGCATTGAAATTGTCTGATCGCTGGCGGGTGATCCCGAAGGCGCACCAGTTGACGTTGATCGCCGGCTGCTTCGGTGGGTTCTGCTGCCACCGGGGGCGAACGAGAGAACCGGCGAGCCCCGTAATCCCGACGATTGCCGCCTGTATCTGGTCTTCAAGTTCGGCGTCCTGAGCCGGTCCTGTCGACGTAGGCTGGAGATAGCCGCCCGTTGCTGACGTGTTCATGTCGGTGAAACCTCGAGCAGGTCGGTCATCGTGAAGATCGCCGAAACAAAACCCGGCCCGAAGTTCGTCCAGTCGTTCAGCGCAGTCAGGCGATAATTGACGCCGTTCCACGTCATCTGGTCAGCCTGCGTCGTCTGGGTCGCAGCAGCGAGCCTGAAGGTGGTGTAAATCATCACCGAGCCCTCAACCCTTGTTAGTTCGGGAAACCGCTTCAGCATGTCTCCATGGCCGGCCACGATGACACCAACGACGCCGGGAAATGTTTCGGTAGTAATGATCGGCCGCCCGTTCGATCCCATCGTCTCGGTCTCGCGCGTTATTGTGACCGTGTCGCAGAAGTCGGGATCGGAGAGGATTTCAGTGACATCAAGCGTTGCCATGGTCACTCACCTTTCGGACGAACCGCATAAGAGATGCTTTGCCGAAGCGAACCGGTGTCGATCAGCGGCTTCTCACCTGAACGGCCTTTTGCCTTCCGCTTCGCCAAGGTGGCTGGCGCGAGAGGATCAAATGGCCCATCGGTGATTTTCTTCTGCACCGCGGCCTGCCCGATCAGCCCGACCTTGTGCAGCGTCTTGTCGGCGGCTTCCGCGTCACCCGTGAGTGATTTGATCGCCCCGGCTTCCATTGTCTTGCCGATTTCGGGCTTTGCGTTCTCGATGCCAGGCACAAGGAACGCGCGCGGTGGGATATTCTTCTCCGGCACCCCGGTTTCCATCAGATAGCCGATCTCGGCATTCGTCAGCGGGGCTTTTTCCCCGTCGTCCGGAGGCCGATCGGCTTTGTCCATCGGAACCCCGACGAGAACTTCCTTCTTCGTCAGGGCCTTGATTTCAGACAGAACCTTGTCGACCAAATCTTTCTGGACCGTGAGGCCGAGTGTGTTAGCCATCAGGCGGTTACCCAGCGCGCCTTATCACCGGGGTTGACGAAAAACGGCGTAGGTGTGGACGCTGCGACAAACGCCCGCGTAGCAGTAGCGGATGACGGATCAACGGGGCTCGCGCCGAAGGTCACCCAGCTATCCGCCGATGCGATGACGTTGCAGATCGGGTTCGACGCGTTGTCACCGACAGGTGCCTGCGTGGTTGTGGTGCCTAAGCTGGAAAGCGTTTCAGCGGCCTGTAGAAGCCCAAGGACGGGCGCTCCGTTTGCGCTGCCCTTCAGTTGCTGACGCCATTCAAAATGCACTCCAGAGAGAGCCATGTTGATCTCCGTTAAAGCTGGAGACCGCCAGCACCAAACATGTCCCGCAGATCAGCGAAACGCGTGCCGTAGGTCGTGAGATTGAGATTGCCGGCGCCCTCGACGGTGGCGACAGTAGTGTCGTAGCTGACAGAAACCCCATCAACCGATTTCGATGACTGAACGCCAGAGGACGAGCCCGGAATGCCGCCAACCGAAGCCGCCTTGCTATCCTTCTTCCAGATCACAAGGTTATGCGCGGTCAGCAGATAGACGCCGAGGTCGTAGAGCGTTCCCCATCGATCAAGGTTGACGAGATTTTGAGCATATCCGAGCCACAGATTGACCGTGGCGTCGGGATAGGCGGTGGTGTCAGCGAATTCAGGGAACGCGGTTCGGAAGCCTGAGGCGTCGGCCATGGATTATTCCGTCCCCTGGCTACCTTCGTTGCCGCCTTGGTTTTCACCGGGCGCCTGCGATGCATCTTCCGTCTGAGCCTGTGCGGCATCTTCAGCGGGAGCGTCTGCCTTGGCCTTCTTGGAGGACTTTGGAGCGGCGGTCCGCTTCGCTGCTGCATCCTTGCGGCCCTTGAGCGGGTTCGGAAGAAGGCCGTTGGGCACGTCTCCACCCTTCGCGACAGCAGTTTCAGCCTGTTCCGCGGCCCTCATCTGTGCCATGCGGATGGCTTCCTGGCTCTGGCGAACTGCTTCGTTCTGCGCGGCTACCTGTTCAGCGGCAAGCCTCTCGGCTTCCGTCTGAGCCTGTGCGGCGGCTGCGCGGCGCTCTTCTGAGGCCTGAACCATCCACTCATGACTGCCTTCCGTCGGCGCGGGAGGTTCAAACCCTTCAAGATGGGCCTTAGTAAACCAGTGATCCGCAATTTCCTTGCTGACGTCGTGTTCACCAACGTCGAACACCTTGATCTCGCCGCTGTCCAGCGTGAGCTTGAACGGTTTGGCGACAGTGATCTTTGCCATCGTGATTTCTCCTTTTGATGGGATCAGGCGGGGAATTGGATATCCCCGCCCGCTCGATGGCTTGGCGTCAGATGCCGTCCATGTAAGCCAGTGTTTCGCCGTAGCGCGCCTCGACCTGACCGATGCGACCGAAGTAGGTCGTGATCTGGTAGAGCGAGCGATACTCAATCGGCGTGCGCTGCATCGGCACCAGCGGGAAGCGGACGTACTTCGGATCCTTGGAGTACGCCACCATGCGGTCCGTGCTGGATGCGCCGCGACCGGTCAGCCACTTCAGCGGCTGAATGTTCAGCGGCTGGCCGTTGACCGTGTTGGAGATGCAGTTCTGCTTCAGGTATTCCAGGATAGACACGTTGCCGGCCGTGGAAACCGTCTGCGAGGCGAGATAGCCGAACTGCGCCGGGGGAATGCGCAGATCGCTCGGCGCCACGGCATAGCCGGACGCTGCCCATGCTGCGTTGAGCACGGCGTTGACGTCCTTCAGGATTTCCGCCGGGGTCTTGTTGATCCAGAGCGGAGAACCGCCGGCGCCGTTGGGGGCGTTGGTCGGGGTAACCGATGCGAGGTTGCAGAGGCCGTAGCAGGACGGCAGAGTGCTATCCCCGATGTAGACCTGCTCATCGATGTCCATGTTCCACTTCAGGGTCATGGCATCGTATTTCTGCGTGTCGACCGGGCGGCCCAACTGTGCGGCGCTTTCGAGTTCCGGGATGGTCCAGGAAAGCTCCATGCCCCAGAGGTGCAGAGGCTGGGGGGTCTTGCCGATATCGATCTGGATGGTGGAGATCGCATTCGCGCTCTTGCTGATCCAGTTCTTGCCGGTCGGGGTGATGCCGCCAGGCGCTGCGAACGAGCTGTTGGTGAACGAAGCGAGTTCGTCGCCGATCTGGACGTCTTCACGCAGGTCGATGTCACGCGACCATGTGTAATTGACCAGCGGCTGGTTCAGGGTCTGGTCGAGACGCTCAAGCTCGCCAACGAGGAAGGCGCCGGCAGAGTCGATGGTTGCCCGGTCGAAAGTCGTGAAATTGTCGCGGGTCTTTGCGCGCAGGGTCACCGGCGAGGTAGGTGCGGTGCTGCCCACGATGTTGCGAGGATGGAACATGTGTTTCTCCGAATGAACGACGGCAGCGCCGCCTCAGATGATGGGGATGACGGCGGGGTTACCGCCGCTTGGATCAGATGTTGTAGGCGATTTCGACGTTGCCGTTGGCGTCTGCGGGGCCCATGAACGTGAGGCCAGCAGGGGCGACGGTGTTAGTGGAGTCCGCAGCGCCTTCAAAGCCGCCGATGGGCTTGCCAGTGGCAGCGGCAGCAACGCGGATGTAGACCTGACCGCCCTTTGCGACGGTCGCGCCGCCGTTTAGCAGGATGGTCATGTATCCGCGCTTGAGGAACGAGCCAGTTCCACCTGTCTGCGTTGGCGTAGCAACGCCGAGAGCGTCACTGGCCGTGCTGGACGACTGGAAAGGGAACGACTTCACGTTGATCGCTGCGAGAGCGGTTGCTGCTTCGCCGCCAGTAAACGGCACGTAGGCGCCGCTGGAGAGCTTGGCAGCAAGGCCGAAGGCAGTGAAAGGGGCAGAGGCCGAGTAGAGGCCCGGTTCAACCGTGGCATGCTCGGTGCGGGTGAGAACGCCAGCGATACCGGCTGGCATGCGGGTCAGGTAAGACACCATGGATTATCTCCTTGGGAGGGGTCAGCGCTTCCAGAAGGCGCGGTTGCTTTCGTTGATGCCCTTGATCGAGTTCGAGTGAGCATCGGTGGCAGCGCGCCGGGTATCGAATACCTGAGCGCGGTTGTTGGCTCGCTTGGCGAGTTCGGAAGCGCCCACGAACATCTGCTTTGCAGCGTCACAGGTGAGCTTCGTGAAATCGGGGCGATCACCGACAAAGGGAGAGACGAATTCCTTGCGGTCGTCGTCCTTGAAGGCGTTGGTCAGAGCCTTGCGGCGCAGAGCGCAGAGCGAGCCCGCGGTCTTCTTCTGGTCGACCTTGGCGTCGAACGTCGGCAGTTTGATGCCGGGGGACAGGATTTCGGCGCGGGCGAGCGTATCGGTGAACTCGGATTTCAGACCGGCGGAATCAGTGGTCTTGCCGGACTTTTCTTCGTCCGTCTTTCCCTCTTCCTCGCCTTCCTCGTCCTTGGTTTCACCGTCGTCTTTGTCGCCGTGTTCATTGTCCACCGTCTCGCCAACTTCACCGGCTTCCAGCTTGGCAAGGCGCCCAGCAATGTCGGTGATGGCGGCGGTGAACTTTTCGTCCATGGCCTGGATCAGAGCGGCGACGTCAGGCTGTTCGCCGTCGTCGTTGGTCTCGTCAGTCTTTTCGACTTCCGGCTGCTTCAGTTCGATTACGAGCTTCTGCGGCTCCGAACCTTCGTCCACCTTGTCGAGTTCTTCAGTCAACGCGGCCTCATCCTGGGCCTTGAAGGCTGTCCAGATGCGATCCCGCAATGTACGTTTTGCACCCATCTGGGAGCCTCCTGTACTGGTTAGAGATTGGTTGTCGCCAACGAAACACCGGGGGCCGCAACGCCCCTTATCGACAAGGGCGACGTGGTTGCCGATGATGTTGGTCTGCCGGCCTTTGCCGGGTTCGATCTGCTCGTAATCGGCGTCGTAGCCGCACGAGACCTCGGGATTGCCGGCCGTGACCTTGGCTATCGCTGCATCCTCCTGGATCAGGAAGTCGGCCAGCAGAAAGTCAGACAGGTCGCCAGTTCCCCGGCGTACCGCAACGATGGTCCCTACCGATAGACTGCGCCAGTTGGCGGGGGTCACGTCCTCGTCGGGATGGTCAACCGTGATCGGCTTTCCAAGGAATGACGCGACCGTGGACGGTGCGAATACCTGCGCCTCATCCCGAGAGATGCGAACAAGGCCGTCACGACCTGGATCAACCGGGACTTCGCCGCCGACATAGATAAGTTCCCCGATGCGCGCGATCGGCACGTCTTCGCAAAGCAGGAAGCCTTCAGGCGTCAGGCTGCGCTTCGGGCCGATCTTCACGGGTGTGTAGAAGCGGAACTGCGCGTCTTCGCTCGCAGCCTTGTCACCGGTCAGTTTGCCCTCAGCAAGTGTTCTGGCGACCGCTGGATGCATCGGCTGGGGCAGATCGTCCAGCGATGCCCAGCGATAGGCCGTGTGTTCCCCGTTCAGCGTCGGAATGAACTTCGGAGAGCCGGCACAGACGAATGTCGTGAACTCCATCCCGGTCGGCGTATCACGCGTATCCAAAGAGCGAAGCGTGCGGATTGGGACATTACCCATCTCTTCGATTGCTTCGCGTCTGGCGGCTTCCTCGGCCGTTTCTCCGTCCTCTGCCTTGCCACCGGGGAATGCCCAATGACCGGCAAAGTTCTCTTCCTTGGGCGAGCGCTTGAGCAGCAGCACGGTATTGTCGTCGGCAACGAATACGATCCCGGCGGCGATGTCCTTCACCGTCACAGGCGGCGCGCTGCCACGCGAAAGCACTGCCCGCAAACTCAAGTTGCCAACGGCCATTCCATCACCCTCGATTTTGTGCAAATGTGCGGGCGATGAAGTTGCCCAGACTTTCCCCCGACGCTTTAATCGAGGAATTGAACGATCAGGCCAGAGAGGCCTTTGTCGATACGTTCCCGCATGTCGAGCAGGCGGATACGCTAGAGGCGGATGCAGCGGCCTTCATTCAGTCGGCCACCAAATTCCTTACCGATATTGTGGACGAGGGCGGCCAAGGCGCGGAACGCGCACAGCGGATACTTCATCGCCTGGAATGACTGGTTCTGGATAACACCGGCAGTTGGGAAACTGGCCCGCATGCCCCTTCATCCCATCCAAGGTTGGCGGCGAATCCCATCGGACGAATTTGCCATTCATCTCCTCGTGGGAATGCCGCACATCCTCGTCTTCAGCCGTTCTCCAAATATATCCCTCGGAGCCGACATACTCGGCTCTTGCCCTCGTCAGTTCCGTTCCGGTCCGGCTTACCTCGGTTCGGGCAATCGTGTTGGCACGGCTCTTGGCAACGTCACCGCTGCGCATGATCTCTTCGGCCACATACTGAGGACGCTTGCCCTCGGTAAAAGCTTTGGTTGATATCTCCCTCACCCGGTCCGCGGCCTCTTCCGGCAACGACTTGATGAGCTTGACCTGATCATGCAGCCGTTCCCGCATCACAGCGCCGGTAGGAGCGCTTTCGATCTCCTTGGCAATGCCTTGGCCTATCCGGCGGGAAACCTCCATCCATGCCGCTCTATCGCGACTGGAGACGTCTTCCAGCATCCGAAGGGCCGTTGTCTCCGCCCATCCGCCGATGACATTGCTGTACCGGCGAAGGGCTTGCTCGATCTTGCTTGCCGATGATGGGTCACCGACGGTGTAACCGCTGGCGATATCACCGATCACCCTCGCAATCTTGCGAAGCTGGATCGCATATCGGGATTCTGCCTTCTTGGCCCGGATGAATGCCGAGCGGCTTTTCCTGTCTCCGGCTTTATCGAAGGTCTTCACGTCTTCCCGCCTACAATGGCCGCGAGTGGCTTGGGTTCTGGCTTGACCTCAGCGACGTTCTCAGCCTCAGCACCTTCCTGTCCTGTAAGGTCTCCAAGATCGGGAACCGGAGGATTTGCGTCCTCTTCTTCAGCGGCCTTGATTTCCTCATCAGGGATCGATGAGAAGATGCCCGTGACTTCCGCCGACTGGCGAAGTGTCTTGAGAGCGGTTGCCTTTCCGATCAGCCCTTCGGCATAAGCCGACGACGTGGAACGCTCGACCGATTCCGCGACCTCCGCCTTTTCCTTCTCGCTCATCTGCCACAGCGGGTTGAACTTGAATGAGAAGTTCTTGGCCGGCGCTTCACCGAAGAATGACCGATGCATGACGTCGAACAGGATCGTCAAAGGCAGCTTCAGGCGACGTTCCTGCTGTGCCTTGACGCTATCGTAGTAATTCCGCAGGTCGCTCTCACCTGTGGCGTTCATACCTGCCGGCGACTGCCCGAAGAGGCGGACCAGAGGGATGTCGATCGCACCGGACAATTGCTGGCCGAACTGGAGCAAGACAGCATCCAGACCTGAGAAGGTGTAACTATCGGCCTGAAACGAGTCCTCACCATCCAGAAGCGTCAGCCCTTCGTTGGACTGGTACTTGCGGATCATATCCATCTGCTTGACCATGGCGTCCATGGCCGGGCCGCCGGACGCGATGACCTTGCGCAGATCCTTGATCTTCACCGTCCGCAGGTGTGCCTTGTAGACAAGCTGTGCCGCGCCCTGCGTTGCGCTATCAAAGCCCACCAGTCGGTCATACAGACGCTCGACAACCGAGATGCCCCAACCGTTCTCCGTCAGCTTCTGCTGGAACGGCAGTTCATACCCTTCGATGCGGATGACGCGCGAGTAATGCACCTTCTTGTTGATCAGCGCCGGGGCGTTCTGGTTGACGGTGTAGAACTCAGGTTGCCCGAGATACGGGCCATACTCTGTCACCGGCCGGTTGAGCGACGGCTGCACCATCCATCGATCGAGAACCAGCAAGCCCTTAAAGGAATCTTTGCTGATCGTGTCGCGGCGCAAAGGGGTGGACACGTCCTGCCCCTCGATGAGCATGACGGCAACAGCGCCACCGTAGAGACGAGCCCACTTGATAGTGTCGTTCAGGTTCTGCCAAATCTGCAGGTTATGCAGACCGACGTGGAACTCCTCGATGTGATCCGGACTGATGTCACCGTTGATGTCCACGCCTTCACGCGTCATGTCCTCGGCAACGACGTCGACCGCCTTACCAACCAGCCATGAACCGCGGTACATCCATTCGAGACGCACACGGTCGCGGCTGATCGGATTGAAGCCATAGCTCGACCCGGTGGACATGTTGTCCGTGCCTATACCGGTGCGCGCCATGAAGTTCTGAAAACTGTCATGGGTCTGCGCCGGAGCATTCGGCTTCATCGTCCGCTTCTGGATGCGGCTGCTGTTGCGTCTCGACATTATCCAGCTAGCCTCTTCCACATGTTTGCGTCGAACCCGTCACCGAGCGCCAGTTCGTTCAGCGCGTCGGCAAAGGCATCCACCTGGTCATCGAACTGCCCATTCGGGAACGTGCATATCTCGTCCAGAAACGCTTCGTTCCAAGGACCGCGTACCAGCTTCACGTTGCCCGCTTCCGCCTGAGCAGATGCAGGGCGCGCCCGGGTTGCCTTGTCACCTGTCGGGGCAACAACGACGACGTCATAACCAGCCAGCAACCTAACCTTGGATTCCGCGTCGGCTTTACCGGCCGCGCCGGGGTCTTGCGGCATTCGTATGCGCGTGAACACGCCATCTTGCGTGGCAGTGTTCTTCAGGTTCGTATTGACCTCAGAAGCCGACCACCGCCCGCGCCTGACGTCCTCGACGTAGAACGTATCATTCACCTTCGCCATACCAAGACCAACGGTCCAGTCCGGCTGCCGTCCCGGTTTCGCCTTGCTTGCCGCAAAGTCCCACGCCCTGCACCGCTGCGCATTGGCTGGGACCGCGTCCACAATCTCAAAGTCACCGCGCTGGAACATACCCCCAGATCGAGGAGATGGCCGCTGCTGAAACTGTCCCGCGACGGCATAGGAACCCATAGGGATCTTGTCACGTTCAACGACCTCGCGCGGGAAGCGCTCAGGGAAAAGCAATTCCCCCTCTTCCGTGCGCGGATCGCCAAACCCGATCGACGTGTGGCACCGACGCTCTGGCTCAAATTCCATGGGGAACATCAAATGCTCATACCCAAGACCAAGCTTCAGTATCTGCCCCGACACGTCACTTTCGTGCAGACGCTGCATGATGACCACGATGGCCGACGAAGCCGGGTTATTCAGCCGGGTCGGCACAGCCTCGCGAAAGATGCGCGTCGTGCTTTCTCGCTCTGCATCGCTTTCCGCTGTCTCGGTCGAGTGCGGATCGTCAATGATCACCCGGTCACCACGGCCACCGGTTAGAGAACCGAACGGCATGCCCTCGCGGAAGCCTGTCTTGTTGTTTGCGAATGACGCCTCACCGGCACGGATCAGCTTCACTTCTGGCCACAGAGACTGGAACCAGTCGGAGACAATGAGGTCACGCATGCGGCGGCTATCGCGCTTGACGTACTTCTCAGCGTAGCTCGTGGTCAGATACCGCATTGCGGGGAGCCCCTTCGGCCCCCACTCCCACGCCGGCCATAGAACCGACGTCAGCAGAGACTTCATGGTCCCCGGCGGAATGTTGATCAGTAGCCGGGTTATCTGACCGTCGGTAACAGCCTCCAGGTGCTCACATAGCGCATCAACGTGCCATCCATGGACATAAGGCTGCGAAGGCTCCAGAACATGCCACGCCTCGCGCACGAAGCCTGCGAGGGTTGAGCATCGTTCCCGGATCAGTTCGCCGTCACGCTCAACACGCTGCCGCTCTGCATCCTTAAGCCTCCTCGCCTTCTCCAGGCGTATCAGCTTCAGCATCGTCGCCGGTGACGCCGGCAAGCTTGCGGCAGAGAAGGGCGAATGCGTCAAGCTCGTCATCCCCAAGCACCGTTAAATCGATCTGGACAGGGCCACCATCCGGGCCACTTATCCCTTGCGTGACCTTGCCGTCGAGGCGGTCAGCGATTTCCTTGATTGCAGCGGTGTCACCTTTTTCGAGCAACTGGCGCGCGTTCCATCGGAGAGAGCCCTTATAGGCTTTGCACTCCTCCCCGTTGGCAGCAGCTTCCGCCTCAACAATCAGGCATTCCTTGAACGGTTTCGACTTTGGGCGACCGCCCGGGTTGCCGCTTTGACCTGGTTGGAATGTCATATCCTGTTCTCAAGATTGCCCGGTTGATTTCTCATGGTTTTTAGGATCGGCCTTTGTTGTTTTAGAAAACCGTTCCCTCATAGAAAGTACCCAGCCGCTAATCGGGATACTTTCTGAAATTATGTTCTACCGACACTGGCTATTCGACAGATATTCGGCGGTCCCGCACTGTGCGAAGGGCGATGCGCAGCCGGCCAAGGACAGCAGCAAAACGATGGCGATCACCCTCATCTCACGCACCCCCGCTGGATAATCAGATACCCTGCAGTCTTCCGCTTTCCGCTCGGATCGACCACCTGCCACAGAATGACGACTGGCGCGCGGTCAACGATGCATGGGCGGTTCGGGCGGAAGGCAACGACTGGCGTTTCCACCGGACGATCCAGCCTTGGCAGATATGCGACCTGCTTTGCGTCAGACGGGCGCCACAGCGCGAAGAGTACCACAGCGGCCAGTAGACCAAGATTGATGATCCAGCGCATCTGCGGCCTCCTGTGGGCGAATACGGTCAATGTCTGGATACGACCACAAAGCCGTTTGTCATCGCGACTTGGTAGAGCGTCATTTCGCTACCGATCGCGAGAGGTTCGCCCTCGTCGTCAAACAGTGCCGTCCTGATATCGCCGTTGTCGTTTATCTTGCCGATATATGCCGCGTTGGTTGGCTCAAGGAACCGGGTGCAGGCTTGCTCACGGGCGTCTTCGGCTTTCATGGCTATTGCACCCTAACCAGCCGCCGTGCATTCTTGAGTAATGGCATGGGTAACCTTGGGGGATGGGATGATCTGGATGCAAGCTGCTCAGCTAGCCGCAACGCTTCTGGTGGGCGGTAGCGCTGCGACAATTGCATGGCGGCAGTGGCGGACAGCAAAAGACAAAGTGAAGCTTGATTTGTTCGACCGCCGCTTTGCCGTCTTTATGGACGTAAGGAAGCTGGTTAGCGAAGCCGGGCAGCAACGCAATTTCTCCGATCGTGCTTTGCCGAATGAAGTGATCGCTAGAGGCCGATTCCTTTTTGGCAAAGATGTACAGGACCAACTAATGGAACTGCATTCTATGTGCACGTTAGTGGATATGGATGACCCACACGTTAGGTCTAAAATCGATCCTTGGTTTCAGTCGTTCATCAAGACTTTACAGCCTTACATGAGCCTCGGCGGCCTCAAGTCCTGACCGCTCTTGCTCGGTGGTGGTCATGGGGTGGCGCCGAGGTAACGGATGATGTTCACGATCTCGTCGCCGTGGGTAATGACCGCCATACCAGGAGGGACCAGATCATTCGCAACCACCTTGACTCCGCAAAACGCAGCATCAACGATGTCCTTCGGCTCATGGGGCTTGAGATCGACCGAAGCCGAGAGCGCCGCAGTGAACTTGTCGAGCGAATCCACCCTGATTGTTACGTCTTTCGGACGCTCAAACATGATGCCGTTGATTTCGCGAAGCATGTCAGAGAATGGGAACTGCATCTTTATCTCCGTCAAGCCTACGAATAGGCACAATCGGCGCAGCTTATGGCGCGCTTGTCGCCAACGAACTGGCATCCGCAATCGAGGCACTTGCAGACGTAACCGCCCGGCGCCCACTTTTTATGACGCGGCCTGCTATCTTGCGGCTTGATCGACTTCACAAACTCAAGCGCTTCATTCAGTCCGCGCTCAATCTTGGCGGCGCTCATCGCTCTCTCCATGTGGGCGGGTGAATTGAGTGGTGACCAAACCATCGACCGGCCAGCCCAAAACCCTTATTTTACAGCGCCGCCCGGGTGGTGACGTGAGCATTTCCGGCCAGCAGTTATTCGGGATTTCCTAATAGCTGAGTTATCCGGAAATTCCGGACATCTGAAACGATTGCAGCCCCACCTTGTTACGGGCGGGGCTGGTGAACTGGTGCCGACACGAGGAATCGAACCCCGGACCCGCTGCTTACAAGGCAGCCGCTCTACCAATCTGAGCTATGGCGGCGAATATTCGAGGCTGGGGCTTCCCCACTCCACGCCGTAGACCGGTTAGTTAACCCGTTCCGCGCCTCGCTATCAGGCTTCTGGCCTCCTGTTGGAGCGCCTTACCTGCCGGTTTCAGGTGTCGCCATCCAAGCCGTTCAACCGGAAACGGGCCTTGGTCGCGGCCGGGGAGTGTACCGGCGCTCTGGGAACTCGTGCGAATCTTGCACATGTTCAAATTTGGTTGCGGTGGCAGGATTTGAACCTGCGGCCTTCAGGTTATGAGCCTGACGAGCTACCGGGCTGCTCTACACCGACATGAATTGGCGGGACCGCTGAGCGCATCAATCTCAGCCTGTGCGGTGCGAACCCTCACGGTATCGCCGGTCCAAATGGTTATGCCGCCTCGCGCTTCCGTGCATCCCGCTCCCGCCGTCTGGCGTTTTGGGCGTCGGACCAGCTAAAGTCCCGAAGGTCAGCGTCGAAGTCCAGAGAAGGCTTTGCGTCGTCTGCACGCCAAACTCCGATGTTGGACTTTTTATCCCCGATTTCAGGGTGATTTGGCAAGTGCGCTTCATCGTCAAAATCGTTATGCTGCAATGGCTTGCGGGAGAAAGCTAAGAAAATGCATTTAACCGCCGCGTTTTTCCGGTAGTCTCCCGACTGTCTCGATATGCCTTCGACGGTCCGACACCACTTGGCGAACGCCTGCCCGCCCGCTTCCGACTTGGCCCAAGCCCACAGCGCGCGGCGCTTCTTCTCGCACGGCACCAGCTTGATGACCTCCATAGCAGCTTCCCACAGGCCCATTTCGTTGGTCGTGTTTCGAAGGTTCTCAGGATTGAGCCACTTCCACCGCCATTCTTCGTTCTTGGTCTTCTCGTCCCAGCCGTTGATGTCTGCGATGTCGTGAACGTAGCCGTAATTGGCTGCCTTCAGCTTTGCCGGACGCGCGGTATCCGGCAGCTTACGATCGATCTCGGCGGCGCGGATGAAAAGCTCTATGATCTGTCCTTCGTTCATGCCGATCTCCTGTCATCCAAAAGGTCCGGTTGCTTTGCCATCGCGCCGAACGTCCGCTTCATTCTCTCGTATAGCATGCCGACTAACGCATGTCGTTTGGATACCACCCCGTCGAGGTCCAAAGCCCAGAACTGTAGCCAGCCCAGCGGGAGAGTATCGAAGAACGAGAACCAGGCGGTGACGTTGGTGGTGACGAGTTCGGGGAAGTTCTTTTCGGCCGCCCGGATCATGTCGGAAACCACCCATAGAGACGTCTCGTCAATGAAGCCCTTGTTGTTGGCGGTCTCTGCCAGCGTCATGACCACAAAGCGCGCGTGGTCGTCTCCATGGCGGTTTATGATGCGCTCCAGCGTGACAATTGCCCGTGTCTGCCCGACGGCCGGCATTACATGCGCCGGCACAACTGCAATGCCATGCTCTGCAAATATTGCTTCGGCTGCCGGGTGGCTGGTCATTCCGCCCTCGCCTTTCCGCTGTGAAGCGCCTGCCAGTTCTCCATCTCGGCTTCGAATGTGCCGTTGTCGATCATGGCTTGGATTTTGTTGACCGCGTGCAGCGCCGTGGTGTGATCTCTGCCGCCCATCCAGTGGCCCACCTGCGGGAATGACAGGTTAGGCCGTTCCGTCTTGATGGCGTGGAATATGATCTGCCGCGGGAAGACTATGCGCCTAGCGCGCGCTATCTCCACCGATCCACCGGCATATGGGCAGTATTCTCCAACCCATGCAATGCAGAGGGATTTGAAGGTGGTGAAATGCAGCGGGATGATTTGACCTTCTGGCGCGACCTGAACCAATCGTGGCTTTGGCATCTCTATAGCCTTCGGCGCTGGCGCAACGGATTTCAACCGCATTGCTTTCCGCACTCTATCCGCCTCTCTGGCCTTTGCAGCTTCGTGCCATGCTCTTTGCGATGGGGTTAGGGTGACGTGGTGGTTCATTTCACCACCTCCAGCTTCCGCTTCGACGGTGGCCTGCGTGGACCATGGCCGCTTCCCAATTGGTGGCTGTCGTGCTTGTGGCCTACCGGATCGGTGCCAAGCTGCTGCTGCACCTTCTCCACGCCTGTCTCGACTTCCATCTGGTAGACGCGGTCATTTGGCGTGTGGTCGCAAACCACGAAGAATTCCACTGGCTCGTCGCTGTAGACCGTGAAGAGGCCTTGGGCGTCCATGTTGATGACAATGCGGTTCATGCCGGAATCCTTTCAACGCTGGTCTCTTTGCCCTTGCTGGGCTTCCTCTCGACAATGGTCCGCTTCTGGCTGCCCTTGGCTTTGACGGTGGACTGTAGACCGGGGAACGCTGCGTCTGCTGCCGATCTGGCGGCGAACACCAGAGCGCCGTCGCGTCTCATCACCCGCTGCTCGACCGAGTACAGGACACGCCATGCAGCGACCTCGGCTGCAAGCTCCGTCGAGAACTTGGCGATCTGCCCGCGGTTCTTCACGATGCGGAACGAAGCCGCCCACACGGGCCGGTAATGGGCCTCGTATTCATTGCCGGTCGGGACGGCTTTTGCTGCGGATTCGTTCATTCTGCTGCCTCCAATGTGTCGGCTTTGCGCACGCTGCGTGCGATCGATATTAAAAGGTCTCGGAATGGCTCTGGCGTACCGATGCGCGGGGAACTATCTGTCCCACCTCCGCGGGCGCCTACTTCGCCAAGCCGTTTGGCGCGCTGAAGTCCCATGCGCTCGACTACGGCCGGATCCAGATTGGCCTCGGCATAGCCCCATTCCAGTGACGGCAGATCATCAGTGCCGTGGACATAGAGAAGCGTTGGCTTGCGGGCATAGTGGCCATACCGGCCCTGCTCTACGCAGCACGTCCATCCGCCTTCATAGTCGGCCATGATCCATCCGCCAGCGCGATCGGGAGTATTGAGCCCGAAGTGTGGCCATGCGAGAGAACCCCATGGATGCTCGATGACGCCGCCATATGTTTGTACCGCGCAAAGAGCAGCTTCAAAGCATCCACCGTCGTCGCCAAGCTTCTTGCGCTCGCCCGTCTTCTTCACTGTCAGGGGCTGGCCAAACCACATCTTTCCCCAGCGCTGGCAGGGAGGATGCGCCACAACAGACCACGGGCCGGCATATCGCCTCGCATCTCGTTCTTCATCCCAAGGGTCAACGCCAGGCAGACCATAGTAGGAACCGTTTTTCTGGACATAGAGGGCAGCTATCACACCAGCCTCCTGCTATTCTGCGCTCTGGCATATTCCTGCCCAAAGCTGGTGCTTGAGCCGTTCCATTGGATGGGGTGGGTCATCAAATCAGCTCCCCTTGATTGCGCTTCGGCTTGGCCGAGATGTACCGGGTGAACTCGGCCTCGAAGTGCACGATTTCCTGAATTGTCGGGTCACCGAAGCGAACTTTGATGGAGGCCAGTTCAGCCACGCCCTCTACGTCAGAGCCGAAGACGGTGTTGATCGTCTTCCAGTCGCTCGGGTTGGCCGCGACTTTCTCGCGCTCCTTTTTGTATTTCTCCGGTCGATAGAGCGTCATCACGGCGTCGTAGTCGGCGCGCGCTCCCTCCCCGCCGTACAAGTCGGCGGCGATCGGACGTGGATTGTCGCGCTTGGCGCCGAGGCCGTTGCGCTGGTTGAGGATGAGGACAGCGGACTGTGTCTCGTAAGCCAGCGCCTTCAACTCAACGGTCACTTCGCCGGAAATTCGATCAGGTGATAGCTTCGGGTCTCGCGGCTTCACCTTGCCGATGTGGTCGATGACGATGAATGGCGTCTTGCCGTTCATGTATCGCTTCACGAACCGGCGGGCATAGGCGACGAGCTTTTCAACTCCCTCGCGCTGACAGCGGATGATCTCCAGCGGCCGGCGGTTGATATCCGTGGCGAACATGACGCAAGTGTCGCGCTCCTCTTCGGACATCAGGCGGGTTGGCTCGCGCTGCTTCTTCATCGATATCCCATGAGCCTGGGCAATCATCTGGCCGATGCACTGGTCGGCAGACTGGTCGTAGGAGAGAAACAGGACCGGGTGGCCGCAGTCGACGGCGTGATAGATCAACTGCATCGTCAGCGACGACTTGCCCTCACCGGACGAAGAGAGCAGGCCATAAAGGTTCCCAGCTTCGAAAGCGGGCTCGGAAAGAACGTTCTGGATTTCCTGTAGCGCTATAGGGACGCCGACCACGCCGTCCCGGCGCGCAGAGGCCTCAAATTTGGCCAGATACGACGATCCGGGGGCTGCGCTGGCCTTGAGTGCGGAAAGACGTTGGCGGCGCTCCTTGAGGCGCTTTTCAAGCTGTTCGATCTCTTCGTCCAGCGTTAGGAGCGTGTGGCCTTCCTTGGCAATCTCTGCGGCGATATCGGCTTCATGTGCCAGCAGTCGGGAAAGAGACGCGCCCTTGATGATGTGGATGGACGATTCCAGCCGTCCCATGGTGGAGACATCAAAACCGAAGCTCATCAGGCCGGTGTTGTATTCCGCCGTGATTATGTCGATAGGGAACCCGTTATCATCCTTCCGTTCGGACCTAATGACCTTTGGGATATGCGGCTTGATGGAAATGGCGTTGACGGGCTGACCGGTGCTGGCCAGTTCCTGCGCTTCCCGGAACAGCATCTGGTGGTAGTCTTCCGCGAAGTCTTCCGGCTCGATACCGCTCTCAGCGATTAAGGCATTGTTGGCGAACATGCAGGCGAGAAAAACCTGCTCGGCGTCGAATGCATCTTGCTCGGTAATGCGGTCAAATTGTTTGCGATCTACGGGGCCGCTCATGCTGCCACCTCGTTATAGGCTGCATAGTCATCAGCGCGCTCAAGCTTCTTTCGGCATGGCGGAATCCACATCAGCTTTGTCCCGGTCTCTCCGTGCTCCCAGACAAGCCAGCAGTAAGAGGTTGCCGTTGATCCTGTTTCGGTGAGGCGGCCTTTGACCATGGGAACCCGCTCACAGAACTGCGCAACGACAGTCGGCGGCGTCTTGCTGAATAGGTTGGTGTATCTTCCGACCCCTTCTAGGAAGGACGTCCTGACGATCATGGCGACACCGGTGGTCGCGACCGCCAAAGCTCGCTCAATGAACTGTTCCGCGAGCCGAAATGGCGGATTGGAAATGATCCAGTTTGGCTTGGAAACTGCCCACTTCATGACATGCGGCTCGAACGGCATCAGGAAGTCGTGCTGAAACGCGCCTTCTAGACCGTAGTCGTGGATGTCAGACGCCCATACAGCATTGAAAAAATCACCTAGCGGATCGACCATATGGCCGCGATTACATGCCGGTTCCCATACCGTCATCACCTTCAAAGCGCTTGGCGACAACACATATTGGCATAGCGCCCGTGTCGCCCAAGGCTGGGTTGGAAAGTCGTCAAGGCTGTCATGGGGTTCGCTCCGCTGCTGCATCACGGCTGACGAGGTGTTCTGGCTCATGCTGCCACCCCACGATCATTGCGGCGTTGGCGAAGGTCTATCCACGGCTGCTGGTAGCGCTTCGCATGAAACTTGATCTCGTTATGCTCCCAGCACATCGACAACAACGCGGCTTCGGCTGCATCATCAGCATGGGCCTTGAGGCGAGGTAGCAGGACTCCCAGCTTTTCGCACCGTTCAATGGCTGGCGTTTTCCAGTCGTTCTTGAGTTTGTATTTGCCGCCTTCCTTGACGGTTTTCTGCGGCGGCTTATATCCCTGTCCGAAAATGGCCTTGCGCCAAGTCCCAGCGGGCAGAGTGGCATATGGAACGCCCCAGTTCGCCGCCACCGAGACTATCGCCACGGACGCTATCCATGGGTAAAGCATGCCGTCAGCGTTGGTGTTGCCGATACGGGCCATAGCCTGCTCCTCCAAAACAACGAAGTCTGGCTTGCCGTGCGTCACGAACAGATTTTGAACCTGCTGGGATATTTGATCACCAGTGAAATAGTGATCAGACTTCGGCGGCATCTCCAGGACGCCGCAAACTACGTGAGAGCAATTGTCATCACGGCGCCTTTTCTCTGGAGAGAAAATCGCCCAGCCCGTGCACTTGCTCGGGTCAAATCCCCAAACACTCGTCATTGAACCACCTCCGCTGGGATAATCCGGTAAATTCCGCGCTGTGGTGGACGATTGCGGTCAATGAAGTAACCGTACTTGTCGAGCTTGCTTCGAACCTTTGTGACGAGCGCAGCGGTATATTTAATCCCTCTTTCGGAGACGCCAACCTGTTCACCATGAAGTGCTATTGAGAGATCCAGCTTGATCATGCCGTTCGGTCCGGCCTCCATTAGGAGGTCGAAAACCTTTTGCTCCGCTGGTGAAAGGCACTGTCTCACCTTGTCTGGCTCTGGGAGTTCGCCAAGGCTACCACCGCAGCATGGGCAAGTTACCGAAATCATGTCGTCCTCACTGAAAAAGAATGACGCATTCGCGCGTCAGGTGGGCGGCCCGCTTGGGAGGAATGGACGCCTTGGGGAAATCAGTCTTGATTGGTTCGATCGGGGAAAGGATTGCCGCCGGGTGGTGCGGGCGTCTCTTTAGAGGCCGCCTGATCTGCTGCAGCTCGGCGCGCCTGCTTTTCTTCCATCACGCGCTGCCAGTCTGCTGCGTAAGCGCTTTGACCGCGCTGATATGCGGCCAGCCACAGCTTGTCCTCATCGGAGCCGGCAGTGTGGCGAGATACCCGTTCAAACCCGTTCAGGCCGCACTCGTAGCCATCTGCGTCGATCATCTGTTCGCGGGAGGCACGGTCTTGGAACAGGTCTTTGCCGTTGTTGTCGGGGATGAGACCCAGGCGGATACGGTTCCGCTTCATCATGTTGAACTTGTCGACATGCTTCTTCTGATCGTCTGAAGTCATGACGTCGACGTAGTCAGCTATTTCCTTCTTATCGAAGCCATCACTCTTGGCGTCGGCCATCTGGTCTTTAAGGTCGGCATTGAGCGCCTTAATCTGGTCCTTGATTGACCTCACCTTGCGCGTGTGAATAGCCCATAGAATGCCAGCATCTTTTTCAGACAAGTCACCAATGTTGTGCCCTACTGTCACCGCCTCATCCTTTCCTTCGCCAGCCGAATCTTTTCCACCAGCGCTTGAGTTTCATTTTCCAGACTGAGAAGATCGTCATTATCCTCGTACCGATCTCGATCCTGTTTGATTTCCTCCTGCAAAGCCCGGATCTCGGCCTCGCAATATTCAAGGTACGCACGGCGTATCTGGGTGAAGGCGTCGATCGTGACCGACTTTGCCCGCCCTGCCCGCAGGTGCATGATTTGCCAGAAAGAGAGATTGTGACGCCTTGCGAGACGACGGACCGCGTTTTCGACGTCGCCGTTACCGGCCGTCTCCCGCTCCACCATCTTCCTCACATACTCGGACGCAATAGCCGTACTCATGGCCTGATTTCCCTGTTTTCCCTGATTATTAGAACCTGTCGGTTGAACGCCGTACTCTGACATCGTGAATGCGATCCTTGCTGGTTTCGGTAAGGTGAACTCATCGAAACCCGGGGCGCATTCGAAAGGAGCTACCGCCCCGCGTAAGCCACTCGGCCATGAGGCCAAGGGGTAGTTTTCAAAGGATATGCAGATGCGAGATTTCGAGCGGCGCAGCGTTCGGTGGTGAGAGATTTGAGCGCAGCCGCTTCCGAAATTCCAAGAAATTGAGCGATCTCCGCAGTGTCGCAACCACGGCGGAAGAGATCGTAAGCTGTTGGTTGAGTTGCCGCCGCCATCACTTCCGCCCCACGAAAGCCAGGTGCGCCAGTACGGCCGACACGATGAATGCCGAGAAGAATACCGATGCCCATACGAGGAGTTGCCGTTCGTCGGCAGAGAAGGACGAGATCATGCGGTCCACTCCCCTGTGACAACAACCTCGACCTGATGAGTGATGATGACGATAAGCCCGAGGGAAATGACACATGCGTCGAGGATCGAAAGCGTCGGCAATACCCGCCATCCGGTGGTGATAAACCCAATGATTGCCATTCCAGCCATCAGTCTTCGAACCAGTTTCATCATTGCTTCCCCTCACGAATTTCGACTGGCGTTACAGTCCCGCAGTCGTCGCAGAACTTCTCGATCTGGTTTTCAATGGAAAGTGGACGGTGGCACTCGCGGCAGCCGACGTAGTGCGGTCGGAACTTTGCGCGGCGCGTCTGTGTGGCGGCTTCGATACGGGCGGAGGTCATGCCGCCTCGCTTTCAGCGCGAGCTATGGCGCGGTCAAAGAGAGCGAGAACGTCGGCGTGGGTGTGGGTGTCATTGAACCCGATTATTGCCGATTCACTGATTCCAACGTCAGTACGATCTACAGCTTCATCGATGGCGAGAACCGAAATGATGTCGAGAGGCAAAGACTGGTTAAGCTTGATCCGTCCAACTCGGTGAATTGCACCAACAGCGCAAAAACACGTCGCCTCACTCGAACTAGGCATAGTCTGGTTGCCGTCTTCGTCTTCCGCATAATCGCCCTGCGTCCAGTTCTCCTCATCAGCGATGAGGGCGCGGGCTTCCTTGAGGATTTGAACGGTATCCATTCAGGCACCTCCCCCGACGTCTTCGAGGTAGAATTGAGTTGCCGGGATTTCACCGGCGCCAGCATGGGTCACGCTACCGTCTTCCGTTCCCGGGACTGCCTTACGGGCGTTTTCCGCTTCCTCACGTCCAGTCTCAAAAGAGCCTTCCGTGGAGCGTTCCATCTCGAATGGATGTTCGGGCCACAGCATGAACGCGACCGGCTCGTTCTTATGGCTCAGCATGCACCAGTGCGCCGGTTCGTTCTTCGGCTCGCACCAGTAAGAACGGAGCGTCGTCTTGTTCGGCATCGCCAGAATGACGTGGCTGCCGTCTGTCGGCGCCTGAGTGATATCGAAGTTCCAGATCATGCCGCCACCTCCGCAGCCGCAATCGCGCGCCGCATGCACTTGAGGACGGCCTTATGACCGTGCCCGTCGTTAAACTCGAAAATGGATTGATTGCCGCACTGAGCGCGGAGAATGCGGATCGCCGCGCCGTAATCGTCTGCAGAGCATTTCACCCGCTGGATAGCGCCGACCATGCAGAAACGCCTCGCGTTATCATTGGTCGGATTCACTTCGTTCCCATGACGGTCGAAGGCGATACCCTCAGCCGCCCACTTCTCTGGGGCGGCAATGAACGAGAGTGCTTCGGTCAAAACAGCGTGGGCGCTCATGCTGCTGGCTCCACACCGAGAACGAAATCGTTTGGCTCGACAAGACCGCCGGTGAGATCGGCGATCTTCCTCATCTGGTCGGGGCGCGGAACGCGCTCTCCGTACATCCACTTGCGGACGCCGGATTCTGATACGCCGCCCATCAGTTCACCGAACTGCACAGGGCTGATCTTTTGGTCGGTCAAGTACTGGGTGAGTTTCATAATGCAAAGTTACCCATATTGGGGAACATTTGCAACCCCAAAATGGGGCGCGACAAAAAATAGTCACTTCTGCGATGTTACCCATCATGGGAAACAAGCTTAAATCGCTGCGCGAAGAGCGCGGCTGGACACACGAAAAAGCAGCAGAAGAAATGGGCGTCTCACGCAGCCAGTTCATCAAACTGGAACGTGGAGAGCGTCGATTGACGATCCAATACATCAACCAGGCAGCTAGAGCTTTCGGGATTCGTCCTTCTGATATCCTCGAAGACATGGACGACAATACCGTCCCGTTGATGGGCTACATTGGTGCTGGCGCTGAAATCATGCCAGAGATGGAACAAGTCCCACCTGAGGGGCTGGACCAGATCCACGTTCCATTCCCATTGCCGGACGAAATGATCGCTCTAGAGGTCCGCGGCGATTCGATGCTGCCGGTCTACAAGGACGGTCATGTTATCATCGTCTATGCCGAGCAGAAAAAACCCATGTCGTCGTTCTACGGCGAGGATGCAGCTGTCCGCACAACTGATGGCCGGCGATTCCTCAAAACGATTGTGAAGGGATCGCCCATCACGCTCATGTCATTCAACGCCGCGCCCATCGAGAATGTTGGCCTTGAGTGGGTAGGTGAAATCTTCGCCGTGCTGCCACGCAATCAGCTTCGCAAAGTTCAGAAAGTTGGGGGCATCCAAGGGAGCCTGATATGAAAACTCCGCAGCCTCCCCGCGAACGAGCCGCCCGCGCCCTATGCCGCTTCAACGACGTTCCAGAGAACATCGCCTTCGAACAGCGTCCGATGTGGGAGAGCTTCTTGCCGGAGGTGGATGCAGTGCTTGAGGCGGCGCTGGGCGCCGAAGAACTTGAGCGGATGAAACGGGACGAGGAGACGAAGCAGTAGCACGGCGAGCGGGGCGCAAAACACAAGGGCGGCGCGCACGGCGCGCAGATACAAATGCAAACAGTGCGCGCGGCGCGCGCGGCAGGGGAAACATGCATCGAGATCAAATTTTTATTGCCGGTGGGCAGCCAACTGTAACTTACGTCGATCGTCAGGAACTACATGTGGAAAGAAGTTTGGCTAGGGCGATTTCTACACCTAACCAAATCGTTTCTCTCGCAGGCCCAACCAAGACGGGCAAGACCGTCCTATGCAAAAAAATGCTTGGTGAACGTGAATACATCTGGATCGATGGTGGCCAAGTTAAGGATGCTCAATCGCTTTGGAATAAAATCGCCTCAGAACTGAATATACCAGAGGAGCGGTCAGCCGAGACGGGGACCGAACACACTGTGGAAGGCGAAGTCAATGCTGTCGTCGTTACAGCTACCGGTTCAAGGCTTTCCAGTAATACTACCGGGCAAACACACAGAGTGGACGGAATGTCTGAATCACTTCAGGCGATGCAAAAGCGAAACATTATTCTCGTGATTGACGATTTTCATTACATCGATTCCGATGCGAGAACAGAGATTGTGAGAAACCTGAAAGGCTCGATATTCAACGGCTTAAAGGTTCTTCTGCTATCGGTTGCTCATAGGGTTTTTGACGCAATATCGGCTGAATCGGAATTAACAGGCCGGTTTATATCCGTGACTTTGCCAGAATGGAAAAATGATGAACTTGAAAAAATTGCTAGGTTGGGTTTTTCTGAACTGAAGGTCGATTGCCCCGAGGCGATAATAAAAACCATTGTAGAGGAGAGCCAATCGTCTCCCTTCTTGATGCAGAAATTCTGCTGGGAAATTTGTTTTGACAATGACGTGGAGAAGCCGCTGCTGCTTCGACATCATCACATCCCAGAATCCTATGACCTCAAGGAAATGTTCACCCGCATAGCCAAAGACGCCGGCCTACCAATTTATCAAAAGCTCGTCACTGGCCCGCAAGCGCGAAAAGAGCGACTGAAGAGGCCACTAAAGCAGGGTGGAGAAGCTGACATTTACGAAGCTACTCTTCTCGCAATTGCCGAAACTGGTCCTACTCCCACTATCTCATATGAAGATTTGCGGTCAAAACTGACTTCACTGCTAACCGAGATGATGCCTCAAAAACATGAGATTACCTCGGCGCTAAAACATTTGGCATCTATCTCATTAAAAGGTGGGCTATCGTCAGCAATTGATTGGGACGAAGATAGCCGAGAAATCAGCGTCGCAGACCCATATCTTAGATTCTATCTGCGCTGGCAGGTGCGAAATATTGCTGTCTAATCCTCATTGACACCCGCTCCGGCGGGTTTCTTTTTGCTCTGGAATTGGAAGAGATTCCCTTTATCTCCCGTTTCTACTAATTACCCTCAGAGCAAGAACCTTATAAACAAATAACCCTTTAGAAATTCAGCTTTATAGATTGGACCCGCAGATTTGCGACCCAATTGACCCGCAGATTTGCGACCCAAGGCATTATTCGAACGGCAGACGAATGAAGTAGCTGTTCGATTTTCGATGCTCCCTGACCACTATCAGGACGCCCTCACCTTCCAGTTCCGCGACCGCTCGCAAAACCTTGTCTTCGGACATGGAGAGCCGCTTGGCTATTTCCTTCATGCCATACCAGCAACATTGATCCTGGCCGTTCATGCGCTTGGCCAGCCAGTAGCCGACGCGGAATGCGCGATCCGATAGCGCGTCCATCGTGCAGATGAAATCGAGCCACTTTCGCCGCTTGTCATAGAAGGCTGCGGCCGCTTGGCCGTCGTCGTTTTTCAGGTTCATGCCGATACACATAACGCTGCCCCATTTTGGGGTCAACAAAATATTCCCCATTTTGGGGTTGCGTTATTCCCCACTTTGGGTAATATCTCCTCACAAGCCCACCGAATGAAGCTCCCACGGGACGACGAAACGGAAGGGCGGGAACAACCCGGATGAGGATGAGACGATGGCGAACTGGCAGGTAATGGCACAAGCACACGGATGGCAGGAAGTCGCGCATGACCCGGAGTCAACTGACGGCGTTCCGTGCCTTCATCACGAAGAACTCAACCGCATCTGGCCTCTCGGCGATTGGGAAGGCGCATGCCGCGACATTGGTCTCGATGAAGAAGACCTCGCAGAGTTCTCTGAATTGTCCGCCGCCTGATCTCCAACACGATCTCAACCACTGAGGATGAGCAAATGCCAATGGTAACGCGCTTCAACGTCGAAATGCATACCCGCAGCGGTAAGGCCATCTACCTTTGCCAGTTCGGTGACGGGATGGAGTGGACGTCGAACGGCGATGACGCTTTCGAATACGACGACGCCGAAGAAGCCGATGCAGACGCACAGCGTTACGGCGGCGAGGTGCTTGAGTTCCAGCGCCATGCACGTCGGGGCGAGATTGTTCTTCCTTCGCAGTGGGCCGAGCAGATCGTTCGCGGCGCTAATTTGCAGGCTGCGGAGTGATGACGATGAGCAAAACAGCGACACTTTACGACAAGACCGGCGCGGCATTCAAACTCGACCATGAGCACAATGGGACGCTTTACGTCCGTCCGCTGGTGAAGGTCATCATGCAGACGAACTATGGCGACGATTTCCACGAGGAAGAGGATTTCGAGCCTGCTGACTACATCGTGGCAAAGGCCGAAGACGAACTTTTCTATGCGCCGCCAGTCGAAGCAGTTGACGCAGACCTAGCGGCTAAGCGGTCCGAACTCGACGCTTTGAAGGCGGAAAGCAAGAAGGTGATATCCGACCTGCAGTCCAAGCGGTTTGCCGCTGAGCGTGAGTTGTCGGCTTCCAAGGCTCAGCTTGATCGCTGGATGGAAACCCATCGCGTGATGATGGACCTTGGCAAGCTTCTGGATGGCCAGGTTCTCTATCCGCTGTCTGTCAGCAAGAACGGCTACCACCATGCTCGTGAAATTCCGCGCATACCTGAGATGCGCCAAGCTGCATATCTCGCGATCACTTCAGGCGATTTCGAGCGCGGGCAGAAGTGGGTTTGCAAGCAGTACGCCGACGACAGCTATCGCACGCCGTTCATGTTCTTCGAGACTGATGAAGAGCGCGCCGCTGTGATCCTTTCGGAGTTCGAGGCTACCTGTGCTCAATTCCGAGTGAAGCCCGATTTTGGCATGGAAAGCTACGGCACAACGCTGAGCTACGGTCTTCTGCTCAAGTGGGTTCAGACGCACCCGGCTCTAAGCATCCCCGACGACATCAAGGAAATGAAGGCTGCTCACGATGCGGCACTTGTCGAGCAGCGCAAAGCCTCGCTGGCGGCAGAACTCGCCGCAATGTCAGTCGCCGAATAACGAATACACGGGTTTAGCTCACTAGCGAGAGCGCTCCGTTTGTAACGGAGAGGGGCAGTCCGACGGGACTTCAGGTGCAATTCCGGCAACCCGGCCACTTACCGCCCCGCCAAGGGCTTCAGACAAGGGATAGGGAAATGACAAATCAGAAATTCAGCGTTGGCGACAAAGTCGAGTGGGTTAGCTCGGGCGTCAAAAAGATCGGTGAAATCATCGCCGTCGTGCCGGCAGGTAAAACGCCAGCTGAGATTGGATATCCCAAAGCTGGAGGCGGCGGCGAAGCTCGAGACCACGAAACCTATGTGGCCAGAGGCGTCAAGCAGGACAGCAAAGGCGCGCTTTGGCTCCAAAGCCCTTTACTGGCCTTTCGTCAGTCTTCTGACCCCCACCAAGTAACCACAGCACAGCGGTAGGGAATACAAGCATGAGAAAAGAATTACTACCCCCAGAACAGCTGCGTCAAATGCTTAGCTATGAGCCGGAAACCGGAAAGCTATTCTGGTTACCGCGAACTAGGGGCATGTTCAAGAAGGAACGGTTCTGGCTTTCATGGAATACTAGATTTGCGGGCAAAGAAGCTTTGTACGCCGATAATGGGGGTGGGTACAGGGGCGGGTCTACTCTTAATAGAAAAATACTTGCTCATAGAGCCGCTTGGTGTGTGCATCATGGATATTGGCCTGATCAAGTAGATCACATCAACCTCAACAAAAAAGACAATAGACTTGTTAATCTTAGAGAGGCCAACCGATCTCAGAACCTATTTAACACCCCAGCCCAATCCAATAATACTTCAGGAGTCAAAGGGGTTTGCTGGCACAAACCAGCAGGGAAATGGCTGGCGCAGATAGGGTTCATGAGAAGAAAAACTTATCTCGGGCTTTTCGACAATCTGGAAGACGCTTCAGCGGCATACGAAAAAGCGTCGAAACGCTTGCACGGCGAGTTTGGCCGGACCTCCTAACCAACCCACCGGCTTTGTCAGAGTAACAGATAAGGGGCAGGAAATGGCAGATACCAATAAAATCGATGGTCCCGGCCCTTTGCGCGTTGTTGCCAGAGAAAGAGACCGTCAGTTCGGCGTTGAGAGCGATTACAACAAGGCGTCTGGCGAGTGGGAAGACATCTACGTCTCATTTACCGGCTACTTCGGAAGCTATGGCCCCAACGTGTTCGCCGCCGCTCCTGATCTGCTTGCTGCTCTCAAAGCGATGGATGAAGCCCTCTGCAATGGGTTTGACACGAAAGAGCATCGGGCGTCGTCCCGTAAGGCATTGTTCGACGCTCGCACCGCAATTGCCAAAGCCGAGGGGAGATCGTGATGCCCTCCGCTTTCTCCACCACCAACACACAAGAAGCGGATGAGCGCGAAGCTTACATCGAAGCGCTCAACAAGCGCGCGGCTTCCAACTTCCGCAAAATCAAATTCATCGAGTTTGTGACCCTGGTTCTCGTGACCTGCACGCTCATGCTCGCCATCTCGCTGGCTTCGGAAAGCTACCTCAAGGCGGATGCGCTCGTAAATCAGGAAAGGTCCGTAGCATGGAAGTGATCGGCAGCATTTCGAATAAAATCGTTGGTCGCTGGGCATGGTGGCAAAAGGCTCTCAAGGGCGACTTCGGCCCAATGCATGAAGGGCAGCCCGAGCAAGGTTTTTACCGGACCCGGTTCAAGGGCGGTAAATGGGAACCTGTCGCTATCTGGGTGGATGACGAGAGCGGGAACTGGCTGGCGTATCGTTCAGGCCGTGAAGTTGATGCCGCCGAGGTTTGGAATTTCTGCCGGACGCATCCCATCAGCCGCGCCGACTACGATGGGGCGATGGAAGGAAAGCCATTCCCGGACGAGGACGCCGTTGTTGCCGAGCAGGTAGCGGCAGCCGGCCATAACTCTGGCGATGCAAACCAGACCGAAGAACTTCGCGACCAGATTGCCAATGCCCTCAAGGGCATGGACGCCTACCAAACAATCAGCGACGACGCGACGGCCGGCAAAGCGCTGTCGCTTCGCAATCGCCTCAATGAGCTTTCCAATCAGGCCGACAAGGTCCGAGTGAAGGAAAAGGCACCTCACCTTGAGGCGAGTAAGGCAGTGGACGAGAAGTGGCAGCCGCTGGTCAAGAAGGCCAAGGAAGGCGCCAACAAGGTAAGGGATGCCATCGGCGCTTTCGAGACTGCAAAGCTTCAAGAGCAACGGAAGCGCGAGCGTGAAGCTGAAACCGCTCGCCTTGCCGCAGAGCTGGCCACCAGCACGCAAACGGCAGATGTGGCGGTCATTGACGCGCCGAAGGTCGAAGCGGTGCCAGCGTCTATCAAGCCAACCTACGGCAAGGCAGCAAGCGTTCAAGTCAAGAACGTCCTCAAGGATGTCACCGACTGGAAGGCGCTCGCAATCTACATGTGCGACCACCCTGTCATGCAGGACACGCTTCGCCAGCTGGCACAGCGGGCCATCGACGCCGGACGCACGAACATCCCAGGTATCACCGTTGAAGAAAAGGCGAACGTTCGATGAATGCTGTTGCTAAGACCGAAGCCGCACCGCGCACGTCACTTATCGCGACTATGGCCGCAAAATACCAAATGGATGCAGACCAGTTCGCAAAGACCGTCCGCGCCACCGTCATGCCTTCCCAGCACACCAACGAGCAATTCGCCGCTCTTATGCTGGTCGCCAACGAATACGACTTGAATCCTGTCGTGAAGGAAATCTACGCCTTCCCAGCAAAGGGTGGCGGCATTGTCCCGATCGTGTCGATTGATGGCTGGGTCAATCTCGTCAACTCCCATCCGGCCTGTGACGGCTTCGAGTTTGAATTCGAGCATGACGATCAGAAGAAGCTCGTTTCTTGCACGTGCCGCATGTACCGGAAGGATCGCGGTCGCCCTGTTACCGTTACGGAATACCTTTCCGAGTGCAAGCGCAACACGGACCCATGGAAGATGGAGCACCGGATGCTTCGCCACAAAGCGATGATCCAGGCAGCACGCTATGCCTTTGGGTTTTCCGGCATCTACGACGAAGACGAGGGCTCAAAGATTGCGGAGATGCGCGACGTTACCCCTCCGAAGCCGCCACAGCCGCCAGAACCTCCCGCAGAAGAGGCTTCAGGCGATGGCAGCGATATCCTCGACCTGACGCCGGAAAAGCCATCAGAGGACCAACACGGCGAAATCAACGCCGATGATTTCATCGATCTCATCAAGGGCGAATTAGGAACGGCGCAATCGGTCGATGACTTGGAAGAAGTTTGGACCGCGCGCGACCCCATGGCGGTCCTAGAAGGCGACGATGTTCGCCAAGGCCTTGCTGTCGCTCTGAAAAACAAAAACCTCAAGCGTCTTGGAGCATCCTCATGAGCAGGTCAGGACAAGTACCTATCCGTATGCGCGTCGAAGGCATGCGTCTCGTGCCGGCGTCAGCGTTCGATCAAGAAGCGCTGTCAGCTTACCAGAATGGAGCCGTTATTCAGGTTTCTTTCTGGCAGGGTCGCAATCCCGACCTGCTGCGCAAGTTCTGGGCGATCCTCTCGAAGGTCGTAGAAACCTGCAACACGCCTTGGGAAGACAAGGAAGAAGCCGCCGATGCGTTGAAGTTGGCCCTCGGCATTACCGATGTCGGAAGCACCGTGAATGGGCAGATGTTCGTTCGGCCCGGCAGCATTGCATTCAACGCGCTGGATGAGGCGCGCTTCCGCAAGTTCTTCGAAGACTCAATGGCCATACTGTGCCGCATAACTGGCGTGGATGTTGAAGAGCTTGGCCGCGAAGCTGCGGATACAGGACCCGATCACGACTCGGAGACGGGCGAGATAATCACTAACACCCCTTCCGCCGACGCTCCCCCTGCCCCTGCGTCGTCGGCAGATGCTGGCATGACGCCAGTAGATGAGGCCGGAGCGGATGATGTCCCCGCCTCCGATGCTCCGGCCTCGACCGATCCAGAGCGCGATATCCTGATCCGGTTCGCTTCTGAAATGCTGCCGATGGCGGCGAATGCCCCGTCCGAGGCATGGAAGGAGGTCGAAAAGGGTTGGTCCGAAGGCGAAATGAAAACTCTGTCGGGTTCCGGGAAGGCCAAGGCGAAGTCCATCAGCCAGTCGATCCGGGCGATTGCCGCCGGGAACACCAGTCTGGAATCGGCCGCCGGTTTCCATGCCGAAATGCTCGACTGCAAGGCTTCTGATCTGGGAGGCGTCGATGGGTAGAGAAAACATCGAAGGCCTCGTACCTCCGTCAATGCGCTTCAAGCGGACAGAGATGCAGGAAGAGGCTGATGAGATCGACCTCGAGATATACCGGCTCATTGGTCGCATCGAGCGCTTTGCCACCACGACAGTCTTCAAGGATGAGGTCATGGATTCGGCTACGCGCCTACAGCAGGCACGATACGCGATCCGAAGCCTAATGCACCCAAAAGATAGGGAGCAGACCAATGGTTGAGCCATTCTACAGCGAAGAACGCCCTTCTCCTCATCCAACTGATTGGCAGGTGGCCTGCCCTTCTTGCGGCGAACAGATTAGCTGCGAGATGGAAGAGGACGCCGACGGCAGCTTCTCGAAGTCTGACCGAGATGGCGATCCAGTCGTTAACTGCGAGTGCGGATGCTTTTTCATCCCGGCAAACATGATCGTGAGGATAGCAGCATGAACCGCTTAATCCGCCGCGCCATCCTCAACTGGCTCGCTTGGAAGTCGAGACGGAAGCTTTGCCGCAAATACCCGTGGCAATCAGACATAGACGCCAAAATTGATCAGGCGAAGCGCTCACACGGCAAGACAGGACGTGTCCGAGATCTGGAACGGCGCAAGCGGGACATGATGACACGCGCGCTGGGAGGGAACTAATGGCTCGGACAGTGGAAGAATGGCGCGGCCGTACCGACGATACCATGCCGCCGCCCCGCGTGAAGGACCGCATTCGTGATCGCCAGGGGAACAAGTGCGCCTTGACCGGCGTGACGCTCGGCTCCGACGAGAAGGTTCAATACGACCACATCGTTCCCCTCTGGCTGGGCGGAGCCAACACAGAGAGCAATCTGCAGGCCGTAACCGCCGAAGCCCACAAGAAGAAAACCAAGGCCGAGGCAACCGTTCGGGCGAAGTGCAATCGGGTGCGCAAAAAGCATCTCGGCATCAAGGGCGAAAAGCGGTCCGGCTTCAATTCCAACTTCAAACGCAAGATCAACGGTGATGTGATCGACACCAGAACCGGGGAGATCGTGAGCAGATGACCAAGCGCATTACCGATCTGGAAAAGTTCGCGCTGGAGCAAGTCTGGCGTCCGTATCAGAACCAAGACGGCTTTGCATTCGCGCAAGAAGACCGGTTCGAAGCGTTGCCAATTAGCCTAGAGGAAACAGCCAAGCTGCTGATCTCGGATGAATCCGGCTGGTCCAAGTGCGTCCTAGACCGCATCAGCGCCATCGGATTCACATTCCCCTCCTACATCTATCACCCGCTCGTGGACGTTGTTCGCACGGCGCGGGAAGTTCGGAAAGGCACAAAGCCATGAACGCATTGGAAGAGATCAAGAAGGTGCTGGAAGACGTGGCGCCGGGGCCTTGGTTCGATTGGGAGACCAACGAATGGCTGGTTGATCCACAACGTTTGTTGTGCCGATACGTTGACGCGTCATTTATCGCGCGTTGCGATCCCTTGGCCATCTCCGAACTCGTCTCCACCCTCGAAAGCTTGCAGCGCGAGAACGAGGAACTGCGTGAGAAAGCCGCCCTCCACTCCGCCGATGCAAAAACTGCGTGGGCAGAATGTGATGAACTGCGAGGCCTTGCTGACCGGCTGAAGATGGAAGCCCAGACGCACGCCATGGAAGCACGCGGGGCCAACGCCACCATAAACGAGATTTACCAGATCATCACCGGTGGCAAAGGTGAGCCGGGCACCTGGAATGGTGCCGAGCCTGTTCGCGCCTATGTCGAAGTCGCCAAGGGCGACATTCTGCGTCTCGAAACGGAACTGGCACTATCCAAGCCCGTGTATTCCCGCCGTCTGCTCGAGGACCGCGTGAAGACACTCGAAAAGGCGCTTACGCCGTTTGGCCGAGCCATCACGTATTGCGAACAGCTGCGGAAACATGGCGGTGACGATTCAGTTAGGGCGCACGATTTCGTCATTTCCGATGAGTTCCGCTGCGCCCGCACCGCCCTCGCCAGCACAGGAGGCGAACACCATGCAGAGTGAAACAGCAATCAGCCGTGAGTTGATGGGCAAAATCGTGGACGAAGTATTTGACGGCGCAATCGAAGACGCCAGCGTGATCGAGGACATCTATGCGGTCATCAAGCGCGAGGAATCCACGCAGTCGAAGATCGATGAACGAAAGCCGCTCGATCTCACCATCACACAAGATTGGTTCGAGAAGCGCGCTGCGCTTGAGGCGGATCACGAGATCGGCGCGGGCCCCCGCAAGTTCATGACCTGCGTGGACCCAACACCGGATGAACTGGCCGAACTATTTAAGATTGCTCACCGGATACCCGACGGCTGGCAGCTTGTTCCTGTAGCCGCCCTGTCCGCTGCGGAGCCGGTGGCGTGGCGCTATAGTTTCAAGGGAGGGAAATGGACTGTTCAGAAGAACAAACCCCACTGGTTCAAGGAGGGTATGCCAGACGTCGAAATCGAGCCACTATTCATCTCATCTTCCACGCAGCAGCCCGCGCCATCCGTGGCCGTGAAGGCAATCTTTGAAAAGCTGGACAGTGTTATTGGCTTCGAAGAGCAAGACCGCGAAACAATTGCCGAAATTCGGACGATGGTTTCCGCCCTCTCCGCACAGGTGCAAGACGTGACGGGGAACGCCGATGACTACTATGGAAGCGACCCAGCGGAGTTGAAGCGGCTGCTCGCACAACGCGACAAGTGGATAGTCGATAACGACCATTGGCACGATTTCACTCGCTCTCTTCCCGCAGTACCCGCGAAGCAGGAGGACGGCCATGACTGATATCGTGGAACGATTGACAGCCCCCATGCCCCGCCATCTGTTCTTCCCGCTGGCCGATGCGCTTTGCATGGAAGCAGCCACCGAAATCACCCGCCTCCGCCAACTCCTATCCGAAGCAGAGAAGGAGGCAAGGGCGAAGGCGCTGGAGGAGGCTGCGAAAGTATCTGAGCGCGATGTGGATTGGTCAGCGTTTGGCAAGAGGGATATTCAGCCTTGGGAAAACGGCGATGATTCCGTTCGTGATTATCGCCTTGGGATTGCAGCTGGCCGCGCTATCGCTGCCGCTATCCGCGCCCTGCAATCGGAGGAGCGGTGATGAAAATTCATTTCGGGAAAACGCGGTTCCCGTGGAGGCTGTCGATTAAGTTGCCGTCGATCTACACCAGATTGCACGAGTATCAGTCGCGGCAGATGACGCTTATCGAACAGGTTTACGGCATCAGCTTTGGCTACAAGCGCTTTATAGGATTTGTCATAACCGGTCCTATTGTCATTGAGGAGAGCCGAGCGGCGCTTGAAAGGAGCGAGGGCTCGCCTGTGCATAAACCCGCTGTGGATAGCGGGGAAAGCGGGGACGAATGACGAATACCGTTGATCTCTCCCGCAATGTGCCGCGCCTTGGTTTGAACCGAGCCGAGGTGGCTAGCGCGATTGGCGTGAGCGCCAACACAGTGGATCTGATGGTTGAGGAGGGGTTTCTTCCAAAGCCCAGGAAATGGCACAGCCGCAAGGTGTGGCTTGTTTCCGACGTGATCGCCGCTATGTCGTCTTGGCCGGAAGATGGTGCGACCAAAAAACAGGAAGGCGCAGATGACGACCGGTGGGAGATGTCTGCGTGATAAACGTGGCGAATATCAATCTGCCGTACATCGAAAAGAACAAAAGCCGACATGGGTCGATGCGATATTACCTTCGCATCGACGGGAGACGCTTATGCAGACTTCCCGATAACATTGATTCGGAGGAGTTCAGCAATGCCTACTGGAAGGCGCGCGAAGAAGCGAGGCCTTTGCTTGAGAAGGCTGTTGAGGCTAAGCCTATCTCCTCTATCGTTCGGGCAAATAGCTTCCGCTGGCTATGCATGGAATACATGCGCAGCAACGCATTCATCTCTCTTGATGAGACGACACGCACGCGCCGCCGGAACATCATGGAAGGGATATGGGAAGAGCGCTTGAGCGATACAGATGATCGACTGGTAGCCGATATCCCACTTCCGAAGGTAACCGTCGCCCACATCGAAATTCTTCGTGACCGGAAGCGAGACGCCCCTTTTGCCGCCGACGAGCGGCTAAAGGTGTTGCGCCAGGTATTCGACACCAAAAAAGACGGTAAGGCCATTGTGCCGAATATTGCGAGACTGGTTCAGCCCTTTAATGCGCACAGCGACGGCCACGCGACAGCCACACCCGAGGATATTGAGAAGTTCATCGCGCACCACGGCACCAGCTCTAAGGCTGTGCTATATGTCGCGATCCAAATGTACACCGGCCTTCGGGTGTCTGACTTGGCCGTGTTAGGCCCCCAGCACCGGCGGAAAGACGCCTTTAAGCTGCGCCTGTTCAAAAACAGAAACAGGACGCCGGTTGATATTGATATCGCCATTCACCCGATCCTTGAGGCGGTTTTGGCCAGCCACAAGTTTGAAAACCTCACCTATCTCGTGACGGAATTCGGAAAACCATTTTCGGTGAAGGGGCTTGGCAACCGGATATCAGACTGGTGGAGGCAGGCAGGGATGGGACACCTCACCTCTCACTCTGTTCGGAAAGGTCTCGCGACTGATGTGGCGCACAACGAAGCGACAGACAGCATGCTTGAGGCGATGTTTGGCTGGAAGGACGGCAAGACGTCAAAAATCTACACCCGAAATGCTGAACGAGCACGACTCGCTAGACAGACGGTGGAGAGAATTACTTGGGATGGGATCGGCTCAAAGCTGCTGCCGGCCGATGAGGTGAAGGCGGGATGAAATAGGCACAGACTGCCACACCGCTCTTTGGTGTGGCGGAACGGTTCAAGCCCATATTGCCACACCTTGAAAATAATAAAGTAAAATCAGTTACTTGCTTCGGGTGAAGAAGCTTATTGGAGGCCTCGCCCGGAATTGAACCGGGGTACAAGGATTTGCAGTCCTCTGCGTCACCACTCCGCCACGAGGCCTCACACGCTCTTCATTCGAGCGATGGCGGGCATTTAGAACGAATCCATTTTGGGCGCAAGAGGGTTCGTTCCGAATGTGGTGTTTTTTCCGGCCGGATGAGCTCAATGCAGTCTCCCCTCGGCTAAGGGATTAAGATTGCGTGATTTTTTGTATCTCCCTCATATTTCAGAAGAAATAATGCCCGCATCGGCCGCAATGGCGGCAGTGCGGGCATTGGCTCAGTCTTAAGGGTGATCGATCAAATCCGCCCAAGCAGAACCAGTATCAGGATGATAACCAGAACCAGCCCCAGGCCGCCCGACGGGCCATAACCGTAATTATGGTAACCCCAGCTTGGCAGCGCGCCGATCAGGAACAGAATAAGCAGGATGACGAGGATGGTGCCGAGCATGTTTAACCCTCCGCTATTGGCATGTGTGTTCTGCCTGATTCAATGACGGAGCATGAAAAAGGTTCCCTCCAGTTCCCCTGCTGCAACTTGCCACCCAAAAAGCATCCTAGCCGTTTCAAAGGGTTAAAGCGCTATCTGCGCTGAGGACTGCGTCCGCCCGTCGGGTAAAATAATTTGCCGGATAAATATATCAGGCGGGGAGCGTTGAAACGGCGTGGGTCTAAAGGTCAAAGGTCTGGGACTTCTATGACCGGCGATGGCAGCGATTTATTCGTGGTAATTTCTCGGCCTATGTCCATTGGCGGTTGTTAGTTACACTATAACAAGTCCCCCGTACCCTGAAACTGGCGGGAGACAGAGAGATCTGGCATCACTGGCAGTGCGCCAGATCTCTCCCGCCCCCTCCCGGCGAACCACGAATTCCCCTGCAGACACACGGATATTTTACCGATGGTGATATTCGCTTCTCTTGCCTTGCCGGTTTCACTCCGGCTAGACCCCGGACCGGGAGGGAGAAACGAGAATCATATGTCCGGTTTTGCGAACCTTATCCCGCTTTTCATCTTTGGCCTCCTCGTCTACGCTTTCTTCCGCTGGGTCGCGCGCGACATTCAGAATCCAAAAAGCAAATAGACGGGACGAATAATCCTTCATCTTCTTGCCTGCCGGGAACCGCTGCGCCTCCATATCGTTTTCGCAGACGCACTTCGGAGGACAGGATGAAAACGCTCCTATCATCGGCCACTATCGCGCTCACATTCGCGCTAACGGGATGCACGACCGTCGGACCAGGCCCCTACGTCGGACCGGCGCCTTATGTCGCACCAATCCCCGGCAGCATCATTTACAGAGGCCAGCCGCGCACAAAGCTGACGAAATCGCCGATCGGCAGCACCTTCAGCCACGAATTCCGTATCGACGGCAGCACAAGGGCGGTGGAAACCTACCGGATCGCGCCCGACCGCTCGCTGGAACTTATCGACCGACGGATCATTCGCGACTGGCTGTTTGGACGCGACGACTGATCGCACCACGGCCGGACCGAAACGGATTGCGCATTCAGGCCGCTTCGGTTAGAGCCGGGCACGACAAACAATACGGATAGGCGATGAATACGCGCTGGCAAAAACCCGTCCTGATCGCGTTTGAAACGCCGGGCGAATATACGAGCATCGAAACCACGCAGGCCGCTTCCTGGGCGCTGATCGAGGACTGGCCGATCGAAGACGGCGATGCGCTGGACAAGGCGCTACTCATCTGCGCCGCCGTCGATGCCGGCCGGAAAAAGCCGGAAGATGCGCGCAAGGCCTTCCTCGCCGCCGCCATCGAAGCGGGCCTTGATTTCAAGGCCTGACGGGAGAATGGCTCGCCTGCCGCAAAACGATAAGATGTGCCCTGTGGCGCTGAAACTTCAAGACAACAGGTTCGATGGATAAAAACCGATGGAAGCTTCCGGAAACATGAAAAAAGCCCTGTTCATCTTTCTTCTCTCCTGCCTGGCAATCGGCCTTCTCGGCCACCTCGTCGTGGCCTTCGTCGTCACCGGCTGAAGCAGCAAAGTGACGCCCGCCGCCGCGTGCAATGGCAGCGTGTTAAAAATCTCTAAATTTCATTCTTCTGTTATGGAACCGCAATAAGCTCCGTCCGTTCTCTTTCCGATCAAACAAGGAGGATTGAAATGCGTGACGGATTGAACGGTTTTCTCGAAATCTCGATGCTCGGCTTCGTGGTCGCAAGCTGCCTTTTCATGGTCAACCTGCCGATCTGACACGGCGCCAAATCCTCTCGTCACAGGACCGGCGACGTAAGATGCCGGAACAGAAAATGCGGCCTTTTGGGCCGCATTTCTTTTTTTCAATCGCTTAGAGCATTTCCGCTTTTCTCCGAAATGCGGAAATGCTCTGGCTCTTTGTTTTTACGCATTTTCCGGACGTAAAATCGCTACGCACTTTTACTGGAAATGCTCCAGGCTCAGGCCGAAAGCTTGGCGGCCAGCTTGGCGACATGCGCGCCCTGATAGCGTGCAGCTTCCAGCTCGATTTCGGAAGGCTGGCGCGAGCCGTCACCATCGGTGATGGTGGAGGCGCCATAGGGCGAACCGCCCTTGATTTCATCGACGCCCATCTGGCCCTGGAAAGCATAGGGCAGACCGACAACGGCCATGCCGTGATGCAGGAAGGTGGGAATGAAACCGAGAATGGTCGATTCCTGACCGCCATGCTGCGTGGCGGAAGAGGTGAAGGCCGAGCCGACCTTGCCTACCAGCTTGCCATTGAACCACAGGCCGCCGGTCTGGTCCCAGAAATTGCGCATCTGCGAGGCAACTGTGCCGAAGCGCGTACCGGCGCCAACGATGATGGCGTCGTATTCGGCCAGTTCTTCCACCGTCGCCACCGGGGCCGACTGATCCATCTTGAAGTGGGAGGCCTTGGCGACCTCTTCCGGGACCAGTTCGGGAACGCGCTTGACCACGGCTTCCGCGCCGGTGGACTTGACGCCTTCGGCGACGGCATAGGCCATTGTCTCGATATGGCCGTAAGCGGAGTAATAAAGTACCAGAACCTTCGTCATTCTCTTCGTTTCCTTTGTTGGAACTGTTTCCGGCGTGCCGGCCAGAAGCTTCTTCAAAAACTCGATGATCATCGGCGTTGACCCGTCAAATGTGTGTGACGAAACCTAGCCCACGGCCCCTCATCCCGCCAGCCGGGGATTGGCATACGCACTGTTCACCATGAGTGAACGGAAAACCGGAATGTCAACCATTTACAAAAGGACATTTTTTCAAAACTGCTTTGCATTCATCAGTAGCGGGGCTAACGTCGGGGGAAACAGATGACGAGTGCAACCATGTCCAATCCCTCCTCCACCTCCTCCGTTGTCACCGCCGCCATGCTCGCCATCGGCGACGAATTGCTGTCGGGCCGCACCAAGGACAAGAATATCGGACATCTCGCAGATGTCCTCACCATGTCCGGGATTGACCTCAAGGAAGTGCGCATCGTCGCCGACGAGGAGGAGCAGATCGTCGAGGCGCTGAATGCGCTGCGCGGCCGTTACGACTACGTCTTTACCTCCGGCGGCATCGGCCCGACCCATGACGACATCACCGCGGATGCGGTATCAGCGGCGTTCGGCCTGCCCTGCGAACACGATGCCGAGGCCCTGCGCCTGTTGGGTGACATGTACCGCGTCCGCGAGATGGAATTCACCGAAGCGCGCAAGCGCATGGCGCGCATGCCAAGAGGTGCCGCGCATATCGCCAATCCGGTTTCCGTCGCCCCCGGCTTCGTCATCGGCAATGTTTATGTCATGGCCGGCGTGCCGCAGGTGTTTCAGGCCATGCTCGACAATGTCATGCCGACCTTGCGCACCGGTGCAAAGGTCATGTCGCAGGCGGTGCGCTCGCCCTATGGGGAGGGCGATATCGGCACGCCGCTGACGGCCGTCCAGAAAGCCCATCCAGAAACCAGCATCGGCTCCTACCCGAAATATGACGGGCAGCGCTTTTCGACGGAGATCATCGTGCGCGCCCGCGACGCCGGCGTGCTGAAGGCGGCAACCGAGGCGGTTGCGGCCATGATCGAAACCATCGGCCAGGAAAAAAGACTGGCAGCCAGCAAGGGTGATGCAACCGCCTGAGTGAGAAAAGGCTTGAGACGAAAAGGTTTGACCAAAATCAAGGTGGCGGTCTGTAAAGGCGGCCACTCTCCCCCCTGAGCATTTCCAGGAAAAGCGGAACAGCTTTTCCGTCCGGACAATGCGTAAAACAGAGACTTAGATCGCTCTGGCGATTCGAAGAAGAGCCAGAACGATCTGAAAACGACATGTCACCGAGGAGAGAAAAATGGGTTACAAAACGATACTGACAGTGGTCGACAATGTTTCGAACACGCAGAAGCTCGGCGAATTCGTGGTAAGCCTTGCCGATCAGTTTTCCTCCCATGTGATCGGCCTGCACATGGAAACGCTGGCCGCCGTTCCGCTCGTCGCACCGATGGAAATTCCCGATCCCGCCACCGTGCAGGCTTTGCAGGACGTGGCGCACAAGGAAACCACAGATGTCGGAACCCTTTTCGAGCGCACGCTGTCTGCCAACGGCATCTCGCATGAATGGCGCAGTTTCATCACATCGGTGGGTTATGCCTCTGCACCCGCAATCGACAGCGCCCGCTGCGCCGATCTTATCGTCGCCCGCCAGAGCAGTTCTTCGGCGCTCTCCGACAGCCGCTCGGACATTGACGGCTTTCTTTATGAAAGCGGCCGCCCCGTTCTCCTCGTGCCGCATGTGCTCACCGTCGCCAAACCGATCAAGCGCGTCCTGATCGCCTGGAACGGCTCGCGTGAGGCGACCCGCGCCACCTTCGACGCCCTGCCCTTCCTGAAAGCAGCCGAAAGCGTCGAGATCTTCTCCGTCGATCAGGCCGAGAGCGAAACGCAGTCGTCGGGCCTCGCCGGCGCGGAACTGGCCGCAACGCTTGCCCGCCACGGCGTCAACGTCACGGTCACCTCGCAGGAAAAAATCGCCGGCGTCTCGCCGCAGGCAGCCATCGAAAACCGCCTGTCCGATCACAGCATCGACCTTCTGGTCATGGGCGCCTATGGCCATTCCCGCTGGTGGGAACTGTTGTTTGGCGGTGTGACGCGCACCCTGCTCGATTCCATGACGGCGCTGACGCTGCTGTCGCGCTAAAACGCGCATAGCGCCCTCGGCATCCCACGTGGACCGGGCGTATGCCGCTTGTTTCTTCTCCCCGCCGGGGAGAAGTCCGCGGCAGCGGGATGAGGGGGCAAACTCTCCGAATCCGGTAACGTTTCCCCCTCATCCGACCCTTCGGGCCACCTTCTCCCCGCCGGGGAGAAGAAACAGGCGGCAATATCCCAATTCAAACAACGCGCCTCACGCGCAAAGCTTGCCTTTTTGCCCGTCTTGCGGCTATTAGCCAAAGCCATCGACAATTTTGACCAGATGGTAGACGACATGTCCCTTCCCGATAAAGCCTTTCCCGTCTCCTGGGACCAGTTTCACCGCGACGCCCGCGCGCTTGCCTGGCGTCTTGCCGGTCTCGATAAAGAGTTCCGGGCAATCGTCTGTATTACCCGCGGCGGCCTTGTGCCGGCGGCGATCATTTCCCGCGAACTGAACATCCGCCTGATCGACACGGTCTGCATCGCCACCCGTCATGACTACGTCAATCAAGGCGACACGGTTCTGCTGAAGGGCGTTGACCCGAAACTGGCGGCGGATGGCGGCGAAGGCGTGCTCGTGCTTGACGATCTGACCGATACCGGCAAGACCGCGCTGGAAGTGCGCGAAATGCTGCCGCGCGCCCATTTCGCCTGTGTTTACGCGAAGCCGAAGGGCGTGCCGACCATCGACACCTTCGTGACCGAAGTCAGCCAGGACACCTGGATTTATTTTCCCTGGGACATGGGCTTCACCTATCAGGAGCCGATCGCCAAGGGATCGCGCGGCTGATTGTCTGCCGCAACAAAAAAAACCTGAAAAGCCGTCCCCGCCGGGGCGGCTTTTTTGTTTGAAACCACCTTTTTGACGACGGCGGAAAAACACGGAAAAACCGCACTGTCGCCTTTATGTCTCACCCCGGAAATGCGGGGTTTTGGCTTTCCGCTGCGGAAACCAGCCCCACGCAAGCTTCAAATACTCTCGCCAAGTCACTGATTTTTTTGAGGGCTTTCTCTTTCCCCGTTTTCCACAGGCACTTCACACAATATCTTGTGGTTAAAAAACGGTTTCAATCTATGGCTTGACGAATCTATGCCACGAGAGGAAAGTGACAGTTATGTTGCGGCGGCAACGGACCGGAGAGTAACGAGGCCGGTTCCTTTCAATCTCAGCTCGCAAGTCCAAAAAGGGCGTCCCGGCCATCAGGGGGCGGTTCGCCGGCGGATTTTGCGTGTCTTTCGAGGACCGCCAAAAACATGACGCGGGGACTGGCTTCAGGAAGCTGTTGATACTATATTTAGTATTCCACACTATGCTTGCAGCCGTATAAGCCACGAGATACAGGGATCGCATCCAAGGATGAACATCCCTTTCAGATCGGCAACAACCGGCTGCGCGAAGACATCGCACGGCGGGACCGGATTTTTGCGCCCTTTGCCGGGCGCCCAATGGACGAGGACAGGAAACCATGCGCATTGAACGTCGCTTCACGAAGCCCGGCCAATCGCCTTATGCGGAAATCGACTTCCGCAAGGCCGTCAGTGAAATCAAGAACCCCGACGGTTCCATCGTGTTCCGTCTGGCGGATATCGACGTTCCCGCGCAGTTCAGCCAGGTGGCGACCGACGTTCTGGCGCAGAAATATTTCCGCAAGGCCGGTGTGCCGAAGGTGCTTAAGAAGGTTGAGGAAAACGATGTTCCTTCCTTCCTGTGGCGCTCGGTTGCCGATGAGAAAGCCCTGAAGGACGTGCCGGAAACCGAGCGTTACGGTTCGGAAACCGATGCGCGCCAGGTTTTCGACCGTCTGGCCGGCACCTGGGCCTATTGGGGCTGGAAGGGCAAGTATTTCTCAACCGAAGAAGATGCGCTCGCCTTCCGCGATGAGCTTGCCTACATGCTCGCCACCCAACGCGTTGCCCCTAACTCCCCGCAATGGTTCAACACCGGCCTGCACTGGGCCTATGGCATCGATGGTCCCGGCCAGGGCCACTTCTATGTCGATCCCTTCACCGGTAAACTGACCAAGTCCAAATCCTCTTACGAACATCCGCAGCCGCATGCCTGCTTCATCCAGTCTGTCGAAGACGATCTGGTCAACGAAGGCGGCATCATGGACCTGTGGGTGCGTGAAGCCCGCCTGTTCAAGTATGGCTCCGGCACCGGCTCCAACTTCTCCTACCTGCGCGGCGAAGGCGAAAAGCTTTCCGGCGGCGGCAAGTCCTCCGGCCTGATGAGCTTCCTCAAGATCGGTGACCGCGCAGCCGGCGCCATCAAGTCCGGCGGCACCACCCGCCGTGCGGCGAAGATGGTCGTCGTCGACGCCGATCACCCGGATATCGAAGCCTACATCGACTGGAAGGTGAACGAGGAGCAGAAGGTTGCGGCACTCGTCACCGGCTCCAAGATCGTCGCCAAGCACCTGAAGGCGATCATGAAGGCCTGCGTCAACTGCGAAGCTGGCTCCGATGCAACTCGGGGCGACTGCTACGACCCGGCCAGGAACCCTGCCCTGAAGCGCGAAATCCGCGCTGCCAAGAAGGACATGGTGCCGGAAAACTACGTCAAGCGCGTCATCCAGTTCGCCGAACAGGGTTACAAGGACATCCAGTTCAAGACCTACGACACGGATTGGGATTCGGAAGCCTACCTCACGGTATCGGGCCAGAACTCCAACAACTCCGTCTCGCTGAAGGATGACTTCCTGCGCGCTGTCGAAAATGACGGCGACTGGAACCTGACCGCCCGCAAGGACGGCAAGGTCATGAAGACGTTGAAGGCCCGCGATCTCTGGGAAAAGATTTCCCACGCCGCCTGGGCATCCGCCGATCCGGGCCTGCACTTCAACACCACCATGAACGACTGGCACACCTCGCCGGCCGAAGGCCCGATCCGCGCCTCCAACCCGTGCTCGGAATATATGTTCCTTGACGACACGGCCTGCAACCTTGCGTCGCTGAACCTGCTTCAGTTCAAGGATGCCAAGACGAAGCGCATCGATATCGCCGATTACGAACATGCCGTGCGCCTGTGGACCGTCGTGCTCGAAGTCTCCGTGATGATGGCGCAGTTCCCCTCGCGCCAGATTGCTGAACGCTCCTACGAATACCGCACGCTTGGCCTCGGTTACGCCAACATTGGCGGCCTGCTGATGTCGTCGGGCATTCCCTATGACAGCGATGAGGGCCGCGCCATTGCCGGTGCGCTCACCGCCATCATGACCGGCGTTTCCTACGCCACCTCGGCTGAAATGGCCGGCGAGCTTGGCCCCTTCCCCGGCTTTGCGCCGAACCGCGACAACATGCTGCGCGTCATCCGCAACCACCGTCGCGCCGCCCATGGCCTGTCGGATGGTTATGAGGGCCTGTCGGTCAACCCGGTCGCGCTCATCCATGCCGATTGCACGGATCAGGACCTTATCGCCCATGCCACTGCCGCCTGGGACAAGGCGCTGGCGCTTGGCGAACAGCACGGCTACCGCAACGCCCAGACCACCGTCATCGCGCCGACCGGCACGATCGGCCTCGTCATGGATTGCGACACGACCGGCATCGAGCCCGACTTCGCGCTGGTGAAATTCAAGAAGCTCGCCGGTGGCGGCTACTTCAAGATCATCAACCGCGCCGTGCCGGAATCCCTGCGTTCGCTTGGGTATTCCGAAAGCCAGATTGCCGAAATCGAGGCCTATGCTGTCGGCCACGGCAATCTCAACCAGGCGCCTGCCGTCAACGCCTCGACGCTGCGCGCCAAGGGCTTTACCGATGAGAAGATCGAAGCCGTCAACGGCGCGCTGAAAAGCGCCTTCGACATCAAGTTCGTCTTCAACCAGTGGACGCTGGGCGCCGACTTCCTCAAGGGCACGCTCAAGGTTTCCGACGAGCAGCTCTCCGACATGAGCTTCAACCTGCTGGAGCATCTCGGCTTCAGCAAGAAGGACATTGAAGCGGCAAACGTGCACGTCTGCGGCGCGATGACGCTGGAAGGCGCACCGTTCCTGAAGAACGAGCATCTGCCTGTCTTCGATTGCGCCAACCCCTGCGGCAAGATCGGCAAGCGTTATCTCTCGGTCGAATCGCATATCCGCATGATGGCGGCGGCACAGCCGTTCATCTCGGGTGCGATCTCCAAGACGATCAACATGCCGAATGACGCGACGGTGGAAGATTGCGGCGCAGCCTACATGCTGTCGTGGAAGCTGGCGCTGAAGGCCAACGCCCTTTACCGCGATGGTTCCAAGCTGTCCCAGCCGCTCAACGCTTCGCTGGTGGAAGATGACGACGAAGAAGATTTCGTCGAGGAACTGATCCAGCAGCCGCTGGCCCAGCAGGCCGTGACGATCACCGAAAAGATCGTCGAGCGCGTCATCGAGCGGGTTTCCCGCGAGCGTGAAAAGCTGCCGAACCGCCGTCAGGGTTATACCCAGAAGGCAACCGTCGGCGGTCACAAGGTCTATCTGCGCACCGGCGAATTCGGTGACGGCCGCATCGGCGAAATCTTCATCGACATGCACAAGGAAGGCGCTGCCTTCCGGGCGATGATGAACAACTTCGCCATCGCCATTTCGCTCGGCCTGCAATATGGCGTGCCGCTGGAAGAATATGTGGAGGCCTTCACCTTCACCAAGTTCGAACCGGCCGGCATGGTGCAGGGCAACGACGCGATCAAGAACGCCACGTCGATCCTCGACTACGTGTTCCGGGAACTGGCCGTCTCCTATCTCGGCCGCCACGATCTTGCCCATGTCGATACGTCCGACTTCTCCAACACCGCACTCGGCAAGGGCATCCAGGAAGGCAAGACCAATCTGCTCTCCACCGGCTGGACGCGCGGTTACAAGCCGACGCTGGTATCGAGCAACGAAGGCGACCGCGCCGCTTCCGAGCCCAAGGGTTCGGCAACGGCAGCCCCTGCCCGCGGTTCCGCCAACGTCACCTCCTTTGCCGGCTCGGCCGCCCGCAAGCTGGAACCGACCGTCGCCATCACCACGTCGGAAATCGTCTCCTTCAAGCGCGATTATGAAGAGCGCGCCAAGGAACTGGCGGTAGAGATCGCCGAAGAAGTGATCGACGAGGTGGTTCAGGAATCCCAGCAGACCGCCACCGCCCTCTTCTCCGACAAGGCCGCCGCAGACGCTGCATCAGCCAAGGCGGAAGCCAAGAAGAAGGAAAACGAACGCCGCATGCGCTCAATCGCACAGGGTTATACGGGCAACATGTGCTCGGAATGCCAGAACTTCACGATGGTGCGCAACGGCACTTGTGAGAAGTGCGATACTTGTGGTGCGACGAGCGGTTGCAGCTGAGTGTTAGCTTAGACACCAAAAAATGATTAGTTTTAAGGGCTCTTTCAGATATGAAAGAGCCCTTATTGTTTTTGATGTTTTATTTATTGCACTACTGGAAACCCGTAGTTCAAAATGTTATATTTCGAATGGGATGCACATAAGGCGTCAGCCAATCTCGCCAAACATGGCGTCAGTTTTGAAAGCGCCCGCAGCGTTTTTGACCATCCGTTCGCCGTAGATATGGAAGACCGTTCGGCAAATTATAGTGAAGTCCGGCGGCGTATAGTGGGGTTGGGCAACGGATTGGTTCTCACCATTATCTATACCGAACGAAGCGAAACGATCCGCATCATCTCCGCACGAAAAGCGACACGCGTAGAGCGTAAGGAATATAACGAGAATGGCTGGTAAAACCGATCAAACCGACTGGGTCCGTCTTCACGCCATGACCGACGAAGAAGCGGAAACAAACGCGCTTGCCGATCCCGATAATCCGCCCCTATCCGCCGAACAGTTCGCGGTTGCCAAGAAAATGTCCCGCATCAAGATCATCCGCCGGGCGCTGAAGCTGACGCAGGAAGAGTTTTCTGCGCGCTATCATATTCCACTCGGCACCTTGCGGGATTGGGAACAGGGTCGCAGCGAGCCGGATCAACCGGCCCGCGCCTATCTGAAAGTCATTGCCGTCGATCCCGAGGGAACGGCGGCCGCGCTCCGTAAGGGCGCGGCCTGACCAGCTTCACCCCATAAAATCCACCAGCAATTTCACATTCAACGCCGCGATCACCACCGCGATCAACCATGCGAAGGCCGAAAGCCATAACGGCGCTTTTAGCTCGCCCATCTTGGCCTTGTCGGAGGTAAACATCACGAGCGGGAAGACGGCGAAGGAGAGTTGCAGGCTCAGCACCACCTGCGTCAGGATCAAGAGTTCCGCCGTACCGCTGTCTCCGTAAAAGATGGTGACGCCCGCAGCCGGGATGATGGCGATGCCGCGGGTGATGAGGCGGCGCAGCCAGGGGGCGAGCTGCATCTTGAGGAACCCCTCCATCACGATCTGGCCGGCAAGTGTCGCCGTGACGGTGGAATTGATGCCGCAGCATAAAAGCGCTACGCCGAACAGCGTCGGCGCAATCGCGAGACCCAGCAGCGGCGCGAGCAGATTATGCGCTTCACCAAGTTCGGCGACATTGGTCTGCCCCGTCTTGTGAAAGGTCGCTGCTGCAAGGATAAGGATCGAGGCGTTGATGGTGAGAGCGAACATCAGCGCGATGGTGGAATCGAGCGTCGCAAATTTCAGCGCCTCGCGTTTTTCGGCAAGCGTTTCACCGATTTCGCGGGTCTGCACGATGCCCGAATGCAGATAGAGATTATGCGGCATGACAGTCGCACCCAGAATGCCGAGCGCCAGATACAGCATGTCCGGATTGGTGACGATCTCGGTCGTCGGCGCAAAACCGAGGATCACCTGCCCCCAGTCGGGGTCGGCAAGCGCCACCTGAATGGCGAAACACACGGCGATGACGCCAAGCAGCGTGATGACCATCGCCTCCACCCAGCGGAAACCAAGCTTCTGCAGATAAAGGATCAGGAACACATCAAGCGCGGTGATGAGAACACCGAGTTCAAGCGGAATGCCGAAAATCAGGTTGAGGCCGATGGCCGTGCCGATGACTTCGGCAATATCGGTGGCGATAATGGCGATTTCGGCCAGCACCCACAGCAGCATCGCCACGGGCTTTGGATAGGCATCACGGCAGGCCTGGGCGAGATCGCGGCCGGAAGCAATCGCCAGACGGGCGCAGAGCGATTGCAGCACAATCGCCATGATGTTGGAAACCAGCGCCACGGTGAGCAGCGTATAGCCGAACTTGGAGCCGCCGGCGAGCGATGTCGCCCAGTTTCCGGGATCCATATAACCGACTGCAACGAGATATCCCGGCCCGAAAAAGGCCATCGCCCGGCGAAACGTGCCGGCATTCGGCTTGACCTTGATCGAACCGTGCACGTCGGACAACGACAGATCGTCGCCATTCCGCCGCCATCCAAAGACTGGCTTGTCCATTCCAAGAACTTTCAATTGGGAAATTGAGTTTATGCAATTGCAAATCATTCGCATAAACTGCATGGGCTGGCAAGCGGGCTTTTGGACCTTGTATTATTGCAGGGGATTGCGGGCATTTCGCCGCAAGGATCACTTCGCCGGATGCCCTCGAATCGACGGGATCAAAAGCGCCGCATAAGAACCGGCGGGATCAGCCCACGCGAGAAAAGGTCGGCTTTCAGGTGGCCAAGCGGCCCGATTGCGTCTGGCCATTGACAGCATCGATGTCGTGGCGTGTACACAGATAGCCAATAGACTTCGGACATATTTCAGAAGGAACAATCGCGTGAACCTGATTGCCCATGTCGAAATTCCCGTGCTTGATATTGAAAGGGCGATGTGTTTCTACGGCGCCGTTTTTGATGTGCGCTTTGCGGAAATCGTCACGATCCACGACAACAGGATGGCCTATTTCCCCTTCGAGGAAGGCAAGGATGGGGCAAGCGGCGCGCTTGCCGAGGGTGAGACCTATGTTCCGACGAAAGACGGGGCGATCATCTATCTCAGCGTGAAGAACATTGACGATGTGCTTGAGAGAGCCGTGCAGCAGGGCGGCGAAATCCTGTTTCCCAAAACGCCGGTCGATGACAATCTCTTCGTCGCCGAAATTTCCGATAGCGAAGGAAACCGCATCGCGGTGCAATCCGCCTGATCCGGCCGTCTCCGTTGTAAATTGAAGAATGGCCGGGGCATCATTCCGTTTTCGATGCCCGGCCTTTGATGACAAGGGTCGGCCGTTCAGGTGAGCGCCCTCACGGCCTTGTCATCACCCCTGCCCCTGCCGGTGCGGAACAGCGGCGCACGCACCTGCGTTATCTTTCAGGAAGCAATCCAGTTCCGGGGAAGTTCATGCAAGACGGCAGCAAATTCAGCCTGGCGAACCGTCCAAGGCGATGGCCCAGATATATCATGGCACATAGAAGGCCGCGTGACTGGCTGATGACGATCAGCGGCATCGTGCTGCTCTTCGTGGTCGCCGCCGCGGTCGCCATGGGTTATCTCGTCACCAGCCATCCCGGCAAGCCGGAACCCAATCCCGGCATCGTCGAGGAACAGGCAGCGGAAAACGGCGGATAAGCGGCAGCGCAGAAAGCGCCGCTCTCAATCAGCTCAGCTGAGGCCTGCAAGATGCCCGCTGAACTGCGCCTCGTGCAGCCGGCTATAGTGGCCCTTGGCAGCCAGAAGCTCGGCATGCGCGCCGGTTTCGGCAATGCCGGTCTGGTCCACCACCACGATGCGCGAGGCATCACGGATCGTTGCCAGCCGGTGGGCGATGACGAGCGTCGTGCGGCCCCTGGCAAGCTCCGTCAGCGATTGCTGGATGGCCCGCTCCGTTTCCGTATCGAGCGCCGAGGTTGCTTCGTCCAGAATGAGGATCGGCGGGTTCTTGAGGAACATGCGGGCAATGGCGAGGCGCTGCTTCTGCCCACCGGAAAGCTTCACGCCGCGCTCGCCGATGACGGTGTCGAGCCCAAGCGGCATGGCCTCGATGACGCCATCCAGCCGCGCACGCCGCGCCGCATCCATGATCTGCGCATCCGACGCACCAAGCCGGCCATATTCGATATTCTCGCGGATTGTGCCGCCGAACAGGAAGACATCCTGCTGCACGATGCCGATCTGGTTACGCAGCGAGGCAAGCTTCATCTTGCGGATATCAATGCCGTCAATGGTGATCGCACCGCTGGTGACATCATAAAAGCGCGGCAGAAGCGAGCAGAGCGTCGTCTTGCCGGCACCCGACGGACCGACAAAAGCCACGGTCTCGCCGGCGCTGATCTTCAGCTCGATATTGTCGAGAACCCGCTTGCCCTCGGCATAACCGAAACCGACGTTGCGATATTCGATGGCACCGGACAGTGCCGGCGCATCGATCGCATCCGGCGCATCGACGATATCGGGCGCGGTATCCAGAAGCTCGGTGAAACGGCGGAAACCGGCAATGCCCTTCGGATAGGTCTCAATGACCGAATTGATCTTTTCCACCGGGCGGAAAAACACGCCGACCAGCAGCAGGAAGCCGACGAAGCCGCCTTCCGTCAGGTCGCCGTTGATGACGAACCATGCACCGCAGATCATCACGATCATCTGCGTCAGGCGCATGCTCATGTAACTGAGCGAGGTGCTGGCCGCCATGATCTTGTAAGCGTCGAGCTTCGTGCGGCGGTATTTCTGGTTGTCCTTCTCGAACAGCGCGCGCTCGTGGTCTTCATTGGCAAAGGCCTGCACAACCCGCATGCCGCCGACATTCTCCTCGATGCGGGCGTTGAAATCCCCGACACGACCATAAAGCGCACGAAAGTTCTGCGTCATGCGGCCGCCGTAACGGCTGGTCACCCAGGCGGTGACGGGCACGACGGCGGCGGTGATGAGCGCCAGCTGCACATTGACCGACATCATCAGCAGAAATGCGCCGATGAAGGTCATGATGGCGATGAACAGATCCTCAGGCCCGTGATGGGCCACCTCGCCGATCTCTTCCAGATCCTTGGTCAGCCGCCCGACCAGATGGCCGGTCTTCTGGTTGTCGAAATAACGGAAGGAGAGCTTTTGCAGGTGATCGAAGGCCAGACGCCGCATGTCGGTTTCGATATTGATGCCGAGCATATGTCCCCAGTAGGTGACTGTCGCCATCAACCCGGTATTCAGCACGTAGATGACCAGCAAACCCACCGAGGCGGCAAGAATGATCGCCCATTCACCGCCCGGCAAAAGCACGTCAACGAAGGTCTTCACCGCCATTGGAAAACCGAGTTCGAGCACACCCGACAAGACCGCGCAGGAAAAGTCGAGGATGAAGAGACCGCGATAGGGACGATAATAGGCGAAGAAACGGCGAAGCATGGCATGACCTGGAGAGCGGGCGCGGCAAAATTCGCGCCGCAGAAAACGGGAGTTCAATTGTCATATTTCAATGCGCGCGCCAAGACCGATGTTCTATTTTTACCAAAATCGTTCAATAGCTTCGGCAATAAACACACAACGGTAATGTGATCGGGTTATATTGCACTTATATGTATCGGTGTGACAGAGTGAATGCACCCCTTTGGGGGAGAATGCGAGAAAGAGCCTGCCGTGAGTAACAATGACAGTCGTAAGCAGAGTGGCGAACCGAGATGGCTTGGTCCCGCCAGTCCGACGCGGATCGCCCTGATCCCGCCCATCTCGGCTGCGCGCTGGCTGCTCGTTCTCGTCGCGCTTGCGGGCACCTATTTCTTCCACGGCTTTCTGGTTCCGGTTCTCGCCGCCCTCGTCATCGGTTTTGCCAGCTGGCCGGTCTACACGCGGCTTCTGCGGCAGGTGGGCGGCAACACCACCCTCGGCGCATCCATCGCCATCGTCCTCATCCTTACCTTTCTCGTGGTGCCGATCTTTATCGCCGCCTCCTATACGGCAAGCGAAATTCGCGAATGGTTCGGCTGGGCGGTGCATGTTAACAAGGCGGGCGCTCCCGTACCGGACTGGATCGCGGCGCTGCCCGGCATAGGCCCGTGGCTCGGCGAGCAATGGGTGAAATATATCGGTACGCCGGGCGCCATCGGTGAAGTCATTCAGCTCGTCAGCGGCGCCAATATCGGCAATATCTACCGGGCGATCCTTGCCGCCGGCAACGGTGCGTTCCACCTTGTCCTCACCCTGCTGTTCATGCTGATCGCGCTGTTCTTCGTTTATCGCAACGGCGCGGGCTTCTCCCGTCAGGTCGATCTCGTCGGTGAGCGCATCCTGCCGACCCGCTGGGAGCGCATCTCCCGCGTCGTGCCGGCCACCATCAGCTCCACCGTCACAGGCATGACGCTGATCGCCATCGGCGAAGGCATCATCCTCGGCATCGCCTACTGGATTGCCGGCGTGCCCTCGCCCGTCACGCTCGGCGTGCTCACTGGCGTCATGGCGCTCATTCCGGGCGGCGCGCCGCTCTCATTTACGCTGGTGTCGATCTACCTGGTCGCCAGCGGCTCCCCGGCTTACGGTCTGGCGCTGTTCGTCTGGGGTTCGGTCGAACTTTTCATCGTCGACAAGACCATCCGCCCGAAACTCGTCGGCGGACCTATCAAGCTGCCTTTCCTGCCGACCTTTTTCGGTCTCGTCGGCGGCGTCAAGACCATGGGTTTCCTCGGCCTTTTCATCGGCCCGGTGCTGATGGCGCTGCTGGTGGCAATCTGGCGCGAATGGGTGCGTGAAGTGGAAATCTCCGCCGCCGTAAGCACAGAGACCCCGCCCCCGCCACCCACGCAGGACGACCCGGTCGCAGATGCCATCTCGCGTGAAGACGAAAGCGACGAAACGACGGCGTTTCGAAAAGCGGCGTTTTGATGCTGAAGCCTGCGGCGAAGGGCGATTGCCTGAAACGCCAGATGGCAGGCCAAAGTCGATTCTCTCTTCTTCGTCATGCCGGACCTGATCCAGCATCCAAGCCACGGCGCGTCTGCGCCGTGCACAACGTGTCTTCGCGATCAGGGACTTGATCGCAACAGACGCCGAATCTGGTCCGGGGTGACGCGGGGCTGATGCTGCGGCCGACGCCTCCTCATCCCCGAACCATTCGAATCCGTGCCCGGCCCCTAAAGCGTCTTTTCCATGAACATGCTTAGCGGATCCGGCCTGTAGGGCGCAAAGGCCTCGATCTCCACAAACCCCGCCTTGCGGTAAAGACCGATCGCTTCCGGCTGGCTGATGCCCGTTTCGAGCCGGATGGCGGTAAGGCCAAGTTCGATGCCGCGCGCAACAAGCGTATCCATGATCAGCTTGCCGATCCGCAATCCCCGCGCGTCGGGATCAACGAACATGCGCTTGATTTCCGCCGTACCGTCGCCCGCTTCCACCAGCGCGCCGCATCCAACGACACGCCCCTCATGGCGCGCCACAAAAAACGAGGCATTGTCCTTTTCCAGCAGGCCGATATCGACCAGATGGTTGCTCTCGGCGGGATAAAGTGACGCCATGTAAGCATTGGAAAGATCAATGAGGCGCAGAACCGCTTCCTGCCGGGGTGTTTCAAGTTTGATTTCGATGGCCAATGCGATGCCTGCTTTCTCTCAAAAAATGCGTATTTCGTCGTAATGTCACTGCAATCCGGATAGATGAGTTTCTAGAACAGATTTCCCGACAGAGGCAACACACCCATGAAAACAGGCCTCGTTCTCATGACCTTCCTTGGCTGCGACGACAGCGCCACCGACTGCCATTACCTTGCCACCTCGCAGCAGCGCTGGACCAGCATCGAGCTTTGCGACGCCGTGTCGGAAAAGGAGCTGGAACGTTACGCCAATGCCTCCTATCCGGTCGTGGTGGCCGTCTGCCAGACACCGGACGAGCAAACGCCGCAGACGGCGGGTAACGCTCCGGGCGCACAGCCCCCTGCCGCTGGGGCACCCGCGGGAACGCAACAGGCGATGGAACAGGTGACGCCAAAGGAAGAAGAGAGCCTCACCAAGCGGGCAATCAGCCGCGTCAGCCGCATCCTGCCTTCTACCGAAGGCATAAAGCATCTGCTGGGCACGCCGGTCAGAGTGGTCGAAAACAGCTATTCGTGGATTGCCAAACGACTGGAGAAATAAAACTCAGGCAGCCTCAACCGTCAGCGCCTCGGCGTAATACCGGGCCTTCTGCCGTTCTTCCGCAATCGCCAGCTTGCGCACGGCATGCAGCAGTTCGAACAACGTTTCGGAACCGTTGACGTTGCGGAAATGCGCCAGCAACTCGGCGGAGACGGAGGCTGCCGCCTCGGAAAGCTGCGAGCGGGCGGCACGCCGCCACATCAGCGTCGCCTCGATGAAGACGTCAACGACGTCGCCGAAAAGACCGATCGACTGGAACAGGGCCTTCAGCGCGTGCGGCCGCCCTGTTGCCAGGATGGCGCGCACCTTGCGGTCTTCGAGACCGGAGAGATTGACCATGGCCGCCGTGAAGAATTCCAGCCGGCCCGAGCAGACGGCATGGATGAGCAGCGCCGGGGTCAATTCCAGCCTCTGGCGCAGATGTTCCACCAGCGCCGGCAATTCGGGCGAAGAAACGGCTGCTGCGATGAGGATGGTGGCGGAATCCTCCGCCTCACGGAAAATACTGTCGGCGCGGTTGCCTGCGATGAGCGCATGAACCAGCGCCGAACCCGCCAGAGCTTCGCTGACACGCGCCATCAACAGGTGCCGCGCATCAGCGGGCAGCGCCTCACGGCAAAGCAAGAGATCACGAATATCGGCGTCGCAGCCATGGCGCTCGGCAATGCGCCGCAGCGAGAACGGCGTGATGAAGGCGTCGTCATTCTCGAGAAGAATGATGGTTTCCGAGAGGTCGCCGACCTCGGCAAGTGCAGCGCAGACCCCGCGCGGCAGACCCGGCCTTGCGGCAATGAGGGCGCGCGTCAGGCTCTCGCCGCGCCCGGCAAGGTCGACCAGATCGGCTTCGGTGAGGACCGGCGAACGGGCAATCACCGTGCAGGCGATTTCCGGCTGGTCTTCGGCAAGTGAAACGAGAATGGCACGCGGCGCATCGGTAGCATCCGCCAGCGCCTCGGCAAGTGCCAGCCGCACTCGCGGCGACGGGTCGTCGAGCAGATAGGTCATTGCCATATAGGCAGCATCGCGGTTTTCCCGCGCCATGTCGGAATGCAGATAGGCACGGCCGAGAGCATTGGCGGCCTTCGCCCGCTCGGTCGATCCAGCCTTTTCAGACCAGCGAAGAAATGCCTGTACGATCACCTGAGCCTCGAAACACATTCGCAACAATGGATGACGGCATCATCGCCGCCACCATGTATAAAACTCTAGGCGCAAATGGTTTACGTTTGGTTCACCATAAAATTTAACCCTTGCCGGCGAAGGAATATATTTACGGCGCAGTAGAGGGACGCTGCAGCTGGAATACATCGCTGCCGCCATCGCAGTAATCCATATAGCCCATGCGCGCCACGGGACGCGCAAGCCCCATATCGATGCGGCCATCGCGGATGATCGCATCATCAATATGGATCGCCATGACCTGACCGATCACCATCCACGACTCCGATGGCTTTCCGTCGATATCGTTCAGTTGCTGAATCTGGGTCACGCGGCATTCCAGCGCCGCCAGCGCCTCGCCCACAAAGGGCGCATCCACCACCTTCCCGTCAACGGCAGTCAGGCCGGCAAGGGCGAATTCATCCACATCGTAAGCAACCGGCGCGGAAGAGGCATTCATCCGGTCGATCAAATGGCGGCTGACGAGGTTGGCGGTGAAAACACCGGTCTCCTCGACATTACGCAGGCTGTCCTTCCGGCCGCTGGAGGAAAACATCACAAGCTTCGGCCGGTCGGAAATCGCGTTGAAGAAGGAATAGGGCGAGAGGTTCAGCACGCCCTCCCTGCCCTTCGAGCCGATCCAGCCGATTGGCCGCGGCGCGACGATGGCCTTGAACGGATCATGCGGCAGGCCATGCCGGTTGGTGTCGGTGGTGTAAAACATCAGACGTCCCCGACCCAGGTGACGATATCGGCAAGCTCCGGCCGCGGCCGCTCCACCGGCGGGAATGTCGTCGAGCCGATATGGATATAACCCGCCACCTTCTCTTCGTCGCTGACGCCGATTTCCGCCAGAAAGGCCGTATCGAAGGCAAGCCATTCCGTCAGCCAGTTCGCGGCATATCCGCTTGCATTGGCGGCGAAGATGACATTGAGGCAGACCGCACCGGCCGACATCACCTGTTCCCACTCCGGGATCTTGAAATGCGGCTTGGCGGTGCTGACGACGGCGATGACGACTGGCGCGCGGGTAAAGCGGGTGCGCTCGGCATCCTGCTGCTGCAGATCCAGTTCCGGGTTTTTCTCAAGCGCGATCCTGAGCGCGGCCTCGCCGAGACGCACACGATCTTCACCGCGATAAACCACGAAACGCCAGGGGGCGAGCTTGCCATGGTCAGGTACGCGCACGGCAAGCCGCAGGATTTCCTCGATCTGCGTCTTCGAAGGCCCCGGCTCGGCAAGCTGCAAAGCGGGCGTGGAGCGGCGAACCTTGAGGTAGTCGAGGAGCTTGATATCGCTGGTCATGATCAAAAATCTTCCATTCTGCTGTCATCGCGAAATTATGGGCCTTGAAATAGCCATGGCATTGGTTTTGAAGTGATCCGGGAAATTCTAGAAGTCAATCGGTATCGAAAATGTCGGCAATCAAATTCGCGGCCAAATTCGCGACACGTCTGGCCATTGCATGCGCCGCGCTCGGCGTTTTATCACAAGCCGCTTTTTCGCAGGACGCCTTTAAAGACTTCAAGCAGCTGGGCGGCACGCCGAAAATGCCGAAGCTCAATGCTTTCACCGCGCCGACAGCACCCAATGCCCCGGAAAGCACCGCCCGCGATATCGCCATGGAAGCCAAGCTGACGAGCGGCGGCGAAGCGGTGAAGGAAGGCCTGTCCTGGCGCGTCTTCAGCCCCATTCCGGGTGCCGATGGCAAATTGCCGATGCTGGCAAGCTCGGAGGGCGGCTCGGCGGAATTCCATCTGGTGCCCGGCGAATATTTCGTCAACGTCGCCTTCGGCCGCGCCGGCGTCACCAAGAAACTCAATATTCCGACATCAGGCAACGTCCAGAAGCAGGTGCTTATTCTCGATGCCGGCGGTTTCGTGCTGAATGCGGTCGCAGGGTCAGACAAGCAGATTTCCGGCGGCCAGCTGAAATTTTCGGTCTACTCCTCCGATGCCCGCCCGGACGGTGAGCGCGGCCTCGTGATGGCCGACATCAAACCCAATACCGTCGTTCGCCTCAATGCCGGCACCTATCACGTGGTTTCCGAATACGGCAACGTCAATGCCGTCGTGCGCGCCGATATCCAGGTGGAAGCCGGCAAACTCACCGAAGCAACGCTTCAGCATCAGGCAGCACAGATCACCCTCAAGCTTGTCTCCGACGAGGGCGGCGAGGCCATTGCCGACACCGCCTGGTCGGTGCTGAACGGCGGCGGCGACGTGGTGAATGAAAGCGTCAGCGCTTTTTCGACCATGGTTCTGGCGGAAGGCGAATATACCGCCATCGCCCGCAACAAGGACAAGGTCTTCCAGCGCAATTTCAAGGTTACGTCCGGTCGGGATTCCGATGTGGAAGTGCTGATGAAGGATCAGGCACCGGAAGATATGACCGGGGATTTTGAGTAGGTTTCGCTGCCTGTTCAGAGACGAAGTGCCTTGAAATCCCATCACACTCCGCGTCATCCTCGGGCTTGACCCGAGGATCCACAGTTCGGCGGTGAGAATGGATCCTCGGGTCAAGCCCGAGGATGACGTGCAGAGAGCTTTTAGCGCCCCTCACCCAAAAACGAAAACGGCCCCCGAGGGGGCCGTCATTTTCATCAAGCAACCTGCTTCTTCGCCGCAAGCTTGCGCTTGACATCCGGCGGCGTTGCCTCGTCCACGAGGCTGGTAATCGCATCTTCCAGCGACATCGGCGTCTGGTTCTGCGAACCGAGGCGGCGGATGTTGACGGTGCGCTCTTCCGCTTCCTTGCGGCCGCAGACGATGATGACCGGAACCTTCGTCACCGAATGTTCGCGGACCTTGTAGTTGATCTTCTCGTTGCGGAAGTCGGTCTCGACTACCATGCCCGCCTCGCGCAGCGCTTCGGCCACTTCGCGGCCGTAATCGTCTGCATCCGAGGTGATGGTGGCGACAACGACCTGCAGCGGTGCGAACCACAGCGGCATATGACCGGCGAAGTTCTCGATCAGGATACCGAGGAAGCGCTCCATCGAGCCGCAAATGGCGCGGTGAATCATCACCGGCTGCGTCTTTTCGGAATTCTGGTCGATATAGAAGGCGCCGAAGCGTTCCGGCAGGTTGAAGTCCACCTGCGTCGTGCCGCACTGCCATTCACGGCCAATGGCATCCTTCAGCGTATATTCGAACTTCGGCCCGTAGAAAGCGCCTTCGCCCGGCAGGATGCCGGTCTTGATGCGGCCTTCGGACTGCTCCTCGATCGTCTTCAGAACCTCCAGCATCACGCTTTCGGCGCGATCCCAGAGATCGTCGGAACCGACGCGCTTTTCCGGGCGCGTGGACAGCTTGACGACGACTTCACTGAAACCGAAATCCTCGTAGACGGAGAGGATGAGGTCGTTGATGCGCAGGCATTCCGCCGCCATCTGCTCTTCCGTGCAGAAGACATGCGCATCATCCTGCGTAAAGCCGCGAACACGCATCAGACCATGCAGCGCACCCGATGGCTCATAACGATGGACATTGCCAAATTCCGCCAGGCGAACCGGCATTTCGCGGTAAGACTTCAAGCCATGCTTGAAGATCTGAACGTGACCGGGGCAGTTCATCGGCTTCAAGGCGAAGACGCGCTGATCGGCTTCCTCGTCATCAGGATGGGTAAAGGCATGAGCGGATTTCACCGCGAACATGTTCTCCTGATACCATCCCCAGTGACCGGAGGTTTCCCACAGCGACTTGTCTAGAATCTGCGGCGCGTTGACTTCCTGATAGGTGTTGGCAAGACGCCGGCGCATATAGGCCGTCAGCGTCTGGAACATGCGCCAGCCTTTGCCGTGCCAGAACACGACGCCCGGACCTTCTTCCTGGAAATGGAACAGGTCCATTTCGCGTCCGAGGCGGCGGTGGTCGCGCTTTTCAGCTTCAGCCAGAACATGCAGATAATTGTCCAACTCTTCCTGTGTCGCCCAGGCGGTGCCGTAGATGCGCGTCAGCATCGCATTGTTGCTGTCACCACGCCAGTAAGCGCCAGCCACCTTCATCAGCTTGAAGGCCGTGCCTATCTGCCCCGTGGAGGCCATATGCGGGCCACGGCAGAGATCGAACCAGTCGCCCTGATAATAGATCTTCAGGTCCTGACCTGCCGGAATGGCATCGACCAGCTCGACCTTGTAGTTCTCGCCCTTGGCGGCAAAGACTTCCTTGGCCTTCTCGCGCGACCAGACCTCGCGGGTAAACGGCTTGTTGCGCTGAATGATTTCCTTCATCCGCTTTTCGATCTTCGGCAGATCTTCCGGCGTGAAAGGTTCGTTCTTGGCGAAGTCGTAATAAAAACCGTTTTCGATCACCGGGCCGATCGTTACCTGCGTGCCGGGCCACAACTCCTGCACGGCTTCAGCCATGACGTGCGCGGCATCGTGGCGGATAAGCTCCAGCGCACGCCCGTCTTCACGCGTGACGATCTCTATTTTGCCATCGGTGATGGTCTCGGACAAATCGCGCACGGTGCCATCAAGCGCAAGGGCGACAGCCTTCTTGGCAAGCGATTTGGAGATGGATTCGGCGACTTCACGGCCAGTCGTACCGGCGGGGTAGCTGCGCACGGAACCATCGGGAAATGTAAGGGAAACAGCTTCAGACATTGTCGAATTCTCCTGTCCAGTCCCGCCAACGAATGCGGGTGGTGTTGGAATAATAATCGCCCGAATGATAATATTGGGCAGGCAGGCTGATAAAGGCTTTTGCCATTCCAGTCAAAGGTGAACGGCGTTTCACCCGAGCATTTTCGCCAGCCCGTTGACCGTATTGGCGTTGCGGGTTGTGCCTATGCCAAGCCTTTTCGTGGTCAGGACGGACAGCAACCGGCTCTCGCTCGGCTTGCCCTGAAAATCGATCCAAAGCTCGCCACCGACCACGGCAATCTTTTCCTGCTGACGATATTTCTCCAGTAATCCGAGAACCTCTTCGCCAAGTGGCTGCCGCATCACCCGAATGCAGACGTCAGGAGAATTGCCGTGCGGAAACGGATTATCCGACGCCAGTTTCAGCCAGTCGCTGCCCGCCCGAACAAGTATATCGACATGTTTGCCGAACCGCTTTTCGAAGGCGCGCTCAAGACGGTCTTCGAATTCCGGTATCAGCCCAGCCTCGGCACGAAAAACCAGATTCCCGGTCGCAACCAGCGTCCTGCAGTCCTGAAACCCCAGTTCCTCCGCCATTGCCCGCAGATCGGCCATCACAAGCCGCTTGCCGCCGCCAAGAACGATGCTGTGCAGCAGAGCCACATACTCGCTCATCTGGGCAGGTTCCAGTAACGCCACGGCGTCCACCAATGCCTCTTTTCGCCCAGCGTCTCCGGCACCGGGTCCAGCCCGCTGGTACCGCCCGGGCCGCAGCGCGCCACACGAAACAGCGTCATCCAGCCGCCCGGCCAAAGTCCGTGACGGGCGATGGCCTCATAACCATATTCCGAACAGGTGGGGATATGGCGACAGGAATTGCCGATGAAACCGGAAAGCGTCAGCTGATACAGCCTGATGAAACCGACACCCAAAAGCCGGCCCGGCGTTTTGGCAAAGGTCCCGCCCCAGTTACGGGATTGCCCGGCCCTCGCCGTCTCTTGATGCCGGCAGCCCGGTTCGCCGCACATCGTCTAACCCGCAACATTCACGACCGGCCGGCCTTCGATCTGATCGAGCGCATCAACCACCGCTTCGAAAGTCAGCATGGTGGAAGCGTGGCGTGCCTTGAAGTCCCGGACGGGGGAAAGCACCCGCATATCCTCAAAACGGCCCGTCGGCCCCTCACCGCCCTGTTTCAGCATGGCCAGCATATCTTCCCGCGCCTTTCGGATTTCACCGCTGGAAGCGCCGATGACATGATGGGCCATGATGGAGGCCGAGGCCTGACCAAGCGCACAGGCACGAACCTCGTGCGAAAATCCGGTCACGATGCCGTCTTTCACCTTTAGATAGACCTTGAGTTTCGAGCCGCATAGCCGCGAGTGTTTTTCGGCGCTGGCATCGGCATCTTCAAGAACACCGATCAGCGGAATATTCCCGGCAAAGTCCAGAATGCGGTTATTATAGATGTCATCCATCGTCAGGTGTCCGGCGCGCTCAAAATGCCCAAAACGGGACAGGTCATATTTTCCAAACACAGCGTTTGTCGCAGTGAAGCTTTCCTGCCCTTCATTCTCATTATATGCTAACGAGCTTTCTGGACATCAAGCCATGATGAAATTAACGGCTTCGATACCGAATTATCAGCGGCGGCCTTGCCAAAATGCTGTAAAACAACCAGATAGCAGCAACTGCGAACACGAGTTCGCGATGAAAAACGAGTTCAGGTGCGGCCTTTACCCGCATCGGGAGAGACGAAATGGATGCGATCGTGAAGAATTTCCCCGGCGCTGGCACAAAACCCGACGTGGCCGAGGCCCGCCCAAGCCAGGCGGAAGCGGAAGAAGCAGTACGCGTTCTTCTGCGCTGGGCGGGAGAAAATCCTGCCCGTGAAGGACTTCTGGATACGCCAAAGCGTGTCGCCAAGGCCTATCGCGAACTCTTTGCCGGTTATGAGCTGAATGTTCAGGACGTGCTCGGCACGACCTTCGAGGAAGTCGGCGGTTATGATGATGTGGTGCTGGTGCGCGACATCCCGTTCTTCTCCCATTGCGAACACCATATGGTGCCGATCGTCGGCAAGGCGCACGTCGCCTATCTTCCGGCTGGCCGCGTGCTTGGCCTGTCGAAGATTGCCCGCGTCGTCGAAATCTTCGGCCGCCGCCTGCAGACGCAGGAAAACATGACCGCGCAAATTGCCAGATCCATCGAGGAAACGCTGAAACCGCGCGGCGTGGCCGTCATGATCGACGCCGAACATATGTGCATGTCCATGCGCGGCGTAAACAAGCAGGGGTCGACAACGCTGACCACCAGCTTCACCGGTACGTTCAAGAACGACCCGGCCGAGCAGGTCCGCTTCATGACCATGGTGCGGAACCGCTAGGCATCGGACCGAATCGCCAGCGCGTTTTTCGGAAAATCCGGTGATCAGATAAGACCTGGAGCGGCGGAATCGATTCCGTTCTTTCGCCGCTCTGATCATTCCGCCAGTTCAGTTTCCGGGGTTATCATGTCCATTCCCTTTCCATCCGCGCCTGCGGATAAGGAAGTGCTCGAAAACGCGGGCCTTTTTTCGCCGAAATTCGATGCCCACGGCCTCGTCACCGCCGTGGTAACCGACGCTCGCGACGGCGAGTTGCTGATGGTCGCCCATATGAATGCAGAGGCCCTGTCGCTGACGCTGGAAACGGGCATCGCCCATTATTACAGCCGCTCGCGTGACAAGATCTGGAAAAAGGGCGAAACATCAGGCAACCTGCAGACGGTGAAGGAATTCCGCACCGATTGTGATCAGGACGCCGTATGGTTGAAGGTCTCCGTCGCCGGCCGTGATGCGACCTGCCACACCGGCCGCCGCTCCTGCTTTTATCGCACCGTGGAAATGTCTGATGGCAATGCCGTGACCAAAATCACCGACGATACTCGCCATTTCGATCCGGCAACCACCTATTCCGGCACATAAACGGCCGGCTTCCATCGGCCGCACCAATTTGCTACCAATATAGCAGGTTCCGGGGATAGGACGGAGCCTCACGGAACTGGCAGGGAGTGCGATCATGTTGGGATGGGGAAATCGTCGCAATCAGCTCGCGGCTGGAAACCCCGAATACATGGAGCCGCCCATCGTCACCGAGCGCGTCGATACGCGCCGCATCGCGCTGGCGCTTGGTGGCGGGGCCGCGCGCGGCTGGGCCCATATCGGCGTCCTGCGGGCGCTGGATGAGGCAGGCGTGAAGATCGGCATGATTGCCGGCACGTCGATCGGCGCGCTGGTGGGCGGTTGTTACCTCGCCGGCAAGCTCGATGAACTGGAAGAATTCGCCCGATCTTTGACGATGCGCCGCATTGCCGGCCTGCTCGACCTGACGATCGGCGGCGGCGGCCTGTTTGGCGGCATGCGGCTGACCAAGCGCATGCAGGAGCATCTGGAAGGCCTGCGCGTCGAAAACCTCGAACATCCCTTCATCGCCGTCGCCACGGAACTGCGCACCGGCCATGAGGTCTGGATCCATCAGGGCGACCTCGTCACCGCGCTTCGTTCATCCTATGCACTGCCGGGAATTTTCGAACCGGTGCAATGCAATGGCCGCACTTTGATCGACGGCGCGCTGGTCAACCCCGTGCCGGTTTCGGTCTGCCGGGCCTATGAGCAGGCGCTGGTCGTTGCCGTCAATCTCAATTACGATCTCTTTGGCCGTTCCGCCGTGGTCAAGCATGCAGCCTCCCCACATGCAGGCTCCGCTCCGCCCGTAGAGAGCGCGCCGCGTCCCGGCCTGCCGGGCGTCATGGTGCAGGCCTTCAACATCATTCAGGACCGGATTTCACGCTCGCGCCTCGCCGGCGATCCGCCCGACCTCATGCTGCATCCACGCATCAACGATATCGGCCTGTCGGAATTCCATCGCGCCAGTGAAGCCATCGACAGGGGATATCAGGAAACCCGCGCCCGTATTCCCGAGCTGGAGCGCATGCAGCAGGCGTTCCGGCGCTGAGATAAAGGCCGCCGATAAGGCTGTCAGGCAATTGTACCGCGCCGGAAACGTAGAACACCTCCTGCTTAATTCGCTACTGGAAATGCCCTGCCCCCGGCGCAAGGTTTCAGCCGGCGATATAGGCCTTGATATGTTCGGCCTCGGCCTCGATCTCGCCGATCCGCGCCTTCACCACGTCACCGATGGAGATGATGCCGGCGAGACGTCCGTTTTCCTCGACCGGAACGTGGCGGAAACGCCCGCCTGTCATGATTTCCATCAGTTGGTCGGTAGTGGAATTACCATGACAGCGGATGACGTTCTTGGTCATGGCCACCGAAACGGACTGCTGGAGAGAAGCGGCGCCCTGGCCCGCCACGGCCTTCACCAGATCGCGTTCCGTGAAAATGCCGAGAACGACGCCATCGGCATCCGTCACGACGACCGAACCGATCTTGTGCGCATGCAGCGTTCCCGCTGCCTCGCCGATGCTGACCTCCGGACCTACAGTCACGACGTCCCGACCCTTGCGGTCGAGAAGATCTTTTACGAATGTTGCCATGCCTTCCTCCTCTTTTCAGCGATCACAGCACGCCGCAGTCTCCCCCGGCGGTTGCAAATCATGAACCATGGTGCGCTGAGGCCCGTGTGAATGCAATCCCGGATGGGACGCGCCCAAGCAAATTTGCGCCATGGCCGACAAGGAGCGTGATCGCTTCGATGCGCTGCCACAAGCCGTGGCGGGCCGCTGCTCGGCCCGCTTTAGCGCAGCGGGCGATCAAACAGGCCGAAGAACAGGAAACCCAGCAGAAACCCGAAGACATGCGCGTCCCAGGCGATTTCACCACCGACATCGCCAAACAGCGGTATCCCGACTGCAATCAGGACATTGCCGAACAGCCACATCAGCGTGAAGATCAGCACGGTGCGGTTGGAAAGCGCCTCCAGAATGCCCTGCCGCGGCATCAGATGGCCGAAAGAGGCATTGTAGCCACCACGGGCGGGGAAAACAAAACGGCAGGCTGCTCCCATCAGTGCCGAAACAACACCGGACGCGCCAATCAGCACCGTGACATCGCCCCAGTTCAGCGCCGCATGGCCGAAGGCCGAAACGGCGGCGGAAATGCACCATAACAGCACGAAGCGCCATGTTCCGATCCGGCGCAGAACCGGTGCGCCGAAGGCCATCAACCACAATCCGTTAAACAGAATATGTTCGATGCCGCCATGCAGGAAAGAATAACTGACCGGCGTCCAGAGCCATTCCAGACCCTGCTGGGAGAAAGGCACGGCATACCGCAGCGGAATGAAGCCGAAGGTGAAGATGAACCAGTTGCTGCCATCCTCCGATAGCAGATAGGCAGGAACCACATAAGCAACCAGGAGCGCCGCCAATATGCCGACGAGAAGCGGCGGCAGGTTGAAGACGGGATTGTTCGTGTCGTCTTTCGGCTCCGGCGTTTCCGAAACCGGCGGCCGTTCGCCGTCCCCGTAGGACATGATCGCATCCCTGTCTTGTCGAAATTTCTATCTTCCGAGCAATATAGGAAGCCCGGACGAAAAAAAAGCCGTCCTGCCTTTCAGGCAACGACGCCAAAACCAGAGCCGGTTCGAGCGCCGCCGCCAAAGGCAGTCCGGCTTGCGGCGACGCGGTAAAGTCACGAGCGCTGCCATCAATTGTGCTGACCGGAGCTTGTCCCCGACATGGCCGCACCGATGCCACGGCCTTTGTCGCCGCGCAATATCAACCCTTTGTTAACCTTAACAAAACCGGCTGGCACGAAAATCGCTACACCTCCACATACAGGCGTTCGGATGGACATGATGTCCCAAAAGCGAACATGGAGAACGGTGCTATGAAAAGCATGGCCGGACTGGACATATATAACTATTGGGACGAGCTGCGCGGCAACAGACCCGCGCCCCGTCGCGAAGACATCGATCCCGCAAGGTTGAAACATCATCTGGGTGATCTCTTCATCCTGACGGAAAAGGGAGAGGAAGCGCCCTTCTTCCGCCTCGCCGGCACGCGCATTTGCGACCTGTTTGGTCGGGAATTGCGCGACCGCCCGTTTTCGGAACTGTGGCCGGCGGCAAAAGCCGTTTTCCCCTGCCGCGTCGCGCGCGGCATCCTGCAACATCAATTGCCAGTCGTCTTCGATGTCGAGGCGGAGGATGATTTCGGCGCAGCCCCGTTGGCATTCGAGATGCTGCTGCTGCCGCTGCGCACGGACGAAGGCGCCGCCCCGCGGCTGCTCGGGGCCTTGCTTCCGGCACATCCGCGTCACGAATTCGCTACCCCCATCAATTGCCTTTGGATGAAGAGCAGCCGCCTGCTGCAGATGGATATCGCGCAGACGCAATATTCGGAAAACACGCTTACGGCTTTCACACCATTCGCGGGGAGCTGTTGACGGGGCCCGTTCCTCCTTCAATGTGAGGACGGATGGCGCCCTGCAACCCGGAATCTTTGCTGAAAATAGGTCAAAGCTGTAACGATATCGCCGATCGTAAGAATTGTAGATATCAAGCAATACAGTCTGTTAACCCGCGCAGAGTAGAGATTTGTCATCATCATCCGTTACAATTGCGCTGTCCATGTTTTCATCTCGTTCGGTCAACACTGCCCAAATCCTGCGTCCGGTTGAAGAGGTCTCCCTCGACGACGCCGTCGTCGTGTCCTTTTCCGGCCGCCTCATGTTGCCCGACCATGAAGAATATGATTGCACCGCAACCGAGATGACCGCCGAAAGAGCGCAGTTCACCTGCTCGGGCATGGCCCGCAATGGTGACCGCGTCATCGCTTATCTCCAGCACATCGGCCGGATCGAAGGCTCGGTAACGTCGCTCACCGCCTCCGGCTTCGTCATCACCATCAATGCGCCGGAGCGCAAGCGGGAAAAACTCGCGGCCCAGCTGGCATGGATCGCCAAGCGCCAACTGCTCGGCCTGCCGGAAGACCGACGCCACGACCGACTGACGCCACGCAATGCCAAGACACATCTGGTTCTGGAAGATGGCGTGCTCATCTCCTGCCGGCTGATCGACCTTTCCCTGTCCGGTGCGGCAATCGAAGTCGAAAACCGTCCGCCGCTCGGCAGCCGGGTCCAGCTCGGCAAGAACATGAGCGGCAAGATCGTGCGCCACTTCATGGAAGGCGTCGCAGTCGAATTCGACCGCGTCCAGTCGCCCGACGCGCTGATCGAATTTCTCTAAGCGCCGCCTCGACACCTGCGCAGCCATTAACAGCCGAAAATCCATAATCTAAGGAATGCCCACCATTCCCGACGCCCCACCTCCGTCTCACTGAATGTGCGACGGCGGTGCGCGCCCGGTATTGACGGGGCATCTGTTGCGGCTTTTCTTCCCTCGTCCGGCCTTTCGCTAGAAACCAGCCAACTAGACCCTTGATCTCGGAGAAGTCTCCTCCGTCGCGTCAATCCGTTTCGACGGGCTTCCGATGCAACGGCGACACGGCGAGATTGAAACACTTAAGCGCGGGATATCGTCCCAGCCTTCACTTCCACCCGTCCGGATGCGCGGTGGTCGCGCACCAAACCCATCGATTTCGGCTCGGTATGGCGCAGATCGAAACGCAAAGCGCCCGCCCAAAACATTTTTCCGGAAAAAAAAAGCAGTTTTTTGAAGTTTTTTTCGCCGCTTTTTCATGGCGTCCCAACCTGAAACATCCATCCCAAAACGGGAAATCCGCTCCCCTGCCCGGCTTCTCCCGAACACTTCACGCGGCTGTGAAAATCGCCCCACACGGAAAATCGCTTTCAATACAGCGGCATAAATGGCTACCAAAAACCTAAGGCCGCGATCCGTAAAATTGTAATAAAATTTGCTTCGAATACCCGTAAAATTTGACTCAAATACAGTTCAAAATAACAGCTAATTTGCTGAAATTTAAGCTCAAATTGCCTCTCGCAAATTTCCGCCGGGTCAAAATATACCTGCGAATGTCTCCTCAACACGGGGAGACAAGCAATGAACAACAACCGTATCGTTTTCGTCCTGATCGCATTCATCGTCAGCGCCTTCGCCCAGCAGGCCAGCGCGTCGCCGGCCGCCGTCATGCGCGTCATCGGCAAGGCCAACCCGCCGATCGGCCACTATGAATTCTGCCAGACCTATCAGAGCGAATGCCAGGCGACCTCGGTCGACACCGGCCCGATGAAGCTGACCGAAGAGCGCTGGAAGGCGATGCTCGACGTCAACTACACCGCCAACACCACGATCACGCCGATGACCGACATGGAAATCTACGGCGTTGAAGAGCGCTGGGCATACCCCACCACGGTTGGCGATTGCGAAGATTTCGTGCTTCTGAAGCGCAAGATGCTGATGAACAAGGGCTTCTCGGCTTCTAACCTGCTTATCACCGTCGTTCTGCAGCCGAATGGCGAAGGCCATGCCGTTCTGACCGTTCGTACCGACCGCGGCGATTTCGTACTCGACAACATGCGCAACAAGGTCATGAACTGGTCGGAAACCGAATATACCTACCTGAAGCGCCAGGACACCGCCAATCCGGGTCGCTGGGTGAAAATTCAGGATGGCCGCGCCACCAATGCGGTTGGCGGCATCCGATAACACCAGCTACCCCACTACCGTCTCCCCAAATGAAAAAGCCGGCTCCGCAGGGAGGCCGGCTTTTTCATTGTCGTAAAGAGCTGCAAGCGTCAGAGCAGGCCAAGCTCGGCAAGTTCACGCCTCAGGTCGGATGGCATGTCCTCACCGCCGAAACCACCGCCACCGAGATCGCGGGGCGCTTCGTCGTCCTTGAGGTAACGCCAGCCCTGAAACGGCCGCTTCGGCGCAGGTGATGTCTCAATCACTTCGGGGCCGAGAATGAGATCGCAGCGGGTAATCCCGTCGTCGCCCTTGAAGGAACGGAGATCAAGAAGCTTCTGCCGCGCCTGCACCTGCCCCTTGATGACCCAGTAGAGCGAGCCGCCTTCCAGCAATTCCTCGGACCTTTTCGGGATCATGCGGGTGGTGTGCACGCTGTGCGGTTCCAGACCTGCGGCCATGGCGGTCAGCGAGCGTTGCGCGACCCAGTCTCTTAAATCCTGGAGTGAATCCGCGCCAACGCAAAGTTTGATGAGATGTAAAGGCATATCCCTATCAATGCCTTTTTGCGGCAGGCGTCAAGCATCTGGACGATGCCGGCCGCCCTGCCCGCTCAGCACTCCACAACGTTGACGGCAAGGCCGCCCGTGGAGGTTTCCTTGTATTTCTCGCTCATGTCATTGCCGGTCTGGCGCATGGTTTCGATGCAGGCGTCGAGCGGCACGAAATGCTGGCCGTCACCCTTCAGCGCCAGCGACGCCGCCGTCACCGCTTTCACCGCACCCAGCGCATTGCGCTCGATGCAGGGCACCTGCACCAGCCCGGCAATCGGGTCACAGGTCATGCCAAGATGATGCTCAAGCGCAATTTCAGCGGCATTTTCGATTTGTTCGGGCGAGCCGCCCATGACCGCCGCAAGACCCGCCGCCGCCATGGCCGCCGCCGATCCGACTTCGCCCTGACAGCCCACTTCCGCGCCGGAAATCGAGGCATTGTGCTTGATGATGCCGCCAATCGCCGCCGCCGTCAGCAGGAAGTCACGCACGTCGTCAACCGTCGCATCCTCATGGAAGTGCCGGAAATATCGGACAGTGGCCGGAACGACGCCCGCCGCACCATTGGTCGGCGCGGTGACCACCCGGCCACCGGCGGCATTTTCTTCGTTCACCGCCATGGCGTAAACGCTCAGCCAGTCATTCGCCATGACAGGATTGAACCGGTTGCTGCGCCATTCCGCATTCAGCTTTTCGTAAATGGAACGGGCGCGACGGCGCACCTTCAGGCCGCCCGGCATGATGCCGTCGACTTTCAGTCCGCGCTCGATACAGCCGTCCATCACTTCCCAGATCTGGTCGAGCCGGTCGTTCAACTCTTCGCGGGAAACCACCGTCTCTTCATTCGCCCGTTTCATCTGGGCGATGGTGCGGCCGGAACGGGTCGCCATATCAAGCATTTCTTTTGCCGAGGCGAAGGGATAGGGCACGCGCGGACCATTATCGATGGTCTTGCCGCGCTGCTTGATCGCCTCCAGTTCCGTATCGGTCACGACGAAACCACCACCGACCGAATAATAGATGCGCTTGATCAGCAGCCTGCCCTGATTGTCGAAGGCGGAGAAGGTCATGCCATTGGCATGGCCGGGCAGCGGGTTCTTCTTGTCGAACACCAGATCCTCGGCTGCCCGGAATTCGTAGGTCGGATGACCGGGCGGCGTAACCGTGCCGGCCTTTTCCACCGTCTCGATGATCGCATCCATGGCGTCGGGATCAACGAGGTCCGGCCGCTCGCCGGTCAGGCCGAGAATGACGGCACGCCCTGTGCCATGGCCGATGCCGGTAAAGGCGAGCGAACCGTGCAGGCTGACCTTCAGCCGCGAAACGCTGGCGCCGGCCGGACGCGGCCACTCATCGCTGAGGATCAGCGCCAGAAAGCGGTTGGCCGCCGTCATCGGACCCATCGTATGGGAACTTGAAGGACCGATACCGATCTTGAAGACGTCAAAGACCGAAAGAAACATGAAGTTTTTCCTGACTGATGGATTCCACCATCACCATATCCAAAGCCGCGACAGATCGCCACCGCAGCATCGGATGCAAAATCTGTCGGGATTTTCGGAGAAATCCGACGCTTCGGCAAGAACGAAGAGCGTCACCGGCTTTTGCGGCTGCGACATGCAGGTCGCAGAAACGAAAACAGCACGGTTTCCAGAGGAAACCGCGCCGTTTCAAAACCCGTCAATTCAGGAGAAGTGCTTATGGGCTGCCAAAAATGTACGTCAATGCGAGAAAAGCGGCAAAGCCTGCAAGTGCGCGCAAGGTAACGCCCCAGCAAGATTTCTGAGCGGTTTCTTCCATGATTACTCCAGCTATTCACTCTCCGGGGGATCTTCAAGACCCGGCCCGTTGGAAGAAGCATTTATTAAAATCCGACGACGAAGGCAAATGCAAAAAGCGGCTAAATGAAGGCTTTTTCGACGGGCTGCCATTCGCCCCGCGCATAGGTACATGAAAAAACAAGGTGTTAGGGCGTGGCTTCCAAAACCGGCATTTCGGTCTTCGCCTCAATTTAGGCTAAAGTGTAACCGTTATTTAAAGCTTTTGCACAAACACCTGTTGAAAACTGTCGTCGCCAACACGTTACAGTCGAATTTATTCCGCAGTCGCCGCGCCTTGAAAGCATAACACCTCTGCTTTATCGACGACGGATATCGACAACGGGACTCACTTCATGCAGCAGGCATCCTCTTTTCCCGATCGCGAAACGGTCGCTTCGAAACTGACTTCGCTTGCAAGCGAGGACAAGGCATGGGTGTCGTTGCTGATGGAAAACGCCTTGCAGGATGAAAACCTGCTGGCCGGCCTCAATCTCTATCTCGACCAGCAGGCCAATGCCCGTTTCCTGAACAGTCTGAAGCTGGAAGCTGCCGGTGAATGGCTTGGCGTCAATGCCCCTGCCCGCCTGCAGATTCGCCTCGCGGAAACTGCCAAAACCAGCCAGCACCCCGCTTATCTGGCCTTCCGCAAAGGGCTGACGGCATCGGCGGGACTTGAAAAAGCCTACCCTAAAGCGCCGATCTGATCTGTTCGGTTAGTCCGGCACCCTATCGATGACGGCGATGATCGGCCCCATGGGAAATAGCATGTCGCGCCGCTTCATCGCGGGAATATCGACGCTGGATATGGTGCCGTCGAGATAAAGCGCGTTGGGCGCATCCAGCACATCCCGAAACAGCGTGGCAAAATCGTAGAAGCGCACGGTATTTTCCGAAATGGCGAAATGCACCATGCCATCGCGGGAGACGCCGACGCCGTTGCGTCGCTTCAGGCTGTCGCTGTCGGGCAGAAATCGCGGATGCAGCTTTCCGTCGATCACCAGCATCGGCCCCGACTGGGTGGCAAAATCCGGCTTGGGGTCTGCCACCAGATAGGCCTCAGTCTCCAGCACGGCGGCCGTCGTGCCTTTCAGATAAAACACACCATTCGGCAGAAGGTGAAAATTGCCCCAGCCGCCCCGGGTGCTGATCGATGAGCGCTCCACTCCATTTTCGACAAACAGGCCAACTGGCGAATAGTCGGAATGATACATGCCGCCATTCATGGCGAAGATGCTGAACATATGCTGCCGCCAGAGCGCGGACGACAGGTCGGCGAAGGAGCGATACCCCTGCCCGGAGACGTGATCGCGATCATAAATCCGGATGGTGTTCTTTGCCGGGTCGAAACTGCACACAGTGTAGCGACCGCCCGCATGGTCCATGCTTTTGCAAAAATCCGCCTGCCCGCCGGCCTGCGCCGAAAACGGCAGCAACAATGGCAACAGCAGCTTCGCCAGTCTTTTCATCGATCCGTTCATGCCCACCCCGTGATTCTCGTCAGGGGAACATTCGCAGGGAAATTCAGTCAAAGAAAAGGCGTCACCCTTGTTTCAGGGTAACGCCTCGACTTTAAGGGGAGTGCCGTTAGCGGCGGGCAGCGCGGTCCACATTGCGGCCGGCGTCCTGCGTCGCATCAACGGCATTCGCCGTATCCCGGCCCATGCCACGAATGGTGTTGCCGCAAGAGCTGAGCGTCACGACGGTCAACAAAGCCACGAAAACGGTCGAAAGAATGCGTGTAACCATTGAAATAACTCCCCTATGACTTGCCGTCCAAGGCAAGCGCCGATGTGATATGCGTCACAATAACGTGAGTCCCGAAAATCGGTTCCAGCAGCATTTCAAAAAATCCCGTCGATGAAAATTAACAGGGTTTTGAAGTTCACGAGGGAAACTCCACACCTGGATCATGGTTGAGGAAAATACCGTGGGTGATATGACTGACATCAACAATCGACTTCTGGTGATGACGGCAGGCGGCGTGAACCCCAATGTCATGATCAATGCATTGGCCGCCCGCTTTCCTGATATCCACGTCTTCGTAGAGCAACCGGAAAGCAAATCGGAAATTCTCAGGCGGCGGGCGCGGCGGCTCGGCTGGATTGTCGCCGCCGGCCAGATGACAACGATGGTCGCATCCCGGCTGGGCAAACGTTTCACGATTAAAAGAAGCCACGAGATTATCGCCGAGCATGGCCTTTCCGCCGAACTTGGCCAAGCCGTTCCCGTCACGCAATTTGCCTCGCTGAACGACGAGGAATGCCACAAGGCCGCTAATCTGCTGAAACCGGCGGCGATCTTCACCATTTCCTGCCGACTTCTGAAGCCCGTAACGCTTGAGGCCCTGCAATGCCCGGTTATCAATTTCCACGCCGGCATCAATCCCGCCTATCGCGGCCAGATGGGCGGCTACTGGGCGCTGGTGGAAAAGGACCGCGGCAATTTCGGCGCAACCGTACATCTGGTCGATAAGGGTGTGGATACCGGCGCCACGCTTTACGAAAAACGGCTGAAACCCTCGCCTTCAGACACCATCGCCACCTATCCGCTGCTTCTCACCGCCGCCTCGGTGGATATCGCCGTCAGCGCCATCGAAGACGCATTGTCCGGCAGCCTCGCACCACAGCCGCCCTCACCCGGAAAATCGGCACTGCGCTTTCCGCCGACGATCTGGACCTGGCTGTGGAACGGTCTGACGAAACGGATATGGTGATCCTTCGCTGCACCGTGTTGCCAAGCTTCGTCGCAGATGCAGGGCTGTCTTGCCGCATCAGGCACAGACGGCACCGAAAAAACGGTGCATGATAATCAAAAGGATCATGCACAAATTGCCCGATATTTCCGCCTCCTCCATCATCCCCGCCTCCATCGAAGCCTCTCCCGCACAGGTGCTTGGCCCGGCAAGCCTTGTCGGTCTCTTTCCGCAGGGCGTGCGTGTTTATCTGACCGACACCGGCGCAGCCTCACAGGTAAAGCTTGTCGATGCGGCGAGACATCTGCGTGATCTGGGTTATGAGCCAGTGCCGCATCTTGCGGCGCGGCGCATCCCGTCGCGCGCAGAGTTTGAGGAACAGGTGAAGCGGCTGGCGGGCGAAGCCGGCGTATCGGATGTGCTGGTTGTCGGCGGCGGCGTCGACAGGCCGGCCGGTCCCTTCGCTTCCAGCATGGATATGCTGTCGTCAGGCATTTTCGACCGTTATGGGATAAGCCAGATCGCAATCGCCGGCCACCCCGAGGGCAGCCCGGATTTCAGCGAGGAGACGGCAATTGCCGCGCTGCGGCTGAAGCGTGATTTTGCGCAAAGAAGCGATGCGACGATGCGCATCGTCACCCAGTTCGGTTTCGATGCAGCCCGTTTCATCGCCTGGGCGGAAGGGCTTATCGCATCAGGCATCGATCTGCCGGTGCATATCGGCGTTTCCGGTCCGGCCAAGATCACGACGCTGCTGAAATATGCAGCGCTTTGCGGTGTCGGCAATTCCATTGCCTATCTGAAGAAAAACGCGCTCTCCCTCACGACACTGGCGAAGGGTCATTCGCCGGAAAGCGTCGTCGGACCGATCGAGCGGCACTGGCAGGCCAATCCGCAAGGGCCGATCCGGCAAATTCACGTCTTTCCCTTTGGCGGCTTGCAGAATTCGGCCGACTGGCTGGTCAAGCGCGGAAGCTGGCAAACCGGCGACGCAGACCATTCGGCATCACCGGATTCCGTTGCGGTTTGACACACCACGACTGCCTGCGCGCCCGGCTTTAAGGCCGCGCAGGCCCCGCCATGTTACGCCGCCTTGGCAACCTCGACAAAGGCGCTGCGAATGCTTTCTGCGACTGCAAGCACCGGACGCGACGCCTTGTCGCCCATAATCAGGCGGATATCGAAACAGCCGAGTTCCGGCAGTCCTTCCTTGTCGCCCAGAATGACCATGTCGTTCAACACATAGGATCGCGGCAGCGGCGCGATGGCAAGATCGGCGGCAATCGCCGCGCGCTGCGCCATCGTATGACCGCTGAGATAGGCCACCCGGAAATTGCGCCCGCGCTTTTCCAGAGAATTGATCGCCTCCGAACGCCAGATGCAGCCTTCTTCCCAGATCGAAATCGGCAGCGGATCGCGCAGATAGGCGGTGCCGCATTTTGCACCCGCCCAGACAAGGCGCTCGCGCATCAGCACCTCACCCGTATCCCTGAGCGGATGCGAGGCACAGTTGACGAGGGCAAGATCAAGCCGTTGCTCGTCCATGCGCTTGTAGAGATTGGAACTGGAATCGATGGTGACGTCGATCATGATACCGGGGAAAGCCTCGGCAAAGCGCTTGAGAATGCCCGGCAGCAGGCCACGCTCACCGATATCCTCCGGCGCGCCGAGACGCACCACGCCCGAAAGCTCGGGCATGACGAAACGCGACACGGCTTCATTGGAAAGCGCGATCATCCGCCGTGCGTAAGTCAGCAGTGTCTCCCCATGCGCCGTCAATGTCACCGAGCGGGCATCGCGCAGGAATAGCGTCGTCTTCAACTGCTCCTCAAGCTTCTTGATCTGCATGGAAACGGCCGAGGGCGTCCTGAACACCACTTCCGCGGCGGTGGAGAAATTTCCCGTTTCCGCAATCGCGACGAAGGTTCTCAATATGTCGTTATCCAGCAACGGCAGCGGTTGGCGGAAAGTCACGGTCATGGCACGCACCTTCAAATATTTTGATTTATAGATGGATATCATTTCGTTTGATTGAATGTCAACAAGCGCGCACCATCGGGGACATCGAATGACAGGGCCGAAAAAGTCCCGCTGGAATGAAGCGCCGAACTCCCCTTATGTGACGACGCGCATCTGGCAGGACAGGTCAGCAAATCATTCCGATAATTGATGAATGATATGAAATTCATTCTCTTGTTTGATGAAATATGCAGGCGCATATCGAAGGCGCAAATCAATCGTGGTTCAGGAAAGGATCAAGGACATGACCATGATACATTATCTCCCGGTGGCGAACCGCTCTGCGCATCGTCCCTCTTCCGGTGGCTGGCTTCACCGCCTGTCAGGCCACGTTTCTGCTCTTTACAGATCATGGCGTCGTGCACGGATGCTGCGCGCACTTGAGGCATTGCCGCCTGAAACATTGAAGGATATCGGATGGCCGACGACAGACAATTACCGCACAAGCGCCATTCGCAAATGACCTCCGACCGGTGGCTCGCAGACGTTTTAAGACTTGCGAGCCATCCCCTCCCGTGCCAATACGCTCCGGCAACGGCGTAAAAAAGCCTGCCTGTTTTACATGCGACACGACGCCTTTTTAAAAGGCTTGTCGCAAATTTTGCATATTTCAAAAGCGATTTTTTGACAGGCCCGATTCCACGGCGTATTTTTCGTTAAAGATGTCGGAAACAGGACATCCAGAAGACCGATTCCAAGGGAGGAATTGCGTATTCGCAACGGAGCACGGGCAAATGAGCAGGAACTCCCAGAAGAAACGCTCAATCGTCTTTTTTCTCATTCCGCAATTTACCATGCTGCCCTTTGCCGCAGCGGTTGAAACGCTTCGCATCGCCAACCGAATGTTGGGCTATCAGGCCTATGAATGGCGCATCGCCTCGCTCGATGGCCAGAAGGTCATGTCCTCCAGCGGCATCTGTCTCGAGGTCGACACCTGTCTCGCCGACGAGCGACGGTATGTGACCGGCGAGAACCGCGCAGAAATGGCAATCATCTGTTCGGGCATCGATGTGGATCAGCACATCAACAAGTCCGTCAATGCCTGGCTGCGCGAAGCCTATAATCGCGGCATCGCCATCGGCAGCCTCTGTACCGCCGCCCATATCCTTGCGCAGGCTGGCCTGCTGAACGGCAAGCGCTGCGCGATCCACTGGGAAAACCTGCCGGGTTTTTCCGAAGCCTTCCCACAGGTGGAAGTTTATGCCGACCTCTTTGAAGTCGACAGCAACATCTACACCTGCGCCGGCGGCACGGCTTCGCTGGACATGATGCTGAGCCTGATCGGCCAGGATTTCGGTGAAAACCTCGTCAACCGCGTCTGCGAACAGCAGTTGACCGACCGGGTGCGCAGCCCCAATGACCGCCAGCGCCTGCCGCTGCGTGCGCGCCTCGGCGTGCAGAACAGCAAGGTCCTGTCGATCATCGAATTGATGGAAGGCAATCTCGCCGAGCCGCTGTCGCTGCTTGACATAGCCGATGCCGCCGATCTGTCGCGCCGACAGGTGGAGCGCCTGTTCCGTCAGGAAATGGGCCGGTCGCCCGCCCGCTATTATCTCGAAATCCGCCTCGACCGCGCCCGTCACCTGCTCGTGCAATCGGCCATGCCGGTCGTCGAAGTCGCCGTCGCCTGCGGTTTCGTCTCGGCCTCGCATTTCTCAAAGTGTTATCGCGAAATCTATAATCGCACGCCGCAGCAGGAACGGGCCGAGCGCAAGATGCTGATCAGCGCGTCGCGAATGGCGATGGCGAGCCAGGGAGGCAAAGCCGCGCATTAAAGACGCGGCTTTAAGACGTCAAGGCTTCCACGAACGGCCGAACCGCATGGGCCAAATCCTCTGCCGTCATGCCAACGCCGGCTCGGCTACCCGCCTCACCATGCAGCCAGACACCGGCAGCCGCCGCCTCAAAGGCGGGGGTTCCCTGCGCCAGCAGCGCACCGACAATGCCGGCCAGCACATCGCCGGAGCCAGCCGTTGCGAGGCTCGCCGGCGCATTGCTGTTGACCAGCGCCCGGCCGTCGGGTGCGGCGATCACCGTGTCCGCGCCCTTATAGACCAGCACCGCACCGCTGCGCGCCGAAGCAACCTGCGCCTTCTCGACCTTGCTCAACGCAGCGTCAGCGGCAAGATCGGGAAACAGCCGCCCAAACTCGCCCTCATGCGGCGTCAGCACAAATTTGCCTGTGCCGGATGTAACCTGCTCGAACAGGGTCTCCGGGCAATCCTTGAAAGCGGTGATCGCATCGGCATCCAGCACCACCGCCCTGTCTCCAAGCAGCGACACGAACTGCCGCGCTTTTTCTAAATCGCCGAAACCCGGGCCGAGAACGAAAGTACCGTGACGCCGGTCATCCAGCCACAGCCGCAGATCATCGGCATCGTCCATAGGCGTGTTCATCACGGCTGTCAGCGTCGTGGACAGCACATCGAGCACCGTCTTCGGCGCAGCAACAGTCACGATGCCCGCCCCCGCCTTCAGCGCCGAAAGCGCCGCCATGCGGCTTGCACCCGTCGCATGCGCCGGTCCGGCAAAGACAGTCAGATGCCCGCGGCGGAATTTATGCGTTTCCATATCGGCGCGGGGCAAGGCGTGCCGCCAGACAAGCGGATCGTTTTCCGAGATTGAACCCGCATGGGCAGCGAGGATGCGGGCTGGAATGCCGATATCGAAGACCTCAAGCACCCCGCACAGCTCCCGCCCCGGCATCAGCAGATGACCGGGCTTGCGCGCCATGAAGGTCACGGTGCGCTGCGCCCTGAACGAAGCACCGAGAGGCACGCCGCGCCGGCCGCAGAGGCCCGAGGGCAGATCAACGGCAAGCACAGGCACGCCCGCCTTTGCCACCGCCTCGATCACATCGGCAAGTTCGCTTGGAACATCACGGGACAATCCAGCCCCGAAAACCGCATCGATCACCACGTCACCGGAAAGAGGCGCATAGGCCGCAAGCGGCAGTGGCGTCACCCCGCTCCGCTCGAATGCCGTTCGCGCATCGCCCCTCAGCACGGCAGTATCGCCAAGATGATAAACCGCAACGGCCGCGCCGCTCTGCAAAAGCACCCGCGCCGCCACATAACCGTCTCCGCCGTTATTGCCGCCACCGCAAAGCACGATGAAACGCAGCGCCTGCGGATAGTGGCGCAGCGCCGAGGCGGCAACCGCCTGCCCCGCCCGTTCCATCAGGTCGTAAAGCGGAATGCCGGATTGCCCGGCCACCGCATCGATGCGGGCCATCACAACCGGGTCGATGAGGAAGAGCTGCGAAAGGGATGTCATGGGCCGATCATCCCTTCAAAACGCCGGAAAGGCAATCGATACAAAAATAAGCAGATCGCCACGACCAAATAATAGTCAAATGCATAAAATATAAACAAACCAACAAAACGCCGGCGCAGGGACTACAAATATACGAGATTGCTAAAATATTACAAATCAACAGAAATGCGGATGGATTTTTCGGATTTCCGAGAGAAATTCGCTGGAAAACCGCCAAAAGCGAATGCATTTTGTGCCGGAAAGCCGGGGGAGCGAAGTTTTTTCTTCACGCCCGCTTCCGATCTGGCACAATACGTGCATTCTTGTGGCAGAGCGGGAATTACCTGCTTTAACGGGAGAAGCGGAGAGATATTTTCTCATGAAAAAGATCGAAGCGATCATTAAGCCTTTCAAGCTCGATGAAGTGAAGGAAGCCCTTCAGGAAGTCGGACTTCAGGGAATCACGGTCACGGAAGCAAAAGGCTTTGGTCGTCAGAAGGGCCACACGGAACTTTACCGCGGTGCGGAGTACGTCGTGGACTTTCTGCCGAAAGTGAAAGTCGAAGTCGTATTGGCGGACGAGAATGCGGAAGCCGTCATTGAGGCGATCCGCAATGCGGCCCAGACCGGACGTATCGGCGACGGAAAGATTTTCGTTTCCAATATCGAGGAAGTCATCCGCATCCGTACCGGTGAAACAGGCGTGGACGCCATATAATCAGAACCGGGTCTCAAGCCGGGGAGGCTTGGGTTTCACCTCGTCACCATCACACTCAAGGAAAACGTTTAAATGACGACCGCAAACGATATCTTGAAGCAGATCAAGGACAACGACATCAAGTTCGTGGACCTGCGCTTTACCGATCCCAAGGGCAAGCTGCAGCACGTCACCATGGATGTGGTGTGCGTCGACGAAGACATGTTCGCCGATGGCGTCATGTTCGACGGCTCCTCGATCGCCGGCTGGAAGGCCATCAACGAGTCCGACATGGTGCTGATGCCCGATCCGGCCACCGCCCACATCGACCCGTTCTTCGCCCAATCCACCCTGGTCGTCCTCTGCGACATTCTCGACCCGGTCTCGGGCGAAGCCTATAACCGCGACCCGCGCGGCACCGCCAAGAAGGCCGAAGCCTACCTCAAGGCATCCGGTATCGGCGACACCGTTTTCGTCGGCCCCGAGCCTGAATTCTTCGTCTTCGACGACGTGAAGTACAAGGCCGACCCCTACAACACCGGCTTCAAGCTGGATTCGTCGGAACTGCCGTCCAACGACGACACGGATTACGAAACCGGCAACCTCGGCCACCGTCCGCGCGTCAAGGGCGGTTATTTCCCGGTTCCGCCGATCGACAGCCTTCAGGACATGCGCTCCGAAATGCTGACGGTTCTGTCGGAAATGGGCGTGGTCGTCGAAAAGCATCACCACGAAGTGGCTGCCGCACAACACGAGCTGGGCGTGAAGTTCGACACGCTGGTTTCCAGCGCCGACAAGATGCAGATCTACAAGTACGTCGTGCACCAGGTCGCCAATGCCTATGGCAAGACGGCAACCTTCATGCCGAAGCCGATCTTCGGCGATAACGGCTCGGGCATGCACGTGCACCAGTCGATCTGGAAGGGCGGCAAGCCGACTTTCGCTGGCGACGAATATGCCGGCCTGTCTGAAAACTGCCTCTTCTACATCGGCGGCATCATCAAGCACGCCAAGGCCATCAACGCCTTCACCAACCCCACCACCAACTCCTACAAGCGTCTGGTGCCGGGTTATGAAGCGCCGGTTCTGCTGGCCTATTCGGCCCGCAACCGTTCGGCATCCTGCCGTATCCCCTTCGGCTCCAACCCGAAGGCAAAGCGCGTCGAAGTCCGCTTCCCGGATCCGACCCAGAACCCCTATCTCGGTTTTGCGGCCATGCTGATGGCCGGCCTTGACGGCATCAAGAACAAGATCCACCCCGGCAAGCCGATGGACAAGGACCTTTACGACCTTCCTGCCAAGGAACTGAAAAAGATCCCGACCGTCTGCGGCTCGCTGCGCGAAGCGCTGGAAAGCCTCGACAAGGATCGCAAGTTCCTGACCGCCGGCGGCGTATTCGACGACGACCAGATCGACTCGTTCATCGAGCTGAAGATGCAGGAAGTCATGCGTTTCGAAATGACCCCGCATCCGGTCGAATTCGACATGTACTACTCGGCCTGATCGGCATTCGGGACGCTCTAGAGTTTGTCAGGGAAAAGTGGAACCCGGTTTTCCCGAAAGACAAACGAAAACAAAAGAGTTTAGAGTCTGTCAGGTTCAGAATGAACCTGACAGACTCTAAGGAGCGTCCCTTTCCATTCCGGCGGCTTCCCAGGAGGCCGCCGTTTTCTTTTGAATCCCAGTCATAATTGTGAAGAATGTCGAACAAGCCAGCCACTCAGCAAACCCGCCTCACGGACTGGCTCATCTTTCTGGCTGTGCCGTTCTTTTTCTCCAGCAACGTCATTTTCGGCCGCGGCGTTGTCGGTGAAGTCTCACCCTTCATCGCCGCCTTCATCCGCTGGATCGGATCGACCCTCATCATCGCGCCCTTCATGATCGCCGACTGGCGCAACTGCCTTGATTTCCTGCGTCACAAAACGCTGCTGTGGCTGGTGCTCGGCATTCTCGGCATGGGCATCTGCGGCGGCGTGGTCTATTGGGGCCTGACCATGACGACGGCTGCCAACGGCACGCTGATCTACACGACATCGTCGCTGTTCATCATCCTGTTCCAGCGCATCTTTCAGGGCCGCCGCATCAGAAAGCTCGAAGTGGCGGGCATGGTCATCGCCTTTGCCGGCGTGGCCGCAATCGTGCTCAAGGGCGATATGTCCGCTCTGTGGCACCTGAATTTCAACATCGGCGACTTTGCCATACTGACGGCAGCCATCGCCTTTGCGATCTATTCGGTGTTGCTGCGTGATCCCGCGGCCCGGCAGATGGCCTCCTTCAGCCTTTTCGGATTGATTGCGCTCTCCGGCGCGCTAGTGCTTCTGCCGCCGGCGGCCCTCGAACTGGCGCAGGGCGGAATGCTACCAGCCACACCAATGGCCTGGGCGAAGATCGGTGGCATCATTCTTTTCGCTTCGCTGCTCGCCTTTTATTGTTTCACCCATACGGTGCGCGTTTTCGGCCCGGCAACGGCCGGCATCACGCTTTACATGATGCCGCCGGTCTCGATCCTCATGGCAACGTTTTTTCTTGGCGAGAGCTTCGAGACCTACCATGCCATCGGCATCGTGCTGGTCACCGGCGGTGTCGTCATCGCCACCGCGCCGATCGGCCGCAAGGCCTGAGCGGCGGATGGCAAAACAGCCTGATAGCCCCTAGCCCTTGATATTTCCTGCTGGGCACCCAACTATTAGTGGGAAAGGAAGTTCATGCCATGAAACAAAGAGACGCAAAATTCACGCTTGGCGAGATCGTCCGCCACAAGGTGTTTCCGTTCCGCGGCGTGGTCATCGACGTGGACCCGGAATATGCCAATACCGAGGAATGGTGGAACGCCATTCCCGCCGATATCAGGCCCGAGCGCGACCAGCCATTCTATCATCTTCTGGCGGAAAACGAGGAGACGGAATACGTCGCCTATGTTTCTGAGCAGAACCTTGTCCATGATGAAAACGAGACGCCGCTCCGCAACCCCAATATCAGCCGCATGTTCGACAAGGCGCCGAACGGCGAATGGCGCCCGAAGATGTCAACCGCCCACTGACGCGGTTCCAGTAACGCCCCCACATCCCAAGGCATAAAAAAAACCGGTCTGTTACCAGACCGGTTTTGTCATTCTTGACGCTGCTGGAGCGATCAGGGCTTCGGCGCGGTCTTGGCGGCGTCCTGAGCGGCTTCGAGCTTCTTGCGGGCCTCTTCGGCCTTTTTCTGCATGCCTTCCTGCAGGCTGCGCTGGCTTTCGGCCAGCTGCGACTGGGTGATGGCTGCACCGTCGTAAGCGCCGGTGAAACCGGAGAGTGCGATCTTGATGGGGTTCGGCGCGCGGCGGAAATTGATGGAGGTGAAGACCACCTCGCTACCCTTCTTCAAGGAAGCGATCATGGCGTCCGTCAGCGGAACTTCGGCCGTGCACTTGTCGGGAAGGCAAACGGCGTAGTCGAGCTTCTGGCCCTTGCCGCCATCGATCTGCATCATCACACCGGGAGGCACGAGACGCGCGGTCGGAACGGAAACCTGCAGCAGCTTGCGGTTGACCTTGCCTTCAACGGTGATGAGGCCGACAGCGGTGATCATCTGGCCGTTCTGGGCAAGAACCACGTTCTGCACGACGCAGACATCGTTGTCTTCCTGCTTGGAGCAGGTCTTGAACCAGCCGAGCGGCGGAGCGCCAGCGCCCTGAGCGGCGGGAGCTGCATCCTGTGCCTGCGAGATGGCCGGAGCGGACACTGCGCCGAGAGAAAGGACCAGAGCGGACAGAGCCGTCCGGGTGAATGTGTTTGCCTTTTGCATCATAAGAGTTCCGTCTCCTGAATGTCTGCCGGAACAGAACCGTAAGTCCTGCTCGCCGATGGCGGTATCCTTCTGCCCGTTCAACTGTCGTTTAAATGAGGCAAATGCGTGACCCGTCTCTTCCGGCCACCCTGTTACATGCCGTTCGCGGCGATATCCAGCACTTCTTTAACTTTTTCTTGAGGTGGGCCAAGATTTCCCACCCTCGCATGGGTCCCGCCAAGGGCCTGTGCTACATATTTGCCAGAATCATAACGAAAAAGCCAAATCATGACGATAAACCGATCATCATGATAAATCGGACGGACAGTTGAGACAGGATAATAACATGCGCAACCTTGCGGCCCTCATCCCCGCATTGTTTCTTTTGGGTTCATCCCTGCTTCCCGCCGGGAGCGCCCAGGCGCAGCCGCTTCACGGCATTTCCATGCATGGCACACCGGCGCTGCCGGCGGATTTCCGGCACTTCCCTTACGTCAATCCGGACGTGAAAAAAGGCGGCCGCATATCCTATGGCGTCGTCGGCACCTTCGACAGCCTCAATCCCTTCGTCCTCAAGGGAATGCGCACCACCGCGCGCGGCGTCTGGGACCCGGAATTCGGCAATCTGCTCTACGAACCGCTGATGCAGCGCTCCAGCGACGAACCCTTCAGCCTTTACGGCCTGCTGGCCGAAACCGTCGAGTGGGACGAGGAACGCACATTCACCCAGTTCAACATCAATCCGAAGGCGAAATGGTCGGATGGCGAGCCGGTGACGCCCGACGATGTGATCTTCACCTTCAACCTCCTGAAGGAAAAAGGCCGTCCGCCCTTCAACAGCCGTCTGGACGGCGTGGCGAAGATGGAAAAAATCGGCGATCACGGCGTCCGTTTTACCTTCAACGACAGGGCAAACCGCGAAACGCCGCTCATTCTCGCCTCCTCCACCCCCATTTTGCCGAAACACGCGATCGACCCGGAAAAATTCGAGCAGGCGGGCCTCGGCGCGGTTGTCGGCTCGGGTCCATACCGAATCAAGACGCTGCGGCCGGGAGAACGAATCACCTGGGAGCGGAACCCGGACTATTGGGGCAAGGATATTCCGAGCAAGGTGGGCTTTGAGAATTACGACGAGATCAGCATCACCTATTTCCTGCAGGTCACCACCATGTTCGAGGCCTTCAAGAAGGGCGATATCGACATCTACCCTGAAGGCGACGCCATCAACGGCACCTCCGATACCTCGCATTGGGGGCAGGCCTATAATTTTCCCGCCGTGCATCGCGGCGATGTCGTCAAGGATGTGTTCCAGCCGCGCCTGCCATCCGGCATGTTCGGTCTGGTGTTCAACACCCGCCGCGCCGTCTTTGCCGATGAGAAGGTGCGCGAGGGCCTGTCCTACGCGCTCGATTTCGAGTGGATGAACAGGAACATTCTGGGCGGCGCCTTCAAGCGCACGCAGAGCTACTGGCAGAACTCGCCGCTCGGCGCTTATGGCAATGCCGCCGATGCGCGCGAACTTGCGCTGCTGGGCGACGCGGCGAAAACCATGCCGCCGGAGCTTTTGGCGGGAACCTATGCCATGCCGACCACCGACGGCACCGGTGCGGACCGCAAGGTGCTGAAACTGGCCGTCGATAAGCTGAAAGAGGCCGGGTACAGCATCAAAAACGGCAGGATGTCCGACGCCAATGGCCGCCAGCTCGCCTTCGAGATCATGACCCAAAACCCCGCGCAGGAGCGCATCGCGCTTGCCTATCAGCGCTCGCTCAATCTGATCGGCGTCGCCATGGGCATCCGCTCGGTCGATGACGGCCAATATCAGGCCCGCTCGAACAGCTTCGATTACGACATGATCATCCGCTCCCTGCCCTCCTCGCTCTCGCCGGGCGCGGAGCAGCTCAACCGCTGGAGTTCGCTGTCGCGGGATGCGCAGGGCAGCTTCAACTATGCGGGTGCGGCCAGCCCCGACATAGACCGCATGATCGAGGCCCTGCTACAGGCCCGCTCGACGGAGGATTTCCAGGCGGCGGTGCGCGGTTACGACCGCCTGCTGGTCGCCGGCCACTATATCATCCCGCTCTATTACATCGGCGCGCAGTGGATCGCCCGCTGGAAATATATCGACCGCCCGGATATGACCCCGATATCAGGCAATCAGAAACAGACCTGGTGGGATGCGCGGGCGCAATAACCCCCTCACCGGTCCACACAACGGAAGATAAAACCATGGAACGCATCGTCATCGACGTCGTATCGGATATGGTCTGCCCCTGGTGTTATCTGGGCAAGGCAAGGCTCGATCTTGCCATTGCCGAGGTGCAGGACGAGATCAGCGTCGACGTGAACTGGCGCCCCTATCGCCTCAATCCGGACTATCCGCCTGAGGGCGTCGACCAGAAGGCCGCGCTTGAGGAAAAGCTCGGCAAGGAGCGTCTGGAGCAGGCGCATGCCAGTCTGGTGCAGCTCGGCAAGGAAGTCGGCATCCACTATGATTTTGATGCGATCAACATCGGCCCGAACACGCTCGATGCACACCGCCTGTCGCTCTGGGCGCATTCCGAAGGCCGCGACGTTCAGGAAAAGATCGTCACCGGTCTGTTCAAGGCGAATTTCGAAGAAGGCCGCAACATCGGCGATCACGCCGTGCTGACCGATATAGCCGAAAAGGCCGGCATGGACGCCAAGGTGGTGGCGCGGCTTCTCGCCTCCGATGCGGACAAGGATACCGTCGTCGCCGAAATTGATGCAGCGCAGCAAATGGGTGTCGCCGGCGTGCCGTTTTTCATCCTCGACCAGAAATATGCCATCAGCGGTGCACAAACGCCTGACGTATTGATTGCTGCACTGCGGGATATTGCAAAAATCAAGGCGGACGAGCATAAGTCGATGAACTGACGGTCAAACCACCGGCAGCTTACCCTAACCGATAAACTGTTGGTGTTTTCCCGTGTCGGACCAGACCCTGAAAGGCATTCTGCTTGCCTTTGCCGCCTTCGCTGCCTACGCATGGAGCGACGCGAGCGTTAAACTCATAGAAGGCCAGATTTCACCGATCGAATCGGCCTTCTTCGGCGCCGTCTTCGGCCTCGCCGCCCTGCCCTTCATCCGCAAGCGCAACGACTGCTGGGCGGATGTCGTCAAGACGACCAACCGCCCGCTCTGGCTCATCCGCTTTTTTGCTTCCGGCATCGGAGCGGTCGGCAGCGTCACAGCCTTCACGCACCTCTCCATGGCCGAAGCCTTTGCGCTGATCTTCCTGCTTCCTTCCTTCGTCACCATCATGTCGGTGGTGTTCCTGAAGGAACAGGTCGGCATCAAGCGCTGGTCGGCAGTCATCATCGGCTTCGTCGGCGTGCTGATCATCTTGCGGCCGGGTTTCCGCGAACTCGGCATCGGCCATCTCGGCGCCATCCTCGGTGGTTTGAGCGGCGCGCTGTCCATCGTGATCTTCCGCGCCATGGGACCGTCGGAAAAGAAATTGTCGCTTTATGGCGCCGGCGTGCTGGGCTGTCTGGCGATCAGCGGCGTTGCCATGATCCCCACCTTCGTTCTGCCAGGCGGTGAACAATGGCTGCTTCTGGCCGGTTACGGCCTGTTTGCAGCGGTCGGCAACGTGCTGATCATGTATGCCGCCCGTTATGCGCCTGCCGCCATGATCGGCCCGACACAATATAGCCAGATGCTCTGGGCCATCTTCTTCGGTTACCTGATCTTCGGCGACCATATCGACAGCTGGATGCTGGTCGGCATCGCCCTCATCGTCGGTTCCGGCATGTTGACGCTCATCCGTGAAAAGCAGCGAAAAGTGCCGATGCCGGCCTCGATTGCCGCCACCGACCAGAACGTCGCAGTCGGCATCACACCGGAAGACGCGCCCAGAACCCTTTAGTTCCGGCGCGTTCTTCCATGGCTATTTTTGCGATTGGCGGCGAAAGCTCAGTAGCAGACGCGCGCGCGGTACATATCGCCCCAGCTATTCTGCCGCCAGACGACGTGGCAGCTCGGATATGCCGGCCGATAGATCACCGGAGGGCCGTAGACTGGCGGACCGTAAAATGGCTCGCCGTAATAAGGGCCGTCATAGGAATGCCGCGCCCCGGCAATGATAGCACCGCCGATAATGGCTCCGGCGATACCTGCGGCAATGCCGCCGCCGCCATGCCCGTGTCCGAAGTGGTTGCGTGCTTCCGCCTGATTGGTGGTGGCAATTGTGGTGCCCGCAATTGTCAAAGCAACCAGACCTGCGGAGGCGAACCTGTTCATCCTGATCCACATTGTCTTGCTCCTTCGTCTTCCCACTCGCGCATCATATTGGGCGCAATGCAGGAGATGAAAACAAGACTACGCCCGCTGAAGCTACCGGCGCATGTCCGTTTCATTACATCCCGGTAATGTTTGCGGAGCGTCGGGGCTGGGAGGATCGAGAAAGCAGATGGATGTAGGACGTTTCAATTTTCGTTTGCCCGGATGTGCTTTAGGTGTTGGCTTTCGGCAGGTTGTTTATTGACAGCGGGCCGAAGGCGCGCGGGGTTTACCCTCACGACGGAGCGCGTTGCGTTTGCGCGTCACCATTTGGCAGCGAACCGAAGGTGGGTGTGGCTTACCCCCCTCTGCCCTGCCGGGCATCTCCCCCACAAGGAGGGAGATCGGCAAGGGGCGTTACCGCCACTTCATTCTCAAGCTTCGAGATGGGCGAGACCTTGCCGCAGATCGATCTCCCTCCTTGTGGGGGAGATGCCCGGCAGGGCAGAGGGGGGTAAGCCACACCCGCTTCACTCTCAATGCCCTAACGCCCCCAATCTAGGACCGCGCCAGTTCCGCCAACTGCGTCATGATCATCGCCGCCCCCGCCAGCCGTTTTTCCGGCGTTGGCAGATCGCGGTTCAGGAACAGGCTGTGGTCAGGGCGGATCTTCGCCATAGAGCCTTGCTTGCCGATATAACCGACCAGCGCCGCCGGGTTGGGGAATTCCTTGTTGCGGAACTGCACGACGACGCCCTTCGGCCCGGCATCCACCTTCTCGACATTGGCAACGCGGCAGAGCGACTTGATGTAGACGATCTTGAGGAGATGCTGCACCTCTTTCGGCAGCGGGCCGAAGCGGTCGATCATCTCCGCGCCGAAACCATCGATCTCGCTGATATCGGCAAGTTCGCCAAGACGGCGGTAAAGGCCCATGCGCAGATGCAGATCCGGCACATAGTCTTCCGGGATCATGACAGAGGTGCCGACCGAGATTTGCGGCGACCAGCCGCTGTCACGCACCTCTTCGTCACCCTTCACTTCCGCCACCGCTTCTTCCAGCATCTGCTGGTAAAGCTCGAAGCCGACTTCCTTGATGTGGCCGGACTGTTCCTCGCCAAGCAGATTGCCAGCACCGCGAATATCGAGATCGTGGCTCGCCAGCTGGAACCCTGCCCCCAGCGTATCCAGAGATTGCAGCACCTTCAGCCGCCGCTCGGCCATCGTCGTCAGCACCTTGTTGACCGGCAGGGTGAACAGAGCAAAGGCCCGCACCTTGGAACGGCCGACACGGCCGCGCAGCTGGTAAAGCTGGGCAAGACCGAACATATCGGCACGGTGCACGATCAGCGTGTTGGCGGTCGGCACGTCGAGACCGGATTCGACGATGGTGGTCGATAGCAGCACATCGTATTTGCCGTCATAAAAGGCATTCATAATGTCTTCGAGTTCGCCCGCCGCCATCTGCCCATGCGCCACCGCCACCTTCAGCTCCGGCACATCCGATTGCAGGAAGGCGTGAATATCGGCAAGGTCGGCAAGCCGTGGACAGACATAGAAACTCTGGCCGCCGCGATAATGCTCGCGCATCAAGGTTTCGCGGATGACAAGCGGATCGAACGGAGAAATGAAGGTGCGCACCGCCATGCGGTCCACCGGCGGCGTGGTGATGAGCGACAGCTCACGCACGCCGGTCATCGCCAGTTGCAACGTGCGCGGAATTGGCGTCGCCGAAAGCGTCAGCACATGCACGTCGCTCTTCAGCTCCTTCAGGCGTTCCTTGTGCTTGACGCCGAAATGCTGCTCTTCATCGATAATCAGCAGGCCGAGATTGGCGAAATTGATACCCGCGCCAAGCAGCGCATGGGTGCCGACGACGATGTCCGTCTTGCCATCAGCCACTTCCTTTTTGGTAAGCGCCAGCTCCTTGGTGCCGACAAGCCGCGAAGCCTGCTGCACGCGAATTGGAAGACCACGAAAACGTTCCGAAAAGGTGCGGAAATGCTGGCGCGACAACAGCGTGGTTGGCACCACCACCGCCACCTGTACGCCGTTCATGGCGGCGAGGAACGCGGCGCGCAACGCTACCTCGGTCTTGCCGAAACCGACATCGCCGCAGATCAACCGGTCCATCGGCCGCCCGGCGCCCAGATCCTCACGCACCGCCTCGATGGCGGTCAGCTGATCCTCGGTCTCGTCATAGGGAAAGCGGGCCGCGAATTCGTCGTAAAGCCCATCCGGCGCAACCAGCGCCGGCGCATGGCGCACCAGACGCGCCGCCGCAATGCGGATAAGCTCGTCGGCCATGTCGAGCAGCCGCTTCTTGAGCTTGGCCTTTCGGGCCTGCCATGCGCCACCGCCCAGCTTGTCGAGCGTGGCTTCTGCCGCATCGGAACCATAACGCGACAGGAGATCGATGTTTTCGACGGGAAGGAACAGCTTGGCGTCGTCGGCGTAATGCAGTTCCAGACAGGCGCGCGGCGCGCCCGCCGCCTCGATGGTCTGCAAGCCAACAAAGCGACCGATACCATGTTCGGCGTGGACGACCAGCGAGCCCTCGTCCAGCCCCGCCACTTCCGAGATGAAATCCGCGCCGCGCTTGCGGCGTTTCGAGCGGCGCACCATACGGTCGCCAAGAATATCCTGCTCGCCGATGACAGCCAGCATCCCCGTCTCAAACCCGGCTTCGAGGCTGAGCACCGTCGCGGCCGCCTCACCCTTGCCGAGCTTCTCCACCTCTTTCAGCGCCGTCACCGGCTTGATGTTTTCCAGCCCGTGCTCGTTCAACACCTGCAACAGCCGGTCGAGCGAACCTTCCGACCAACCTGTGATCAGCACCTTCCAGCCCCTGGCGCGGCGCTCGGCAATGTGCTTCACCGCCAGATCGAAAACATTGATCCGTTCTTCGCTATTGCTTTCGCTCATTGGCCGCGCCCAGCGCGGGCCGACATGGGCATCCAGAGTCGCGACCGGATGACCTTCGCTGTCATGCTCGTTGAAAGGTGTCAGACGCACCGCATTGGCGGCGGCAAGCATCGCATCGAAGCTTTTGCCATCGAGATAAAGCTGCCCCGGCGACACCGGCTTGTAGGGCGCGCCTTGCGTGGAACCTTTGGTCTCACCTGATGCCCTCCGCGCCTCGTAATAATCGAGCACCAGCTTGGAGCGTTCCTTCGCCGCCTCTCGCGCCGTATGGTCGGTGACGATGCGAAAACCCTTCAGATAATCGAAGGCGGTTTCCAGCTGCTCGTAAAACAGCGGCAGCCAATGCTCCATACCGGCATAACGGCGGCCTTCGGACACGGCCTGATAAAGCGCATCGTCGCGGGTCGCAGCGCCGAACAGCGACAGGTAATTCTTGCGGAACCGGCCTATCGTGTCCGGCGTCAGCGTCACTTCGCTCATCGGGTTCAAATCGAGCGAGCGGGCCTGGGCGATGGTGCGCTGGCTGGCCGGATCGAAGGTGCGGATGCTCTCCAGGGTATCGCCAAAGAAATCAAGCCGCACCGGCTCTTCCGTGCCGGGAACGAAAACATCCAGAATGCCGCCGCGCACGGCGAATTCACCGACTTCACGCACTGTCGCCACCCGGTCGAAACCGTTGCGCTCCAGCCGCGCGGCAATCTCTTCCATGCGGATCTGGTTGCCGGGCTTTGCCGAAAAGCCGAGGTTGCCGATGATATCGCGCGGCGCCATCTTCTGCAGCATGGCGTTGACGGTGACTAGAACGATGGCCGGATGTGGCTTTTTCGCGTGGGCGATGAGACCGGAGAGCGCGGCAAGCCGCCGCGCTGAAGTGTCTGCGCTCGGTGACACGCGGTCATAGGGCAGGCAGTCCCAGGCCGGCAGCGACATGACCGGAATGTCAGGCGCGACGAAACCGAGGACCTGTTCGAGATCGGCGGCCCGCTGGCCATCCGACATCACATAGGCGACCGACGTGCCCGCCCGCGCCATATCGGCAAGCAGCAGCGCTTCCATGCCGGAAGGCACATTTCCGATGGTCAGCGGCGTATCGGCCGACGTTACCAGCTTTGCATCGAATCCGGCTATCATGTTTCAGGCCTTCAGGGTTTCTGCTGTGACGAGATCGAAATCGGGACGGTAGGAAGCGATCTTTTCGAACAGCGGCGTCTGGAATTTTTCCGGCACCGGCTGCGCGCCCGTCACCATCTGGACGAGGTCCTGATCCTCTTCCGCCATGATGACCTCCAGCTCATCGAGCTGTTCATCGGACAAGTTAGCGATATGGTCTTCCGCAAATTGCCCGAGCACCAGATCCATCTCGCGAATGCCCCGGTGCCAGCAGCGGTAAAGTATCCGCCGGCGTCTCGGATCGAGGTCGGCACTCGTGCGCACCAGTCCAGTCATCGCATTCACCTTTCGGTTGGCTATTCAACAGGATGTTGACTGCGACCTCCTATAGAACAGGAGGCGAACGCTTGGGAACCGGTTTTTATCGAAATAATGCCACGGCGGTGAAAATCTGCCGGTGATAACCCGCCTTTGTCAGGGCTCAACTCTTGCATAACGTCTCCCCTTCCCCGATTTTGTGCGCCATGCGCCCGGCCATTCTCGATCCGCTGTTTGCCTCGGTTTCCACCCTCGCCGGTGTGGGGCCGAAGCTCGCCGATCTTCTGGCCAAACTCTTGAGCCGGGAAAGCGCCGACGATACCCGCGTCATCGACCTTCTCTTTCACGCGCCGTCGAATGTCATCGACCGCCGCAACCGCCCCGGCATCGCGCTCGCGGCCCCCGGCGCCATTGTCACCATTCAGGGACGCGTCGACCGCCACCAGCCGCCGCCATCAGGCAACCGTTCCGCGCCCTACCGGGTTTTCCTGCATGACGAGACCGGCGAACTGGCGCTGACCTTCTTCCGCGCAAAGGGTGACTGGCTGTCCAAGGCACTGCCCATCGATGAAGAGGTGCTGGTCAGCGGCAAGGTGGACTGGTTCAACGGCCGCGCCTCCATGGTGCATCCCGATTTTATGGTGAAGCTATCGGAGGCAGAAAACCTGCCGCTGGTGGAAGCCGTTTACCCCATGACCGCCGGGCTGTCTGCCAAGGTGCTGCGCAAGGCAATCGAAGGCGGGCTCTCAAAGCTGCCGGTCTTTCCCGAATGGATCGACGAAACTCTGAAGACCCGCCAAGGCTTCGGCGACGTCGCCTCGAGCTTCCGCGAGTTGCACGATCCGCGCGACAGCGCCGATATCGAACCGCAGGCCCCGGCGCGCAGAAGGCTTGCCTATGATGAGTTTCTCGCCGGACAGCTGTCATTGGCGCTGGTGCGCCAGCGGATTCGTAAAGTGGCGGGCCAGCCGATCCGCGCCAAGGGCGATATCGCCGCAAAAATCCTCGCGCAGCTGCCCTTCTCGCCAACGGCAAGCCAGAGCGCTGCGGTAAAGGATATCCTGACCGATATGGCCGGCGAAGACCGCATGTTGCGGCTGTTGCAGGGTGATGTCGGTGCTGGCAAGACGCTGGTGGCGCTGATGGCCATGGCGACAGCCGTGGAGGCCGGCGGACAGGCGGTGCTGATGGCCCCGACTGAAATCCTCGCCCGTCAGCATTTCTCCACCATCTCCAAACTCGCTCAGACAGCTGGCATCACCGTCGAGGTTCTCACCGGCCGCACCAAGGGCAAGGAGCGCCGCGAGATCGAGGAACGCGTGGCGTCCGGCGAAGCACAGATCATCATCGGCACCCATGCGCTGTTTCAGGACAGCGTTGCTTACAAAAACCTTGTGCTCGCAGTAGTGGATGAACAGCACCGTTTCGGCGTGCACCAGCGCCTGCGCCTCACCGCCAAGGGCATCACCCCGCATATGCTGGTCATGACCGCCACCCCCATTCCGCGCACGCTGGTTCTGGCCGCCTTCGGCGACATGGACGTCTCGAAACTCACCGAAAAACCCGCCGGCCGCAAACCCATCCAGACGGTGACGATCCCCACCGAACGCATCGGCGACATTGTCGAGCGGCTGCGCGCCGCTTTGAAGGACGGCAAGAAGGCCTACTGGATCTGCCCGCTGGTGGAGGAGACGGAAGAGTCCGATTTGATGTCGGTGGAAGAGCGGCATGCGGTTCTGTCGCAAATGCTCGGCCCAAATATAGGTCTTATCCACGGCCGCATGAGCGGCCCGGAAAAAGACGCCGCCATGCTCGCTTTCAAGAGTGGCGAAACCCGGCTGCTGGTGGCGACGACGGTGGTGGAAGTCGGCGTCGACGTGCCGGATGCGACCATCATGGTCATCGAACACGCCGAACGTTTCGGCCTTGCCCAGCTGCACCAGCTGCGCGGCCGGGTGGGACGCGGTGACGAGGCATCCACCTGCATCCTGCTCTACAAGGGGCCGCTCAGCGAAAACGGCCGCGCCCGGCTCTCCATCCTGCGCCACAGCGAGGACGGCTTCCTCATCGCCGAGGAAGACTTGAAGCTGCGTGGCGAAGGCGAACTGCTCGGCACCCGCCAGTCCGGCACGCCGGGCTTTCGCATCGCCAGCCTCGAGGCGCATGCCGACCTGCTGGAAATCGCCCGCAAGGACGCGGCCTATGTCATCGAGCGCGACCCCGAACTGACAGGACCACGCGGCGACAGCCTGCGCACCCTGCTCTATCTGCACCGCCGCGACGAAGCGATCCGCTTCCTGCACGCCGGCTGAAAGTTTTGACCATCATGAACATGATCGACCCACGCCGCCCACCACCCGCCTTCCGCAAGGGCTACGCGCTCTGCTCGCCGCAGAACACCTTGCAGCCGGAGACCTTTGCGAAAAGCGAGAAGAAGGCGATAGGCAAGGCTTTCAAAAAGCCCGGCCGAAAGAAGGCATGGGCAGAGGCGCTGGAGCAAGGCTGGAGCGTGCGGCTCGTCTATATGCGGCTTTTCGTTCCTGTTTTTCATGCTACGAGCACGGCTATTGAGACGGACGATCTGGATGATGAGGATTGATCGACGCGTCTGAGAGACCCTTTGGCTAAAATGCAGAGGGCCATCGTTGCGATGTATGAATGACCGTCAGAATCTCGATATTCCGGCCGACGCGATAGGCAATAATGTAGGAAATGTCTGGAAGTACGGCTTCCCGTGTTCCCCTGATGCGCCCGACCCGCCCCATCGCCGGCTGCGCCACCAACATATCGACCGCGGAGACAATACGGGAAATAACGCGAGCCGCGGCGGCTGGATTGTCCTTTTCGATATGCGCACCGATTTCATCAAGCCGTCGCAGCGCCCGCAAAGTCCAAAGAATTCTCCGATCGCTCATGACGGCCGGGAGGATTTCACATATTTTCCGACAATGTTTGCGAGATCATCAGGCGTTCCAAACTCGCCGCGATCCGCCTCCGCCAAACCGGCCTCGATCTCGGCGAGCTGCCACTCTTCACGGGCAACAAAGTCCTCAATCGCCCGCGTCGCCATATAGGACCGCGAGCGATCAAGCTTTTCCGCCAATTGGTCCAGCTTGTCAGCAACCTCGTCTGGCAAGCGCACTGTGAATGCAGTCATGATCGCGGCTTCTCTTGGTTCACAAAGATTATTAGTGAACCACATTGGTTCGTCAAGGTTCCGCCTATAGCCTAATATGCCCCATTAGGCCGACTATTTTCCCGCTAGAGAATGAACACGGGAAATAGCCATGCGGACATCCGTAACAGACGCAACGAGCACGGCCTCAATATCTAAACCGGCGCAATCACCTTCGGCGGCGTGAAATCTGGCGCCACCAGACCGCCGGAAATCAGCAATTTAGCCGCGTCCTCCGGCGTCATGTCCAGCATCACGATCTTGTCTTTCGGCACAAACAGCAGAAAGCCCGCAGTGGGCACAGGGGTGGGTGGCAGGAAAACGGCGACCATCTGCTGGCCCATTTCGTTGAAGCGATGGGCAAGCTCGCCCTTCACTTCCGAGGATACGAACACCATCGCCCAGGTGCCGGAGGAGGGAAATTCGATCAGGCCGACCTTCTTGAAAGAGTTCGCATGCTCCTTCAGAACGGATTCGAACAGCTGCTTGATGCTCTTGTAGATCGGCCGCACCAGCGGCATGCGGTTGAGAATGGATTCACCGACGCCGACGATCCATTTGCCGATGAGGTTATTGCCGAGAAAACCGATGAGGGTGATGCCAACGACGGCGATCAGCAGGCCGAAGCCGGGGATTGCCACATCGAAATATTGCTCGGGATCATAACGGGCGGGAATATAAGGCTTAACCCAACTATCCGCCCACTGCAGAAAACTCCACACCAGCCACATGGTGATGGTGACGGGCGCGAGGATAAGGACGCCCGTGAGGAAGCTGTTGCGCAGACGGGCTGCGAATGAAATTTTTACTGGAATATCAGTCATTTACCGTTCGGCATTAAGCGTTGACGCTATCGAAACCCGGATGAAAACCGACAATGCCGGATGGAGTTCCGCCATGCAAGCGAAGAACTGTGAAATATTCGTCAGGAATTCCCTCAGCGCTTAAGCCCTCGACAGGACGAAAACCGAAGCGGCCGTAGTAGTCCGGATCGCCCGCGACGACGCAGCCCGCGGCATTCAGGCGCTCCAGCGCGGCAAGCCCTTCGCGCGCCAGCCGTGAACCGACGCCTTGCCCCTGCCGATCCGGCGTGACCGAGAGCGGCGCAAGACAGAACCAGCCGGTTTCGCCGCTGGTGAGCGTCACCGGCGAAAACCCGATATGGCCGACGATGCCTTCGCTGTCCTCGGCAACCAGCGAAACCGTTAGCGCGCCCGCCTTGCGCAGCCGCTCGACAATCAGATGCTCTGTCTTGTCGCTATGATCGACGTTACGGAAGGCATCTTCCGTAACGCGAGCAATCGCCTCTTCATCACCCTGCTGTTCCGGCCGGATGATCATTCCACCGTCACCGATTTCGCCAGATTGCGCGGCTGGTCCACATCCGTGCCCATGAAGACAGCTGTGTGATAGGCGAGCAGCTGGATCGGCAGCGAGAAGACCATCGGCGCGATCAGCTCGTCGACATTTGGCAGGGTGATCGTCGCCATGGTCTCGAGCCTGGAGGCGGCAGCGCCCTTCTCGTCGGTGATGAAGATGATGCGGCCACCCCGCGCGGCGACTTCCTGCATGTTCGAAACGGTCTTTTCGAAGAAGCGGTCATGCGGCGCGATGACGATAACAGGCATGTTCTCGTCTATCAGCGCGATCGGCCCATGCTTCAACTCGCCGGCGGCATAACCTTCAGCGTGGATATAGGAGATTTCCTTGAGCTTCAGCGCGCCTTCCAGCGCCAGCGGAAAGCTGGTGCCGCGGCCGAGATAAAGCACGTCCTTGAAACGCGACAGATCGCGTGACAGCGCCTCGATCTGCGGCTGGATGCTGTTGAGAACCTTGCTCATGATGCGCGGCATCTCGGTGAGATGGCGAACCAGTTCGGTTTCCTGCTGAGGTGTGATCGTGCCGCGCGCTTTTCCAGCGGCAACGGCCAGCGAAGCAAGCACGGCAAGCTGGCAGGTGAAGGCCTTGGTGGAGGCGACGCCGATTTCGGGGCCGGCGAGGATCGGAAAGATCGCATCCGATTCGCGCGCCATGGTCGATTCACGCGTATTGACCACCGCACCGATCTTCAGCCCCTCCTGCTGGCAATAACGCAGGGCCGCCAGCGTATCGGCGGTTTCGCCCGATTGCGAAATGAACAGCGCGGCCTGCGTGGGAACGAGCGGGATCTCGCGGTAGCGGAATTCCGAGGCGACATCGATTTCCACCGGCAAGCGCGCATAACGCTCGAACCAGTATTTACCGATCAGGCCGGACAGATAGGCCGTGCCGCAGGCGGAAATGGCAAGGCCGGAAAGCTTGGAGAAGTCGATTGCGGTGTCGGCCTGCTTCACGGTCTTGCTGGCGAAATCCACATAATGGCTGAGCGCGTGGGAAATGACTTCCGGCTGCTCGTAGATTTCCTTTTCCATGAAGTGGCGATGGTTGCCCTTGTCGACCACATAGGCCGTCGCCTGCGAAATCTGCCGCTCGCGCTTCACTGGCTTGCCCGAGAAATCGATGATTTCCGCACCCTGCCGGGTCAAGATGGCGCAGTCGCCATCCACCAGATAGGTGATCTCGTTAGTGAAGGGTGACAGCGCGATGGCATCGGACCCCAGGAACATTTCGCCACGGCCATAACCGACGGCCAGCGGCGGGCCGGAGCGCGCCGAAAGCAGCGTGCCGGGATCATCCTGAAACATGACGACCAGCGCATAAGCACCGGTGACACGGTTCAGCATCTTCAGCATCGCCTCGCGATGGCCAAGCCCGTCGCGGGTATATTTCGCCAGAAGCTGCGCCACCACTTCGGTGTCGGTCTGGGTGGTGAAGGTGGCGCCCTCGGCGGTCAGTTCTTCGCGCAGCTCGGAGAAGTTCTCGATGATGCCATTATGAACGACGGCAACACCTTCGACGAAATGCGGGTGTGCATTGGTTTCGTTCGGCACGCCATGCGTCGCCCAGCGCGTATGCGCAATGCCGACCACGCCCGGCAGCGGCTTTTCCGAAACCAGTTTTTCCAGATTGAACAGCTTGCCTTCCGCCCGGCGGCGGTCCATCGCGCCATTGTCGATGGTGGCGACGCCAGCCGAATCGTAACCGCGATATTCGAGACGCTTCAGCGCATCGACAAGCCGTTCAGCAACAGGCTGGGTTCCGACTATTCCGACAATTCCGCACATATATTTCTCCAGACGGCGATCTCTTCGCCGAAACTACTAACCGTTTCTCCGAAATCAGCAATTATCCCGCCGGTCACTTTCGGTATCGCTCGGTAACGTCTTTCAAGAGGCCTTTTTCTTGGCTTCCTTCAGCGCTTTCGCCCGCTCGCGCACCACGATTGCGCGGCCCGGCTTAACCTCTTGACGCGCCCGCCCGAAAGCCAGCGCATCATCAGGCACGTCATCGGTAATCACGCTGCCGGAGGCTATATAAGCCCCCTCTCCAATGGTGACGGGAGCGACCAGCGACGAGTTCGAGCCAATGAAACTGTTCGCACCGATCCGCGTTTCGGCCTTGTTGTAACCGTCGTAATTGCAGGTGATGGCGCCCGCACCGATATTGCTGCCGGCGCCGATATAGGCATCACCGATATAGGTCAGATGGTTGACCTTGGCGCCCTCGCCGATCTCCGCCTTCTTGACCTCGCAGAAATTGCCGACCTTGGCTTTGGCATGCAGGTTGGCACCCGGACGTAACCGCGCAAAAGGACCGACCATCGCACCTTCAGCAACATGAGCCCCCTCCAGATGCGAAAACGAATGGATGATGGCACCCGCGTCGATGGTCACACCGGGACCGAACACGACATTCGGCTCGATCAGGGCATCCTGCCCGATCTTCGTATCGAAGGAGAGGAAAACCGTCTCGGGCGCGATCATCGAAACACCCTCCACCATCAACTCATGGCGGCGGCGCTCCTGCCACAACTTCTCGATAAAAGCCAGTTCGGCACGGTTGTTGCAGCCGACCAGCTCGGTTTCCGGCGCATCGATGGCCACGGCGCGACGGCCGAGCGAACGGGCGATTTCAACGATGTCGGTGAGATAATATTCGCCCTTCACGTTGCCGTTGCCGATCCGGTCGAGCAGATCAAGCGCATTGCGACCGTTGATCGCCATCAGGCCGCTATTGCACCAGGTCACCTTGCGTTCTTCGTCGGTTGCGTCCTTTTCCTCGCGGATCGCTACCAGCTCGCCATTCTCGACCAGCAACCGGCCATAACCGGTCGGACGCTCGGTGTGGAAGCCGATCACGGCCACATCGGCACCGGCGGCAATCGCCTCACGCGCCCGATCAAGCGTCGCGGACGTAATGAGCGGTACGTCGCCATAAGCGACGATCAGGTCGTCGAAACCGCGCTCAATGGCTGGGCGTGCGGCAAGAACGGCATGGCCGGTGCCCTTGCGCTCCGTCTGCAAGAAAGCTTCAATCTGAAGACCCCTAAGGTTCGCGGCCGCGGCAACATTGTCAGCATCGCGCCCGACCACCAGCGCCACCGCGCCAACACCCGATCCAGCCACAGCCTCCACCACATGCGCAATCATCGGCCGCCCGGCAACCGTGTGCAGCACCTTGGATTTCGACGACTTCATGCGCGTGCTGTCGCCCGCAGCGAGAATAACGGCTAGAGAGCTGCGCTCCATAAGACCTCCAACACCCTATCTCCGGGCCCAACGGCAGCCGGGACAGTGGCATGTGTTTGACTTTACGCCAGCCGGTTGAACAGACAGGCGCTTCGGTAATTGCGTTCCGGCATTGCTATAATGGCGGCCCACTTAAGAAACCATGCAAATCCACACCAAATTTCCATGCCGATTTTCATCAAACGTGATCAGCGGCGGTATGGCGTGATCTATTCAGCGCGGGTGACGGGCGTTGAATTCCAATACCTGCTGACGACCGTTTTCAATCAGCCTGCCCATTTCGCGGCGCGCCGCGGCCTCATCGCGCAGACGAAACGCCTCGACCAGCCTTAAATGGGAGGCGGATACATCGGAAATCTCGTTGGGATCGGCTTCCGGGTTGCTCATCCGGAAAATACCCGCCAGCGCTGCCTTTATCAGCGAACCGACGGTGCGCATGAACGGATTACCGGACATTTCAGTGATGAGCACATGGAAATTCATATCCGCCAGCGCCCGCTTCTCTTTAGAATAGGCCGTATTGCCCATCTCGTTGGCGTAAGCGGCAAGCTTGGCGATATCGGCGTCCTTTGCCCTGAGAGCGGCAAGCCCCGCGCCATAGGGCTCGAAAGCCTGACGGATATCATAGAGATGCAGCAGGAACTCGTCGCTGACGCCTGCCTCGAAGTGCCAGAGAAGCACTTCACTGTCGAACATGTTCCAGCTTTCGCGCTCCGTCACCCGGGTGCCGATGCGCGCCTTGGGCGAAATCATACCCTTGGCGGTCAGCGTCTTCATCGCTTCACGCAACACCGTGCGAGATACTTTCAGCCGCTCCATCAGCTCGGCATCGCCGGGCAGGATGTCGCCCGTCTTGAAGGTGCCGGACACGATGTCGAGACCGAGCTTGTGAACGACCTGTGCATGATTTGTCCGCAGCTTTCGAAAACCGATCGCCGCATCGAGCATTCCGCGCTGCAAGTGTCATGTCCTCCCGTTCGGTTGACGAGGTGAAAATCGCGTATGGCTTGTATATTCCAGGTCAGGCCCACGATTTTCAACGTAGAATACAGTGAAAAACATCAACGCGCGTGAAAAGCAAAGCTAAACTTCGTTCACACGGCAAAACAGATAAAAATAACAAAGACCGCGCATGAATTTCATACGCGGTCCCATTGAGGCCTGTGCCGGCACGCAGAATTATTGCGGCAGCTTGTCGTCCACGCCGGCAACGTAGAAGTTGAGACCAAGCAGAACCTTGTCCTCAGCCTTTTCACCAGCCTTCAGCCATTCCGAGCCGTCCTGCTTCTTCACCGGGCCGGTGAAGGGGTGCAGCTCGCCCGACTTGATCTTGGCTTCGGTGTCCTCAGCCATTTTCTTCACGTCATCAGGCATGTTGGTGTAGGGCGCCATGGTCAGGATGCCGTCTTTGAGGCCATCCCAGATGGATTCCGACTTCCAGGTGCCGTCAAGCAAAGCCTGCGTGCGCTTGATGTAATAAGCGCCCCAGGTATCCTTGATGGCGGTCAGCTGCGTCTCGGGACCAGCTTTGATCATGTCGGATGCCTGACCGAAAGCCTTGATGCCGCGCTCTGCTGCAACCTGCATCGGTGCTGTCGTGTCGGTGTGCTGCGTCAGGATGTCGACGCCCTGGTCGATCAGCGCCTTGGCGGCATCGGCTTCCTTGCCGGGGTCAAACCAGGTATTGGCCCATACGACCTTGAGCTTGAAGTCCGGGTTAACCGACTGTGCACCGAGAACGAAGGCGTCAATGCCCATCACCACTTCCGGGATCGGGAAGGAAGCGATGTAGCCGGCGAGACCCTTCTTTGACATCTTCGCGGCGATCTGGCCCTGAATATAACGGCCTTCATAGAAGCGCGCATTGTAGGTCGCGACGTTTTCAGCGGTCTTGAAGCCGGTGGCGTGCTCGAACTTCACCTTGGGGAATTTCTGGGCAACCTTCACGGTCGCATCCATGAAACCGAAGGAGGTGGTGAACACCAGTTCGCAGCCGGAACGGGCCATACGCTCGATGGCGCGTTCGGCATCCGGGCCTTCCGGAACGCTTTCGAGGAACGGCGTTTCGATCTTGTCGCCGAAGTGCTTCTGCAGCTCTTCGCGGCCAATTTCATGCGCCTGTGTCCAGCCGCCATCGGTGCGGCTGCCGACATAGATGAAGCAGACCTTCTTGGCGTCGGCGGCTTCAGCGGAGGAAACGACGCCTCCGAGGGCCGCGACGGAAGCGGCGAGTGCGATGACCAGTTTTTTCATTTTTACCCCTGTTGGTTTGGAGACTTGAGGATTCTTCTTCACCTGTCCGGCACGAAGGATTTGCCCAGCGATGCCGGTGTGTTGATCAAGGTCGTGCGGCGATTATGCGAGATGATGACCAGCACGACAATAGTTGCGAGATAAGGCATCGCCGAAAGCAGCTGCGACGGCACGCCGATGCCGAAGGCCTGCGCGTGCAATTGGCCGATGGTGACAGCGCCGAACAGATAACCGCCCGCCAGCAGGCGCCACGGACGCCAGGAGGCGAAGACGACGAGCGCCAGCGCAATCCAGCCGCGCCCAGCCGACATGTTTTCCACCCATTGCGGCGTATAGACCAGCGACAGCTGGGCGCCTGCAAGACCGGCGCAGGCGCCGCCGAACATGACCGCCAGATACCGCGTGCGGATAACGTTGATGCCAAGCGCGTGCGCCGAGGCATGGCTGTCGCCGATGGCGCGGACTTTAAGCCCGGCGCGGCTTTTGAACAGAAACCAGCCGATACCGAAGACCAGCGCGATGGACATGTAGAAGATCAGATCCTGCCGGAACAGCAGCGGACCGAAAAAGGGGATTTCCGACAAGACCGGAAACACGATGGGTTGTAGCTTGATGCCAGGCAGACCGACAAAGCTTTCACCCAGCATGCCGGAAACGCCAAGCCCGAGAATGGTGAGCGCCAGCCCCGTCGCCACCTGGTTGGTGACAAGCGTCAGCGTCAGGAAACCGAAAAGCAGCGAAAATACCGCCCCGGAGGCGATGCCGGCCAGAATGCCGAGATAGGGGGAACCCGTCATATGAGAGGCCGCGAAAGCGCAGACCGCGCCCATGATCATCATGCCCTCAACACCGAGATTGAGCACGCCCGAGCGCTCCACCACCAGCTCGCCCGAAGCGGCGATGACCAGCGGCGTCGCGGCGGTGATGACGGTTAGGAGAATGGCCTGAAGCATATCCATCATGCCGCTCCTTGCTTGTGATGCGCCTTGCCGGCGAAAACGACCCGGATGCGGTAGAAAATCAGCGTATCGCAGGACAGAACGAAGAACAGCATCAGCCCCTGAAACACCCGTGTCACCTTGTCCGACACACCGATCGAAAGCTGCGCCGCCTCGCCGCCGAGATAGGTAAGCGCCAGTACCAGCCCGGAAAGGATGATGCCAAGCGGATTGAGGCGGCCGAGAAAGGCGACGATGATGGCGGTGAAACCATAACCCGGCGAAATGCTGGGCTGGAGATGGCCGATGGAACCGGAAGCTTCCGAAATGCCTGCAAGCCCGGCCAGCGCGCCCGATAGCAGCAGCGAAAACCACACCATGCGGCTGGAGGAGAAACCGGCAAAGCGCCCGGCCCGCGCCGATTGGCCAAGCACGGTAACTTCAAAGCCCTTGAGCATGTAGCGCATCATGAACCACAGCGCGATGGCCGCAACGATGGCAAAAACGAACCCCCAATGCGCCCGGCCCGACGCCAGCATTTCCGGCAAAACGGCGCTGTCGTTGAATGCCTTTGTCTGCGGAAAGTTGTAACCGCCGGGATCGCGCCAGATGCCGCGCGTCAGCCAGTCGAGGAAGAGCTGCGCGACATAGACCAGCATCAGGCTGACAAGGATTTCATTGGTGTTGAACTTTGTCTTTAACAGCGCCGGAATACCGGCATAAAGCGCCCCGCCGACAGCGCCCATCACCATCATCAACGGCAGGATGAGCGGCGAATGCCAGTCGGGATAAAGCACCGGCAGGATGGAACCGGTAATCGCGCCGATAGTGAATTGCCCCTCCGCGCCGATATTCCAGTTATTGGAGCGATAACAGATCGACAGGCCGACGCCGATCAGGATCAGCGGTGCGGCCTTGATCGCCAGCTCATGCAGCGACCAGACCTCCAGCAGCGGCTCGACGAAAAAGGCGTAAAGCGCGTGGGTCGGATTTTTGCCAAGCATGGCGAACATGACGGCACCGACAAGCAGCGTCAGCACCAGCGCCAGAAGCGGCGAAAGCAGGGTGAATAGCTTCGAGACGCCTGCCCGTTTTTCAAGCTCAATGCGCATGCTGGGCGGCTCCCGAATGTGTATGGATGCCGCCCATCAGCAGGCCGATCTTTTCAAGCGTCATATCTTCCACCGCATGAGCCTCGGAAAGCTTGCCGTCGGAAATGACCGCGATATTGGTGGCGACCTCGAAGATTTCATCGAGATCCTGGCTGATGACGATGACGGCCGAGCCGGCCTTGGCGAGATCGACCAGCGCCTGGCGGATACGGCTTGCAGCACCGGCATCCACACCCCAGGTCGGCTGGTTGACCACCAGCACCGCCGGCTGACGATCAAGCTCGCGCCCGACGATGAATTTCTGCAGGTTGCCGCCGGAAAGCGATCCTGCCAGCGGATCGGCCCCGCTTTTGCGCACGTCCATGGTTTCCGAAATGCGCCGCGCCGCCGTCTTGATGACCGAGCCGCGGATGATGCGCAGAAAACCGCCCGTCAGAAACGCCTTGCGGTCGGAGCGCGCCCGCGCCAGCAAAAGATTGTCGGAAAGGCTCATGCCCGGAACGGCGGCATGGCCGTGGCGCTCCTCCGGCACGAAACCGGCGCCCATCAGCCGCCGGCCATTGATGCCGATGCGGCCAACCGCCTTGCCGCGCAGATGGATGGCGTCATTATTATAGACGGGATATTCGCCCGAAAGCGCGTCGAACAGTTCGCCCTGCCCGTTGCCGGCCACACCGGCAATCGCCAGCACTTCTCCGGCGCGCACATTCATGGAAATCGATTTCAAGGCCACGGCAAAAGGCGTGCGCGGCGCGACCGAAAGCGCCATGACTTCAATCTGCGGCGCGCCAAGCGCTTCACCCGTTGCCCGCGAAACGCTTGCGACATCGCTGCCAACCATCATGCGCGCCAGAGATGCCGGCGTTTCCTTGCGCGGATCACACGCACCCGTCACCTTGCCGTGACGCAGGACGGTGGCGCGATCACAGATGCGCTGCACCTCTTCGAGGCGGTGGCTGATATACAGCACCGATCGGCCTTCGGCCTTCAGCTTTGCCAGCGTCTCGAACAGCTTGTCAGCCTCCTGCGGCGTCAAAACCGAGGTCGGCTCATCAAGAATGATCAGGCGCGGGTTCTGCAACAGGGCGCGGACGATCTCGATGCGCTGGCGCTCGCCGACCGAAAGATCGGCCACATGCGCATTGGGATCAAGCGGCAGGCCATAGGCCCGCGACAGCGTTTCCGCTTCCCTTGCGATTTCCTTCAGAGAAATTTTTGGATCGAGCGAAAGGGCGATGTTTTCAGCGACCGTCAGCGCCTCAAACAGCGAAAAATGCTGGAACACCATGCCGATACCGAGCCTGCGGGCCTCGCTGGGCGAGCCCACGGAAACCGGCTGGCCCTGCCAGATGATGTCGCCTTCTGTCGGTGCAAGGACGCCGAACAGCATCTTGACCAGCGTGGACTTGCCCGCGCCGTTTTCACCCAGAAGCGCATGGATTTCGCCCGGCGCAATATCGAGATCGATGCCGTTGCAGGCGGCAAAATTGCCGAACAGCTTGGTCAGCTTGCGAACGGACAGGAGAGGCACGGCCTCTGGCGCCAAAGTTCCAGTCACGAGTTCCCTCTTTCACCGGCCGCTCATGCCTTCTTCGAAGCATTTTTAACAGCCGTGGTCATTGTTCCCAATCCCGTGGCAATGCGTATGCAATGCTGCGCGACCATGATTTATTGATAACTGTTTTGCTGCTGCGCACAACATAAAAAGCAGTTGCTTAAATGCAATTTGCACAAGCAATAAACGGCTTTACCTTTTTCTTATTTCGCGCCGAGCGCAGGGAAAAACTGCAATATTCCCCCGATGCAATAAAGATAGATGCCGCTCGCCGTGAATGCGATCACCGCCCATGTCGGCGTTTCAAAATGCATCAGCAACGCATAACCGCCGAGCGCGCACCAGACGAACACGACAGCCAGATTGAGCGGCCGCAGCCGCTTCACCCGCACCGGATGCAGGAAATTGATCGGCAGGAACGTCAGAAACACCGAAACGGTAACGACGGTCATAGCCGTGGTGGCGCTGGCATCCAGAACGAACAGGGTGAAAACCACCATGTTCCAAACCACCGGGAAGCCCGAGAAGAAATATTCATCCGTCTTCATGCCCATATCGGCATAATAAATAGCGCTCGACACCACGATCATGCCAGCCGCCACGAAGGATAGCGGCTCGCCGATCATGCCGCTCTGATAAAGCGCAAAGGCGGGCAAAAGCACATAGGTCACGTAGTCGATGATGTTGTCGAGCGTGTCGCCGGACCAGTTGGGCAGAACTTCCTTTACCCGCACCTTGCGGGCGATGGGTCCGTCGATACCATCGACCAACAGCGCAAGCCCCAGCCACCAGAACATATCGACGAAACGGTGTTCGGCAGCCGCGACGACGCCGAGAAAAGCCAGGAACGAGCCGGATGCCGTCAGCATATGCACGGAAAAGGCGCGGATTTCCGCGTAGGGAACACGCTTGTAGTTGAAAATTTTCATGGTCAGCGTCTGCGCCCCGCTTTTCATCCGCCCTGTTCATTCCGGTATGCGGCCATTCACCACGCTTTGCAACCGGCTCAATCCGCTTATCCTAAGACTAATATAGTGGCGCAACCAACGAATGTTTGCGCCCGGATGTTGCGGCGTCCAAGTGGATTTACCTGCGCAAAGCCTCTATGATGCTCTGGAAATAACAACGGATCAGGACCATGAGACACTTCGATATCGCCATCACCGGTGCGGGACTTGCGGGCCAGATCGCGGCCATAGCACTCGCCCGGGCCGGCCGCCACGTGGCGCTCATCGCACCTTCAAGCGACAAGAAGGACCGGCGCACCACGGCGCTGATGGATCAGTCGATCCGTTTCATGGACCGCCTCGGCCTGTGGTCGCGCATCGCCCCTTCCGCCGCGCGCCTTTCCACCATGCAGATCATCGACGGCACCGACCGCCTGCTGCGCGCGCCGACGGTGCAGTTCCGCTCCTCCGAAATCGGGCTCGACGCCTTCGGTTGGAACATTCCCAACGAAGCGCTTCTGGGCGTGCTTGGCGAAGCTGTCGAACAGGAACACAATATCACCCGTCTCGACACCGTGGCCGGGACGATCGACATCGGCAACGACCGCGTCTCGGTAACGCTTGGCGATGGTGAAACCATCTCCGCCGATTTCCTGATCGGCGCGGATGGCCGGAAATCGATGGTGCGGGATGCGGCCGGCATCGGCGTCAAATCCTGGTCCTATCCGCAGACCGCCATCGTCCTGAACTTCGGCCACAGCCGGCCGCACGGCAATGTCTCGACGGAGTTCCACACACCGACCGGACCTTTCACGCAGGTTCCCCTGCCCGGCGACCGCTCCAGCCTCGTCTGGGTCGTCACGCCACAGCAGGCGGAAGAGTTGACGGCGCTGCCGCTGGAAGCCTTGAGCCTGAAGGTCGAGGAACGCATGCAATCCATGCTCGGCGCTGTTACCGTGGAGGACAGCGTGCAGGCATGGCCGCTGTCTTCCATGACGGCGCATCGTTTCGGCGAGGGCCGCGTGGCCCTGATCGGCGAGGCGGCGCATGGTTTTCCGCCCATCGGCGCGCAAGGGCTGAACCTCAGCCTGCGCGACATCATCGCTCTGACGGAACTGCTGGGCGCCGTCTCCGACCGACCGATTGCGGCGGACGCGGGCAACAGTTTCGACCGCAAACGACGGGCGGATGTCTACACCCGCACCCTCAGTGTCGATCTCCTCAATCGCTCCCTGCTTTCCGATTTCCTGCCGGTGCAGATGGCGCGCGCGGCTGGCCTGCATGTCCTCTCCGGCATCGGCACGCTCAGAAGCATGGTGATGCGCGAAGGCATCGAGCCGGGCCGTGGGCTGAAGGCCCTGCCCTCGCTGCTGTTCGGCAGCTTCAAAAAGGCTGGATGAAATACACCACGCCGGTCAGTGTAAAGACCGACAGCACCGTCGAAATCAGGATCGTTGCCGACGCTCGCTCCTGCCAGACGTGATATTGTTGACCGATAACGAAGACATTCGTCGCGGTCGGTAGCGCAGCAAGCAGAACGGCGGAATAGATCCACACCGGTTCGAACCGCCCGAGCGACGACAGGACCAGATAGGCAGCGAGCGGATGCAGGATCAGCTTGGCCGGCACTATATAGCTGATCTCCACCGGCACCCGTTTCATTGGCCGGAGCGCCAGCGTCACGCCCATGGCAAACAGCGCGCAGGGGGCAGCCGATTGCGCCAGATAATCCACCAGCCGCTGCACCGCCTCCGGCGGCTGCCATGACAGCGAAGCGGCGAGAAATCCGGCAATCACCGAGACGATGAACGGATGAGTGATGACCTTGCGCGCCACATCCAGCGCAAGCCTTCCAGCCGAGCGCTTGTCGCCGCCAGCGACCGCCATCATCGCCGGCGCGACGATGAAATGCGCGGCGTTTTCAAGGCAGACGATCAGCGCCACCGGCACCGCCGCCTTTTCGCCAAGCGCCAGAAGCGCAAGGCCCGGCCCCATGTAACCAATATTACCGTAACTTGCCGCGAAACTCTGGATCGTGGTTTCGGCGAGGCTGTTCTTGCGGACAAACCGGCCGATCAGGAACACCAGCAGAAAAATGCCATAGGTGCAGGCAAGGCTGGCGGCAACGAAATCCATCCGCGCCAGCTCTTCCACCGGCGTTTTCGACACCAGCTTGAAAAACAGCGCCGGTAAGGCCGCATAGATGATGAAGGTGTTCAGCCAGCCCATCGCCTCGACCGGCTGTTTTGTTATCCGCGCCGCGCCGTAACCGATGAAGATCAGGCCGAAAAACGGCAACAGCAATCCAACGATATCAGCCACGGTCGTTCCTCAAGAGCATTTCCGTCAAAAGTGCGTCGCGGTTTTACGTCCGGAAATGCGTAAAACAATGAGGTAGAGCGTTTTCGCGTTTCGGAGAAAAACGGAAATGCTCCAAGTCCGCGAGAGGCTTAGCCGATTTTCATCAGGATCGGAAAGGTCTCCTGGAACCAGATCGCCACATTGGTGATAAAACCCGACATGAAAGCGATACCGGTAAGCACCAGAAGCACACCCATCACCTTTTCGACGAGACCGAGATGGCGGCGGAAGCGCACGAGGAAACGCATGAAGGAACCGGAAAACGCCGCCGCAATCCAGAACGGCACCGCAAGACCGAGCGAATAGACGGCAAGCAGCATCGCGCCGTCGCCAACCGTCTCACGCGACGCGGCAACCCCGAGGATCGTCCCCAGAACCGGACCGATGCAGGGAGTCCAGCCGAAGGCGAAGGCAAGGCCCATTACATAGGCGCCGGAAAGCGTGGCCGGTTTGCCCGCCCCCTGAAACCGCGCCTCGCGCGAAAACAGGCTGATGCGGAAGACGCCGAGAAAATTCAGGCCCATGAGGATAATGATGAAACCGCCGATCTTGGCGAGAATATCGAGATTCTGTCGCAGCAACGTGCCGATCGTCGAGGCGCCTGCCCCCAGCGCCACGAAAACAGTGGCGAAACCGAGGGTGAAGAAGAAAGCCGAGAACATCACGGCCCTGCGAATCTCGGGCCGCGGCGCGGTTTCCTCCGTCTTGAACTGCTCAACGGAAACACCGGCCATATAACAGAGATAGGGCGGCACCAGCGGCAGCACACAGGGCGACAGAAACGAAAGAGCGCCGGCCAGGAGCGCGCTGAACAGGGAAATATCGGCAATCGACAAGAAGAACTCCGCATCCCGCAAAGCCGCCGCGATTTTGAAGATTCGCCGGCACTTCACGCTTCATTTTCGTGCATGTCATTGCTGCAAAACGATTTCACCCATTTGCCCGACACGCCTGAAGCCGGTTTTATCCCCAGCCGCCCCCTCTCTCCAATCACCTTTTTGGGGGTGCGACAAAAAAAACCAGATTGATTGTCGAAAGCGCTTTTTTTGGGTTGACCGAACGGATCGCTCTACCTATGTTCCGCGCACTTCCGAAGGGCAAATCAGCCCCGACACGGGAGAGCGTAGCTCAGCCGGTAGAGCAACTGACTTTTAATCAGTAGGTCCAGGGTTCGAATCCCTGCGCTCTCACCATAAAATGAAGAAAAATCAATAACTTACCGGAATTCACAACGCTTCTTGCGACCAACTTGCGACATCGTGCGACTAAAATATGTCGCACATGTCGCACGCCGGTTTTTAACGCTTTAAACAGGTTTGCCACCTGCCCAGCGCGTCAACCTCGATATGATCAGATCGGAAATCCACATGGCGCTCGCGCCTGTGACGAACGCGGCGGCGTTCATGGTCGCAATAGGATCCTCCGGCAAGGGCCAGTTGATGCTGTAGAGGTAGTGCAACAATGGCGTAGTTAGGTATGCCGCAGCCAGAGCGCCACAGACCGGCGAGATGATCATTTCTTTCCAGGTAACATTCGGGCGAGACAGCGCCCGCAGCACGCCACCAAAAAAACCCGCCAGCAGCACGCCCAGCTTTACACCAATTGCATCAAGAAAATCAAAGAAGGACATAAGGCCAGCGCTTTCGGATCAGGAATTGATAAGTGCATTTTGCCATCATGCCCATGCCGTCAAATGAGGCACCTACGGCATAAGACCCTTTGGCATTAGACCCTCAACGAGAACTGCCTTTTGAATAAACAACGACCCACCATTTCCGGCCGCGTTGAATGTTGGATAAAGGCTGACGGCCATCAGGTTTGCACCCGCATCGGCGTCTACCGGAATGCCGGAAGCGACGTACCAGCACCATTCACCAGCCAGCGGCCGATCAAGCGCGTTGGCCGTAAGCGGGCCTGCCACAACAGTACGACCAGGAGGGCTTTGAAACCGGGTGACAAACCCCATATAGGGAGGCGTTTGCCCAGCCGCATGTTTTGCCAAAATAGCCAACGAGAGCGTTTTCCCGCGCAATGGAGCTGTTTCAGCCTCAGTGAACGCCCTTGTCATGCGTGCAGCAGCTGGAGTTGCTCCCGGCTGAATTTCGACGCAGTACGCATAGCCGGGATATTGTTCGGTAGTGTTTTTCACCAAGACGGCGGTAGTGCCGCCATTGCTCCAGCCAGTAGGGTTAGCGCCGGGCCACGCGAAATCCCCATTGGGCATAAGATTGGTGCCGGCCGCTCGCACCCAATCCGCAGACGTAAAGCCCGCCACTGCTTCGCTTCGCCCCCACGCGGCCATCAGAGCCGATGTCTGCAATTGAGCGCCAAGATTACGGCCGTCCGCGTCAGATGGATGGACGCCGGGGAAAGGCTCGGCGACACGGTAATAGAGCGCATCCGCTTTAAACGGCAGGAAGGGATCATGGCTGTTGACGACCGTGATATCAGGCTTGGCGGCTCGCACTTCGTTGATCGCAGAGACGATCTTGTCCATGCCGGCATTATCGCGCCATGGCGTCTGGTTGACGATCGCCTGCGGCAGACCCGGCCATTTGTAACCGACCATGCCGATCGGCCCAAGATATAAACCGCGCCCCTGCGCATTCAGCCCAGCGATCGGCACTTCGTAAGTTTGCACGTTATGACCATGATGCCAGATCACGAGGTCAGGTCGGGAAAGAGCATCGATGGCCGCAGATCGACGGCCCTTGTGAAACATGCTGTTCGGATACGCACCGGGAAGCGCCGCCAGCCAGATATCAAGAACAGAACCGGTCCCCAACGCGACGGTTTCGGGCGCGGCATAATCCTTCGGTCCGTCAGCTGCACCGGTTGCGCCCCACTCCGCCCAGCGACGAATGCGTACCGTGGCGTTATGCTGCGCGCCGAGCCAAGCCGCAAAAAGGTAATACGGCCCCGATTGGGTGTAGGACGTGCTGTCACCAATGATCAATATTGAAGCATTCTGCCCGGTGGAGAGCTTCGCCTTCACAGGACTAAATGCCGTAGAGACCCGAACCGGGCCACCATTCAAACCCCGCCATGGCGAGGTCGACAATAAGCCACGCCCAGCCTTACCGCGAGCAAGCGAAGTGGACGCCAGACGCCGCAACGATGTTGTCATTGCACCGACACCTTGCAATTCGGATCCGTCGCTCCGGTCAGCGCCACATAGACATTACCAGCGCTGACGAACACTACCTGCCGGATCGGATCACCGCTCCCATCGACATTTGCAACGGATAGCTTCCCGTCAGGCACAGGCACTTGGTCAGCACCATCGGCGCACTGGGTAAGCAACTGGAGCGTTCCGCCGCCCAGGGATCCGGAATAGGAGAGAACGCGATAACCCGCGTCACTCTTTGCCTCGATACCCATATTCTGAGTTGCGTTCTGGGTGAAAATTTTTATCGGCATATCTTAGCTCCAGCATCCTTGCCGCTGTCCATTGCGGTCGTTTCCGATCACCCGTTCCGCCCCCGGCCGATCGGCGGCAATCAGCGCCACCAGGCCGGATGGGGAAAGATTATTTTTCGCCCACCCGGCGCAGCTGGTCGCAGGCATCGACTGGCAGCCCGCTAGAGCGAAGGCCAAGAACACAAAGCTGAAAATCTGTCTTGGTCTGCAGGCTCGCATCATCACCCTTTCTCTGGATCTCGGCCCTGGCGGCCGCCACGGCCATCTCAGCGATCGCGGCCGACTTGCCCTCTCGCTTCGCCGCCGGCACCATGAGCAGCGAGGCGACGGCATAGGTCGCAGCAATACCCGCTACTCCGCCGCCGATCGCCACCAGTGCGGTCTTAAGGCGGTCAAGCATCGAACTCGGCCTTGATCTCGCGATACACCTTGGCGATGTCCGCACGGCGCTTGATCGCGTAGACGCCGGAACCGCCGATCGCGACAACGATCAAGATCTGCACACGCCAGTCGAGGCCACCGAATGCCGCCGCTGCAGCCCCCAGAAATGTGAGGATCCACTGCCAGACCGTTTTCGATTTCAGGAGCGGCTTATCGAGCTTTTCCGGATCGACGTTCTGGACCGGCAACGTCGGTTCAGCGGGAGCGCCACCAACGACCGGCTCCGCACCAGGAGGCAATTCCGGTGCTGACGGCTTTTCAGCCTGCAGCTGTTTCCCGTCGCCGGAATATCCGGAAGCCAGCAAAGCCTGTTCAAAACGCACGGCATAATCAGCTACCTTCCGGGCGCTCTCGATACCGTTGATGACCCGGCGTGCGTTCACATAGTCAGCGGTCCGGCCATCCAGATAATCCGAGAGCGGGCGGCCAGTGAAATCGCCGCACGTCATTCCGAAAAACATGATGCTGATCGCAATACCAGGATCCAGAGCCCTATCAGGTTCTGCCACAAGATCGACGCCGACCATCCTTCCCATTCGGTCGTAATTGCTTTTGTGGGTAAGCTGAACGAGGCCGCGGCCGAGCCAGCTTTTCCCCTCACCATCCTTACGCCAATACGGTTTTTTCACCCACGGCAGCTTTCCCGCGGCAAAGGAATTATCCAGCCGCTTGATCGCAACATCGATCGAGGGATTACTTCTCTCTTTGGGACTGCGGGTTTCGAGAATTGGCTGCATCGTCGCCGCCGTCTCATGAATGGTCGTCGCCAGCATATAAGCCAGATGCCGCAACGGTGTGCGCACAGCCAGAGCGCGATCAAGGATCGCATCTGTTCCGTACACCTGTGAACTGGAAAGCGCTCCACCAAAAAGTGGACCGCGTACAGCATCAAAGAAAGCACCCTTCTGCATAAAAAAATGGCTCCGGTTTACAACTGGAGCCATGATAAGCGCGGAAAGGTAAGGTCAAATGCGCCAGCTACGGCCACGCAACAACCGCCGCAGCTTTGGCATCTGCAATCGTTGTTGCCGCCATCACGGCCGACTTGGCAAAAAGCCTCAATGCCTCAATCTGCGCGCCGATCTGCAACCATGACCGATAGGCCACATTGACTATCTGCGCAACACCAACGAGCGTAGGAGCGGTGATGCCGATTTCCGCCTTTAAAAGAGGATAATCGTCGGGATTTGGGTCAAAACCACTTTCCACGGCGGCAAGAACCGCAGCGGCTTCCTGCGCCTTTTGTTGATACGTCATCGCCTGGCCGGCGCCACCCGTGATGTATCGCAATCGCGCGATCTCGGCGCGGGCATCGATATCGGAAGCGAGGAGCGCCTTCCACTGCGCCAGGTCGAGATCATCTGAAGGATCCGGCTCGACCACAACCGGCGCATCTACAATCTGAAAGCCCCCGACGATCGAAACCGCCTGCCCACTCAAAATGGCCTGCAGGGCAAAAGCGTAGTCGGCGTCTGAAATGGGTATCGCATCTTCACGCGGCTCGGTGGAAATACCACCTTCAAAAGCATACGGCATTACTTGATCCTCACATAAAAATTGGTACCCATGTTTCGCATTCGGTTTTCATCACCGCCGGTCGATTGAATGGTAATGCCCGTGGCAGAGTTCCTTACGGCAGCTCCTGCGCTTGCTCCGCCCTGGCCGCCGAGACCGATCTGGTTACCATTCGTGCCGGGGCTATTTCCTGCATAGGCAAATATTTGACTGTTGTCCGAAGGGTTCTGCAAAACGTGACCGTGTGTCGGGTCGCTGACACCATGCGTATGCGAGGAGATCTGCCCCGCCTGCAGGACGCCGGGCGAGCCTGGCCGCAGGATTTCTCGCGTTGTGTTGATCAGGCGCGCCGTCGCACCGTTAAACGGCGAGCCAACAAGAGAAACGGTCGCGGTAGCGCTGATGTTCGGGCTGGATCCCGAAACACTCTCAGCGGTCAACAGCGCCTCATTGTACCCCCCAACGCCAGCCTCACCGGCGGAAAGGAGGATGTAGCGATAACTCCTGTTCTTGGGCGGCGCGACAAAGCCGGCCATGCCGATGTCAGCTGGAATAGGCACACCCAGCGGAACAAGAGCCCAAGGGTCCATCCCCTCACCGGTTATTCCGGGCGTGGCAAGCACGGTGCGGAAAGAACTTCCATTGCACTTGAGGACAGCAGAGGCACCGGAAGGAACGACGAACGGCGCATTAATCCCGTCAATTTGCTCCGATCCTTCCGGCACCAGCGACAAAGCGCCAACGCCAATATTTTTTACGGCAATCGTGAATTTTGCACCCAACGTCACAGCAGCATCAAGCGCGAAGCTGATTGATGTTGCCTTGTTCGCGAGCAGTATTTTACCGTTGTCCCCAGAGGTGACCGCATAGTTGTCTATCTTGATTTCGGTCAGGTAACCAAACGAGCCATCATTTTTCTGATCTTCGCGAGCCATAGGAATGCCGCCGACGGTAACGCCATCACCGCCATGGATACGGCCAGTAACGACATTCCAGACAAAGACACCCAGGGGGATAACCTTTGTGGCAACACCAACTGCGGTCGATTTGACTTGAGAGATAGGGGTGACCAACGTAGTTCTCCGCTCTGTTAAAGACTTTCAAGCCAGCCGAGATCGTCACCAAAAAGAGTGAGATCATCCTCGAGCCAACCGAGATCGTAAAATGTGCCGGGCTGAAACCCGACATATGCAGCCTGCGCTGCATCCACGAGGTTTTGCGCCTGGGCAGCGCTGGCCTGCGATTGCGCCGCAGAACCCGACGACTGCTGCGAATAGATTTGTGCATTCTGCTCTGATGTTTGAGCTGCAGCGGCGTACGCCGCCGCTTCTGCGACGTAGTCACCGATTGCGCCAGCCGGAGGTCCTGCCCGCAGGGTATTCCCCTCGATGTATAGCGAGCTTCCATCGGGAATGCCGTTTTCGAGTACAACGCCCTGTCCGCCGAATTCACGCAAGACTGCCCTATTGGCGTCTCGGCGCAACTCCTGCAATGTGGAAGCGATCTTTGAGAACTCTCGCTCTACGGCGTCTGGATTAATTTGCGTCCCCTTGCGAACGCCGGCGGTACGCTCCGGAAGACGCTCACCAACAACGACATATTGAACAAGGCTCGATATGGTCGCGGAAAACTCGATGGTGAAGTGATCGAAAGGATGGCCGGAAACTTTCTGGACAACAACCGACGCCAGTGTCCAGTCTCCACCAGTTGCCAGGCGGGTGAACACTGAAACATCCTCAGCATCGAAAATCTGAAAATCGAAAGGCCCATAAGTGAGCCGGCCATCACCCAGAAGGATCTGGCTCATGCGCAGCTGGCGCGGCAATGGATAGGGTGTATCGGCCATGGTTGCCCTGCCTGAGATTTCGATCAGGCAGAGCGTAAGGGAGCGAAGGGAACGTTAAGTGCGCTTGGCGCGATCGGCTCCAGCCTTTGGCGTCACCTCGAGATTTTTCGGAAGAGGCTTGCTCGAGCAACGCATATGGATCTCACGCGCGAAGAGTTTTCGCGCCTCCTCACGCTCGGCATCACTAGCGGCCGCAAACGGCAGGAAAAACACGCCGAGTAACACGCCACCGACAAGCCCCACTGCCATTCTTTGACCAGTCTTGTTGTCAAATTCGAGCGCGGCCTTTCGAATATCCCGGCATTCCTTCGTGTTGTATTTCGGATCTTTTTCGGGCAGCGATGCTGCGTATTTATCCGGCGTGACCGTGCAACCGGCAAGCATAACCGCCAGACTGATAATCAATGCTTTTTTCATTTTACCCCCAGAAGAAAGCGACAGAACAACCATGACACGAAACCACAACAAATTAAAAGCTATACTCTAATCTGTCCCCAACGCAGTTTCAGGATTGGGAAGCCGCCGGAACGTCAGTTCGCCAGGTTCCCACCAGTGCGAGGCTTTCGCTTTCTGGGATTTGAAGCTTTTGTCCGCGTCCGGATCCAGCAACCATTGCAGTTGATCGACAAAGGCCCGGCGATACCAGTTCCGCGTCGCAGGGTGCGAAGACAGGATCGGCGTGTAGCGTCCGACATATTTTGCAGCGGCACGACCCACCTTTTGATCTTCCGGGTAGATGATGGACTGAATGCCTTTCAAGGTGAGGTCAGCAGTATCGGCGATGAAGGCACCACCAATACCACCCAGCGTGGCGACAAGGCTTTGCCCGTAGCGGTTTTCTGACTTGTCGACGAAGTCGGCGAACAGGCCGCCGCCGCCACCCTTGACGAAGGCTTTCACCCAGAAGGCATTTTCCGTCATGTCCTCCGGATCCTTGCCATTCAGAACATTGAGGATCTGGATGTAGAACGCCGCTCCCATTGTTAGCGGAACGGCCATAGCCGCGAAATATCCGGACCCGCGCGCAACCCGGCCAGCAGTGCTTTTCGAAAGCATTGAATAAACATACATCGCTTCCATCTGCCGCGCGGTGAAGCTCATGCCGAAGCTCATGAACTGGGAACCGAATTCGGCAATTTCACCCAAAATGGTGCCCCGCTCGACCTTGCCCGTCAGCACGCTCTTGATGCGCGGATCTCCAGCCGGCACTGATCGTTCCTGCCATTGCTGGATCAGCTCAGCATATTTCTCGGCAAGCGTCCGATCGCCAGTTTTCGCAAAAACGCCGCCCGGATCCAGAAAGCCCATATTGTCGACGCCGGCACGCATTTTATGCCAGTCGTCAGGCGTGATGCCGAAACCTTCCATGGCCCGCTGCAGAAGCGGGTTAAGGTCGATCCAGTCTGTATCTTTTTCAGCCAGGCCGCCCAGCGTCTCATGCCAGGCCGTCGCCTCGAGACGCTTGCGGGCATCGGTCAGGGGCGAAAGAGCGTTCCAGGTCAGCGACCGATCGACAAGATAACGGCTCCATTCATGGCCAAACATCTGATCGACGAAACGCGCACTTTCATTCATCGTGTGCAGATAATCGTCCCAGATCATTGCCCGGCGCGCCATCGCCTTTCGATCGCCGTCGCTGGCGAAGCGCTTGAGGATGCCGCCAAAGCCACGCACGACCGGCAGGCCCGCCAGGCGACGGGAAGCGGCGGCAACGAACGGATCCGTCGCGGCCGCGAGAATGCCGGTCGATCCGAGCGCCGCCGACGTCGCGAGGTTACGGATATCGCCCGCCCATTGCGCCGGCGCATCCAATACCGTCTCACGGCCCCGCAAGGCCCGCCAGAGGCTGTCCACGCGATATTCGGCCATCTTGACGGCAGACATGCCCGGAACCTTCACGCCCTCGATATTGAGGGCTCCAGACTGGCGCTTGCCAATATCGACTTGAACGGCCTGCTTAAGCCATTCCATGGTCGCATCCGGGTTCGGCCCGAAACGCTCCATGGCGGCAATATCGCGCGCCACGCCGTTGATGTGGTTGAAAATCGAGCCGATCGCATCGGAGCTACCGAACTGCTCGTTATAGGTCAGCCAGCTTTTTGCATCCTTAAAAATCAGGAAGCGGCTGTCCTGGTACTTGCTGGCAACCTTGCCTTTCCCGAACTTACGCCCCTCCGGACGCCGATGCGCCCAGCCATCGGAAGTGATCGTTTCGAATACATAATCAAGCGAACTATCGAGGCCGTTGGCGCCAATCACCTCCCCCGTGTTCGGATTGGTCATGTTCTCCGGATCGAGCAACGGCCGGATGAAATCTTTCCAGCGCTGACGCGCCTCCTCCGGCGTTCGGCCCAGCTTGCGGATCGCACGACGGTTATGGCTGTGCACGATGCCCCAGTCCTGCCGCTTCGGAATATTCCCGCCGGCATCATTGAAGCGCAGACGCAGATCCTCGAGGACGCCGGTAAGAGCACCGGCAAGCGCTTTGGCGGTCGGGTTGCTCACATGCTCGCCATGCATGGCAGTGATGAGGTCAGGTATATCGACCTTGTTCAAACGACGGCCGAGACCCTTTGAGCGTCGGAAATGATACATCACATCCGAAAGCTGGCGATGGGCCAGGGCAATGATTGCGTTGGCCTTGCCGGCCATGCTCTGGGTGCCTTTGAAGCCATTATGGATCATGAGCGACAAAACCGCATCGAGCTTATCCGGACGGCCGCTCTTGTTGCGATAATTCTCGATGAAGCCTGCCAGATCCTTGCGGGCGGCCTCCGTCAGATTTACCTGCCGGCGCATCTCCTTGGCATCGGCGCGCAAGGCAGCCGCCACCTCATCGCGCGCTGCAGCCATTGCCTCCCGCTCCGGCATGGCCGTGCGCTTGCTGTTAAAGCGGGCATCATAATAGCGGTGCAGTTCATCCGCCTGGCGCGAGTTGATCGCCCCCTGTGCAACGGCGGATGCCAGACAATCACGCAAGCTCATAATTTACATGCCTCCAATAGATCGGCGAGGAATTCAGGTTCTGACGCGATCTCCAGCGCTTCACGGGCGGAAACCACGCTCACCTTGCCGTCACCATCCTCGATCGCCATAAAGTCGAAATAGTTTTCAGGATTACCATTCGCATCGCGCGCGGGCTCAGCGAGCTCGCCGGCGCGGATCTCGGCATTAAGCATGCTGGCATCGTCCAGCGGCTCTGCGACGTTGCGCGGGCGGATCGTCTGTTCCTGCAGCGACTGCACCGATGACGACGCCCCTGCAGGATCTTCCATCTGGCGTGCCGCCGGCTGGGGCGAAATAGCCCGATCGGAGACAGCATCCGCCGCCGCTTCTACCCGCGAAGCGGCAGCATCGATGCGCCGCGACGCATCGGCAACGTCAGATGCGAAAAAGGTGTCGGCGATATCGTCGATCGCGTTTGCATCGCCGCTATATATCCGCTCGTAATCATCCGGCTGCATCGTCAACAGGCGGCCGGCCTCCTGTTCGGCAAGCATGCGCTCGACGATCTCCGGAGGCGGAAAATTGTCCGGATCCGCCGCATATCGCTCAGCTGCCTGCATGACCTCGATCTGGGCGGGCGTCGCATCCGAAGACACCACGTATTCGTCCAGTACCCGATCTTCGAAGCTGCGATTGATGAGATCAAGCTTTTCCGGCGTGAGATCGACATTCATGGCTTTCGCCATGGCCTCGATATCACCAGGCTGGGGGTTGCCATCAAGGACGCGCGCGACGATATCTTCGCCGCCTTTCCCCATGCGATAGATCCGGGCCAGTTCCGAACCGCCTTGGATAGACCCGCCAAACAGCGAACCGAACACCGCCGCAACGCCGGCGTTCTGCAGCATATCACCCATGCCATGCTCGAGGCCGGCAGCGCGCTTGCGCTCCTGGCTTAGCCCCTGCAGGACCAGCTCTTGCCCACCGTTCAATAGCGCTTCCGTCAGGACGGTCTTGCCGATCCGGCCCGCAACCGTTCCGGAAGTCGCACCGCCAGCACCAAACATTGCCATGCCCCATTGCGTCGGATCTCTGGCCGCCCCTCGCAACCCGCCGGCGAGCTGCGCGCCCAATCGGCCTGCAGCACCGAGCTCGGGCGAATTCAACGCGTCCTGTGACGCCTTCTCGGCATCACGCATCACCTGATTGTGCGCTTCTTCGACGCTGGTAGACAAAACCTGCTCGATTTCCTGCCGATATTTTCCCGACAGTGAAAGCGCTCTTGCGTTGAATTCTTCCTCTCGAGACGCCCTGGTTTCATCATCGACAGAAGAAAACGCGGTACCGCCACCACCCAGTGACATCGCCATGACGGCAGCGCGATCCGGATCCAGATCTACAGCCGCCGCCTCGCGCATGGGATTGGGCAGCGTCTGACCGGTTATATCGGCGATAAGCTTGATGCGCTCTTCATAAGCTTTATCGAGCCCATAATAGTCCGCGTTCGTGTTCTCGATCAGCCGCATGGTTTCATCAGTAGCGCCGGCAGCCTTCGTCCAGGCCTCACCCCAGTTTTCCGGCCCACCCGAGCGGCTCGCGGGCAATTCAGTGACATTAGGTAACTGGATCATCGATATGCCCCCGGGACACGCGCACCGAGCTTGCCACGCATGCCGGCAAGATCGAGCACGACGGGATTACCGTCCTTGTCAGCGATGAACTGCGGCGAGCTGCTGGAAAGGTCACCAAGCGCAAATGCGTAACCACCATTGACCGCAATCGGCGCGGCCTTCTGAAAATCACGCGCCGTCCAGGTGCGGCCGTTCTTCGCCACCACCTTCCCCACGTCGCCATCCTCGAGCGCATCGATGAGATCGCCGAACTTGTCAGCGCGGATCGACGGCGGCACGAGGATCTGTCGCGCGCGGGAAAAGACGCCGCCACCAAATTTCGTGAAGCCCCCGAACTGGACACCGTTGGAAAAGCTGGCGCCTGCTGCCTCCTGATAGGCCCTTTCGTAAAAAGGCCGCGCATCCTCTTTTTTGGGATCAACGCCGGCTTCGTAAAGACGCTTGCGCGCGATCGCGGCGGCCGCCTCATCCAGCCGGTTCACCTCTGCAGGAGAAAACTGCAGCGCGTCGCCGGCGATCTTTTGCGCGACCGGAATGCGCTTTGTATTGGGAATATCCGCATAGGCCTTCCCCTCCGGACTTTTGCCGAAACCGGAAATGAGATCGAGCGCCGCCTGCTTATTGCCACCAGCTGCAACCAGTCCGCCGGAAAGAGCAACCGCCGGTGCAGCCTCTCCTAATTCTCGCAGCACCCGATCGGCATCACGGCCGGCAGCATCGACGAGGCCGGCGGCGATAGCCAGCCCCTTCGCCGGATCTGCTTTCACCGCGGCCTCGATCTGCTCGGCCTCTCCCGGACGGAAGTATCGCGGCGAAACACCAAAATGTTGCCCCGCGGCGTTCGATGCATTGATGCGCTCTGAGAAGGCACCCGATACCATTGCGGGATCAACGTCACCATCCAGTATCAAGCCCTCCGAAACCGGCAGCACGCCGAAGCGCTCGGCAACACCGAGCGGGTCGCTCTGAAGTTCCTTGCGATGCTCCGCGATCGCCTTGCGGGCAAAATCGATATCGTCAGCCGTCGCATTCTCTCCCAGGATCGTCTTGACGGATTTTTCAACATCGCCGATCGGCTGAGTGCGAATGGCGTTGGAAACCTTCATCCGCGTGAGCGTTGAAGAAACGATCTCCTTGCCACGCGGGGCCGTGCCGGCATCGAGCTGGAAACGCGCCAGTTCGTCAGCGCCAACCGGGAGGCCACGGGCTATGCGCTTTGCCATCTCCTCCCCGCGCTTCTCGAGGTCGGCGTTCGATTTGGTGTCCTGTGTACGGCGGGCGCTTTCGGCTCCTGTCAGACCTTTATCGATCGCGTCCCAATCATCGGCCGTCACGCCATCCAGCTTTCCAGCGGCATAGTCGCGCTGCATGTCCGCGCGCATGTTTTTAATCTTGTCGGCGTTCATGGTGGACGCCTGCTTCGTGTAAAAACCAACAGTGAGATCCGAGCGGCTTTTTCGCTTGGCCTTTTCCGCCTCCGCCACCGTCAGCACACCACGCGCAACGGCGCTGTCATAGTGTGCGTCGATCGTCGATTGCGTGTCTGCCAGCGCCGCGCCGGCCGCGTCATCGTCCACCTTGAGGCCGGCAAGCTGCTGGCTTTTACGATTTTCCAGATCATCGACGCGGCCAAGAAAATCGACACGGTTTGCGGCGTCGGCACGCTCTTTCTGATCCGCCCTGGCTTTACTCAACAGGGCCGCAGATCGCTTATTATAAGCGGCAGTATATTCGGGCGCGATTTCCTCAAAGACATTATCGCGGAGATCCGCCGTCAGATTTTCCGACAATGCCTTTTCGAGCATCGCCGGATCATCCTTGTAATGCTCATAAACCGCCTGCTGGTTTTGCACCATGGCAGCATCAGCCATCTCGAGATAAGTGCGGGTTCCCTTGACGTCGAAAGCACGGCCATAAACCGTGTCACGGCCGGACGGGCGAAACGTGCCTACCCTACCCGACGTCACAGTCACATCCTCGCGGACAGGGGTAACGGAAACCGGCTCAACAGACGACGCCGACGGCAGCTTGTCGTAGGAGCCACCGCCGGGAGCAACTTTCGATATCCACTTGCTCGCAAACTGGCCGGCCGTCATATCGGCAGTTCCACCGTTCAGACGCACTGCATCATGGCCTACGACTTCGACGGCCAGGGCATTTGGGTTTGCGAGCAGCTTCGAGGCCCCACCCGCCCCTTGCTGATGTGCAAGGTATAACTCTCCCGCACTAGGGTCGCGGCCGAGTGTATTTCGCAAATGATTGCGATTGTCACGCATCAGCCGAGCGGCAGCATCTGACGCTTGCGCGGGATCATAGCGGTCTCGCAACCCGTATTGCCCGGCGGTCTTGTCGACGAATTGAAAAAGCCCACCTGCCGATGAGCTGCCGTTCTTTGCGTAAGGATTGAACGAGCTCTCAATGCCGGCGATTTCCGTCAAGGCGTGGGGGTCGACACCGTTACGCACCGCCGCGTCGGCAATCATCGTCCGGAGCTCGGCGGGCGGCACCTTCACGCGCACCCCACTTGAGACTTTCTCGCCTGAATATCCGCCACCCGTCATGACGGAGGCCGTTGGCGAACCCTCCAGCGCCGCGCGTCTGCCAGCGAGTTCGCCGGCACGCTCCGCCTCGCGATCGGCACGCTGGCCGAAATCATCAGCCATGCGGGCAAGGCCCGCCGCTACCTTGCGCTCGAGATCACCGCCCTCGCGTGATACCGAGAGCAACCCCTCACTCAAGAGTGGCTGCGCGTGGAATGGCTTATAGGATACAGGATCCAGCCGTCTATTTGCCATGTCAGTACCTGTCTGCGATGGAAGTTGCACCCTTGAGGCCGGTCAATGCGGCATCAACCATGGCCGACCGCTTTGCGCGCGACGCCCTCTTTCGATACTCAGCCTCGCGCTCCTGCAGGCGGCCGACACGCGTCTGCTCAGTTCCCACATCTGAGGTGACGGCGAGATCAGTCTGCCGGAAGGCTTCTTTTCGCGCCTGCGTCGGCGTACCGAAGGAAAGGTCAACACCGGATGCCGCATAGGCAACATCCTGCTCTCCGATACTCTCCATCATCTGCTGCTTGATCGCTGTACGACGGTTGATGCCCTGCAGCGTCTCCAGAGGCACTTCGCGGGCGGCATCGTCAGCAGCTGCATTTAATGCGGCCTCATCCGCTTTGCCGGCGTTGAACGACTGAACGATACCAAGCACAGTTGCTGTACCCTGCAGCAACGTCGAGAGAGAAAACCCAGCAGCAGCTGGTGCAGCTGCAGCTACGGTGGTGCCGGCGGCAGCGCCCGCAGCTGCAGCACCGCCTCCCGAGAAAATAGAACTCACAAAGCTCGCAGCCAATTCCATTACAGTTTCACCCCCGCGATGTAATCCCGCACGCGCAGCCGTCCAGGCCGCACCTGCGTAATGGTCAGTGTCGGATCCATGCAGACACCAATCAGGCCGGCAACGGTCCTATGCCCGGTGAAATTCTGCTTTTGGGCGTCAAGGTTGTCGTTCGCGAGCTGCAGCGGCACCTCACGCGCGACACGACCATTCGCGCCAACTGCAATACTGGCCGCATCCTCGAGATAAAGACGTGCCGAAACCACCTTGCCCGGACGCCGCACGACGTCGTCATTTGGAAGCACCCGCACATAGGGCATGCTTTCATAGATTGGAGCCGTCCAGACACCGACGATTGCCGGCCGTCCTGCAACATCGGTCTGAAACGAGCCACTTGAAACAACAAATGGCCCATGGATATCGTCATCGATTTCCGCCCAGACAGTCTTGCCCTCAAACATCGCGAGCCCGGCAACCGCACCGGCAAGGTCCGTCGTCGTGGAAACAGTCGTCTGGAAAAGACTATCTTCCTGCTCCACAAGCAATTCGCGGCTGTAAACGCCGTTTCGGTCGACTGTGATCCACACGCGATCGAGACCATCGACAGAGATACCACGCACAAAGCCGTTGCCAGCAACCGGCCATTCACATGCAGCAAGTCGGATATCCTGGCTGACATTGGCCGCACAGCAGATGAGGCGGCCATCCTCACGCAACAACCAAAGCCGATCGCCGCTCATATTGCCGCTCTTGCGCTGCACTATCATCCGGCCGATGTCCGACACGATATCGTTGTTGAGATCGTTGACGGGAGATGGCTGGAATGCTTCCGATACAGCATCGTAACTGGCAGAATAAAGCCTGCCGCCATCACGCGAAACGAAATATATGGTGCTATCCATCAAGACGGGCTTGCACCCCTTCTTCGTGCCGATCGCAGATGCGCGCACCCAGTTCAATGGCTTCCCGCGCTCGACCGTACGGTTTGAGGCAAAATATTCCGCCCTGTCGGTAAACACGACCAGATAAGTCGCATCCAGCGCATAGAGCGCAGTTTCGGAAACCTCTGTCCGCAATGCCTCGAGGCGAGCAGCATTCTCCGACTGGCTTTCAATATTGAGATCGAAATACTCACCGATGCGCGACATGCCAATCGCGGCCGGCTTTGCCTTCGGTGCAATGTAAATTGACCGATCCTGATAATTGGTCATGCCGGAGAAACCCCCGCGAGCAGAGGAAATCAGCGGCTCGCCGGATGTTTCGCCGATGCTGGAATGCGTGGCGAGCGCAGACATTTCTGAGGTATTCACAATCGACGCATCGAGATCGTATTCGGCACCCTGCAGAATTCCTGAAAAACGGACTTGAATACGATGGAAAGTGGAGGAGCCACCGAGATCACTGACAGATACCCCCGACACAAACCCTGGCAGCGCTGCGATAGCCGCCCGCATGCTGTTGGCAAACGCTCCCCAGTCGCCAGATCCGGGAGCAGCACCCATCGAAACAGCAGCCGTGGTTGAGCCTTCGACGGTGAGCGAGACGACGACATTGTCGACGCCGGATCCCCAACGGAAGTAAATCTCCCAAACATCATCGGTCTTGGCATAATCCCCGCCAAGATCAACGTCGGGAATAAACTGAAACGGCCAGGCGGAAACCGTCCATAGCGCATCATTCGCCGCGTTGCGCAGCAAACGGATACCGTTCCATATCGACGGATGAAAAATTCCAACGGTGTTGGCCTCACCGTAAAACTCGATCTCAGGCAAGATCTGCGCCGTAATCTGGGGCACAGCGACGGTCGCGACCTTCACCAGATCCTGTCTCCAGATTTCCACCTGCCCCGCCATGAAAAACAGAGTGTAGGAAAGCGACGAGCTCACGGTGAGTGTGGTCTGCACAACCGGCACGGCAGCAGCAAGTCCAGCAAGCCGGGAGCCGGGCAACAGCGAAAAACCACTTTGCGGAATAGGCTCGAAACCCAGCATGCGTTTTGCGCCGGAATAATATTGCTTGAGGTTGACCTTCCCGAGAAGGCTTTGCGCAAGCTGGCCCGCATTGGCGGAGCTTTTCAGTTGTCCCGCAACACGCGCCATCAAAATTCTCCGTGCCAGGGAAGCGAGCCTCGCCCGCCGGCATGATGAACAGCAGTCAGCGGATCTGACGCCATAAAATCAGTGCCGATCGGCGCGGCCGTTTTGTCCTGCGCCATCAGGCGGCCGAACATGCCGCCCGTCCCTTCACGCGACGGCGTGCCGAATGCCTGGGTGAATTTCTGATCCTGCAGATCCGCATCCTGCCAAACCGGAACTGCAAGATACCCGCCGAGCGCAACAATGAAGGCGGAGCGGAAGGGCGGATCCCAGTAATCAGGATCCACAAGCACCTTGCACTGCGACCAGGTGTCCGGAACATTCGCGAAAAGCAGCCCCTCCTCGAGCGCGAAATTTCGCAATGTGCGGGGATTGCTTCCGGCACTTTCAAGGTTGCAAAGCGGTGGGCCTAGACGATTACCGGGCAATTCGAAGGCGTAAGCCCAGCCGTTCTCCGGACGGTTAACAAGACGTCTGTTTTTGAACGTTTTTTTTGAAAAGCTCCAGTCATGCATGCCGAAGATGTGGTCAACGGCCATCGGCCAGGTTGCCTCGATCTGCTCGGAGAGCTCAGAGCCATCGTCGACAGAGAACATGCTGCCGGCACCAATCAACGTCAGCGCCTGGTTGATGATCGTCGTCTTGTTGATTGCCATGACCACCGCCCGAAAAAAAGAAAACCGTGGCCAGAGAATACCGGCCACGGCCCATCGTTGAGTGCGCGCCGAAGATCACGCCGGATTTGTAACATCCGTGACGGTGATATTCCCGGTTGCGGGAACAGTCGCCAACATCAAACGGGCAAATCCGGGCGCGCCGTCCACATCGAAGACGGCATTGATGATTGACGCTTTGGTGAGAGCCGCGCGGCTTTCATTGAAGTAACCGGCCGCGATCATCTCCGCCTTGGTGTGGTTCGTCGCATAGTCGAAGGTATGGACCTTCACGTTGCCGGTCAGGGTGATCGAGTTGGATCGGCGCAACTGGCTTTTCACATGTGCCATTTCAGTTTCCCATGAAGGAGAGAAGGACTTCGCCGGTCATCCGGCGAAGCGATTGGGCTGATTAGATGCGCACGGCACTCTTGATGGCGAGATTGCGGACGCGCTTGATGCCTTCCGGCAGGATGCCGATCGAGGCGCTGGAAAGCTGCACCTTGCAGACATAGGGTGTGCCTTCGTAATCCGGCAGGGGATCCATGGTCATGTTTTCCTGATCCCACCAAGTCTCGGAACCAAGAGCTTCCTTCGTCCACATGAACGTGTCGAGATAGTTGGATCCGGTAAATCCGGGAGTACCGGGCACGTATCCACCCGAGCCGTAGGTGAAATACTCATCCGGCATGGTGAAGATATGCACGCCACGGAACGTCTTGCGAATGACCTTGCTGGCCTTCGCAAATGGCAGATCGGACGGCCCCTGATAATCCGAGTTATTGAATTCCTTGTACATCAGGAGCTGGGACATCCAGACATTCGGGATCGGCCAGAAAACCTCGTCATCAGAGCCGGCGCCGGAGATCTGGTCGATGGCGTCGATCGCGTTCAGCAGATCCACACGCGCCGTGCCGTCGCCGATCGTCTGGATTGCGTTCGGCGTGTCGGAGAGCGATGCGCCGGCGTTGGCGAAATCGTTAAGCGCATCGAGCTTGATACGATCCTTCTTCCGGCGTTGCGATTTGGTGAGGTCATCCGCAAGCTTCGCCTTGAGGCTCGGCCCCATTCGCTTTTCATCCTGCATGCGGAAATAGACTGTCGCTTCGTAATCCTTGGTGACGAGTGTCACCATGTCGAGATTGACGGCAGACGGAGAGACCTTGTTGATTGCACCGGTCAACTCGTACATATCGACGCGACCGCCGCCGACCGGATACTTGACCGTGCCGGCGGAGCTTTCGCCCGGCAGCGTGGTGCCATCGAGATAACCGCCCTTGGCCTGGTAGCGGGCGCGAACAAGACCTTTGATCTCTTCGCGGAACCATGTGGAAACAGGCATTGAAAACCCTCTTCTGTGAAGTGATGGACGAAATCACCGTGAGGGCCGATTAGCCGGGCATTACCGGGTCCGGTGAAGGATAGCCAGCATGCCGCCCAGGTCGCTCCCGTCCGGTAGCAGGCAAATCATGCCAGCGGACGGGAGCAGTTAAGTGCGTCAGTCGGGATAGGCGCGTTTCAGGTCTGCCTGAAGCTGCTCATAGCTCTGCTGATTGAACTGGGGGCTGCCCCACGTGTTTTCAGGAAGCCCCTGCCGGCGAGCGATATCCGCCTTTATATCGGAGCCACCACCACCGCCAAATTGCATGGCTGGGCCATTGCCCTGCCCGCCGCCGGCAACGCCTCGGATCCATTCGAACATGCGATGGCCTTTGGCACTGTCGCCGAGCATCGCCTTGGCAAATTCGATGTCATCTTTAGCCAAGCCACCGTTTTCGGCTCCCTTGGCGGCAACGCTGTCGAGAAATGCATAATTTTCATTCATGCGCTTTTCGACGGCCACACGCTGCTCACCCTCCGGCAAGTGCTTGGCGACGTCCGGGACGAGCGCGGCCCGCTCCGCCTTCTCGTCAACGATCGGCTCCATCAGACCCATTTCGGACGAGACCGACAGGAACTGCTGGACCATGCCCTGATAAACGGGCAATGGAACCTTATGATCGAAAGCGTACTGCTGCATGCGAGCCGTTATAGGATCACCCTTCAGCGTTTCTAGATGCGGCCGGATCGCGTCCGGAATGTCACCGGAAAACTCCGCATAAGCTTCGGGAGTGCCACCCACCTTGTTGCTGGCGTCCCTGTCACGGTAACCGTCGAGCGCCTTTTTCATGTTGTCGATCGTCTCGTTATTGCTCTTGCCAACGAGATGATCCGCTATTCCTTCCGGCTTGTAGATATCTCCGGCGGGCGGAGACGAAGCACCCGCCGGAGGAGCGGCAGCCGATGGAGGCGGCTGCGCGCCCGCGTCGGCGGGAGGAGGTGCCGACGCGGAGGAACCTGCAGGCGGAGCAGCTGCAGCAGCATCACCGCCACCTCCCGAGCCACCGCCTTCCGAATTGAACAGCATCAGGTCAAAGAAATTGACGCCGCCTAAAAATCTGCTTTTCATGATCCAGCTCCATTCTGGTTTTGTGATTTTTCGACAAGTTTTCCACCGTGGCCGATCGCGGCCAGGATCGCTTCACCCACACCATTGATACCTTGCCGCGTTGCGGTGTTGAGCGCGGTTTCCTCAAAGGTCTGGCCGGTTGAGCGCAAAGGCATGCGCAGGGTGATATCCATCATCCATTCGAACATCGCCCGACCTTCGGCGGTGTGGTAAAGCCCGTACATGAACTTGGCGACGCCCTCATGCGGCTGCAGCGGCGCAGCCTGCATCTGCGGACGGAACAGCGCTTCCAGCCCACCCCAACCACTACCGTCTTCCGTCAGCTGCTCGAGCAGATCCATGGGCTGGGCAGCACGCTCTGGAATAAAAGGCCCAGACATCAAGCAGCCCTCCGCATGTCAGCCACGGCCAGATCCTTGAGCGCACCCGGAGCCTGCTTTGCAACCTCCGCCGCCATCATCGCCTCCATCTGCTGGCGACGCGCATCCTCTATCTTGACGAGAACTTTTTTCTTCTCGGCTTCGTCGGGAATTAGATCCTTGTCGATCTGCAAACCGTCGGCGATACGCTCCATGACCTTGTCCTGGATGAGATACAGCTCGCGCTGTTCAGGACCGGCAAAGGCCATGACCATATCGTGGTAGTTGGCAATCGCTGCGATGCGATCGGCATTGAGTGCGGCCTGCATTGGCGAACGGACATTCACCGAAACCAGCAGATCGTCCACCTTCTGGATGCTGGGCAACATGCCAAATTCCATCAGGATTTCAGCGGCTCGCGGAACGACAACGGGCATGATCTCGCGCACCAGACGGCCGAAAGCACCGATATGGATGTTGGCCCGCTGCTGCAGGCGACCCGCCATTTCGGATGCCGATCGAGGCGTCCCCTCATAGTCAGGCAGGCGTGTATCGAACATTGCCTGTTTGATCTGGCCCTGCAGATCGCCGATGAGCATCTGGGCAACATTCATGTTGCCGGTTGCGGGATCGAGACGCTGCACGTCCGGCCCAAGTACCCCGCCAGTCGACTGCATGGCCCAGAACTGACCTGGTGCCATCTGCACCGTGTTCGGATTGAAAGTGCCGCCGGCGCGATATCCCCAGATACCCAGCATGTTGATAGCGGCGCTTTTCAGGGCCAATTCCTGCGCCTTGTTCAGCGTCTTGATCGTCGGCAGCGCTGTAAGGATAACACCACGGCCATAAGCTTCGCCGGGAACGCGGTAGTAGCGCGGAATGGCAATCGGCTGGGTCCGGTAACGTTCATGCGTCACAAGCCCCAGCGTGTTGTCGATGCGTGCGCCGAAGTGCCAGCCACCGCCTGGGATGGGATCTGCCCACCAATCCTGGTAAACCGTGAATTCGTCGGAAGGCTTGGTTTTCGCCTTCTCCTTAAAATCGTCCGGAAAGCGCCCTTTCGGCCACGCATCAACAATCTGATCACGCCGCAACTGCTGCCGCCAAGACACCAGATTGACGCGGCCGAAAGCATCGGTCGAGATCGCCAGTTGATCGAAGGGAATGCAGGCAAACATGATGGGGTTGCTTGGCGTACCCTTGACCGGCAGAAGCGCTCCGGTACCGACTGCCAGATCGATGCACATTTCGTGGATGGCTGTATCCCAATCACCCGCCAGAAAGAACGGGTGAATGAGCCTCGAAACCCGCGACAGTTCGCGATTGAACTGCTTTTTTTCGGCATCCTCGAGCGCCATCGCGGCGAGTGGCCCAGCCTCGAGCTCGAACGTGGATTGCCCGGCCGGGAATAGATCCCGCTGCAGGTTACCCGCGAAATACATCGCGGACATGGGCGCGGTCATGTCGAAAAGTCGATCAGGCCCACGGGCCTTGCCGTTTGCCCCACCGCTCGGCCGACGCATTGGCACGGCGAAATCATAGGCTTCCTGATAGATCGGCGTCCAATGGGAGCGCGCGCCCCAGGTGTTATCGACACGGGTTTTCAGGGATTGGACGTCAACGTTGAAATCACCATCCATCAGGCGAGCACCGCGCTCGAGCCACCCGCATCAGTGCCGCCATCCTCGAAGAGACGACGGCCGCGAGGCGCTTTGCGGGTGGCGCCGACGGCCTGCTTGTTGCGGTTGGCCTCCGCCAGCTGGCGGTCATTCGCCACGCGCTGCAGCTGCTGGCTTTCTTCCTGCTTTTTCGTGGCGTCAGCCGCCTGCTTCTTGCCGCCGCCGCCGAAAAGGTTCTGTACGATGCCGCCCATGATGTTCCCCGTCAAAAATCCAGAGGGTTGCACCTTGGTGACGGAAGCCGACCAGGCGCGCCATGCGCACGCCACTTTCGTTGTTTTCCGTCACGAAGGTTATGACCGTCCGATTTTGGGCGAAGGCCAACAGCGTCAAATGCGCAAACCGGACGAGCTCACGCATATACGCGCGGGCGGGCGGACGTAGCGTGAGGCAGAATTCCCATCGCCCTTCATCATCCGGGACGAGATAAGCGACCGCCAACAGCTCGCCATCGATATGCATCGCAACGCTCTCGCCGTTCGATCGTTGCCAGATCGCCGCCTTACGCGCGAGCGCCCGCCCGCCCGCGCACGCGAGGCAGTCGAGCCAGGCGGCAGGACTGGTCACATTCATACGTCCCATATGCTGAAATCTCCGGGCCGCTGCAGCTTCGGCTGATTGCGGGCCAAGCGCTGCTCATGCAAGCTAACGACGCCGGCCGGCAGCGCGCTATTCGCCCCGTGCGCAATGACGTTGGCGAGGCCGATATAACCGAGCCGGCGGTATTGCTCAGCATCATGAGGATGCGAGTAAGCGTTTTTCACCACCGCCAGTTTGTCGGTACCGCCGATCGTCGCCTGCTTTGTCAGCTTGTAGTGGGCCGCAAATCCGCCCAGGATCATCTTGCAGCGAGGATCGACCAGATACCCCGGCACCCGCCCGTCGATCATCGTGGTAAGTCCCATGCGCACTGCATCCTGGCGCACACCGGGTTCGTTCGAGGGGGCTGGCATGATTGGGAAGCGCAGGGTTTTTTGCACTGTCATCGCAAAATTCATTTCGTCGTTTTCAGTGTCACCGCCGTAGAAAATCGCGGGGTCGCCATAGATCCCGATGATGGGCAGGCCGGGAAACTGGCTCATCAGCAGATCCAGCAACATCAAAGAAAACCGCGTCGGTCCCGTGCCGGGTTCCGTCACCAGCTCGGCCAGCAAACGATCCTGCCCGTTCGCCTGGGGCTGACCAATGGTCGCCGATGGAGATCCGCCGCCATCGATGCCGATCGTGATGCCACGACCAGGCGTCGGCACCAGTGGTTGGTCGGCCTTGTGAATTTTTTCGTTGTACTCTGGATAGACCGGCTTTCCGTCCTGGGCGTAACCGGGCAGGCCATGCACCATGCGGCGAGAAAGGTTTTCCGACATGGCGCGCAGATCCATCTCGTAAGCCGATCGCGGGCGGCCGACGCGGTTTTCCGCGCCGTCATCAAGGCCGCCTGGTTGGCGAAAGAAGTTATAGGCTGGGTTCTTCTTCTCGGGATCCTCCCAGCCGACCTCTTTCAGCAATGGATGGTCCACGTCCGGCGGGTTCATATCCCCCCAGAACATGCGCGGCAGGGTGATTTCGGTATCATCGACCGTCATACCCATGCGTCGCATCGCCGCCCGGCCGTCGCGGGAAACACGATCGAGCTCCGAAGGCGCAATATCCTTCACCGGAGGATATCGACCGGTACGCATGAACAGCGCACCCGGCACTTCCGGGCTCATCATGTCCACTTCGTTGCCCCACGCCATCGAGACCTCATAGCCCTTGACGAACTGCATGACGTTGCTGTCTGCGATCGCGCCGGTTTCGAGCGTGAATTCCACGATCACCTTCTCGGGACCACGATACGCCTCCCAGACCAGGTGATGCCGCACTGGGCGATCCTGCCCACCCTCATAGCCCTTATCCGGTCGCTGCCAGGGATGACCGACCGGAAACATTTCGTGCCAGCTCGCCAGCGCCGTTCGGGCGAAGTCTCGATAGGTGTCGCGAACGCAAATCAACTTCACGCGCACACGCCCGTCCCTGCACACGGGCATGTACGAGGCGGCGAGCAACGGCCCCTTGATGCAACTGGCAACGGTCTTTCCGGAGCCGGCCGGCCCCATGATGATATCGATCGGCCCCCGCGAGTGAATGAAAGCCGCACCCACCGGACCCGGCGGCACGTACCGCGCAACATCGATATTTCCCATGACCCTGAAACCCTTTCAAAACCCAGAGCCCGCGCGCCCGCGCCCCCTCTCGATCCAGAAAGATTATTTTCCGCCCGCCACCGTTAAGTCGGGCAATGGCCGAAAGGGCCGTGTGTGTGAGGCGACACACCCCATAGGGGGGCCCCGAAGGGGCTTTTCAAACCGAAGTCGCGGGCGTCTGCCCGCGTCCGCATGAACCACCCCCACCACGGGAGAGAGGCCAGCCGGTTTCCCGCCCACGCGAGGCCGGAAACCAAACCTGCACACTGATTTACGATCAGTTGTCGCGCCAATGATTACAGATAGTTAGCCGCTCAAATGTCGCAAGCGCCACAAGTCGCACAGATGCGCATTGATTTCATTGATCTTTTTCTCTCGGCGCATCCACCCGTGTTAGGTCCAGCGCCGCGCCTGCGGCTGGCCGTTCGGTCGGCATCTGGCCGATGATCATCACGCCCAGCTGCTTCTCCTCGATCTCGACCTTCGTGGCCTGCTTGCTCTCGAAGTACGGAAGCAACTCGGCGTTGGCCTTCATGATCAGGCCCTGCGCCTTGTCGATCAACCCAATGACCTGATCGCGCTTGAGCGATCCAGTATGCACCAGCGCGTCCAAGTGCTCATGAGCCGTTACGCCCTCGACGGCCCGCGCTCCGGCCAACTCGACCGCCAGTCTCACTGGATCCGCATTCGCCAGGGCGGCGAGATTGAGGCCGGGATGGCGATAGCCCATGCGCATGAGCGTGGCCGCGAATTCCCTGCTGGCCTTGTTTTGCGAGCCTTTCGGCCTCCCCCTCGCCCGGCGCGCATCAGAGATTGTTGACGCGACATGCGCCACGGGGCCGGCGAATAGGCTTTGCTGTTCGTCCATCTCATCAAGCAAGAGGGATTGCTGCTCGGCCTCGGCCTGCCCGCTGGCCAGCGACTGGGCGAGGCCCGCCATCGCGGCCTCCGCCAGGGCGGTGACGCTTCCGACCTTGGCGGCGCGCTCCGGATCGCCGCCGGGAAAATTTTCCGGCGGCGTGTGTGCCACTTGAAGCCCCTGATTTTGCTCGGTTTCGTCGCTCACCAGCTATTTCCCTATTTGTTTAATCCGGTTGGCGGTCTGGGCTTTCGCCAACCGGCGGCAACCGTTTTTCCAACCGCTTTTATGCAAGAAAATCAGGAACATATACCTACCGGTTACCGGGTTACCATCAAATCACCATCTACGCGTATACACGCGCGCGCGTAAAAGGGTGCAATATAGTGGTAACTCGCCAACCGTCTTCACAAGCATCTGATTTTGTTGATTTATCGCGGTTACCGGGCCGCCAACCGAGTGGTAACCGCTGGCAACCACCCGCACCCGGCAAGGCAGACAAGCCCCGCAACGTCAACGCTATGACGCATTCGCCCGTGTTAAGTGCCAGCGCCGGGATTTTCCCGGCATATCGTGGTGAGCGGCCACAAGGCCGAAGCGAAGCGGAGGCATAGGCCGTGAACTGGCCGCAACGGTAGGCGCTGGTGCCGTCCGCGCCTCACTTGCTCCAAGCTCTCGTAGCGATTGGCCACGGCGTTTCTTCTCTCGTGTCGCCTTTCTCCAATCGCCGTTCAGTGCGGCGGCGCGGACACCGTTTTTAAAGCCACGGGGCGGGGGTAAGAGAGTTAAATGCGCGGGGGCAAAGGGCGGGGGAAATGACGCAATAAGGACAGGGTGTGGGAAAATGAATTGAATTGATGTTCTCATTCCGTTCTGGTAATTCAGTCGCCCATGGTTGAGACGATCGGAGAAGCATTCAACGCGGATTGGCAGCTGTTCGCACGCTGTGTGGACGGCCGCGTGGATCTCGGCCACGCGGCGCTCAAATGCGAATGGCGCTATGATCTGGACATGATGACGCTGGTCGCCACACGCGGCCGGGATTTCCCGCTGGCAAGCATATCCGGCAGGCTGCGCTGTCCTCGATGCGGCAACCGGCGGATCAGCGTCACATTCGTTCTGCCTGGCGACAGGAAAGCCGAGCGGCCGCAACGGCCAATATCACGCTGGTAGATGCAAAAAGCCCGCCGGATCGCTCCAGCGGGCAATGTTCAGCGTCCTGCAGGACATTCTAGTGCAGCCCGAGAAACCGCATGTTCCTGTCGCGCTGCAGGCGATCCTCTGCCGCCTCCTCTTTCCATCGCAGTTCGGCCACCAGGCGCGGCATGGCAGCATCAAGGCGGGCAACGGCACGATCGTAGGCCCAGCCGCGTGCGACGGCGCAGCCGCCCTCATCCAGCCTGCCGTCATCGCACCCAAAGCTGCCGTCCATATGGGCGGCATGATACAGCGGGCAGAAACGGATATCGGCGTGAGGACAGCGTTGTTTCAACCGGCCGCCTCCATCCACGCATCATAGCCCATCAGGTCAACCAGCGTGACCGTCTTCGCCGAACGGTTGATCTTGACCGTCTTTTCCGCTTTGGAAAGCTCACGCGGCACAATCGTTTGCGGAGCCTGCTTCAACGCCAGCGTCCAGCCCCCGTGGTTGAATTCGCTGTCGGCAAACACCCGGTTGAGATTGTCGTCATTCTGGGGGATCGCCAGCGCGTAGCCCTTGCACGGATCTCCCTGCTTGCGCACGCCGAGACCGATCAGCGCCAGGCGGGCGCGGGCAGCTTCAATATCCATATCCGAGCGCTGCGGATCTTCCAGCGCCTCGATGATGCTGCCGACTGTCTGGCGCTCGCCGGCCTTGTAGGCATCCACCTTCGCGCCCATGATCTTTTCAATCACCTCGCGCCATTTCGGTACCTGCTCGGCCCTGTCGGCCGATGTGGCTGTTTCGAGCGTTTCCACAAGCATATCCAGATCCAGCCGCACACCGTCCGCCGTCGGATCCTGATGCAAGCCGGCATCGATCATGCCTTGCTCTCCCACCAGCAGCTCCGCGCAGGCCAGCACCGTACCATAAGTGTCGATCGCGCGCGGATCGAGTGACAACACCGGATCGGAAAGGATCCGCCGCCATTTCGGCAGGATGTGCCAGTAGAAGTCATGATAGCCGTCCATGATCTGCCGGAGGATCATGCGGCCCCACTCCTCCTTGATCAGCGGCTGTTTTGCGTTGGCGTCCTTATCCAGCGCATTGAGGTTCAGAATGATCATGCGGGTGCGGTCCTGGACGCCAAGGTGTGGATGCAGGATCGCCGAGAAAATGAAGCTCGAGCGCAGTTCGAATTCGGTACCATCGCCGTTCGCACCGCCTCGATAGCCCTTGGCACCGGAATACGACTGGCGGGCAAGCTCGATGATGGCCTGCTCTTTCTGCCCCTGCGCCTTGCGTTCGAATTCGTCAACGGCAACCGGTCGGCTGTCCTGCCGGATGTTCTGGTAGATGCCGGCGGCCGTCGTGTTGGCCGTCGAATAGAGCGCGGATCCGAAAAGCGCCCGCAAGATCCCGTGCAAGGTCGATTTACCCGTGCCGGCACCACCCATGGTGAACATGATAGGACGCACATCGAGCGCGCCGGACAGGAAGGCCGAGCCGATCCAGCCCAGAAAGAAAATCGGATCGATATAGGGCCGCTCCCATTTCCAGCTCATCAGATCCTGCAGGATGATATGCGCCGGGCTGTCATTGACGCCGATCGGCGTCTGCCAAGGGTGCAGCGTGTCGTTGTCCTGGGCGTAAAAATAGCCGTCATAGTCGCCGGGCTTGGCCGCCTGCAGCTGCCAGTCGGTGGCGCGGTTGTCCTTGTCGGTTTTCACATCGACGGAAAACAGGTGTTTGCCGCTGTGCCAGATAAATTTGTCCCGCGCCTTCCAGCCGCCACGGCCGCGCACATTATTCTGGGGATCGAACAAACCCTTGCGGCCCGCCTCGCCTATGATCGCCGTCCAAGCCTGGTCACGCTGCACGCGCTCGACCTTCGGCGGCACGTAGCCTTCACTTCCCGGCTCGCCCTTGGCCTTCGACCAAGCGGGCCATGCCCAGAACACGTAATTCACGAATGGCGAGAAGATCCGGAGCAAGGTGGGCAGATCGTGCCGGGTGATCTCCTCGAGCTCGCCGATCGCGTTGATGACATAGACCGTCTCGCCCTTTTTGCCCAAAACGGTAATCGGGCAGTTCGGCGGCATGTTGTGGTGCGGCGCGCCTTCCCACTGGCCGGCCTTGATGCCGTCGCGCAACTGGTTGGCGTCCGGATCTACCAGCTCTTTCTTTTCGTCCAGCACCTGCTGCGCGTCCAGAAACTGCGCGCGAATGCCTTGGATGCCACCCTGAATTTTCGGTTTTCTTGCCATAACTGCCCGCATGAATAAGAGGAGACCGCCGCGCTTGGTCGTGGGCGCGGCGGGTATTGATTACTTCTGGTGGGTGCCTTCGACGCCCCGGCGCATGCGGGCCAATGTGCGGGAATGCAGCCAATGCTGCGCTTCCTCGATCTTTGCCAGCGCCAGCGCGTTTTCCCTGCAGGCATAGGGGCCAGCCTGAAACGAACGCAAACGATCGGCCACGATCGCCAACAGAACTTCTTGCGTCAATCCGTTGACGCCAGCCTCACTGATTGGTCCATTCTGGAAGTAGATCATGGTCGACGTGCTGGCATCGTGGATCTGCCCGTCACCTGCGCTTGGGTTGTTTTCCAACTCAAAACCACCGACGCGATACGCGTGGTTTGCTCCGCCAGCGCCGGGTATATCGACGACCTCGATCGTCAATTTGTCGTTCGCAGGGTTGACCTTGTGGTCGTCAATAACTCGCACTGGGTCCGGCACGATTGCCGGGTTGCTGTAAAGTCTGCCGTCTACGCGCACGGGCTTTTTCATTGCTTCGTTTTCCATTACCAAGTCTCCAATGTGTCGTTGACAGTTTCCATCGTGGTGTCCTCGATCGGCACGGGCCTGGGCTCCGGCTTCTCGGCCACCAGCTCCTCGAGGCGTTTCTTTTCAGCCGCGGCGAAGTCGTCGAGGTCGATCAGGATCGAAGCGAAGGCCTTAAGGCTGAGCTCTTCGGCCTTTGTCAGATCTGCAGACTGGCGATGTTTGGTGATGATCAGGTGCTGCGCCATGACATCCGGCGTCGCGCGCGTCCCAATCTGGCGCACCAGATCAACCAGACCGCTAAGCGCCTCGAAGGGTATCGCTGGTGTTTCGAGGGGGTGCCCGTTTCGGATAAGAGCGCCCAGCACCTCAACGGAACCATGGACCCCCACGAAAACATCCCGGGCGACAAAGCGTGAAATTTCGAGAGGATCGACGCCCTCTGCCAAATTCGGCATCTCGAGCCACCACGGCTTGTCGTCTTCCGGTACCGATTGTTTCAGGGCACCAGCTTTTTCCCACGCATGTTCCAGAGCAGCATAAAGATCGTGAACGATCTCAACCGGATCATCTGCAGGTGCCCATTCTTTGAATGGACCCTCGCAACGCCTGACGTCGTCGATCGCGCCCATGAGGTTTGAGCCGATCCGCGCCATGTCAACGAGATCTTCCAACGTTTCGCAGCCGGCGAGCTCGAGCGCGGCTTTCAGGTCTGACGAGACAGCCGATCCACCCGCATCATCGCCGCTAACATTTTCATCCTTATTTCCGTCGCCGACATGTTCGAGGTTATTATCATTGCCACTGGAAGGCCCACTTCCATCGCCACCGCCTGGAGCGGCAGTGCTTCCCCCTCCAACACTTCCGGGCTGGTCGTCAGCCTCTCCGGAAACGGAGCCGTCCTTTCCGCCATCCGCTGCACCATCAGCGCTTGCGTCGCCGTCATTTTCGATTGATCCGGAACCGGATCCAACGCCGATATCGCCCGAAATGTTTTCGCGGCTGGTATCTGCTGTTTTGGCGTCAGCGCCTGGTGTTGCGCCTTCGCCGGCTTCCAGCCCCGGTAGCTCTTGCCGCCCGCCATCGCTCACCCCCTTGCCGTCTGCAGCGCTGTCGACGCCATCAGTTTCAACCACGATCGGCGGGGCGTTTGTGACCGTGCCGTCAGCTGATGGAGCTGTTCCTGCAGCCTGGACGCCGGCGTCATGAGCGCCTGCCGTGTCCAGTCCATCAGGTACTGCATTTCCGGCTGATCCAACTCGTTCAGCCACACGTGCTTCATTTCCATTGGTCTGCCCTTTACGTTTCGACATGCTCTTTCTCCTTGTGGTTACTCCATGCCCAGCGCGGCCATGTAGGTTTGCAAAATCGTCTCCTCCTCGATCCGCTTGTTGGGATCCTTGGCGCGAAGACGGACGATGGTTTTGATTGCTTTTTTGTCGTAGCCGAGCCCATGGGCTTCACCGTAGACATCGGCCTTATCCTGATTGATCGCTTTGCCCTCTTCCTCGAGCCGCTCTATCCGCTCGATGATCTGGCGCAGTTGATCGGCCGCGACGTTATGTCCGATGTCGCTCAAGACTTGGCCTCCGCACGATCCAGACGCTCGATCTCACGGATAAGCAGCGCTGCCGCCCGGATTAAATCTCTGCGCCGGTCTTTCGGTTTGAAGCTTTCAAGAGTCCACGGCCAAAGAGCATGCGGGATGCCACGCATACCAATGACACACGACGCGGGGTTCTCGGCCCCGCCGGCGACGGCGTAGCAGGCAGCAGCCCAGGCAAGCTCACCCTGCTTATTGACTTCGTCGTCGTGCGCGTCGGTGTATCCCTCTTGGGACTGCTGGCGCTCGATCTCGAGCCAGGTATCTTTGAGGGCCTGCGAGATGTCGTCGGGATCCCACCAACCATGCTCGATCGCGTCATCGCGCCAGTCCGGGTCGTTGTCGCCATCACCCCACGCTTTATAGCTCATCACTTTCCCCTTTCATCAGGTCGTTGAAATCCTTGCCCAGGTGGCTGGTCATCTCGGTGAGCGGCTTCTCCGCGCGCGAAAGCTCCTCCATCACCCGTTCGAATTGCTTGACGGCGGTTTTCTTTTCCCAGTCATTGTCGCGGGCAACGATGATGGAGCTGACGCACGGCAACCACACTGGGGCCGACGCCATGGCGCCGAGCGAGCCGGCCGCCCACACGCGGGCTTCGGGAATGGCAAGCGCCAGCGAAAGTCCGTCTTCGACGCCTTCGCAAAGAATGAGCGGATAAGGCAGCGTTGCCGTTTCCGGCGGCTCGCCTTCCGGCCCGTGGCTGATCCGGATCATCGCGCCGCGCGCCTCGCCAAACATGATCTTGGCGGTTTCATCGCCTGAAACCGGCAGCTTTTGCGGCCCGAGCGGCGAAAGGAATGTCATATGCACGGCCGAGATCTGGCCGGTTGGCATGCGCATGGCCGAAAGCACAGCCGGAAACTTCGGGCCGTCCTGCACCTTGATGCGCCGGCCGTTTTCATGGCGAAACTGCGCCCGCTTCCAATATTCCTGGCTCGCAGAAAAACGGAACGTCTGCATATCGCGGTTGGGAATGTCGTCGATCGGGCAACCACGCGCCGCGAAATAGCCCCGGGCATGGGCTTCGGCCGTCGATCGCGCGCCGTCCTGGTAGCCGCTGTTCCAGACCTGTTCCGCCCTGCCCATGCGTTTCAGCCGATCGGCCTCGGCCCGAGCCTCCGCCTTCCGGCGCTCATCATCCGCCCGGCGCTTCATCGCCTGGCGCTGCTCGGCCGTCATCGATCGCAGCCCGAGAAAATCACGCGACCAATCCATGGCCGCGCGGAAATCACCACCGGTCAGATATTGCACCAGGCCGAGCACATCGCCCTTTTCGCCGGTGCGATAATCCGTCCAAGCGCCAATGTCCCGATCGAGCGGAACCTTGAGCTCCGGCGTCTGGTGAAAATCATTGGTGATCGGGTTGTGAGAAACCCACAGCCGCCCCTGCCTCTTGCCGGTCGGCAGCAGGCGCTGGCAAAGACCCTCAATGCGGTCTTTCAGCGCCTGCTTGATTTCGGAGGTATCGGAACGGTTCATGCTGCACGCCCCCATTGAAAACGGGAGGCACATTCAACTAATGTCCTCGCGCAAGGGGAAAGGGCATTCTGATGCAGAAACACTGGGACAGATGGGGCTGGATCGTGGCCGTCGCGATCATAGCTGTTGGCTTTCTCCGCCTGATGTGGGGCCGAGAGGCATTTTGCGGTGAGGACACAGAACACTGTTTTCGAGAGTGGGTTTCCGCGCTCGGCGGATGGGCTGCTGTGGCTGCCGCCGTACCAACAATTTTCTATCTTTCCCGACAGGTGAAAGACGCCGAAAAGCACCAACGAACGAACTTCGCGATCCAACTGCGCCGCCAGCGCATACTCGCTCAACACATTCAGAACGTTGGCAACGAAGCCCGCTTGTTCATCAGAGTTTATCTCAATAACGAGCTGAGCCCGACAGCGAACGATGTTCGGAAATGGGATCCACACACGGCCAAAGAAATGACCGAGATGCTGCGATCCGACGCGGTGAGGAGCTTCGAAACGGAAATTGCTTTCCCAAAGAGCATGTCCGGCAGGACCACTGCCGAAGTTCTTGAGCGTGGCAGAGATGGTGAAGAACCTCATTATTTCGTCGCGTCTGAAATCGTGGAGAGCTACTGGAAGAACATCGTTGGCCAAGCTGACGCCTTCATCGCAGAGGTGACTGTAACAACAAGTCATGACTGAAACGCCTCCTCAACATAGGCCAGCGCCGCCTCGATCTCCGGACGCTCGCGTTCCTCACCGAGCTCTTTCAGCAAAAGCGAGATGGTGGCCTTGCTCACGCCAAGGGCGCGGGCCATGTCCGCCTGCGGAATATCGAGGTAGGTGACGGTGATGTAGATCGCGAGCCGGCGCAGCCTGGTTGCCCGCATCCATTGGTCGTCGGCCGTCGCCCGCCTGGACGGATCGGCGGAAAGCACGAAACCCGGCTGCACCTCGGCCTTGTGCGCCACCAGCGCCACGGCCAGACGATAAGACCGGATGGCGGAGGAGCGCTCCGGAAACCGCAGTTCCAGATCCCTGCCCTTCTGCTCGAGATCCCGCTGGCGTTTCAGCTGCGCGATCGCCAGGCGCACGCGGTTGACCGTGCGTGGCGTGACGGGCCGTAAACCGGTGCGGATATTGTAGAGATATCTGGGCGCAAAGCCGGCGGCGCGCAGCACCTCAAGCTCAATCAACCCTGCAGCTTTGATCGCCAGATCTATTTCGGCGACAGAATTCATTATCAGCCCCTGCAAGCAAAGGCCGGACGCAATACAAACCGGCATGAACATGTGATTTCAAACGAGTGTCAGCTGCCGCTCGGGCGGCTGAACGGATGCAGTTTTCTGGGCCTCGCGGTGATCCGCGAGACCAGACAAGGTCAATTCGCCGCCCTTCGAAGGCGCGATGTAGATGGAAACGAAGCCCTCGCGGCGCATGTAGAAGCAGAATTCCGCCCCCGGCCATGCACGCAGCTTTGCCTCTGCGGCCAATTCGTCGATCAGCCGAAGATGAAAAGCGCGGTTTTCGGAAAGATCCTCCGGAGACTTCCCGCCCATGCAAACCATGGTATCGGTAAGCCCCAACTCATCGGCGTTTTCGTCCAGCTGCTGGATCCAGTCTTCGCCAAGGATCATGACTTGCGCCCCTTCCGAGACTCATCGCAAAGTCGATTTTTTAACTTTTGGAGCAGCGAAATGACGCCGGATGAGAGAATTGACGATCTCAGCGAAACCATGTTTCGATGGGCGATGACGGCTTTGGCGTGCAAGGCTGTCACCACACAAATGATGGCCGGCAAACCGGTAAGCGTTGCGGTCTCGAAAGAGTTCGCATTGGATTGGCTCAATCTCGAGGCATCATCATCTGGGCCTGTGCTCGAGGCTATCGGCATCGAGGTTGAAGGAATGATGAGAGCCGCATCGTCGATCCGAACGCCCTGATCCTTTAGCGCATCGAACCAACGCCCATCCGGCATTGATCGATAGAGCGCCTCAAGCGCCGGATCCGGCTTTGGAAACAGCCGCGGTCGCGCCGGATTGATCGCCTTGGCCCACCCTCCCGCGCAGTATTCGCGATCGTGATCGTCAGTCATCCGAAGCCTCGCTTTCCTGCACGCCGCGTAGGTCGACGAGTTTTCCGGCATCAGTGATGCGCAGCCGGCGATTGTTCAGATAGCGCTCGACCAATCCGTCGTTTTCGAGCTTTGACCAGGTGCTGCGCATCACAGGCGATCTTTCGCCTGCAGCGGTCAGCACTTGGTTGCGATCAAAGACGCCATCGCCGTTCCGGTTTTTCAGCCACAACAGGGCGGAGAGCATCGCGGGCGTGGCTTTTCTCATTGCCGCGTCTCCGGATCCTGAATTTCATCGAGCACAGCGCGCTTTTCATTGAGGAGCTCGGCAAGCGCGCCGTCGAGCTTCTTTATGGTTCTTTCGGAGAGCGTCCGACGACCGTTTTTGCGGGCCGTGTAAGTCGTCTCATGAACGCCAGCGCGCTCGCATAGCGTCTTCTGATCGATGCCCGCTGCGGCCCGTCTCGCTTCAATGTCGGAAAACATGCAAATCACCTTGTCAACTGATTTGCTTAATGTGATAAGCGAAATTGCTTATTCCGCAAGGTGTTTTTTAGTGACTGCGTTAGCACCACACAGGATTAGTTTTGCGCGTATGGCACTTGATCAGCGCGAAACAAAAGAATGGCTTAAAGCGATTGCACGACACTTGAACCTGTCGCCGTCGCAGCTCGCCCTGAATTCAGGCATGGCCGCATCCACGATTACGCGCTTCATCAACGACAACAGCAACTCGGTCGGCATAACGCAGACTTCGCTGGAGAAGGTGGCCAGTTACTCCGGTTTCCGGCCGCACCAGATGCCTGGTCGCGCGCGATCCGGAACGGCAGAGCCTGACACAATCCCTCTCAAGCAAGATAATACCGAATGGCCGAAGTGGGTTATTGCGGCCGTCGAAGCAGCTAGGGCTGGGAAAAACGGTATTGAGGCGTGGGTTATGAAGGGTGCCGCATTGGACGGCATCGGCGTAATGCCCGGCGATATAGCCATTATTGACCAGAACGCCCGCGCAAGCAGCGGAGACGTGGTGCTGGCGCAGATCATGGATCTAGCGAGCGGCAGCGCTGAGATGGTGATGCGGCTGTACCAGGCACCATTCATCACGACACACAGCATGCGGCTTGGCCCAGGCAGGCCCGAGCACGTCGATGAAGACCGCATATCAATTCTCGGGGTCCGCGTCGGCCTCATCCGCTGGGAACACTGAACGTCGCAATTCGGACAGCAGGTCTTAAACTTAGGAGCGCTCCAAGTCATTAAACTTAGGAGCGCTCCTTTTTTGTGCTTACAACTTATCGCCCATTAAATTTAGGAGCGCTCCAAACCGCTAAACTTTGGAGCGCTCCCGAAATCGCGACTTCGTCAAAACCGCTTAAGCAGATTTGCATTATGCGCTTGCTAGAATAAGCATTTTCGCTTATTGATTTGCAGCATTGCAATCCAGCAATGGGGAGACGCGAAACATGCTCCAGAATTCAAATGACCGCTTCATGCAGGCGGAAGAGGTGGCCGAGGCACTCGGCCTGGCAAGGTCAACTTTCCTGACCAAGCGCAATGCCCTCATCATCAACCACGGCATGCCGGCACCTTTGCCCGGGCAGAAGAAACTGCGCTGGCATCGCGAAGGCATGGAAAAATGGCTGCGCCAGTATGGCGAGCTCAAAGGCCAGGCTATGCGCTCATCCGGATATCTCGTCCGGATCCACGTAGACCGCGCCCAGCTGACTGCCACCTATGCGGCGGGAGCGGCGGCATGAGCAAGATCCGGCACTATGGCCTATCAGACGTCGACGCCCTCACGCACGAAGATCCTTATGTGCGCTGCATGGCTCGCATCGCTTCCAGCGACTTCGCCGCGCGCATGGCGGATTTCGTCAACGACGAGCTCAACCGTCATGGCAACCCAATGATGCTTTTGGTTTCGCTGATGCGTTTCCAGATCCAGACGCACGCATCGGTCGCAGCCAATTTTATCGCAGCGCCAGGCATCCCCACACTGGTCGATATCTACGTCGGCGAGCTCGAGCGGGAATATCAGCCGCATGCGCAGCGGACGCGCGAGCAGATGCAGAGGGAGCCGGCGCTATGAAGCAGGTAACCCGCAGACTGGGCAATCGCCGCATGCAGGGCAAATTCACACCGAAGAAGGCTCACACCTTTTGCATGAAGCGGGTCCGCGACATCGAACTCCTGCTGCAGGAGATTGCCTCAACCTATAACGATGTCGATCAGACAGTGGTGAGCGAGTGTGACGCCATGCGTGACGAGGCTCTAGCAGCGCTTGGCCGCACGCTCGATGAGGCGCTCGAGGAGGGCCGCAGCTATGACTAAGCTCACCTGCTATTGCCGCACCCATGACATGACCCCCGGCGCCTACCTGCAGCTTTCCGAAGAAAGCCAGCGCGAGTTCCGTCGCCGGATCGCTGAATGCGAAACCTGCGCACGCGATCGCCGCGCCGGCATCGAGTGCAAGGAGATCAAGCCATGATCATCCGTTTCCACTTCGTAGACTGCGGGCAGGATTTCACCTGGTGGGACGTCAAGGACGACGGCCGCGCCATCGGCGAGGTCGTTGACGCCGGACCCTTCCAAGCATGGGCATGGGCTGACGGAAAGCATTTCGTCAACCTTAACGAGCCTCACGATGTTGGCGATCGGCTCGCCACCACAAACGATCTGCAGCGCTCCCTCGAGACTGGGTATAGCTCGATGCTGAATTACCCGGTGGAGCGCATCGAACACCTGGAGGAAGCGGCATGACGATGACGCCCCTTACCGAAAACCCGGCCGTGCTGGATCCGCGCAAGAACCTCGAGCGCGCAGAGAAAGACGCGCTGGCCTCGATCGACTTTTTCCGCCAGCAGCGCATCGTCGATGGCCGCCTGCAGGTCGGCAACAAGCGCTTCGCCTGGGCCACCATCAAGCGCCTCGAGGAAAAGCAGCTGGTGCGCGGCCGCGCGCCCAACATATCCCTCACCACTGGCGGCGGCCTTGCCCTGCAGAAGCTCAAAGGTGAAGCATGAACAAGCCAATTATCCTGAACGCGCTGCAGCGTGCCGAGGCCTTCATGGCCGGTTTCGAGGATGACGACCAGCAGGATAACGTCAAAGACGATCTTGCGACCATTCGCACCGCAATCGCCGAAATTTCATCTCCTACAGAAACTTGCGGTCACATATGGGCGGCAGCAACCCATCCCGGAAATATGTTTTCCGCCGGGCAGGCTTACTGCACCAAATGTCACGTCAGACCAAACGACCCATTTTATGTCGCAGACCCGGGGGTCGGTATCAGCCTTTTCGCCCATTCCGTTATGCCGTCGGCCCAGCCGCAGCTCAGCATAGCGTACGATCCCGGCTTCACCCCCTCCTCTTTTCCTGAAACTGGGCTGGAGGGACGAGCTACCGTCGATGAGATCGAGACCCATCTGCAGAAGCTAATCGCAGAGAAGCCGAGATGGGCGCAGCTGGCAGAGATCGACGATCACACCCGCATGTGGTTTGTCTCCGAGCTCATCAGCCATGCCAGCGGCCGCATCCCGCTCCTCGAGATCGAGGCGCTGGTGTCGCGGTATATCCCGGCCGCGAAAGGTGGTGAAGCATGAGTGATCTCAAACGACTTTGCGATTTCATCACCGAGCGGAAAAAGGCCTTACCGCCATACAGCTACGAACAGCGGGCTGCGCACCATCGCGCCGTCACCGTAATCTTCGATGAGCTGCAGGCCAACGAAGGCGCAGTGTGGAGGTCCGATTGGCGCGGCGCATCCATCAAACTCGCAGGCATCCGGTCAACATCCACCAGCAGCCCGCTGTCCGCCCTCTCCAACTGGCAGGCAGCGGCAGAGAAGCGGATCGCCCAAGGGCCTCGCCTGACGCCGACCCAGCGGAAGATCCTCGAGAATGCAGCTGGAAAGACACCGCCTCACAGACCGCAAGGCAGAGCCCAGCATGGCGGCTGGTCTGGCGCGATGGTGACTTGTTACCAGCGGAAGTGGCTCCGTGAGGGTAACATCATTACCGATGAGGGCCGGAAGGCGCTGGAAGGCGGCGCAGCATGACCGACCTGAAACAATTCGCCGAGCGCATCACCAAAGCCGCCAACCGGGCAGAATATCTCATGAACGCGCTCGAATGGCTGGACACCGTCAGCCGCGACACGATCCTGAATAATCCGAGCGTAGAACTGAGCCAGCGCATGGGCTGCCAATCGAATGGATACTGCCAAGCGATGGAGCTTGTCACAGGCGAGATGAAGAATAACGCGGAGGCAACGGCCCAAGTCGCATATGCCAAAGCGCTAAAGGAGCTGGCGGATATCGAGGACATGTTCGCACGCTTCGCCAAGCAGGAGAATGCATCATGAGCGCGAACAAGACCATCCACGAGCTCGAGCGCCTGGGCAGCGTGCAGGACGCACTCATGAAGCGCCTCGAGGACGAGCTGCGCGAACTGAGGGCCGCCAGTGACGAGATCAACGCCTACCTGCACGGCGCGATCGCCGCCCGCGCATCGCGCACCATCATGCTCGTAGAGGCCCGCCGCGCCCTTGAGGAGGCCGATAGCGGTTGCCCGGTGCTCAGCCTGGCAAGATACCGCCGCCCGGCATTGAGGACGGTGCAATGACGCTTGCACAATGGTCCATCTCGATCGCGCCGTTGCTCATCGCACAGACGCTCACCTTTCTCGCATTCTGGCGCGCCACACGCCGAAAACAATCAGCGCCCGTTTCCCCCGCAGCGGGCGCTGATGAAGGGCCGGGACCACAGCCGCATCACCGGCCCCACTAAACATCCCCTGGCTCCAGTCTCCCGGAGCCTGCCTGCCCGGCGGTCTTTGTTTCGCGTGACCGCCGGGCATTTTTGTATCAAGGAGTAAAATTCATGGCGAAAGACGATCTGAAAATTCCGCACGTGTCGTGGCGCAACGGCCGGCCGCGCTTCAACCCTTCCAAGACATTGCGTGGGGCAGGATATGCGGGTGAGGATCTGCGACACAAGGACGGCCGCTGGATGAGCGCCGGCGAGGCCCTGGACTGGTCACGCAAGCTCTCCAGCAAGATCGAGCTCGACAAGCGCAAGCAGCGCCTGCGCGCCGGCGAACCGCGCGAAAAAGTCATTCCGCCGATGCCCGTCGCCGCGATCCGGCCAGCCTTCCCTGTCAGCCTTTTGTTCGACGAGTTTTTGAACGAGACGAAGAACCCGCGCTTCGGGGATCTGTCGAAGAAAACCCGCGACGACTACCGCCAGAAAAGCCGTGTCATCCAAAACCGCGAGCCGGACGTATGGAGCTCGGAAGCGGAAGCCCTCACAAAACCGATCTGCATAGGGATTTATGAGAGCCTTCGGGTGAAGGTTGGCAACACGTCGGCCGTCGGCGCGATGCGCATCCTGGGCGTGGCGCTGCAATGGGCGATGGATCGAGGCCGCCTGCCCTCGATGCTGATTAATCCGGCCCACAAGCTCAAGATGAAGACACCGGATGCGCGCCTGCGCATCGCCTCGAAACAGGAGCTCAAGGTTTTGATCGAGACGGCCGACGCACTCAAACAGCCGGAAATGGGCGACATGTTCACGCTCGCTGTATGGTCCGGCCAGCGCCAGGCCGACCGGCTGCAATACACCCGCAAGGGTCACAAGCGTGGCCGCATCATCCTGCAGCAGTCGAAGACCGGCGCGATCGTCTCCATCATCGAGGCACCGGAGCTCAAGAAGCGGATGGATGCCGCCCAGAAGCGCCGCAACGACGCCGGCATCATATCGCCCTGGGCGGTGCTCAATGAGCGCGAATGGAAACCATTCAACGGGGATCATTACCGGCGCAGGTTTGAGGAGATCCGCAGGCACGCAAAGAAGAAGCTGCCGTCTCTCAAAGACCTCACTGACCAGGACTTCCGCGACACGGCCGTTACCTGGCTGGCAATGGCAGGCTGCACCATTCCGGAGATCTGCGCCATCACCGGCCATAGCCTCAAGACGGCCCATGAGATCTTGCGGCACTATCTCGCCCTCAACGCAGAAATGGCAGACGCGGCGATCGGCAAACTGGTGACGTGGTTCGAGGCACCAGATGGCGACGACGACGGGAGGCCGGCGAGCATGAAATGAAGAAGGCGGGCATTGACCCGCCTTTTATTTTGGAAGCTTTCCTAAGCATTGATTTGACGCACAAACCAGATTGTGCAATTAACGGCAAGAACAAGAAAAGTCGCACAGCCAATGTTTACTAAGCCATTATAAACACTGTATTTCGATATTACTTTTAATCAGTAGGTCCAGGGTTCGAATCCCTGCGCTCTCACCACCTCAGATTTATTTTCCCGTTAATTTACAGAGACTTGTCGATACAGAGAGCTTGGCGTCGTCGTGTCTTGGACATCTGCGCCAGCAATTTCGGAGCGCAGAAATAATCGCGCCCGTCTCATTGTTCTTTCGCCAATTCAGGCTCTAAGGTGAAACCCGATCATGCAGCCTGCGCGTGAACAGCCCTGCCCGCCGCGCTAGCGATAAGCATAAACATACCGCGCAATATTGTCATAGAAACTCGAGAGATAAGCCGGAATCCGTTTAATGCGGGCGAACTTGCTGCCGCGATATTCGGCGCGGGTGCCGACCAGCGTGTCCGGGTCGCCGAATGGCAGGAAATCCTTGTCGGTGACATAAACTTGCGTGCCATAGCCCCAGCCGCATTCCAGGGCGCGGTCGAAAGGCAACGTCATCACCCTTGCCGTTTTGAGAAAACGCTCCGCCCCGCCCCGCGAAATGATGTAGCAAGCGGATGATCCCTGCGGGCCATAGATGCAGCGGCCAAGCGTATCGCCAAGCGCGCTGGTTTTCCGGCCCTTGAAACCGCTGCGGCGATGATTGGTCAGTTTGACGATCGCGTTTTCCGGCATCACCGCAACCATTGCCTGGACCCGTTTGGAAAACTCCGGGGTGAAGGCAACATCGTCCTCGACGATGACAGCCACCGGCGCATCGGTGGCAAGGAATATCTCCAATGCCTTTATATGGCTGGCATAGCAGCCATATTCACCGGCGAGCGCATGGCGGCCATTGCGCAGCTCAAAACCGCGCCGGTCGAAATCCGTCCATTCGGCGGGCGGAACAGTCTTGCCGTCGACACCTTCCACCGGGCGCAGATCCAGCCCGAGCCCGACAGCGCCCTCCAGCATCTTCTCAAGCCGCGCCCGCGCCCGGGCAATGGAAATGATGTAGATGGGGAAAGTGGAAATCGGCAGCATTCAGAACACACCATGCGCATGAAGACGGGAGACCGTCTCCTACAGCAAGGCGCGTGCGACGTCCATTCGGACACCGAAAAGGCGCGATCTCGTCAGGCGAAATACCGGGTTTTACGGGGCAGGAAGTTTCAGCCCCGAAACGCATGGAGTCCCTGTTCTTATTTCCGCGCGGCAGTGCGGCGGCAACGCCAGTTCCAGTCTCTCGGCTCACCCGTGTCCATATGAACCGATTCGGTGTGGCAATAGGTGCCGACGCCACCGCGCTCAGGCAGGGAACGCAGATAGGTGGCAAGTTCCCACTTGGAGACGCCCTTGATCTGGATGTCAGCGGCATCGCAGGTATAGTGCTTGGAACCCTGCCTCACGCCCTTTGGCGGCCGATAGCCCGAGGTGACGATGGCCGGGCTGTTGTAATGACGCTCGACGTCCTTGATCATGCGGACCAGTTCCGGCTTGAAACAGCCGACTTCGACATTGTCCGTCTGCAGGAAAAGACCGTTCGGGGAAACACGGGTCAGGCCGGAGAGTGACGCAAGCTTCATCAGGCCCGTCGGCTGGTCATCCTCATCTTCGAGATGCGCATCGTCAAATTCCTCAGACATCATCGAGCGACCGGAAAGCGCAATACCCATCGTCCGGTCCGCTGCGCCCGATAGCGCCGCAACCTCGGTATTTACCGCGGTACCGTTTTCGATCATTTTCGGCAGCCGTTTTTTGGCGGCGCCGGCGAAAAATGCCGCAAGCGTTACGCCCGTGCCTTCGCTTTCCTGCTTCTCACCTGCGGGCACCGCGTTTGCTGCGGGTTGCGCAGCGGCGGCTGCAAGCTGTTGTGGTGCGGGTGTAGGAACAGGCTGGCGGTTTTCGCTGTGCTGTTCCGCTACCGGTAGCGGAACTGGCGCTGAGGCAGGTTGCGGCTGGAGTTGCTGCTGCGCCGGCGCTGAATAAACGCTGCTGACGGCGGGGATGATCCGCTGCGATGGCGCGGCGGCGGAACCATCCGTCGCAACCGAAGGCACTGCCGCGCGGGCGGTGGAATAGATGCTGGATGTACCGGCGGAAATTGCCGTGGGCTGCGTCGTCAGCCCGCCAATATCGGCGGCGGCACCATAAACCTGCGCCGGGCCGCCCGATGTCTGCGGCTGGACGGGCACGGCCCCGCCGGACGCCGATGCAACGGCAGGGTCAACATAATGCCCCGGCTCAGCGCCAGCCGCAGGCGCGGCGACGGCCGCTGCGGCCGTCTGCGGATGCTGTTGTGCGGCAATTGCCGGCTTTTTGGTATTGGCGGCCATCTCGTCATCCGTCACCGCCGAAACGCAGCCGGAAAGCCCCAGCAGCGAAACCGCAATGACGAGACGCTGACAGGAAACGCGTCCTTTCGCGCCCTCGACAGTTTTCATGGGTGGCCTCCGTATCTTGCATTTCCAACAGCAGCACGGGAACGGAATCGTGTGCTTTTCCCAAACGGGACGGGCCGTTTCGATTCGCGGACTATGCCTCATCCCGTCGGGACAAGGCAAGAGCGCCCGAAAACGCCGCTATTGGCCGGGAAAATCCCTTACCAGGAACCGGTATTCTGCATAGATATCCACGGTTCGGCTGGTGCGAGGCTTTCGCCCTTCTGCAGAATCTCGAAGGAAATACCGTCAGGCGAACGGACGAAGGCCATGTGCCCGTCACGCGGCGGCCGGTTGATCACGATGCCATTCTGCTGAAGCCGGGCGCAGAAGTCGTAGATATTGTCGACCTCATAGGCCAGATGGCCGAAATTGCGGCCGCCGGTGTAATCTTCGGTGTCCCAATTATAGGTGAGTTCGAGGCTCGGCGCTTTTTTTTCCTTAGCCGCAGCAATGTCATCGCGTGCCGCAAGAAACACCAGAGTGAAACGGCCTTTTTCGTTTTCGATTCGGCGTATTTCCTCGAGACCCAGCAGGTCGCAATAGAATTTCATTGATTCGCCAAGGTCTTTGACGCGAACCATCGTGTGCAGATACCGCATTTTATTCCTCTCCAATACAAGGGGTCCGAGCCGCTGAACGCATGATGGCAAGCCCCGGACAAGGACGGCGACATAAAAGCAGCTACGCAAATCAAAAACTAGGGCTTGCGTGAAACCGTTACCAAGATGTTAATCTGGTAAACAGGAATCAGTTGACCGGTGTATGGCGCGTATTTGAGGGGTTGGCAGGATATGGCTGATAGGATGTCATCGAAAACGATAGTCGATGTCGAGGACCTTTCGGGCGATGCCGTCGACCTGACCGAAATCACCGGCGTCGTGAAATGGTTCGACGTCGCCAAGGGTTTCGGCTTCATCGTGCCGGATAATGGCATGCAGGATGTGCTGCTGCACGTTTCCTGCCTGCGCCGGGATGGATACCAGACCATTCTGGAGGGCACCCGCATCGTCGCCCTCATCCAGCGGCGCGACCGTGGCTTTCAGGCTTTCCGCATCCTGTCGATGGATCAGTCGACCGCCATTCACCCCTCGCAGCTGCCGCCGGTGCGCACCCATGTGCAGGTAACGGCGTCGAGCGGGCTTGAGCGCGTCATCGTCAAGTGGTTCAACCGCACCAAGGGTTTCGGCTTTTTGACGCGCGGTGAAGGAACCGAAGATATTTTCGTGCATATGGAAACGCTGCGCCGTTTCGGCCTGACGGAACTTCGCCCGGGCCAGGTGGTGCTGGTGCGTTTCGGTGATGGCGACAAGGGCCTGATGGCGGCGGAAATCCACCCCGACAACCCCGTCTCGATCGGGATGTCGCACTGATGACCGCCCTGTTGGGAAATATCGTGAAGAGCGCCGTGATGGCGCTTCTTTTTTTCACGCTCGCCGGCACCGCGCAGGCTCAGCAACAGACCTTCACGTCCGAGCCGCTGACGATCGAAACCACCTCGGGAAAAAACCACGACTTCACTGCGGAACTGGCGGTGAACAATGCGCAGCGCGAACAGGGATTGATGTTCCGCAAATCCATGCCGCTGGAAAACGGCATGTTGTTCGATTTCGGGCAGGAACGCGACGTGGCCATGTGGATGCGCAACACGCTCATCCCGCTCGACATGCTGTTCATCGCCCGCGACGGGCGAATCACCTATATTCACGAAAACGCGGTTCCGCACTCGGAAGCGATCATCAGCTCCCGTGGTCCGGTCAAATTTGTGCTTGAACTGAATGGCGGCACCGCAAAACGCTATGGCATCAAGCCGGGCGATATGGTCCGCAGCGGGCAAATCGGCAACCGGAAATGACATTGCCGCGTTATTGCATCTGAATGAGCCGGACGATGTTTCGCCCGGCCGGTGCAATGTTCAGTAAACCGGCTCGATATGACTCAAAATCCGGCAATTGGAAATAGATGCGGCAAGATTGATGGCGATATCGATTGCCTCGACCGAATCAGCCGTGCCTTCAAGATAGATCACGTCATTTTCGACGCTTGCGGAAATACGCGACTTCTCAAGCCCCGTTTCGAAGGCGAGCGCCGAGGTGATCGCCTGGCATACGCCAGCCATGCGGTCTCCAAAAAAGCTCTCCTGAATGCCTGACAGATTGAACATGTGCGTTCTCCTTCTTATGGACATTACAACGCGCCAATAGCGGTTTCGTTCATCTCCGGTTCATCAATTCGTTCATCTTCCATTCATCTTGGAAAATTGGAACCCCCCAATCGATCACATTTTAGGTGATCGGGAACCATTTCGTGAGGCGGGCATTACGCGCATGGGAGAGAGAACAGCCGTCAAGGCACCTGAAACAGGGAGGAGAATGATATGCTGATAAACAGAACCGAGCCGTGTCACCACGCCTCGTGGATGAAGCCGGTGGCGATCCACCTGCCGCTGTGCGTCGCCGTGGAAATCTACAGCCCGCTGGTGGCGCTGGACATGCTGATGTACCGCTGGCCGGAAGAACATGGGCCGGAATATGAAGAAGCGCGCAGAAACTGCCTCGATGCTATCGCCGGCAGGTGCGACATCGAAAAAGCCCGAGAATCGTTTCTCGTCGCAAGCAGTCACGCGCATATTCTGAACATCCACTAAAGTTCATGCCATGGTGACGATTGGGCCCTTCTCCACGAAGGGCTTTTCTTTGCGATACGCCAGATGCTTAAGCGCCTTTTCCCGCGCCACGCAGCCTGCCCGCCCGCCGATGATGACATGTAACTGTCACCTAAACGTTATAATCGGCAAAGACGAATTCCATGGAATCGGTTGGCGGGTGAACCGCTGCAAGCTAGGGAGTGGAACTGGCCATCATGGAAACTGTCTTTGCCCTTTGCGCAATTCTGCTGCTTGCCTTCAATCTTCTCGGCATCGTTCTGGCCGGCTGGCGCCTGAGGCGGCGCGACACGGAAAACGTGCTTGTGCGGCAAAGGCCGCCGGTCTCTATCGTGGTGCCGTTGCGCGGCGTGGAAAACTTCACCCCGCTGACGCTGTCGCGGGCTTTCGAACTTGACTGGCCGGATTACGAGTTGCTGTTCTGCGTTGCCGATGAATTCGATCCGGTGATCGATGAGGTACGCCGGACAAGTGCTGCCTTCCCGACGATTTCGGCACAGGTTCTCATCGGCGACGACCGCATCAGCGCCAATCCGAAACTGAACAATTGCGTCAAGGGCTGGCGTGTCGCCCGGCATGAATGGGTCATCCTTGCCGATTCGAACGTGCTGATGCCGAAATCCTATGTAGCGACCATGATGTCGGCCTGGCGGCCGGATAGCGGGCTGGTCTGCTCGCCGCCCCTCGGCTCACGTCCGGCGGGCTTCTGGGCGCATGTGGAATGCGCTTTCCTCAACGGCTCGCAGGGCCGCTGGCAATATGCGGCGGAAGCGATCGGCATCGGTTTCGCACAGGGCAAGTCGATGTTGTGGAACAAGCCCTTCCTAGAGGACCATGGCGGCATCCGCGCGCTTGCCGCCGAAATCGCTGAAGACGCCGCCTCGACCAAACTGGTCCGAAACGCCGGCCGCAGGGTTCATCTGGTCTCGCCCCCTTTCGAACAACCGCTCGGCCAGCGCCATGTCGGCGAAATCTGGTCACGCCAGACCCGCTGGGCGCGGCTGAGGCGCGTGACCTTCCCGCAATATTTCGCACCTGAAATCCTGACCGGCGCGCTTCCCCCGCTGCTCTTCGCGCTCGCTGCCGCTGCGATGATGGACATGAACCTCGCCATCACCGCTTTTGCCGTGCTTGCCATCATGTATGTCCCGGAACTGGTGCTCGCAGCCCTCAACCGCTGGCCGTTATCCCTCTATACGCTGCCCGCCATGATCGCCCGGGATATAATCATGCCCGTCGTCTGGGCGCGCAGCTGGATCGGCAGCGCCGTGGCATGGCGCGGCAATGTTATGACGATCGGCACGGCGGAGAGCACTTTGGTCGGGCCTTCGGCGGATTGATCTGAGACCAATGCGGCCCGCCATGGATGGCGAGCCGCAGATTATCTTCACGACGTCGGAACGGACGGCTTGGCGGGAGCAGTTTTGACGGGCTTCGGTTTTGTCACCGGCTTTTGCTTTGCCTTGGAAATCGAAATCGGCTTCAACACGATCGTCGCGGGATTGGGATAATGGTCGAGCCCCGCCCCGGTCGCGCCATCAATGGCGACACCGATCAAACCTCCGGCGATCACATTGCCGGCCAAACCCAACGTTCCCTTGCCGCTCATTTTCGTATTAATGGCGACAGAGCCTTTTTCGTAGCCAGGCTTTTCAGCATGGGCGATCAAACTCTGGTTACGCTTGACCACCAGCGTACATGGAGACTTCGGGCATGATGGCCCGAGCGATGTGGTGATAACCGCATCCGGCGGTTCCGAGATGATCGTCACCGCCTCTTCGGTTCCACGCGTAATGGAGCCGCAAGACGAAAGCAAAGCGGCGGCTGAAATAGTAAAAATAAACTTAAACATTGTATCTCCAAAAATAAAAACGATTAATACATGCAGCAATAAAAGTAGTATTTCGAATAAATAATATCAATATTCACAGAAAACAATCTTAAATATATTATAAAAAATTAAATTACTATTCTTTAAGATATTCAAATAAGTTGCTTTTAACCGAATGCAGCCACTCAGAGAGGAGCGCCGAACAGTTGATAGAGACGGCGCGGCGCACGCCCGCACACATCGGGCTTGCGGGTTTATGGGGAAATTGAGAGGTAACCGGCCGACGCCGAAGGGGGCTCGGATACAGGATCGACAAGCCGAAAACGCAACTGAATACATCGCTTGAAGAAAGCAATGCAAAGCACTGATAAAAGGGGATTTTGAAAATGGTCGGAGTGGAGAGATTCGAACTCCCGACCCTCTGGTCCCAAACCAGATGCGCTACCAGACTGCGCTACACTCCGCCGAGGCGATGGCTGGGGAATACACGGTTCATCTGAAGTCCGCAACAGGGAAATTCATCTTTGTTCAGCATTACCGTGATTGGCAACACGGTGATGATGTGGCAAGACCGCCAACGGAAAGCAGGGGATAATCATCTTGACTCTCACAGGAAGTCAGTCCATTCCAAATTCAGCGTTCCTAACACGATTTGGTTATTCTATTCAGGTACGTGAATAGTAATCCGGGGTGTTACGCCCCGCCGCCCAACCGGAGCAGTTTCGACATGTCTGCGAAGATTTACCGCCCTGCAAAAACCGCCATGCAATCCGGCACGGCGAAGACCAATGTCTGGGTTCTGGAATTCGACGCCGAAGTTCCGCGCAAGATCGACCCGATCATGGGCTACACCTCCAGTTCCGACATGAAGCAGCAGGTCAAGCTGACATTCGAAACACAGGAACAGGCCGAAGCCTACGCGCAGCGCAAGGGCATCGAATACCGCGTCATCCTGCCGAAGGAAGCGACACGCAAGGTGGTATCCTACACCGACAATTTCCGTTTCAGCCGCACCCAGCCCTGGACGCACTGAAGAAGGACACGCTGAACGATTTTCAGCCGGAGCAACATAGCCCGGCACAACGGCCCCTTAGCTCAGCTGGATAGAGCGTCGACCTTCTAAGTCGAATGTCGCAGGTTCGAATCCTGCAGGGGTCGCCACCGCTTCTCACATTATCCATAGATAACGGGTTTGGATCCTATCGCAGACACGATATCAGTCCGGGCTTGCACCTCGGCTATTCTTAATCTTTCTCCATCGCAGGAGATAACCAAAGCCCGGTCCGATCAGCATTCCGCCTATAATCCACTCGACCAAGGTTAGGGGTCGCTCATCCGGATCGTGGCCAGTCACGTAAAGGAAGAGAAAAAACGCGGCCACCCCGCAAATCAAGAGCGTGATCGGAAAAAACAGACTGTTGCGAAAGTCGCTCATGTAACCCACCTCCCTTAGCCGTGTTGATAAGGGTATTGGGTATGAACCCGTTGGCAAGTGGCTTTTACAGCCGCGACAGCAAATTATCGTACGGGTGGTGTTGCGCCAGAAACAGTAATTACTGCGAAGGAAGTTCAAGACCGTTTGGCAATGAAATCCAAATGACGGTCTGGGCTTCTGGAGAATGTCGCGAAAGATGGCCTCTGCCATGTGTGTCTGCGACTAGCACAAAACTACCCGCTGACACATGGCGGACCTCCCCGTCGCTGGTCTCGTACTCAACGGAACCGTCAAGCCTAACCGTAAGGACCGGCTCGGGCACTCCATGCCAGCCAACTTCTCTCATTCCTGCCGGGATGTGGGTAATCCGGACGCGAGAGGCGGGATAACTGGCGGTCACATCAAATGGAACGGCGTCGGGATGAACTGATCCCTTAGTTGTTGGCAATTCGATTTCATCGAAATGAGACTCGCCATCTGGTGAGGCGTAGATTCGCAGGCACTTCATTAAGAATATCTCTCTGAAAAAGTGAGTTTGGCGATGCGTAGTCACTTATCATGATGAAGCCTGAACAGCTTATGACTTGACCGCTTCGGGCTAATAACCATCATTAAAATCAGCGGCGATACCCCGTAAGTCTAATCGTCTCCAGAGACACCCGCTTTAGCCGATTTGCATACTTTCGCCTTACCCAAGCAAGAGCGCAACGCCGGCCCTTACGCCCTACCCCTTCCCCATCAGCGTGAAATACCCCCAAGCCGCCACAAAAAACGCGATAACAACCGCAATCGTCAGCGCCTTCTTCGCTTTCGGCCCCAGCGGTTCACGCGGTTTTTTCGGCGGAACCGGTTTGCGGAACTGCACCACATTGTCGTTCATTCTATCATCGTCCTGAATGTCGCTGCTGAAGCCTCTGCCGTACAGGTGGCATCGGCCTTTCCGGAATTATCTCTAACAGACCAGAACTATCATAAATATTACCAAGTTTTCACTTCACCCTTGGGGCAAGCTATGTCACTTCCCACAATCAGAGGAATACAAATAGCAATGGACCGAGCGGAAAACACGGGGTGGCGACAATCCTCTGTGGTGTTTTGAATTTTGCAGGTGACGAGAATGAATGACGCCAACAGCCAAGGCCGTGACACGGAAAACAGCCAGCCCGATCTGCGGGAGATTCTGGGCACGACCAGATCCGGCAGGAAGAAGAAATCGCGTCGGTATCTTTATGTCGTGGCTGCCATCGTGCTGATCGGCGGCGGCCTCGGTTATTATTACCAGTCGCGTGCCGCAGGCGTCGCCTATAATTATGTCACCGAACCGGCAAAACAGGGTGATCTTTCCGTCATCGTCACCTCCACCGGCTCGGTTCAGCCAACCGATCAGGTCGATATATCGAGCGAATTGTCCGGCACGGTGCGCAAGGTCAACGTCACCTACAATACCCCGGTAAAGTCCGGCGATATTCTGGCCGAACTCGACACCAACAAGCTGGAGGCCGACGTGCAGAGCGCCCGCGCCAAGCTCGCCTCCGCCAAGGCCAACGTGCTGAAGGCGCGCGCCGATCTCGGCTCTGCAAAGACATCCATGGAGCGCCTGCGGTCCCTCGTGCAGAACCGGGTCTCCAGCCAGCAGGATCTGGACGCCGCACAGTTCAGCCACGATGCCGCCGCCGCCACGTTGCAGGTCAACGAGGCGACCGTGCTTTCGGCGGAAGCGGATCTGCGGCTCGCCGAGGTCAATCTCGGCAAGGCCAAGATCGTCTCGCCCATCGATGGCGTCATCCTCACCCGCAGCGTCGATCCGGGCGCCACTGTTGCCTCTTCGCTCAACGCCCCTGTTCTCTTCACCATCGCCGGTGATCTGCGCCACATGGAATTGCAGGTCTCGGTGGATGAGGCTGATGTCGGCAAGGTCGAGACCGGGCAGAAAGCGACATTCAATGTCGATGCCTATCCCGACCGCAGCTTCCCGGCCGAGATCGAAACCGTGCGTTTCGCCTCTGAAACCGTATCCAATGTGGTGACCTATAAGGGCATATTGACTGTCGATAATGAGGAGTTGCTGCTTCGCCCCGGCATGACGGCAACCGCCAATATCATCGTCGAGGAAATCAAGGACACGCTGCTGGTGCCTAATTCGGCGCTTCGATACACACCGCCGCGCGAATCCGCCTCCCGTGGCGGCGGGTTGATGAGCCTGTTCCGCCCGCCCCGCATGGGCCGGTCGCAGAACCGCGATGCGGGTCAGGCCGCGACGGGCAAAAGAACGGTCTGGGTGCTGCGCAACAACAATCCGGTCTCGGTCGCCATCGAAACCGGCTCCACCGACGGCCAGCATACCGTGGTAAAATCGGGCGAGCTGAAAGCCGATGATCTGGTGATTACCGACGCAACGGCCCGCAACGCCGGCTGACGGAGGAAAACCTGATGCAACAGCCGCCGCTCATTGAATTCCGCAACGTCGTCAAGCAATATGGCCGCGGGGAAGCAACCATTCGCGCGCTCGATGGCGTCAGCCTGTCGATCCACGAGAAGGAATTCGTCGCCATCATGGGGCCGTCAGGCTCGGGCAAATCTACCTCGATGAACATTATCGGCTGTCTGGATGTGCCAACAGCTGGCGAATATCTGTTTCAGGGCGTGCCGACCAGCGGCTTCGACAATGAGCACCTGACGCTGTTGCGCCGCCACATGCTGGGCTTCGTGTTTCAGGGCTTCAACCTTCTGTCGCGTACCTCAGCGGTGGAAAATGTCGAGCTGCCACTGGTCTATCGCGGCATGAAGGCGTCTGAACGGCGCGCTCGTGCCATGGAGGCACTGGCACAGGTGGGTTTGAAGGGGCGCGAGGATCACACCACCCAGGAGCTTTCCGGCGGCCAGCAGCAGCGTGTGGCCATTGCGCGGGCCATCGTTACCCGTCCTGCCCTGCTTCTGGCCGACGAGCCAACCGGCAATCTCGATACGAAGACCAGCAACGAGATCATGGAACTGATAACGGCGCTCAATCGCGACAGGGGCATCACGGTCGTCATGGTCACGCATGAAGAGGATATCGCCGCCCATGCGGGGCGCCTGCTGCGCTTCGTCGACGGGCATCTCGCCTCCGATAGCGCTGTGGACAAAAAGGAGAGCTCCGATGTTCTTTGAAACGTCGCGTCTGGCGCTACGCGCCATCAGCCGTAACCTTTTGCGCTCCTTCCTCACCGTGCTCGGCGTCGTCATTGGTGTGGCCGCCGTCATCGCCATGGTCACCATCGGCAATGGCACCACGGAGCAGGTGAAATCGGAATTGTCGCGGCTCGGCACCAACATGCTGTTCGTTCGCCCCGGCCAGTTCGGCCCCGGCCGTGCCAGCACCGAGGCGAAGCGCTTCGACGACCGCGATGTCGAGGCCATCCGCAACCAGATATCGGGCATTCGCGCCGTTGCGCCGCAAAACCGCAGCTCGGCCGCGACGGTCATTTTCGGCGGCAAGAACCACCAGACCAGCGTCATCGGCACCACCAACGACTATCTGATCGCGCAGGACTGGACCATCGCGCTCGGGCGCGACTTCCAGCCAGCCGAAGATCGCGGCGGCCAGATCGGCTGCATCATCGGCGAAACGGTGCGGCAGGAACTGTTCGGCGCGGAAAACCCGGTGGGACAGACGGTCCGCGTCAGCAATATCTCCTGTCCCGTTATTGGCGTTCTGGCTCGAAAGGGCCAATCCGGTCTCGGTGACGATCAGGACGACACGATCATCATGCCGCTGAAAATTCATCAGCGGCGCATCGGCGGCACCACCACCATTTCCTCGATCATGGTTTCGGCACAGGATGGCGTTTCAACCGCCAAGGTGCAGAGCGACCTGCAGAACCTGCTGCGCGAGCGCCGCCGCATCAACATCGGCCGCGAGGATGATTTCACCGTCAACGACATGACGCAGATCGCCTCGGCCATGACCGGCACCACGACGCTGCTGACCGGTCTCTTAGGCGCGGTCGCGGCCGTCAGCCTTCTGGTCGGCGGCATCGGCATCATGAACATCATGCTGGTCTCGGTGACGGAGCGCACCCGCGAAATCGGCATTCGCCTCGCCATCGGTGCGCTGGAAAAACAGGTGCTGACGCAGTTTCTGGTGGAAGCCGTCATGCTGTCGGCCTTCGGCGGCCTCGTCGGCATCCTGACCGGCCTCGGGCTGGCTTACAGCGTCGTCAACTTCCTCAACGTCCCCTTCGTCACCAGCCCGTCGATTATCTTCCTCGCTTTTGCCTTTTCAGCGGCTATCGGGGTGATCTTCGGTTATTTCCCGGCACGGCGCGCGGCGAGTTTAAGCCCGATTGAGGCGCTCAGGCACGAGTGATGGATGGGATTTCAGGCGGCAGTCGATTCATGCGGGAGTGGAGCAAAACCTCTCCTCCGTCATCCTCGGGCTTGACCCGAGGATCTAAGAACGTCTCATAAAATTTGACGGGGATGGATCCTCAGGTCAAGCCCGAGGATGACGTCGTGGGTGTGGTGGAAGCCGCATCAAATTAAACGCTGGCCTCAGCCTCACGCTGCTTCGCCAGCGCCGCCAGATCGGCGGGCTTCAACTCAACCGACTCGCCACAACCGCAGGCCGACGTCTGGTTCGGATTGTTGAAGGTGAAGCCGGAGCGCATCTTGGTCACTTCGAAATCCATCTGCGTGCCGAGCAGATAGAGCACGGCGGAAGGCTGAACCCAGACCCTGGCGCCATCGAATTCAACCAGATCGTCCTTGCCATCCGCTTCGGTCACGAGGTCGATGGTATATTCCATCCCCGCGCAGCCACCCTTCTTGATGCCGACGCGCACGCCCTTGGCATCCGGTCCGGAATTATCGACGATTGCTTTAACGCGCGAGGCGGCAGCCCCGGTCATGGTCATGATCGCAAAGCCCATGGGCCTAATTCTCCTTCGACAATCGAGTTCAAGGCTCGATGCTTATGGAATTCAATTTAAGTGCGCCTGACAGTGTCATCAAGAGATGACACCTGTCAAAATCGCGTCAGTACCAGCCGACGGCGACCTGCGCTTCTTCCGACATGCGTTCCGGCGTCCACGGCGGATCGAATGTCATCGACACGTCAACGCCGGAAACGCCTTCGACAGCACCAACCGCGTTTTCCACCCAGCCCGGCATTTCTCCGGCAACCGGGCAGCCGGGCGCTGTCAGCGTCATGACGATCTTGACCATGCGGTCATCTTCGATATCGATCTTGTAGATCAGACCGAGTTCGAAAATATCGGCCGGGATTTCCGGGTCGTAGACGGTTTTCAGCGCCGAGATCACGTCGTCGCTGAGACGCGCCAGTTCCTCGGGCGGAATGGAAGACGGCTTTGCCGCTTCTTCGGTCGCATCGGGTGTCTTTGCAGTGGCTTCCGCAGTCATGGTCTGATCCTCAATCCTGATCTCATCTATGCCGATATCAGGCGAAAAATTTACGCGCATAGTCCAGCGCCTCGACAAGAGCGTCTACCTCGGCGCGGGTATTGTAAAGGCCGAACGATGCCCGGCATGTGGAGGTGACGCCGAACCGTTTCAAGAGCGGCATGGCGCAATGGGTGCCGGCGCGCACGGCAACGCCGCGCCGGTCGATCACCATCGAGACGTCATGGGCATGGATGCCCGCAAGCTCGAACGAGAAAATGCCGCCCTTGTCAGGCGCATTGCCGATGATGCGCAGCGAATTGACTTCCCGCAGCCGCTCTGCAGCATAAGCTGCAAGATCAGCCTCGTGCGCGGCAATCGCGGCACGGCCGATATTGTCCATGTAATCCAGCGCATAACCAAGACCGATGGCCTGCACGATCGGCGGCGTACCCGCCTCGAAACGGTGCGGCGGCTCGTTATAAGTGACATTGTCTTCAGAGACGTCGAGGATCATCTCGCCGCCGCCCTGGAACGGCCGCATCTCGCGCAACCGGTCCGCCTTGCCGTAAAGCACGCCGATGCCCGAGGGACCGTAAAGCTTGTGGCCGGTCATGACATACCAGTCGCAATCGATATCGCGCACATCCACCGGCATGTGAACCGCACCCTGGCTACCGTCGACCAGCACCGGAATGCCGCGCTCATGGGCGATGCGGCAGATTTCCTTGACCGGAACGATGGTGCCGAGCGCATTCGACATATGGGTGATGGCGACGAGTTTGGTGCGCTCCGTCAGGCTCTTTTCGAAAGCCTCGATGTGAAACGCGCCGTCATCATCAACAGGCACCCAGACCAGCTTGGCGCCCTGCCGCTCGCGGATGAAATGCCATGGAACGATGTTGGAGTGGTGCTCCATAATCGAGATGACGATCTCGTCGCCCTCGCCGATCTTGGGCATGCCGTAACCATAAGCAACCGTATTGATCGCCTCGGTGGAGGATTTGGTGAAGACGATCTCGTCCACCGAACCGGCGTTGAGGAAACGGCGCACCTTTTCGCGCGCCGCCTCATAGGCGTCGGTGGCGGCATTGGAGAGGAAATGCAGGCCGCGATGCACATTGGCATACTCGTTCGCGTAAGCATGCGAAATAGCGTCGATCACCACCTGCGGTTTTTGAGCGGACGCGCCGTTGTCGAGATAGACCAGCGGCTTGCCATAGACCTCGCGCGACAGGATCGGAAAATCCCTGCGCACGGTTTCGACGTCATAAGGGGTCGCCAATGCGGCGCGTTCGCTCTCAGGCATGATGTTCCAGCCAGCCGGAGATGATGGCCTCCAGCGCCTCTACCAGATTTTCTTCTTCCAGTTCCTCGATGATCTCGGCGACGAAGGCGTTGACGAGCATTGCCCGCGCCTTTGCCCGAGGCACGCCGCGCGCCATCAGGTAATAGAGATGGTTGTCGTCGATATCGGCAACCGTCGCGCCGTGACCGCACTGAACGTCATCAGCGAAGATTTCAAGCTCAGGCTTTGCCGAGAACTCGCCGTCATCGGACATCAGCAGCGTGTTGCAGGCCATCTTCGCATCAGTCTTCTGGGCATCGGGCGCAACCCGGATCATGCCCTGGAAAATGCCCTTGGCGCGGTCGAACACCACGTTGCGGAACACTTCCGTCGAGGTCGTGTTCGGCACGTTGTGGCCAAGAACCATCGTCACGTCGGTATGGGTTTCGCCGCCCAACAGGTTGACGCCGCGAACGATGAGGTCAGTGCCCTCGCCTTCCACGTCGATGCGTAGCTCCTGCCGCACCAGCTTGCCGCCGGCATTGATGATGAAAATGCGAACCTTGGCATCCGCGCCGATTTTCATGCGCAGCTGGCCGAGATGGATATCGGCAGCACCTTGGCTTTGCAGGATGATCCACGTCGCTTCCACGCCATCTTCGATGACGATGTCGGTAACGGAGGAAACGAAGGCTGCATCCGAAGTCACCGAAAGGTGACGCTCAATGACGGTTGCCTTGGAACCCTTGCCGAAGCGGACCGGGAAGCGGCTGTGAATCTGACCGGCGCCATGGACGGCCTGTAATTCGATCGGCTTCTCAATCTCGGCATCATCAGGGATATCGAGCACCAGACCATCACGCACGAAGCTGCCGTTGATGCGGCCAATCACGTCGTCCTTGCTGGCTTCGGCAAGGCCTGTGGCCGCAGAACCATCAGCCAAGCTCTCGGCAAAGCGCGACACGCGGACGTCTTCGATCTTGCCGATATCGGCCGTGCCATGCTGCATATAGGCAACCAGAGAGCCGGCAACCGTCGGTGCCTGCTTCTCGATAACAGGCGCGGGCCGGTCTTCCGGAACGGTCCGCAGCAGGCTTTTCAGATCGGTATAGTGCCACGCCTCGATACGGCGTGTCGGAAGACCACCGGTCTTCAGATCGTCGAACAACACGTCGCGCGCGGCAACAACGGCGCCGTCACCGGGCAATTCGCTGAACTTGGCGGTATAGGCATCGACCAGCGCGGTTTCCGCTGGCGTCAGCCGGTTGGTAGCTTGAATGTTCATGGACATCACCTCCTGGCCAAATTCAGGCCGCTTCACCGATGATGTCGGCGTAACCATTGTTTTCCAGTTCCAGTGCGAGAGCCTTGTCACCCGAGCGGATGATCTTGCCCTTGTAGAGGACGTGGACGCTGTCAGGCACGATGTAGTCGAGCAGGCGCTGATAGTGGGTGATGACCACGACGGCGCGATCCGGCGACTTCAGCGCGTTGACGCCGTCAGCCACGATCTTCAGCGCGTCGATGTCGAGGCCGCTGTCGGTTTCATCGAGAACGCAAAGCTTCGGCTCCAAGAGCGCCATCTGCAGGATTTCGGCGCGCTTCTTCTCACCGCCGGAAAAGCCGACGTTGAGCGGACGCTTCAGCATGTCCATGTCGATCTTCAGATCGCCGGCAGCTTCCTTGACGCGGCGGATGAAGTCGGGCGTCGTCAGCTCGGACTCGCCGCGCGCCTTGCGCTGCTCGTTCATCGCAACCTTCAGGAACTGCATGGTGGCGACGCCCGGAATTTCGACCGGATACTGGAAGGCAAGGAAGATGCCCTTGGCAGCGCGTTCAGCCGCATCCAGTTCCAGAATGCTTTCGCCGTTGTAAAGAATGTCACCGGAGGTGACTTCGTAGTCTTCACGGCCCGACAGGATGTAGGACAGCGTCGACTTGCCGGAGCCGTTCGGCCCCATGATGGCGGCAACTTCACCAGCGGCAACCTTCAGGTTGAGACCCTTGATGATCTCGGTTTCGGTATCGGCGATCTTTGCGTGCAGGTCGATGATTTCAAGCATGGTTTTATCCTAAGAATTGTGTGGGCGAAGGTGCGCGAATATCGCGCACTCAATTGCGTATTTGGACGGAGATCAGCCGACCGAACCTTCCAGCGAAATGCCAATCAGCTTCTGCGCTTCCACGGCAAATTCCATCGGCAGTTCCTGAATGACTTCCTTCACGAAGCCGTTGACGATCAGCGCGATCGCCGCTTCCTCCGGGATGCCGCGCTGCAGGCAGTAGAACAGCTGGTCTTCGGAAATCTTCGACGTCGTCGCCTCGTGCTCGAAATGCGCCGAGGAATTCTTCGCCTCGATATAAGGCACGGTATGCGCGCCGCACTTGTCGCCGATCAGCAGACTGTCGCACTGCGTGAAGTTGCGCGTGTTGGTCGCCTTGCGGTGAGCCGAGACCTGGCCGCGATAAACGTTTTCCGAAAAACCGGCAGCAATGCCCTTGGCAATGATGCGGCTCGACGTGTTCTTGCCGAGATGGATCATCTTGGTGCCACTGTCGATCTGCTGATGGCCGTTAGAGACGGCAATCGAATAGAACTCGCCACGGCTGTCATCACCGCGCAGAATGCAGGACGGGTATTTCCAGGTAATCGCCGAGCCGGTTTCCACCTGCGTCCACGAAATCTTCGAGCGGTCGCCACGGCAATCGCCGCGCTTGGTCACGAAGTTGTAGATGCCGCCCTTGCCGTCCTTGTCGCCGGGATACCAGTTCTGGACGGTCGAATATTTGATTTCGGCATCATCAAGCGCCACGAGTTCGACCACGGCGGCGTGAAGCTGGTTCTCGTCGCGCTGCGGTGCGGTGCAGCCTTCCAGATAGGAGACGTAAGCCCCCTCTTCGGCGATGATCAGCGTGCGCTCGAACTGGCCGGTGTTCTTCTCATTGATGCGGAAATAGGTGGAAAGCTCCATCGGGCAGCGAACACCCTTCGGCACGAACACGAAGGAACCGTCGGTGAAGACAGCCGTATTCAGCGTGGCGTAAAAATTATCCGTCGGCGGAACAACAGAACCGATATATTTCTTCACCAGGTCAGGATATTCGCGGATCGCTTCGGAAATCGACATGAAGATCACGCCGGCTTTCGCCAGTTCCGCCTTGAAGGTGGTGACGACGGACACGCTATCGAACACGGCATCCACCGCAACCTTGCGCTGTTCGACGCCGGCGAGGATTTCCTGTTCCTTCAGCGGAATGCCGAGCTTCTCGTAAACCTTCAGCAGCTCCGGATCGACCTCGTCCAGCGACTTCGGGCCGGGCGTGCTTTTCGGCGCAGCGTAATAATAGAGATCGTTGAAGTCGATCTTTGGGTAATTGACCCGCGCCCAGGTTGGCTCTTCCATCGTCAGCCAGCGCTGGTAAGCCTCAAGACGCCATTCCAGCATCCATTCCGGCTCCTGCTTCTTGGCCGAGATGAAGCGGATCACCTCTTCCGAAAGGCCCTTCGGGGCCTTGTCGACTTCGATGTTTGTCTCGAAGCCGTATTTATACTGGTCCACATCGATCTGGCGTACCTGATCGATCGTTTCCTGAACCGCTGCCATGTCGTTCTCCAATCTCGCCGGAGCCAAGGTCCGGTGGCTTGTCAACGTATCAAGGCGGAAAGCCGCCTTATTGATCTTCGGGCAAATCGTTCCGAGCCGTCAGCCGGGGCGGAGCTTATACCCATGTAGGTGCGGGATGGCGCTTTTCACACATCCCGGCAAGCGGAAATTTGCGATTCCGCAATTCTTTGCCGCATTTTACGCGGCCTGACCGGAAAGCTTGCGCCGCCCGGCAATTTTCGTGAACGCCGCAAGCGTCCGTTCTATGTCCGCCTCGTCAGTCGCATGGCCAAGCGAAATCCGGAGCGCGCCGAGCTTCGGATCGCGCGCCATCGCGCTCAGCACATGGCTTTCCCCCACCTTGCCGGATGAGCAGGCCGAACCGGCAGACAGCGCGATACCTTCGATATCGAAGGCGATCTGCCCCGTCTCCGCCTTCAGGCCCGGCAGAGTGAAAAATGTGGTATTGCCGACGCGGGCAACATCCTCGCCGTGAATGATCACGTCAGGCGCACTCATCCGCATGCCGTCTTCCAGCCGTGCCCGCAGAGCGCCAAGACGCGCCGCTTCAATCTCCACATTCCGGGCCGCAACAGCGGCAGCGGCACCAAAACCGATGACGGCCAGGGTATTTTCCGTACCCGAGCGATGTCCCTTTTCCTGCCCGCCGCCATGGATCAGCGGCTTCGGCATCATCACCTCGCCGCGCGAAATGAGGGCGCCGCCGCCCTTGGGACCACCGAGCTTGTGGGATGAGATGACGAGAAAATCGGCATCGAGAGCATTGATATCGAGCGGAATCCGTCCAGCGGCCTGTACGGCGTCAACAACTATCAATCCGCCAGCCGCATGCACCAGCCGCGCCGCTTCCGCCACGGGTTGAAGAATGCCCGTCTCATTATTCACCAGCATGCAGGCGACGATCGGCAAGCCGGTGGACGTGTCGTGGGAAGACAACAGCGCCTGAAGTGCCGCAAGATCGATCACGCCCACTGACGTAACGGGAATTTCCGTAACGTCAGCCTTGGCGAACCGTCCGCCTTCGCGAAACGCCGGATGCTCGATGGCGGAGACGTAAAGACGACTATAGCGGACAGGAGCGCGCCCCATCTTGAATTCCGGTGTCAGCACCAGATTGGCAGCTTCCGTCGCCCCGCTGGTGAAGGTGACATGGGCAGCCTGCGCACCCGCAAGCGCCGCAACCTCGCGGCGGGCAGTCTCGATGGCGGCGCGGGCCGCGCGCCCTTCCCGATGAACGGAAGACGGGTTGCCGGCAACCTCGAGCGCGGACACAAGAACATCACGCACGGCGGGCAACAGCGGCGCCGTGGCGTTAAAGTCCATATATGTACGCGTCAAAACCGTCATGGCGGTGAGGCTTTATCCAATCTTCAATGCGCAAAAACGCATTTTTCTTGAAATTACAGTTGCGCTTGCCTTATGACACGACCCGAGTGCTTAAGCACACGCAAAGTTTCGAATTATTCTAAACTGCGTTCTAGAAAAGATGACACAGTTCGTCAAGTCTTCTCATATGAAGAATGCGGTTGGAGAATGAAAAAACACGACCGGAGTACCTATGCCCGAAGTCATCTTTAACGGCCCTGCGGGTCGCCTCGAAGGCCGTTATCAACCCTCCAAGGAAAAGAGCGCGCCGATAGCGATCATTCTTCATCCGCACCCGCAGTTCGGCGGCACGATGAACAACCAGATCGTCTATCAGCTGTTCTATCTTTTCCAGAAGCGTGGTTTCACGACGCTCCGGTTCAATTTCCGCTCCATCGGCCGCAGCCAGGGCGAGTTCGACCACGGTGCGGGCGAGCTTTCCGACGCCGCTTCCGCTCTCGACTGGGTGCAGAGCCTGCATCCCGATTCGAAAAGCTGCTGGGTCGCCGGTTATTCCTTCGGCTCCTGGATCGGCATGCAGCTTTTGATGCGCCGCCCGGAAATCGAAGGCTTCATGTCGATTGCGCCGCAGCCCAACACCTACGACTTCTCCTTCCTCGCTCCCTGCCCGTCCTCCGGCCTCATCATCAATGGTGACGCCGACAAGGTCGCGCCTGAAAAGGACGTCAACGGTCTGGTCGAAAAGCTGAAGACCCAGAAGGGCATCCTCATCACCCACCGCACCCTTCCCGGCGCCAACCACTTCTTCAACGGCAAGGTGGATGAGCTGATGGGCGAATGCGAGGATTATCTCGACCGTCGCCTGAATGGCGAACTGGTGCCGGAACCGGCTGCGAAGCGTATTCGGTGATTTTGGGGCGTATAGTTTAGGCAGGTCACGGTTATCGATGGCGGGTGGGGCTTACCCCCCTCTGCCCTGCCGGGCATCTCCCCCACAGGTGGGGAGATCGGCAAGGGGCCTGCTCCTCGACTACACTGCTAGGTTAAAGATGGCCGGAAGGTCGCCACGATTCGATCTCCCTCCTTGTGGGGGAGATGTCCGGCAGGACAGAGGGGGGGTAAGACCCACCCACCGTCTTATATTATGATCTTCATGGGGATCGCACAAAAACCCCACCCGTCACCGGCTCCTTCACCCCCGTCGTACCGGGATAGGTCAGCGGCAGTCCCCTTAGCGAACGCACCGCCAGATAGGCCCAGGCCTCCGCCTCCATCGCCCCGCCATCAAAACCCGCCTCTTCCGCCGCGATAACCTTAGCGCCCTGTTTCGCAGCAAGGTTCGCAAACTCTTCCATGATAACCGGATTGAGCCGCCCGCCCCCGCACACCACATAAGTCCTCGCCCCCTCCGGCAGATAGCCTGCCGATTTGAGGATCGCAGCTCCCGTCAGATGCGCCAGCGTGCGCGCGCCATCAGCAAGCGACACCTCACCCTTCTGCGGCGGCACAAAATCGCTGCGGTCGAGCGAGCGGCGGATATTGGCCGAGAAGAACGGGCTTTCCATGTAGCGCTTCACCAGCGAGGAAACGACGCTGCCGCCCGCCGCCGTCCTGCCGCCCTTGTCGAAAGCCTGTCCCGTATGCGCCTCGATCCACTGGTCGATCAGCATATTGCCGGGGCCGCTGTCGAAAGCGGCAAGCCGACCGCCCTCGCCGATATAGGTGAGATTGGAGATGCCGCCGATATTGACGAAAACGGCTGGCGTTTCGAACCCGTCCGGCAGATTGGCGGAGAGCGCCATGTGATAGGCTGGAATGAGCGGCGCGCCCTGCCCGCCATGCGCCATGTCATTGGCGCGCATATCATAGACCACATCGATGGCAAGTTCCTCGGCCAGCAGCGCGCCGTCGCCGATCTGCACCGTCAGCGCCTCGTCCGGCCGATGCAGCACCGTCTGGCCGTGAAAACCGATGACGTCGATATCGCCAGGCTGAAGCCGGTGACGATGGAGAAAGGATTTGACCGCCGCCGCATGGGCAAGCGTCAGCTTGCGCTCGGCGTCCGAGAGATCGCCGGGGCGTTCACCCCGTTCACGAATAGATTTGGCCGTGACCAGCGCCTTTTGCCAGATGGCGCGCAGGCCGGGATCATAGGGAAAATAACCGCTCGGCCCGTGCCGGACCACGCTTTCGCCGTCCGTGCGCAACAGGGCGATATCGATACCGTCCATCGATGTGCCGCTCATCAGCCCGATTGCCGTTTTGACCTCGCCCACGCGCCGCTCCCTTGCAATATCGAATCATGATGACGTGAATCCTCATATTCATGGCCGAAACGGGTGCACATTTCAAAAAACAATGGTAAAGCCCCCGGCGTTCATTGGCTTTCAATGACAGCAAAGATCAAACCAGAAAGAAAAAGGTCATGTCCAGGTTCAAGTCCGATTTCCTCCGCACGCTCGACGAGCGCGGCTTCATTCACCAGATCTCCGACGAGTCGGGTCTCGACGAACTGTTCGCCAAGGAAACCGTGACCGCCTATATCGGCTATGACCCGACGGCTTCGAGTTTGCATGTCGGCCACCTCACCCAGATCATGATGCTGCACTGGATGCAGAAGACCGGTCACCAGCCGATCTCGCTGATGGGCGGCGGCACCGGCATGGTCGGCGATCCCTCTTTCAAGGAAGAGGCACGCAAGCTGATGACGATCGACATGATCGAGGACAATATCACCTCGCTCAAGCACGTCTTCGCCAACTACCTCGATTATGACCGCGCGGAAAACCCGGCGCTGATGATCAACAATGCCGACTGGCTGCGCGGACTAAACTACCTCGAATTCCTGCGCGATGTCGGCCGCCATTTCTCGGTCAACCGCATGCTGTCCTTCGACAGCGTGAAGACGCGTCTCGACCGCGAACAGTCGCTATCCTTCCTCGAATTCAACTACATGATCCTGCAGGCCTACGATTACGTGGAGCTGAACCAGCGCACCGGCTGCCGCCTGCAGATGGGCGGTTCCGACCAGTGGGGCAACATCATCAACGGCATCGATCTTGGTCACCGCATGGGGACACCGCAGCTCTATGCGCTGACCTCGCCGCTTCTGACCACCTCTTCGGGTGCGAAGATGGGCAAGTCGGCATCAGGTGCCGTGTGGCTGAACAAGGATCTGCTGCCGGTCTATGATTTTTGGCAATACTGGCGCAACACAGAAGATGCGGACGTGGTTCGCTTCGCCAAGCTCTTCACCACGCTGCCGATGGATGAGATCGCCCGCATTGCAGCGCTTGGCGGCTCGGAAATCAACGAAGCGAAGAAAATCCTCGCAACGGAAGTAACGGCGATCCTGCACGGTCGCGCCGCAGCCGAAGAGGCTGCTGAAACCGCGCGCAAGACTTTCGAGGAAGGCGCGCTGGCTGAAAACCTGCCCTCCATCGAGGTTCCGGCCTCCGAACTCGAAGCCGGCGTCGGCGTCCTGTCGCTCATCGTCCGCGCCGGCCTTGCCGGCTCGAACGGCGAAGCCCGCCGCCACGTTCAGGGCGGCGCGGTGAAGATCAACGACCAGGGCGTTTCGGATGAGCGCCAGATGATCGGCACCGGTGAAGTGACCGGCGACGGCGTCATCAAGCTTTCGGTCGGCAAAAAGAAGCATGTTCTGGTTCGCCCGGCGTAAAAGCTCGCACCAAACCTGTTATCGAGGGCCGCGAAAGCGGCCCTTTTTATTGGAACTCGAAGATTTGCCGGAAAACACCCGGCGCGATCAGCGACAACGGGTTGATCGTCAGCTTCGGCTGGTCAGTCTGGCCGGAAAGCTTGAAGGTGATGCCGAGCAGGCCCCGGTCGCGGCCGTTGCCGAGAATGATACCGATGAACGGCAACTCGCCGAACAGACGGTTCAGGCCATAAGCAGGCATGAAGGTGCCGGTCATGTCCATGCGGCCGTTCTGGTCCTTCAAGAGCCCCTGGAAGGTCGCGCCGATCTGCTCGCCGCGCACCACGCCGTTTTCCACCGCAACCGAACCATTGACGTAAACGAGCCGGGCAAAACCGCGCTGGAACTTTTCCGAGCTGACATCGATGTTGCGGCGAACTGCATTGTTGAGGCTCCTGCCGTCGTCACCCGCCGGTGTGGTGACGATGTCCTGCAACTTCGCCTCGTTGACCACGGCGAAATTGCGCAGATCCAGCGAGCCGCTCCAGTCGCTGCCATTGGCAGTCGTCAGCGCCAGATTGAGAAGGCCGCCGCGGATGCGACTGTAGATATTGGCGAAACGGGCAAGGGAACCGGCATCGCTGCTGGTCAAGGTCACGGTTCCCGTCGCGCCGCGATTGGTGGTCTGCGCCACCACCGCCTGGCCGTTGCCGGTCACGCCGCGAAAATCGATCGAACGCACCTTGCCGTCGCGCACGCTGATATCGGAACTGACATTGCCAAGGATTTCGTCGTTGAAACCATAGACCTTGTCGAATTGCGTCTTGATGGCAAGCGAGGGCTGCGAGCGCGATGTGCCGTCACCGCTGCCGGAAGAACTGCGCAGTTTCGAAAGGAACGGCCGGACATCCGCCGATTTTCCCGAGGCATTGATGATATAGCCGTTTTTGGACGCAGCGACGGAAACGGCGTAATTGTCGGAGGGCGACAGCTGCACACGGCTGAGATCGGCTGAAATCAGCCCGTTCTTGCTGAAGGCGATATCGCCGGCTGCGCCGAAACCGTCCCCGTCGAGGGAAAAATCACTGATCGTCGTGCGGCCATCCACCGTCTCGGTGGTGAAGGCGGCCTTTGCCGGAATGCCGATGCCCTTGCTCCAGCCAAGCCCCGGCAGAATGATCGACGCTTTGGTCAGATCGAGCCGGATATCCTGACGTTTCGAATCCGCGCCATCGACTTCCAGCACCGTCGTACCACCAAGAACCGAAGACAGTTCCGGCGCAAGCTTGGCGACCTGCGTTTCGTTCAAGGTCGCCTTTAGTGAAAGCGTCGGGGGGACATCGCCGTTCTTGCGCACCGGCTCCGTCATCTCGATATCCATCGGCACGTCGTCCACACGGCCCTTGCCCTGAAGCTTGAGCTGCCGGTCGTTCAACGCCATGAAACCGTCAAGTGCCGTCACCTTGTGACCGGCAAAGGGCTTCGTCAGCGACAGGTTCTTCAGGTCCAGATCGGCCGTCCACACCGGCGCAGGCGGGTTCTGGCTGGACAGCAAACCGACGGTCAGCTTCGCACTGGCCTTCACGTCACCGGTGAAATCCTCCGGTTTGAACTGCGTATCCTTCAACGCGTTGATCGGCTTCAGCGTCGCAAGCTCGGCAACGGCGTCGGCTGCACCGGCAACATTCAACTCGACATTTCCAAGCAGTGGCTTGTCATAAACGTTGGAGATGAGGAACCGGCTATTCTCCAGCGCAAGCGACCGGTTGGACGGGAAATAGGATGTCGCCCGCTCGATGTCGACGGTCATGCCGCCGCCGACCATATTGAAATGCGCATCGACATCACGCAGCGGCGGAATATCGCCGGTGGTGTTGAGCCGCGTATCGTCGATATCAAAACGGATCTGCATTTCGCTGTCGCCGAGCACCAGCGGACAACCGGGGCCGCACATCCGCCCCTGCGGAATGAAGACCGCAATAGAGCCATTGGTGACCGTGCCGCCATAAAGGTTGGATACCACCCATTCACGCGGCTTGTGCGCCATCCAGAACGGCCAGAGCTGCTTGACGGCCGTAGCCTCCATTTTCGGGATTTGTCCCACAAAGCTGATTTCGGGCGATCCTACTCCGAAGCGGAGTTTCAGCGATCCAGCCATGTCTCCCAGCGGACCGCTGACGTAAAGAGAGGGCACCTCAAGCTGCTTCGTGGCCGCCGTATACTTTCCATCCGCCTTCACGTTGAAGGAAACCGGCTCCTCGCCAGAGGCCTCGGATGAGGCAATCCCGTTGTCTATCCGCAGCGAAAGACCGAAACCCTCTTCCGTATCCCTGATTTCGCCTGTGACCGGAATGATGGTTCGACCCAGCTCCACCCGCGAATTTTCGATCACAAGGGTGCTTTTTTGAAAATCATAGCGCGCATTGACGGTGCCCGCCGTAAATGGCTGCGCCTCGCCACCGATCAAAAGCGTTCCATTGCCCATGCCGACCGCGACGTCGAGCCTCGGCTCATGCCCTTCGACGGCGCGGCGGGCGACGATGCTGACACCGGTCTTGACGTTCAGCCCCTCGTGCAGATTGCCTTCCGGATCGAATTTTTCAAGGAACGGGCTGATATCAAAACCGTCGATCCGGGCCTGGAAGCCATCGATCATACCGCCCGATCCCGATGTCTTGAGCGAGACGCTGGCGATTTCACCGTTAAACAGCGTCTCGCCATCAAGCGAATAACCGCCTTGCTGGTCGGGTGTCAGCGACAGCTCGCGTATCTCGATGGTGCGCGGCTTTCCAAGCTCACCGGGCGGCAGATGCAGCGAAACGCTGGAAATATCGATTTCTTCGGTCCCGCTGCTGAGGAAAGCCTGGGCGAGTTTGTCGAGTTGCTGGAACGCCCCCTGCAGTTGCTGCGGTACGGCGTCGAGCTTGATATTGGAAAGATCAAAACCGTTGCCCTTGGGCAAAAGCGCCGTATCGAGTTCCATACCGTCGGCTTCAAGGCTTTGCACCGAGATGCGGCCGATCAGCAGCGCAAGCGGATCGAGCGCCATGCCGATCGCCCGCGCCCGGCTCAGATGCTGGCCGGATTCCTTCTCGACGATATCCACATCCTCAGCCACCAGCGCCAGCCGCAAGCCAGTGGAGAATCTTATGGCCGAAGAGCCGATCCGGGCGCTGTAGTGCGGCCCAAGCGCCCTCTCCAGCGCCTGTTGCGCCTGGCTGGAAAGCGTCTTGTCGATCGATCCCGTCTCGACGGAAACAATGATGCCGCCAATGGAGAGGAAGGCCAGCACAAAGAGAGCCGCGAAAATCTTGATAAAGGCGCGCGCCATGGAACGCGGTGCCGGGCAATGCACGATGATGGGATCTTCGGCCTGTGCCGAAGGGAGATCGTGCAGGGCAATAATATCGCGCCTGCCGAACTTGACCTTTTCACCCCTGACTTCAGCCATACGCCCGTGCTTGCCCCTGAATAGCTTCTGTTTCGCCGCAACACCGCAGCGGGATGGCGAAAAGTGTAAGCGGTTTTCGTCTGGAACGCCGCTCTAAGTTCCTTAACCCAGATGACGATTCAGATTACAGGTGAATTCGGCCTGAAATCTCAATCGTGATCTGGACGACGCGCGGTTTCGCTATATATCGAATGTGGCGACTTTCACTCAACATCCCGGCGAAAGAAAGGTAGATTATGACAGACTTGACGATTGGCAGCCCTGCTCCGGATTTTACTTTGCCCCGCAACGGTGAAGGAACGGTGACATTGTCCAAACTTCAAGGCAAGGCCGTCATTCTCTATTTCTACCCGAAGGACGATACTTCGGGCTGCACCGCAGAAGCGATCGACTTCAGCGCGCTGGGCGGCGAATTCGAGGCCGCCAATGCCGTCGTCATCGGCATTTCCCCTGATAGCGTCAAAAGCCACGACAAATTTGCCGCAAAACACGCGCTGTCCGTCATGCTGGCCTCCGACGAGGAGAGAAAGGCGCTCGAAGCTTACGGCATCTGGAAGGAAAAGAGCATGTATGGCAAGAAATACATGGGTGTCGAACGCACCACTGTCCTCGTCGCGCCCGACGGCAGAATCGCGGAAATCTGGAACAAGGTGAAGGTTGCGGGCCACGCACAGGCCGTGCTTGAGGCTGCACGCAAACTCTGAAGGCGGAACTGCCGTGTGACGCCCCCCCTTTCAAAATCATCTCGCGGCGCGGTGTGGCGAGGCCGGTCTGACGCCGTCCTTTTGCCGCTCGCTGACCGCCGTCAGCCACAGCCAAAACCGTTCTCGGCAACGCAACACAAGCGCTGAAAATTGCTTCCGGCAAAACTTCGTTAACCTTAACGAATTATGATTTCCTGTGAGAAATCGGCCAGTCCGGAGAGAGATTTTGACTGATACAGCGGAAAACCGGGTATTCGGCAAAAAGCGGTCGCAGCACGTCCTTATTCTGGCGAGCGGCGAGAAGGTTCGGCATATGACCATTCGGCCGTGGATGGCCGCTCTTGCCGGCTGCACCATTGGCCTGTTTTCGCTCGGCTATCTCGGCGCTACCGGCTACCTTATCCTGCGTGACGACCTGATAGGTGCGACCATGGCGCGCCAGACCCGCATGCAGAATGATTATGAAGACCGTATCGCAGCGCTCAGGGCGCAGGTCGACCGCGTCACCTCCCGGCAATTGCTTGACCAGCAGGTTGTTGAAAAGAAAGTGGAAAAGCTGCTGGAACAGCAGGCGGCACTGACCTCCAGACACGGGCGCATGAGCGAGTTGCTGGAGCGCGCCGAAAATTCCGGCATCGCCGCCACACCCGCCGCGCCCTCTTCCCTTTCAAACGCCATGGCGCCGGAAAAACGCGCCGACCTGACGGGCGGACTTTCAGCAATTGAAACGCTGATGGCGCCGCGCAAGCCGCAGCGGGAAGAGCCCGCCGCAACCGATAGACGCGCCGCCTACGTGCCTCAATCCGGCGAAACACCGTCGGACCGGGCCGATCGGGTATTTTCCAAAGTGACAATTTCGCTGAAGGATATCGAGCGCCAGCAGATATCGCGCATCGCCAGGCTGACCAACGATGCCGAAGACAAGGCAAGCGCGATGCAGGACATTATCCGGCAGGCCGGATTGAAAATCGACGAAAGCGGCACGGACGATATCGGCGGTCCCTATGCGGCGCCCGAACGCAGCGAAACCGACCCGTTCAACCTGTCGCTGACCAATCTCGACAATGCGCTGAACCGGCTGGACATCGTCAAGGAAACCGCAACCGCCCTGCCCTTCGGCAACCCCGCTCCCGGCAGAACGATAACCAGCCGGTTCGGTAACCGGATGGATCCGTTTCTGGGGCGGCCCGCTTTGCATACCGGCATCGACTTTCGCGCCGAAACCGGCGCGGACGTCAAAGCCACCGGCGCGGGCAAGGTGACGGTGGCGGAAAATTCCGGCGGTTACGGCAATATGGTAGAGATTGATCACGGTCAGGGCGTCTCGACGCGATTCGGCCATCTCTCCGCGATCCTCGTTAAGGCCGGTGAAAAAGTCGAGGCCGGCGATATCATCGGCCGCGCCGGCAGCACCGGTCGTTCGACCGGTCCGCATGTGCATTACGAGGTGCGCCGCAACGATACGCCGGTCGATCCGATGCGGTTCCTGGTCGCCGGGGCGGAGCTGAAAACCTATCTAAAATGATGGGCCTATTTTAACGCTTTTTTTGCGCTTTTTACGATAAATCGGCCGAAACCGCGCCACAGGCCAAAAAGCCTCGTCAGAACCGCGACGTTTCGCGCGCATTTCCCGTTGTTTCCTTGACTTTCCGGCAATTTGGGCATATCCCCGCGCCAAGTCTTTGCAAGTGTCGCAGCGGCACGCAGGTGTTCTTACCGAACCAGAACGGAAAAAGTTCTTCCTTTGACAACATTCTCTGATCTTGGCCTGAGCCAAAAAGTTCTTTCCGCTATTGCAGATGCCGGCTACACGACGCCGACACCCATTCAGGCTGGCGCTATTCCGCCCGCTCTCGAAAAGCGTGATATCTGCGGTATCGCACAGACCGGCACGGGCAAAACCGCGTCCTTCGTGCTGCCAATGCTCACCCTGCTCGAAAAGGGTCGCGCACGCGCCAGAATGCCGCGCACACTGATCCTCGAGCCGACCCGCGAGCTTGCAGCGCAGGTGGCGGAGAACTTCGAGAAATACGGCAAGAATCACAAGCTGAACGTCGCCCTGCTTATCGGCGGCGTTTCGTTTGAAGATCAGGATCGCAAGCTCGAGCGTGGCGCCGATGTTCTCATCTGCACCCCCGGCCGCCTTCTTGACCATTGCGAGCGCGGCAAGCTGTTGATGACCGGTGTGGAAATCCTCGTCATCGACGAAGCCGACCGTATGCTGGACATGGGCTTCATTCCCGATATCGAACGCATCGTGAAGATGATTCCCTTTACCCGGCAAACGCTGTTCTTTTCGGCCACCATGCCGCCGGAAATCCAGAAGCTCGCCGACCGCTTCCTTCAGAACCCCGAGCGTATCGAGGTCGCCAAGCCCTCCTCCACAGCGAAAACCGTTACGCAGCAAATCGTGGCTGCGCATAACAAGGACTATGAGAAGCGCGCGGTCCTGCGCGATCTCGTCCGCGCCGAAGAGGCCGAACTCAAGAACGCGATCATTTTCTGCAATCGCAAGAAAGATGTCGCAGAACTGTTCCGTTCGCTCGACCGTCACGGCTTTTCCGTCGGCGCGTTGCATGGCGATATGGACCAGCGTTCGCGCACCACGATGCTGCAGAACTTCCGGGACGGCAATCTGACGCTGCTCGTCGCCTCTGACGTTGCAGCGCGCGGACTTGATATCCCCGATGTCAGCCACGTCTTCAACTTCGACGTTCCCATCCATGCTGAAGACTATGTCCACCGTATTGGCCGCACCGGCCGTGCGGGCCGTTCGGGCAAGGCCTTCACCATCGTCACCAGAAGCGACGCGAAATATCTCGACGCGATCGAAAAGCTGATCGGCGAAAAGATCGAGTGGCTGAGCGGTGACCTTTCCACTCTCCCCGCGCCCATGGAAAGCTTTGAGAGCAATTCCGGCCGCAGCAGCAGAGGCAGCAAGGAACGTGGCGGCAGGGGCCGCGACAGAAACCGTCGCGACACGGCCACGTCGCCGGTCGAAAACATCAATCAGGATGCACAATCCGCTGCGGTTACCGAGATCGTGGCTCACGGAGACGACAAGGTGAAAGCAGAACGCAGACCGGAAAAGACGCCGCGCAATTCCGACCGCAATACCCGTAATCCGCTGCACGCCAATGACGACAACCGCGAGCGCCGCCGCCACTATCGCGACCATGATGATGGCCCGACCCCGGTCGGCTTCGGCGACGACATTCCCGCCTTCATGCTGATCGTGGCCAACGCCAAGGGCTGAGGCCAGTACCAATATGACGCCGACAATCAAACCAGGGCTCGATTTTCCGGGTGTCGGCGTTGGCCTTGCGATATTGCGCGATGGCCAGTTGCTTCTCTGCCGGCGCCTGAAAGCGCCGGAAGCCGGATACTGGAGTATTCCGGGCGGCAAGGTGGATCACCTCGAATCCTCCCTCGCTGCAGCGAGGCGAGAGGCCGAAGAAGAAACCGGGCTGACAATCGGCAAGGTCGAATTTCTCTGTCACAGCGAATATATCGATATCGAAGAGCGGCACCATTGGGTGTCGCTGATCTTCGTCGCCCACGATACGCACGGCGAGCCGGCATTGACCGAACCGGACAAGCTTTCCGATATCGGCTGGTTTTATCCCGACAATCTTCCTGCACCCATTTCCGCCTTCGCGAAAGACGCGCTGGCCGCCCTGAAATCCTGAAACAGAGCCGAATAAGGGACCGGCAAGCGCGCCGCCGCCGCAGGTGACGCTGGTCTGTCAATCCGGAACGGGAGGGTCGAAAATGGCGGCAGTCTCGCCTGCCTACAATGAAGGCAATCCGGCAGAGCGATTTCTTTTCGGAAAATATAATAATAAGAGAACAGCTTTGCGTGAAGCTTTTCAAATTCAATTTTAAATTGCTTAAATTAGCTTCATGTAAAAAACCGCCCCAGTTTCCCGAAGCGGTTTATACGTAATGAAAATAATATAATATAGAATGTAATATAGTCTGGCAGTGCTTATAATCGGAACACTTTCCGAGGCTTGTTACAGCCAATTTCAGTCGTCCCCTGAAACACGTATATCTAAGCTAAACATTTACTTTCCGTCAAGCAAATCTTCTCGCAAATGCGAAAAAAGACACGAAGAAAAATCAACGGAAGATGAAAAACGTGAATTTTTACGTTAAATATCAATAATTTAAATATATGAAAATAAAATGTGCACATTTCGCATCTGCACTTTAAAGGGCAAAACGGCAAACATGACATTGCTAAACTGTGCTTATACGCACCGCATGTTACAGTTTTATAAAGTAAAAATCCTCTCAACAAGCAATGGAGATACTTCTTCCTTTGCGCGTTGCAAGAGCGACTTGCCGATCCGCAAAAATCAATCCGCCATGAAGACAGTAGCGCGCAATTATATTGGATAGAAACAACCCCAACGTGTCTTGAGACCCTGCTTCCCTGAATCGGACAACTGGCGATGCAAACTGTCGCCTCGCGCAGCACGATATGCGATTATGCTGGGGTTGCGGCGATTTTTCCTTTGGAAAACCGTTTGTTGCCGATAAACATCAAGCGGGACAACAGGATTTCGCGCACGTCATGCTTTCACTTCGCCTGCTAACGATCATCGCCGGTTTTGCCTTTGCGGGCTCAGCAAGCGCGGCGTCGATCGGCATTGTTGCTCCGCAGAACGGGCCATATGAGCTTCTGGGGCAGCAGGTACGGCAGGGTGCGAAGGCCGCTGCCGCAAAACTTGGGCTTGATGTCGTCGAAATCCATGAAAGCTGCGAAGATGGCAGCGGCGGCGCCGTTGCTGATGGCCTTGTGGCCGCCAAGGTCAGCGCAGCAATCGGTTTCCTGTGCACCGAAACGCTCAAGGACGTTCTGCCGCCGCTGAAGGCGGCCGCCATCCCGGCCATCACGCTCTCCAGCCGCGCACCTATCCTGATGGAAGATGCTTTGAAATACGGCTGGCCGCTTTTCCGCCTCGCCCCTTCGGAAAGGGCCGAATCGGAAAGGGCAGCGGAAATCATCCTGCGCGACTGGAAAGGACACTCCATCGCACTTGTGGATGACGGTACGATCTACAGCCGCGAACTCGTCGACAGGATTCGCTCGAAGCTGGAGGAAAACGGGCTGAAACCCACCTTCACCGACACGATGCGCCCCAACCAGGAACAGCAGGTAGCACTGGTGCGCCGGCTGGCGCGAACCGGCATCACCCATGTCTTCATCGGCGCGGAACGCAACGACGTTGCCGTTGTCGCCCGGGATGCCAGTTCCGAGAACATTCCCCTCACCATCATGAGCGGTGACGCCATGAATGCGGCGAACGCCCCCGTAGCACTCACGGCAAATGTGCTCGCCATCACCCGCCCGGCCTATGACACATTGCCATCAGCACAGGCCGTCAGCGGTGAATTGCGCGCCGCCGGCATCGAGCCGGAAGGCTATGTTCTGCCCGCCTATGCGGCCGCAGAACTGACAGCAGCGCTCGCGGAAGCGGCGCAGGCGCAGTCAAAACCCGCGCCGGAAATTTTGGCGACCGGCACTGCCTTCAAAACCGTGATCGGCGATCTGGGTTTCAATCCCTCGCACGAGCTTTCGGACAATCCCTACCGCCTGCAGCGCTGGAACGGCCAGCGCTTCGAACCGGCGGACAAAGCCGAAAAACAATAGGTAGAGCCGTTGCTACGGGAAATTTGAAGACGCTATACTGAAAACCGCCGGCAACCGCGCGGCAGGCCGTTTCAAACCCGGATACTTGATGCTAAAGGCAGCTTACGCAACGCGTCGAGAGGAGTTTGCCCCATGTCCCTGCCCATCCGGATAGCCCCGTCGATCCTGGCTGCCAATTTCGCCAAGCTCGGACAGGAGGTCGCCGATGTCACGGAAGCGGGTGCCGACTGGATCCATCTCGACGTCATGGACGGTCATTTCGTCCCCAATATCTCGTTCGGGCCAGATGTTATCAAGGCGCTTCGCCCGCACAGCAATGCCTTTTTCGATTGCCACCTGATGATCGCCCCCGTTGATCCTTATCTCGAAGCCTTCGCCAAGGCCGGTTGCGACAGCATCACCGTGCATGCGGAGGCTGGGCCGCATCTGCATCGCTCGTTGCAGACCATCCGTACACTCGGCAGGAAGACCGGTGTGACGCTCAATCCCGCCACGCCGCTTTCCGTCATCGAAAACGTGCTTGATGATGTCGATCTCATCCTGATCATGAGCGTCAATCCCGGTTTCGGCGGCCAGAAATTCATTCCCGCCATGCTCGACAAGATCCGCGCCGCAAAGGCGATGATCGGCGACCGGCCGATCGAACTTGAAGTGGATGGCGGCGTCACGGCGCAGACAGCCGGCGCGATCATTGCTGCCGGCGCCAATGCGCTGGTGGCCGGCTCAGCGGTCTTCAAGGGTGATGGCGTCGAAGACTACCGCAAGACGGTATCGTTGTTGCGCACGGCGGCAGAGGCCGGAAGGTCCTGACCCACGCAGTGAACACGCCGGAAGCAGGACGACGGGGCGTTTGGATGAGGGCTTGATGGACAGCGACAGGCAGGATTTCCGCAATACAATATCGGCATCGCTGTTCCCGCTCCTCGCCCCGCTTGTCTGGGCCGTCTGTTCGGCGGCCACCGCCGCTCTCGGTCTCTATCTCCGAAACCGGCTGGAAACCGACCATGCCGCCGAAATCACTGTGCTGTTCTTCTGCGGCGGCCTTCTCGGCTGGCCGCTGGCCATGGTTGCGCTGCGCTTCCTGCCCGCCTCTGCCAGCCTGCCCCTGCGCTTTGCGGCAAGCTGCTTCGCCATCGCATTCTTCACCCTGGCAGTCGCAGCGGCATTTTTCGCTTTCCAGTACCGCATCTTTTATGCGCAGTGGCACGCGCCAGCCTTTTCGCGCATCTGGTTTTTCCAGCAGATATTCACCTCGCTCGGCGCGATCTACCAATTTTGCATTCTCGGCCTCGGCCTCTATTTTCCGCTTGCCGTCGTTCCGCTGGCGCTGGCGGGCGCAATCCTTTGCCGACGGGCGCATCGAGCCATGTAGCTTTAGATTGAGATTACCGGAACACTTTGCTAAACGGGCAGCAAAACTCCCGCAAAGCCAATCCTCTCTACGAAGCCAATCCTCTCTACGAAGCCAATCCTCTCTACGAAGAAAGTCATTGCCATGATCCCTCGTTACTCCCGGCCGGAAATGGTCGCCATCTGGTCGCCGGAAACAAAGTTCCGCATCTGGTTCGAGATCGAGGCACATGCCTGTGACGCGCTGGCCGACCTCGGCGTCATTCCGAAATCGGCGGCCCAGACGATCTGGGAAAAGGGCGGCAGCGCCACCTTCGACGTCGCCCGCATCGATGAGATCGAGGCCGTCACCAAGCACGACGTCATCGCGTTCCTGACCCATCTCGCCGAATTCGTCGGTCCCGACAGCCGCTTCGTGCATCAGGGCATGACCTCCTCCGACGTGCTCGATACCACGTTCAACATTCAGCTTGTCCGCGCCGCCGATCTGCTGCTCGCCGATATGGACCGCGTGCTTACCGCCCTGAAGACCCGCGCCTTTGAGCACAAGGACACGGTGCGCATCGGCCGCAGCCATGGCATCCATGCGGAACCCACCACGATGGGCCTGACCTTCGCCCGCTTCTACGCCGAGATGCACCGCAACCGCGAGCGCCTCGTCAATGCCCGCGCCGAGATCGCCACCGGTGCAATCTCCGGCGCCGTCGGCACCTTCGCCAATATCGATCCGCGCGTTGAGGAACATGTCTGCGAAAAGCTTGGCCTGACGCCGGAGCCGGTTTCCACGCAGGTCATCCCGCGTGACCGTCATGCCATGTTCTTCGCCGTGCTTGGCGTCATCGCCTCATCGATTGAAAACGTCGCGATCGAAATCCGCCACATGCAGCGCACCGAGGTTCTGGAAGCCGAAGAGTTCTTCTCTCCGGGCCAGAAGGGTTCGTCGGCCATGCCGCACAAGCGCAACCCGGTTCTGACCGAAAACCTCACCGGCCTTGCGCGTCTGGTGCGCATGTCCGTAGTGCCGGCCATGGAAAACGTTGCCCTCTGGCACGAGCGCGACATCAGCCACTCCTCCGTGGAGCGCGCCATCGGCCCCGATACGACCGTCACGCTCGATTTCGCGCTGAACCGCCTTGCCGGCGTCATCGAAAAGCTGGTGATCTACCCGGACAACATGCTGAAAAACATGAACAAGTTCCGTGGTCTCGTGCATTCGCAGCGTGTTCTTCTGGCACTGACGCAGGCCGGCGTGTCCCGCGAGGACGCTTACCGTCTGGTACAGCGCAACGCCATGCGGGTATGGGAACAGGGTGCAGATTTCCTGGAAGAACTGCTGGGCGACGAGGAAGTGCGCGCAGCGCTGCCTGAAGACGTGATCCGCGAAAAGTTCGACCTCGGTTACCACACCAAGCACGTCGACACGATCTTCGCCCGCGTCTTCGGCAAGGCGTAATTTTGGGGTCTCCAAAGTTAATGCCGTCGCGGTCTTGATCGCGACGGCATCAAAGCACAGATATGGGCGCATGAAAGTTTCAGAAGTAGATATCCTCATCGTACCCGGTTACACCAATTCCGGCCCCGACCACTGGCAGACCCGCTGGGAGCGCAAGCTATCCACCGCGCGCCGGGTCGAGCAGGCCGAGTGGACCAAGCCCGTGAAGGAAGACTGGGTGGCGCGGCTGGTGGAAGAGGTGAACGCCGTTACCAAGCCCGTCGTGCTGGTTGCCCATTCGCTCGGCGTGCCGACCGTGATCCATGCTTTGCCTGAGATCGCCCATAAGGTCGCCGGAGCCGTTTTTGTTGCTCCGCCCGATGTCGCCAATCCGGATATCCGGCCGAAACACCTGATGACCTTCGGGCCTTATCCGCGCGATCCACTGCCGTTTCCGACCATCACCATCGCCAGCCGCAACGATCCCTTCGGCACTTACGAACATGCCGACGACATTGCTGCCGCCTGGGGCTCGATGCTGGTGGATGCCGGCATGTCCGGCCACATCAACGCCGAGTCCGGCCATGGCCCATGGCCGGAAGGCGGCATGGTGTTTGCCCAGTTCCTCAGCCGCCTGAAGATGCCCGAGACCTGACGATCCGGGCGAAGAAGCGCCATGTCACCTCTTGGCAGTTCAATGCCGGGTGTCATTGCTTCCTTGCCCGACACAAGAATTGAAGGGAAGATCGGCGCGCCTCATTGTAGAATGCAGTCTTTTCCTTTAAGGGACCGCTTCAAAGACCAAACTTAACGCCACCAGAATCGGCGTCAACCAAGAGACCTGCTATCATGAACCGTCGCCGCCGTATTTACGAAGGCAAGGCCAAGATCCTTTACGAAGGTCCGGAGCCAGGCACGCTTATCCAGTTCTTCAAGGACGATGCGACCGCCTTCAACAAGAAAAAGCACGAAGTCATCGACGGCAAGGGTGTGTTGAATAACCGTATCTGCGAATACGTCTTCACACATCTGAACAAGATCGGCATTCCCACCCACTTCATCCGCCGCCTCAACATGCGCGAGCAGTTGATCAAGGAAGTGGAAATGATCCCGCTCGAGATCGTCGTGCGCAATGTCGCCGCCGGCTCGCTGTCCAAGCGCCTCGGCATCGAAGAAGGCGTGGTCCTGCCGCGCTCCATCATCGAGTTTTATTACAAGTCCGACGAGCTGGAAGACCCGATGGTCTCCGAAGAGCACATCACGGCTTTCGGCTGGGCCAACCCGGCCGAGCTTGACGACATCATGGCGCTTGCCATCCGCGTCAACGACTTCCTGTCCGGCCTGTTCCTGGGCGTCGGTATCCAGCTCGTCGATTTCAAGATCGAATGCGGCCGCCTGTTCGAAGGCGACATGATGCGCATCATTCTCGCTGACGAGATTTCGCCCGACAGCTGCCGCCTCTGGGACATCGAGACCCAGAAAAAGATGGACAAGGACCTGTTCCGCCGCGATCTGGGCGGGCTTGTGGAAGCCTATTCCGAAGTGGCGCGCCGTCTCGGCATCATCAATGAAAACGAACCGATCCGCGGCACCGGCCCTGTCCTGGTAAAGTAATATCGGCCTCGTGAAGTAATATCGGCACCGCAAGGTAAAATCAGGAGAAGATCAGGTGATCAAGGCACGGGTGACTGTTACGCTGAAGAACGGCGTTCTCGATCCGCAGGGCAAGGCAATTGAAGGCGCGCTCGGCAGCCTCGGTTTCGGCGGCGTCGGCCATGTCCGTCAGGGCAAGGTCTTCGATCTGGAACTGGAAGGCGCCGACAAGGCCAAGGCAGAGACCGACCTGAAGGCAATGTGCGAAAAGCTGCTGGCCAATACGGTTATCGAAAACTACGCTATCGCCATCCTCTAAAGCCGCAGGAGCCGTCCCGATGAAATCCGCTGTCGTCCAACTTCCCGGCCTCAACCGCGACCGCGACATGATCGCCGCGCTGACGAAAATCTCCGGAAGCGCGCCCGTCACCATCTGGCAGACGGAAACGGATATTCCTGATGTCGACCTGATCGTCATTCCGGGCGGCTTTTCCTATGGTGACTATCTGCGTTGCGGCGCGATTGCGGCGCGCATGCCGGTCATGCAGGCCATTCGCGAAAAGGCCGAACAGGGCGTCAAGGTTCTCGGCGTCTGCAACGGTTTCCAGATTCTGGTCGAGGCGGGCATGCTGCCGGGTGCTTTGATGCGCAACGCCTCGCTGAAATTCGTCTGCCGTGAAGTGAAGCTCGAAGTCACCAACAACGACACCGAATTCACCCGTGCCTATGACCAGGGCCAGATCCTGCGCTGCCCCGTCGCACATCACGACGGCAACTATTTCCTCGATACGGATGAGCTGAAATCCGTTGAAGATAGCGGCCAGGTCGTGTTCCGTTATGCGCAAGGCACCAACCCCAACGGCTCGATGAACGACATTGCCGGCGTCATCAACGCCAGGGGCAACGTGCTTGGCATGATGCCGCATCCGGAAAACCTCATCGAAGCCGCCCATGGCGGCAATGATGGCCGCGGCCTCTTCGCCTCCGCACTCGGCGTCATCGCAGCCTGACAGACCGGGCGGGCTTTGAGCCCGCCTTTTTTAATGCCGGCTTTCGGCTAAGTTTCGGCTTCTCTTCTGGATGACCTGATGCCTCGTCTTCTTCGCCACAATGCCTATAAAGCCACCGGATTGCTGCTCGCAGCAGTCGCGCTCGCCGCCTGCCAGCCGAAACCACAGCCGGCTGCCTCCGTATCCCGTGCGGCCCTGCCGACGATGGAACGGATTGCTCTTGGCGCGAATGCCTGCTGGTTCAAATCGGGTGATGCGGCGTTCAAGGCCTATCGTCTGGCCCCGGAACTCAACTCCTTCTCCGGCCGTCCGCGCATCCTGCTCGTACCGCGCAACAGCCCGGAATCGCGCCCCATGCTGGTCGTTCAGGCAGAGGGCAATCCGGCAAAGCTCGACGCTTTCGGACCCGCGATGAACGAGGCCATCTCCGGCCGCATCGCAACCGATGTCAAGCGCTGGGCGAACGGCGGCAAGGGCTGCTGATTTAGGCATATATCTACGCCAAGAACGTCATCCTCGGGCTTGTCCCGAGGGCCTAAGCACGTCAACAAAATCGATATGTTGCAGATCTTCGGGACACGTCCGAGGATGACGGAGAATTGTTTTGGCCGTTTGCCTGCATCCCCGTGTAAACGCATAAAAAAACCCGCCGACGCCGGTTGGGAGTGGCGTGGCGGGCTGCCGAATGGCTTGATGGCGCCGGGGAAAGAAGGCACCGCTCTTCGACAAAAATTACAAAGACCGCGACGGCCAGGAGAAAAGCTGCGATTTCGCGGCCTCCTTCAAGGCCTCGTCCCGCGTAACGCCGATATCCTCCAGAAGATCGTCGGGCAGTTCCCGCAAAGCGAGCCGTCCCCGTCGTTTCTGCTGCCAGTGCGACAAGCCCATGATCAGGCGACCAATAAGCGTGCGGGCGATCTTGGCCGGAAAAGGCGCCGGTGCGACCATGTCGCCGGCATCGCGGAACACGCGTTCCCGTTCGTAGCCATCAGGATAAAGCGTATCCGCTGTCGAAAGGTATTGATCCATCTTGCGCATATTGCACCTATTGTCTCCGTGTGATTGTCACCGTTGAATGCAGCCAATAAATACAATTGACTTACAGACAGATACAATGCATAAATTGTCACCATGACAAATTGGCTTCCTGACATCGCAGCGGGCAACGGCCCGATTTATCTCCGCCTTGCCGACAGCATCGAGTGTGCGATTTCCGACGGCGTGTTGCAGGCCGGCGCAAAATTGCCGCCGCAGCGTAATCTCGCCTATGATCTCGGCGTGACAATCGGGACAATCAGCCGCGCCTATGCGCTGATTCATGAACGTGGTCTCGTCAGCGGCGAGGTCGGCCGCGGCACCTATGTCAACGAGCGCAAGACCCCTGCCCCCTCGTCGCGACTGGAACCGGTGGCAGCAGCCTTTGGCAGCACGCGCCACGCCATAGACTCCAGCGCCGAATTCCGGCTGAACACGACCGCGGCACCGGATGTCGGCCAGAGCGCGCTGATCGCCAGGCACATCGAGGCCGTCACCCGAGAGCACACCAGCGACATCACCAATTACGCCCGTTCGTTCCCCGATAACTGGTGTATGGCGGGTGTCCGCTGGCTTTCCCAGAACGGCTGGTCGCCAAAGCCGGAAAATATCGTCTCGACGCTCGGCGCCCATGCGGCGGTGATGAGCGTGGTGACGGCGATGACGGCGCCGGGGGACCGCATCGTCTTCGAACCATTGACCTATTCCCATATCAGCCGCAGTGCCGCACTTGCAGGCCGGCGGGTGACGTTGGTGGAAGTAGACGAAAACGGCATCGTCCCTGACGATTTCGAACGCGTCTGCGCCCAGCAGCACCCGAAAATGATCTTCCTGATGTCCGCAGGCCAGAACCCCACCTGCGCCACCCTGCCGGAAGAACGCCGCCGCGCCATTGCCGAGATCGCCCGCCGGTACGGCGTATGGATCGTCGAGGACAATCTCTATGGAGCGATGACCCGCGAGCCGATCCCGCTGATCGCCGAATTCGCGCCCGATATCACCTTCGTGGTCGGCGGCCTGTCGAAATCCGTCGCCGCCGGTGTCCGCGGCGGCTGGGTCGCCTGCCCGGCGCAATATTCCTCGCGTATCCGGATTTCACATTCGATGATGACGGGCGGATTGCCCTTCATACTCGCCGAATTGAATGCACGTCTCGTCAATAGCGGCGACGCCGATGACATCCGCAAGGATTGTATCGCCGAGATCAACCAGCGCGAGGCAATCGCCAGACGCGTCTTTGCCGGGCTGGATTTCAACTCGCTGCCCGATATCGCCTTCCTGTGGCTGCGGCTGCCTGAACCTTGGCTTTCCGGCACCTTCCGCAATGCGGCGATGAAGGAGGGCGTGCTGATCGACGACGAGGACGAGTTCAAGGCCGGGCGAACGGAAAAGGTCTTCCATCGCGTCCGCATCAGCTTTTCCGGCCCTTCCAGCCGTGAGGAACTGACACACGGCTTCAGCATTCTTCGTCACCTGCTCGATAATGGTTCAGCCGGCTATGAAAGCGTGGCCTGATCCCTGCCACGGCCCTGCGGGCACCACCTGCAGGTCGCTAATATCGGCACAAACCGCCAATTAGCGGGCAAAGCGGCGCATTTTCCTGTCGCACGATCCAGCCTCTTGCGCTAAAGAACCGGAAACTTTCCTCGGCTCGAACCGCGTGAGACCTATGTCTATCTCAAACTCCATCAAGATCACCCCGGAACTCGTTGCATCCCACGGGCTGAAGCCCGACGAATACCAGCGTATCCTCGACCTGATCGGACGGGAACCGAGCTTTACCGAGCTTGGCATCTTCTCGGCCATGTGGAACGAGCACTGCTCCTACAAGTCTTCCAAGAAGTGGCTGAAGACCCTGCCGACCACGGGACCCCGCGTCATTCAAGGCCCCGGCGAGAACGCCGGCGTTGTCGATATCGATGACGGCGACTGCGTCGTCTTCAAGATGGAGAGCCACAACCACCCGTCCTATATCGAGCCCTATCAGGGTGCCGCGACCGGCGTCGGCGGCATCCTGCGTGACGTCTTCACCATGGGCGCCCGCCCCATCGCCGCCATGAATGCGCTGCGTTTCGGCGCACCCGATCATCCGAAGACCCGCCACCTCGTGGCCGGTGTCGTCGCCGGTGTCGGCGGTTACGGCAATTCCTTCGGCGTGCCGACTGTCGGCGGCGAAGTGGAATTCGATCCGCGTTACAACGGCAATATCCTCGTCAATGCCTTCGCAGCCGGCCTTGCCAAGTCCAACGCGATCTTCCTCTCGGAAGCCAAGGGCGTCGGCCTGCCGGTCGTCTATCTCGGCGCAAAGACCGGCCGTGACGGCGTTGGCGGCGCGACCATGGCTTCGGCTGAATTTGACGAATCCATCGAAGAAAAGCGCCCGACGGTTCAGGTCGGAGACCCCTTCACCGAAAAGTGCCTGCTGGAAGCCTGCCTTGAGCTGATGAAGACCGGAGCGGTCATCGCCATTCAGGACATGGGTGCCGCCGGCCTCACCTGCTCCGCCGTCGAAATGGGCGCCAAAGGCGATCTCGGTATCGAACTCGACCTCAATGCCGTGCCGGTGCGCGAAGAGCGCATGACGGCTTACGAAATGATGCTGTCGGAAAGCCAGGAGCGCATGCTCATGGTTCTCGAACCCTCCAAGGAAGAAGTCGCCAAGGCGATCTTCGTCAAATGGGGTCTGGACTTCGCCATCGTCGGCAAGACCACCGACGACCTGCGCTTCCGCGTCATTCACAATGGCGAGGAAGTCGCCAACCTGCCGATCAAGGAACTCGGCGACGAGGCTCCCGAATATGACCGCCCATGGACGCCCGCCAAGGTGCCGGCACCTCTGGCGGAAACCGACATTCCCGCAGCCGATATAGCCGATGCGCTGGTGTCGCTCATCGGTTCGGCTAACAATTCCTCGCGCCGCTGGGTTTACGAACAGTATGACACGCTGATTCAGGGCAACTCCCTGCAGCTACCGGGCGGCGATGCCGGTGTGGTGCGTGTCGAAGGCCACGACAAAAAGGCGCTCGCTTTCTCCTCCGACGTAACGCCGCGTTATGTCGAGGCCGATGCTTTCGAAGGCGGCAAGCAGGCGGTTGCCGAATGCTGGCGCAACATCACCGCGACAGGTGCTCTGCCGCTGGCGGCCACCGACAACCTGAACTTCGGCAATCCGGAAAAACCCGAGATCATGAGCCAGCTCGTCCACGCCATCAAGGGCATCGGCGAGGCCTGCCGCGTCTTGGAATTCCCGATCGTTTCCGGCAACGTCTCGCTCTATAACGAGACCAATGGCCAGGCGATCCTGCCCACCCCCACCATCGGCGGCGTTGGCCTCCTGAAGGATTGGGGCCGCATGGCACGCATCCGTTTTGCCGCCGCTGATGAAGTGGTGCTGCTTATCGGTGCGCCTGCCGGTCTCGGCACCCACATCGCCCAGTCGGTTTACATGCGTGATATCCATGGCCGCACCGATGGCCCGGCGCCGCATGTCGATCTGGCTGCTGAAAAGCAGAATGGCGATTTCGTTCGCAACCTGATCACCGACGGCCTTGCCACCGCCGTGCACGATTGCTCTTCGGGCGGCCTCGCCCTTGCGGTTGCCGAAATGGCGATTTCCTCTGGCATCGGCGCGACGATCGATGCGGTCGAAGGCCATAATCCGGTCCTCACCTTCTATGGCGAAGATCAGGGCCGTTATGTCCTGACGGTGAAGAAGACCGATCTCGACAAGGTGCAGGCGGCTGCCAAGGCTGCTGGCGTTTCCTGCCCGGCAATCGGCGTTACCGGCGGTGCAAGCGTAAAGCTGGGCACGGCGCGCGCCGTCGAGATTAAAGAATTGCACTTGGCCCATGAATCGTGGTTCCCTCAATTCATGGACGGCGAAACTTTGCTCGCCGCAGAATGAATTAAGGAGAAACACCATGCCCATGAAACCCGGCGACATTGAAGACATGATTAAGGCGGGAATTCCCGGGGCAAAGGTCACGATCCGCGATCTGGCCGGTGATGGCGATCATTACGCGGCGGAAGTTGTTGCGGAGGCATTCAAGGGCAAGACCCGCGTGCAGCAGCACCAGATGGTCTATGACGCGCTGAAGGGCAATATGGGCGGCGTTCTGCATGCCCTTGCCCTACAGACCTCGGCTCCAGAATGATTGCGGCCGGGAAAGCGGTTCCGGCGAGACAGTCTCACTGTCCCGCCGACGCATAAAGGCTCCGGACTAATTCAAAGGCCCGCGTGACACTCTCACGCGGGCCTTTTCACATCAGGTGGAATGGCAAACGCCGCTTACAAGGCAGGCGGGCTCTGTGAATCCAGATCGGCGAAGGTCGCGGCCGGCAAAGGCCCGGCGGTCAGCAGGGTAAAATCGTAACCGGATCTGCGATCCGGCCCCAGAACATATTGGCGGTGCATGCGCAGGAAGTTGCGCTTGTTCTTTTTATAGCGCTCCGGCGAAAGCGAATGCTTGAAACGGATCGGCACGATCTTCGGCTGCGGTGCGTCTTTGTGGCCGGTCAGGGCCACGGTGTTGCACCGGTAGAGGTGGATAGGATCGGTCAGGCACTGAATATCGAACCATATCACTTCCGGGTGACGAGCGATCTTACCCACGCTCTCACGAAGCCTGTCCGCACTCGACAGCAGCGCGCATTGCAGGGCAGCACCGCCCAGCGTCGCGAAAGACAGGTTGCGGCCATTGAGCGCTTCTGGATTGAGTTCCAGTACACGGCCGATAACGGCAAGCGCAAGACTGGCCCCCATGCTGTGCGACACGACCAGAACCTCCTCCGAAGGTTGTTCCAGCGCCTTGAGAACCAGCGCCGCCTTTTCCTCGATCCAGTCGCGGGCAATCGGCTCATCACGGCCAACGGCCAGCGCAAACCGCCAGTCGGCGTAAAGATGCAACGTGTGAAACCGCTCCGCGAAAGGCAGAAACGCCTTCACGAAAAACAAGGTGGCGGCGGGTAGACTGATCGCAAGCAACCAGAGCGGCAAACTGAACAGCCATGGCGACAGGGCAATACCCACAGCAAGCGCACCGCCCACCAGCATCAGCAGGAACGGGAAGATGAAGAATAGGCCGAACCGCCAGGCGTGGCGAAGATACCGCCCTGCCCCGCCTTCCGCGGCAATACCGGCCGCAGCCGCAAAGCCCAGCCCGATCTGCCGCCAGACGGGCGCACGCCGCAGGCGCGATATCACCGCATTATGATCGTAGACGAAGATCGTGGAGCGCGTCCGCCAGTCACCAGCCGACGCCTCTACCGTGAATGCTTCACCCGCCGACGTAGTCTCAAGCGCCCCCACCGCATAGCCGACATCCCACGTCTTGCCGGCCAGCGCCGCCGCCCGCTGGTAACGCAGATGATGGGCCGCCGCATCGAGCGGATCGAAACCGGGAAAATAAAGAACAAGTCGAGACTTGACGGTCGGCATGCTTAAACCTTCAGGGCTGGAGACACCCGAAAGGATCGCTTGATACAGTGGGCGATGCACGTATAGTAAAAATCACGACGGAAATATGATTTATTTATTGGCGGGGAAAAATTGTCTGGCATCGTCGATCAATTGCTCAACGGCGTCGTCAAGGGCGCGCTGTCTGAAATCCTCACCAAGACCGGCATCCGCAAAACCCGCCGAATGCGACGGACAAAAAGCACCGGTTCCCTCGCCGGCGGCATCGTCGGCTCCGTTCTGGAAGCCGCGCTCAGTGGCGCGACCAAAAGCAAGCCGGCCAAGAAACAGGTGAGCAAAAGACGCACCGCCGCCGCCCGCAGCCGGCAGCGATATCGCTGAGGCGCCGCAAACCACTTTTTTGGCGTGTCATGCACTGCAACACTGTTGCATTTTTTCCGTCCGACGGGTGGAAATCGCGCGGCGACATGTTATTTAGGAACGAACAGAAAGCAGCGGCCTTGAACCGCATGTGAAAGGAATAAGCCTATGAGCGGCATTAACGACATGATCGACAGTGAAGTGAAGAGCAACGACATCGTTCTTTTCATGAAGGGCACCCCGCAATTTCCGCAGTGCGGTTTTTCCGGTCAGGTGGTACAGATTCTCGATTATCTCGGCGTCGACTACAAAGGCATCAACGTGCTTGCCGATGCCGACATCCGTCAGGGTATCAAGGACTATTCCAACTGGCCGACCATCCCGCAGCTCTACGTCAAGGGCGAATTCCTCGGCGGCTGTGACATTGTAAAAGAGATGTTCCAGTCCGGCGAGTTGCAAACCCACTTCCAAGAACAGGGTATCAGCGTCCGCGGCGCGGCCTGATTTCGGCCGGTTCATCCGGCCCACCCTGATTGTCAGAAATTTATGCCAGGCGTTGCTTCATGCAACGCCTTTGCCGTTCTTTTTGGGGCAATCCTGTGACAGAACTTTCACAATCCACCTCCCGCACCATTTCGATGGGGCGCACGGAATTTATCGCTCTGGCCGCGATGCTGATGGCGCTGAATGCGCTCGCCATCGACATCATGCTGCCCGGTCTTCAGGAAATCGGCGCATCCCTGGGCGTCGTCAATGAAAACAGCCGCCAATACGTGATTTCCACCTATCTTCTGGGCTTCGGCATCGCCCAGCTTCTTTATGGCCCGATTTCGGACCGTTTCGGACGCCGCACGCCGATGCTTGTCGGGCTGGCGATCTACATCGTTTCAGCCATTGCCGTGGTCTTCGTGCCGTCATTTGCCGGGCTTTTGGTCCTGCGCTTCATTCAGGGCATCGGTTCGGCGGCAACGCGCGTCATCACCATTTCCATCGTGCGCGACATCTATGGCGGCCGGCAGATGGCGGAAGTCATGTCGCTGATCATGATGGTGTTCATGGTCGTCCCGGTCATCGCGCCCGGCACCGGCCAGATCGTGCTGTTCTTCGGCAACTGGCATTTGATCTTCGCCTTCATGGCCGGCATCGCCGCCGTCGTGACGGCCTGGATGTATTTCCGCCTGCCGGAAACATTGCATCCCGACGATGTCCGTCCCTTCACCGCCCGCTCGGTGCTTGGCGGCTTCAAGATCGTGCTCACCAACCGTATCGCGCTCTGTTACACGCTCTCCAGCACCTTCATCTTCGGTGCGCTGTTCGGCTTCATCAACTCGGCTGAACAGGTCTATAAGGGCATTTATGGCCTCGGCGCATGGTTTGCGGCGGCCTTTGCCGGCGTTGCCCTGTTCATGGCCTTCTCGTCCTTCATCAATGCAAGGCTGGTCGGCAGGTTCGGCATGCGCAAGCTGTCGCATGGATCGCTGCTCGGCTTCATCGCCATCACCTTCGTGTGGTTGCTGGTGCAGATATTCGGGCCGGAGCCGATGCCCTTCCCCATCTTCATCGTGTTCTTCGCATTTGCCATGTTCCAGTTCGGCTGGATCGGCTCGAACTTCAACTCGCTGGCCATGGAGCCGCTCGGCCATGTCGCCGGCACGGCCTCCTCCGTCATCGGCTTCATGGGAACCGTCGGCGGCTCACTGATCGGTGCCGGCATCGGTCAGGCTTTCGACGGCACGGCGCTGCCGATGGTGGCCGGCTTCTTCGTCGTCTCGATCATCGGCCTGATCTTCGTGCTGATCGGTGAAAAGGGTGTGCTGTTTCAGGCCCACAACAAGCCGACGCATTAACGGGCAAGGGACACACAAAAAGGGCGCGGAATTCTGTTCCGCGCCCTTTTTGTTGAATACAGCCGAGCGGCTATCACACCGTAAAAATCTTCTCGCGCAGCAGCTCCCATGTCTCCTGATCCGGCGCCAGCAGCAACCCGCCATCCCCATGGCGGGGCAGGTAAGGCGAACCGTCAAGCCGGGCGGCATAAGCGCCTGCTTCCTGCGACAGCAGCGTGCCGGCCAGATGGTCCCAGGGCATCAGCTTGTTATACATCAGGAAATGCATGTGGCCGCCGCACAACAGGCGGTATTCATGCGCCGCGCAGCGATAGCTCGTGAAGAGCCGCAAATCCGCAAGGTTCATCAAAATCTTGCGGCGTGTCTCCACATCGAAATAACCGGTATTGGCGATGCCGACCATCTGCGACAGGTGGGGCGCCGTCACGACCGACATCTGCGTCTGCGAGCCATCGGCGGCGCAAAGCCATGCGCCGGAGCCTTTTTCGGCAATCGCCCAGTCATTGCCCATCGGATCGAAGATCAGGCCGGCGACGGTCTCGCCCTTGGAGATGACGCTCATCATCACGCCGAACAGCGGCAGGCCGGAAGCGAAATTAAAGGTGCCGTCGATCGGATCGACCACCACGGCAAGATCGGCGTCGGCAAGCTTGCCGAGCAGGGATGGATCAGCCGCAACCGCCTCTTCACCGATGAACAGTGCCTGCGGCATGATTTCCTCGACGCGGGCGCGGATCAACCGTTCGGCAGCCTCGTCGGCCTCGGTGACGAGGTCGATAGCCTCGGACTTTATTCTGACGTCGCCTTCGCCCAGATTACGGAACCGCGGCAGGATTTCCACTGCTGCCGCCTCCTGAAGCGCGTTGGCAAGAGAGGCGATGTCGAGTTCGAGAGCCATGGGCGATATCCTTCCTTGTGATGTACCTGCTATAAGGCGACGATTTCCCGTCGCAGCATCTTCCAGCTTTCCTTGTCGGGAGCCGACAGGATGCCGCCCGCCGTCTGTCCTGGCCGGTAGGGCGTATTGTCGAAACGGGCCGTGTAACCACCCGCCTCCTGATGGACGAGAACACCGGCAAGGTGATCCCAGGGCATCAGCTTTTCATGACCGATGAAATGCAGCTTGCCGGCTGAGGCAAGCCAATATTCATGCGCCGAGCAATTGATCGAAAGCGCCATCTTTATCTTCGCCATATTGGCGGCAATGACAGGACGGCGATCCTCATGGCTGTGGCCCCAGGAAAAGATGCCGACCATTTCGGGCAATGGCGCGGGATCCGCGACCTTGAGCCTGGCCTGCGAGCCGTTCTTGCGGTGGAGACAAGCCCCCTCGCCTTTGAGCGCGACGATGGTATCGCCCATGACAGGATCGTGGATGATGCCCGCCACCGTCTCACCCTTGACGGTGACCGCAAGCAGAGTGCCGAAAGCGGGAAAACCGGAGGCGTAATTAAAGGTGCCGTCGATGGGATCGATCACGAAGGCGAGCGGCGCATCGGCAAGAGCGGGGATGACGGACGGGTCCGCCTCATAGGTCTCTTCGCCGACGATATGGGCCTTTGGAAACCGTGCAAGCAGCGCGGCGGTAATCGCCTTTTCCGCCAGAATGTCAGCCTCGGTGACGAGATCGACGGCAGAGGTCTTTTCGGAGATCGCGCCTGCGCTCAAATTGCGGAAGCGGGGCATGATTTCATTCGCGCCGGCAGCGGCGACGGTGGAAACGAGGAATTCGATATCTTTGTCGGAAAGGCTCATGGCGCGGGGCACTTCTTCATCAGGGAGGGCTGGCCTCCCTACGCTCTTCAGGTGACGCCCCGGTGACAGCAAGCGCCGCGAAATCAAAAAGCTTCGGATCGAGCAGATGCGACGGGTTCACATGGGCAAGCGCCCGCAACATCACATCCTTGCGGCCCGGCATGCGCCGTTCGATATCGGCCAGCATCTCCTTCATCGCATTGCGCTGAAGCCCGTCCTGTGAGCCGCAGAGGTCGCAGGGAATGATCGGGAATTCCATCGCGGCGGCGAATTTCGCCATATCGTCCTCGGCGCAATAGGCCAGCGGCCGCATGACCATCAGGTCGCCCTCGTCATTCATCAGCTTTGCCGGCATGCCGGCCAGCCGGCCGCCATGGAAGAAATTCATGAAGAAGGTTTCGAGAATATCCTCGCGGTGATGGCCAAGCAGCAGCGCGTCGCAGCCTTCCTCCCGCGCGATGCGGTAGAGATTGCCGCGCCGCAGCCGCGAACAGAGCGAACAGTAAGTGCCGCCGGAAGGCACCTTTTCCTTCACGATTGAATAGGTATCGCGATACTCGATCCGATGGGCAACGCCGATCTTCGCCAGATAGTCCGGCAGCACATGCTTGGGAAAATTCGGCTGGCCCTGATCCAGATTGCAGGCGACAAGCTCCACCGGCAAGAGGCCGCGCCATTTGAGATCGAGCAGCAGCGCCAGAAGACCATAGCTGTCCTTGCCGCCGGAAAGACCGACAAGCCAGCGCTTCTGGCCGTTCAGCATGCCGAAATCTTCAAACGCCTGCCGCACATTGCGCAGCAGCCGCTTGCGCAGCTTGTTGAACGAGACCGAACGCGGAGCATTGTCGAACAGGGGATGCGAGCTGCCGTTTTCCTCGGACGCGTCCTGATCCGCCCCGATCTGGTCGGCCCCGGCCTGATCTACAAAGTCATCAATCTTGGTGAGAATGTTCATCATCCGCTCGCTCCGGCACGACTGCCGTTCTTCATGCAGGCAATGCCCCCATCCGCCGGCAATATCAAGCCCCGAATACCGACCAGCCGGTTTTCGTCGCCAGCAATTCCAGCGCCTGTGACCCGAGCGCCGAATTGCCGACCTTATTGAGACCCGGCGACCAGACCGCAATCGACGCATTGCCCGGCGCCACCGCCATGATGCCGCCGCCGACGCCGCTCTTGCCCGGCAGGCCGACATGATAGGCGAAATCGCCCGATCCGTCATAATGGCCGCAGGTCAGCATCAACGCATTGATGCGCCGTGCGCGGCGGTCGGAGACCACGGTATGACCCGTCAGCGGATTGCGGCCGCGATTGGCGAGAAACAGCCCGGCGCGGGAAAGCTGCGCGCAAGTCATCGAGAGTGCGCACTGATGGAAATAAACGCCGAGCGTATGTTCCACGGGATGATGCAGATTGCCGAAGGAGCGCATGAAATTGGCAAGCGCAAAATTGCGGAAACCCGTCGCCTGCTCGGATTTCGCCACCGTATCGTCAATGCTGATCGTGTCATCGTCCGCGAGGTAACGCACGAAGCGCAGAAGCTCGCCGATCGCCTCGCGCGGCTGGTGGCCGGAAAGAACGATATCGGTCACCACGATTGCGCCGGCGTTCACGAAGGGATTGCGCGGGATGCCGTGCTCATGTTCCAGCTGGACGATGGAGTTGAAGGAAGAGCCTGAAGGTTCACGCCCCACCCGGTTCCACACCGTCTCACCGGCCTTGCCGAGCGCCAGCGTCAGCATGAAAACCTTGGAGATACTCTGGATCGAAAACGGCACAAGTGCATTGCCGGCCGTATAAGTGGTTCCATCGACGGTGGTGATGGCGATGCCGAACTGGTTGGGATCGACCTTGGCGAGTTCGGGAATGTAATCCGCAACCTTCCCCTCACCCAGCCGCGGCAGCATGCTGTCGTAAATGGAATCGACGATCGCCTGAATATCCTGCATGCAAAGCCTTCCCCAGCAAACAAAAAAGCCGCCCCGAGGGGCGGCTTTCTCAATACTGAAACGCGTCGATTAACGCGAGTAGAATTCGACGACCAGATGCGGTTCCATGACGACCGGGTACGGAACGTCGGAAAGCGACGGAACGCGGGCGTAGGTCGCAACCATCTTGTTGTGGTCGACTTCGATGTAGTCAGGAACGTCGCGCTCAGCGAGCTGAACGGCTTCGAGAACCGTCACCAGTTGCTTGGACTTCTGACGAACTTCGATAACGTCGCCAGCCTTGCAACGGTAAGAACCGATGTTGACGCGAACGCCGTTAACCGTGACGTGGCCATGGTTGATGAACTGGCGCGATGCGAAAACGGTCGGAACGAACTTGGCGCGGTAGACGATGGCGTCCAGACGCGACTCGAGCAGGCCGATCAGGTTCTCGGAAGTGTCACCCTTGCGACGGTTTGCTTCGTCGAAAGTGGCGCGGAACTGCTTTTCGCGCAGTTCGCCGTAGTAGCCCTTGAGCTTCTGCTTGGCGCGCAGCTGCGTGCCGAAGTCGCTCATCTTGCCCTTGCGGCGCTGGCCGTGCTGGCCTGGGCCGTATTCGCGGCGGTTTACCGGGGACTTCGGACGACCCCAGATGTTTTCGCCCATGCGGCGGTCGATTTTGTACTTGGCCGATTCGCGCTTGCTCATCGTATTTCCTTCTTAAAAGGTTATGCCGGTCTGTTACCAAACCGGTTTAAGGAAACACGCCCTCCTCTGAAGCCCGTTTCAGGGCCTCTGACAGGCTTCTCACATGCAAATGGAGAAACCACGGGACATGTCGGTGATATTGACCGCCAAACGTCAGCTATTAAACTGCAAGGCAACCAACAAAACACACCGGACATCACTGCCCGGCGTTGGGGCGGCTTCTAAACACGTTTTACAAATTTGTCAAACAACGCCCGCCGCTTTTTTTCTCGAGCCTGCCCTTGAAAAGGATAAGTGGCCACCTACCTACCCATCGTGATCAGAACTCGGGCCCCTCTGACGTGTTACCGGACAACACGTGATGTCGAGTTTCTTTAGGTTGGGGCCCACGTATATTCTTGACACACGTTCCCCATCCGCAAAGCCAACCTCGTCCGGCTAAAGGTTGACTGATGGACTTCCTCCTAATGGATTTTCTCGGTACCCCCACATGGATGTGGGCGGTCTTCATTTCTCTCGTCTTTGGCCTGCTGGCGCTCGATCTCGGCGTGCTGCACAAGAATTCCAAGGAAATCGGCATTCGTGAAAGCCTGCTGATGTCCGGCTTTTACATCGCCATCGGCTTGGCCTTCGGCGGCTGGATCTGGTATCAGTCCGGCCAGCAGTCGGCGATGGAATATGTCACCGGCTTCGTGGTCGAAAAAAGCCTGGCGATGGACAATATCTTCATCATCGCCATGATCTTCTCCTATTTCGCCATTCCCCGCCAATATCAGCACCGCGTGCTGCTGTGGGGTATCCTCGGCGTCATCGTCCTGCGCGGCATCATGATCGCCGGCGGTGCAGCCATCGTCGAAAACTTCCACTGGGTGCTGTATCTCTTTGCGGCCTTCCTCGTCTTCACCGGCCTCAAGATGCTGTTTTCGTCCGACCATGACGAGAACGACATCGGCAACAACCGCATCCTGAAATTCCTGCGCAGCCGCCTGCCGGTGACAGACAGGCTGCATGGCGAGAAATTCTTCGTCAAGGAGACGGATGAAACCACCGGCAAGCTGAAGACCTTCGTGACGCCCCTGTTTCTGGCGCTCATCATGGTCGAAATTGCCGACCTTATCTTCGCGGTCGATTCGATCCCGGCGATCTTCGCGATCACCACCGACCCGTTTATCGTCTACACCTCGAACATCTTCGCGATCCTCGGCCTGCGCGCCCTCTACTTCGCACTCGCCGCCCTGATCCACCGCTTCGCCTATCTGAAATATGCGCTGGCTGCGGTTCTGGTCTTTGTCGGCTCCAAGATCTTCGTCGCCGATATGCTCGGCATCGCCAAGATCCCGCCCGCCGTCTCGCTCGGCGTCACCGTCGCCATCCTCGCAACCGGCATCATCGGTTCGCTGATTGCAACGCGGAAAGAAGTGAAGGCTGTCGAGTAGTGATTGCGGAGAGGAGGCGGTAACGCCTCCTCTCACGCCGTCACCCCGGACCTGATCCGGGGTCTAGCGCGATCAAGTCCTTGATCGTAATAGACTCTCTCCACGACGCAGACGCGCCGTGGCTGGATGCCGGATCTAGTCCGGCATGACGGAAGGTATATTTCACAAGCAGCCTGTCAGCCTCACTCCGCCGCCACCTTCGCATCGTCCTCAGCCGCATCCGCATCGCCGGGTGCGGTTTTTGCATCAAGATCGGGAAACGCCACAATGCGCTTGCCGGAGAAATCGGCATGCACCACCACAAGCTCCTTCTCCTCGAAATAACCGAGGAGACGCCGCGCACGGCGGGCGGAATGGGTGCCATAGGCGCGGGCGATGCGGGCATCAGACGGGCAAGGCTCTTCACCGAGCGCCGCCTTGACAAGCAGCAGGAAAACCCCCTGCAGATCATCTGAAACCGACATCGACAATTCCAGCGCCTTCTCCCAGCCTTCGCTGGCCGCCATCGCCGCATCCACGCCGGAGCGAGCAATCGCAACCTGTCGGCGGAAATCGGCCAGCGTCATCGGCGTGCCGGGAATACGGCGCATGCGGGCGCGCACCAGAAAATCCTGATAAAGCACGGCGTCGGTACGATAGGCCGATTGCGGATCGTCGAGAATTTCGACGAGCACGGCCGTAATCTTCTCCTCACGGTCCTCCGGCGTCATTTCAACCTGGCCGGCGCGTGGCTGGTCCGTGGAGGGGCCGACGGCGGCGGGGGTGGAGCGGGACAATTCTGCAAGAATATCTGTGGTCGGGCGTGGTGCCGGCGGCGTGCGGCGCACGGCGGCGCGCGTGAACTCTTCCGGATCCGGCGTGAAGATCAGGTCTTCCACATCCTGTGGTGCATCCGGCAGCGGCATCAGCTTCGGCGAAGAGGAGCGCGCCGAGGTTTCCACCGCCCCGATGACGATGGGTAGCGGGCGGCGCGACAGCGCCGGGCCGAGCGCCACGAAATTGCCGCGCTGCAAATCGCGGAACATTTCCGCCTGCCGCCGGTCCATGCCGAGCAGATCGGCAGCGCGCGCCATGTCGATATCGAGAAAAGTGCGGCCCATCAGGAAGTTCGAGGCTTCCGCCGCCACGTTCTTGGCGAGCTTTGCAAGGCGCTGCGTGGCGATGACGCCGGCAAGCCCGCGTTTGCGGCCACGGCACATCAGATTGGTCATGGCCCCCAGCGACGCCTTGCGGGCATCTTCCGTCACTTCACCGGCGACGGAGGGCGCAAACATCTGCGCCTCATCCACCACGACAAGCACAGGATACCAGAATTCGCGATCGGCATCGAACAGGCCATTGAGGAAGGCGGCTGCGGCCCGCATCTGCTGTTCGACATCAAGGCCTTCGAGCGTCAGCACGCAGGAGACGCGATGCTGACGAATGCGGTTGGCGATGCCGGCAAGCTCGGCTTCCGTGCGCTCGCCATCCACCACCACGTGGCCGAATTTGTCGGACAGCGTAACAAAATCGCCCTCGGGATCGATGATGACCTGCTGCACCCATTGCGCCGATTGTTCCAGCAGCCGGCGCAGAAGATGCGACTTGCCGGAACCGGAATTGCCCTGAACCAGCAAACGCGTCGCAAGCAATTCCTCAATATCGAGCTTGGCCTGCTGCCCGCCCGATAGAGTTCCCATGTCGATGCCGACCTGCAATGTTCAATTCCTCGTGCTGCATCTGATACGGCCGATTCCCTTGGCGGCGGCCGAACATGCTCTTTACCAAAAAAACGCCGGTTGCGTCTGTCACATCCCGATAATGCACAGGCAATTGCGTGCGGCCCCTAGGCAGGCCGGGTCCACAACCGCGACAGGGCGATGCGGCGTCCGAATACGTTCAGTACCAGGCCCAGAATGACCAGCCCGGCGCCCAGCACTTCGAAGAGGGTGATATGCTCCGCAAAAGCGAGATAGGCGCTGATGAAACCGACCACCGGCACCAGCAGCGAAAACGGCGCAACGGTTCCGGCCGGATACCGCAAAAGCAGATAGCTCCAGATGCCCGCGCCGACAATCGTTGCCCCATAGGCCATATAAACGACCACAAGAGCCGTCGTCGCCGTCGCATTGGCAAGACCCTCGGCAATCGCGCCCGGTCCTTCCACGACAAGCGAAAGCGCCACCAGCGGCAGAACAGGCACAAGGCTGGTCCATGCGACGAAGGAGACCGCATTCACCTGACCGATCCGCCGGTTGACGATATTGCCGACAGCCCAGGCGATCGCCGAGCCGACGCCCATCAACAACGGGACGAAGGCCGCCATCGTCATGCGCTCCGCGCCGATCACGGCCAGCCCACCGAAGGCGATGACCGCGCCCATGACCTGCGAGGGCAAAGGCCGCTCGCCGAGGAACACGACGGCAAGCGCCAGCGTGAAAAACGCCTGCGACTGCATGACCAGCGAGGCAAGCCCGGCGGGCAGGCCGAGCTTGATGGCCGGATAAAGCAGGCCGAACTGAAAAAAGCCCATCGCCATGCCGTATACGATCATATGCCGCCACGGCACATTCGGTTTCGGCAGGAAGAAAACCAACGGCACGGCCGCACAGAGATAACGTAACCCCGTCAGGAACAAAGGCGGCATGTCGGTGACGCCGATCTTGATGGCGACGAAGTTGAAGCCCCACAAAAACACGGTGATCAGGGCGAGTAGTATATGCGGCAATGCCATGCTGTATATCCGGTATTGGCTCTCACGAAGCCTTTACGATGCAGCAGTCCTCTTCCATGCGAAGGCGACAAGACCGGCACCAATCAGGAGACCGCCGCCCGTGCGGTTGACGATGCGCTGAACCTTCGGTTTGCGGATCGTGTTGCGGGCGGCACTTGCCAGCAGTCCATAAAGCGCTGCATTCAAGGTGGCAAGCACCAGGAATGTCGCTTCGAAAATCAGCACCTGCGGCCAGAAGGGCAGCGTCGGCACCAGAAACTGCGGCAGGAAGGCCACGAAGAACACGATGCTCTTTGGGTTCAGCGCCGTGACGATATAGGCATGCAGGAAGATTTTAAGCGGCCTTTCACGGCCCGTCACACCCTTGCCATCCGCGCCTTCGCCGCTGACCGGTGAACGCCACAGCTTGATGCCGAGATAGATGAGGTAAGCCGCCCCGATCCATTTCAGACCGGTAAACAGTGCGGCCGAGGTGGCAAGCAGCGCCCCAAGCCCCAGCATGGAGGCGGTCATGGCGGTGAAATCACCCAGCGCGACACCTGTTACCGTCGCGGTGCTCGCCTTGCGGCCATGACCGAGCGCGTAAGAAATCACCAGCAGGATCGTCGGTCCCGGAATGGCGAGCATGATGGCGGATGCGGCCACGAAGGCCAGCCAGTTCTCCAACGGCATGATGAAATCTCCCTTCACTCAATGCGGTGAGCAAGCCACGGAAATCTTACTCTGGCAAGAGCTCCGTTTCCTGCTCGGCAAGACGCGCAAGCGCAGTCTCGTCGAAGCGAAGGAAAACGCACTCCACCTCGTTTGCGCCAACGCGGTTATAAAACCGTTGCGCACCGCTATTGTCGCGACCGGTGGTGAAGTCGAGCCGCGAACCGCCCTGTTCGACGACAATTTTTGCCGCCTCACGGATCAGCGCTTCACCGACACCACGCCCCCTCGCCCATTCTGCAACGTAAAGTTCCTTCATGAACCAGACCGGCCGCAACGCCACGCCGGGAAACATCTCGAACATCGAGAGAATACCCAAAGCGCCGTCATCGGCAGCAACAAGCATGATACCGTGGCTGGAGTGTAAAAATCGTCCGAGACGGGTCCGCACCGCCGCCTCGCCAATCGCGCCGGCCCCCTCGTAATGCCGCTCCATATCGACAAATACAGGGCAAAGCAGCTCGATATCGGTCGCCACGACTTTTCGGATTCGCATAAAATTCCACTCCAAAAACACGACGAAAGCACGGGATCGTGACGGTTTCATAAAACCGGTAGACAGCTTCGCCGAACCTTACAGGCCGGCGAAGCACAGCTACCCCAATCAAAACCGCGGCGCCCAGTAAGGTGGCGCCCAGTCCCGACGCACCTTCCGCTCAGAGGGCTGGAGGCCGATATCATCCAGCAGACGGCCGGGTAAATCAGCGATATCCGTCGGCGGCGTACGCGGCACCATTGCCGCGACAAGAACCGCTTTTAGGGTTTTCCAGACGCCGAATGTGACGAATAAACGGTCGACCGCATCCGGCAGCGCATATGCCACCAATGGTTGATTTTTCTGCATGGAAATCCATCCCGGCGCAGCTAAGCGGCCAGGTCCTTTATCGATGGAAAACGACATGCCGGAACGGCGGGCGCAGCAACGGAGCCACGCGAACGCACAATTTCAGATGTCGAACGAAGTGAAAGTGCCAAACGGCAAGGAAATCAGGCAATAAGCCTTATCGGAGGGTGATGCCTCGGGGCATATAACCGCAGATGACCATGCCGGAAGTGCCAGACATGCCGTTAAGGCGCATATTAAAATTGTCAGTCATTCCACGCCTCCTTTTATAGCGATTACAGACGAGAGGCATCTTACACGAGATGCCGGACGCGACAAGTGGTCGCAATCTCGAATTGCAAAAATCAAGCGGAACAGATGCAAAAATACAACAGCAGCTAAGGCCGTGAAACTCAGACCGCCGAAACGCTGAGGCCAAAACCCTGCATCAGCCGCCGCGTGGAGAAATCCGGCTTGCCTGACGTGAAGACGGCGAAGTCGAAACCATCTGGATGTTCCGCATCCTGTGGCAGCGGCACCAGATGGCGCGCACGCCTCGCAATAGCCTCAGCGGGATCGAGCCAGTCCACCGGCCAGGGCGCCAGCCGGCGAAACACGTTGGCCATGAAGGGATAATGCGTGCAGGCGAGAACGACGATATCGGTGCGCTTGCCGTCGCTGTCGATGAAGCAGGGCTCAATTTCGGCAAGCACGGCGTCGTCGGATATCGGCTCCCCCCTGATCCAGCTTTCCGCCATACGCGCCAGATTTTCCGAGCCGACGAGGCGAACATGGCATTGCGTGGCGAAAGACTGGATGAGATCGCGCGTATAGGCGCGTTTGACGGTGCCGGGCGTCGCCAGCACGGAAACGAGGCCTGAACGGGTACGCTCTGCGGCGGGCTTGATGGCAGGAACAGTGCCCACGAAGGTCATGTGCGGAAACCGTGCCCGAAGATCGGCCCCGGCCAGCGTGAAAGCGGTGTTGCAGGCAATGATGCAGACTTCGGGGCTGTAGTCTTCAAGCAGCGTTTCAAACAGCGAAAGAATGCGCGCCGTCAGCGCCTCTTCTTCCCAGCCGCCATAGGGAAAACCCGCATCGTCGGCCACATAGATGAAACCGCGCTCGGGCATCAGCACGCGCGCCTCGCGCAGCACGGTCAGCCCGCCAATGCCGGAATCGAACACCAGCACCGGTTTCAGCACATCGGCCGCCGCTTCACTCGTCTTCAGCATTCTCCCCCATCTCCTGTGCCGGTTCTACCCTGCCGGTCTGTTTCGACCAACGGCGGGGAAAACGGTCGAGCGTATTGAGCACACCACGGAAAACGCTGATTTCCTGCTCGGAAAACCCGCGTCTCGACATCACGGCGCGCAGATTGTCGACCATTCTGGGCTTTTTTTCGGGCGGATGAAAATAGCCACGTGCATCCAGCACTTCCTCGAGATGTTCGAACAGGCCGAAAACCTGCTCCTTGGTGGAAGGCCGCTGCTCGACGGACTGGAAAAGCGTCTCGTCCAGATCGTCCATGCCTGACTTCATCCACTCATAGGACATCAACAGCACGGCCTGCGCGATGTTGAGCGAGGCAAAGGCGGGATTGACCGGAAATGTCACGATCTCGTCAGCCAGCGCCACTTCCTCATTGGAAAGCCCCCAGCGCTCGCGCCCGAACAGGATGCCGGTCTTTTCGCCAGCCTTGAATTTTGTCCGCAGCGTATCGGCGGCGGTGACGGGCGCGCGCACCGGCTTGAAACCGTAACGCTCGCGCGCGGTGGTGGCATAAACGAAATTGAGATCCTTGATCGCCTCTTCCAGCGTCTCGAACACCTTGGTCCCGTCAATGACATGATCGGCCTTGGAGGCGGCGGCACGCGCCTTCTCGCTCGGCCAGCCATCACGCGGATTGACCAGACGCAATTCGGAGAGGCCGAAATTGGCCATCGCCCGCGCCACCATGCCGATATTTTCGCCGAGCTGCGGTTCGACCAGAATGATCGCCGGGCCTTCCGCCAGAAGTTCAAGCTCGCTGTTAGTGCCTGCCATCGTCGTGTTCCAGTTTTTTGAAGCGCGGCATCGGTTTTACCACGATGCGCTAAAGCGCGCCTCACTGGCACAGATCAGCGCTAAAATCAAAGTCGGGGCGGCTTAAGGCCCTTCACTCTCCCTTGATGATCGTCGCCATTTCTTCGCGCAGTGAATCCCTGCCCTCGTCACCAACCCGGTGAATGTCGCTGATCACCGGCCTGCCATCTTCCTCGATGACATCGAAATGCACCTCGTCCACCGTCGCCTTCATCTCCGCCTCATCCATGCAGGCCCAGAGCTTGAACTTCGCCGTCACATCCGTCACGCCGTCCTTCACCGCGCCCGGCGCTACCGAAACATCGGCCAGCGGGCAGCCGTCCTGCGAGTTCGTGACCACATCGTAACCGAAGGGATCGCCGGTCTCGCCGCTTTCCGCCTCGTAGGCCGGCTTCTTGGATGCTTCGCGATATTGCGTCACGAAATCCTTGCTGAACAGGCTGGTCAGCATGTCCTCATCGAAAATGTATTTCCAGTTCTCGGCATCACCGGACCAGTTCTTGACGGTAATATCCATCACCTTCTGAACGGGATCGGCAGGCCCGGCCGCAAGGGCGCTGTGGGAAAAGAGGACGGCGGCAGTCAGAAGCAGAATATTCCGCATGATGTGATCCCGGGATAGGCCCGACACGCGGGCGAAGCGATTCGCCTGACTGTATTCCGGCATTGTGGTTTGGCAATGCGCAAAGCGTTATTGCGGTGCGCCAAAAAAGCGCCCCCCATGGCTTTGCCTCAGACGCTCGCGATGCTATAGCCCGACCGGATATTTTTCCGAATACCGGCGTCAACAGGCGCCACAGCTTCGAAGGTGAGGAATTCATGGCAAAGATCAAGGTAGCCAATCCGGTCGTCGATCTCGACGGCGACGAAATGACCCGTATCATCTGGCAGTTGATCAAGGACAAGCTGATCCTGCCTTACCTCGATCTCGATATCGAATATTACGACCTCTCGGTTGAAAATCGCGACGCCACCAACGACCAGGTCACGATCGATGCGGCCCACGCCATCAAGAAGCACGGCGTCGGCATCAAGTGCGCCACGATCACCCCGGATGAGCAGCGCGTCGAGGAATTCGGCCTGAAGCAGATGTGGAAGAGCCCGAACGGCACGATCCGCAACATTCTGGGCGGCGTCATCTTCCGCGAGCCGATCATCTGCAAGAACGTTCCGCGCCTCGTTCCCGGCTGGACCAAGCCGATCGTCGTCGGCCGCCACGCTTTCGGCGACCAGTACAAGGCAACCGATTTCAAGTTCCCCGGCAAGGGCAAGCTGACGATCAAGTTCGTCGGTGAAGACGGCACGGTCATCGAAAAGGACGTTTTCGACGCCCCGAGCGCCGGTGTCGCACTGGCCATGTACAATCTCGACGAATCCATCCGCGAATTCGCCCGCGCATCCATGATGTACGGCCTGATGCGCAAGTGGCCGGTTTACCTGTCCACCAAGAACACCATCCTCAAGGCTTACGACGGCCGCTTCAAGGATATCTTCGAAGAAGTCTACCAGACCGAGTTCAAGGCGAAGTTCGACGAAGTCGGCATCACCTACGAACACCGCCTGATCGACGACATGGTTGCTTCCGCGCTCAAGTGGTCCGGCGGCTACGTCTGGGCCTGCAAAAACTACGATGGCGACGTGCAGTCCGATACGGTTGCTCAGGGCTTCGGCTCGCTCGGCCTGATGACCTCGGTACTCCTGTCACCGGATGGTCGCACCGTCGAAGCCGAAGCTGCCCACGGCACGGTAACGCGCCACTATCGCCAGCATCAGAAGGGTCAGGAAACCTCGACCAACTCGATCGCCTCGATCTTCGCCTGGACCCGTGGCCTTGCCCACCGCGCCAAGCTGGATGACAATGCCGAACTCGCAAAGTTCGCGACAACGCTCGAGACCGTCTGCGTCGACACCGTCGAAAGCGGCTTCATGACCAAGGATCTGGCCCTGCTCATCGGACCGGACCAGCCCTGGCTCTCCACCACCGCCTTCCTCGACAAGATCGATGAAAACCTCAAGACGGCGATGGCGGCTTAAGCCTCTTCACTCAGTGACATTAAAACCCGGCCTCAGCGCCGGGTTTTTTCTTTGCGCCATAAAGCTGAAACGTCAGCGCCGCGGCATGGGCCGAGCGCGCCCTCATCTACTCCTGCGCTGGAAGACCGATTGTGCCCAGCGAATCAGCGCATATGACACCGCGTTTTTCAGCGCCTCAAAATACACCTCAAGCTTCGGCATGATGTGGTCACGGGGCCTTTTTCCGCCCGAAACGTCCCAAGCGCCGCATCATCACCGGCTTCCGCCGCCGCTATCCGATTGAGCAACCCGACCAGAGGCATAAGCCCCCTCTATCTGGGCCGCATCAGGCAGAAAAAATGTGGGAAAAACTGGAAAACCGGGTCGCAACGCCCGGTTTTCTTTTTTTGTTCACAGTATCTTGATTAGACGTTGCACTAGGCGCAGACTTCGATTCTGGACCGTGCCGTGGCCAGCACAACAATAAGACAAAGCTGAAACAGCATCTACTTACAGATAACTTACCCGGCGCAGTCAAAACTTACCGCAGCGTCAGTACGATCTTCAAGGAGCGTGAGAATGATGCTGCGGATTATAAAAACACACCGCGCCAGTGAGGGACCCGCAGGGTTTCCCCATGAGGCTGCGGCGATTTTGCTTGGGGAGGCAGGACTATGAGTGAGTTGATCTTCTACACCAATCCCATGTCGCGCGGACGCATCGCGCGCTGGATGCTCGAAGAAGTGGGCGTTCCGTATAAAACGGAAATATTGAGTTTCGAAACCTCGATGAAATCGCCCGCCTACCGGTTGATAAACCCGATGGCCAAGGTGCCGGCCATCAAACACGGCGATACCATCGTCACCGAGGCCGCAGCGATCTGCGCCTATCTCGCCGATGCCTTTCCCGGCGCGAACCTTGCACCGACGCCGAAGTCGCGCGGGCTTTATTACCGCTGGATGTTTTTTGCCGCCGGTCCGCTGGAAATGGCGGCCAGCATGAAGGCGATGGGTTTCGAAGTGCCGAAGGAAAAACTGCGTATGGCGGGCTGTGGCAGCTATGCGGATGTGATGAACACGCTTGAGCGCGCCGTCAGTGAAAACCGCTTCATCGCCGGCGATCTTTTCACCGCAGCCGATGTTTATGTCGGTGCTCATATCGGTTGGGGACTACACTTCGGCACGATCGAAAAACGCCCGGCCTTCATCGACTACATGGCGCATCTCACCGAACGTCCGGCCTTCAAGCGCGCTGCCCAGCTTGATGAAGACGCGGCGAGGGATTTACAGGCGACGGGATAATCGTCCTACGGTATTACAAAGAACGACGGTGGCCCGTCCGAAATCGCCCATAGGGTCGATCTTTGCGGCGGGTCTATTCATCGGATTGAACGAGTGGTTCTCCGACCTCGATTGCATGACCGTCCGGATCATAAAAGCGGAATACTCTCTGCCCCCAAGCCTGCGGTTCGAGAGGATGGATAAGCTCGACATACGGCGCGATATTACGAAAAGCCGCCTCGACATCCGCATGCTCGAAATACAGCAGCAGGTTTCGCCTGCCATATGGCTCTTCCGCCTCTGATGGCGTCTGCCAGACCGTCTCCTCAAGCGACCGCCCTTCATGGATGGCGAAGCCGCCCTCAAAGAGAACGAACTTCCCGAAGTCACGCAATATTCGGAGGCCGAGCCGGTCACGATAAAACGCCGTGGAGCGGTCTATATCGCGCACGAAAGGGATGGGATTTACAAAGCGCATGCCTTCCTCCCCGTCTTCAGCGCTCGATGGTCCATGCCATCTCTCGCAAGCCTCAGCGCAGAATTAAAAAAGGCGGGGTAAAACCCCGCCTTCCTCAATCTTTCAAGATCAGGCCGCCAGTGCCGCGGCCACCGCTTCGATGGCCTCCTGCGCCTTGGTACCATCCGGGCCGCCGGCCTGCGCCATATCCGGGCGGCCGCCGCCGCCCTTGCCGCCAAGTGCGGCGGAAGCGGTGCGGACGATATCGACGGCACTGAAACGGGCTGTCAGATCTTCGGTCACGGCGGCGACAGCGCTTGCCTTGCCGTCTTCGGAAACGGCGATCAGCAGCACGACGCCGGAGCCGAGATTGGCCTTGGCCTCATCGGCAAGGCCCTTCAGGTCCTTGGCATCGATGCCAGCAAGGGATTTGGCGAGGAAATTGACGCCTGCGACCTGCTGGACGTCGTTTGCGCCGGCATCCGACGAACCGCCGCCCATGGCGAGCTTCTTGCGGGCTTCCGCAAGCTCACGCTCCAGCTTCTTGCGCTCGTCAAGCAGGCCTTCGACACGCGACAGTACATCGCCCGGCTGGACCTTGAGAGAAGACGCCAATGACTTCACCCGCTCGTCCTGTTCGGCAAGATAGGCAAGCGCACCCTGGCCCGTGACGGCTTCAAGACGGCGCACGCCAGAACCGACAGCGCTTTCGCCGAGAATGCGGATGAGGCCGATCTGGCCGGTTGCGGCCACATGGGTACCGCCGCAGAGTTCGACGGAATAGGGACGGTTGGCTTTCGCGCCATGAAGGCCGGTGCCCATCGACACCACACGGACCTCGTCGCCATATTTTTCGCCGAACAGCGCCATCGCGCCCTCGGCAATGGCGTCATCGACGCTCATCAGACGGGTCACGACGGGCGAATTCTGCAGCACGATCTCGTTCGCCATATCCTCGACCACCTTCAGCTCCTCGGCCGACATGGGTTTGGGATGCGAAACGTCGAAGCGCAGGCGCTCGGGCGCAACCAGCGAACCCTTCTGGGCGACATGGGTGCCGAGCACTTCGCGCAGCGCCTCGTGCAGCAGGTGGGTGGCGGAGTGGTTGGCGCGCAGGCGAGAACGGCGATCGTGATCGACCGTCAGCTGCACGGCTTCGTTGACCTTCAATCCACCCTTGGAAACCGTGCCGGAATGTACGAACAGGCCTTCGCCTTTTTTCTGCGTGCCGGAAACGTCAAAAGCGCCATTGTCGCCGACGATCACGCCAGTGTCACCCATCTGGCCGCCCGACTCGCCATAGAAAGGGGTCTGGTTGACGACAATATGCACCGTCTCGCCTTCGACCGCGCTGTCCACCTCTTTGCCATCCCTGACGATCGCCTGAATGACGCCTTCGGCGCTTTCGGTGTCGTATCCCAGGAATTCAGTTGCGCCGAGCTTCTCCTTCAGCTCGAACCAGACGGTTTCGGTCGCCTTGTCGCCGGAGCCGGCCCAGTGCGAGCGGGCTTCCGCCTTCTGGCGCTGCATGGCATCGGTGAAACCGGAAATATCCACACCGATTTCGCGGGCGCGCAGCGCGTCCTGTGTCAGGTCGAGCGGGAAACCATAGGTGTCGTAGAGCTTGAAGGCGGTTTCACCGTCCAGCATATCACCCTTGTGCAGGGTCGAGGTGGCATCGGACAACAGCGACAGGCCGCGGTCCAGCGTCTTGCGGAAACGGGTTTCCTCAAGCTTCAGCGTCTCGGAAATCAGCGCTTCGGCGCGAACCAGTTCGGGATAGGCGCGGCCCATCTGCTGGATCAGCGCAGGCAACAGCCGGTAGATCAGCGGCTCGCGCGAGCCCAGAAGCTCGGCATGGCGCATGGCGCGGCGCATGATGCGGCGCAGAACGTAACCACGACCTTCGCTCGACGGCAAAACGCCATCGGCAATCAGGAAGGCGGAAGAACGCAGGTGATCGGCAATGACCCGGTGGCTGGCGCGATTTTCGCCCTCGGCCGGAACGCCGGTCGCCTCGACGGAAGCGGCGATCAGGGCGCGGAACAGATCCGTATCGTAATTGTCATGTTTGCCCTGAAGCAGTGCCGAAACGCGCTCAAGCCCCATGCCTGTATCGATCGACGGGCGTGGCAGATCGATGCGTTCTTCCTTCGTCAGCTGCTCATATTGCATGAAGACGAGGTTCCAGATTTCGATGAACCGGTCGCCATCCTCTTCCGGCGAACCGGGCGGGCCGCCCCAGATATGATCGCCGTGGTCATAGAAGATTTCCGAACAGGGACCGCAAGGGCCGGTATCGCCCATCGCCCAGAAATTGTCGCTGGTCGCAATGCGGATGATGCGGTCATCGGAAAAGCCGGCGATCTTCTTCCAGAGATTAAAGGCCTCGTCATCGGTGTGATAGACCGTGACCAGCAGACGATTGCGGTCAATGCCGAATTCCCTGGTGATCAGGTTCCAGGCGTGGGTGATCGCCTCTTCCTTGAAATAGTCACCGAAGGAGAAATTCCCGAGCATTTCGAAGAAGGTATGGTGACGGGCGGTATAACCGACATTGTCCAGATCGTTATGCTTGCCGCCGGCGCGCACGCATTTCTGCGCCGAAGCGGCCGTGGAATAAGGACGGCTTTCAAGACCGGTGAAGACGTTCTTGAACTGCACCATGCCTGCATTGGTGAACATCAGCGTCGGATCGTTGCGCGGCACCAGCGGGCTGGAGGGCACGATCTCGTGTCCGTTCTTTTTGAAGTAGTCGAGAAAGGTCGACCGAATTTCATTTACACCGCTCATGCCCACACACCGCTCACAGCTGGAGTCCATCATTGCCATCACAAAGGATGGCTATATTGCAAAATTAATGGCTTTTATCGTCCACATCCTGCCCTGTCCAGCCATGCAGGCGCGTGAAGGCGCACAGGCAAACAAAAAGGGCCGCGCGACGGGAAATCACACGGCCCAATTCGTTTCAATCAGCTCATTTCAGCGAAGCAGCCCGACAGTCGATGTCCGGGCCTTCTTGCGCGTCAGCCCTCGTCGCCGTCGCCATCGCTCTCGCCGGCATCCGGGCCGCCATTCTGCAGGAAGCGGTCGGCGATCAGACCGGCATTCTGGCGCAACGCCAGCTCGATCTCGTTGGCCGTATCCGGATTGTCGCGCAGGAAGGTCTTGGCGTTTTCACGCCCCTGCCCCAGACGCTGGCTGTTATAGGAAAACCATGCGCCGGACTTCTCGACGATACCGGCCTTCACGCCGAGATCGACAAGCTCGCCGGTCTTGGAAACGCCTTCGCCATACATGATATCGAATTCAACCTGCTTGAAGGGCGGCGCCATCTTGTTCTTGACGACCTTGACGCGCGTCTGGTTGCCGACAACCTCTTCGCGTTCCTTGACAGCACCGATGCGGCGAATGTCGAGGCGCACCGAGGCGTAGAACTTCAGCGCGTTGCCGCCCGTCGTCGTTTCCGGCGAACCGAACATGACGCCGATCTTCATGCGGATCTGGTTGATGAAGATCACCATGCACTTCGACTTGGAGATCGACGCCGTCAGTTTGCGCAGCGCCTGGCTCATCAGACGTGCCTGAAGACCCGGCAGGCTATCGCCCATCTCACCTTCGATTTCCGCACGCGGCGTCAGCGCCGCCACCGAATCGATGACGAGAACATCGACCGCACCGGAACGTACCAGCGTGTCGGTGATTTCAAGCGCCTGTTCGCCGGTATCCGGCTGCGAGATCAAGAGGCTCTGCAAATCCACGCCGAGCTTGCGGGCATAGACCGGATCGAGCGCGTGTTCGGCATCCACGAAAGCGCAGATACCGCCCTTTTTCTGGGCTTCCGCAATCGTCTGCAACGCCAGCGTCGTTTTACCGGAGCTTTCCGGGCCGTAAATTTCAATGATACGCCCCTTCGGCAAACCGCCGATGCCGAGCGCGATATCCAGGCTGAGCGAACCCGTCGAAACGGTCTCCACCTCAACCACATTTTCATTGGAACCGAGCTTCATGATCGATCCCTTGCCGAACGACCGTTCGATCTGGGAGAGAGCCGCTTCCAGTGCCTTGCTTTTGTCCACCGATTTATCCTCTACGAGACGCAAAGAATTTTGTGCCATCCGAAACACCTTTAGGTTATTGAAGCCACGCAGGCAATGAAGCAGTATTGAAATGGTATGTACTCTATTTGTTCTCATTTCGCAAGGCGCTGCCAGCACATTGAAAACAAATAACGATAAGTGGTTTGTTCTGCCTTTGTTTTTCCGACCCGGCCAATCGCCTCAAACCGGATAGAAAGGTGGATGAATACAGGATCCGGCCGAATCGTGGCGCCTTTCGATCCGTGAAAGAGGGAAACGCAAGCGTGAAGAAAATACTCGTTCTGGGCGGCGCGCATATCGACAGGCGTGGCATGATCGAGACGGAAACAGCACCAGGCGCCAGCAATCCCGGCTCGTGGATGGAGGAGGCAGGCGGCGGCGGCTTCAACGCGGCGCGCAACCTTGCCCGGCTCGGTTTTGCCGTCCGCATCATCGCGCCACGCGGCGGCGACGTGACCGGTGAAGCGGTGGCGGAAGCGGCGAGGCAGGCAGGCGTCGAAGACACGCCCTTCATTTTCCTCGACCGCCGCACGCCGAGCTACACCGCCATTCTGGAACGTGACGGCAATCTGGTCATCGCCCTTGCCGATATGGACCTCTACAGGCTCTTCACCCCACGCCGCCTGAAAGTGCGTTCCGTGCGCGAGGCGATTACTGCGAGCGACTTTCTGCTTTGCGACGCCAATCTGCCGGAAGACACGCTGACCGCACTCGGCCTCATCGCCCGCGCCTGCGAAAAACCGCTTGCCGCCATCGCCATTTCTCCCGCCAAGGCGGTGAAGCTGAAGGGTGCGCTTGCCGATATCGACATTCTTTTCATGAACGAGGCGGAGGCCCGCGCGCTGACCGGCCAGACGGCGGAAAATGTCCGCGACTGGCCCGACATTTTGCGCCAGGCCGGACTTGCCGGCGGCGTCGTTACCCGCGGTGCAAGTGAGGTGGTGGCTTTCAATGAAACGGAAACCGCAACGCTCAACCCTCCCCTCATTCGCGAGGTGAAAGACGTGACCGGCGCCGGCGACGCCATGGCCTCCGGTTATCTTGCAGCGATCACCGATGGTAAAACCATCGCGCAAGCCCTGCGAGTGGGCGCGGCGGCAGCAGCCATCACTGTGCAATCGCCTTTCGCCACTGCCCAAGACCTGTCAAAAGACAGTGTCGAGACGATGTTGGGGCTTGTCCCCATGGCAGAAATGCTGGCATGAACCCGTTTATTAGAGAACCTGGAACAAACAGAATGACCCGCCCCATCTCCCCGCTCCTGCCCATCGTTTATTCGCAAGAGGTTGCCGCCGCCAAGCAGCGCGGCGCGCCGATCGTCGCACTTGAATCGACCATCATCACCCATGGCATGCCCTATCCCGGCAATATCGAGATGGCGGAAAGCGTCGAGCAGATCATCCGCGATCAAGGTGCGGTTCCGGCCACCATCGCCGTCATTCACGGCACCCTGCATATCGGTTTGGAAAAGGACCAACTGGAAGCACTGGCCCAGACCACCGACGCCATGAAGGTTTCGCGCGCCGATATCGCCTTCGCAATTGCCGAACGCCGCACCGGCGCCACCACGGTGGCTGCGACGATGATAGCCGCCGCCCGCGCCGGCATCCGCGTTTTCGCCACCGGCGGCATTGGCGGCGTGCACAAGGGCGCGGAAGAGACCTTCGACATCTCCGCCGACCTGACCGAGCTTGCCAAGACCGGCGTTATCGTCGTCTGCGCCGGCGCCAAGGCCATTCTCGACATCCCGAAAACGCTGGAGGTTCTCGAAACCAACGGCGTGCCGGTCGTGACATTTGGATCTGAAGAATTCCCGGCCTTCTGGTCGCGTTCCTCCGGCCTGGCGAGCCCGCTTTCGCTCAACAGCCCGGCGGCGATCGCCAATTTCCAGGTGACCCGCGAACAGCTCGGCATCGATGGCGGCATGCTGGTGGCCAACCCCGTGCCGGAAGAAGACGAAATCCCGCGCGAGGAGATGGACATCTACATCAACCGCGCCATTTCCCACGCCGAGCGCGATGACATCACCGGCAAGGCGGTAACGCCCTATCTGCTCGGCGATATCTTCCGGCTGACGGATGGCAGGAGCCTTGAGACGAATATTGCGCTGGTGCGTAACAATGCCCGGCTGGCTGCGGAAATTGCGGTGGCGCTGAACTGAGGCATACATCTCCTCCTCGTTCAGTTTTGGGGGGTCTTCACAAACCTCTTCTCCGTCATGCTCGGGCCTGTCCCGAGCATCTGCTACGTCTCGACTAAACGAGACGTGATTGGATCCTCGGGACAAGCCCGAGGATGACGTCGAGCCTGAGAATTGACGATAAAAAAGCCCGGAAAGCTTGCGCTTTCCGGGCCTTCGTTTTCCTACCTGAACCCAATCAGTTCTGGGCGACCGGCTTCACCAGCGGCGTGACGCGGCGGATGGTGACGCGGCGGTTCTGCTGTTCCGGGCCGAGCGTCTGGACCTTCAGGTAACGCTCGCCATACCCTTGAGTCGCGAGGTTTTCCGGCGGGATGCCATAAACATCGGTCATGACGTTGGCGACGGAAGCGGCGCGTTCGTCGGAAAGCACGAGGTTGCTTTCATCGGAACCGACAGCATCGGTGTGGCCTTCGATCAGGAATGTTTCCGCCGGGTTCTTTTCCAGCGCCTTGTTGATCGCATCCGCCACCTTGCGCAGCGAGCGGGCCTGCGCCATCGGAATGTCGGAGCTTCCCGTGGCGAAGGTGATCGTATCGAGGTCGATACGGCGGACCTTGTCGCGGATACGGGCCGAATAACGCACCTCATCCAGCGAATAGACACGCTCTACGGGCTCGACCGGCGGCTGCTCCAGGAAGCGGTAATAATCGCGGTCCGGATCGCTCGACGTGTCGATGATATAGTCGCGAACCGGGATGCGCAGACGCATCGGCGGCAGGTCGAGGCCGGGATCGCGATAAACGTAATCGCGGTCAGGCTCGTCCATCAGCTCGGGCGCATAGAACAGCACATATTCGCGGCCACGATCATCGATGCGCGAGCGCTGGATGACGTCGCCATAACGGTTGCGGATCGTCACCACCTGGGTGCCATCGCGACGTTCCACGGTTTCGCGGACACGACCGCCCGGCAGACGCTCGTAATAAGGCTCGCCGCCATCACGGATGAAGCGCTGGTTGTCATCGCCACGCACCACGACACGGTCGCCGAATTGCAGGATGATCGGCGCATCGCGGTCACGATCCCGGTCGCGCGGGCGGCCCTCACGTGGCTGCCATTCGCGCACGCCTTCCGGCCGCTCATATTGCGGACGACGGTCGATACGCTCGCCCTGCTGGGAGGTGATGGCCTCCATTTTCACGGGCGGCGGTGGGGTTTTGCCTTCGGCGGCACCCGCGCGCTGCGCCTCGGCGTCGGAGGTCGGAACCTTCACGTCACCGGCCTGCTCGCGCTCGCGGCGGCGTTGCTCGCGGGCCTGATTGTTGCCGGAGCGTTCAACTTCCTTGTCGCTGTCGAGAACGGCCGCCCCTTTGTCCACCGGCAGGATGACGGTGTCGGCGGTCTTGGATGGGTCCTTGGCAACCGCCTTGGCCTTGTCCAGCTCCTGCTTCGTCATTGGCGGTGCTTCGGTCTGCGGAATGGCAACCTGATTGGGCACGGGCTCGCCGGCAGGTGCCTGTCCGGTGGTCGCGCCGTTTGGCACAGGCGCAGGCGTGCCGGGCAGCGGGGCTGCGGGCTCGGTCTTGCCCTGTCCTTCGACCGGCGGCTTTTCAGAAGGCTGCTGACCGGGAGCAGGATTGGGCTGCGCCTCCGGTGCCGGCGGACGTGCCGGTGTCGGCGCTTCGGTCGGAACGGGTGCCTCCTTCGCAGCCGGCTCAGGCGCTGCTGGTTTTTTCTCCGGAACCGCCTTTTCGGCCGGCTCAGCCTTCGGCGCAGGCGCTTCTACCGGCGGCTTTGCTGCTGGCTCGGCTGATTCAGGACGCTTGGCGGGCTCTTCGGCCGCGGGCTCCTTGGCACGCTCAGGTTTGCGCGGACGTTCCTTCGGTGCCTGCTCGGCAGGGGCTGCGTCAGGTGCCGGCTCGGGGCGCTTGCGGGCGGGCTTCGGTTCGCCTTCCGGCTGTGGCTCCTGGGCGCGACGTGCAGGTTCTTCTGCCTTCCGCTCCGCAGGTGCGGGTTCCGGGCGAGCCTCGGCCTTCGGCTCCGGAGGCGCTTCGCGTTTCGGCTCCGGTTCACGCTTGGGCTCTGGTTCGGGTTTCGGCTCCGGTTCGCGCTGAGGCTCGGGCTTCGGCTCAGCTTTGGGCTCAGGGCGCGGCTCGGCGGGGGCTTCGGCCTTGGGTTCAGGTTTGGGCTGGGCCTCTTCGGCCTGCTGGCGCTGCTTGCGCAGAAGTTCTTCCGGGTTCTGTTCTTCGGCGACCTGCCCTTCCGGTTGCGCCTGCGCCAGAATCATCGGGCTCTGCGCCTGGGGCATCTGTACCTGCGCCTGCGCGGCCCCGGCAAAACCGGCGGAGGCCGGCTCCACGGCGATTGCCAGCGACATGAGGGGGAAAACCACCCCCGTCAGCAATGTGTTCTTCTTCAGCATTCGGTGCTTCCTCATTTGCCTCGTCTTATCGGCGCGCGCTATCGCGACGTCCCGGCTGCGCATGCAGGCGCTGGACAACGCCTGCCACACACTTCGGTTCCCATGATGACCAAAGCCTTGTGTACCGGAAATGAACAGATCAAGGCGTTTTCGTGAAAGCTCTGCGGCACAATCGCGGTGACTAATATTGCAGTTGCATTTTTTGACCAACCGGATGAATAATTGCCGCAAGCGCTGAAGGCCCCGGGAAACAAAAAACATCCCGCCGTGCCCTGCGCTCAAGGCGTCCGCACTGAAAACAACAACAGACTGCGGATGAACGACCAAAAGAGAGGATCGAAATGCCTATTTCCACCCGTCTGCTCGCAGCCGTATCGATTGCCGCCATCTCGCTGTTTTCAGGTGCCGCCCTTGCGCAGGACAAGATCGTCATCGGCACCGAAGGCGCCTACCCGCCCTTCAATAATCTTGAAGCCGACGGCACGCTGACCGGCTTCGACATCGACATCGCCAAGGCGCTCTGCGTCGAGATGAAAGCCGAATGCACCTTCGTCACCAATGACTGGGACGGCATCATTCCGGCCCTGCAGGCCAAGAAGTTCGATGCCATCATCGCGTCCATGTCGATCACGCCAGAGCGTCTCGAGAAGGTCGACTTCTCCAAGAAATATTACAACACCCCGCCGGCCATCGCCGTGCCTAAGGATTCGCCGATCAAGTCGGTCGAGGACCTGAAGGGCAAGTCGCTCGGCGCACAGGGTTCCACCACCCACTCCAACTATGCCGAAAAGCATTTTCCGGATGCCGATGTGAAGATGTATCCGACCGCCGACGAATATAAGCTCGACATCGCCAATGGCCGTATCGACGCCGTCATCGACGATATCGTCGTGCTTTCGGAATGGCTGAAGACGGACGCCGGCAAGTGCTGCAAGATCCTGACGCCGCTTCCGGTTGACGTCGAGATCAACGGCAACGGTGCAGGCGTTGCCGTGCGCAAGGGTGACACGGCGCTCGCCGATAAATTCACCGCCGCCATCGCCGGTATTCGCGCCAACGGCAAATATCAGGAAATCAACAAGAAATACTTCGATTTCGACGTTTACGGCCAGTAACCGGCACGACGTCTGTTGAAATCTGGTGGCGGAAGGCTTGCCCTTCCGCCATTTTTGTTTGAAAACGTCACTATAACAATCACGGCGGCTTAAGACCGCGGGGGAAAACTGGCATGAGCGGAGCATTTTCCGCCATAGGTGCGTTCTGGACCTATGTCTCGACACTTCTCGACCCATTTTGCGGTCCAGTCGGTCTCTTCTCGCTTCTCGGAAACGGCACCCTTGTTGCGTGTGGCGACGCAGGCTGGGGCGATGAAATCGCTTTCGGCGTCAAGGTCACGATCTCGCTGGCGCTTGCCACCCTGCCCGTCGGGCTGCTGATCGGCTTCCTCATCGCGCTTGCGGCGCAATCGGAGGAAAAGTCGCTGCGGCTGGCGACCGGCATATATACAACCATCTTCCGCGGCCTGCCGGAACTGCTGACACTCTTCATCGTCTATTACGGCATTCAGATGCTGCTGCAATCGATGGCAGGTTACGTCGGCATCACCGGACCGGTCGAGATCAACGCCTTCGTGGCCGGCATGGTCGCGCTATCAGTGGTGTTTTCATCCTATGCCTCCGAAGTGCTGCTTTCCGCCTTCAAGGCCATTCCAAAGGGCCAATATGAGGCGGGCCACGCCCTTGGCCTGTCTCGCGGCCGCACCATGGTGCTCATCATCATTCCGCAACTGGTCAGGATCGCCCTGCCCGGCATGACCAATCTCTGGGTCATCCTGCTGAAAGACACCTCCTACGTCTCCATCATCGGCCTTGCCGATATCGTCCGCCAGACCGGCATCGCCGCCCGCGTCAGCAAGGAAGCCTTCTTCTTCTACGGCATCGCCTGCCTGCTCTACCTTATTCTGGCCCTTCTCTCTTCCATCGGGATCGGTTTCATCGATCGCTGGTCGCGCAAATCGGAGGTAAGCCGGTGAGCCACATCCAGGAACTCATCCCGCCGCGCCCTGCCCCGGCCATTGCAGACAAACCGCTCAACATATCGCGTATCGTCGGCATCGCCGTCATCACGCTTTGGCTGCTACTCGCCGCCGGGCTGCTCTTCGCCATGATCGAAGGATGGGACTGGGCAAAGTTCGAGCGCTACGGGCCGCGTTATATAGACGGCCTCATCACCACCATCACGCTGGTCGGCAGTTCGATCATTCTCGGCGCAATCCTTTCGGTGCCGATTGCCTTCGCACGCATGTCGAAAAACCGCATCCTCGGCGCACTGGCCTATGCCTATGTCTACGTCTTCCGCAGCACGCCGCTTCTGGCACAGCTTTTCCTGATCTATTACGGCCTTGGCAGCTTCCGCCCGCAACTGGAGGCGGTCGGTCTGTGGTGGTTCTTCCGCGAGGCATGGTATTGCGGCCTCCTGGCGCTGACCCTCAACACCGCCGCCTATCAGGCCGAAATCCTGCGCGGGGCAATCCGCAGCGTGCCCCTCGGCCAGCATGAGGGCGCGGCCTCGCTCGGCATTTCGAAATTCATCACCTTCCGCAAGGTCATCCTGCCACAGGCACTCATCGTCGCGCTGCGTCCCTATGGCAATGAGATCATCTTGATGATCAAGGGTTCGGCAGTTGTCTCCATCGTCACGGTCTTCGACCTGATGGGGCAGACCCGCTACGCCTTTTCCCGCACATTCGACTATCAGGCCTATCTCTGGGCCGCGATTTTCTACCTGACGATCGTCGAGACGCTGAGACATGTCTGGGCCTGGCTGGAAGCCCGCCTGACGCGCCACCTCAAGCGTTAGGCCGAAGCTTGGCAGCACTCATCAACTGAGGCTGCCAACATTTTGAAAAATATAACTATTTTGTGACAGCCCATGGCTTTGGCAAGGTTGGATTAACCCTGTCGTGTTCCCATGTCAGATACAGCGGCAACGCTGTGATCGGCAATCATGGAAACGGGAACCGCCGTCATGAACAAGGACATGGAAATGATGCTGAGAGGCTACGGCCTCACCACCGCCCAGATATTCTACCGCATGCCGGACCATCCGCTGGTTCTGCAGACCTATGTCTGGCAGGACTACGATCTCGCCCCGGATTTTCCCGAAATGCACGGTTTCCTCAAATTCTGGCAGGAAAAGCTCGACGGACCGCTACACTCCGTCCGCTACGTGCACCGACAGGTGATCTCGGCGCAGGAATGGCGCGCGCTGAAAGGGGAGTTCATCATCCACTGAAAACTGTTCCCACATAAACGTTGCGCCAACCACCGTTGCGGCTTACAGCAAACGTCAACTGAAGACGTTATGGATACCGCACGATGACGAAGAACCAGAAAATCGACGAAGAAGCGCTTGCTGAAGCCTATAACCGCGCGCTTGCGCTTGAAAAAGCCGGCGATGTGGATGCGGCGGTAAAAGCCTACCAGGAAGTTCTGGCCATCGACCCGGAAGATCACGGCGGTGCCGCCGTGCGCATCGCCGCCATGGGCCGGGGCGAACAGCCGTCAAAAGCGCCCGACGCCTATGTCGAAACCCTGTTCGACCAGCACGCCGAAGCCTTCGAGGATATTCTTGTCGAACAACTCGGTTATGCTGTGCCGATGATGGTGCGCCAGCGCTTGCAGACGCTCAATCTCGGCCCCTTCAAGCGCCTGCTCGATCTCGGCTGCGGCACCGGTCTCACCGGTGAGGCGCTGCGCGACATGGCTGAGGACATCACCGGCATCGATATCTCCGAAAACATGGTCGAACTGGCCCATGAGAAGGACCTTTACGAGACGCTTTACGTCGCCGAAGCCGAGGATTTCCTTGAGGATAATGACGACGAGCCCTTCGATATCATCACCGCAACCGACGTGCTGCCCTATCTCGGCGCGCTGGAACCGCTGTTTTTCGGTGCCGCCGAAAACCTCAATGCCGGTGGCCTGCTGATCTTCTCGTCGGAAACCCTGGACGAAGAGACCTTGGCCGGACGTCCCTATATGGTCGGCCCGCACCACCGTTTCGCCCATGCGGAAAACTATGTTCGTGAAAGGCTGGCGGCGACGGGTTTCGATATCCTCGAAGTCACCGACATCAATGTCCGTATGCAGGACGGCAACCCGACACCGGGCCATCTGGTGATTGCCAAGCTCAAGGGCTGATAACTCGGCATTTCGGCATATTTCTTCTCCCCGCCGGGGAGAAGGTGGCCCGAAGGGTCGGATGAGGGGGTAACGTCAGCGATAGACCGCACGCTTGCCCCCTCATCCCGCTGCCGCGGACTTCTCCCCGGCGGGGAGAAGAAACAAGTGGCGCCAGCTCGTGCCAATGCGGCGGGCTCTGCTTTGCTGAATCAATATCTCATCAAGATCGCCCAGCCGATTGAAGAGACTCAACTTTCCGTCGCGGCAATAAAAAAGCCCTCCCCGGCAACCGGAAAGGGCATTGCTCAAAAACCGGATGAGCGGCGCGTCACTCCTCGCCAGATTTGGGATTATCCAGCAGCATGTAATCAAGCGGCAGTTCCGTCGTATATTTGATCTGCTCCATCGCGAAAGCCGACGATACGTCGCGAATTTCGATCTTGGCGATCATCCGCTTGTAGAAGGCATCATAGGCCGCAATGTCAGGAACGACGACGCGCAGGAGATAATCGACATCGCCGCTCATGCGGTAAAATTCGACGACCTCCGGAAATTCGGAAACCACCTCGGAAAAACGCTTCAGCCATTCGATGGAATGGGAGGCGGTGCGAATGGAGACGAAAACCGTGACCTTGGTGTTGACCTTGACCGGATCGAGCAGCGCCACGCGCCGGCGGATAACGCCGTCCTCCTCCATCTTCTGGATACGCCGCCAACAGGGCGTCGTGGAAAGTCCGACCTTTTTCGCCAGATCAGCGACGGCCAGCGTGGAATCCTCTTGCAGAATGCGTAAAATCTTGCGGTCTAGGCGATCCAATGCGTCTACCCTCCTGAATTAATTTCCTTTCAATACACTAATTTTCGCAGAAAAACAGAAAATTGTTTCACTAAAGCCGCATTTCCACATGTTGTCGCAGAACCGGAAGCAGCTCCTGCGTGAACCACGGGTTCTTTTTCAGCCAGCCGGTATTGCGCCAGCTGGGGTGCGGCAGAGGTAAAATGCCGGGGCCGGAATTGGCATGCAGGTGGCTGCGCCAGTTCTGCACGGTTTCGGTCATGGTTCTGCGCCGCCTTTCGCCCAGATGAAAAGCCTGCGCATATTGCCCGACGGCAAGGATCAGCTCCACCTGCGGCATCGCCGCCATCACCCGCTCACGCCATGCAGGCGCACATTCGCGCCGCGGTGGCAGGTCGCTGCCCTTGTCGTCATAACCCGGAAAACAGAAACCCATGGGCACGATGGTGAAGCGGTCGGGATCATAAAAGGTCTCGCGGTCGACATTCAGCCATTGCCGAAGCCTGTCGCCGGAAGCGTCATTAAAGGGCAGTCCCGTATCGTGCACACGCAGCCCCGGCGCCTGCCCGGCAATCAGGATGCGAGCCTTCTTCGACATGACAACCACCGGCCGCGGTTCATGCGGCAGGCAATCGGTCATGCCCCTGACAGGCGTGTCACGACAGATGCGGCAGTGGCTAATCTCGCCGCGCAACTCATCCAGCCCATCATCAAACCTCGGCATGGATTGGACCAGCTCAGCCATGCGACCACCCCAGAAGATGGCGGATGACAGTGAGGAAACCGGCCGCCGGTGTCTCGATATCCGCTGCGCGGTGCTCGCGCCGCCATTGCGACGGTTTTTCGAATTCTCCCGCCCAGATGCCCCGCGCCTCCCGGCGCGCTGCGGCCTGTTCGCCAGAAAACTGGAAATAACCGGAGGCGACGGCAAAACCCGCCGACACCATGTCCGCCGAAACATCCCTGCCGCCGGCAGCGCAATAAACTAGCAGCCGCCCGTAACGGTCCCTCGAACTGCCGGAACAGGAAAAATTCTGCGCCACGACCAGCCGTTGCAGCACACGGCGCGCCTCCTCCCCGCAGGGCCAGGTCTCAGCGCCCCGCCGGCATGTCTGCGACAGTTCGGGCGCATCGATGCCCAGCAGACGAAACCGCTCTTCTCCCTTTGAAAGCGTATCGCCGTCGATCACGAAGAAACGGCCGCCATAGGTCTCGCTGTTGATCTGGTCGAGCTTGGCGGCAATCAGGATGCCGAGAAAAACCGCAGCAAGAAACAGCCCGCCGTCGCGGAACGCCGAAAAACCCCTGCGCCTGCCTCCGTTTCGTCCCATGTAACAACAAACCCTTGTCAGAAATGGCAAACAAATCCTTTCACGGCAGCATCTTCTTAAGATTTTAAGCGTAGCCTGCAAGGGTTCATGTCACCTGCGTTGTAACAATGAGTAAAAGCGTCAGCACGTCCACCGACAAGATCATCGTCGACCGCTCGAAAAAACACCGCAACAAGGCGGTTTTCGACACGGTGAAGACGACGCGTGAACGCCTGCAGCAAGGTGCTGGCGGAAGTGACGCCTATGAACGCGAAATGCTGACCATGCACATCGCCGAAGCCCTTCAGGGCGCGATGATCATGCCGCTCTTCATTGTACTCGCCTCCATCATCGGCCTATACATCACCCGTGACATCGGCCTGATCGTCTGGTCGCTGGCTGCGCTGAGCTTCCATGCCATGTCGCTGATACTGGCAAAACGGGCAGCGAAACAGGAGATCACGGCCGAAAATCTCCAGCACTGGAGAAATCTCTTCCTCGGCATGCAGATCCTCATCGGCTGCGCATGGGCCATGTTCGCACTGGCCGAACCGGTGCGCAACGACCCGACGCTCGTTCTCTTCTTCAAGGGCGCAACGCTGCTGATCGCGCTTTCGCTCACCGCCATGGCCAATTTCATGCTGCGGCGGGCGACGTTCATGACTTTCCTGCCGGTGCTGGCAGCGCTGTGCGTCACCTCGGCCATCTCGCGTAATCCCTTCGATCTCGGCCTTGCGCTGATGTTCGGTATGGCGATCCTGTTCTGTCATCGCATCACCAGCCGGCTCTACCAGACCAGCGTCAAACTGCTCTCTTCCCAGACGGAAAAGGACGACCTGATCGCCGAACTGGAAGTCGCCAACTCGGTTTCGGATGAGGCGCGGCGGCGCGCGGAAGAGGCCAATCTGGCCAAATCGCGTTTTCTCGCCTCCATGTCGCATGAGCTGCGCACCCCGCTCAACGCCATTCTCGGCTTCTCCGAGGTCATGGCGTCAGAAGTGCTGGGTCCGCTCAACAATCCGCTCTACAAGGAATATTCCGGCGATATCCATCGCTCCGGTCAGCATCTGCTCGATCTCATCAACGAAATCCTCGACCTGTCGCGCATCGAGGCCGGCCGCTACGACTTGAACGAAGAGTCGATCTCGATGCTGGAAATCGCCGAGGATTGCATCGGCATGATCCAGCTGCGCGCCCGCGCCAAGACCATCAGGATTTCGCAGCAGTTCGAAGGCAGCCTGCCACAGGTCTGGGCGGATGAAAAAGCGATCCGGCAGGTCATACTCAACCTTCTCTCCAACGCCGTGAAATTCACGCCCCAGGGCGGCGAAATTCTTGTGAAAGCGGGCTGGACGGCGGGCGGTGGGCAATATGTGTCGATCAAGGATAACGGCCCCGGCATTCCCGAGGACGAAATTCCGATTGTCCTGTCCGCCTTCGGTCAGGGATCGATCGCCATTAAAAGCGCCGAACAGGGAACCGGGCTTGGCCTGCCCATCGTTCAGGCCATTCTCGCCAAGCATGACGGCCAGTTCATCCTGAAATCGAAGCTGCGCGAAGGCACCGAAGGCATCGCCATCCTGCCGGCAAAACGCGTATTGCAGAGCCTGCCGGCCGTGGAAGAAACCCACGCGATCCAGCCGCGCCGCCGGTCCTTCGCATAAGGGCTTAACGCCTCAGAAGAACAGCGTCGTCACCAGCGAATAGAGCACGAAGAATCCGTTCGCCATCAACAGGCAGAAGACGGCGAAGGAGCCGAGATCCTTGGCATGTCGTCCGACCGAGGAAATTTCCGGCGAGATGCGGTCCACCAGTTCCTCGATCGCGGTATTGAGCGCTTCGACCGCAAACAGCAGCAGCATCAAAACCGTAAAGACGAGGAGATGCGCAAACGGCGCGCCGACGACCAGAAGCAGGGTAAGCCCGACGCCGAAGGCCAGAACCTCATGCCGGAACGCCGCTTCCTGCCACAGCCGGCCCAGTCCCTGCACGGAATAGCGGGCCGCGGCGAACAGATGCCGCCAGCCCTTTTCCTTGCGGAAAACGGGCTCGGGTTGCTTCTTGTGCGGCGTCGCGTCCATCTTTGACCTCAATGATCGGTACGGGGGCTGATGTGGGTATCCACACCCGCCGCTTCAAAGGTCGCCATACCGGAGTGGCAGGCAGCCGCAGCCTTGACGATACCGGCGGCCAGAGCCGCACCCGTGCCCTCACCCAGCCGCATGCCAAGCGCCAGAAGCGGCGTCTTGCCGAGCTTTTCGACGGCTGCCAGATGGCCGGGTTCGCCAGAGACATGGCCGATCAGGCAATGGTCGAGCGCCGAAGAATTGGCGGCCTTCAAGAGAGCGGCAGCGGCAGTTGCCACATAACCGTCGATCAGCACGGGAATGCGCTGCACGCGGGCGGCGAGGATAGCGCCGGCAATCGCCGCAATCTCGCGCCCGCCAAGGCGGCGCATGATTTCGAGCGGGTCGGACAGGTGGTCCTTGTGGAAATCGACGGCAGCCTTCACCGCCGCGATCTTGCGGGCCATGACCTCACCTTCGGAACCGGTGCCGGGGCCGGTCCATTCTTCCGCCGTGCCGCCATAGAGCGCCAGATTGATCGCCGCTGCAATCGTGGTGTTGCCGATGCCCATTTCACCCACACAGAGGAGATCGGTGCCACCGGCAATCGCTTCCATGCCGAAGGCCATGGTGGCCGCGCAGTCGCGCTCGGAAAGAGCGGGTTCGCAGGTGATATCACCGGTCGGATAATCAAGCGCCAGATCGAAGATTTTCAGGCCCAGATCGTTGGTGACGCAAATCTGGTTGATCGCCGCGCCGCCGGCTGCAAAATTCTCCACCATCTGCTGGGTCACGGAGGTCGGATAGGGCGTAACGCCGTGCCGGGTGACGCCGTGATTGCCGGCAAAGATCGCCACCAGCGGGCGGGTGACGGCGGGCGAACGGCCCGACCATGCGGCCAGCCACATGGCGATTTCTTCCAGACGGCCAAGCGAACCGGCAGGCTTGGTCAGCTGCGCATTGCGCTCCTTGGCCGCCACCAGCGCATGCGCATCCGGGCCGGGAAGCTCACGCAACAGCGCGCGAAAATCGTCGAAGGGCAATCCGCTCATGCTCATGGTGTCGGTCTCTTTCGTAGCCGGGTTGGCTGTCGCATCGGCTCATGCGTCCGGAACTTGTGTTTTCCGGCAAATCGGTCTTTGTTGCGCCTCTCATAATCGCGGATGCGCCGCGGAACAACCGGAAATGCAAGTGCAGCAACGGAGACAGCATGAAGGCCCGGGATTTTATAACAGATGTCATGCATTCCGTTGCCTTTCTCAGCCGCCTGCCGGTGCCTGCACGGTTTTTCGGCGATGTTGACGGCCTCTCGATGCGCCGCACCGCCCGCGCCTTTCCGGCCGCAGGCCTGCTGATCGCCCTGCCCGCCGCTTTTCTGGTGGTTGTTTTTGCCGCCTTCGATGCCTCGCCGCAACTCACCGGCTGGCTTGCCATAGCCCTGACGGCGCTCATCACCGGTGCACTGCACGAGGACGGGCTGGCCGATATGGCCGATGGTTTCGGCGCAGGCAAGGACAAGGCGCGAACGCTTGAGATCATGAAGGACAGCCGCATCGGCAGCTATGGCACCATCGCCATGATCCTCTCCTTCGCGCTGCGCGCCACCGCACTCGCATCGCTCATCGAGACCCTGCCCGCCAAAACCGCCGCCGCCAGCCTGATCGCAGCGCTTGTCATGAGCCGCGCTCTTATGGTGTGGCACTGGCAGGCCCTGCCCGCCGCCAAAACCTCCGGCATCGCCGCCGGCGCCGGCCAGCCGGGGACAAGCGAGCGCAACATCGCGCTCGCGGCCGGGCTGCTGGTCTTCATCCTCTTCACACTGCACGCTTTGCCTATTCTGTCGATTGCACTTGTGCTGGCGGCAGCCTTTCTGGCCTCAATGCTGTTCGCCAGGTTCTGCGACGGGAAGATCGGCGGTCATACCGGCGATACGATCGGCGCCTGCCAGCAGATCACGGAGATCGTTACTCTCGTCGCCCTTGCCCTTGCGGCGTGACGGCCTGATATAGATCAGCATGGAAACACCCTGCATTCACATCTGCCGCCTTGACGCGACCAACAGCCTCTGTATCGGCTGCGGCCGCACGCTGGATGAAATCGGCGGCTGGGCGGGTTATAGCGACGAGAAACGCCGCGCAATCATGCGGGCGCTGCCGCAAAGACTGGCAAATTTGAGCGAGACCGCCAAGGAGACGCATACCGCATGAACAGGCTGACCATCGTTCTCCTTCTTCTGGCAGTGGGTCTTGGCCTGCTTGTCATCAATCACGATGGCGGCCGCACCCTTGGGATCGATAATGATCAATTCGCGCAGGTGCTCTATCTGCTACCCATTGCCGGCCTCCTGTCGGCCGGCATTCTGGCCGGGAGACGTGGCAGCCTCGGCACAGTCATGCGCCAGCTCGCCGTCTGGCTCGTCATCATCCTCGGCCTCGTTTCCCTCTATCTCTATCGCTACGACCTGCAATCCTTCGGCGACCGGCTGCTGGGTGGCCTGATGCCCGGCCGCGCCGTGGTGGTGACAACATCAGACGGCGAACAGGAAATCGTGCTGCACAAATCGATGAGCGGCCATTTCGAGGCGAATGTCGGCGTTGATGGCAAGACGATCCATATGCTCGTCGATACCGGCGCAAGCTCCGTGGTGCTGGCCAATGCCGACGCGGCCGAAATCGGCATCGACACGGTCAGCCTGCGCTATACCGTGCCTGTCATGACCGCAAACGGCCGCACGGCAGCTGCCCCCGTCACCCTGTCGGAAATCGGCATCGGTCCGATCGTGCGCCGCAACATCCCTGCCCTCGTCGCCCAGGATGGCCAATTGGGCCAGAGCCTGCTCGGCATGAGCTTCCTGTCGACGCTCGGTTCGCTGCAGATGCAGACGGACGAATTGCGATTGCGGGACCGCTAAACCGCAGGCATCAGGGGGTCCGCCGCGGCGAGCTGCATTCATCATCGCCCGCGGAAAGGAAATACCCCGTTTCGGGCACAATCGGAATGTTCTTTTCGCACTGACCTATCGCGACAGAGCATTCCCCCTTGATTCCTTCCCATTTGATAATTTATGTTGGTGATGTTCTCAGGGCGGGGTGCAATTCCCCACCGGCGGTATCGGGACTTGTCCCGGAGCCCGCGAGCGCTTCCGGTCTCCAAAGCCGGAAGGTCAGCAGATCCGGTGAGAGGCCGGAGCCGACGGTATAGTCCGGATGGAAGAGGACAAGGCATAAAGACGCCCGCACTCTGTGGGCTTCGCATTGCATTGTTCGCCCAAGGGATATTTGGCGCTTCTTGAAGCGCGAAAATGCCGCAAAACGGCATAACCCCTTGAAAGGCTTGAAATAGAATGACCATTGCTAAAATTGAAGACGCGATCGACGCCATTTCCCGTGGCGAGATGGTGATTGTGGTCGACGACGAAGACCGCGAAAACGAAGGCGATATCATCGCCGCCTCCGACAGCATCACACCGCAGCAGATCGCCTTCATGATGAACCATGCGCGCGGGTTGATCTGCGTTGCCCTGCCGGGTGAACGTCTCGATGCCCTCGACATTCCGTTGATGGTGTCGCGCAATACCGAATCCCTCAAGACGGCCTTCACCGTCTCGGTGGACTATATTCCGGGCACCACCACAGGCATTTCCGCCGCCGACCGGGCAAAGACCGTGAGCGCGCTGGTGTCGGAAGGCTCGCGCCCGGAAGACTTCGCCCGCCCCGGCCATATCTTCCCACTGCGCGCCAATCCGGACGGTGTGCTTGGCCGCACCGGCCACACCGAAGCCGCCGTCGATCTCTGCCGTCTTGCCGGAAAATTCCCGTCCGGCACCATCTGCGAAGTCGCCAATGACGACGGCACCATGGCCCGCCTGCCCCAGCTCGAAGTCTTCGCCGAACGCCACGGCCTGCTTGTCGTGACGATCAAGGACCTCGTTTCTTATCTGAAGGGCGAGGTTGTCGAGGAAGTGGCGCAGAAGCAGGTCGCCTGATCTGCTGCCCGTATTGTGAATACGAAAACGCCCGGCTGCAGCCGGGCGTAAAATTCGAGGTAGTAGACCTAACCTCTTATCGCGACGTCATCCTCGGCTCTGTCCCGAGGATCTAAACACGTTGAATGAAATCAATACGTTGCAGATCCTCTGGACAAGCCCGAGGATGACGGCAGTGGATTTTTCGGACATCATCAGCCGTTGAAGCTGGCTACCATGCCAAAACCTACCAGCAGCAGAAACCGCCATCCACCAGCAGGTCCACGCCCGTCACGAAGCTCGCGGCGTCAGACAGCAGGAAGATCGCCGGGCCGACCATTTCATCGACGCCCGCCATGCGCTGCATCGGCGTCTGCTCTTCGAAGAGCTTGGTCTGGTGCACCATTTCCGGCCGCGTGTTCATCGGCGTTGCGGTATAGCCCGGCGAGATGGTGTTGACGCGAATGCCGCGCCCCACCCATTCCATCGCCATGGATTTCGACATGTGGATGACGCCGGCCTTCGAGGCGTTGTAGTGGCACTGCATCAGCCCGCGATTGACGATGACGCCGGACATGGAGGCGATGTTGACGATCGCCCCACGGCCGTTTTTCAGCATGGCATTGGCTTCCGCCTGGCAGGAGAGAAAAACACCCTTCAGGTTGATATCCATCATCGTCTGGAACTGGCTTTCCTCCATCTCTTCGGCCGGGTTGGCATTGGCGATGCCGGCCGCGTTGACGGCGAGCGACAGCGCGCCGAGTTCGGCCTCTGTGCGGGCGACGGCTTCGGTCAGCGCCTGCTTGCTGGTGACGTCGGCTGCAATCTGGATCGACTTGCGGCCGGCTTTGGCGATGAAATCGGCCGTCTGCGCCAGACCGTCATCGGTACGGCGATCAAGCAGCGCGACATTGGCGCCGGACTGGGCAAGCCCCATGGCGATCCGCTGGCCGATGCCGGAACCGGCGCCGGTGACAAGCGCCACCTGGCCGGAAAGATCGAACAGTTTCGGCGCGTTGAGGGTGATGGTGGACATCGCTATTTCCTTCTTCAGATGGTTGCCAGTTCCATGACCGAGACGTCGTTGGCGTCGTCGCGGCTGAGGATGCCGGCCTGTTTTCCCTGCGCAAGCACGAGGATGCGGTTCGAAACGCCCAGCACTTCCTCCAGATCGGAACTGACGACGATAACGGCCACGCCGTCTTTCGCCAGACCGACGATAATATCGTAGATACCCGCACGCGCACCGACATCGATACCGCGCGTCGGCTCGTCCAGCACCACCACGCGCGGATTGCGGGCCAGCCATTTGGCGATGACCACCTTCTGCTGGTTGCCGCCGGAAAGATCCGACGCCGGCTGTTCGCTGCGGCCCTTGACCCCGAATTTGGCGATAGCTTCCTTGGTAAAGGCGCGCTTGATGCGCGGCGTGATCCAGCCCGTGCCAACGCGGTCGAGATTGGCGTAGATCAGGTTTTCACCGATCTCGTGCTCCACCACCAGCCCCTGCAGCTTGCGGTCTTCCGGCACCATGACGATGCCCTTCTCTATGGCATCCGCCGGGCTTTTCAGCGTCAGCACCTTGCCATCCAGCAGCACCTCACCCGCGCTCGTCGGATCGGCACCGGAAATGGCGCGGACCAGTTCGGTGCGCCCCGCACCGATCAGGCCGGCAATGCCGAGGATTTCGCCGGCGCGGACGCCGAAGCTGATATCGCGGAAAGCATTGTTGGCGCCGGTCAGCCCCTTGACCTCCAGCACCACCCTGTCCTGCGGTTCCGGCAATGCCGGGAACAGGCGTTCCAGCGAACGGCCGACCATGCTTTCGACGATGGTGCGCACCGGAGTGGCGCTGTCGGCAAACTCATGCACCCGCTCGCCGTCGCGTAGCACGACGATGCGGTCGGTAATCTGTCTTATTTCTTCCATGCGGTGGGAAATGTAGATGATGCCAACGCCCTCGGCGCGCAGCTTGCGCACCTGCTCGAACAGCGCCTGCGTTTCCGCGCCGCCAAGGGCGGCCGTCGGCTCGTCGAGGATCAGGAGCTTGGCGTCAAGCGCCAGCGCCTTGGCGATCTCGATCAGCTGCTGGTTCGCCGTCGAAAGGCCGCCGACCTTGCGGGTGGCGGGAATGTGAAGATTGAGGCGCGCCAGCTGCTGCTGGGCTCTGCGCACCATCTCGGCATTGTCGACAACGCCGTTTTTCATGAGCCAGCGGCCGATGAAGACGTTTTCAGCGATGGAAAGCTCCGGCAGAAGCTTCAGTTCCTGATGGATGAGCACGATGCCCTTGTCGATCGCCTCGCGCGGCGATGCCGGCGCGTAAGGCTGACCAAGCCAGGTCATCTTGCCTTCGGACGGCTCGCGCGACCCCGCGATAATGCCTGACAGCGTGGACTTGCCCGCGCCGTTTTCACCCAGCAAGGCCACCACCTCGCCCGGATAGACGTCGAGATCGACGGCCTTCAGAACCTCGAGCGGACCGTAACGTTTGCTGATGCCACGGAGCGAAAGAACCGGCTCGCGCATGACGGGACCTCCCAGGGAGCATTCACAGCGGACAGAGGCCGCAGCTTTGCGTCCGAATTGCGTAAAGACGAAACAATGATACCCCCGCGTATCCACCGGACGCGCGGGGGCAGAGATATCAGGGATGGTTGGCGATAAAGCCTTCGACGTTTTCCTTGGTGGTCAGCGTCGCATCGGAGAGCTGCACGGCCGGCACCTTCTCACCGCCGACGATCTTGACCGCCATTTCGACAGCCATGCGGCCCATTTTCTGGGTCTGCTGCGTCGCGGTCACGTCGAAGACGCCGTTCTTCAGCGCTTCAAGCGCTGCCGTGTCGCCATCAAAACCGCCAACGACGATCTTCTGCGAAGGGTTGGCAACCTTGATTGCCTGTGCCGCGCCAAGCGCCAGACCATCGGCCTGTGCAAAGACGATGGAGACATCAGGATTAGCTTGCAAAAGGTTCTGCATGATCTGGAAGCCTTCGTCCTGGCTCCACATGTTGGACCACTGTTCGGCAACGACCTTCACGCCGGCATTGGCCTTGACCGATTCCATGCAGCCCTTGGTGCGGTCCACTTCCGGCGTCGTGCCCTTCTGGCCGTGGATGATGACCATCTTGCCTGCACCACCGGCCTGCTTGATGATGTAATCGCAGACGCTCTTGGCGGAAGCGACGGAATCGGTGGCAAGGAAGGTATCGCCCGGTGCGCCATCGGCATTGCGGTCGATGTTGATGACCGGAACGCCGGCGGCTTTCGCAAGCTTCACCGGAACGGTCGCGGCAGCAGCGCCAGCCGGAATATAGATCAGCGCGTCGATATTCTGGGTCAGCAGATCCTGGATCTGGTTGACCTGCGTCGGGCCATCGCCCTTGGCATCGACGGTGACGACGGAAATGCCGCGCGTCTTGGCTTCGGCTTCGACGGCCTGCTTGATCTGGTTGAAGAAGTTCGCCTGCAAATTGGCGACGGCAAGGCCGATCTTCTTGACTTCGGCGGCGTTGGCAGAGCCGAGCGACAGGGCGAGAAGGGCGGCGGATGTCAGCAGAATGCGTGAAAATTTCATGATTATTTCCTCCGTTTGTTGATTGAAACCGGGGGCAGATCGAACCTCCTCCCCTCCGGCCTTTTTCCACGCCTTCCATATTGGAAGGGTTGGTTTTTGCGCGGACGGCTCATCACCGTCCGCAGGCAAATTCAGCTTCTGCGGCGGCGCAGCGTTTCAGCGCCCACGGCCAGCACGATGACGACACCGATGATGACCTGCTGCAAAAAGGGAGAAACGTTGAGCAGATTGAGGCCGTTGCGCAGCACGCCGATGATCAGCACGCCGATCAGCGTTCCGCCAATGCCACCCGCGCCACCCGAAAGCGATGTTCCGCCAATAACGACGGCCGCAATCGTATCCAGCTCGTAACCGAAACCGCTGGAGGGCTGCACCGAGTCGAGACGCGCGGCGAGCACGATGCCGGCAAGACCCGCAAGAACCGCACAGGCGACATAAACGCAGATCGTCACCAGCGGCACGTTGATGCCGGCAAGACGCGCCACTTCCGGATTGCCGCCCACCGCATAAACGGTACGGCCTTCCGAGCGGAAGCGCAGGAAAAGCCAGGTCACGAGCACCACGACCAGCATCAGCAGCACGGTGGCCGTGAGCACGCCGAAATGACGGTCGATGGCGAGCATCATGAACCAGTCGGGAAAACCGACGATCTGCTGGCCGTCAGTGATCATATTGGCAAGACCACGCGCCACCGACATCATCGCAAGCGTGGCGATGAAGGCCGGAACTCGGAAGGCGGTCACAAGAATACCGACCACAAGACCGCAGGCGGCAGAGGCGATCAGCGCCAGCACAATGGCCATACCCATCGGCATGCCCGCCACATTGGCCGTCCAACCCATGATCATCATCGACAACGCCAGAACCGAACCGACAGACAAATCGATGCCGCCGAGCAGAATGACGAAGGTCATGCCGACCGCCATGATGCCGAGAACCGTGATCTGGTCGAGAATGTTCAGGCCGTTTCGAAGCGACAGGAAGTTTTCGCTGGTGAAGGTGAGGAACACACACAGCAGCAACAGGCCCAAAAGAGGTCCGGTCGCACCGCTTAACCAGGCAAGCGGGCTTCTGGTGTGCGTGACCCCCTCATTGCGTTCAAGCGCGGACATGGCTCCTCCCGAGTGACTGTCTTGTATTTTTTAAACCGATTAGAATAATTATTCATCCTCGGTGAAACATGCATAAGCCAGTTAGGAGAAGCTTGTCAATAGGCTTGGATAGCGGGATGGACCACGGCGGAAGACACGGCGGCTTGAGACTGGCGCTTGCCGATCCCATTGCTGTGCCTGCCACAAGAATCCAGCCTGTGCGGGTGTGCACGGCGAAAAGAGACCTTCCAACCCAAGGGCTTGAGCTGGCTGAATTCCTTTGACCAGTACAGGAACGAGGCCGCCGCGAGGCTCGCCGCCATGAAATCATGCCTCGCGTCGGGAAGGAATGACGTGGGCTGAAACACGAGAATCCATAATTGCATCTTGACAGAAACGCCAAGTCTGCAATTATATAAACAGCTGTATAAATATTCACACGCATGTTTTGAAGAGGATCCCATGCAGCCCACAGAGCTAGAGCGCATTGCGCGCCAGATCCGCCTGCGCGACCTGCAGGCTGTTTTCGAAGCGGGCGCCGGCCATATTGGCGGCGAATTGTCGGCTATCGACATCATGACCGCCCTTTATTTCCGCGTTCTGCGCATCTGGCCGGATGATCCGAAGAACCCTGCCCGCGACCGTTTCGTGCTGTCGAAGGGCCACACGGCCTGCGCGCTTTATGTGACGCTGGCCAAGCGCGGTTTCATTCCGGAAGAGGAAATCTCGACGTTCCTCAAGCCGAATTCCCGCCTCAACGGCCATCCGAACTGTAACAAGGTGCCGGGCGTGGAAACCAATACCGGCCCGCTCGGCCATGGGCTGCCGGTTGCCGTCGGCATGGCCACGGCGGCCAAGCTTTCGGGCGCGGACTACCACACCTATGTCATGACCGGTGACGGCGAGATGCAGGAAGGCTCCAACTGGGAAGCCATCATGTCCGCCGCGCAATTCAGCCTGAACAATCTGACGCTGATCATCGATCACAACCGTTTCCAGCAGGGCGCCGCCATTGCCGACACCAATGATGTCGCGCCGCTTCGCCCCAAGCTCGAGGCTTTCGGCTGGGAAGTGAGCGAAATCAACGGCAACGCCATGGCGGAAGTCGTGCCGGCGCTGGAGCATCGCGGCACCCGCCCGCATTGCATCGTCGCCCACACCAATAAGGGCCAGGGCATTTCCTTCATGCAGGACCGCGTGGACTGGCACCACAAGGTTCCGAGCAAGGAACAATATGAAATTGCCGTCAAAGAACTTTCGGAGGCATTGTGATGAACGCGCCCGTAACCGCCGCCAAACTTTATGACTGCCGCGACGCCTTCGCCGAAACGCTGGAGGCGCTGGCCGCCAACAATGACAAGGTCGTCGCAGTCTGCAACGATTCGGTCGGCTCCTCGAAGCTCGGCGGCTTCAAGTCGAAATTCCCAGAGCGCCTCATCAATGTCGGCATCGCCGAACAGAACATGGTCGGCGTCGGCGCGGGCCTTGCCAACGGCGGCCAACTGCCCTTCGTCTGCGGCGCATCCTGCTTCTTGACCGGCCGCGCGCTGGAGCAGATCAAGGCTGACCTTGCCTATTCCAACGCCAATGTGAAGCTGATCGGCATCTCCTCGGGCATGGCCTATGGCGAGCTGGGACCGACCCACCACTCCATCGAGGATTTCGCCTGGACCCGTGTTCTGCCGAACCTGCCCGTCATCGCCCCCTGCGACCGCATCGAAACCGCAGCCGCCGTCAAATGGGCGGCGGAATACGCCGGACCCTGCTTCCTGCGCCTGTCGCGCGTCGGCGTGCCGGATCTTCTACCCGAAGGCCACGCCTTCGAACTTGGCCGCGCCAATCTGCTGCGTGAAGGTTCCGACCTGACGCTGATCGCCAACGGCACGCTGACCCACCGCATCGTCAAGGCCGCCGATATTCTCGCCAGCCGCGGTATCAAGGCCCGCGTGCTGAACATGGCGACCGTGCGGCCCATCGACGAGGCGGCCATCGTCGCAGCGGCGAACGAAACCGGTGCGATCCTGACGGCTGAAGAACATTCGATCTTCGGCGGCCTCGGTTCGGCCATCGCCGAAGTCGTGGTCGATCACGCTCCCGTGCCGATGAAACGCCTCGGCGTTCCCGGCGTCTTTGCCCATACCGGTTCGGCGGAATGGCTGCTGGATCAATTCGGCATGGCCCCTGACGCCATTGCGAATGCGGCCCAAGTGCTGATCAAGAGAAAATAAAGTCTCCTCCCAGGGGGTCGTCGCGTGTCTTCGGATGCGCGGCGACTTCTTTCAGGACGCAGGCACCTTCTTAAACGAAGAGGCCCGTGTGAAAATGACCGCCGCAGACGAGAGAACACAGTGATGCGCGCTATTCTGTCCATCGACCAGGGCACCACCAATTCCAAGGCCATTCTCGTTTCGGAAACCGGAGAGTTGCTGGCGCGCGGTTCATCGCCGGTCGGCATCACCTATCCGCAGCCCGGCTGGGTGGAACAGGAGCCGAACCGCATCTGGGCCTCGGTGCGCGAAGCGATTTCCGCCTGCCTTTCCGCCGCCCCTTCGAACCTCAGCGTCGAAGCCATCGCCATTTCCAACCAGCGCGAATCGGTGACGATCTGGGACGGTGAAACCGGCGAACCGCTCGGCCCGGTTTTGAGCTGGCAATGCCGCCGCACGGCGCAGGACTGCGCCGACCTGATCGAAAAGGGCCATGCCGAGCGCGTCATGGCGCTGACCGGCCTGCCCATCGACCCGATGTTTCCCGGCGCGAAAATGCGCTGGTTGCTGGAGCGCGCGCCGAAGGGCCGCAAACTTCGCCTCGGCACCATCGACAGCTGGCTCATCCATTGCCTGACCGGTGGCAAGGTCCACGCCTGCGATGCCTCCAATGCCGCCCGCAGCCAGGTGCTGGATCTCAACCGGCAGGTTTGGAGCGACGAGCTTTGCGACCTCTTCGGCGTCGATATCGAGGCGCTGCCGCAATTGCGCGACAGCAGCGGAGATTTCGGCGTGACATCAGGCGTTCCCGGCATCAAGGACGGCACGCCGATCCTCGCAGCAATCGGCGACAGCCACGCCGCCCTCTTCGGCCATGGCGCTTTCAACCCCGGCGACGGCAAGGTGACCTTCGGCACCGGCTCCTCGGTCATGACGACGCTGCCGCATTTCATCGCGCCGCAACGCGGCATCACCACGACCGTTGCCTGGCGACTAGGCGGCAAGCCGACTTTCGCCTTCGAAGGCAATATTCTCGTTTCCGCCGCGTCGCTGCCATGGATGACCAAAATCCTCGGCCTGCCGGATGTCGCAGCCCTCGTGGAACTGGCCGCGACCGCCGAACCCAACGGCCCCGGCTTCGTGCCGGCCTTTGTTGGCCTTGGTGCGCCCTATTGGGATACCCATGCGCGCGCGCTGTTTTCGCAAATCAATTTCAGCACCAGCCGCGCCCAGATGGCCCGCGCCGTCACCGATTCCATCGCCTTTCAGGTCCATGACGTCTTCGCCGCCATGCGCGCGCAATCGCCTTCCGGCTTTGGACGGCTGTTCGTGGATGGCGGGCCAAGCCAGAACCGGTTCCTGATGCAATGTGTTGCCGACCTGCTGCAACACACCGTCATCCAGCGCGATGCGCCGGAGGCTTCCGCACTTGGCGCCGCCTATCTCGCCGGCCTCGCACTCGGTCTCTGGAGCGATCTCGACGCCATTGCCGCGCTGAACAGTCAGGGTAATGCGATTGCGCCTTCGGCCGTCGATGGCAGCCAGCGGCTCGGCGTCTGGCGCGACGCGATTGCCCGCTCGACCTTGCCCGTAACCTCGGGTAATGGTGAATAAAAATTCACCATGGAGGACTTATGGGCAGGATCAACGAACTTCGAATGATATCCCGCGTGGCGCAGATGTATTTCAGCGAGCACAAAAGGCAGGCGGAAATTGCGCAGCATCTCAACCTGTCGCAGGCCACTGTCTCGCGCATGCTGAAGCGTGCCGAGGCGGAAGGCATCGTCCGCACCAGCATCATTCCGCCGCCCGGCACCTATACCGATCTCGAAGCGCAACTGCGCGAACGGTTCGACCTGCCGGAAGCCATCGTGGTCGATTGCAGCGAGGACCGTGACGGTGCGATCATGGCCCGCATTGGCGAGGCAGCGGCGCATTTCCTCGAGGTGACGCTGTCGCAGAACGAGATCATCGGTGTTTCCAGCTGGAGCCAGACGATCTTCAAGATGGTGGAAAACATCCACCCGCTGAAGGGCGCCAAGGCGCGTTATATCGTCCAGACTTTGGGCGGCATGGGCGATCCTTCCGTGCAGACGCATGCGACCCAGATCACCACGCGGCTGGCACGGCTGACGGAAGCCGAACCGAAGCTGCTGCCGGTGCCGGGCGTCGCCACCTCGCGCGAAGCCAAGCTCTTGATGCTCGCCGATCCCTTCGTGCGCGAAACCATCGATCTCTTCGGCTCGATCACGCTTGCCATTGTCGGCGTCGGCGCGGTCGAACCGTCGGAGCTTCTGGCCCGCTCCGGCAACATCTTTTCCGCCAAGGAACTCGCCGATCTCGCGCAGGCAGGTGCCGTTGGCGACATCTCGCTGCGCTTCTTCGACAAGGACGGCAAACCGGTCAAGACGCCGCTCGACGACCGGGTCATCGGCCTGCCGCTGGAAAACCTCTCCAATGTCGACCGCGTCATTGCGCTGGCCGGCGGTTCGAAAAAGACCGAGGCGATTGCCGGTGCCTTGCGAACCGGCGTGATCGACGTGCTCGTCACTGATAAATTCACCGCCGAACGACTGGTCGGCACGCAAACATAGCCAAAATCCCATAAAGGAGGAGACATGAGGCGCTTTGAAGGTCAATCCGTATTCGTGACCGGAGGCAACAAGGGCATCGGTTACGGCATCGCCCGCCGTTTTGCCGAGGAAGGCGCGAAAGTCGCCATCGCCTCTGTCGACAAGGACACGCATGACGCCGCCAAAAAACTGGCGGACGAAACCGGCGCAGCCACCCACGGCGTCATCCTCGATGTGCGGGATGCGGCAGCGGTGCGCGACGCCTATGGCGCTGCGGAAGACGCGATCGGCGCGCTTTCCATCTCCGTCCAGAACGCCGGCGTCATTACCATCTCAAAGATCGAGGATCTGACGCAGGAACAGTGGGATTTCAATCTAGACGTCAACACCAAGGGAGCGTTCCTCTGCTGCCAGGAGGCGATCCGCCGCTTCCGCGAAAGCGGCACCAAGGGCCGCCTCGTCAATACCGCCTCCGGCCAGGCGAGGCAGGGTTTCATCTACACCCCGCATTATGCCGCTTCGAAATTCGGCGTTATCGGTCTGACGCAAAGCCTTGCCAAGGAACTGGCACCGGAAGGCATCACCGTCAACGCCATTTGCCCCGGCATCATCCATACCGAAATGTGGGACTATAATGACCGCGTCTGGGGCCAGATGCTCGGCGAATACAAGCCCGGCGAGTTGATGGCCGAATGGGTGCGCAACATCCCCATGCGTCGCGCCGGAACGCCCGCCGAAGTGGCGGCCCTGGTGGCGTTTCTGGCGTCCGAGGATGCGGCCTATATCACCGGCCAGACGATCAACGTCGACGGCGGATTGATCATGTCTTGAGGGCTTAGCCTCTCCCTCGTCATCCTCGGGCTTGTCCCGAGGATCCAATCACGTTCAATTAAATCAATCGGTTGCAGATCCTCGGGACAAGCCCGAGGATGACGTCGCGCATGAGGGAAGCTCCGCGATCTCTGACGATTTGGGCCGTCAGTTGCGCAGCCGGTAACCCGTCTTGAACATCCAGGCGACAACACCGAGGCAAACCGCCAGAAACAGCGTGATCATCGCAAGGCTGATCACCGGATTGACGTCGGCGATCTCATAGAAGCTCCAGCGGAAACCGCTGATGAGGTACAGCACCGGATTGAAGTGGCTGACCGTCTGCCAGAAGGGCGGCAGCATGTCGATGGAATAGAAGCTGCCGCCAAGGAACGTCAGCGGCGGCACCACCAGCATGGGAATGAGGTTCAGTTGCTCGAAATTCGTCGCCCAGATGCCGATGATGAAGCCGAACAGGCTGAAACTGATGGCCGTCAGCACGAAGAACAGCACCATCATGAACGGGTGGGCAATGTGGATATCCACGAAGAAGGTGGCCGTTATCAGGATGATCGTGCCGATCATCAGCCCCTTGGTCGCCGCCGCCCCGACATAACCGGCGACAATTTCCGTCATCGAGACGGGCGCGGACAATATCTCATAGACCGTTCCGGTGAATTTCGGGAAATAGATGCCGAAAGAACCGTTGCTGATACATTGGGTCAACAGCGTCAGCATGATCAGGCCGGGCGTTATGAAAGCGCCATAGGAAACCCCGCCAACCTCCTGAATCCGCGAACCGATCGCGGTTCCGAACACAATGAAATAAAGCGATGTTGAGATGACCGGCGAAATCACGCTCTGCAGCAGTGTGCGCCGCGTGCGCGCCATTTCGAACAGGTAGATGGACTTGATGGCTTCGAAATTCATTTCTGGCCTCCCACCAGCGAAACGAAGATATCCTCAAGCGAACTCTGCCGCGTGGAGATATCCTTGAAGTGGATGTTGGCGGCGGAAAGAGCGCCCAGAAGATCGGCGATGCGTCCCTGCTCGCCATTGTCCTCGATTTCATAGGTAAGCGTACAACGGTCATCCGAAAGCGTCAGACCGAAAGACGCAAGGCTATCAGGCAGTTGCTCCACCGGCTGCGCAAGCTCGAGGAAAAGCTGCTTGCGGCCGAGCTTCTTCATCAGCGCTGTTTTCTCTTCCACCAACAGCAATTCACCGCCATTGATGACGCCAACGCGGTCGGCTATTTCTTCCGCTTCCTCGATGTAATGCGTGGTCAAAATGATGGTGACGCCCTTGGTGCGCAGCTCGGAAACGACATTCCACATGTCGCGGCGCAGGGTCACGTCCACGCCGGCGGTCGGCTCGTCGAGGAACAGCACCTTCGGCTCATGCGCAAGCGCCTTGGCGATCAGCACGCGCCGTTTCATGCCGCCGGAAAGCTCCCGCAGCATGTTGTCCTTCTTGTCCCACAAGGACAGGGACCTCAGAACGCTTTCGATCAGTTGCGGGTTCTTCTTTTGCCCGTGCAGGCCGCGCGAGAAGCTTACCGTGTTCCATACGGTCTCGAACATATCCGTCGTCAGCTCCTGCGGCACGAGGCCGATCAGGGCGCGGGTCTGGCGAAAATCTTTCACCACATCATGCCCGCCAACGAAAACGGAACCTTCTCCCGGATTAACCAGACCACAAACGATGGAGATCAGCGTTGTTTTTCCGGCACCGTTAGGACCCAGAAGAGCGAGGATTTCCCCCTCTCTGATATCGAGGCTGACGCCTTTGAGCGCCTGAAAGCCATTTGCGTAGGATTTGGTCAGATTCCGTATCGAAACAATGGCATTCATCGCGAATCTTTCGAAAAACCGAGTAAGATGCACGCCATATAGGCCGTGGGAGGCGCAAATGCCAGCCCGGCGGGCTGAACACTGCGTTCGGCGATCAGGGAAAATCAGCCGTAGACGCTGTAGAAAAACTGCGCCGCGACGAAGACCAGAAATACCCCGAAGGCCCGCTCCAGCTGCTTTTTGCTGAGCGCATGCGCCAGTCGCGCGCCATAGGGCGCGACAAGCAGCGTAATGGGGATCAAAAGCACCACGGCGATCCAGTTGATGAAGCCGGTCGAAAATGGCGGTAGCCCCGCATCACCCCAGCCGGCCCAGATGTAACCCAGCAGCCCCGGCAGCGAAATCAGCACACCGACACCCGAAGACGTGGCAACCGCCTGATGGATGGTGCGTCCATAAAGCGTCATGAAAGTATTGTTCATCACCCCGCCGCCCACGCCCATCAGGCCGGACAGCAGGCCGATGCCGGTGCCGACGGCAAACCGGGTCGGATTTTGCGGCAGGTCGGAGCCGAGATGCCAGCTTGCCCGGTTGACGATCATCCGGAAGGCCAGCGCAAGCGCGATGAAGGCGAAGATCAGCCGCAGCGCGACACTGGAAGCATGAGCAGCCACGACAGATGCGAGGATGGTGCCAAGCGGCACGGCAATGATCCAGCCTCGCAGAAGGTCGATATCGACCGCGCCCTTCTGGCGATGCGTCAGAAACGAACGGATGGAGGTCGGCACGATAATGGCAAGCGATGTACCGAGCGAAAGATGCATGCGCACCGCCTCCGGCACATCAAGAAGCCCGAAGACATGGTAAAAGACCGGCACCAGAACCGCGCCGCCGCCAATACCGAACAGCCCCGCCAGAAGCCCCGCGACCACACCCGCCGCCGCAAGCGCCACGGCAAACGCCATTATCTCTGAAACAGGCGGCATCAAAGCAGGCTCCCCAGGGGCCGTTGTCACAAACATGTGACGCTCATAGCGTATCAGAAAAGGGCGGCAAGCCATGTTTGCCGCAGGTTAGTACGGCGCGATGTCTTTTGCCGCAAATCCGCACCGGATGGACCGCTTCTTGGGACCATGTCCCATTGCATGCCCTTGCAAAGACGCCGATATCCCCCCGATAAGGCAGTCTTCTTCACCGGCCTTCGGGCCGGTCTTTTTTTGGGCATTTGACAGGGGCGTATGTGTTGGGAGATGGATGCCAACAAACGCCGATCTGTCCAGCGAATGTCGTCCCGTACCACCAGGCAGGTCTCACCGAACGTCCTAGATGTTAGCTTTCAGGAGGTTGTTCGTTGACAATGGATCGAGGGTGCGTGGGGCTTACCCCCCTCTGCCCTGCCGGGCATCTCCCCCACAAGGAGGGAGATCGGCAAGGGGCGCTACCACCACTTCATTCTCGAGCTTGAGATGGGCGAGACCTTGCCGCAGATCGATCTCCCCCCTTGTGGGGGAGATGCCCGGCAGGGCAGAGGGGGGGTAAGCCCCACGCACCCTCGATCAGTTGTCAATGGACAACCTCCTGAAAGCCCACACCTGGAGCATCGGAACGAAAAGTGTATTGCGGTTTTCGGAAAATCCGATTCTCAAACAAAATCTGAGAGCGGCGGGACCGAATTCGATTTATCTCTCGCCGCTCTAATCGCAATGCCTGTAACCGGATTTACGGGTACGCAGATCGAAATGAAAATGGTTCCAGTGATTGGGATCGCTGCCCGGCCCGAGAACGGTCGAGAAATATTTGCAGCTATCGGACCTCACCGCCTTCAGTAGCGCTTTCTCCCGGAAGGCAAAGAAGTTCTTGCTGCGGACGTCGATTTCCTTGCCGTTCTTGAGCGTGATGGTGCCGATATCGATGGCGTTGCCACGTGCATGTTCGGACCAGGGGTTGCTGGAGCGCGAATTCATCTTGCGGCAGGAGTAACCACCCATCGGCGTGATGCGGCCAACGCCGGAGAGATAACGGAAGCGCGAGGATGGCACGAGTTCGAACTTCACCCATTTGGCAAAGGCAAGCGTCACCTGGCAATTAAGCTTCACGGCCGGCCGGATGGCGACACCGCTGGCCAGACCGCTGAGTTCGATCGGGTAATCGATGCCGCAGGTCGGGCCGTCGGCGATACGCGCCACATCGCGGAAAGCGACGCCAAGACGGCGCAGCTCGGTGCGGCAGGCAACTTCCGAGGAAGGCATGATGCCGGGCGGCATCGACGACCGGTTGCTTTGCCCACCGCGCGCCATCGGATCATTTGGCATCAGCATGGCAACCTCCTCCACCGGCTGGCGGCGGGAAGACGAGCCAACCGGTGGCGGCGGGATCAGCCGTGATTGACTGGTGCCCTGCTGTCGGCGAGGAGGAGAGACGGCCACCGGATTGTCGGTGCCGATACCATCCACCACCGGCTGCTCCGAAACACCCTCGGCAATATCGGCATCCTGCTCTTCTGCAAGCCCTCGAACCGGTTCCACGCCCAGCATGGAATCCATGTTCACCCCGGCCTCGCCTTCGGCCATCTGACTGTCAGCCATCGGCTGCGACTGCGAGGACATCGTCTGGTTCTGCATGGGCTGCGCTGGCATGGTCTGCGTCTGGGCGCTGTGACCGCCGGCGGCCATACGCGCCTGATGCTGAGTGTCGAGTGTGGAATAACCCTGTCCGCCCTGTGGCGATTGCAGCAGGGGATCCTGCGAAGCGTAAGGCTCCGGCATCGGCTGTGACACGGCCGCGGGATAATCGGTGGCCTGCCCGGCCCGCTCGGCCTGGTAGACCGCACCCGGCGGTGCGCTGTAGCCCTGCTGCCGCGACGACCTTATGGCGCTGACACGCGTGGTGCCATCCACCTCCGCCGGTGGAACGAGGCCTTCCGCCGAACAAGACACCATGACCGTGGAAATCATCAGCAACGTCACAAGACGACGCGGAAGGGAAACATACGCCATACGAGAACCTGTACCTTCAGCGGCCGCAATCGCGGCAATACAGGTCAAATTTTAAAGAAATGAGGTAAACGAAACCTTATTGGTTGCCGGAAATAACGAATGGCTAGTTTTGCGGTCCATCTGATGCAAAAGCCCGGCCAAGCCGCATCCGTGGAGAAGAGAAAGTTTGAAGAGCTCTCCGCCGTAATACTCGGTCCTGTCCCGAGCATCTGCAACCGATTGATTTTACGAGGCGTGGTTGAATCCTCGGGACGAGCCCGAGGATGGCGTCGAGTGTGGTTGAAGGTCCGTCAACAAGCTAAGGGCGCAGCCAAAGCCGCGCCCTCCTCGCTATCTCAGATAGATAAATCAAGCCGCCCGAGAAACCTCGCGCCCTGCCCCATGTCCCAGTTCGAAACGGGAAAGCAGCGAGCGCAGCTGCTGGCTTTCCTCGGCCAGCGTCTGGCTGGCCGCCGTCGTCTCTTCCACCATGGCGGCGTTCTGCTGCGTCATCTGGTCCATGTGGTTGACGGAAGTGTTGATCTCCTGCAGGCCGGTCGCCTGTTCGCGCGCCGCCGTGGCGATGGAGTTGACGTGGCCGTCGACACGGTTGACCAGCGCCATGATCTCGTCCAGCGCATCGCCCGTCGAACGAACGAGCGCCACGCCGCCACCGACCTCTTCTGCAGAGCGATTGATCAGCGTCTTGATCTCCTTGGCGGCATTGGCAGAGCGTTGCGCCAGTTCACGCACCTCCTGCGCCACCACGGCAAAACCGCGTCCCGCCTCGCCCGCCCGTGCGGCCTCAACCCCGGCATTCAGCGCCAGAAGGTTGGTCTGGAAGGCGATTTCGTCGATGACGGAGATGATCTGCCCGATGCGTTTGGAGGAATCCTCGATACGGCCCATGGCATCAACGGCGTTGCGAACGATCTCGCCTGAGCGGCCGGCACTGGTTTTCGTGTCCTGCACCATCTGCCGGGCCTCATTGGCCCGCTCGGAAGCCGTGCGCACCGTGGCGGTAATCTCATCGAGAGCCGCCGCCGTCTCCTCCAGAGCCGCCGCCTGCTGTTCGGTCCGGCGCGAGAGATTGCCGGTCGCGCCGCTGATATCGGAGGCGCTGTCATTGACGACATGGCCGGTTCGGGCAATCGCCTCGATGGCGCCGTGCAACGCGCCGACTGCACGATTGAAATCCATGCGCAATTTTTCATAATCCGCGCCGATATCGGCAAGCTCAACGGTCAGATCGCCATTGGCAAGCGCCTCCAGCGAATTGCCGAGCTGGGTCATGGCGTGGGCCTGACGTTCGGATGCCGAGCGGAGAACCGTTTCATTGCCTCGCCGCGCCTCTTCCAGTGCCCGCTGCTGGTCAGCCTCACGGGCCTGCAGGGCGCTGCGCTCATTGACGCTGTCACGCAAGACCAAAAGTGTCTTGGCAATCGCGCCGATTTCGTTGCGGCGGTCAGCAAACTGGATTTCGGCCGCGCCGTCACCATCGGCGATCCGCTTCATGCTCTGGCGGATCAGGTCGATCGGCCGCGTCACGCTGCGCACGACGGCGGCAGCCACGCCGATGACCAGAAGGGCAGACAGAACGCACAGACCGATGTTGAAATAGGCATCGTTCCAGAACACCGCTTCCAGATCGTCGACATAAACGCCGGTGCCAACGATCCAGCCCCAGGGCGCAAAACCGGCGACATGGGAGAATTTCTCGACCGGGTCCGGCGCGCCGGGCTTCGGCCAGTAATAATCGACAAAGCCCTGACCGCCCGCCTTCACCGTGTTCACGAATTCGACGAACAGCGCCTTGCCGTTCGGATCCTTGTTGGCGGTAAGATCGGTGCCGTTCATTTCAGGCTTGATCGGATGCATCACCATTTTGGGATGCATGTCGTTGATCCAGAAATAACCGCTGCCCTTGCCATAGCGCATCGCCGCGATTGTCGTCTTGGCCTGCTGCTGCGCGGCTTCCCGTGTCAAGCTACCGCTCTGCTCCAGACGATAATATTGCTCGAGAATGGCGACCGCGGTTTCGTTCATCGACGCAAGCCCGGCTTTGCGCTCACGTTCCATCTCATGGAAGGTCTCGAACAGGCTGAACGTCAGCGCTGCGGTCAATATTGCCAGAAACAATGCGACGAGCGCATAAAGGCGCATAGATATCGTGACGTTTTTCATGTTCCCCCAACACCATTGACGACACTTCGATCAGGCGATGTTAAAGGCTAAAAATTTATTATTATTAAATACACATATTATACGTTGGTATTATTTCCATAGACATCGGCCTTGTCGTCAAACCGTTCGAAACCGGCACGACAGGCTGCAATTTTCGAGCGGGGTCGGCGGACTTTAAAGACGCCGTTAACCGTGAGGCCCTATTCTCTTTGACCAAAATACGGGTACAGGGAGGCGCGCGATGGCACGGCCGAATTTCCGCTTTACGCATTATGATCTCAAGGAATTGCGGGCCGGCACGGTCATTGAAGTGTCCCTGTCCGCCATTAACAACGTCCGACTGATGACGGGTGCGAATTTCCAGCGCTTCACCGAATTGCTCGACTTCAAATATCTCGGCGGCGTCGCGAAAAAATCGCCGGTGCGCATCACCATTCCCGAAACATTGCACTGGCATTTGATAATCGACGCCGAAGGACAAAACGGCCTGGCAGAATCCTCAGTTAAGATGCTGCCGGCGCAGCCGCAGGTCGCGCCGCATCGCAAAGCATCCTGATTTCTTTAATAAACAAAGAGATAGCGCCGCTTTGCGACTCTTTTTGCCAAGCACATGAATCTGTTTGTGAAGAATGCCGCTTAACGCGATCCACGCTCGCGGCGCAGCTTCGCCCACCAGTCGAGACGCTTGCGGATTTCCCGCTCAAAACCCCGGTCGGGCGGATCGTAAAAGGTCGTACGGCCCATTTTCTCCGGGAAATAATCCTGCCCCGAAAAGGCATCCGGCTCGTCATGGTCGTAACGATACCCATCGCCATAGCCCTCACCCTTCATGAGCTTGGTCGGGGCGTTCAGAATATGTTTGGGCGGCACCAGCGAACCGTTTTCCTTGGCCGCCCGCATCGCCGATTTGAAGGCGGTATAAACGGCGTTGGATTTCGGCGCGGTGGCGAGATAAACGCAGGCCTGCGCCAGTGCCAACTCGCCCTCCGGTGAACCAAGATAATCATAGGCGTCCTTGGCGGCATTGCAGACGGCAAGCGCCTGCGGATCGGCAAGGCCGATATCCTCCACTGCCATGCGCACCAGCCGCCGCCCCAGATAAAGCGGGTCTTCGCCGGCATCGAACATGCGGGCCAGGTAATAAAGCGCCGCGTCCGGGTCCGAGCCGCGAACCGATTTATGCAGCGCCGAAATGAGATTGTAGTGACCGTCCTGGCCCTTGTCGTAAAGCGGAGCACGGCGCTGCACGATGCGCGTCAGCCCTTCGGTGTCAAAAGTCTCGTCCTTCCTCGCCGCGCGCCAAACCTCTTCGGCAAGTGTCAGTACGGCGCGACCATCGCCATCCGCCATGCGGACCAGGCTCGCCCGCGCCTCCTCCGTCAGTGGCAGGGGTTTGCTCTCCGCCTCCTCAGCTCGTTTCAGAAGTTCACTGAGACTATCCTCATCATGCGAACCAAATGTCAGCACCCGCGCCCGCGACAAAAGAGCGGCGTTGAGTTCGAAGGACGGGTTTTCGGTGGTTGCGCCCACCAGAATGATGGTGCCATCCTCCATGACCGGCAGAAAGCTATCCTGCTGGGCGCGGTTGAAACGGTGTATCTCGTCAACGAACAACAGCGTCTGCCGACCGTTCATCCGACGTGTCCGCGCGCCTTCGAACACCTTCTTGAGATCTGCGACACCGGAAAAGATCGCCGATATCTGCTCGAAAGCCAGTCCCGCCTCACCGGAAAGCAGGCGGGCAACCGTGGTCTTGCCGGTTCCGGGCGGCCCCCAGAAGATCATCGACCCCAAGGAGCCGCTGTCAATCATCCGGCGCAGAACGCCCTCTTCGCCCGTCAGATGCGGCTGCCCACTTACCTCCGCTAGCGTTTTGGGACGCAGGCGATCGGCAAGAGGCCGCCGATTGGCGACCTCGACAGGCACTTGCGGGGCAAAGAGGTCATCACTCATCGCAGGAACTGCCGGATGCGCTGCCCGTCACGCAGTATTTCCACCCGCCAGAAGCCGGGATTGTCATCCAGCGCCTTCTCGACCGCCGCCGTGGAGCCGATATCCGCACCATTCAGCGACAGAATGACATCCTTCGGCTGGAAACCGACACGATAGGCCGGGGAACCGCGCTTCACATCGGTGATGACGACGCCTGTCACCTGCGACGGCATACGCAACTCATCGGCAAGCTTCGGCGAAAGATTGGCAACGGTCGCACCGGCGAAGGGGTTGCGGCCCTCGATCAGGCGTTCATCACGCGGCGCGGTTTCCGGCGCCGTGTCCAGTGCGATGGTCAGCTTCTTTTCTTTGCCCTTGTCCATCACGGTAAGCTCGGCAGATTTACCGATGCCCGCCGTCGTCAGGCGATAACCAAGAGCGTCGGGATGCTCGACCTCGAAACCGTTGACGGCAGTGACGACCTGTCCCGGCTCGATACCCGCCTTCTCCGCCGGGCCGTCCTTGACGACACTGACGACGAGTGCACCACGGGCGCGATGCAGACCGAGCGCCTCGGCGACATCAGACGTCACTGGATCGAAAGTCGCGCCAATATAGGGGCGTTGGAAATTGGCGTCTCCGCGCTCAGCCGCAGCGACGAACACGCGGACGAGGTTAGCAGGAATGGCAAAGCCGATGCCGTTAGACCCGCCGCCCTTGGAAAAGATTGCCGTGTTGATGCCGATCAACTCACCCGCCATGTTCATCAGCGCGCCGCCGGAATTGCCGGGGTTGATGGAAGCATCGGTCTGGATGAAGAAGCCGAAATCGCCCTGTGTCACCTGGTTGCGCGCCAGACCCGAAACGATACCGCTCGTCACCGTCTGGCCGACACCGAAGGGGTTGCCGATGGCCAGCACCAGATCACCGACTTCGATGGCGTCCGAATTGCCGAGCGACAACACCGGGAACTGTTCCTTCGCATCGATCTGCAGAATGGCGAGATCGATGCGGTCGTCCTTCATCAGCACCTTGGAGGAAAACTCGCGTCCATCCGCGAGCGCCACCTTGATATCGTCAGCGCCATCAATGACGTGATTATTGGTCACCACCAGGCCGCCGGCGGTCACGATCACGCCCGAGCCAAGCGACGACTGTTTTTCCGTGCGGTTCGGCATCTGCTGGCCGAAGAACTGCTCGAAGAACGGGTCGCCGGCAAAGGGCGACAGACGCCGCTGCACGACGCGCTCGGCATAGACGTTCACCACAGCTCCTGCGGTGCGCTTGACCAGCGGGGCAAAGGAAAGCTGCATTTCCGTTTGGCTTGCCGGCACGGTCTTGTTGTCCTGCGCCTGAACGCCCGCTGGCAAGAGAATGAGCGCGGCGAGAAAGCCGGTGGACAGATACTTCAACACGCTTCGCATGTGATTCCTCATCGTCATCAGTATGATGGAGTTATAACGCCAAAGCCTGTAAAGCAAAGAGCGGCAAGATGATGGCCAGCCTTTTCCCTGTGCAGGCCGGTTCCGGAGATTGGAACCACCGACGCCCCTTTTTGGTTTCATCGGCATCGATTGTCCTTGAAAGAAACGATCCATGCATCTGAAACAGACTTTTCTCGCCTGCGGCCTCCTCCTCTGCGTCTCCACGTTCGGTTCGCCCGCCGCCGCTGCCAGCTTCGATTGCGCGAAGACCGATCTCGCAGCCGACGAAAAGGCGATCTGCGACAACCGCTCCCTGAACGACCAGGATGTGAAAATGGCCACCACCTTCGACATCCTCACCCAGCTGATGGCCATGGGCGCGCGCGATGCGCTGCGCGACGAACAGAGCCAGTGGCTGAAGAGGCGGCAGGAATGCGCAGCTGACGTCGCCTGCCTGACAAAAGCTTATGAAGAGCGGATGACGAAGCTCGGAGAAGCCTTCCAAAGCATCAACAGGCCGCTGTGACTGGCAACGCCAGTCAGGCTGCCCGAATGATATTCTCCATCAGCCCGTGCAGCTGATCGCGATAACCGGTTCGGGCTGAAGGCGCGTCTTCGCGCGACGTCATGACCACGGAAAGCCGTTTGGCGGGAACGATGTAAAGCATCTGCCCGCCATAACCCCAGGCATAATAAACCTGCTCGCCAGCCATCTCCTTGATGAACCAGCAATAGCCATAACCATCACCATTGAAGACGGAATTGGTGCGCTGCTGCCAGGATTGATCGATCCACCCCTGCGATATCAGCCGTTCGCCGTCCGGCGTCACGCCGCCACGCCGGTAGAGTTCGCCGAATGCCAGCAACGACCGCGCCGTCATCGCCATCTGATTGCCGCCGAGATAGACGCCCTGCGGATCACGCTCCCAGCCGCCGATGGTAAACCCCTCGAGCGGCCGAAACCAGTCACGGGCCAGAGCCAGCGTCGAGCGGCCGGAGGCTTTGGTCAATATCGCCGAAAGCAGATGTGTCGAACCGGTGGAATAAAGCATGCCACCATCGGGTTCTCCGGCAAAACCGGAACCAAGCGCCATACGCACCCAGTTGCGGCTGGCAACCCAGCGACCGTAATTCGGCCCGGACATGCGCTCCAGACCCGATTGCATGGACAGCAGATTGCCGATGGTGATCCGCTCCAGTCGCGGATCGGGGTTTTGCGGAAAATCACTACGCAGAATGGTGGCGATCGGCTGATCGGCACCCGATAGTATCTTCTTGTCGATAGCCATGCCGACCAGCGCCGAAATGACGGATTTCGAGGCTGATTTGATGTTGGTGGAGCCGGTGAGGCTCGCGCCGTGATAGGCACGGCTGGCAATCTCCTCGCCATCAATACTGACGATGACAGCCTTGAGGCTGGAAAGCGCATCTGCCTCCCTCAATAACGGGTCGAAACTGGCGGCATTGCTGGCGGTCTGCGCGCTGGCAAGCGGGGCAAAAGGCAGGGAGGCGATAAGGGCGAGTGCGGTTCGTCTTTTCATGAGGTTGAAGTTAGGCATCGCTGCGTCCGGGAAAAGAGCGGATGGACGAACATCACTCCAATGTGACTGCGGCATGGCCAGCGGCGAGCTGATAAATTCGAATTTATTATTTCAAAACAGAATGTTGAACGAAGTTGGAGAATCACCTTCTGAGGCAATTGAATCTGTTTGTGAACGAAGCACATCACCTATTTGAGGACAGCAAAAAGCCGCTCGGAGAGCGGCTGATTGAACGATGGTAAGTCTCACGTCACATTCGACGTCATCCTCGGGCTTGTCCCGAGGATCTAAGAACGCCGCGTAAAATCAACCGGCTGCAGATGCTCGGGACAGGCCCGAGCATGACGGAGGAGAGATTTTCAACCTTTCTCATCAGGTTTTAGCCGCCCCGCGCGACGGGGCGGTTGAGTACCTCCACGACCAAGACCAAACGTTACTCCGGCAAAATCCGCACTGCGCCCCTGTCCGCGCTCGACGCAAAGGCCGCATAGGCCTTCAACGCCGTCGTGACATTGCGCTTGCGCGGTGCCACCGGCTTCCAGCCCAGTGCTTCCTGCTCGGCCCGGCGCGCTGCCAGTTCCGCATCAGTCACCTTCAGGTTGATGGTGCGGTTGGGAATGTCGATCTCGATCAGGTCACCCTGACGCACGAGGCCGATTGCGCCGCCCTGTGCCGCTTCTGGCGAAGCATGGCCGATGGAGAGGCCTGACGTGCCACCAGAAAAACGACCGTCGGTGATGAGAGCGCAGGCTTTGCCGAGGCCCTTGGATTTCAGGTAGCTGGTCGGATAGAGCATTTCCTGCATGCCCGGTCCGCCCTTCGGCCCTTCATAACGGATGACGACGACATCGCCGGCCTTGACCTCGTTGCCGAGAATGCCCTTCACCGCAGCGTCCTGGCTTTCGTAAACGACAGCCGAACCGTTGAATTTCAGGATGGACTCATCGACACCCGCCGTTTTCACGATGCAGCCGTCAAGCGCGATATTGCCGTAAAGGACGGCCAGACCGCCATCCTTGGAGAAAGGCTTCTCAACCGAGCGGATAACGCCGTTATCGCTGTCGGTATCCAGATCGTCCCAGCGCGAGGACTGGCTGAAAGCCACCTGCGTCGGCACGCCGCCGGGGGCGGCCTTGAAGAACTGACGCACCGTTTCGCTGTTGGTACGGGTAATATCCCAGCGGTCGATGGCGTCACCAAGTGTCGCCTCGTGCACGGTATAGGTATCGCGATTGATGAGACCGCCACGCTCCAGTTCGCCCAGAATGCGCATGATGCCGCCGGCGCGGTGCACATCTTCCATGTGCACGTCCTGCTTGGCGGGCGCGACCTTGGAAAGGCAGGGAACCTTGCGGGAAAGACGGTCGATGTCTTCCATGCCGAAATCAACGCCGCCCTCATGGGCTGCCGCCAGAATATGCAGAACCGTGTTGGTGGAGCCACCCATGGCGATATCCAGCGACATGGCGTTTTCGAACGCCGCCTTGTTGGCGATGGTGCGCGGCAGAACGGTTTCGTCATCCTGCTCGTAATAACGACGAGCCAGATCAACGATCAGATGACCGGCCTCGACGAACAGACGCTTGCGATCCGAGTGGGTGGCGAGCGTCGAGCCGTTGCCGGGCAAGGACAAGCCCAGAGCCTCGGTCAGACAGTTCATGGAATTGGCGGTGAACATGCCGGAACAGGAACCGCAGGTCGGGCAGGCCGAACGCTCGATGACCGCCACGTCCTCATCGGAAATCTTGTCGTCGGCGGCAGCCACCATGGCGTCAACCAGATCGAGCGCCACCGTCTTGCCATGCAGCACGACCTTGCCCGCTTCCATCGGACCGCCGGAAACGAAAACGGCGGGAATGTTGAGGCGCATCGCCGCATTCAGCATGCCGGGGGTGATCTTGTCGCAGTTGGAAATGCACACCATCGCGTCGGCGCAATGGGCATTGACCATATATTCGACCGAGTCAGCGATGATCTCGCGCGACGGCAGCGAATAAAGCATGCCGTCATGGCCCATGGCGATGCCGTCATCAACCGCGATGGTGTTGAATTCCTTGGCGACGCCACCCGCCGCTTCAATCTCGCGGGCAACCAGCTGGCCAAGATCCTTGAGGTGCACATGGCCCGGCACGAACTGTGTGAAGGAGTTGACTACGGCGATGATCGGCTTGCCGAAATCGCTGTCCTTCATGCCGGTGGCGCGCCATAGGCCGCGCGCGCCCGCCATGTTGCGGCCGTGGGTTGTCGTTCTGGAGCGATAGGCTGGCATGGTGTTTTCCTCGATCTCAATAGCGAAGAGCGCATGTCCGCAGCGCGGTCAAAACAGCTCTCGCCCTATTTTGCGGTTTTTCTAGCGCAAACCGCAAGCCCTGTCACTGTCACCTTCGGGCAAAACAGTACGGTTCGGTACGGTACGCTTGTCTCCAACTGCACATAGCGGGTGGCTTACCATCACAAATGCGCGATTTGTGCCGCCCGGCCGCAGTTTTTACGCACAGCACTGAAACATATCTGTGCAGCAGCCGTATAGGCTATCATAATCGATTTATCGCCGACGCGCCCGGCTTTTGTGGAGATTGAAATGTCCGCCTATCGTCCGCCCCTGATCGTCTCAAGCGAAATCACGCCGAAGAATATCTACCTGTCCCGACGCGGCTTCCTCGGCACGGCGGCGGGGCTAGCCGCGATCGGGCTTGCAGGCCGCGAGGCGATCGCCGCACCGCTTTCCGCAAAACCCGGCGCCTATAAGCTGGATGAAAAGCTCACGCCGCTCGATGCCGTCACCAGCTACAATAATTTCTACGAATTCGGCGTCGGGAAATCCGACCCGAAGGAAAACTCCGGCAAGTTCAAACCCACCCCGTGGACGGTGAAGGTGGACGGCCTCGTCTCCAAACCGCAGGAATTCGGCATTGAAGAGCTGATGAAATATCCGCTGGAGGAGCGTACCTATCGCATGCGCTGCGTCGAGGGCTGGTCGATGGTCATTCCGTGGATCGGTTTTCCGCTTGCAAGCCTGCTCGACAAGGTGGAGCCGCTTGGCAGCGCGAAATACGTCACCTTCGAAACCGTAGTCCGGCCGGACGAGATGCCGGGCCAGCGCGGTCTGTTCCAGCCCCTGTCCTGGCCCTATATCGAAGGCCTGCGCCTTGATGAGGCGCGCCACCCGCTGACCCTCCTCGCCGTTGGCCTTTACGGAGAAACGTTGCCGAACCAGAACGGCGCGCCGATCCGGCTCGTCGTCCCATGGAAATACGGCTTCAAGGGTATCAAATCCATCGTCAAGATTTCGCTGGTCGAAAAACAGCCGGAAACGACCTGGAAAAACTCCAACGCCCGCGAATACGGCTTCTACTCCAACGTCAATCCGCATGTGGACCATCCGCGCTGGAGCCAGGCAACGGAACAGCGCATCGGCGAAGGCGGCTTTTTCGGTACCCAGAACCGCCCCACCCTGATGTTCAACGGGTATGACGATGTGGCGAGCCTTTATACCGGCCTCGACCTCAAGGCGAATTACTGATCATGGCCTTCGCCCTGTCGCTTCCCTCGCTGCCGAAGCGTTACCAGCCGGCGGCCATCTGGCTGGTCTATGTGATCGGCCTCTGTCCCGGCATCTGGTATTTCTATCTCGCCGCAACCGGCGGCCTCGGCTTTAATCCGGTCAAGGATTTCGAGCACCTGCTCGGCATCTGGGCGCTGCGGTTCCTGTGCATCGGATTGCTGGTCACGCCGCTGCGCGACCTGTTCAACATCAACCTCATCGCCTATCGCCGTGCTTTGGGGCTGGTCGCCTTTTATTACGTGCTGGCGCATTTCACCGTCTATCTGGTGCTTGATCGCGGGCTGGTCTTCAGCTCCATCGCCGGCGATATATTGAAGCGGCCCTATATCATGCTCGGCATGGCCGGACTTGCCATGCTCACACCGCTGGCGCTGACCTCCAACCGCTGGTCCATCCGCAAGCTTGGCAGCCGCTGGAACACATTGCACAAGCTTGTCTATCTCGTGCTCATCGTCGGCGTGCTGCATTTCGTGCTGGCGCGGAAGTCAATCACGCTGGAGCCGGTGTTTTATATCAGCACGATGGCAGTGCTGTTGGGGTATCGGCTGGCGCGGCCGACGATCATGGCGGCGAAGCGTGCGAAGCGCGCCAGACCCGTCCGACAATGAAGGACGCGACCCCAATTCCCACGACATAACAGACGATATTCCACAGCGAAAAAACCCGGCCGAGCAGCAAAGCCCCGGCCGTCGTTGCACGAAACGCATCAAGCGACGGAAAATGAACAAGCCGTACGAGTTCCACAGCAACGGCGAGAAGAATCGCGGCTTGAACCTGATAGTCGTTCCAGCGCAAGGGAAAGACGGCCGCCAGCAGCAGATATACCATCGCGCCCCAGAGCACGGATCCGCCATATTTGACGACCACGAACGGTAGCCCCACGTCGTAACCGAAGGTCCGCAGGCAAAGACCGCAAACGATCACCAGCATCGCAGCCCCCAAAAGCCGGAGGCGCGCGAAATAAAACGGGGATAGGCGTGGCTGGCCCATGCGGGCTCCTTCCGGTTTTCGTATGAAACGTGACGGATGCAAATCGAGGCGTGAACATGAGCACAGGGACAAGTCCAGCCGCAAGCCGCCTCTCGGTTTTGGACAATCTGCTTTGCGATACCTATCCCTGGGGCGAACTCAAGGGTATCCGGCGCTTCATCGTCGAGTTTTTATACTTCGGCATCAAGGAAGCCCGCGCCTGCTTGTTTGCGGGATTGTTCTTCATCTCCATCTTTGTGGTGCCGCATGGCGGCCTGTTCGGCATTCCGCGTTATGACGTGCTGCTGATCATTGCGCTCGGTATCCAGTTCTTCATGATCTGGAGCAGGCTGGAAACGCTCGATGAGGCCAAGGCCATCCTGCTGTTCCATATCGTCGGCTTCGCATTGGAGGTCTTCAAGACCTCCAGCGCTATCCAGTCATGGTCCTATCCGGATTTCGCCTACACCAAAGTCTTAGGCGTCCCGCTCTTTTCCGGCTTCATGTATGCCGCCGTCGGCAGCTACATCATTCAGGCGTGGCGTCTGCTGGATGTGCGCATTCGCCACTATCCCAGCTACTGGATGGCAACGCTGATCGGTATCGCCATCTATGCCAACTTCTTCACCCACCACTTCCTTGGGGACTACCGCTGGTATATCGCCGCCTGCGCCATCGGCCTTTATTCACGCGCAACCGTGGTCTACCGCCCCTATGATCGCGACCGCAAGATGCCGCTGCTGCTTGCTTTCATCCTGATCGGCTTCTTCGTCTGGCTGGCGGAAAACATCTCCACCTTCTTCGGCATCTGGAAATATCCCGATCAGATCGGCGCCTGGTCCGTCGTGCATATCGGAAAGTGGAGTTCATGGTCGCTGCTGGTCATCATGACTTTCACCATCGTTGCGCACCTCAAGCACATCAAGGCCCGTATCCACGTTCCTGAGTGAGAAAAGCTCTCTATCAAGGTGAAGGGGGGAATTCGCCGCCCACGCGCTGACCGTGAACTGAATGCTCTCGCCTTTTGACGTCAATGCCATGGCCTAACGAAAAAAAGCCGGACGATCTCTCGCCCGGCTTTTCAACTCACGACGCCCAAAGGCGTCAGACCTTATGCAGCTTCGGCAGCAGCGATCTCAGCGGCAACGCGAGCCTTGTCGGCTGCGCCCTTGGCGTCGACGTCGCGCTCGACGAATTCAACGACGGCGAGAGCCGCGTTGTCGCCCTGGCGGTAGCCGGCCTTCATGATACGCAGGTAGCCGCCGTTGCGGGTTGCGTAACGCGAAGCGATCGCGTCGAACAGCTTGCGAACGGCGTCCTGATCCTTGATCTGCGAGATCGCCTGACGACGAGCGTGCAGGTCGCCGCGCTTGCCGAGGGTCACGAGACGCTCGACGATCGGACGGATTTCCTTCGCCTTCGGAAGGGTGGTGACGATCTGCTCATGGGTGATGAGCGAAGCAGCCATGTTGGCAAACATTGCCTTGCGGTGGCTGGCGGTTCTATTGAGCTTGCGGCCTGAATTACCGTGGCGCATTGCTATTCTCCTTCTACGCAGGTTTCCTTTTAGGGCCTGCCGTTTCCTGGCACATGCAGATGACTTATCTGCTGTTTGACGGGGAAAGGCAGTCTTTAAAGGGTCTGCCTTTTTTGCTTGTTAATATTGGTCTTCGTAACGCTTTGCGAGATCTTCGATGTTCTCTGGCGGCCATGCTGGCACTTCCATGCCGAGGTGCAGACCCATGGAAGCGAGAACTTCCTTGATTTCGTTCAGCGACTTGCGACCAAAGTTCGGCGTGCGGAGCATTTCGGCTTCGGTCTTCTGGATCAGGTCGCCGATATAGACGATGTTGTCGTTCTTCAGGCAGTTTGCCGAACGAACCGACAGCTCGAGCTCGTCGACCTTCTTGAGAAGCGCCGGGTTGAACGCGAGTTCGGTAACCGATTCTTCTTCTGCTTCCTTCTGCGGCTCGTCGAAGTTGACGAAGACGCCCAGCTGGTCCTGAAGAATGCGAGCGGCGAAGGCAACGGCGTCTTCGCCGGAAACCGAACCGTTGGTCTCGATCGTCATGATCAGCTTGTCATAGTCGAGAACCTGACCTTCACGGGTGTTTTCCACCTTGTAGGACACTTTCTTGACCGGAGAATAGAGGCTGTCCACCGGAATGAGGCCGATCGGGGCATCTTCCGCGCGGTTGCGCTCAGCCGGTACGTAACCCTTGCCGTTGTTGACGGTGAATTCCATGCGGATTTCAGCGCCATCATCCAGCGTGCAGATCACGTGGTCGGGGTTCAGAATCTCGATGTCGCCAACCGTCTGGATGTCACCAGCAGTCACGGCACCCGGACCCTGCTTGCGCACGACCATGCGCTTGGAATCGTCGCCATCCATCTTGATGGCGATTTCCTTGATGTTGAGCACGATATCCGTCACATCTTCCCGAACGCCGGGGATGGAGGAGAATTCATGCAGGACACCGTCGATCTGCACGGCCGTTACAGCGGCGCCACGCAGGGAAGACAACAGAACGCGACGCAGCGCGTTGCCGAGGGTAAGACCGAAACCACGTTCCAGCGGCTCGGCAACCAGCGTTGCCTTGGTGCGGCTGGACGAGGTGAACTCGACCTTGTTCGGCTTGATAAGTTCCTGCCAGTTCTTCTGAATCATCTTTAAACCTTCCGTTCGCCGCCACCATCCAATCGTGACGGACCGAGCATGAAAACACCGAGAGGAACCTAATTCAGTGGTTCATCAGTGGGTTCTTGAGCGCAAGTCCGTCGATCGAAATCGACGCGCACACGCCAGATACACGAAAATTCCGCCAGACCTGAGGTAAGGCGGAATTTCCGAACCACGGTCGCGTCAGACGCGGCGCTTCTTGCGCGGACGGCAACCATTGTGCGGGATCGGCGTCACGTCGCGAATGGAAGTGATCATGAAACCGGCAGCCTGCAGAGCGCGAAGTGCCGATTCACGGCCGGAACCCGGACCGCAAACTTCAACTTCAAGCGACTTCATGCCGTGTTCCTGAGCCTTTTTCGCGCAATCTTCAGCAGCGATCTGGGCAGCAAACGGGGTCGACTTGCGCGAACCCTTGAAGCCCTTGGCACCAGCAGACGACCAGGCAATAGCATTGCCCTGTGCGTCGGTGATGGTGATCATCGTGTTGTTGAAGGTCGAGTTGACGTGCGCGACGCCCGACGTGATATTTTTGCGTTCGCGACGACGGACGCGTGCGGCTTCCTTGGCCATTGTATACCTTTCATTGATCTCTTCACCGCCGTAACACCAGCGGCCACACCGGCGATCGACCCGTATCCGGGCTTCACGCCAAACTCAGAAAGGCTGGCGCGGACTGCACCAGCCTCCCCTTTCCGGAGAACCGGAAAATTACTTCTTCTTACCAGCGATAGCCTTCGCCGGACCCTTGCGGGTGCGGGCGTTGGTGTGCGTGCGCTGACCGCGGACCGGAAGGCCACGACGGTGACGCAGGCCGCGGTAGCAGCCGAGGTCCATCAAACGCTTGATGTTCATCGACGTGTCGCGACGAAGGTCGCCTTCGACCTGATAGTCGCGGTCGATGGCTTCGCGGATCTGAAGAACTTCAGCATCCGTCAGCTGATGAACGCGCTTGTCAGCCGGAAGACCGACCTTGTCCATGATTTCCTGCGCGAATTTCGGACCAATCCCGTGAATATAGGTCAGCGCAATAACAACGCGCTTTGCAGTCGGGATGTTGACGCCAGCGATACGTGCCACGTCTTTTCTCCTTGGTTCCAGTTGCCATCCGGCAAGTGGTGATTCCAGTCGAGCGACCAACAGGGCCGCCAGTTCAAAATTGATGTCCGTGACAGGTCAAAACGACCGTACCCGGATCTCCCTTCCCTAAGGGAAATCCGCGCCAGTCGCTTGGGATGTCGCGAGTTGGCGCGGTGTTTAACGGAATCAGCGCAAAAAAGCAACCGGCTCCGCCAAGATTCTTTTGCTATCCAAAGGATGAGCTAGATCATGAGAGTGGCAAATCGGGCGAAAATCGCCAGCAGATTTTGCCACCCCGCCCCAGCCTTAGGCAGAGGCCTTTTCGAGAACGTTTTCGATAGCCTCGGTCACGGCATCGACATCCGCCATGCCATCCAGCGTCACTAGCTCGCCCTGCTCGCTGTAATAGCTCGACAAAGGCGCTGTCTTCTCGCGATATTCCGTCAGCCGCTTGCGGAAAGCTTCCGGATTATCGTCCGAACGAACAGTGCCGCCGGCGGCAATGGTTTCCGCGACCCGGTTTTCGATTCGGCGAATCAACGCCTCCTCGTCCACCTTCAGTTCAATGACGGCATCAAGGGCAAGATTCTTCTTGCGCATGTTCTCGGCAAGCGCCTTGGCCTGCGGAACGGTGCGCGGATAGCCGTCTAGAATAAAGCCCTTGGCACAGTCAGGCTCTTCGATGCGTTCGGAAACGATCTGATTGACGATATCGTCGGAAACCAGCCCGCCGGCGTCCATGACGGCCTTGGCTCGTTTGCCGATTTCGGTGCCCGCGCTAACCGCAGCGCGAAGCATGTCACCGGTTGAAAGCTGCGGGATCCCGTACTTGTCAGTCAGCCGCTTGGCCTGGGTTCCCTTGCCCGCACCCGGCGGACCCAAAAATATCAGTCTCATCGTCCCCTCTTTCCTCCACGCAACTTCGACTTCTTGATCAGCCCTTCATATTGCTGCGCGATCAGATGACCCTGAATCTGCGCAACCGTGTCCAGAGTTACACTGACAACGATCAAAAGCGAAGTACCACCAAGGGCTAATGGAATGCCCGTGCGTGCGATAAGTGTCTCAGGAAGGATACACACGAAGACCAGATAAACCGCGCCGACCACCGTGATACGGGTCAGGACGTAATCGATGTACTCCGCGGTGCGCTCGCCCGGACGAATGCCCGGAATGAAGCCGCCATGCTTCTTGAGGTTATCGGCCGTGTCCTTCGGATTGAAGACGATAGCCGTGTAGAAAAACGCGAAGAACGCGATCAGCAGGCCGTAGAGCGCCATGAACAATGGCTGCCCGTGCTGCAGCGACGCGATGATCGCGGTCGCCCAGGACGGCAGATTGGTGTTTCCGGCGAAACCGGCAGCCGTCGCCGGCAGAAGCAGCAGCGAGGATGCGAAGATCGCGGGAATGACGCCGGCGGTGTTCAGCTTCAGCGGCAGATGCGAGGTATCGCCCTGGAACATCCGGTTGCCGACTTGTCGCTTCGGATATTGTATCAACAGGCGACGCTGGGCGCGTTCCACAAAGACGATCAGCGCGATAACGCCGATGGCGACGATGACGACCATGAGAATGAGCGGCGTCGACAGCGCACCGGTGCGGCCGAGTTCCAGGGTGCCGGCAAGCGCCTTGGGCAGGCCTGCGGCAATACCGGCGAAGATGATAAGCGAAATACCGTTGCCGATACCGCGCGACGTGATCTGCTCACCGAGCCACATCAGGAACATCGTGCCGCCGAGCAGCGTGATGACGGTGGAGACGCGGAAGAACCAGCCCGGATCGACCACAAGGCCGCTGCCGCTTTCAAGGCCGACTGCAATGCCATAGGCCTGCAGCGTGCCGAGCAGCACCGTACCGTAACGAGTGTACTGGTTGATGATCTTGCGGCCGGCTTCGCCTTCTTTCTTCAACGCTTCGAGCGAGGGCACGACCGAGGTCATGAGCTGCACGATGATCGAAGCGGAGATGTAAGGCATGATGCCGAGGGCGAAGATCGCCATGCGCTCGACAGCGCCACCCGCAAACATGTTGAAAAGACCGAGAATACCGTTGGCCTGGCCCTGGAAGGCCTGCGCATAGGCTTCGGGGTTCAGGCCCGGAAGCGGAATATGGGTGCCAAGACGGTAGACGAGGAGTGCGGCAAGAGTAAACCAGAGACGCTTTTTCAGATCCTCCGCCTTAGCGAAGGTCGAAAAATTCAGGTTCGAAGCCAGTTGTTCCGCTGCGGACGCCATAAATTTCTCCGAATGACCCTTGCCAGCCAGCAAAACCGACCGATGCGGAAAGGTCTAAAAGATACCGGTTCAAAAACCGGGCTTCGGACGAACACGGCTCTGCGCCGCCATCATGCCTCACCCTGTTTTTTTATGTCCTATCCCCTCCCCTACGGAAGTTCAAGAACTGTGAGGCTCTCCCTGCAGCACTTTATGCCGCAAGCGGCGCGCATAACAGCTGCACCGCGAAGAGTTTGCCATGATGCATCTCTAAATCGATTTAGATCGAAAGCAACATAAGCCAGGGAGCGCAGACGCCCGGAGCACGAAGCCCCGGGCGCCTGAAGTCTATATATTACTCGGAAGCTTCGGCTGCAACCACGAGAAGCTTGATAGAGCCGCCGGCCTTCTCAATCTTTTCGAGTGCGGGCTTGGAAGCACCGGCAACTTCGAAGGCAACCTTGGCCTTCAGCTCGCCGTCGGCGAGAATGCGAACGCCGTCCTTGACGCGGCGGATGACGCCGGCTGCCTTGAGAGCAGCAGCATCGATCGTTGCGGACGCGTCGAGCTTCTTGGCGTCGATGGCGGTCTGGATGCGGCCGAGCGACACAACAGCATATTCGGAACCGAAGATGTTGTTAAAGCCGCGCTTCGGCAGACGACGGTAGATTGGCATCTGACCGCCTTCGAAGCCGTTGATGGCGACGCCCGAACGAGCCTTCTGACCCTTCACACCGCGACCACCGGTCTTGCCCTTGCCAGAACCGATACCGCGACCTACGCGGATACGGTCCTTGGAGGAGCCTTCGTTGTCTCTGATTTCATTGAGTTTCATGATAGGTTACTCCGTCTCACTTCTCGTCAACGACGCGAACGAGATGCTGGACCGCACGGATCATGCCGCGAACCGCCGGAGTATCTTCCAGGGTGCGCTGACGATGCATCTTGTTGAGACCCAGACCGACCAGCGTCTGACGCTGGATTGCCGGGCGGCGAATAGGGCTGCCGATCTGTTCGACCGTGACAGTCTTCTTGGCTTCAGTAGTTTTCTTGGCCATGATCCAGCTCCTTATTCTTCAGAAGCGTTGCCGGACGCGGCGCGGCGAGCCTGAAGGGTCGCAAACTTCAGACCGCGCTGTGCAGCGATGTCCTTCGGATGAACCTGATGCTTCAGAGCGTCGAACGTTGCACGAACCATGTTGTAAGGGTTCGAGGAACCGGTCGACTTCGCAACGACGTCATGAACGCCCAGCGTTTCGAAAACAGCACGCATCGGACCGCCGGCGATGATACCGGTACCGGCCTTGGCCGAACGCAGCAGAACCTTGCCTGCGCCGTGACGGCCATTGACGTCGTGATGCAGCGTGCGGCCATCGCGCAGCGGAACGAAGATCAGATCGCGCTTTGCGCTTTCAGTGGCCTTGCGGATCGCTTCCGGAACTTCACGAGCCTTGCCGTGACCGAAGCCAACGCGGCCCTTCTGGTCGCCGACAACAACGAGAGCGGCGAAGCCGAAGCGACGGCCACCCTTAACAACCTTTGCAACGCGGTTGATCGCGACCAGCTTGTCGACGAATTCGCTATCGCGTTCTTCGCGGTTCTGGCGATCGTCGCGAGAACCTCTTTTTTCCTGTGCCATTGTCCTTGTCCTTTTTCTTTTACGGGTGGAACGGCAAACGAAAAGACCACCGGCCTCGATGAAGAGACCCGCATGGTCCGGTGAAATTCCGCCCGGATCGTTGTCCGGGCGGAATAAAAATTAAAAGTTCAGACCGCCTTCGCGGGCAGCATCTGCCAGGGCCTTGACGCGGCCGTGATAGATGAACGCGCCACGGTCGAATACAACATCCTTGACGCCAGCCTTGACGCCGCGCTCGGCAACCAGCTTGCCCACGACGGATGCCGCAGCAACGTCGGCGCCGGTCTTGAGCGAGCCGCGCAGATCGGCTTCGAGCGTGGAGGCAGACGCAAGCGTCTTGCCAGCAACATCATCGATGATCTGGGCGTAGATGTTCTTCGACGAGCGATGAACCGACAGGCGCGGGCGGCCATTGGCAACCGCCTTGATCTGGCGGCGCACACGGCTCGCGCGACGTGCAAGTGCTTCTTTCCTGCTAGCCATTTCGCGTGATCCTTACTTCTTCTTGCCTTCTTTGCGGACGATACGCTCTTCAGCGTACTTCACGCCCTTGCCCTTGTAGGGCTCGGGACCACGGTATTCGCGGATTTCCGCGGCTACCTGACCGACCTGCTGCTTGTTGATACCGGAAACGATGATTTCCGTCGGCTTCGGCACGGCAATGGTGATGCCGACCGGCGGCTCGTAAACCACGTCGTGGGAGAAACCGAGCGCCAGCTGCAGGTTCTTGCCCTGCAGGGCGGCACGATAACCAACGCCGTTGATTTCGAGCTTGCGTTCGTAACCGTCCTTAACACCCTTGAAGATGTTCTCGATCATCGTGCGGGACATGCCCCACTTCGAGCGAGCTTCCTTGGTGCCATTGGCCGGCGTTACGGAAACGCCGTTATCTTCGAGTTTCAGCTGAATATCGTCGTTAGCGACGAAAAACAGTTCACCCTTCGGGCCCTTCGCAGTGACCTTCTGGCCGTCGACATTGGCCGTCACACCTGCGGGAACCGGAACGGGCTTTTTACCGATACGAGACATTGTTCAATCCTGTCTGTTCGTTATGGAGATCCGTGCTCGATCTTAGAAGACCGAGCAAAGAACCTCGCCACCAACGTTCTGTTCGCGAGCCTGGTGATCGGCCATCACACCCTTCGGAGTCGAAAGGATGGTGATGCCGAGGCCGTTCGCGACCTGCGGAATGGACTTTACCGAGACATAGACTCGGCGGCCCGGCTTGGAAACGCGGCCGATCTCACGGATCACGGACGCGCCTTCGTAGTACTTCAGTTCGATGCTGAATTCGGACTTGCCGTTTTCGAAATCGACCTTGGAATAACCGCGAATGTAGCCTTCAGCCTGCAGCACGTCGAGAACGCGTGCGCGGAGGCTGGAAGCAGGCGTGCTGACCGCAGACTTGCGGCGAGCGGCACCATTGCGGATGCGGGTGAGCATATCACCCAAAGGATCAGTCATGGTCATGTGCCCGTCTCCTTACCAGCTCGACTTGACAATGCCCGGCACCTTGCCGGAATTGCCCAGCTCACGAAGCGCGATACGCGACATCTTGAGCTTGCGATAGAACGCGCGCGGACGGCCCGTTACTTCGCAGCGGTTGCGGATACGCGTCTTCGAACCGTCACGCGGCAGCGAAGCGAGCTTCAGAGTGGCCTTGAACCGGTCTTCGATCGGAAGGGACTGGTTCATTACGATCGCCTTGAGTGCAGCACGCTTGGTAGCCTGCTGGGCGACCGACTTGCGGCGGCGCTTGTTCTTTTCAACTGCGCTTGTTTTCGCCATATCGGAGTTCCTTTTCTACGCTCGTCGTTACGGTTAGTGACGGAACGGGAAGTTGAACTCTGTAAGCAGAGCCCGAGCTTCGTCGTCCGACGTCGCCGTCGTGCAAACGATGATGTCCATGCCCCACATCTGATCAACCTTATCGTAGTTGATCTCAGGGAACACAATGTGTTCCTTGATGCCCATGGCGAAGTTGCCACGGCCGTCAAAGCTCTTGGGGTTCAGACCCCGGAAGTCGCGAACGCGCGGCAGCGCGATGTTGATCAGACGATCAAGGAATTCGTACATGCGTGCGCCACGAAGGGTAACCTTCGCACCGATCGGCATGCCTTCGCGAAGCTTGAAACCAGCGATCGAATTACGAGCGCGGGTGACGACCGGCTTCTGGCCGGCAATCGCAGCCAGGTCACCGGCAGCAATGGTCGGCTTCTTGGAATCGGCAGTCGCTTCGCCAACACCCATGTTGATCACGATCTTTTCAAGCTTCGGGATCATCATTACGTTGGCGTAGGAGAACTTCTCCTGCATGGCGTCGCGGATACGCGACACGTATTCCGCCTTGAGACGCGGCTCGTACTTGTCAGCCATCGATCACTTCTCCCGAACGCTTGGCCACGCGGACCTTCTTGCCGTCTACAACAGAAAAGCCAACGCGGGTCGGCTTGCCATCCTTATCGGCGATGGCAATGTTGGAGATGTGCAAGGATGCTTCCTTGTTGATGATGCCGGCTTCCTGGCCCTGGGTCTGGCGCTGGTGACGCTTCACCATGTTTACGCCACGCACAACGGCACGGTCTTCTTTCGGCATAACCTGGATTACTTCGCCGGTACGGCCCTTGTCCTTACCGGTCAATACGACAACTTTGTCGCCTTTACGAATTTTCTGCATCGCGATTGCTCCTTACAGTACTTCCGGAGCCAGCGAGATGATCTTCATATGGTTCTTGGCGCGAAGTTCGCGCGGAACCGGTCCGAAGATACGGGTGCCGATGGGCTCTTTCTTGTTGTCGATAAGAACGGCTGCGTTGTTATCGAAACGGATGACGCTGCCGTCAGCGCGACGGATGTCCTTGGCGGTGCGCACGACAACCGCCTTCATCACATCGCCCTTCTTGACGCGGCCGCGCGGAATAGCTTCCTTGATGGAAACGACAATAATGTCGCCAACAGAAGCATATTTGCGCTTCGAGCCGCCCAGCACCTTGATGCACATGACACGACGTGCGCCGGAATTATCCGCCACGTCGAGGTTTGTTTGCATCTGAATCATGTCAGGTCGCCTTCTTGTTGTTACCGGAACGGTTGGGCAAACTCTCTCGAGTGAGCCCCCTGCCCCAGCTTATGAATATCTCTTTTTTTGCGCGGAAAAATCGTGACAGGGTGGTTTCCCGAGGGACCTTCCGTGCGCATCAAAGCAAAAGACGCTCGATTCACGAGCGTCCTTGCGGTGCTTCATACAGGAATTCGCGCCAAGTACAAGATGCCTGGCGCGATTCTGATGAAATTAAGCCTGGGCGGCAACAACCGTCCAGCGCTTGTCCTTGGAGATCGGTGCGCATTCCTCGATGGAAACGACATCGCCGACCTTGTATTGATTGTTTTCGTCGTGTGCCTTGTACTTCTTCGAACGACGAACGGTCTTTTGCATGAGCGGGTGAGCGAATCGACGCTCAACCCGGACCACGACAGTCTTCTCGTTCTTGTCGGACACTACGACGCCCTGCAGAATGCGTTTCGGCATATTATTTTTCCTTAGGCCTTGGCTTCTGCCGCCTTCTGGCGGGCAATGGTTTTAACGCGGGCGATGTCCTTGCGGACTTCGTTGATGCGCGAGGACTTCTCCAGCTGGCCAGTCGCCTTCTGGAAGCGCAGGTTGAACTGCTCCTTCTTCAGATCGGCGAGCTTGTCCTTGAGCTGGTCGGCGCTGAGGCCGCGAACTTCATCGGCTTTCATGTGCCTTGCTCCTTACTCTGCGATGCGCTGTACGAAGCGCGTCTTGACCGAGAGCTTGGCAGCGCCGAGACGAAGCGCCTCACGGGCGATCTCCTCGGTAACACCGTCGATCTCGAACATCATACGACCGGGCTTGACCTTGCATGCCCAGTATTCGACCGAACCCTTGCCCTTACCCATACGAACTTCGGTCGGCTTTGCCGTTACCGGAACGTCGGGGAATACGCGGATCCACACACGACCTGCGCGCTTCATGTAACGCGTGATCGCGCGGCGGGCCGCTTCGATCTCGCGTGCATTCACGCGGTTCGGTTCCTGCGACTTCAAGCCGAATTCACCGAATGCCAGGTCAAAGCCGCCCTTGGCGACGCCCTTGATGCGTCCCTTGAACTGCTTACGGTACTTAGTACGCTTTGGCTGCAACATTTTCTTACTTCTCCGAGCTTATCTTTCGCCAGCGTCAATCAAGCGTTTTCGCGACGACGATCGGGACGATCGCCACGCTCACGGCTTGCAGGGCCTTGAGCATCGCCTTCGAGACCGCGACGCTCAGAAGCCATCGGATCGTGCTCAAGGATTTCGCCCTTGAAGATCCAGACCTTGATGCCGCAGATGCCGAATGCGGTTTCCGCTTCAGCCGTGCCGTAGTCGATATCCGCACGCAGCGTGTGCAGCGGAACGCGACCTTCGCGATACCATTCGGTACGAGCGATTTCAGCACCGCCGAGACGGCCGCCGCAGGTGATCTTGATGCCTTCGGCGCCAAGACGCATTGCGGACTGAACCGAACGCTTCATCGCACGGCGGAAAGCCACGCGGCGCTCGAGCTGCTGGGCGATCGACTGGGCAACCAGAGTTGCGTCGATTTCCGGCTTGCGCACTTCAACGATGTTGAGGTGCGTTTCGGAGTTGGTCATCTCGGAAAGCTTCTTGCGAAGCTTCTCGATGTCCGCGCCCTTCTTGCCGATGATGAGACCCGGACGAGCCGAGTGGATCGTAACGCGGCACTTCTTGTGCGGACGCTCGATGACCACCTTGGCGATACCGGCCTGCTTGAGTTCCTTGATCAGGTAAGCCCGGATCTTCAGATCTTCATGCAGCAGCTTGCCGTATTCTGCGGTGTCAGCGTACCAGCGGCTATCCCAGGTACGGTTGATGCCGAGGCGGAAGCCGATCGGATTGATTTTCTGACCCATTATGCGGCCTCCCCTTTTTCTTCAACTTCACGAACAACGATCGTGAGGTGAGAGAACGGCTTTTCAATGCGGGACGCACGACCACGGCCACGGGCGTGGAAACGCTTCATGGTGATGGACTTGCCAACATAGGCCTCGGCGACGACGAGAGAGTCGACGTCGAGGTCGTGGTTGTTTTCCGCATTGGCAATTGCAGATTCCAGCGTCTTCTTGACGGTGCCTGCAATGCGCTTGCGGGAGAATTCGAGCTCGGCGAGAGCGCGATCAACCTTCTTGCCACGGATAAGAGCGGCAACCAGGTTCAGTTTCTGGGGGCTGACGCGGAGCGTGCGGGCAATGGCCTGAGCCTCATTGTCCTTCAGCCGGCGTTCGGTCTTAGCCTTCGCCATGATTACTTCCTCTTTGCCTTCTTGTCCGCGCCGTGACCGTAGTAGGTCCGCGTCGGAGAGAATTCACCGAACTTGTGTCCGACCATGTCTTCGTTGACCGAGACGGGCACATGCTTGCTGCCGTTGTACACGCCAAACGTCAGACCGACGAACTGCGGCAGGATCGTGGAGCGACGGCTCCAGATCTTGATTACTTCATTACGTCCGCTCTCGCGCACCTTCTCAGCCTTGGTGAGAAGATAGCCGTCAATAAACGGACCTTTCCATACTGAACGAGCCATTAGTGACTACCTCTCTTACTTCTTACGCTGATGGCGCGAGCGCATGATGAACTTGTCGGTCGACTTGTTCGAACGGGTGCGCTTGCCCTTCGTGGGCTTGCCCCACGGAGTAACCGGGTGGCGACCACCCGACGTGCGACCTTCACCACCACCGTGCGGGTGGTCGACCGGGTTCATGACGACGCCGCGAACGTGCGGACGCTTGCCACGCCAACGCGAACGACCAGCCTTGCCGTCGTTGATGTTGCCGTGATCCGAGTTCGAAACAGCGCCGATCGATGCGAGGCAGGAGCCGTGCACCAGACGCTGTTCGCCCGAGTTGAGACGCAGGATGGCCATACCGGCATCGCGGCCGACGAGCTGGACATACGTACCGGCGGAGCGGGCAATCTGACCGCCTTTACCTGGCTTCATCTCGACGTTGTGGATGATCGAACCGACAGGAATGTACTGAAGCGGCATGGTGTTGCCGGGCTTCACGTCCACTGCCTTGTCGGAGGCGATTACCTTGTCACCAGCAGCGAGACGCTGTGGCGCGAGAATGTAAGCCTGTTCGCCGTCGGTATACGTAACCAGCGCGATGAACGCGGTGCGGTTGGGGTCGTATTCCAAACGTTCAACGGTGCCTTCAACGTCGAACTTGCGACGCTTGAAATCCACCAGACGGTAGGTCCGCTTGTGACCGCCACCCTGGAACCGGACGGTGATCCGGCCCTGGTTGTTGCGGCCACCCTTGGAGCTGAGGCCCTGGGTCAGAGCCTTTACCGGCTTGCCCTTGTAGAGCGAAGCGCGGTCCACGATAACCAGCTGGCGCTGGCTCGGCGTGGTCGGATTGAAACTTTTCAATGCCATTTTATTGTTCCCTTTTGGGTCTTTGCCCGCTTGGGCCTAACCTTTAGAGTCCGGTGGACACGTCGATGGATTGACCTTCGGCGAGCGTAACGACGGCTTTCTTGACGTCCTTAAGCTTACCGGCGAACCCACGGAAACGACGGGTCTTACCCTTGCGGATAAGCGTGTTCACAGCCGTGACTTTGACGCCGAAGAGAGCTTCCACGGCAGCCTTGATTTCAGGCTTGGAAGCGCTTTTGGCGACGTTGAATACGACCTGGTTCTGTTCGGAGACCAGCGTCGACTTTTCCGTGATCGAAGGAGATACGATCACATCGTAGTGGCGAAGATCCGTCATTTGAACCGCTCCTCCAGAGCCTCTACAGCAGCCTTGGAAAGCACCAGCTTGCCACGACGCAGGATGTCGTAAACATTGATGCCCTGTACCGGCAGAACGTCCACATTCGGGATGTTCTGGGCTGCGAGCTTGAAGTTGCCATCAAGTTCAGCGCCACCGATAACCAGAGCGTTGGTCAGGCCAAGCGAAGCGAAGCTGCCCAGCAGAGCCTTGGTCTTTGCTTCAGATGCAACGAGCTGATCGACGATGATCAGTTCTTCTGCCTTCAGCTTTGCAGACAGGGCGTGACGCAGAGCGAGCGCACGAACCTTCTTGGGAAGGTCATGGGCGTGGCTGCGAACGACCGGGCCGTGGGCCTTGCCGCCGCCGCGGAACTGCGGTGCGCGAGCCGAATGGTGACGAGCGCGGCCCGTACCCTTCTGCTTGTACATCTTCGCACCGGTGCGGGAAACTTCCGACCGGTTCTTCGTCTTGTGTGTTCCCTGCTGCTTCTTTGCAAGCTGCCAGCGAACCATACGGGCCAGGATGTCCTGGCGGGGATCGAGGCCGAAAATTTCGTCCGACAGAGAAACCTTGCCGGCGTCTTTTCCCTCGAGGGTCTTGACGTTCAATTCCATGATAAGGCTCCCTTACTTCGCAGCCGACTTGACGGCGTCGCGGACGATGATCCAGGAACCCTTCGAACCGGGAACTGCACCCTTAACAAGGATGAGGCCACGGTCTTCATCAGTCGAAACGACTTCGAGGTTCTGGGTCGTAACGCGCGTCTGGCCCATATGACCAGCCATGCGCTTGCCCTTCCAGACGCGGCCCGGATCCTGGTTGTTACCGGTCGAACCGTGTGCACGGTGCGATACGGAGTTACCGTGCGAAGCGCGGCCACCACCGAAGTTGTGACGCTTCATAGCACCGGCAAAACCTTTACCGATCGTGGTTCCAGTAACGTCGACCAGCTGGCCGTTCTGAAAATGATTTGCGGTCAGTGTTGCACCGATGTCGATCAGGTTCTCGGGGGAAACCCGGAACTCGACGAGCTTAGCTTTCGGTTCGACATTGGCAGCGGCAAAATGACCGCGAAGCGCCTTTGTCGTGTTCTTGACCTTGGACTGGCCGGCACCGAGCTGAACTGCGGTGTAGCCATTCTTGTCTTCCGTGCGCTGGGCAACGACTTGTACGTTATCCAGTCGCAATACTGTTACGGGGATATGTTCACCTGCGTCGTTATAGACGCGTGTCATACCCACTTTCTGTGCAATCACACCTGAACGCATTGGTTCATCCTCTTGCGAGCCTTGAAGGGAAAACCCTCTCTGGCCTTTGTTAAGGAGTGCCCTTCGACATCTCACGATGTTTCCGGTCTCCGGTTTGGAAGTCGTTGGATTTCTCCACGTACCTTCCTTGTTATTTCAGCCCTCACCAAGGATGGGTCGGGCCGGGTCTTAGAGCTTGATTTCCACGTCAACGCCAGCAGCGAGGTCGAGCTTCATAAGAGCATCGACAGTCTGCGGGGTGGGGTCAACGATATCGAGAAGACGCTTGTGCGTCCGCATTTCGAACTGTTCACGGCTTTTCTTGTCAACGTGAGGAGAGCGGTTGACGGTAAACTTTTCGATGCGTGTGGGGAGTGGAACCGGGCCGCGAACGCTGGCGCCGGTGCGCTTTGCGGTCGACACGATTTCACGGGTAGAGGCATCGAGGATCCGGTGATCGAACGCCTTGAGGCGGATACGGATATTCTGGCCGGTCATTCGTCTTGTCCTTGTTCTTTGTTATTCGTTTCCGCACGCGGAAACACATGAACTTCTATTGATCGTGGCGCCGCAGATTTTCAAAAACCGAGAGAGATGCGCCTCGCACCCCAATCATTTCAGTAGTCTGTATTGCTAAAACACCGCGTTTCGCAGTTGCTTGCGAATCCAGCGGGGAGTGTGAGTGCGCGTTTACGCGCTTTCACCGAATTTTTCAAGCACTAAAAATGCAACGCCGCCAGGCTTTTTGTCAAAAGCCCGACGGCGGTGTTTGTGACACCGCCGTCGGAGCGAATTTTAAAAGTCGAAATTACTCGACGATCGAAGCCACGATGCCGGCGCCGACGGTACGGCCGCCTTCGCGGATAGCGAAGCGCAGCTTTTCT